>JAUNUH010000017.1 GCA_030538275.1 Flavobacteriaceae bacterium | reverse complement strand
AACACACAAATATACGAAAGTAGTACAATAATCCAAATTTTTCCAAATATTAATTTAAACTATTGAAATCCATACAATCAAAGAGAGTTTGCAGTTGCGCATTTTATGTAATATTTATTTTATTTTGACTAATTTTGTTCTTTTATTTATTTGAAATACGCAATGGATCTGCAGCAATATTCTTTCAGCTTTGGAAACCACCTCAACAAAGAGGTGATTTGGATTCGTTTTCCTTATACGCAACAACTCAAATTGGAACTGAAAGAACGATTCCCCTCTGCCCGGTGGAACCCAGAACAAAAAGCCTGGTTCCTACCCGACTTTCCGGCCATCAGATGCCGACTCCAATTACCACACAAAAGCCCAGAAGAAAAATACCTGAACAAAATTCACCCCATCAATCACCTGGCATTAATGCAATTGGTTGAACAATTGCAACTCAAAGCCTATAGCCAGTCCACCATCAATACATATGTGAGCGAATTCACACATCTACTGATCCTTATCAAATCAACTACCGTCGATTCACTCACACCCGAACAGCTGAAATCTTATTTTCTCTATTGCCTCAAAAAAGAAAATATCAAAGAACAACAACTCAACAGCCGTATCAATGCCGTGAAATTTTATTTTGAAAAAGTGCTTCATCAACCCCGAATGTTTTTTGACATTCCGCGCCCTAAATCACCCAAAACTTTACCCCGATACCTCACCAAATCAGAAATTAAAAAACTATTTTCTGTCATCGATAATTCCAAACACCTGCTGGTGCTCAAACTCGTCTATGGCATGGGACTGCGTGTGAGCGAAGTGGTGAACCTGCGCTTTACCGATATTCACCGCGAAACCATGACAGTGCATATCACCTGTGCCAAAGGCAAAAAAGACCGAATCGTGAACCTCCCAGAATCTGTACTCACCGATATGGAAGCTTATTTCTACGCATACCGGCCAGTCGATTTCGTGTTTAATGGACAGTATGGCGGACAATATTCTGTTCGTAGCGTCCAAAACATCTTTAAAGATGCCATGAAAAAAGCCGGAATCAAAAAACAAATCGGTATCCACGGCCTGCGACACAGCTACGCAACACATTTGTTGGATTCTGGTGCAGATTTACGTTTTATTCAGGAACTTCTGGGACATCATTCGATCAAAACCACCCAAATCTATTGCCATATTACCGATGTTACTAAAAGCCAAATCAAAAGTCCGTTGGATAGTTTGTAAGAGAAAGAGGAAAGAGGAAAGAGGAATGACTCTGAATTCAAAACTCAAAACTCAATTGGTTTGCAACAGGGATTGTAATGGAAATCCTGCGTCTGCCAGCCGCTCGTAAAATGCGGGATGCGGGATATGGCGGTACAGAATATACTGCATCCCACATTTTACAAGGCTGGCGGGCGCAGATTGTAATGAAAAGCCCGTTAAGTTGCCCAAATAAATTTTATTATTTTCTGTATCATTGGTGGACAGATTGGTATGATAATTAATATTGGGGTTAATTGAGATTATTTATTCTAAACGAGTACAATTTAATATATTTGCTGAATATTATTTGATTATGGTAAATGCAGTAATTACGGGTTCGGGTCATTTTTTACCGCCAAATGTGGTGAGGAACGATTATTTTTTGGATTATGAGTTTTATGATGAACAGGGCAATAGAATTGATAAATCCAATGAAGAGATTATTGCAAAACTCAAAGAAATTACAGAGATAGAGGAAAGACGCTACGCCAATCCAGAGATGCGAAACTCTGAAATGGCAGCTATTGCAGCTGAACGCGCTATCGAAAATGCAGGTATTGATAAGGAAACACTAGACTATGTGATGGTGGCTACCAACTATGGTGATATTGACCCCGTTACGCAAAAAGTGGATATAATGCCGTCAATTTCTGCAAGGGTAAAACATATTTTGAAAATTAAAAACAATCAATGCAAGCCGTATGATATGACGTTTGGATGTCCTGGATGGATAGAGGCTTTGATTCTAGCTTCACAGCTCATAGAGGCAGGCATTGCACAGCGTATTCTTGTGGCAGGGGCTGATATGGTGTCTCGTGCCATGGATCCACACGACCGCACCGCCATGATTTTTGCAGATGGTGCTGGAGCCGTTGTGCTAGAAGCTAGAGAAGGCTCTGCCAAAACGGGTATTATAAATCATATTACTATTGCCGATAATCTGGACGAACTGGATTTTCTTGTCAATGGTCCTTCATTGAACAAGGATTTTGATGGTGCACACAGCAGCGTGAGCATGAAAGGGCGCAAAGTCTATGAATATGCCTTGCGCAAGGTGCCAGCAGCTATCAAACGATTGATTGAACAATCAGGTATTGATATTGATGATGTGCAAAAGGTTTTGCTGCACCAAGCCAATGCCAAAATGGATCATGCTATGATCATGCGCTTGTTCAAACTATTTGGGAAAGAGGCGCCAAAAGATATAGACCCTATGACGATTCAAAAATTTGGAAACTCATCGGTAGCTACGGTTCCTACGATGTTTGATTTGATTCAGAAAGGGCAGCTTGGTCATCATAAGTTTGATCCAGGGAGCTATACAGTTTTTGCCAGTGTGGGTGCCGGGATGAGCATCAACGCGGTTTTGTACAAATTTCCTGAATAGTCCTATGCAGTTTATAAGAGCATTTATTATCCCATTGATTATTATCCTAATCATGGTGGATATGGCATTTTTCAGATTTTTGCTCAAAGCCTCGCGCGGCGTGGGTATGTCTGTGTACTTTTGGCTGGTATTGATTGCATTGGAGTATTATTCATTTCACGCATTCAGAACTATTAACAAAACTTCTGCAGGTCTGTGGTTGTATATCTTGGTACATCTGGCATTGTATGGTAGCATTTTGTTTTTTAGTTTAAACGAAAGGCGTGGTTTTTCGTCCCCAAATTTTAAACGGCTTATTATTCTTCTCACGCTCTTTATCATCCCCAAAATATTTTTGGCCATCTCACTGATTGTGGATGATATCGTAAGATTGATTACCTATAGTTTAAAAAGCTATACGACAGATGATGTGGCCGTGCCATCTAGACGCCAAGCCGCCGCCTGGATAGGATTGGCATTGGCGGCTATACCCTTTGTAAGCGTACTAGACGGAATTTTTTTGGGTAAATACCGTTATCGGGTTATTCGTAAAACATTGTATTATGACGATCTTCCAGATGCGTTTGATGGCTTCACCATTACCCAACTTTCAGATATTCATGCCGGGAGTTTTGATAATGCACAAAAAGTAAATTATGGCGTGAAAATGGCTGCCGCCCAAAACTCGGACATCATCGTCTTTACCGGCGATATGGTGAACAATGAGGCTACAGAAATGGAGCCATTTATAGATATTTTTTCTCAACTCAATGCCAATCAAGGTATGTATGCCGTCATGGGAAATCATGATTATGGCGATTATGGAAATTTTACCGAACAAGAAAAGAAACAGAATATTATTCGATTGAAAGAAATACAAAGTGAAATCGGATTTTTACCCCTCAGTAACAACCTACACACAATCGAACGCAATGGAAAAAGACTGAACATCATTGGCGTAGAAAATTGGGGTCACGCCGCCTTTTTTCCCAAATATGGCGACCTGGAAAAAGCTACTGCCACGGTGTTACCCAATGATTTCAATATCTTATTGAGCCACGACCCATCTCACTGGGACCACGATTTACCAGAATATGAAAATGTGATTAATTTCAACAAAAAAATACATCTCACCTTGTCTGGACACACCCACGGAATGCAATTTGGAATAGAAATCCCAGGATTGATCAAATGGTCACCTGTAAAATTGAGATATAAAAACTGGGGCGGATTATATGAAAAAAATAACCGCAAATTATATGTCAACCGCGGTTTTGGATTTCTGGCGTTTCCAGGAAGAGTGGGCATGTGGCCCGAAATTACCGTCCTAGAATTGCGCAAAACAAAAAAATGAAAAATAAATTAGCCAATACCCCAACCCACCGTCAAAGCATTCAGCAATTAATAAATGAAAAAAAATATGTTGGAAGCCTCTCAGAAAAAGGCTTTTTGTTGAAAAGAAATTTTGGAAACAGGCGTTTAACCTTATTTGCCATTATCAATTCTAATGATGAATTCGAAATTAATCCCAAAAACGAGTTAGTGCACCAGATATTTTATATTTTTTCATATATCCTAATTCTAGCACTCAGTATTTTTCTGTTTTTCAAAGGCGAATATTTTTTGGCAACTATTATCCTCATTATGATAGCACTTGTTGGCTTGTCAGATCGTATGCGAAAGAAAAAAGAATTAGAGCTGTTTTTTCAACAACTCCAACAACATATTTCCTAGATTTGGAAATGAAATTCTACCCGAACCCCACTTCTATCTTCTGATTATTTTTCTGCCTACTCTCCCCTATCATCCAAATTTCTTCCAATACCAGCTTCACAAATTCCGCAATACAACTATAAAAAATAAGCCAACAACTCATCAAATTCCCTTATCTTCGGACTTTAAAAAAAAAACACAAATGAATTCAAAAGAAAGACTGATTGATTTTTTTAAATACAACCAATGGTGCAATCAAAACATCATAGAGGTCATGCAGCCCCAAATGGACAAATTTCCACACAGAGCCGTAGAATTGATAAGCCACATCCTCAATTCCCACATATTCTGGAACAATCGCTGCACCGGAAAACCAGACAATGACCGATGGATCATACATCCAGCAGAAAAACTTTCTACCATCAATCAAGAAAATCATCAAATCACCTTCACGCAACTAGAAAATCGACCTCTATCAGAGGAAATTTCGTTCAAAAACTCTGCAGGTGGCATTTCAACCGTCAATCTGGGCGACATTTACTATCATTTATCCAACCACGGAACCTATCACCGTGGACAACTTGCCCTACTCTTCAGGCAAAGCGGTGTCGCCGAACCCGTTCGTACAGATTATATTTTCTACACCATCAAAGACAAATTATAGTAGAAAAATCAAGTCTGCGCCTTTTCCAAAAACAAAAATTCTTTGAATTTCAATCATTCAAAATCATTGTAAGAGCTTGATTATAAGGAGCTTAATCCGGCTTTCCACTATATCCCAACTTGTGTATGTTTAGAAAGCCCTGGCGTACAGGGATTTCCATTCCATTACAATCCTGTACGCCAGGTTTTCTTGGCACATACACAAGCCGTGATGCCGTTACAATCCGGGCTAAAAATCCCGCCCAACAAGTAAATTTCCCACATTTATAACTCTACAAAATACACATCTGTTCGGTTACGACGAATATTCCTTACTTCAAATCCACCCAATTCAGGAATTACTTCTACCATATCAAACACCCTACAACTTTTGGGCAAACCACCAAAAATCAAAGTAAAAACAATGGTTTCACCATGTTTCATATAGGTCCAGTCGGGATATAGCGTTATGTTTTCAAAAAAAATCAATTTACTCCTATGCGCAGATTCATGCGCAAACAAATAGGTAGTTTTCCAAATTCGTATCGCATCCTGTGGAAACTGTGCCGTGATACTACAATGTACAACCACCTGTGACTCCTCGCTCACCTCGCTAAGCAGCTTGCGCGTATCACTGCAAATTTCGATTTCTGGAAGCACTAATGGCGAATCTGTTATCGTATTCAAAAAATGGTTCACAGCATATTAATTATTTCATTCCTTCTAATAATCCAAATAATATTCAACTCGTAGTGCATGATATATTAGCCACTAATACACAAATTTTTATAAAAACGACAAACATTTTTTACAAATTTTATCGCTTAAATGAATGATTTGTATTCAAGTTATTGATTTTGGGTTACTTCATTGATTAAATTTTAATAATTTCTAATTCATGTATTGACTCCGTCGAATCTTCGATTTCGTGACAAAAATTAATATTCTGATATTTAGCAGCTTATATTACGATTGATAATGCCCAAAGAGTAATATTCAACTAAAATCCAACCAAAAATATTTTCAAAATTAATCCATTTCACCCAAAACCTTCATTAGGTTTCGCAACGCTATCAGTACCTTAAATTAGGATTATTTCAAAAAATGTAAACCTTGGTTAAAAACTACATCCACCGGAATATGATTCAGTTTGTTCAAATCCTTTTGCAAATCAACAGGAATAATTCCTTTTTGATTCAAAAGCTTATCTACAGCATTGTAATCACCATTTCCCTGTAATTCCAATATGAGTTGTGACAAATTATTCATGGCATTTTCCATATTTTCAAAATTGACACGATAGCTGCCATCAGGGTTTTGGGAAAAGGCATTCGCCTCTTTGAAGTAATTAAAAGTAATCATATTGGCTTTTCCGTGCGCCGAACCAGCTCCAAATCTTACCGACCTGAAAATCCCAGACATAAAGGTCACCAAATAATCTTTTACATCACCCTCCAATTCGCCTTTTTTCAATAATTGGTTCACCATATACAAGCCCAGAATATCAGCTTTTCCTTCTTCTAATGCAGAGGCATGCTCTTTCAAAGCCTCACGTACACTACCCTTGTTGTTGACCGTGTTTTTAATGCCCAGACCATGTGCCACTTCATGAAACATAGTATTGGCAAAAAATGCATCAAACTTCACGTGATGCTGCTGCGCTGGATCTACCAACACCTTCGATATCGGCATCAGGATTTTATCAAATTTGGCCTGCATAGCATTTTTAAGCTGTAGCCTGCGTGTACCTTTTTGTAACTGAACCGATTCGTCATTAGGCAAATTAATGGCAATAGTCTTACTTCCCGCATTACAATCACCCGCATAATAAATTACATCATAGGCATTCAAATCTGAATCTGTTCCAGGTTTTTCTTGTTTATAACGATCAGCTACGGGCAGGTTTTGCTGTAATTCTGGCAAGAAATCTGCATATTTTGCCAATCGAGCCGACCAATTTTTATCCTTTACCAAAACATAAGCTTCGTGTGCAGCTTTTTGCCCGAATAATTTATCTTCATAGGTCTCTATAGGACCAATAATGATATCAATCGTATTATTTTTCATATCCATCCAAGCCAAATCACTAGCCGTATAATCATCATTTTGCAAGGCATCTGCCCGCAGCAACAAGTATTTTTTCAAATCTTTATCTTCTGCATAAACCGCCGCTTGTCGCAACAAATCTGCAGCTGCTTTTACTTCTTTAGAAAACATTTGATGATATGGAATCGTATAAAGTTTCCCTTTCATATCGCGTCGAACAAAGGTATAGAGACTGTTCCCGTCGGCCAATGCCGCTTTTGCAAACTCCTCCTTGCTCATATCTGTTGGGTAAAAATTTGCGCCTAGGGGCTTTTCAGGCATTCCCACGACAAAGGCTTTATTATTGGCCAACCTATCCCAAGGACCATAATTTATTTCGGCAAATTTGCGTGCATCTCCTTGTAGATAAGACAAAAGTGCATTTTTTTTGCCATAAGCCTCGTACCAGAAAAGCTCATTCATGATATCTGCCGCCTCGAAAAGATAAGGCAACATTTTTTTCTCTGAACTGGTGAGCTGCGACATATCTGTCGTCAAGGTAAAAGGTGTATATTTCTCTATATCCACGTCTTTGGTAGCTATTTTTCCTGCTCTATGACCCGCACAAGAGTTTACAATCATCATGATAAGTAAAAATATTCCTGAATTTTTCATTGCATTTTTTAAAAGTATGAAATTAGGTATAATTAGGGAATTGTACCAAAATTTGTGACGAAAAAATTTTATTTGGAATAAAATTTTTAACGACTTCCTTGTTTTATACTAAATCGAAATATGAAGAATAGGAAAGAGGCCCTCGTTCAATTTAAATCTTTTGTAAATATTAATTTTTCTTGTTCAAAAATGAATAAAAACAAAATGGTGGCGATGTAAATTTCCTGAACAGCCTCTTGAATAATTTTAGAAAATGAATAATAAAGTTGTTAAAATTAAAATTAATTCTAAACCGTAAATTTTAATAATTTGTTAATTAACAAATTTTTATGTTTTCAGTTTTTCAACGTTACATTCAACAAGTACCAAATTTTGAACAGTTTATTTTTTTATGACGATAATCATTGTATAAATTACATAATAATTAGTAAATTTGACTAATTAATTAGAAAATGTTAATTTATGAAAACCATAATTCCAAGTATTAGCTTTTTGATTTGCCTCGTAATTTTGTTGATAGCACCACGACTTGAGGCGCAGAAATTAACAGAAAATTCTGTCAAAATCACCATTAGTGGAACTTCTACAATACATGAGTGGGACATGATGTCCACAGAAGGCAGCTTTACAGGAAATTTGCAAAACGCAAAAATTCAAGACATTCTTTTTGTGGTGCCTGTAGAATCGCTGGTAAGTGGTAAATCTGCTATGGACCGCAATACTTATGTGGCGATGAACGCTGATAAATACCCGAATATTATTTTTCAAGCCTCTGAAATTGAAACTTTGAACGGTAATACCGAAGTAAAAGGCGAAATCACCATTAATAACATCACTCGAAAAGTGGTAATCCCCATGTCGGTTTCGCGCGATGAAGGCGATTTTATTATACAAGGATTTACACAATTTCAAATGCATGATTTCAATATTGTTCCGCCACAATTTATGCTGGGCGCTGTAAAAACGGGTGAAGTTGTTTCAGTGAAATTTATAGTTTCGCTTACACGTAACAAGTAAAATCAAAAAATACCGATGAATTACTGCATATTTCAACCAAAATATGCAGTTTTTTTTAGAGAAATTTCAAAATAAAACCTACCTTTTTATAGATTTTCTTCTGCCATAAATTGGTATATCTGTTGCTAATTGAATCTTGGAGATTTTATTAAATGAAAGCAAGAGAAGAAAAATTACAATCCATTACCACCTGGGGATTGAACAACCCAGACGTTGTTATCATGCTATTAACCAGCTCTTTGGTAAATCCATTGGCACCTATAGATGGCTTTAGCGATTTGGATATAGAAATTATTTTCAAGGACAATTCGCCCTACATCCTTCAGAAAAAATGGCTTTTGAACTTTGGGATACCTCTTGCAATAATCGAAGAAGACGAGCAAGCTTTTGAGCATATGCACGCCATGAAAATGGTATTATATGATGATGAAGTAAAAGTCGATTTTAAACTATTTTCACTACCGAAATTTGAAAAAGAAATAAACAAAAAAACTTTACATCCCGACTGGGATATTGGTTATAAAGTGTTATTCGATAAATCAGGAATTACGTCTAAAATGGCTGCTCCAACCTATTTGGCTTCTATTATCAAAAAACCTAATCAACAGGAATTTGAAAATTTGATTTACGCGTTTTGGTGGGACACAACCTATGTCGCCAAATGTTTGAAAAGAGGGGATATTTTTTATGCCAAATTCATGTCTGAATCTGTTATTCGAACAGAATATCTCACACCGCTTATCGAATGGTATATCGCAGAAAAACATGATTTTACCATTACAACCAACAAACATGGAAGACTTTTTAAAAAATATTTACCCACAGAAATTTGGAATAAAATCGAAAAAACATTTTCCGCTCATGAAATCCCCGAAAATTGGTCGGCATTATTCGCAATGGCCGATCTGGTCTCACAAATGGGACGATACCTAGCTATCAAATTAAATTATATCTACCCCACAGAAGTTGAAAAAAATATTCGAAACTATCTTTTACATGTGAAAAATAAATAAAATTATAAGCCCAAAATAAAATAAATCACCAAAAATAATCCGCTCAAACCTTCTATCCACAAATCAGTAAACCAAAAATTTCTTGGTCTCAACATCTTACGAATTAACAAAATAGAAATCAAAATATTGATTAAAAACGCATGGGTTATTTGATTCAACTCAAATTGAAATCCAATTAAAAATAATGCCGCACTCAACATCAATAGTTGTGTGGATAAACGAACACTGGCTTGAATTCCAAATTTTTGCGGAAAGGTAGAAAGCGCAGGCTCATCATAATATACATCCCTGATATCAAAAGGAATAGAAATAGCCAGCACAAAACATAAAACACTGAGCCATTGCGGAATTACCATCCAAATTGTGGGTTGTAATACCTCTATCCATGGTAAAAAAACAGCTACAGACCAAACCAGGGCAATCCAGAATATTTTGAAACCAGGCATTCTACGCAACTGCAATTTTCGGATTTGAATAGAGTACAAAATACTGATAATTCCCAAAAAACTCAAAATCAAAATACTGGTTAGTGGTAATGAATTAAAACTAAAATACATCACCGCAGAAAAAGAAATTACCAATACAGGAATTCTCCATTTTTCCTCGGTAATACCTTTTGAATGTGCTAAATTATAAGTAAATAAAGTAGCAAAAAACGAAATCAAGAGTAAATCAGGTTGATTCCAAGAATTAATTTTTTGAAAAAACCAACACAGAAAAGTAAAATTCAATGCAACCCAAACCTGAGAATCAATAATTGCCCGATAAAAATAATTTGAAAAATGATGCAAAATGTAATGAAATTCAAAGCCTAAAAATAAGAACAAAAAAAGAATTCCATGACTTTTATACAAGTTCTAATTTTTTGGCATGAAATGATGATAGAATTTCGTAATTTTAACGACCTTAATTTTGAGAATATATTTTCAATGAATACCAACAATTTTTCACTGCGCCATATCGGCGTTCACGGCGACGACAAACAACAAATGTTAAACGATTTGGGGGTTGATTCACTCCAAACGCTCATGGACCAAACTTTACCAGATGCTATAAAAGTAGATCGGGAACTAAATGTGCCAACAGCTTTTTCTGAGCTCGAATTGTTCAGACACATGAAACAGCTGGGATTACAAAACAAAACCTACAAATCCTATATTGGTTTGGGATACTACAACACCATTTTACCTCCAGTAATACAACGAAATATTCTCGAAAATCCCGGATGGTACACGGCCTATACTCCCTATCAAGCAGAAATTGCTCAAGGACGACTCGAGGCATTGCTCAACTTTCAAACCATGGTTTCAGACCTTACAGGTTTGCCCATAGCCAATGCATCCCTGCTCGACGAAGGTACAGCCGCTGCAGAAGCCATGCACATGCTATACGAATCGCGTACTCGAGAACAGAAAAAAACAGAAGCCAATCAGTTTTTTGTTTCTGAACAGGTTTTTCCACAAACCATTGCTGTACTGCAAACCAAAGCAGAAGGACTGAATATCGAACTCATTATTGGAAATCACCAAAATTTTGAATTTACCGAAAAAATCTATGGTGTTCTTTTACAATATCCAGGAAAATATGGTGAAATTTTCGATTACGAAGAATTTACTACAAAAGCACATCAAGCAGACTGTAAAGTAGCTGTGGCAGCAGATATTTTATCTCTGGTTATGCTCAAATCTCCAGGTGAATTTGGGGCAGATGTCGTTATTGGTAGCACACAAAGATTTGGAATTCCAATGGGATTTGGCGGACCACACGCAGCTTATTTGGCTTGTTCTGAAGAATTTAAACGTCAAATTCCAGGTAGAATTATCGGCGTTTCCCAAGACGTTCAGGGAGGATTTGCCTTGCGTATGGCGCTCCAAACCCGCGAACAACATATCAAAAGAGAAAGAGCTACATCCAATATTTGTACCGCACAAGTATTGCTGGCAGTAATGGCAGGAATGTATGCAACCTATCACGGACCTAAAGGTTTACAATTTATTGCAGAAAATATTCACAAAAAAGCCGTTTATCTAGAAAAAACGCTTATTGACCTAGGATACACACTCAACAATAAATATTTCTTTGACACCTTGAGCATTTCTACAAAAGATATCGACAGGGAAAAACTAAAAGCTATTTGTGTTGAAAATGAAATTAATCTCAATTTCTTTGACCCCAATCAAGTAAGTATTGCGCTAGACGACCTGGATGCCGCAACCGATGAAGGCATTATGGATTTACTCAATGTTTTTTCACAATATATGGGCAAAGATTCAAAATTTCTCATAGAAGAAAACTATGAAAAAAGAATTCCCGAAAATATAGTAAGAACTTCGGAATTCCTTACCCACGAAGTTTTCAATTCCTATCATACCGAAACGGAATTAATGCGCTATATCAAACGACTAGAACGCAAAGACCTTGCATTAAATCACTCTATGATTCCTCTAGGCTCATGCACGATGAAGCTGAATGCAGCTGCAGAAATGCTGCCATTGAGCTGGGTCGAATTTGGCGGAATTCATCCATTTGCTCCACAAGAGCAAACTCTGGGATATAGACAAATGATTTCAAATTTAGAAAACTACTTATCCGATATTACGGGTTTTGCCGGAACTTCACTACAACCCAATTCTGGAGCGCAAGGTGAATATGCTGGCCTTATGGTAATTAGAGCTTATTTGAACAGCATTGGACAATCACACCGCAATGTGGCCATCATTCCCGAATCAGCTCACGGAACCAATCCAGCTTCTGCTGTTTTGGCCGGAATGAAAGTGGTTGTTGTCAAAAATCAAGAAAACGGAGAATTTGATATGGATGATCTGAAAGCCAAACTTGAAAAAAATAGCGATCATTTGGCTTGTCTCATGGTTACATATCCTTCTACCTATGGTATGTTTGACAGAAATATCAAAGAAGTTACTGCATTAATTCATCAACATGGCGGACAGGTCTATATGGATGGCGCCAATATGAATGCGCAGGTAGGTCTTACCAATCCCCATTTTATCGGAGCAGATGTTTGTCATTTGAATTTACACAAAACTTTTGCTATTCCGCATGGAGGTGGTGGCCCTGGCGTTGGCCCTATTTGTGTAGCAGAACATTTAGTTCCATTTTTGCCCTCTAATCCCAACCTAAAAATTGGTGGAGAAAATAGCTTGGATGCTATTTCATCTGCGCCTTTTGGCTCAGCCTTGATTCACACCATTTCGTATGGTTACATTAGATTATTAGGCAAAAAAGGGTTGAAATTGAGTACTCAATCCGCTATTTTAAATGCCAATTACCTCAAAACAAAATTACAAGACCATTATCAAATCCTATATCAAAACGATAAAGGTCGTGTTGCACATGAAATGATTCTGGACTGCAGGCCATTCAAAAAAGCAGGCATTGAAGTAGTGGATATTGCTAAACGTTTGATGGATTATGGATTCCATGCGCCTACAGTTTCCTTTCCAGTGGCCGGAACCTTGATGGTAGAACCAACTGAATCTGAATCAAAAGCCGAACTGGACCGTTTTGTAGAAGCGATGATTGAAATTAAAAAAGAAATCGACGAAATTGCCAACGGTGATTTCCCAGAAGATAATAACGTCTTGAAAAATGCGCCACATACACAAGAATTGCTCACAGCCGACGATTGGGATAGACCGTATTCAAGACAAAAAGCGGCATTTCCATTGGATTGGGTAAAACGAAATAAATTCTGGGCAAGCGTTTCCCGCGTAGATGATGCTTTTGGTGACCGAAATTTGATTTGTACTTGTCCACCAATAGAGGAATATGCGTGATATTAGTGATGAGTGATGGGTGACGGTCACTGAGCCTGTCGAAGTGTGAGTGATGAGTAACTAGTAATTATTTCATGAAAAATTTAATTTATTTTATCATTTTTTCTATATTTTTTGCATGTAATAATGACGATAATGCAGATTCAACTACTGTGGAGTATAATGCAAGGGTTTTGGGACGTGGAATGGATTGCGGTGATGCATTTCTGATTCAGTTGGACGCAAGGCATGAGATTCCCGAAAATCCATTTGGTGATATATTTTATGAAATTAATCTGCCCAACGAATACAAGGTGGAAGGTCTAGAAATCAGCGTTTCGTTTCGTGAACCGACAGTTGACGAAATTCCTGTGTGTACGCACATGGGACCGGGTTATCCGCATTTGTTCATCACCGAAGTTTCTCATTAAAAATTAAAAAATCCCGTTGAAAATTTAACGGGATTTTTTTAATTTTTAATAAAATAAATCAGTTCGGTTTTATTCCAAAAACCTGTTCGATAACTTCGATCAACTGCGCTTTGGGTAATGCACCCTGCAATACCTGTGGCTCTTGACCATCTGGTTGCATAAACATGATTGTTGGAATACTTCGGATGCCAAACATTCCTGATATCTGCTGTTCTTGCTCAGTATCAACCTTGTAAAAGTCGATTTTTCCTTCGTATTCTTTGCTCAATTCCTCAAATATAGGTGCAAGCATTTTGCAGGGACCACACCAGTCTGCATAAAAATCTACGATTGCTGGTCTTTCACCCGCAAATTCCCAGTCTTGTTTATTATCGAAATCAAAAACCTTGTTCTTGAAAGTTTCTTTTGTGAGTAATTCTGCCATAATTTTAACATTTTTATTTATTCGGCAATAATAATACCATATTATATTTTCCAAAGTAACTAGGATTACTCAAATTCACATGGTAAAACAAATTACGTAAACAAAAAAAATTACGAAACATCCCTTTTTCATTCAAAAACTCGAAATCGCGCTTGATTTATTTCAAATTGAATGATGTTGAAAACCAATTATTTGTCACGAATTCATTACAAATAATTACAAATTCAAAATTTCATATAGGTAAATACACAATTTTCTTGGTTTCAAAAAATTCCTCTTCAAAAAAATCTGAAACCGCATAAACAACAGCCTGCGGAAAATCTGCTAATTCTTCATGCAAATCACCCCCTTTCAAATACAAAATTCCGTTGGCTAGTTGTTGGCCCGGCAATGGTGTTTTTATAATCTTTTGTCTCACCCAGGCTACAAATTGAGGCATTTGTGTTACAGCACGGCTCACAACAAAATGGAATTTAGTTTTTAACTTCTCTGCTCTTATTTGTTCTGCTCTCACATTCTCCAGATCAAGCATTTGGGCAATTTCATCTACTACGACAATTTTTTTACCAATAGAATCAATTAAGTGAAAATCTGTATCGGGAAACAGTATCGCCAGCGGAATACCAGGAAAACCACCTCCTGTACCCACATCCAATACTTTATGTCCAGGTTTGAATTCCATAAGCTTGGCTATGCCAAGCGAATGTAGAACGTGACGCAGATACAGCTCATCGATATCTTTGCGCGAAATTACATTGATTTTCTCGTTCCAATCGAGATACAAATCCTCAAGCAATGCAAATTGTTTTTGCTGCAATGCCGATAAGTTGGGAAAATATTTAAAAATAATTTCTTCGTTCATGCGATATAATTTTTTTCAATTTCGACCAAAAATCAAACACATAACAATAGGAATCAAGTTCAAAATTCCCGAAACTCAAAAAATTCAAAAAAAGAAAAATTATTTGCTAACTGTAGAAATCTTTTCAATTTCATCAATTAATCTTTGTGTAATTTCTTCTATTTCCCCTACTCCATTTACCTCTATCCATTTACCTTGTGTGCGATAGTGCTGTGATACTTCTTCCGTTTTTTGATAGTATTCTTTGATTCTGGCACGAATTATTTCTTCGCTGGCATCATCACTTCTACCGCTGGTCTCGCCTCTTTTCAGAATCCTGTTTACTAGAATTTCATCCTCTACCATCAAAGAAAGACATACATCAACCTCTTCGGCCAACACATCGGCCAACAAAGTATCCAATGCCTCTGCTTGTGCTGTAGTACGTGGATATCCATCAAAGATCAAGCCCTTTGCATCACGATAATTTTTAACCTCATCACGCAACATATCGGTAGTCACTTCATCAGGTACCAAATGTCCTTTGTCCATATAAGATTTTGCCAACCTGCCCAATTCGGTCTCATTTTGAATATTTTTTCTGAACATATCCCCTGTAGATAATTGTACCCAATCATACTTTTCTACCAAATATTCTGCCTGCGTTCCCTTTCCGCTACCCGGCGGACCAAATAATACTATGTTTTTCATTCAAAAATTATCTTTAATTTACAACTTCAAAAAAGCCTGTTTTATTCATTTGTTTTTACCTGGTAAATATCAGGTAAATTTCTTCCTAAACGGTTGTAATCCAAGCCATAACCTACAACAAATTTATCTGGAATAGACATCCCGATAAAATCAATATCCAAATCCTTTTTATAAGCTTCTGGTTTGTACAAAAGCGTAGCAATTTTTACACTTTTTGCCGATTTCTTCCTTACCAAATCATACAAAGCCTCTAGCGTATTCCCGGTATCTACAATATCCTCCATGATAATCACATGCCGATTACTTATATCCATACCAATATCCATCAAATTACGCACCTTCCCCGTAGATTTTAACCCCTCATATGACTGCATTTGCAGGAATGAAATCTCACAACTCCCCTTGTACTGTTTCAAAAAATCACTCATGAACATCACAACACCATTCAGTACACCTACAAAAATAGGCGTCTCATTCCTGTATTGTTGATAAATGGTATTCGCCATCATCTTAATCGCATGCTCCAGCTCCTCAAACGTAATATAAGGCACAAAAGTCTTGTCGTGAATCGTGATTTCGTCCATTCAGAAAAATTTAAGCTGCTAAGATACAAAATTCTACAAATCAACTTCTTCTTTTATCCCTTTTTGATAATATCAAGAAAAATTTGGGCGTGCCCCCGCAGAAAAACACCTATCTGCCCTTTATAACTCTACCCTTCTATCAACACACATATGATACCAAATAAATCTTCTTATCAAATTTTTCTGCGCGGTCAGGCTGCTCCGGGGTTCCGTCTCGTTACGGCTCAATGAGGCTTGTGAAGAAGCCGTAACGAGACCAAGCCCTACACATCCTTCACGCAAAAACCCTCCCAGAAAAATGTTAATTTTTTCCATCACCCACTTGTCCCGAAAGGAACAATTCGGAATCTTTCTTAAATC
>JAUNUH010000016.1 GCA_030538275.1 Flavobacteriaceae bacterium | reverse complement strand
CCAGCAACCCGCAACCAGCAACCAGTAACCAGAGTTGCGGCCCCGATTGGAATGGCATCACGGCGCACGTATGCGTCAAGAAAATGCGGCATACACGTAGTGGGAACGGAGTGGAACTGCGTGTATGCCGCATTTTTCTAAGCATACGTGTGGCGGGATATAATGGAAAGCGGGAAATTGTCGCCCAAAACAAACTCTAATTTAAAATACTGAAAATCAATAAATTATTAGTCAATCAGTGAGCGAACTACCGAAATCATTTTATGGGCAAGTTGGTCGGCTTCTTCTTGACTGCTGCTTTCGGTATAAATGCGAATGATAGGCTCGGTATTCGATTTTCGCAGGTGAACCCATTCGTTAGCAAAGTCGATTTTGACACCGTCTATCGTGTTCACTTCTTCGTTGGCATAATGGGCTTCTACTTTTTGTAGCAGATCATCTACATCAATTTCGGGCGTAAGCTGTATTTTATTTTTGCTCATAAAATAGGCAGGATATTCTGCACGAAGTTCGCTTACTTTCCGATTTTTTTCGGCCAAATGGGTCAAAAACAAAGCGATTCCTACCAATGCATCACGTCCATAATGCAAATCGGGGAAAATAATTCCGCCATTGCCTTCACCACCGATTTTGGCACCGGTTTCTTTCATTTTTTCAACCACATTCACCTCACCCACAGCGGCCGGATAATACTCCTGACCGTGTTTGTGCGTAATGTCACGCAACGCACGCGAAGACGACAAATTGGAAACGGTGGCACTTTTTTCTTTTCCTAAAATATAATCGGCCACAGCCACCAGCGTATATTCCTCACCAAACATTTCACCATCTTCAGAAATCAAAGCCAATCGGTCCACATCGGGATCCACTACGATTCCAAAATCCGCTTTTTCTTCTACCACCTTGGCCGAAATGTCGGTTAAATGTTCTTTTAAGGGCTCTGGATTATGCGGGAAATGGCCGTTTGGCTCACAATACATTTTGATATAATCAACGCCTAAACGGTCGAGTAGGGCAGGAATAGCGATACCGCCCGTAGAGTTCACTGCATCTATCGCCACCTTGAATCCTGCATTTTTGATTTTTTCTACATCAACCAAATGATGCGCAAGAATCTTATCAATATGTTTGTCAATGCCGGTTACGTCTGTTGAATAACTTCCCAAGCTGTCCACTTCAACAAAATCAAAAGATTCATTTTCGGCAATATCAAGGATTTCTGCTCCATCTGCCCCTGAAACGAATTCGCCTTTTTCGTTCAGCAGTTTCAGTGCGTTCCATTCTTTGGGATTGTGGCTTGCAGTGAGAATAATTCCGCCGTCTGCCTGATATTCTGGCACCATCATTTCAATGGTGGGTGTGGTAGAAAGACCAAAATCGATTACATCTATTCCGCAACCTTGCAGCGTAGCTGTAACAAGTTTGTTGACCATATCACCCGAAATTCGTGCATCGCGACCGATGACTACCAAAATTTTATTTTTTTGTGTTTTGTTTATGAGCCATGTGCCATAAGCGGCGGCAAATTTTACTGCATCTACAGGTGTGAGGTTTTCGCCGACCATGCCACCGATAGTTCCTCTAATTCCTGAAATTGACTTAATTAACGCCATATTTTTGAGTTTGAATTAATGTTCTAGGCAAAGATAATGTATTGCAATTCAAAATTGAAGTTAGCAAAAGTTTAAATTTTTTTGTTAATGAATTCAAAAATGGAATCGTTTTTGTAAATTAGTCCATATTAAACATTAAAAAAATTAAAGTTATGGGAATTTTATTATGGCTATTATTTGGTCTTATCGCAGGTGCAATCGCAAAATGGATCTCTCCAGGTGCTGATCCAGGAGGATGGATTGGTTCAATTGTCGTAGGTATTCTTGGCGCATTCGTTGGTGGATGGCTAGGTTCTACGTTATTAGGTCGTGATGTTGAAGGTTTTGATATCATGAGTATGCTGCTTGCAGTTGGTGGTGCAGTATTGTTGCTGTTCATCTACAAAGCTGTAATGGGCCGCAGATAAGAAATTTATTATCTAATAAAAAAACCCGGAAATTTCCGGGTTTTTTTATTTGCATTTTTTTCTTTTCTCACAAGGTCTCCTTCAACCAATCAAAAAAGCTTCGTTGCCACATAATGCCGTTTTGTGGTTTGGTGACCCAGTGATTTTCATCAGAAAAATACAGCAATTTGGTTTTAACGCCCAACATTTTGGCTGCGGTAAAGGCTTCTAAACCTTGTGAAATCGGAACTCTGTAATCCAATTCGTTGTGAATAATAAGAATTGGCGTATCCCAGTTTTGAACAAAATTAATCGGGTTGAATTCGCTGTAGGTCGGATTTCCTTGTTCCCAATACGGTCCGCCCAAATCTTTGTTTACAAAAAACATTTCTTCGGTGGTGCCATACATACTTTCCAGATTAAACGCGCCGCAATGTGATATAAAGGTTTTGAATCTTCCCTCATGAATTCCAGCCAACTGATACACCGAATATCCTCCGTAGCTCGCACCCACAGCACCAATTCGCTCATTATCAACCCAAGGTTCTTTGGCAACTTCATCAATCGCCGTCAAATAATCTTGAACGGCCTTTCCGCCCCAGTCACCACTGATGGCTTCATTCCATTCCTTACCAAAACCAGGCAAACCTCGACGGTTGGGCGCTACAACTATATATCCCTGTGCAGCCATGAGCGCAAAATTCCAGCGAAAACTATAAAACTGGTTTACAGGCGATTGTGGTCCGCCTTGACAATAAAGTAGCGTTGGATATTTTTTGTTTTTATCAAAATTTGGCGGGAAAAAGATATTTACCAGCATTTCTTTGCCGTCATGGGTTTTTACCCAACGTTGTTCTACTTTACTTTTTTCTATGTTTTGATAAAATTCGTCATTTACCGTAGTGAGTTGACGCAATTTATTTGATTTAAAATCAAATACAAAAATCTCGGGTGCATGATTGATGTCGTTTTTACTCAAAATCAATCCTTCAGCAGTTTCTCCAACAATACTATTGATATTGAAAACACCCTCTGTGAGTTGTTTTGGCTTTGGATTTTTGCTAAATGGCTCTATGACAAAGAGATGCTGTGCGCCTGGTGTAGGGGAGATGTAATAAATTTTTTGACCATCATCAGACCATAGAAACGAAAAAATAGTATTATCCCACTTTTCGGTAATGTTTATTTTTTGATTTTTATGTAGAATAAAAATATCATTCACATCAGCTTCGTATCCATCTTCTGCCATGCTGAGCCAAGCCAATACACCGTTTTTACTATAGGCAGGATAGGTGTCATAACCCATCATATGCGGCGTCAAATTCTCTGTAGTATTGCTGGCAATCGTATATTTGAAAATATCAGAATCTGTACTGGTCATATATTCTTTTCCCACTTTTTGCTTGGTAACATATACCAAACTTTTACTGTCGGGTGCCCAATCATAATGAGTGACAGAAAAGGGTTTATCCTTTAAAAGTTCAATTTCTTCACCGGTTTTCAAATTCAGGATTATCAAATGTTCAAAATCGCCGTCCAACCATTTGTCCCAATGACGATGCTGCAAATCTGTGTAAATTCTTCCTGTGGATTCTGGTAAATCTTCATAAAATTCAGAGGCTTTTACTTGGTTTACTTTTACAGATTTGGTATAAAGTTTATAATTGCCATCAGGTGAAATTTTTTCTTTTACACGGTCAATGAAATCCTTGTTCACCATGTTTACTTCACCCGTTTTTATTTGAATGGAATAATGTTTTGAATTGATTTTGTTGGCGGCTACATCTGGGCTTGCCACAGTATATAATACGCTTTGCTTGTCTTGTGTGAGTTTTATCGGACTCACTCGACCTAGTTCCCAAAGTTTTTCGGGTGTTAAAGAAGATTTTTGTGCCATAGAAAAATGAAATGCCATAAAAGTGAATAGTAAAATACATTTTTTCATATCGAAAATTTAATTCCTAAATATATAATTATACTTTTATAATTCAAGAATTTTGTAAAGAATAAATGAAATCATTCGGATTTGGTAAAGGTAAAAACGGTTTCAATCCAAAAATCGATTAATGAAATATGTTATTTCAATAGTTTAGGGTAAATTATTGCGTTTGAAATTTAATCTCTCTAAATTGGCTTGATCTTTATACCTTTCGAAATGAAAAATCATCAAAATTTTATGGGTTTTTTCTCGTTATAAAAATGGGAATAGCTTTTGATTTTATATGGAAATGAGACATTTTTTTTTAATTTTTTTCCTATTTTCAATTTCGGTTTTTGCGCAAAATGAACAAGAACCAGAGCATGATTATACACAAGAGATTTCTTCTTTTCAAATTGATTCTATGGATTGGAATTTTTCAACTCCTGTTCAATTGGGTGCTACCAAGGCATTTTCTCTTAACCTGAAAACTGCGGACGAAAAGAAATATTATCTATGGCTGGAAAAACGGGTAGATGACGTTTATCCTTTTGTACAAAAGGCTGTTTATGAATATTATCATGTAAAGGATTCGGCACGAAATATTAAAAATGAAAAAGTCAAAAAAGAATTTATTCGAAATCGATATAATAAATTGGCAGATGAATACGAGGAAAAGTTGAAAAAATTATCTGTTTCCAGAGGTCAAATTCTCACGAGAATGATTGAACGTGAAACCAAAATCACAACCTATGATATGATCAAAGAGTTGCGCGGTGGTATGAATGCATTCTTATGGAATGCCGCTGGCGGTGCTTTTAATATTAATTTAAAAGACCGATTCGACACCAAAAAAACGCGAGAAGATTTGTTTATAGAAGTGATTATTCAAAGAGGTTTGGCATCTGGAAAATATTCCGAAATTACCGACCGCCAAGAGCGTGTTCATCGTATAAATCCTATTTTGAGAGCGTTTGGACGAAATTAAAACTTAAAATTTAGTTTAAAATTCAAAAATCTGCCTGTCAAACGATTTGGGACTCCGTATATTACATTTGAATCCACATCACGTATCCATTGATTTGATACAGTGTTTTTGATATTAAATACATTAAAAATGTCAAGACCTAACGAAAATTCTTCAAATGCACTCAAAATTTCGATATTTGAATTCTGGTTTTTGTCTTTAAATACTTTTACCAAACCAATATCAACCCGTTTGTAATCGGGTAATGTGGTTTGGAATTGATACGGATCTGTAAAAACAGGAGCACCATTGGGTAAACCTGTGGCATATACCAATGTGGTGTTCACCTTGAAAGAGGGCATGGATGGCATATAATCTTGGAAGAATAGCGAGGCCTTGAATTTAGGATCAGTAGGCCGTGAAATCCAGCCACGATCTTCTATATTTTCCTCTACACGGGCATAGGACAAACTCAACCAAGAATCTGCGCCAGACACAAATTGACCATACAATCGGGTGTCAATTCCATACGCACGCCCGTCCGAAGCATTTTCGCCATAATATTTAATCCTTACATTATCAATATAATACGGAATTAAATCCTGCATGTTTTTGTAATAAATTTCGCTAGATAATTTAAACGGTGCATTCAGCATTTCAAACTCAAAATCGTGCCCGGCAATTAGGTGAATGGATTTTTGTGCTTTAATTTCGGGATTGATTTGTCCCAGCGGATTCCTAATTTCCTTATAAAAAGGCGGTTGAACATAATAACCGGCCGAAAAACGAAATAATTGATCTGTTTCCCAATCAGGTTTGATTGCGATTTGAGCTCTTGGGCTAATATTTAATTCTTCATTAAAATCCCAATAGGTGGCTCGTACACCTGCATTCAATAACATTCTGGTACCATTCCAATCCCATTTTTTATTCATTTGCAAATAGGTATTAAATCGCTGTGACTTTAAATTATTTCTTGCATTTAAATGATAATTTAATTCCAAATCGCCCAAATCCACATTTCCAGGCCCATAATTGGGACGTGGTTGAAAAGGCGAAATATTATAACCAGCAGAATCTATGAGTTGCCATTCGTTCAACATATCACGTATGTCTTCTTGCTGTGCGCTCAGACCCCATTCTATATCTGTATTAACGTTTATCATCAACTTTCCGCGATGTTGAATTCCTGCAACCAACATGTCCAAATCGTTTCGGGCATGATCTATTTGTCCGCCGATATCCATACTTACTGTAGAACTTTGATGAATAGGGTCTAATTTGCGAATGAGATAAGCACCTTGAATGTCAAAATATTCTTCTTCTATCGAATGATAGGCAAAAATATCCATGCTCAAATTCAATTTGCTATTGGGCTTATGATGCAGACTCAGTGCGCCAAATTGGGTTTGAAATCTATCCTCTTCTTTTCCGTCATAAAAAACCTGTAGTTGAATCGGGTTTTGATTGGTACCAAAATTTGTAATTCGTGTATTTGGAATTTGTTCATACAAAGTATTTGAAAAATTACCGATAAAATTCATCTTCCATTTATCATTCAATTGATACTCAATATTTGCTTGAATATCATAAGATTGCGGATTGAATTCTGTGTCCTCGTTCAGCGTATTCAAAATTAAATTTCGGTTGAGATATCTGGCACCTACCAAGGCAGAAAGTTTTTGATTCTGAGAGGCACCGCCTACCGTCAAATTTCCACCCATCAAACTCAATTCTCCACCCATTTCAAATGCTTTTGGATTTCGATAGATTACATCGAGAACACTACTCATTTTATCCCCATATTTGGCTTCCCAGCCTCCAGCAGAAAAAGAAACAGCTGCAGCCATTTCTGGATTCAGAAAACTCAATCCTTCTTGTTGTCCGCTACGAATCAACATGGGACGATAAACTTCTATTCCATTAACATATACCAAATTTTCATCAAAATTTCCACCACGTACCATGTATTGAGAGCTCAACTCCGTATTCACACTCACATATGGCAGCGTTTTTAATATATCCGTAAAACTTCCTGTAAGAGATGGCGTCATTTTGGCTTCTTCGGCACGAATCTCTACATTTCCAATGGCTTGTTTGCGAGCACCTTGAAAAATTACTTCGGGCAAAACAATACTGTCTTGCTGCGCCAAAAGCGAAATCGAAAAAAATACAAGCCAAAAACCGAAGAAAAGTTTATAATTTGGTGAAGTTTGCTGTGTAGGTGGCAACATTGTTTTTTCCATCAGTAATTTTTAATTCAAGTTTCGACTTTCCGTTTTGTATTCCTTCCTTTTGCAAATCGATTGTGAGCAGATTATTCTTGCGGTCATACCAACTCAAAACCCATTTACCATCTATATAGGCATCATGCCGTTCAATTCCGGTTTGATCATCTTTTATACTGAAACGCATCACCGAATTAGAAGAGGTAAAGGTAGCATTTTCCTTTACATTCAAAGCAGAAATTACAGGAGCTTTATCATCAATTTCTACCACAAAAATTCCAAAATCACGAACTTCTGCAATCAGTTTATTATCCTTGTAAGTTGTAGAAAAATAATCGGTTGTCCATTTTCCACCATAATTATATTTTACCGCAATCACCGCCTTATCGAGCTGATGCACCGGAATATTTTTCGGAAAAATAGCCAAAGTATAGAATTTATGCAACGGAATTTTATCATTCATAATATGGTATTTTCCATCAACATATTTATAGCTTAACGCCATATCTTCATACAAAGCCGCTTTGGGAAAAGACAATTCTATATCATCATTTTTGAAATAATTTTCCTGATTCCAGTAGAGCATATTCTCTGTTTTCACAGCAGATTTGGCCACAGGTGCTGCCTTACCTTTTATTTTAAATGAACCATCCGTTTTATTACCCGCATAATCAGTCAAAATCACTTTTATTTTATATTCCTTTCCTTCTTCTATAGCAATTATTCCACTATTTTTAGCCTTTTTCACCATTTGCAATTGATTTCCATCAACCTGGAAACCCTTGATAATCCAGGACTTATTGGTCATGTATTGCGCATAATCTGTTTGGCAATTGATATATCTGGTTTCATCAAAAGAAAAACGATCCGCAACGAATTCCCATATCAATTCATCATTCGATAAAATTTGAATTTGATAAATTCCATTCATATTATCAGCTCCATTATGCTGGTCATACGCCTTGACGCCGATCCCAACCTGTCCCGATGCCAATACCGCAGAATTATAATGCTTCGCACCCTCCAAATCATACCTGCGCTTTCCCGCAACATCCCCATCCAATGCATAAATATACATCCCATTCAATAGGGGAGATTTCGTATCAGGAACATCAAATCCATACAAAAAAGGATTCAAAATTTCTTCGGTTTTCGTATCACGAATCTCAAAATGCAAATGCGGCCCGCCCGAACTGCCCGTATTTCCAGATATTCCCAATACATCACCCTTTTTTACCCGTATCGCATCCTTCCCCGGAAACACATTGATGCTGAATCGTTTTTTGGCATACTGCTCCTTACGCGCAAAATCCTCTACAGCACCCGTAAAACGCTGCAAATGCGCATACACAGAGGTGAAGCCATTCGCATGCGTCACATATACCGCATGCCCATAACCCCGTGGCGAAATGTTGATACGCGAAACAAAACCGTCTTCTACCGCATAAATCTTATAACCCTCACGCTGATTGGTTTTAATATCAATCCCAGAATGATAATGAAACCCACGCAATTCTGCAAAATTTCCCGACAAATAATTCGTAATATCCAGCGGATTCCGAAATGAATAAGTCACTTCCTGCGCCTCAACCCATAAACTCAAACTCAAAAGAATGAGAAAAAAATTCTTCATACTACAAATATAATATTACACTCCAATTTCACCAATTTCTTTAAATTTATTTGGGCGGCTTATCCGGTTATCCGCTATATCACGCGGCCTGTGAGCTTAGAAAAACCCGGCATCTGTCAGGTTCCGCTCATCGCTCCACCTGCCACATGCCGCGTTTTCTAGAAGCTCACACACCACGCGATGCCGCTACTACCCGGGCCGCGAGCTGCTCTTGGCAATCCAGCCTTGAAAGATGAAAGGAATTTGTATTTTTAAATACAAATCGAAAAGTTTGAAGAACTCCAAAACACCTATTTCCCCAATAACTCAACCATCTTTTCCACCGTATTTATATTCCGTGCTGTGGCATTCAATTCCAAATATTTTTCTACGGTTTTATGCGTAAATTTAGCTTGATGATACGGTTCAACCAAACGCAAATACAGCACACGTTCATGCAAGAAATATTGCGTAGTTTCCGGATTTACTTCAGGTAAATTCCGCTGATTCTCAAAGTCGGGAAGGGAATCCAGAAAAATAAAATATTCCTTGCGATCCAAATTTTCTTTCTTTTCAATTTCAGTATTTCCTTTATTATCTACCTTTTCAGATATTCGAAATGGATTAAATTCAACATATTCCTTGAATTTTTCTGCGTCAAACACAATCGCAGGAACATCAAACCCATAGTCAACTCGAATTTTTTCTTTAATAGATTCCGCAATGGCTTCACAATGATTCAATTCAGTTTCAAAAATTAAATTTCCGCTTTGGATATACGTTTTCACATTTTTGAAACCTAATTTTTCAACCAATTTTCGCAAATCTTCCATCTTGATTTTGCGATGTCCGCCCACATTGATTCCGCGTAGAAAAGCAACATATTTTTTCATTTTCCTAAATTAAAGAAAATAATTATTCAAAAACCTATTCAACTGCTTTTCTGTGAAATATGAGTTAAATCAATGATTGCAATCCGTTTATTGCAACATGAAACCGTATTTTTGCACTTTTATCACAACTATGAACAAAGGTTTATACATCGCCACACTCGAATCGCATTCCGGAAAATCACTCATCACCTTAGGCTTGCTCAATACGCTTATCGGCAAAACGCCAAAAGTAGGCTATTTCAGACCGGTGGTCGAAAATAAATTTGCAGGCGTCAAAGACAATCATATCGATACGGTTCTTTCGCATTTCAAATTGGATTTGCCCTACGAGGAAACCTACGGACTGACGCGTGCGCAAATCATCAAAAACCGAAATGCACAAAAAATTGGCGAATCCCTGGATATTATCATAGAAAAGTACAAAAAACTAGAAGAAAAATGTGATTTTGTGCTGGTAGAAGGAAGTGATTTCAGTGGCGAGGGTAGCGTTTTTGAATTCGATTGGAACGTGAATATTGCCAAAAATCTCGGACTTCCCGCCATTGTCGTGAGCAGTGGAGTAGGCAAGACCATGGAAGAGTTCATCAGCAGTTTGCAACTGGCTTTCAACACTTTTGAACAAAATGATGTGGAGGTAATCGCCGTTGCGGCCAATAAAATTCAACCCGAAAATGTTGAGGCTGTTCGCAAAGAAATGAACGATTTTTTACCCGATGATGTATCGATTTTCACCATTCCGATGGTGCCAAATCTAGACAAACCTACATTGCGAGAAATTACCGATTCGCTAAAAGGAAAAGTGGTTTTTGGAAAGGAAATGCTTGGAAATCAGTCGGGTTCGTTTGTAGTAGGTGCTATGCAATTGCGTAACTTTTTGCCGCATATCAAAGAAAATACGCTGGTAATTACACCTGGTGACCGTGCCGATTTGATCATGGGAACGCTTCAGGCACATATTTCAAAAAATTATCCTTCTATTTCAGGCATGATTTTGACTGGTGGAATTCTTCCGGACCGACCTATAATTCAACTTATCGATGGACTTACGCAAGTGGTTCCGATTATTTCGGTGAAAGAAGGAACTTTTGAAGTAACCAACCGAATCGGGCAAATTCAATCTAATATTTCTGCCGGAAATACAAGTAAAATTATTTCTTCGATTGAAACCTTTCAAAAATTCGTTTCTGTCGAAAACTTTGTTCAGCATATTACCGAATTCCAAAGCAATGTCACCACGCCCAATATGTTTCAATATCAGCTGGTTCAACGTGCAAAAGCGCAAAAGAAACGTATCGTTTTGCCCGAAAGTAACGATGATCGAATTCTTACCGCCGCAGCGCGATTTTCGAATATGGATGTAGTAGATGTCATTCTTTTGGGCAACGAAAAAACCATTCGAAATCAAGTGAAAGATTTAGGAATAAAGATGAATTATGACAAAATTCAAATTATCAATCCTTCTGATTTTGAACGTTTTGATGAATACGCCGAAACTTTTTATGAATTGCGTAAACACAAAAACGTCAACATCAGTATGGCGCGTGATATCATGAACGATGTGTCTTATTTTGCAACCATGATGATTTATAAAGGCGATGCCGACGGCATGGTTTCGGGCGCGGCGCATACCACGCAACACACGATTCGTCCCGCTTTGCAGTTTATCAAAACCAAACCTGGAAGCTCAATTGTTTCGTCAGTTTTCTTCATGTGTTTAGACGATCGGGTTTCGGTTTTTGGCGATTGCGCCATTAATCCTAACCCAAATGCACAAGAATTGGCCGAAATTGCGATTTCTGCTGCCGACAGCAGCGCTGCTTTTGGAATAGAACCCCGAATTGCGATGCTTTCCTATTCGTCAGGAAGTTCTGGAAAAGGCGCCGATGTAGAAAAAGTACGCGAAGCCACCGAAATTGTGAAAAATCAACGCCCAGATTTGAAAATCGAAGGTCCGATTCAATACGATGCTGCGGTGGATGAAGGCGTAGGAAAAAGCAAAATGCCGGATTCAGAAGTGGCAGGACGCGCTTCTGTGTTGATTTTCCCTGATTTGAACACCGGGAATAATACCTACAAAGCCGTTCAGCGCGAAACCGGCGCATTGGCAATTGGCCCCATGCTGTTAGGCTTGAACAAACCCGTAAATGACCTCAGTCGTGGCTGCACGGTGGATGACGTTTTCAATACTGTGGTTTTGACCGCAATCCAAGCACAGGAAGATTAATTTGTCTGGTTGCTGGTTACTAGTTGCTGGTTGCATGTTTCAGGTTTTTCTTTTCGAAGTAGGAATTTAGTTGATAGACGACTTCCAAACCCGAAGCATTCCCCCCTTGAGGGGGCAGGGGGGTGTAGATGAAAGGTTACAAATTTTCATTTTCCCTTGAATTCCTTACCTTTAAAATTCAAAAAATTCCGAATGAAATATTTTATTTTTTCGCTTTGTATGTTGTTCTATTTTGGGTGTAAACAACCTCAAAAAACATCCGAAATTCTGACAGAAAAGCAAAAACACGCCATGATTGTTTCGGCGCGTTACGAGGCTTCACAAATTGGGATTGATATCATGAAAAAAGGCGGAAATGCCTTTGATGCCATGGTGGCAACCGATATGGCGCTTGCGGTTTGTTTTCCGTTTGCGGGAAATATTGGCGGTGGTGGTTTTATGGTGTATCGTCTGGCTAATGGCGAAACCGGAACTTTGGATTATCGTGAAAAAGCACCCAAAGCCGCGCACGAAAAGATGTTTCAAGATGAAAATGGTGAGCTAATTTCGGGGTTAAGCACAGATGGCGCGCTGGCCATTGCTGTGCCCGGAACCGTGGCCGGAATGTATGCAGCACATCAGAAATTCGGGAAATTAAAATGGGAAGAAGTAGTGCAGCCGGCGATTGATTTGGCCGAAAAAGGATTTGTGGTAACCGAAAAACAGGCAAGTACTTTAGCAAATTATCGTTCAGATTTTCAACGGGTTAATCAAGAAAAAATTCTATTTGATGCCAATTTTCTAGCTGGCGATACGATTAAACAACAGAATTTGGCGCGAATTTTTAAAGCCATTCAAAAAGAAGGCAAAAATGCGTTTTATCAAGGTGAATTTGCCGAAAAAATGGTGAATTTCGTTCAAAAGAATGGCGGAATTTTAAGTTTAGATGATTTAAAATCCTACGAACCCGTTTGGCGAGATCCGATTGAATTTAATTTTCAGGATTTTGAAGTGATTACGATGGGTCCACCGAGCAGCGGCGGAATAGTGTTGGCGCAAATTCTGAAAACTTTGGAAAATTATCCGATTCAAAACATGGTGCACAATTCTACCGAATATATTCAGTTGATTACCGAAATTGAACGACGTGCCTACGCCGATCGCGCTTTTTATTTGGGAGATCCCGATTTTGTGAAAATTCCGTTGAATGAATTGATGAAAAGGGATTATTTGCTGGATAGAATGAAAAATTATAATCCCGATCGGGCAACGTCTTCTTCGGATATTTCACATGGAAAAATCGAATGGACTGAATCTGACGAAACCACGCATTACTCGATTGTGGATACCGAAGGGAATGCTGTAGCCGTTACAACTACCGTCAATGGAGCGTATGGCAGTAAGTTGTATTCCAATGAATTAGGATTCTTTTTTAATAATGAAATGGATGATTTCAGCGCCAAACCCGGAAGCCCGAATATGTTTGGATTAATCGGTGGAAAAGCCAATAAAATTGAGCCCGAAAAACGTATGCTGAGCTCGATGACGCCAACTATTGTTACCAAAAACGGACAATTGCACATGGTTTTGGGTACACCAGGCGGTTCTACGATTATTACGACGGTGTTACAAACTATTCTCAACCAGACGCAATTTCAAATGAATATGCAAGAAGCAGTTGCTGCGCCACGATTTCATCATCAATGGTTGCCAGATGAAATTTTGATGGAACCCAATGGATTTTCACCCGAAACTTTGAATGAATTAAAGAAAATGGGCTATATCATTTCAGAAAGAAATAATGTAATTTTGGGTAAAATGGATGCCATTTTGCGGCTAAAAAACGGTGAATTGGAAGCCGGTGCCGACCCAAGAGGAGATGATGCTGCCGTTGGATTTTAATAAAAAATTTGTTATTAATTTATTCTTATGGTAATTTTAATGCCATGAAAGCCTTGATTTTTACTGGATTATTATTCATTTCGCTTTGTTTGAATGCCCAAGAAAGCCAGATGGAGTGGACGGATGCACGTTTTGTATTAAATTCTTTCAAACCCGATTTGGTACCGTTTGATTCCGAAAAAAGAATTTTTATCAACGAAACAGTTTATGTAGAAGAGGAATTCGAACGAACCCACAAACCTGGGAAAATGTATTCTGAAACCCAATCAAACATCGCCGGTGTAGCTGCATATGGCATTGTATGTGGTTTATTTTTTTTAATGGGAAAAGGCATTGAATCTGCGGTTGCGCCCAAAGAAAAATATCGCCGAGTTGACAAAAATGACTTGGACGATGAGGAAAACAGGGGCAAAGGAATTCGCCGATAGTTGTTTCGCTTCGGTTTAATCCAACATGATCATAGTTGATTTATTTCACAGCAAAAGTGTTTATTTACCACCTTGTTGTAAAAAATAATTCTTATTAATTTCCCCTCATAAAATCTAAATGACTGTATAAGAATTTCTTACAAATCAAAAACCGCCACTTTTCTTTAACACGCGGCGGTTTTATGGAACTTATGTGTTTAATTTTCTTAAGGTACTACATTAAAAGTAAAAAAGAATTGGTTATCAGGTATTCCTAAAATATCTGAATCTTTCAACCAAACAAGCTGACATAAATAATCTCCTTTAAATTGAAATTCAAAAGCATTGGGAATTCTGTATTCTCCTATTTCTGTAAATTCAAAAATAATCTTGAATTTATATTTATCATCATTTGAATCATATAATAAATACGTGATTTGTGAACCATCATTCCATCGTAAATCACCTTCCAATACATCAAATTATTATCATATATTTCATTTTCAACTTGTAGGTTTAAACCTCCAACTAAAACCTTTTCAGCCAAGGTGTATTCATCAATATCTACAGGTTCATCAAAAAAATCACTTTGAGAATCAATAGATATTTCAATAGTCATGGAATCACCTAAATGATAGACTTCTTGCAAAGGGCTGATGGTCACCAAATCCGAAACAGGCATGAATTTCCATTGGTTTCTGCATGAATCCGAATATTCATTCTCAGGACATCCCATTAGGAAAAAACTAAATAGTAAAATTAGCCCCATTGATGGGTTGTGTCTTTTTTTAATAACCATAGGATTTGAATAAATCATTTTTATAAGACTTTTAAATACAAGCCAATTCTTCTCAGGATTTTTACGTTTTTTGATTATTTTATGTGTTTGTTGTGTTCGGTAAAATATAAAAGTAATATAATATATTCCAGCTTTTAATTTATTTAGATTTATCATATTACTTGGGTTTTGTATAGTCTCAATAATTTTACAAGGGTTTTTGCCCTTCGCAAAACCTACATTTTTATGGCTATTAGTTAAATGCTGTTTGTTATATTGCAGGTGTTTTCCAAAGTTTTGACTTATCTCCCGCATCAGTCCACGATATTCACTATTTGCAGGATATTAAAATTCAAATGTCTGACTGTTTGCTACTTAGAGATAAGGGTTGTCTTTCCCAAACGACTCAACTTAACTTATTCCATGAAGTAAGTATACAATTATAAACGCCCAAAAGAAAAAATCAGAAGGATTACAAACCACAGTTTTATCAATTCAAAAAATATCGAAAAAGAATTGAAACGCTCTTTGCCTGAACTTCATATAATTTTTTTTTCTTTTATGCAATAGCAAAATTGTTAAAATTGAGTTAAATTTAATGATTTATATAAGTAAAACTCTCATAATTGTTTATGTTTACAAAAATAGAAATCATGAAATCATTAATTTATCTAAGTCTGGCATTTTTTTTACTTTCTTGTAATAACGATGATAAAATAAAAATCAATCAACTTAGTGAAAAAATAATCAGCTCAGACCTTCATCGTACGGGTATCAATCAAGGAATTATTGGCAAATATACAAATGGACAAATTGTTTTAGATTATTCCAGCGATGATATGTTGGAAATCTTTGAGCAGGATTTAATGGATATTTATAACGAAACCAAACCTGTTTCTGTGAAAGTAATCGAAATAAATAATAAGGATTATTTACGCTTTTTTAACAATGACGAAACCGTTTCCACCATCGAACTTTTTACCGAAAATAATATCGTCTATACCGGCAAAACTGTTTGTACATCAAAAATTTGCGCATCCGGCGGTGGTTGCATTCCAGATGGAGAATATTGTACAAAGTGTGAAAAATTAGCAGAAGATTGTGTAAGAACCACATCAGATTTAACACCAAACCCAGGTGGTTAAAAATAAATCAGAAAATATTATTTTCTTTTTCACATTACATATTTCGCTTCTCTAAGAGAATGTAAAAACTTTTATTGGCAGGAAAGGAATGATATCAGTTCTACAAGATTTCGGCTTCAAAAAAATGGAAGATTTTTCTAGTTAAAACTCAGATTGCAGAATTTTAGATTAAAAATATGATGAGCAGATAAAGTTGGATTTGAAGGTATGAAATTGGAAGAAGAAATAAGCGTAATAATTGATAAGGAAAAGTTTGAAGATGATACGAAATGGGATGGCTTAAAAGGATATTTATCAAATTCCAAGCTTTATAAAAATGAATTATTTGAAAACTATCAATATCTGTGGTAGATAGAAAAAGCAATTAGGGTAGCCAAAACGGATTTGAAGATCAGACCTTATTTTTCATAGAAAGCAAAAGCCTTACTTTTGTTGCCTACAAGGTGTGCAAAGAGTTTGAGAGACAGCTTAAAGAAAAAAAAATCAGATTTGTCACCTGAAAAAGTAATCAAAATACTACAGAGTATTTTTCAACTATAGAATTAAAATCCCGCTAATAATGAAATAATTAGGAAAACTATTCTTTTATCAAAATAAGATAAAGATTTGCAAAAACTATTTGACTTTTAAATAAATGTTCCAGCGCGGAAATCATTAGTATTAGTTTTTAACATTTAATAGAAAACAAGTTATATAGGCAAGTGTATTTTCCAGCTCTTTTACACTTTAAGTTATATTTACCTTAAGATTTCTTTTAGAGCTTAAATTTGGTTTTTCTATTTTTTGGTTGATTTTCAATGATTTAATTACAAACCGAAAGCTACAAAATCAACAGACCTCGGAGGTTTTAGAAAACCTCCGAGGTCTTTACGTCAATTACGTTTTAATAGGATTAAACTTTCAGGATTAAATCAAGCTTTATCCTTGTCCATAAAGGTGTAGGCTTTTCCTTTTTTACCTGCTCTACCCGTTCGCCCAATGCGGTGAATATAGGTTTCGTAATCTTGTGGCATTTCATAATTTATCACATGCGAAACATCTGAAATGTCGAGTCCGCGCGCCGCCACATCAGTGGCTACCAACACATTCACTTTTCCTTTTTTGAAATCGTTGAGCGCATTTTTGCGGTAATTTTGTGATTTATCCCCGTGAATTTCGTCGGCTTTGAGTTTAGACTTTTTCAATTGTTTGGTAAGTCCGGCAACCGTGCGTTTGGTTTCAGCAAAAATTAAAACTTTTTCGAAATCATCTTTATGCAACATATCCAGCAAAACATTGAATTTTGCATCCCTATTGGCAAAAATAACATCCTGGTCTATGTGTTCTGCGGTTGAGGTTCCGTCGGTAACTTTTACGGTTACAGGATTGGTTAAAATTGTATCAATTAATTCTTGCTGTTTTGGATCCAATGTGGCCGAAAACAATAATGTTTGATCACGACTGTCCATTTGGGACGTAATAAAATTAACATCTTTACTGAATCCCATGTCGAGCATACGGTCGAATTCATCTAAAATCAATACCGAAAAATGTTCTAATTTGAGGGCTTTACGTTTGTTGAGATCAACCAATCGTCCGGGTGTTCCGATGATAAAATGAAACGGTTTTTGCAATTTTTGCACGTCGCGATCTACTTTGGTTCCGCCGATAAAACTTGCGGCAAACAGGCGCATACCTTTGGTGAGTAATCGGAATTCAGATTCTACCTGAAGGGCTAATTCGCGTGTGGGTGTCATTACTAATGCAGAGAAATCGTCTTCTGCTTGTAACATGGCGTTGATTAACGGAATTAGGAAGGATGCGGTTTTTCCGGTTCCGGTATTGGCGATGGCCAAAACATCTCGCAGATCTGAAATCGGCAAAAAGGTTTTGTCTTGCACTTCGGTAGGTTTGTCCCAGCCGAGTTTGGCAATATTTTCCTTCAAATCAGGATGCAACGGAAATTCATTGTACAACATAGGAGCATTGTAGGCCACATCTTGAAGAGGAACACCGGTATGCATGAATTTTTCTGCTGGGAGATTCAGTTTTTTGATTTTTGATTTTCTGCCAGAACTACGTCCTCGGTTGGGACGATTACCACCATTGGGTCTGTCTGATCGATTGAAATTACGTTCGCCTTGTGGGCGTGCATTTTTTTTAGACGACTTGTTGCGTCGTCCGTTGTCACGTGAACTACTCATATTTTTTTAAATTTTAGTTGGCAGAAAGTTGCCCTGAAGTTCCTCTGACTTCGATTCACAAAATTTAAATCATGAGATGAAAACGCTGTAAACTGCTACTTTCCGTAAAAACGGCTGCAAAGGTAAGGAAAATTTTTGGATTTTAGGAATTAGAATTCAGATTTCAAAATTTAAAATCTCTGAATTTATAAATAATCTCATATAATCTAATAATTCCCAAATCGTATTATCGTCAATTTTTTCAATCTTTAGTTTTCTACCTTTAGAAGAAATAACTCCTTTTTTGCCCTAAACACAATAAATTAACACAAAAAATTTGCATATAGAATTTAGAATTTCGTTTCATTCACTTAAAAAAACAGTATTATGAAACGATTTTACTTCTTGTGTATGGGAATTATTTTTACATCAATATTAACAGCTCAGGAGATTTGGCACAGAACATATGCAGGAAACAAGGATGCGGCAACGGACGGCTTGGAGGACGTCAACCGCAATCTATATGTGGTTGGCTCTAATGGTAGCGGGATTTCTAATGTCATTTCAGCAGAAGAACCAGCTTTTCTGGAACCAAGTGGTGCTTTTGTCACCAAGCTAAATTCTGATGGACACACTCTTTGGTACAAAACATTAACTTCTAACTATAATTTTTCCAGTTACTCACGTATTTTGGTAAAAAATGATTGGGTATATGCTCTTTTCAAAAATATTATTTACAAATTAAAAGCTACGGATGGAAGTTTAGAAGCCACCTATAATCTCCAATCTGATGGAGATAACATAATTGAAAATAATTTGATGGATTTTGCCATTTATGAGATGGATGGAGAAACCTTTTTGATTTTAGTAACAAATGATATGCAAAATTCCTACGTAAAAGTAATCAAAGACGGCGGCAATAGCTTTGATTATCAAACCCACATGGTGATAGACGCTGATAAGCCCGGTTTGGAGAAAATTATTATGTTGGGCGAACAAATTTATATTGGCGGATTGTTTCATAAATCCGGCAATCCCACCTATGTTGCTTATCCAAGCAGCGGTTCAGGTTTAGTAGAATTTACACAAGCCAACCGCTATTTGTTATTTAATTACAAACTCACCTATAATAATGGCAACTTTGGGTTTACTTTCAACCACATATTAAATGACGGAATAACAGAAGATTATCCAATAGATGACTTTGATATTGACAAAGATCCCGGATTAGGTGAATATCTGATTTATGGAACGGGGAGAGGAACTTATGACAATAAACTTTTTACAGTTTTTGCCGATAATTTCAGTTTTCAAAATTTTTATGATGTAACGTCAGGTAAAAAAGAAACATTTACTGCAGATGAAGGTAATGTGTATTATACCTTGCAGCATAAATTGCAATATGCTTCTAAAGATATTAATTTAAAGCACGTTAAGTTGGATGTTTCTCAATGGAAAAAAGGCTATTATTACTTTAAATTTCAGTTGGTATCGGGCGTATTAATACAACAAAAACTATTGGTGAAATGAGATTTCTATTAATTCTTATTATTGTATGTATTTACAATGTAAAGGCACAAGATAGTATTGTTTATATACCTGATTCAAATTTTAAACAATCTTTAATCAGGAGACCGCTTCTTAATACAAATGGCGATGATGAAATTCAATACAGTGAAGCCATTGCATATACGGGCAATATAGGTTGTTTAAATTCACATTTATGGCCTGAACAGATGACAGATGCCACAGGAATAGAGGCTTTTGTCAATATAACACGTGTAAACTTCACTTGTGGCAGTGCTATAGATTCTCTCAATCTAAACCTCAATACTCAACTAAATTTTGCATTTTTAGATAGTTCCGGTATTTCGCAAATATATGTGAATGGAGCAACTAATTTAGAATGGTTTTCAATAGCAAATAATAATTTAAGTCAAATTGACTTACATAATAATATAAATCTTGATTTTATACATCTAGGTGCAAATCTATCTCTGTGGCAGATGAATTTAGCCAATGGTAATAATGAAAACATGACAAGGGTGGTAGTAAATGAATTGCCCAACCTCACCTGCGTCCAGATAGACCCCGGTTTTGTGGTGCCACAGCCGGGTGATGGTACACATGGTTGGTGGTATGATGATTATTCGGTATTTTCAGAGGATTGCTGGCAGGATGATTTGGCTACAGAAGAAGTTTCTGCCGTCAAAAACAACGTGCAAATCTACCCCAATCCCGCTCGCGATATGGTTCATATCAAATCCGATTTGCCCATAGAACAGCTGCAATTATTTGATTTACAAGGCAAATTGCTCAAAACTATATTTGCCACCAACACTTTGGATTTGAGTGCCCTACCCAAGGGGGCTTATGTCGTAAAAATTTTCACTAGTGAAGGGGTGGTGACGAAGAAAGTGATAAGAGAGTAGGGAAGGAGTGATGAA
>JAUNUH010000015.1 GCA_030538275.1 Flavobacteriaceae bacterium | reverse complement strand
AGCAACCAGTAACCAGTAAACAGCAACCACGATTGTAACGACATCCTGGTGCTTGTATGCGCCAAGAAAAAGCGGCATACAAGTAGTGGGAACGGAGTGGAACTACTTGTATGCCGACTTTTTCTAAGCATACAAGTGCCAGGATATAGTGTAAAGCGTGTTAAGTTGCCCAAAAAAAATTGTCGCTTTGTCCATGAAATTTGAGTAATTTTATACGAAAAGTGTAACTTTACCCCTTGACATACGTCTAATGGTTTAATTAAAATAAATATTTTCATGAAAAAAGCAATACTGAGTGTCGTAGCAGCAGGCACCATGATTTTTGCAAACGCACAGCAAATTGAGTACGAAGAGTACAAACTCGAAAATGGACTGCATGTAATTTTGCATCAGGACAAAACCGCTCCTGTGGTAGTAACATCTGTAATGTATCATGTAGGAGCCAAAGATGAACAGCCCGATCGTACAGGCTTTGCCCATTTTTTTGAACATCTTCTTTTTGAAGGTACACAAAATATCGAAAGAGGTGAATGGTTCAAAATTGTAACAGCGAACGGCGGAAACAATAATGCAAATACCAGCGACGACCGCACCTATTATTACGAAGTTTTTCCTTCAAACAACCTACAATTGGGATTGTGGATGGAAGCTGAAAGAATGTTACATCCTGTAATCAACCAAATTGGTGTTGATACCCAAAACGAGGTTGTAAAAGAAGAAAAAAGGCTGCGAATCGATAACCAACCTTATGGTAATATTTTGAAAGCATTGAAAGAAAAACTCTATACAAAACATCCATACCGCTGGACTACAATTGGTGAAATGGAACATTTGGATGCAGCAACTTTGGAGGAGTTTCAAGCTTTTAACGAAAAATTCTACATTCCAAATAATGCGGTTCTTGTCGTGGCAGGAGATTTTGATTCCCATCAAGCAAAAGGCTGGATCAAGGATTATTTTGGTGATATACCCGCGGGACCAGCTATTGCCAGAAACTTTCCAAAAGAAGATCCAATCACACAGCCCATCCATGGAACCTGGGAAGACCCCAATGTTCAAATCCCAATGCAAATTGTGGCTTACCGCACACCCTCTATGAAAACAAGAGATGCCAGAGTTCTAGATATGGTTTCTTCTCTGCTCACAGGTGGTAAAAGCTCTAGATTGTATAAAAAAATGGTAGATCAAGACAAAACTGCCTTGCAAGTAGGAGCCTTCAACTTTTCACAAGAAGATTACGGGCAGTACATCATTTATGGATTGCCTATGGGCCCGATAACACAGGAACAAATGATTGCTGCATACGATGCAGAAATTAAAAAAATACAAACCGAATTGATTTCTGAAAGAGAATATCAAAAACTTCAAAATGAATTCGAAAATAATTTTGTATCCAGCAACGCAAGTCTAGAAGGAATTGCACATTCACTTGCCACCAATTATTTGTTGTATGGTGATACGAGCTTAATCAATGAAGAAATAAACATTTATCGATCTATAACCAAGGAAGAAATTAGAGATGTTGCCAAAAAGTACCTCAATCCCAATCAACGTGTTGTGATGGAATATAAAGGAACAAATTAATAGCAACAACAAAATAGAAAATAATGAAACGAATAATATATAGTATAATGGCGGTTGTGGCATTAGCAGCATGTACGCCAACACAAGTAGCTAATACATCTACAAGTTCTATGAATAAAGGTATCGACAGAAGTGTAATGCCCAAGCCCGGACCTGCTCCTAAGGTAAATATTGGTAAATCTCAATCTTTTGCGCTTGATAATGGCTTGAAGGTATTGGTGGTAGAAAATCATAAATTGCCTAGAGTGAGTTTTAATTTAACTTTGGACAATCCGCCTATTGCAGAAGGTAATAAAAAAGGAGTTAGAGACTTGTTGAGCAGTATGTTGGGTAATGGAACTTCTGAAAAATCAAAAGATGCCTTCAACGAAGAAATTGAATTTTATGGCGCCAGGGTAAATATGAACGCAGGAGGCGCATTTGCCTCTACGCTTTCAAAATTTTTCCCGCAGGTATTGGATTTAGTGGCAGATGGTGTTTTGGATCCCCTTTTGACAGCAGAAGAGTTTGAAAGTGAGAAGAATAAATTGATTGAAGGACTCAAAGCAGATGAGAAAAGTGTATCTAGTGTTGCTGGAAATTTACGCGATGCACTTGTTTACGGCCTAAATCATCCCTATGGCGAATTTGTAAATGATAAAACAGTTCCAAATATTGCGCTACAAGATGTAAAATCTTACTATAAAAATAATTTTGTACCTGGAAATGCCTATATCGTAGTAGTAGGTGATGTGAAATTTGATCAAGTAAAGAAACTTGTTACCGAAAAATTTGGGAATTGGAAAAAAGCCAGTGTAGCAGATCCTAGAAATGTTGAGCCAAAAAATCTTTCTTCAGCTCAAATCAACTTTATTGATATGCCTAATGCGGTACAATCAGAGGTTTCAACAATGAATATTACAAACCTCAAAATGACAGATCCAGATTATTTTTCAGTATTGATGGCAAACCAGATTTTAGGTGGCGGCGGTGAAGGAAGACTTTTCCTGAATTTGCGTGAAGCAAATGGCTGGACGTATGGCTCATATTCCAGCATTAGAGGTGACAAAAATGTAGGCCGATTTATCACAACAGCATCGGTTCGTAACTCTGTTACCGACAGCGCGATTGTAGAAATATTGAACGAACTAGGAAGAATCAGAACCGAATTGGTGACCGATGAAGAATTGTCAAATGCCAAAGCTAAATACATAGGAAACTTTGTAATGCAGGTAGAAAAACCTGAAGTTATTGCCAGACAAGCATTACAAACCGAAACGCAAAAATTACCAGCTGATTATTACGAAAATTATATTGCAAGAATTAATGCTGTAACCAAAGAGGATGTGCGCAAAGCAGCACAGAAATATTTTGGAAAAGACAACGCACGTATTGTGGTTGTAGGAAAGGCAGATGATGTTTTACCTGCATTACAAGCCATGAATATGCCTGTAAAGTATTATGACAGATATGGAAAAGAAGTAGAAGCTCCAAAAAAGAAAGAAATTGCGTCGGATATTACGGCTATGCAAATTATTGAATCTTATTTGAAGGCTATCGGTGGAAAAGAAAAAGCAAAATCATTGAAAACGGTTTCTTCAACATTTACTATGAATGTTCCTGGAGCTCCAGCACCTTTGAGCGGTGAAATGAAACAAAAAGCTCCAAACAAGGAAAAAATGGTGATAAAAATGGGCGAAATGGTAGTACAGGAACAAAAATTTGACGGAACTACTATGAGAGCAGGCGGACAAGAAGTTACAGGTGAAGAAGTAGCTGATAAAGTAGCTACCAAAGGAATTATTCCTCATGCTTTTTATACTGCCAATCAAATGACGTTGAAAGGAATTTCGCAAGTAAATGGAAAAGATGCTTACCAAGTAGATGTAACATTGGGAGGCAAAACTGTTTCAGAATTTTTTGATGTAACTACCGGGTTGTTGGTGCAATCTACATCGATGATGGGTGAAACACCTGTGCTCAGCTTTTATGAAGATTATAAGGAAGTAGGAGGAGTGAAATTTCCGCATAAAGTAACCCAAGTTGTAGGGCCACAAAATATCGAAATGATACTGAATTCTGTACAAGTAAATAAAGACATACAGGATTCCGAATTTAAATAATATTTTATTGAAAGAATATAAAGGCAGCTTTCAAGGCTGCCTTTTGTTTAAAATAAATTATTTTTTATTCCAAAATATTGAATTTTTTTAATAAAGTTTAAATCAAATAATTCAGATGAAATTACGTAGCTTATTAGTCGGGCTTTTTGCAGGGATTTATTTCCTACCGGCACAAGAGATTCCATTAAGCCCAAATGTGGTTTATGGTAAACTTGAAAATGGACTTACCTATTATATCGAGGAAAATAATAGACCAGAAAATCGTGTAGAATTGCGATTGGCCATTAATGTAGGTTCTATTGTAGAAGATGATGACCAGCTGGGTTTGGCTCACTTCATGGAACATATGAATTTTAATGGGACCAAGAATTTCCCTGGAAATACGCTCGTCGATAATTTGCAATCTATTGGTGTAAAGTTTGGTCAACATTTAAATGCCTATACAGGATTTGACGAAACGGTATATATTTTACCCATTCCTTTGGAAAAGAAAGAAAATCTGGATATTGGAATGAGAATTCTGGAAGATTGGGCTTTCAATGCCATATTGACAGATGAAGAAATAAACAAAGAAAGAGGCGTGGTGCTAGAAGAGCTCAGGCTTGGAACGGGAGCCGATAGACGAATGCTTGATAATTATTTGCCAAAAGTGCTCAATAATTCTCATTACGCAGATCGTTTGCCTATCGGAAAAAAAGAAATCATAGAAAATTTTGACCCAGAAGTTATTCGCAGGTTTCATCGTGATTGGTACAGACCCGATTTGATGGCTGTGGTTGTAGTAGGTGATATTGACGCAAAAGAAATAGAAAAAAGAATTAAAACACAATTTGGTAAATACAAAAATCCAGAAAATCCACGTCAACGCCTTCAATATGATGTCCCAAATCACAAGGAAACTTATGTAGCTATAGAATCAGACCCCGAAGCTTCTTTCAGTAATATCGAACTATATTATAAGGATGCAGGAAAACCCAAGGCTGTAAAAACGATTCAAGATTATCGTGAATCATTAATTAAAAGTCTTTTTTCTACGATGCTCAACAATCGCTTGAATGAATATACCACCCATGCCAATCCTCCCTATACCTATGCAGGTGCTTACTATGGTGAAACTTGGGCCAAAACAAAAAATGCATTTCAGTCTTTTGCCATGACGCCAGAAGGAGGACAATTGAACGCGTTGAATATTTTACTTTTAGAAAATGAAAGAATTCAACGCCATGGATTCAACCAAAGTGAACTCGATAGAGCTAAAAACGAACTTTTGTCTCGCATTGAAAGAATGTATAATGATCGCGACAAAACCGAATCTAACCGAAAGGTAATGATCTATGTTTATCATTATTTATCAGATTCTCCTGCGACTGGAATTGAATGGCAATTTGAAAAATATAATGAAATTTTACCGGGAATTAAAATCGAAGAGGTAAATGCACTCATCAAAAATTATATTCGCGACGAGAATCGAGTTGTGGTAATTACCGGTCCACAAAAAGAAAGCATTAAGCAACCTACAGAAAAAGAAATTCTTGCTGCCTTTGATGCCGTTGAAAAATTGCAAATTGATGCTTACAACGATGATGTAAAAATAGAAAAACTCGTAAAAACTTTGCCTGAAAAAGGAAAAATTGTAAAAACTGAAAGAGATGATGCTTTATCTACGGTAACCTGGACTTTGAGCAATGGGGCGAAAATCACCTTCAAAAAAACAGATTTCAAAAATGATGAAATCCTTTTCAGAGCTTCGCGTTTGGGTGGTAATTCTATACTTTCGGATCAAGAACACAAACAAACCAAATGGGCGTATGGTGCATTGTCACAAGCAGGATTGATGGGTTATTCTCAAACAGATTTAACCAAATATTTATCTGGAAAACAGGTAAATGTGAGTCCTTTTATTTCTCTTTCAGAGGTAGGGTTGTCGGGTAGTTCAACTCCCAAAGACCTCGAAACGCTTTTTGAATTGATTTATGCCAATTTCACAGGAATCAACAAAGACCCAGAAGCTTATCAAAGTTTTGTAAACAAGCAGAGTGCATTTTATGATAATTTGGCTTCTCAACCTAGAATTTTCTTCACACTTGAACATGAGAAATTTATTTCCGGTACCAATCCTAGAGTTGATAATTTGATTCCTTTGAAAGAAGATTGGGATAAAACTGATTACGCACTTGCACATCAAATTTTTACCAATAAATTAAAAAATGCAGGTGATTTCCACTTTATGTTCGTAGGAAATGTGGACGAGGCTAAACTCAAAGAATTGAGTGAAAAATTCATCGCTACATTGCCTTCAACGGGTAAAGCTGAAAAATATGTTGATAATGGTTACCGCAATGTTAGCGGAACTCATAATAAATCCTATAAAAAAGGAATTGAATCTCAAAGCTTTGTAGATTTGCGATACTACGGTGAAGCAGAATATTCAGAAAAAGATGATTTAGCTATGCAGGCTCTTGCATCTGTTATCGGAATTAAGCTGGTAGAAAAATTACGTGAAGACGAGAGCGGAACCTACACTTCTTCTGTAAATGGAGGATTGAGTAATGTTCCGTACGGAAGCTACTTTTTCAGAGTTTTCTTTCCTTGTGGACCAGAAAATGTGGATAGATTACTGAAAGTTACACAAGACGAAATTGCACGAGTTGTGAAACAAGGTCCAGATGCCAATGATTTGGCAAAATTCAAAGAATCAGAAATCAATGATTACAAAGAAAAGTCGAAAATTAACCGTACTTGGCTCAATGTAATCAGTGGTGAAAATGTAAAATCGGGTGCAAAACAACGATATATCAAATACTTGGAGCGATTGGATGCGCTTACTGCAAGCGATGTTCAAAAAGCAGCACAAAAGTATCTCACCAAAGATTATGTTCTAGGAATTCTTTATCCTGAAAATCAGAAATAATTAAATTCATTAATTGAATAAAAAAAATTCCGGCCTTGTCGGAATTTTTTTATTTCTACTGTTTAAAATCCATTTTTGTAATCAAAGTTTAAAGCTAAATTTTGACAAGTTTTACACAAATAATTGTATTTTTGACAGAAATGTTTTAGAATGAGTTTAACCAACGAACAAATACACGAACTAGGAGAGGAGATGGTGAGAGTTCTGAAGTCGATATACGATCCAGAAATCCCGGTAGATATATACGAATTAGGGCTAATTTACGATGCGCATATAAGCACAGAAGGAGAAGCAAAAATATTAATGACCTTAACTTCGCCCAATTGCCCGGTTGCAGAAAGTTTACCGGCAGAAGTTGAAGAAAAAATCGGCGAAATTGAAGGTATTTCCAAATCTTCTGTACAAGTAACCTTCGAGCCGCCTTGGTCGCAGGAGCTCATGAGTGAGGAGGCTAAATTCGAATTGGGAATGCTTTAATTTTAATCAAAAAATCACAACCTACAAGGCAAATTAAAGTCTTGATAATTTTAAAAATAAAAAATATGGATTTACTTTTCGGAAATATAATTTGGATTCTGGTCCTTGGAATTTTTGTGCTCAGTTTTTTTGGGCTTTGGTTTATAGTTAAGCAACAAACAGCCGTTATTATTGAGCGACTTGGACGTTTTCAAAGTGTTCGAAATTCTGGATTTCATTTAAAAATTCCCTTTGTCGATCAAATTGCAGGCAGAATGTCACTCAAAATTCAACAATTAGACGTTGTGGTTGAAACCAAAACCAAGGACGATGTATTTGTAAAAATCAAGGTTTCAGTACAATATGTTGTAATTAAAGACAAAGTATATGATGCGTTTTACAAATTAGATAATCCTTACGCGCAAATCACTTCTTATGTCTTTGATGTGGTTCGGGCAGAGGTTCCAAAGCTGAGGTTGGATGATGTTTTTGAGAAAAAAGATGATATTGCCATTGCGGTGAAATCTGAATTACAGGAAGCTATGAACGAATATGGGTATGATATCATCAAAACCTTGGTTACAGATATCGATCCGGATGAGCAGGTGAAGCATGCCATGAACCGTATTAATGCATCTGAGCGTGAAAAAATTGCAGCCCAATTTGAAGGAGATGCACAGCGTATTCTTATTGTAGAAAAAGCCAAAGCAGAAGCAGAGAGTAAACGACTACAAGGACAAGGTATTGCAGATCAACGCCGTGAGATAGCCAAAGGATTGGAAGAATCTGTAAATGTGCTCAACAAGGTTGGAATCAATTCCCAAGAAGCCTCTGCTTTGATTGTGGTTACGCAGCACTATGACACGCTTCAAGCCATGGGAACGCTTAATAAATCGAGTTTAATTCTCCTTCCTAATTCTCCAGATGCAGCCGGTGATATGCTCAACAATATGGTGGCTTCTTTTTCTGCAGCAAATATGATTGGAGAAGAAATGAAAAAAAGCAATCAAAACAATCCGAAATTAGGACGTATTAATGAATAAGACCATATTTTCTTTGATCATTTGTGTAGTTTTCACCTGTGTTTTTGCACAAGAAAAAACATGGGATACCAACACGGAAAGCGTTCAAAAACAACGTGCGATGGGTTATCCATTATCCGTTCTGGAAGAATTACCAGTGGTCAAAGGCTGTGAAGCCTTGGCGTCCAATAAAGTCTATTCTGCCAAATGTATGAAAGATCAATTTAATTTCTTGTTTGCACCGTTCATGAAAGGAATCGAAAAAGAAACCAAGTTGAATGAAGTAAGTATTTATATTGAATTTATTATCGAAAAGGATGGTAGCATATCGATGATAGAAAGATTGAAATTAAATGATCGATCATTGGATGAATTTGTTCGAAACGCATTTGTTCAATTCAGAAGAAAAATTATTCAAGAAAAAATAATTGTCAAACCCGGTAGAATTTATGACCGAGATGTAAGTACGCTCTACGGTGTGAAATTCTACAAAGTGTATAAAAAATAATCAATTTTATATTTTAATACGAACCTGCGGGAAGTTCCTCTCTTTTTTGTGTAGGAGCCGATGGCGGTAATTGATTTGAATATTTTTCAATAGCAGCTTGAATTTTTTGAATTCTATTTGCTGGACTCGGGTGGGTCGAGGCAAATTCTGGCGGTGCTTGCCCACCACTGGCTTCGTCTAAAATTTCCATAACACGAATAAGCGCCGTAGGGTTGTAACCCGATTGTACCATAAACCTTACCCCCAATTCATCTGATTCTAATTCATCTTCGCGGCCATATTTCATGTTTACCATATTGGCAATCATTTGTGCATATTGAGCAGAATTCATATCACCGCCAACTACACCCGCTGCACCTACAAGACCAGAAGTCAAGTTTTGTTTGGCCATTTGTTGTGCAGAATGCCTAGCAACCACATGCGCCACTTCATGACCCAATACACCAGCCAGTTGATCTACGTTTTCCAATCTTTTCAATAAGCCAGCAGTAATGAAAATTTGCCCACCCGGCATTGCAAAAGCATTGACCATATTGGGATCTGCCAAAACATGAAATTCATAAACATAGGGCGTTTTCGATGCATCACTTTTATGAACAATTTCTGCCCCAATTTGGTCGATATATTGTTGAATTTCTGCATCTTGTAACAATCCGCCAGATTGTTGAATCATATAATCACGCCCATCAAGCCCGAGTTGGATCTCTTGTTCCGGCGTTATGCTAACATGTTGTTTTTCTCCTGTAATTTCGTTGGTTGAGGTATTTGAATAATATTGAAATACAGCAAAAGCAGCAATCAACAATCCAATAATAAGCCTTATTTTAAAACCGTTTGAACTTCTCATAATGTTAATTTTTGTTGTTAATTTTCATAAACTTATACAAATTGCTAATCGAAATTTATTCCAAAATTACTATTTGTTGTGAATTTTTTGAAATTCAAAGGTTATTCAGTAAAATTTTTAAATCAAAGGGGAATTGTTATTGAGCTCTATTTTGGTTTCTTTCATTATATCATCTAGCACCCAATTCAGTTCCACATCGTCCTTTTGGAGAATATTTTGAATATTTGGAATAATTTCAACATCGGGTTGTACGCCCAATCCTTTGTTTTCGTATAGAATCTGTGGTTGAATTAACATAAGTCCTATAGGAATCATCAATTGAGATTCAGGCATTTTTTGTAGGGTATATCTACCAGCCACCGTTCCATCATTTGCTCCACCAGTTTCTTCACCAACCAGAATCGCTCGTTTTTCATTTTTTAATTTTGATGGTAAAACAGATGCCGCAGAAAAACTGGAACCATTAATTAATACATAAATTTTGCCTTGAAAAGCATCCGCCTTAGGCTCTGTATTTCGCGTATATTTTCTTGAACCCACCACGTATTTTTCTCCTTTTTTTCTGGTGGATGTCAAGGTGCGGACAAAATAGTAAGGCGCAAAAAGACCCAAAAAAGGCTTAGACCACCAAGGGGTACCCTTAAAATATCTGGCATACATCATAGAATTTTTTGAAGTAACTTCCAAATCATTCAAAAATATGAATTCATCTTGGGCTAAATAGGAATATAAGTTTTGAATTTCTGAAAGTGAACCTCCCAAATTGTTTCTAATATCTAATATTAAATATTTTGATTCTGTGGCTTTCAGCAATTTAAAACTGTCTTTGTAAAACTTTTTTGAAAATATACCCGAAAAAGTATTAATCTTCATATATGCAACCAAGCTGTCAGCATCTTTGAAAATCAAATTTCGATTATAATCCAGCGTTTGGGGATTGTAATCTTTGGTTTTGTTTTCTTTACTAGACATTTCTTTGGTTTTTTCTTTCTCTTCCTTTTTTTCGTCTGAACTTTTTGCTTCACGATGAATGAAAAATGACTTTTTTTGGTTTTGCCATGCTGTTTCTATAAAAACGCTGTCTAGAATGCCATTTTCTGCCACATGATAGCCAGGCCAAGCTTTTGCCAAAAAGTGCCTTTGAAAAGTGGTATTATAACCATCCCCAGAGTTCAACTTTTTGTATCGCTCAAGGATTTTTGACGTATTTTCACCATCAATAGAGAGAATTTCGGTGCCAGGTTCAATTCCTGCAAATCCCTCTCTATTTTCTATCACAAATAGTTTATCATCATACAATGCGTATTCCATCCGGCCAAAAAGACCTTTTTGATTCTTCAAATTTATAATCTCTTTACGTGTAAATCTCTTCATTGGCGCACCAACTCTCAAATGTCCCTGACGAACTTCGCTTACAACAGGAGCAATTTTGGTAAAAAATTCTCTGGGTGTTAATGGAGATTCAAGTGTATTTTTTAAAGAATCGAATTTATATGCAAGTGAATCTTCTTGAATATACCAATCGAGTTTCGGATGAAATTTTTTGAGTTTTTCAAAAGTGAAATCCACATCCTTTTTCAATAATTCTGCAGGAATTTCCTTCTCGAGATGTGCATTATATTTTTCTACAGATTGGCAGGAAGCCAGTAAAAAAATGCTTGTAATTAGCCAAATTCCATAAATGGGATTTTTCATAAATAATAATTTAAACTTGAATTACACCCAAATTAAATTCCTTTTGGATAGGTGCATGATTGGCCATTTCTATTCCCATGGAAATCCATTTGCGCGTTTCAATCGGGTCTATGATTTCGTCAACCCACAATCTTGCTGCGGCATATTCTGGTGTAGTTGCATTATCATATTTTTCTTTGATTTGATTCAATAAGGTCTCTTTTTCTTCTTCACTCAATGCTTCGCGCGAAGAAGATTCTTCTATTTGTAAAAGTACTTTTGCCGCTTGTTCGCCGCCCATTACGGCAATTTTAGCCGAAGGCCAAGCAACGATAAGCCTAGGATCGTAGGCTTTTCCACACATAGCATAAGTTCCTGCACCATAGGAGTTTCCAACAATTATTGAAAATTTGGGTACAACAGAATTCGAAACGGCATTCACCATTTTGGCTCCATCTTTTATGATTCCTCCACGTTCTGATTTGCTTCCTACCATAAATCCAGTAACATCCGTTAGAAAAACTAAGGGTATTTTCTTTTGATTGCAATTTGCTATGAATCTTGTTGCCTTATCTGCTGAATCTGAATAAATTACACCTCCAAATTGCATTTCTCCTTGTGCAGATTTCACAATTTTTCGTTGATTAGCCACAATTCCTACAGCCCAACCGTCCACACGTGCATATCCGCAAATTATGGTTTTACCATAGTCTTTTTTGTATTCATCAAATGAATTTTGATCAATCAATGTAGAAATCAAATCATACATATCATATTGTTCGGTTCGGCTTTCGGGTAGAATTCCATAGAGGTCTGAAAGGGCTTTAGAAGGTTTTTTGGGTTCGATTTTATTGAATCCAGCTTTGTCGTAATCACCGATTTTGCCAACAATCGATTTTATTTTGTCCAGTGCATCCTGGTCATTTTCTGCCTTATAATCGGTAACTCCAGAAATATCGCTTTGTGTCTCTGCACCACCTAGCGTTTGTGCATCCACATTTTCGCCAATAGCCGCTTTTACCAAATAGGGTCCAGCAAGAAAAATAGTTCCTGTTTCTTTCACAATCAAGGCTTCGTCGCTCATAATTGGTAAATAGGCACCGCCTGCTACACAGCTTCCCATTATAGCTGCAATTTGTGTGATCCCACTGGAGCTCATGATGGCGTTATTCCTGAATATTCGTCCAAAATGCTCTTTATCAGGAAAAATTTCGTCTTGCATGGGTAGATAAACGCCGGCAGAATCAACCAAATAAATAATAGGCAATCGGTTTTCCATGGCGATTTCCTGTGCGCGCAAATTCTTTTTCCCTGTAATTGGAAACCATGCTCCAGCTTTTACGGTAGCATCATTGGCTACTACAATACATTGTTTTCCAGATATATATCCTATTTTTACTACTACGCCACCTGCTGGGCAGCCTCCATGATCTTCGTACATTTCATAACCAGCAAAAGACCCTATTTCTATGGAATTTTTATCCTTATCAAACAGATAATCAATTCGTTCACGAGCTGTCATTTTACCCTTGGCCTTATGCTTTTCAATTCGTGTTTCTCCTCCGCCAAGTTTTATTCTTTTTTGTTTGTGTTTGAGTTGGCTTACTTGTAATTTATTATAATCTTCTCGTTGATTGAATTTAATATCCATGTATTTAATTTTAAAGCTTAAAAGTATTTAAAATAAATGAAGAGGCAAAGATTTTAGAAATCATAAATACAAAATCATGCGCTATTTCTAAATCTATAAATCATTTAACACAGAAAATTTTAAAATCGAAATTTCAATATGGCTAAATTTACTTTTTAATCATGTTCAAATTCTTCTGCATTATATTTTACACCTGCCGGAATTCTTATGTCTAAACGGTTTTCTGAAGGTACAATTGGACAACTATAATCATAAATATTATAGGCGCAGTAGGGTTGATAAGCTTGATTGAAGTCGATGATAATCTTGTTGCTTTTTGGCATTTCCAAATCCAAATATCTGCCGCCAGCATAGGTTTCTACATCATTTGTAAGGTCGTAAAATGGCAAAAATAAATGGTTTTTATATTCAGGCATATCCTTTAAACGTTGATTTTGATAGACCACAAGTTGGTGAGATTTTCCATCCAGTTCAAATTTTATTAAGGCATAGGATAAATAGGTTTGTGTCTTGCCCGAAGAGGTAGGCATTTGAAAAGGAATGCTATTCTCTATTGGTTCATAGGTAGCGTTTACTCGATATTTGAGATTAATGGGAAAAAAAGGATGCGCCTTGAACTGCGTAAAGTATTTTCCACGTAGTGGCGATTCTTCAGGATTTAAATAAGATTCATTCAAGTTTTTTTGAAAATTTATTATTTCCTCTTCAGGTGAAAGTTTTTTGGGCAATGATGCGCAAGATGTCACCAAATATCCCATTAAAATGACGAAAATGATTCTCATGATTTTTGCAATTACGGTATAAATTTAAGTTAAAGTATATAAAGTTTAAAACGATTCATGATAAATTTGTCATAAAATTAGGATTAAGTTATTTTTCTACATAATGATTTATTAACTTTAACGACTGAAAAAAATTCAAATAAAATATTTCAATTTATGACCTTACAAAGCAATGTTCACAGTTTTCATATTCCTGTGATGGGCTTGGCCTTTACAATCGACAGCCCGGTAAGGGTGGCTCATTTGGGAATCGATTCTGTAATTTCTATTATGGATGATGATTTAATTGCCAAAATCGGAAAATACTACGCAGATAAATTCAATTTTTCTTTCGAAAAGTTTAATCCAAAAGATCCCGAATCTCGAGCGGGAATTATTACAAGTTATTTAAATCTCGTGAACAAAATTGTACATCATAATTTTGAAAAATTTAAGGGTGATCTGCTAGAAAAAAGAGCAGAATTGGAAGAATTTTTAGCCTTTCTTCCTCCTGGATCAGTTTTGAAAAATAAGCTTGAAGAATTTATTCAATCAGGAAAAGAAAATTTAAACGAATTACGTAGAATTCTCGACGAAAACTTCAGCCCTGGAAGTATCGATGTGAATATAATGACCAAAGTTGATAAAGATAATTTTTACAAAGGGGAGCCTTTACCCACCAAATACAATGATGCGCATGCAGCATTGCGCGGTTTTGCCTTGAGCAACACCCAGTCGTCTGTCATATTTTCGGCAGGAATGAATCCGCGATTATATGGCTATATGGAAGAATTTGACGATTTTTTCCCCGATGAAGAGGGTAATTTAAACAAAAAAATAGTTTTAAAAGTAAGTGATTATCGCTCTGCCATGATTCAAGGTCTTTTTTTGGCAAAAAAAGGACTTTGGGTATCAGAATATCGTATTGAATCTGGCTTGAATTGTGGTGGACATGCATTTGCCACCAATGGTTTATTATTAGGTCCGATTGTCGAAGAATTTAATCAACAAAAAGATAAGTTAATAGAAGATACCTTTTCAGTCCTTGTAAAATCCTTGTCGAATAAGGGTAGAGTAGTTCCGAAAACGGCTCCCAAAGTGAAATTTTCGGTTCAAGGAGGTGTTGGGACTTCCGAAGAACACTTTTTTTTACTTGAAAATTATGCTTTGAATTCTGTAGGCTGGGGGACACCATTTTTATTGGTGCCAGAGGCTACTGCCGTAGATAAAGATACGCGAAAACTCCTTGCTGCAGCCAAAGAGGAAGATTTGTATTTGAGCGAAATTTCCCCTTTGGGTGTACCTTTCAATACAATAAAAGGCACAACAAATGATTTTTATAAAAATAAAAGAATAGAGGAAGGAAAAGCCGGAAGTTCTTGCCCAAAAAAATACCTGGCTCTCAGCAAGGCTTATGATAATGAAGAAGGGATTTGTACGGCGTCTAAGAAATTTCAGGATATCAAATTGAAGGAATTGGAATCTAAACGGAATGAAATTTCCTCTGATGAATTTGATTTGGAATTTGAAAAAATTACAGAAAAATCATGTTTGTGTGTGGGATTGGCCAATGCGGCACAAATGGATTTGGATATTCCTGTAAAAGGTCAAAAACAGGGCGTTGTGGTTTGTCCAGGCCCGAATTTAGCTTATTTTTCTAAAGAAGTAAGCCTCAAGCAAATGGTGCAGCATATTTATGGAAAAAAATCCATCGAAAATCATGAAAATCGCCCTCATATGTTTATCAAAGAATTGAAATTGTATATGGATAATTTGGCAAATCAATTAGAAAATTTGCTGCAAATGACTCCTCTACAAATCAAAAAAACAAATGAATTCAAGGAAAATTTGTTAAGTGGTATTGAATATTATAAAACAATGTTCAAGGAAACTTCCTATTTTAAAGAAAATAAATCCACGATTTTTGAAACTTTGGATTCGTATGAATCCATGATTATTAATATGGAGGTAAATCAACCTACCGAGGTGTAGTTTCTTTTGAATTTGAAATAAAATAAAAAACCCGGAACTTCCCGGGTTTTAATTTTTAATCAAGACTTATTTTTTAAAGAATCCGCCTAATAATTTACTTCCCAAATCCAAGGCGTCATCCATATAGCTACCGTCACCGTCCTGGTCTAGCATTCTTTCTATCAAGCTCATTTCTGAACGGTTGGTTTGTTGCATTCCGCCCAGAATCGAACCCAAAAGTCCAGAAACTCCGTTAGAATCCAGGTTGCTCTGTTGTTTTTGTTTGCTCAAAAAGCCCATCACAATAGGTGCAAGTGTAGCCAAAATTTGCATCACTTTTCCTGTTGACAATCCTGATTGATTACCAATGTTTTGAGCTACTTGTGTTTGTTTATTTCCAAAAACATGTCCCAAAATCCCTAGACCATCCGCCATATTCGGACTGTTGAGCAAGCTCATAATATTGTCCAGTTCAGATCCGTGATCGTTCAAGGCTCTGTTTAGACTTTCTCGACCATTGCTACTTTGAGCGTTTTTATTCATTTGGCTTAATAAAAACGGTAAAGCCAAAGAAACGGCTGATGAGACACGTGAGTCGTTAACACCCAATTGTTGGCTCAATCCCCCGATTAATTGCTGACCCAGAGGGCCTTGTACTAAATCTGATAAGTTCATAATATAAATTTTTTAATTATTTGAGGTTGGTTTCTGCATTTATAACCTCTAGATTTTCTGGATTTAACAAAACATGCAGATTTGCTTTGAATATTTTTTGTTCATAACATTTTCCGGTAAAATTCACTTGAGCGAGAATTCCTTCATTTGTTAATTTATAACTTCGTTTGGCGTATTGTATATTATAACTTTGCGGACAATTAACAAGCAATCGCTCTTCAATTACCGGTTTTACATAGGATTGAAAAACTTTGGCTTTGATGTGCTTTCCTTCTATACTGCGGTATCCTGGGAAAATGGAATCGAGTTGTGCACGTCTTACTTTGTAAAAAGGATTAATCATTGTAAAACTACTTTTTTTCATCAACTGCCCGAAATAGACAAAGTCTTCATCCTCATTTACAATATACCAATCCTTGGATAATTGGCTCTCGAGTTCGCTTTGCATTCTACGATCAAAAAAAGTATTTACAGACACACGTCTTGCTCTGTCCAAAAACATACCTTTTTCTGCATCGTGTAGAGCGATATAGGAGGTGTTTTGGCAAGAAGTGAGTAGTAAAATTCCTACAAAGATTATTAAAAGTTTTTTCATTTTGAATTTTCTGTAATAAAATCGTTTACCCGTTGTATGAATTCAGCTTCTTTATCACTTATAAATTTATCGCTCAAGGCTAATTCATTTAAAAGGGTGCGAAAATACTCCAGTTTTTCATCAGATAAGGATTGAACAGCTTTTTGTGCATCCTCGATTTTAAAACTTTCAAGCTTTTCCATAAAACCGGTTTCCCAGCCAAATTCGGCTAAAATTGCTTCCATGAATTCGGCTTCTTTTTCATGAATTTCATTATCAATTTTGATAAGCGAATCCATGGCCTTCAGCATAGAAATTTTTTCTTCTTCTGTAAATTTCATTTGTAAAATTATAGAATTCAAAAATAATAAATTCAAGTGAATTCCGTACTATATTCTATTATTGAATACGGAAATATTGGCCAATTCATTATTCAAATTCTGAACCAAGATAGTATATTTGTAAAAATACATTCATGAAAAAAATATTGTTTTTATTACTGCTTTTGGTGGTAGCACTTGCAGTTTTACCTCTCTTCATGCCCAAGACCATGCATATTGAAGAAGAGTATGTATTTGATGCACCTGTAGAACGGGTTTTTAATCATTTTAATGATTTGAAAAGATTTACACAATTTGATTCTTGGTCGAGAAAAGACCCCGATATTAAACTTAATTTTTCTTCTCCATCCAGCGGTGAAGGCGCCTCGTATATGTGGGAGAGCGAGAATCGAAAAATAGGTCAAGGCAGCATGTCTATAACAGATAGCCGTGAAAATGAATTCATAGATTATTCATTGAAGATCGCCGATATGCAAGGACACACCACCGAGGCCATATTTCAACGTATAGATGATGGAAAAACCAGAGTGATATGGTCTTTTGACAGTAGTGAAGCCAAGTATCCATTTCAGGTGTTTAATTTTTTGATGAAAGGAACCGTAAGAAATAATTTGAAATCTAGCTTGGTCAATCTCGATTCAATTCTCACTCAAGATAGAGTTTTCAAACACCCCAATACAGATATTAAAGTGGGCGGATTTAATGTTGTTACTGAACCAGAAAAAAGAATTTTTGGCATCATGCAACAAACTACTACTGATGATCAAGAAATGTCAACCGCTATGAACGAAGCGTTTGGATATGTTTATAGTTATCTACACGATAATCAAGGTCTTACAGAAGATGAAATTGGTCACCCTGTGGTCTTATGGAAACAATTCAGCCCAGAGAGTAAACTTGCCCTTTTTTATTGTGGTTTTATGTTAAATAAAAACGCAAAGGAAAAGGATGATTTTGAATATATTCAGATTCCAGCTGGTAAATACCTCACTACCATGCACAATGGTTCGTATAATACGTTGAATATTACCTACGAACGAATTTACAAATTTGCCGAAGTAAACGGAATCGAAGTTTCGTTTAATACCTATGATGTCTATTTGAATGATGCCACCAAAACCGAAGAAAAGGATTTGAAAACCCAGATTTTTGTTCCTGTTTATAATTAATTGTAAAATACAGCCTCTATGACCAATTTTTACAATATTCTTGGCCTGGAGCAGGATGCTGAATTGCCAGAAATTAAAACAGCTTACCGCAAATTATCGAAGAAATTTCATCCAGATGTCAACCCAAATGATGAGTTTTTTAACAAAATGTTTCTGCAAATCCAGGAAGCATATGAAGTATTGTCAAATCCAGAATTACGAAAAAAATATGATGGAATTTTATACAATTCCTATCGCAAATCCTTTTCTCCAGGACCTGCTTCTTCAACAAAACGCCCACTCGTAGCGAATTTTTCTGTTGATAAATTGGAAGTTGGTCCCAATGAAGAATTCACTATAACCTGGGAAACCAAAAATGCAGATTTTATACAAATCAGGCCATTAGGTATATTTCCGCCAGAAGGCTTTGATCGTTTTAGCTTCAACAAACTCAAAGGGCGTGGTGTGAATTTGGTGATAATTGCCACAGATACCGAAACCGGACTTTCTGCACGTCAACATTTGTTTATTTTGAATAAAAAATGGCGACCCTCTTTTTTTGAAGATGATAAAAAAACCCAAATCACAATTATTGTAATTCGAGTGATTTTTGTTTTGCTGATTCTAGCTTTTATATTAGCAATAATGATTTTTGGGGTTCAAAAAGTGGATCCATTAGATGCGTATAAATAAAAAAACCACCGCTTGCGCGATGGTTAAACTCAACTTTTATGAAAAGACTTTTACTTCGAATAGTTATATACAATTGTTGTGCCAAAAAGAATTATTTCATCATCAGATTGATGGCTTCTTTTGCAATTTCGGGCGCCAAAGCAACACCCATTCCGCTGAGTCGAACCGCATAATAAACCTCTGGTTCCGACTCTCCCAATAGATAGGACTTATCTTGACCCATAGCCATTATTCCACTCCAATGATGCGTAATTTCAAAAGATTTGCCCGGTAAAATAATTTCTTGTAAATAGGTTTTTAGTTGGTTTAAAATAGATAAATTCGATGCAAATTCAGTAGTGTTTTCTGTTTCAAAATCTTGATTTCTCATACCACCTAATAAAACACGATTTCCTACATTTCTGAAATATATGAAGCCTTCGTCACTATGAAAAACTCCGTTTAATCGTAAATTTGGGATTTCAGAGGTTAAAATAATTTGACCACGTGCTGGTGTAACTGCCAAATCGAGCACTGCTGGAGTAAATGCGTTGGTACACAGTAATAATTTTTGTGATTCGAGTGAAAAGTTTTTAAAATTGAGTTTCAAGTGATTTTTTTCATTTTCCCAACTTAAAAGTTTTTGATTCCAGATAAAATTAATTTTGAGTTTGTAGCATTCACGGATTAGAATTTCTACTAATTTACCCGGGTGTAAACTGCCCTCTAGTAAATTGAAGATGATTTGATTACTTCCCCAGTTTCCTAATTCAAATTTTTCTTTAATATTATTTTGGCATTCAAAAGTATTTGGTATGGATGTGATTTTGTTGATTTTGTGGTTTACTAGGTTGATTTCAGCATCCGAAATTTCTTGTTTCATAAGTTCGAACCCGCCTGTGATTTCAAAATTAAACTCTCTTGGATCTAGTTTATTTTGAATAAATTCCAATCCTTTAAATCTTTTTTCAATAAGTTGTAATGTTTTGTCCCAACCCATTGACTGAACATCTGCCAAAATTTCAGAGATACTGCCAAAACAGGCAAATCCCGCATTTCGAGTAGATGCGCCTAGGGGATAATGTGCGCTATCACAGACGACAACTTTCAAATCTGGATATTTTTCTTTTATTTGGAGCGCAGTCCATAGCCCTGTAAACCCTGCGCCAACGATGCTTACATCATAAGATTTGTAGAGCGTGTCTTCTTCCCAATAGCTGGTTTGCATAATAAGTTTTTACGAAAATACGGAACATAAAAAACCCCCGCAATAAATTGCAGGGGTAAACTCAACACTTATGAAAAGACTTTACTTCTCAGGTTTTGCATTTGCAATCTGTGTGCCAAAATATTTTTTATACTTAGTTGACATAAAAAAAGCCGTCGATACATCGACGGCACAATTCAACTTTTATGAAAAGACTTTTACTTCAAATTATATATAGCAATTACTGTGCCAATTATTTTCGATTCATTTTAAGCGGTATTAATAATCGGGTAAAAAAGAAATATCCCGGAATTTCTTCACGGGATAAATCATTTTTATGAAAAGACTTTTACTTCACTTATTGTATTTCAAACACTATGCCAAAGCAATGATTTTCATCGGATTGTTGATTTACAATTTAATAAATATCGGAGTGTTTTAAAATGCAGAATTATTATCGTAGAAAATTATCTAACTTCTAATTTTTAAAATAATTGAATAAATACATAAAATAAATAAAAATCCCGCAATTTTACTTGCGGGATAAATTCAACTTTATGAAAAGACCTTTACTTATTTGTAAATGTATTATTTTATTATATATATTATGTACGAATAAGATGTTTTTAACATGAATTTAACTTATTTTATTGGGACGAGATTATATTGTATAAGCGTTTTTTTCAATGAAATATGTGGCAATTTCTTTTTTCAAATCTACAATATTGGGGTATTGATTATATCTCGTAAATCTCTTGAGTCCACTCAACATCATTCGTTGTGTGTCATCTTCTGTAAACGAAATTATACCTTCCGTAGCATATGATTTAATTTTTTCTACACTTGTAAAGATTTGTACCTCTGCCATTTTCACAGCTACATCGGCATGTTCATGGCTGTTGTTTTTCATTTTGGCTGCACGTAACAAGGCACTTTCTGCCATATAAATTTCAATTAAAATTTCGGCTGCGCCCAATATGAGTTGTTGGTGATGTTCTAAATCTGCCCCAAACTTTTGCAAAGCTGCACCAGAGACCATAAAAAATACCTTTTTCAAATTCTGAATGATTTCTTTTTCCTGAGCCAAGGTTTCAGAATAATCTGGTATATCAAACGATGGAATGCTGGTCAATTCATCCTGAATAGCCATAGCTGGTGTCATGAGATCGATTTTTCCTTTAAAGGCACGCTTTATCAACAAATCCACGGATAATAAGCGGTTGATTTCATTGGTTCCTTCATAAATTCTTGAAATTCGGGCATCGCGCCAAGCGGCTTCCATTGGAACATCTTTAGAATATCCCATTCCGCCAAAAATCTGAATTCCTTCGTCAGAGGAGACTTGCGCCGCTTCAGAAGCATAAACTTTGAGAATGGAACATTCTACGGCAAATTCTTCTACGCCTTTTAATTCAGCTTCTTGCTGCGACATACCCGTAGCTTCTAATTCGGCGATTTTGTCCTGAATATCTTTTGCTGCACGGTACGAACCTGCTTCTGAGGTATATGCGGCTATCGCCATTTCGGCAATTTTTTTCTTGATGGCACCAAATTTTGCGATGGGCGTATCAAATTGTTTACGCTCATTGGCATACACAATCGAATTGGTAAGAATTCTGCGTTGTGCGTCCAGACAGGCAGCGGCTAATTTAATTCGTCCAATATTCAATGCGTTCATCGCAATTTTGAAACCGCCGTTTCTTTCGCCCAAAAGATTTTCTACCGGAACTTTGACATCGGTCATGAAAATCTGTCGGGTAGAAGAGGAGTGGATGCCCAATTTTGGTTCTTCTTCACCTAATTTAAAACCTTCGCCTGCTTGATCTTTTTCAATGATAAAAGCGGTTATATTTTTATCATCATCAATGCGGGCAAAAACGATGAAAAGCTGTGCAAACCCAGCGTTGGTGATCCACATTTTTTGACCATTCAAGATGTAATGTTGGCCGTCTTCTGAAAGTTTGGCGGTCGTTTTTCCTGAATTTGCGTCTGATCCGGCTTCTGGTTCTGTGAGTGCATAAGAGCCAAACCATTCGCCGCTGGCCAATTTAGGAAGATATTTCTTTTTCTGTTCCTCATTTCCATATAGCACAATAGGCATGGTACCTATACCTGTATGTGCGCCATAAGCTGTTGCCAATGAGCCTGTTGCGCCAGAAACATAATCACAAACGAGCATGGTTTCTACAAATCCCATTCCCATGCCTTCGTATTCTGCCGGAACCGAAATGCTGAGCATACCCATTTGTCCGAGTTCTTTCATCAGGCTTTCGATTAAAGCATAATCCTTATTTTCGATTTGCGGTTTCACCGGCCACACCTGGCGATCAATAAATTCTTTGACGCTATCGCGCATCATTTTTTGTTCTTCGTTGAAATCTTCTGGAGTGAAAATTTCGCTAAATGGCGTTTCTTTTACTAAGAAAGATCCGCCGATGAGGGGGGTGTTATTTGTCATTTTTAATTTTAAATTAATTTTTATTTGATTTTTGATTTTAGACTTAAGACTTAAGATTTAAGATATAAGACTTCAGAATTAAGACACGACATAATAATTATGATTTTTTATATGGAATTAATGACATATAATTTTAAACTTTGACTATTTTTATTTAGGTAAATTTGATTCAAAAGCATAGATCATGTTTTGAATTTCTTGAATTTCATTTTGAAAATTTTCTAAAATTTTTAAATCCAGATAACCTACCTCGTACGCATAAATTAATTGAGATTCCAATTCGCATAGTGATCCTGTTGAATGAAACAAAAATCTACTAAAATCTTTATTGCTACTTCTTCCTGAACCTTCAGAAATATTAGAATGGATTGAAACAGCCGCTCTTCTCAATTGAGAAATTAATGAAAATTTTTCATCTGTAGGAAATGAATTGGTCAGTTTGTGAATTTCAATAGAAAGTTGCATAGAACGCTTCCATATTTGTAATTTTTTAAAATTATGATTCATAAGTCCTTTTCTCCATT
>JAUNUH010000020.1 GCA_030538275.1 Flavobacteriaceae bacterium | reverse complement strand
TTAATTCAAAATCAAGCATTAAACATTCAAAATTGAAAAAATTCCCTCACTACAAGCAACCCGATGCCAAAGACTGTGGCCCTACCTGCCTGAGAATCATAGCAAAACATTACGGCAAAACCATTCCTATACAGCAAATCCGCAACCTCTCCGAGACTACAAGAGAAGGCAGTAGTTTGTTGGGACTCAGCGAGGCAGCAGAGAACATGGGCTTCAAAACGCTGGGCGTGAAAATTGATTTTATAACCCTGCAGAAAGAAGCTCCCTTGCCCTGCATCGTGCATTGGAACAAAGAGCATTTTGTGGTGGTGTACAATATCAAAAAATCAATAATCCATACTTCAAAATCTATCATTCAAGTAAGCGACCCCGCCTATGGTTTGATTGATTACAGTGTACAGGATTTTATACAGCGATGGATAGGTGCCAATGCAGACGAAACCACAGAAGAAGGTATTGCGCTATTGATAGAACCTACGCCCAAATTCAAACAAACGGAATGGGACGACGAAAAGTCAAAAACAAGTTTTTCATTCCTTTATCAATACCTGTTCCGGTACAAATCTCTTGTAGCACAATTGGTACTGGGTCTGGGGGCAGCGAGTTTGTTGACACTGATTTTTCCTTTTCTTACGCAGAGTATCGTGGATATCGGGATTCAAAATCAGGATTTGAATTTTATTTATCTGGTTTTGTTTGCCCAGGTGATGTTGTTTATAGGCCGTTCGGCCATAGAAGTCATTCGTGGCTGGATTTTACTGCACCTGAGTACGCGCATCAATATTTCACTGGTGTCTGATTTCTTTATCAAGCTGATGAACCTTCCCATTGGCTATTTTGATACACGCATGACGGGCGATATCATGCAACGCATCAACGACCATAGCCGGATAGAAAATCTGTTGACCGGCTCCACATTGAGCACGCTTTTTTCAATGGTCAATTTATTGGTATTCAGCATGGTATTGGCTTATTATGATTGGCGTATTCTGTCGATTTTTCTCTCGGGGAGTGCCTTGTACATCATCTGGATATTGTTTTTCCTTAAAAAAAGACGAGAATTGGACTACAAACGCTTTTCCCAGGTTTCCCAAGAGCAGAGCAAAGTAATAGAACTTATCAATGGAATGCAGGAAATCAAGTTGCACAATGCAGAAAAGCAGAAAAGATGGGATTGGGAATTTGTTCAGGTGAAATTATTCAAAATCAATATGAAATCACTTTCATTGGAACAGACACAAGGTGTAGGCTCAAGTTTCATCAACGAAATGAAGAATATTCTCATTACGTTCATGTCGGCAAGCCTGGTATTGAGTGGCAATATTACTTTGGGAATGATGCTTTCTGTGCAATACATTATCGGTCAGTTGAATCAGCCGCTTATGCAGTTGGTGGGTTTTATCAGACAGGTTCAGGATGCCAAAATCAGTCTGGAAAGATTGAGCGAAATTCATGACAAAGAAGATGAAGAAACCCCGGAGGATCAGAAATCCAAAAACCCCATCCCGGCAGACATTATCCTGGAGAATTTATCTTTTCGCTATACAGGCTCACCTGATCTGGTGATAAAAAATCTGGATTTGAAAATACCTCTCAATCATACGACAGCTATTGTGGGTGCTTCGGGCAGTGGAAAAAGCACGCTCATGAAATTATTGATGATGTTTTATGACCCAAATGCCGGAAAGATAAAATTGGGTACTGTAGATTTCAGAAACATATCACAAAAGGCCTGGCGCTCACATTGTGGAGTGGTGATGCAGGAGGGATATATATTCAATGATACCATAGCCAATAATATTGCGGTGGGGGATAGTTATGTGGATAAGGAAAAACTGAGAAAAGCTGTGGAAATTGCGAATATTAAAGATTTTATAGAATCATTACCTTTAAGTTACAATACCAAAATCGGAAATGAAGGAATCGGCATAAGCGGCGGACAAAAACAACGTTTGTTAATCGCCAGAGCAGTTTACAAAAACCCGGATTTTATTTACTTTGATGAGGCAACATCTTCTTTGGATGCAAATAATGAAAAAATCATTATGGATAATTTGAACGAGTTCTTCAAAGGAAGAACGGCCATTGTCATTGCCCATAGATTAAGCACCGTGAAAAATGCAGACCAAATTGTAGTGATGGATTCGGGGCAAATCGCAGAAAAAGGAACCCATCAGGAATTATTAGACAAAAGAGGGATGTATTATAATTTAGTAAAAAATCAATTGGAAATGGAGAGATTGAATGATTAATGTTGGATTTTGGATTGTGGATTATTGCTAAATAATGTTTAGATTGGTATTAAATGAATAAATACATGAGAAAGAATCTAATACATAAAAAGACATTTGCTTTTTCATTGGAAATTATAGAATTATACAAAGAATTAATCGAAGAAAAGGAATATATTCTTTCAAAACAACTATTACGATCGGCTACTAGCATTGGTGCGAATGTCATAGAATCTTCAGCCGCTCAAAGCAAGAGAGATTTTATTGCCAAAATGAGTATTGCTTCAAAGGAAGCCAGAGAAACCAAATACTGGTTGATGTTATTGCAAGAAAGTTCATTATCTCAACTGAATTTTGAGTTTTATTTAATTGAAATAGAGGTTATTATAAAAATTCTAACTTCCATCATTAAAACAGCACAAGAAAATTTAAACAAATAACAATTTTAGATTATGGATTATGAAATATAAATTGTGAATTAT
>JAUNUH010000011.1 GCA_030538275.1 Flavobacteriaceae bacterium | reverse complement strand
TTGGGTTGGTGGGCCCGCCGGTGTAAGGTGGTGCTGTGCATGTAATACAATTTTCGGCGGTAATGACGACGGGCGTTGAGGCAACGGAATAACAATCCGTATCCGAATAGGTCGGTGTAGTTCCGTTCCAGGTTACGGTTCTCTTAAACCCTTTTACCCGCATCACATAAGTACCGGCACCCACTGCAGTAGGATCGGTGACCTGCGTATCGGTAGTTCCTTCGCGTTTATACCAAACATAGGACATGCCTCGCGCCAACACAGATGTATTCGCTAAGGTAGTTAAATTATAAGCTCCTACACTACAGTCGATTACCGCATTATTGGCACTTACTTTTGGCGGATAAGCCAAGTTCAACAATGACTCGTGTTTAGAAGACAAACCCGACGCATATTCGTTATACAATGATTTTGACAATTCGGTATAACTTATTTGCAATCCTGTGGCAGGTAATGGAAAATTAATGCGAAATAGATTTCCTACGCGATTTGTATTTCTTGTATATTGCGAATATGCCATATACAATTCGCCATTGAGCGTGGTCAAACCATGAGGTTCAGCATCTTGATTGCCTGGCGCGTTTTTAATGAAATAATAATTAAAGGTTCCATCCCACGCTCCAGTGCTTTGATTAATTCCAAATTCCAAAAGATAAAGCTTTCCCGAACGCAAATTACTTGATGTTAGCCATAAAACATACAGTTTATTATTTAGAATCGTAATATCCCCGGGGAAAGTACCGTTAGTTTCTGATGATGTATTGTTTCCCGTTATGTTAAGTGCAGATTTTATAGTGCTATTTAAAGTGTTCAAATCCGCCCATACCGTCTGTGTACTATTAGTTGATGGACCTTTCCAAAATATTTTTTGTGCTGTTTCAACAGGCGCCGACGCTGTAGGTGCTGCATAGTAAAAATTATAATAATTATCCACATACAATGAATTTGCACGAAAATCATTGCTCGAAAAGGTAGTTGAAACACGTAACGTATTAGTACCTGAATATGCAACATCATTCAAAACTGTAGCTGGAATCTCGTAAATAGCCCCTTTTGTATAACCTGATGGTGGAACTCCATAAGCAATTCCATATAATTTCCCGTCCGGACCAATGCCAATGTCCCCGTACGACAAAGTGTTATTTGATCCATTTGCGCGAATAGCATTTCCTTCTGTGTAGGTATTTTCCGACGGTTGATTCCAAAAAATATTACTACGTTCAACTTTCCAAATTTTTCCATCCGTTGGTGCGCATTCGGTTTGCGCATTTAAGAACGAAAAACTCATCATGAACAAGAAGCTGAGCAGCAAAAATGGTATTTTTTGAGCGCTGTGATGGGTTTTTTCCCGGTAAAGCATCGGGGGTAAAATAGGTTGTCGATTTTTCTTCATTGATTTTAATTTTTTTGATTGAGATTAGTTAATTGTCGATGGGTTTGTCATATTTTTTTACAGCTGATTTTTAGAGGAATTTTTAACCCAAATTTCATGGCTTTTTTGTCGCTCAAATTCGCTTAAAATTTCATCAGAAAAAATCATTTTTATATCTCAACTTTTAAATTAAGTTTCTTATTTTATCCAAAAGACCGTGCAAATGTAAATACAAATTTTCAATTTGAACAAAACCATCCTAAATACCAATTGGCTGATAATGAAGTGTTAAAATTTGAGTTTCCAGCCCGAATTCCGCTATTATAAAGGAATTAGATATATTTATGTTTATTAAATATACATAATATTTATTCTAAAGTTTCCTTTGTTTCTATGATGATTTCAATCATAAAAACAAGGGTTTTTACACTCCATTTTTTACTCAAATTTTAGGATTTTACAACCTAAAAAATATCGCTTTTTTGATCCAATTTAATCCATGAAAATTTTGTTTAGTATAAATTTTAACAAATCAGGTACTTAAATCATTTTACTCTATATTTGTTTACCCTCCATTTTTGGATTCTAACAAAGACTAGGAGCAAAATTCTGTCTGGTTTTTCATCTCTAATTTTGACTAAAATCACCAATGGAAAAAAAATTACAAAAAATTTGATTGTAGCTTCGTTTTTTCACTTTTAAAGTCCTTTATTGGGTTATTTAGGATAAAAAATAATGCTGTAATTCTTCTATAATTTGAAATGAAAGCATAAAAAACCGTCCTTTTACAAAGACGGCTTCTCTCTCTCAAAACACTCCCGAATGAAAAACGGGATTTTCTTTAATTACTCAAAAACACTTTTTTATTGTCCATAGTTGAACTCCCATTGCGTTCCATTGAAAAACGCCATGGCTTTTTTGTCTGAATCATACACCCAAGTTCCCGGGTGCGGATTGCTCATCGTTTGCGTAACATCATGCACGTGCGGTAAAATCATGGTTTTGCTGGTCGAACGCAATTCCAAAACCCCTGCAGGATTATCGGCATTGTGTGGTTCATGGGTAATGACTACACCCGCTCCCGTTTCGGGTAGCGTGGGAATCGTTACGCCCTGACCAGTGCCCGTTAAAGCAAATCTTCCTGCTGCTTTTTGCACCCACACAACACCGCTGGAATCTATCCAAAGCGTGCCTTCTACCACTTGAGTTCCGGCCGATGCGGGTAATATCACCCCTTTTTGGGTTGAAGTAGTGCGTATATCTCCAAATTCAAACAAACTTGAGTTATTGGTCATCGTTGCGCGCTCAATGGCTACTTGTGCCGTTACCATGGATAATGTAATGAATATCAGGATTATGCTTATATATTTTTTCATATTTTTCGGTTTTAAATTAATGTAATGTTATTGACAACGAACATTTGAGGCACATTTCCAACCCGTGCCATTATAGAATTCCAAACACTGGGTGGTGGTATTCCAAATCACCATGCCTTCTACCGGTGTCAATGAATTTCGTTGCGCAGTAGTCATGCGTGTTTGAACAAACCCTTTGGTAGGCGACTCCAATAAGATAAATCCGTTGTTGGCTGCTCCTACCCAGCCTTGCTCCACATTGCGGTCCAGGGTAGAAATCCCCACATGTGTTGGGTTGGTGGGCCCGCCGGTGTAAGGTGGTGCTGTGCATGTAATACAATTTTCTGCCGTGATCACAACCGCTGCAGATGCAGGTGAATAGCAGGAATTAAGCGTATATGTAGGTGTTGTTTCGCTCCAGGTAACTGAATTGTAATTACCTTTCACATACAAATAATAGGTTCCAGCGGTTGCAGCTGCTGGATTGGCAACTTTGGTCGCAGCGCTTGGATTGTCAGCAACGGTGTGCCACTCATAGGTTTTGCTGTTGGTACCGTGCAATAATTCTGTCGAGGGTTGCAATGACGTCAAGTTAAACGTTCGGGCCGGACAAGGTGCTACACCAGAATTTGCTATGGGTTTGGGTGGATTGGACATTCCGCTGAAGGCATCTGTTTTTGTGGTTTGGCCTGTTCTACCCATATTATTATTTTTATCCCCAGTTTGGGATAAATAGGTATAGCTAAAAGGTGTGTTCCCACTAGGTAAATTGATTTTTGCTAAACTTGAGGTATGTACAGATGTAAATATAGTACAATAAAATCCAACATATAGCTGACCGTTTAAATGGGTAAGAGCTTGAGGGTTGGTCCCCTTACCTAAGGAGTAATAATTATAACTTCCACCATAATCACCATTTTCATTAATATCAAATTCAAGCAGAAAATAATTAACACTGGTATCACATTGATTATTAAAAGTTTTATCAGCCCAAAGCATATATAATTTACCATTGAAAATAGTGATATCCCCCGTAGAAGTACCAGTATTCAATTCTGATGCTATGGTCGTTTGCACATCTACCCATACTAGGTTTTGATTATTTGTTTTAGGTCCATTTATATAAACTTTTCGTGCTACACCAGGTTGGGTTGTACTACTGTTCGTATAATACGCATAATAAAAGTTGTACATGGCGTCTATATAAAGGGAATTATTGCCATAATCCGTATTTGTTGGAACTGATTTTCGAAGTGTTCCATCGGTTGGGGAATCTCGTTCATTTAATGTATTAGCGTGTAATTCACGAATACCTGAAACAAAGTTCGTTCCATACCATGCCGAACCATACAGCTTCCCGTCCGGACCAAAATTTATATCCCCTAACGAATAGTTGTTATTAGTTAAAGATCTAAATCTTGGATTATTCTGAAATGTATTGCTTACAGTATCTGCTGTAGTAGTAAAAAGCCAGTAGCCATTTGAATTCCATATTTTCCCGTCATTGGTTACGCAAGTTTGCGCCTGCAACATCGAAAAACTCAGGATACCCAGTACCGCCAATACAGCATAGAAGTATTGGGTTTGACTTAAATAATTTCGCGCTCGTAAAAGTTGTACATTTTTCTTCATTGATTTTAATTTTTTTGATTGAGATTAGTTCATTGTCGGTTGATTTGTCTTTTTTTAAAGCTGATTTTTAGAGGAATTTTTAACCCAAATTTCATGGCTTTTTTGTCGCTCAAATTCGCTTAAAATTTCATCTGAAAAAATCATTTCTAAATTCTCTATTTTATAAGAAGTTTATTATATCAGCCAAATGACACTGCAAATATATTTCCAAAAATTCAATTTGAACAAAAATATCTTAATTATAAATACTTGATAATGAAATGTTAAAATTTGAGTTTCCATCATCAATCCCTTTACTATAAAGAGATTTAATTTATTTATGATTATTATTTATATCAAAATTTATCACGAAAGTTTCCAGCACGTTTACCCTGATTTTTATCATTAAAAAACATATTTTTATGTGCAGTTTTCACTTAGAAATCTTGAGTTTTCAACGCAAAAAATTCATCTTTTTTCAACCGATTTTAACAACGTATTTTTTTGTTTAGTCTAAATTTTGAACTATCAAGGACTTAGGCATTTCCAAGCTTTTTTTTGTTTACCCCAACCCCTTCATACCCATTTGGTTTTAACAAGCAGCACAACTCTGGTTTTTAATTAGTATTTTTGAAAAAATTCATTCATGCAGAAAAAAATCATCATAGAACAACTCATGCCCCTTTTTATGGAACGGGGCTACTGGTCGGTGGGCGTTGATGATGTAGCCGAGCACCTGAAAATCTCTAAAAAAACCCTCTACAAATACTACCGAAGCAAAAAAGATATCATCTATGATGTGCTGCAATACAGGGTTGACTATATGCGCGGAGTTACGCAAAACTGCGAAAAGCAATCTGCCAACGCCATAGAGCAGTTTATACGCTGCTCGGTGGCCATGGAATCTATAGAAGATTCTTTTCAAAAAAGAAAAAACTACCTGGAACTCAAAAAATACTACCCCGAAATCTTTGACCAAGTTATAAAAGATAGTTATATCCTACTCTACCATTTGTTCCTGCAAATCATGCTTCGTGGGCAAGAAGAAGGTCTTTTTACCCCAATCAACCCACAAATTGCCGCCGGTATTCTGGCCGGTAACTATGTGAACACGATTACCGGAAACACAATGTATGACATCACCGACGAGGTCGAATACCGAGAAATGATCTATATAAGCATGCTTTTCTACCTGCGTGGCATGCAAAACGATGAAGGACGCGCCGCCGCAGAGAAAATACGACCCCAAATTCCGGCGATTCTGGTCGAATACCAAAACACCTACCGCAACGCTTACCACCAGGAATTCTTCATGAATGGAGAGGAATGAGTTTTGAGTTATGCGTGGACAGTAACCAGTTGACAGTAGGAAGTACGTAGTTTTAGTAATCAGTGGTCAGTGCGTAAAGCGCATGTCAGGCTGAGCTTGTTTCATCCCGAATGCGGCGGGACAGGGAGTCTCATCCTGAAATCAGAAACCTGCAACACCTTTCTATCCGCATTGAGGGGGATTTGCTTCGTGTGTGGATGCGTCATTGCGAGAATCATTCCGGCAAATGAGCGCAGCGAATGCAGCCGGAATGGATTCGTGGCAATCCCTTAAAAGCCACCCGTCATTGCGAGAAATAATTCATCTGAATGAATAAAATGAATTCAGGATGAATTATTTCGTGGCAATCCCTTTAATTAAACAGATTGCCGCATCAGAATAATTCTTTTTTCATTTCGCTGCGCTCCATTTCAGAAAAATTATCCTTCCTCGCAATGACGGGGTTTGGTGAAACAGATTGCCGTGTCAGGCCGATTCTTTCCACATTTTCATTTCATTCAAATGAAGAAAAATCGGCCTTCCTCGCAATGACGTATGAAAATTCAACATTAACATCCAACATAATAAAAAAACCGTCCTTTTACAAAGACGGCTTCTCTCTCTCAAAACACTCCCGAATGAAAAACGGGAATTTTCTTTAATTCCAGAAACTCCAGACTTCTCCGTTGAAGATAGCGATGGATTTGCTGGCAACATCATAGACCATGGTTCCCGGTGCGGGATTGGACAAGGCTGTTTCAACATTGCTCACACGGGGCAAAATCATGGCTTTGCTTGTGCTTTCCAGCTTCAACACGGCTGCATCAGTTGTGGGTTCAGTTACAGTATTGTCCGAAATTACGGTTCCCATAGTGTTTACATCTGCGGTTGCAGGTGTGACATAAGGCGCGGCGGCAGATGCCGGCGACATAGCCACCCATGCCGTTCCATTGTGGTATTGTACTACACCGGCAGGGCCATTAAACAAAATAGCTCCCTCGCTGCCGGTTGGCGTTTGCACGGTAGGCAATACCAAACCTTTGGCGGGTCCGCCGTTGAGCTGGTCATGAAACTCCAGAATAGTGGTTGCCGGGTTGGTTACAGCAGCCTGTTCCACAGCTACCTGAGCCGATAATAAACCGCTGCAGATGATCGAAAATGTTAAAATATATTTTTTCATTTGAATATGCTTATTTGATTCGTATAAAATTATTGATTACAGCTTTGAGACGTACATTTCCAAGCGGTACCATCAAACAACTCCAGACATTTCAGGTCGGTGTTCCAGATCATCATACCCTCGGTTGCAAGTTGAATGTCTGAACGCTGTGCGCTGGTCATACGTGTAGGAACAAATCCATATTGCTGCGATTCTAATTGAATAAATCCATTGTTGGCGGTTATCCAGTCTTCGGTGTTGCGGTTGATGGTCGAAATACCGATATGAGTTGGATTTTCAGGACCGCCGGTGAATGGGGGTTTTACACAAGGTCCTTCTACTTCTACCCAAACAAAGGCAGTATCAAATACATCTGCATCCTGTTGATCTGTGATTTGATATTCAATCCAATAGGTTCCTCCAAAAGTTCCTTGTGCCACGCTCACCAATCCGGTTGCAGGATCAAGGGTAACATTCGGGCTTTGCGAAGCCAAAATCGTGATATTCACATTGTTTAATGTAGCCGGCGTATCGGTGTCATTGGTTGCACCTGTATAGCTGTATAGATCATTTTGCAACACGGAAACGGTAGATGTTGTACCTGGCGAAATAGGATCATAGTTTCCTGAAGCAATATCAAAAATATCGTCTTTGGCAATAATAATTCGTGTGGAAACCTGTTCTATTACGTACATAGCACATGTTCTGTCGCCCATTGTTGGGAATGTGGGTAGCGTAATCTGAGTCTCTCCGTCGAAAAGCATCCCGGTTTTATTTGGATATTCAGCTGCAGGATAACTAGGATTGGTCCCGCCTGTATCTAGTAACTGCAAGTGTGTACCAGATCCTGACATAATTTTGGAGAAATAGAGTTTAATATCCGCGCCGCCATTGCCATTTGAAGTGTCAATATATCCATTTCTGCTGTTGCCTTTAAATCGGTTATAGGTAAAGGATGTTATGTTATCATTTTCTACGGGCCAAGAAAGACCATCCACCTTTATTGCACCACCCCCATTGGTTGTGTCATTAACCCAGGTTGAGTTATTGAAAAAATCAGAATTGTCAATTTCTGCTCCATTTCTGTTGCCGGAAAGAAAAATAGCACCACCTCCGTTATTATTTTTAGCTGTAGAGTATCCTGAAATGTTTTCATAAAAACCGGTATGATCCACTTTAAAAAATTTGTCGGTATCACTTCTCCAAACCGCACCGCCCGCACCGGGAGACTGGTTGTTTCTAAACCATGAATTTGCTACAGAATCTCCTAAGATTTGAAGAATACCGTCGTTAGAGGAAATGGCACCACCGTTTCCAACACCATGGTTATTATTAGCTTGATTGTTTTGAAACTTGGAATTTTTAACCGTGAGATCATTACTGGAATGGATGGCACCCCCATAACTATTGATTCTATTCCAATAAAACTGACCATTGGTAATGGTGGTAACGCCACTCGCTAAAATTGCTCCTCCTTGGCCGGCAACCGCACCAAATAAGTTATAGTTTCCGACAAATACGTCGTTGGTAGAATTCAAAGTACCTGCACTAAAAATAGCACCTCCACCGTAAGACGCATCTCCTACCCAATTACAAACGTATTTATTATTGGTTGAATTTAATGTACTGCCGCTTTCTGCGTGAATTGCCCCTCCAGTTCCACTCGCAGAAGCTCCGGAGGTGTGATTTTCTTTAAATATTGAATTGGTAATGGTAGCCGTAGAACCTGTTGACAGGAATATGGCACCACCATCCCGCGTCTGTGTTTTATTATTGTAAAAAACAGTATTATCAACTATTAAAGTGTTGTTCTCCGAAACCATGTTCACCACGCCACCTCTTGCAATTGTAATCTGATTGTTTGCAAAATAGGAATCTTTAATGGTAATATTAGCACCTGAGGAATCAGACCAAAGAGTTATTACTCCGGTTTCCATCGCGCCGGTAACAGTAACATTTTTTAACGAAAGTGTTAATCGCTCGGCATCATCCGCATGGAAGAAACCTACACCCGGATCGTCATTCACCGGTTGTGTAACTGTAATTTTAATATCCTCAAAAGATGCTTTACCGTCATTTTTAGTCCCGATGGTAAAAAACCCGCCTACAATAAGGCTTCTGGCTTCTGGTTCCAACACATTAATGCCTTTTACTGAAAGTTCTCCATCAGGAACATTCATCTGAAATAATGCTGTCGGATTAATAAAATTGGTAGCGTTTCGCGCATAGTTGTAGGTTGTGATATCTGTTCCCGTTGCTAAAGCAAAGTGAGAACCTTCAACAAAAACATTCACCCCATTTGGAAGCGTACTACGCTCACCGCCTATTTCACCATTGGTTGCATCACCGGCAGAATGATTGTAATAATCACCTTCTTTAATATAGATTCGCAGCTCAGTAAAACCGTTCATATCGGTTTTCAACGCACTGAATAAATCAGAATATGCATTTTCCCAACTGCTTCCGGATCCGTCGCTGTTGAGATTGATGTTGTTTCCGGCAGGTGCCACAAAGACCTGCTTGGTTTGTGCCCAGCTGTGAGAAGCCAGCAACACAATTGCCATAAATAAAATTTTTCTCATTGTTTTGATCGATTCGTAGTTATAGGCGGCAAAAATACTACAAGAAAATACAGATAAAAAATACTACTATAATACTCATGAAATTATCATATAATTCTACTGTATCTTATTATAATAGAACAAGTTACACTAAAATAAAATTTTATATTCTCATATTATTGAAAATATATTTTGAGAAACGTTTTAGGTAAATTAAAAATAAGTTTATTATATTTAAGTTTTTATTAAGAAATAAATTTAGAATTAGCTCATGGAACGCAGCAAATTTATTGAACAGGTTACGCCCTATTTTATACAACATGGTTATAAAACCTTGCGAGTTGAAGAAATCAGCAAATTGACGGGCTTTTCGCTAAAATCCATATATAATATGTTTCCTGGGAAAAGTTCTATTATTTCGAGTGTTTTGAATCACCGGAATAAGCTATTGTTGCGCATGGGTGAAGAGATCAAAATACATTCAACCAATGCGGTACATAATTATATATTATTGATGTTGAAGTCTGGAGAGTTTATTCCCTTTGAACAACAACTTGAAAATCTGCATCAGCTTCAAAAGTTTTACCCAGAACATTATCAGGATAATTTGATTGAGTTGAAAAATATCATTGCGAGTATTCTCGACGGAATTGTAATTCGAGGACAAGAAGAGGGATTCTTCAGGCTTATCGATCAGCGCATTAGCGTAGAATTGGGCACTTTGAATTATCTGAATTTAATTATTCCGAATTTTCTATCGCCAGATTTCAAATTCGACCCCGAATTGCACAAAAAAGCCCTGATAATTAATTTTGTACAATACCTGCGTTCAATTTTAACGACCAAAGGGCATCAACAGCTCAAATTGATGCAACCCGTTGTAGAGCATTTCATGAACAACACGCCCAACTCCTTTGAAAATGCCTACCGCGAACTTGCAGATGGATTGTGGCCAGCGGGGAGAAAGGGATGAATTTTGCGATTTGAAACCTATACACTCCTCTGCTTTCCTTAAGGGGGGAATTGCTTCGGGTTTGGAATTTATTATTTGAAATTCTTACACCCCCCCTGCCCCCTCAACGGGGGAATTGCTTCGCCTGCGTCATGCTTCGATACGACTTTTTAAATTTCTTTGCGCTACGCTTGAAGAAATTTAAAAATCACTCAGCATGACATAGCGGTTAAGAATCAGCATTCAAAATTCAAAATTTAAAATAATAAAAAACCACCCTCACGGATGGCTTTATTGTTCAGTTATAAAATTATATCAATAATTTCCCCAGAAATACCAAACATCTCCATTGAAAATGGCTATGGCTTTTTCTTGTTTGTCATACACCATACTTCCTGGTTCTGGATTGATTACAGAGGCAATGCCATCTACTACCGGTAACACCATCGCCTTGTCGTTAGCTTCCAACACCAATACGCCATTGGCTGTACTGGTCTCTTCCCCGATGATGGTTCCCTGCGGTGTAGCAATTTCTGCGAATGCTGGCGATACAACATCTGACCCGGCTTCGGTCATATTTACCGTTCCAGCAGGACTTTTGTATTTGATGATGTTGTCTGCAGCATCAAACCAAATGGTTCCATCTTCGTTCGCATTGATGGTTTCCACAATGGGCAGAATGAGCGTTTTGTTCTTTCCTGCTATGGCTTCCGTAACACCATCGGTTGCTGTTTTGGCAGCATCTCTGGTATCATTGAACTCTAATAAAACACTGGGATTCCCTGTGTAATCCTTTTCTATAGCTACCTGTGCGCTCAGTGTCACAACCAACAATAGCGTTGTCCATATACTTAATTTGAATTTCATTCTATTCTTTTTTATGGTTGACATTTATTTTTACTACAAACCCATGCATTTCCATCGAAAAACTCCATACATTCTGTAGTCTTGTTCCAGATTAGCATTCCTTCTTCTGCATTCAATCGATTTCTTTCTTCACTGGTCAATCGTGTTGGTACAAAACCTAAGGTCTTGGACTCCAATTTTACAAAACCACTATTGGCATCGGTTACCCAATTACCATCCACATTTCTGTCGAGTGTGGTGATACCCACCTCTGTTGGCAATGCGGTGCCGGTAAGGGTTGGTATTGCCGTACATTCGATGCAATCATCAATATTCACGTCCACAGGATTACTCACTGGGCTGTAACAACCACCTTCGGCAGCATCATAAAAAACTGCCCAATACGTACCTGCGCCTACCGCTGTAATATCTGTTACTTTGGTTGCAGGCGATGGTGTTGCAGAGGTATGCCATTCTAGCGTTCCATTACCATTGTTGCCACTTTGATCTACGATTCCAGATAAATCAACGTTCGTTGAAGGACACACGTTGGTCATACATTTACTTACATAAATGGGGTTACTGACAGGACTGTAACAGCCTGCGCCTGTAGTGTCATAGAAGGCTGCATAATAGGTGCCTTGCGTTACTGCCGTAGGGTCTGTCACTTTATTTGCATCGGTTGCTGGATTACTGGTATGAAAAGTCACAGCCAAAGAATTGGGTTGCGTTGCTTTCAACTGTGTCGTTAAATCTGCCACACCGCTAGGACAACTGCTGATTAGGTTTTGAGAAAAAGTCGTAGTGAAAGAAAACAGGAGGACAAATATGAATCCTAATTTCCTTGTGTACAACTCTTTATGTTTTATTTTTATCATTCTCTTAAATTTAAAGAGTTATACAATTATTAATCAATCAAAACTGGAGCTTGTGTACCAGCATTACATGGAACAGCACCAACAGAAACCGTAACGGTAGCCGTATCACATGTATTCGTATTGGTATTACACACTTGATACTCCACGGTAACATCGCTTTCTGCTTCTTCAACAGTAGGCGTGTAGGTCATTTCGCCTGTATTAGGATCAAAAGAGACGGTTCCTTGTGCTGTACCGTTACCTGTATTTGTAATGGTAGTTGATCCTAAGTTATTAGGATCTTGATTGGTCAAATAATCATCATTTGCTAAAACATCAATCGTAGTAGGCTCACCAGGCGTAGCAGTGGCCGTATCATTTACCGCAGTTGGCGTATTTGGGTTGGGATCTGTAACATTTGGGTTACCATCCTTATCGGTATCTGGGTCACCAACCGTGACGGTAACTTGTGCCACATCACATACGGTAAGTTCTGTTTGTTGACACATCTTATAATATAGAACTTGTTCTCCAATGGGCGCATCAGCCGCAACCGATACCGTGCCATCTGGGTTTAAGGTAAAACCGGTAGGCCAAGCTCCCGCCGTACCTGTGGCGTTGGTAACAGTAGAAATGGCAACTTGCCCTGCATTTGTGCCAATTACAGCAGTATTGCCAGCAGTATTTAAATCATTGGTAACTACAGAAGTAGTACTACTTTGCCCGGCAACGATACTCAATGTATCATCTACTGCATCCACTACCGGGGTAGGATCTATCACAATACAAGGTTCTGCTGGCATATCAATACAAGAACCAAATCGTGAACTTGAATTGGTATCCCCAGAACCAAATAAGGATCCATTGATACCATGCCCTGCGATGCAGCCACTACCATCTGCTCTAATCAAGAAAGTGATGTGACCACCCGCTTCTACAAAGGTAGCTGTTCTTTCTGGTGTGGACCCATCTATCGGTTCAGCAGCAGCATTCGTTGAAATCGCAGGACCATATGTCGTAGTAGTTGAAGAGCTACCATTTCCCAACACCCCATCACTATTGGTGCCGAATCCATATAAGGATCCATTGGTAGTAATCATCATGGTATAAGCTTTATTATAAGCTACACCTTCATGCTCTGCGGTAGAAAAATAAATCACATCCGCAAATTCTGTAGCTGATTTTTGCACTTGTACCCAAGCAGCACGATTAGTTTCCGTGAAATCACCCAATTGTTGGTACTGATTATCCCCTACCGCCCAGAGTTGCCTGTTATCTGTCATGAAATAAAAAGATACGGTATCGCCAGGCTTGTTGGCTCCTACCATCACCGGCTTTCCTGCACCCGCAGGCATATTCACCACTTCTACGGCATAAGCCTGGTTACTGATTGATAAGGTAGATGAAGGTGTCGCTGTTGGAATAATAACACTATGTCCCCATACATAAATTTTACCTGTAGAAGTAAGTCCGATATAACTAGCATGTCCGCCAGAACCATGACCATCCCCACGTATCTGTACAAAATCTGTAATTTCTGGATGTCCGGTAGCAGAAGATTTTACGCTGGCACTCCAACCCGCAACAGTTGCGCCATCCCCTCTAGGTGTAGTTGTTTTTGCCCATACATATCCTTTACCACCAGCTACGATGGCAATGGTATGTTTTGATGCGAAGAAAGATGTAACAGAAGTTGCTGCAACACCAGATGGCAATGAAATAGGATTGGAAGTACCGGTGGTGGTAAGAACCATATCATCGATTCCAACACCATAGATTTTTGCATCACTACCCAAGATAACTAGTTGGTTATACCCAATACCATCTGAGCCACCTGAAACTTTGAGTGGTGTTACACCACTTGGTAAATATCCATTGGCGCTATTAATTTCTCGAAAATGGCCCGAATTTGGCATGTTTTCACCCCAGGCATACCACGTACCGGTTTGATCTTTCAATGCTCCGGAATGAAAAGTTCCTACAAAGTTGTCTGTAATTGTAGGGTCAAATGTGGTTGGACAGTATTGCCCGTTCAGGTTTACAGACAATCCAAAAAGGACTATAAGCAATCCAAAAAGATTTAATTTTTTCATATAGAATGATTTAAGATGATTTTTTTATTATTCATTTTTAAAAGCCATAACATGTTGTAGCATACTGCGCGTTAAGTTCAGATGACTTAAAGAAAAATGCTATCCAAAACGTGAAGAATGATAAGAAGTTTCTCATATTTTTTACAGTTTTGAATTTTAGTTTTCATTTATAATGCCTCATTACATCGAAACTTAAATTGTTAAATTAGCAAATATAAATTTATAAGTTTTCTTCACAAATGTATTTCACGTTTTAATAATTCGCAAGTGTATGATTTTCACAATCTCCTGAGAGTGAATTGTTAAAATTTGAGTTTCCATCGCTAATACCGCTTATAATATATGATTTAATCTAATTAATAAATTAATTATTGAAGAAAATAGCAATAAAAGTTTCCAATAATTTAGAGTCATTACAAATAGATTTTATGCCTAAAAAAAATCTATTCAGCTGTTTTTTATTTGCGATTTGTACGTTTCCAATGAATAGTTTTCAGTTGACAGAAGTTGGAAGCGATTTTGAAATTCTTACACCCCCCTGCCCCCTCAAGGGGGCTGGCTTCGGGTTTGGATGCGTCATTGCGAGAATCATTACGGCAAATGAGCGCAGCGAATGCAGCCGGAATGGATTCGCGGCAATCCCCTAAAAGCCACCCGTCATTGCGAGAAATAATTCATCTGAATGAATGAAATGAATTCAGGATGAATTATTTCGTGGCAATCCCTTTAATTTAACAGATTGCCGCGTCAGAATAATTCTTTCTTCATTTCGCTGCGCTCTATTTCAGAAAAATTATTCTTCCTCGCAATGACGTAAGAAAACAACAGATTGCCGCGTCAGGCCGATTCTTTCTTTATTTTCATTTCATTCAAATGAAGAAAAATCGGCCTTCCTCGCAATGACGTAAGAAAATCCGAAGCGTCATTGCGAGAATTATTCAGCATGATAAAACGGTTAGGATTTAAAATTTAATATAAGCCTTTTGAAACAAAAAAAACCGCCCTTGACATGCAAGGACGGCCTCTCTCTCAAAATACTCCCGAATGAAGACGGGAAATTTTTTTAATTCCAGAAGCTCCAGACTTCACCATTGAATATGGCCATTGTGTTGGTATCTTCTATATAGCAAATCATTCCGGCTGAATTGGCATTCACCACCGGTAAATCTGCGCTGGTAGCAACAGTTGGTAAAATCAACGCGTGATCGGTGGAGTCTAATACCAATACGCCACTTTCGGTGGCATCGGTATTTGAAGTAGCCACGATGGTTCCTTCTGCTGCGGTTTCAGAAAATCCGGTTCGTGCTGCGTCATTTAAAATACCGGTTGCTGCAGGGGTTAGAGCCATCCATTGGTTGTTTGCGTTGTTGAAAACTTCTACCTTTTGCGTTGCCACATTGAACGCTAATGCGCCACCATTGCTGCTGGGAGATGCCGGTGTTGTGGCCACTTTGGGCAACAACAGACCTTTGGTAGCTCCGGTAGTCTGAGGATATTTGAAATCCATGATACCACTTCCGCGTACAGTTATGGTTTCTACACCTACTTGTGCCATGGCTAGTGCACCCAAGGCTATTGCTATAATACTGAAATATTTTTTCATCGTGTACTTTCTTTTTTAATTATTGATTACATCCTTGTTTCAAACATTTCCAAACGTTTCCGTCATAGAGTTTCAGACAGTGATCGTTTGTATCCCAAACCACCATTCCTTCTACCGGGTTTGCCACTGCGCTTTCAGGATCAGCCATTCTAGTAATGACCAAGGATTTGCTGTCGGATTCGAGCGTAACAAATGCGCCCAATTGATTATCTGGTGCTGTTGAAAGCCATTGCTCTACATTTCGGTTGAGGGTAGAAATACCTACAAAAGTGGTTTGCGGTGTTCCGAAGGTGGGTGCTAATACGCAAAGCGCTTCTCTAAAGTCCACCTCGATGGTAGAAGGGAAATCTGTGTTATTATACTCTGTTTGCGTGGTAGTTGTTGATGGATTTGGCGTATTGGCTACATTGGATGGCGTACCAGTTTCGTTGGTACCGTCCACTTTATCAAATTGGTTTTGAATACCATCACCGTCATCATCATTGGTATCACCGCTTCCATCCGCTGCACCGCCTTCAATCAAGTCGGATTTACCGTCGTTGTCTGAATCCAAATCCAGATAATCTGGAATCTGGTCTTCATCGGTGTCTATCGGCGTTATCGGGTTTTGATCATAAATATCATCAACGCCGTTACCGTCTGCATCTACACCACTTGGCGGAATATAACCGGTGGTGGTCTGTGCTTCGATATTATCCGGAATACCATCATTGTCTGAATCCAGGTCTAAATGGTCTGGAATGCCGTCACCATCGCTGTCGCAAACCAATTGAGTAACTGTAATATCATCAAAGGCAAGATCACCATAATCAGAAACAATCTGGAAGAACACACTTGATTCTGTAGTTGAGAATGAAGCGGTTCTATAAGTCCATACGGTTTGATTTGCATAATAAATGGTTTGAGAAGTTAAATAAGCACCTGCAGCATTAAACAAATCAATCGTAATATTATTACTTTGCGTTCCAACTAAATTTAAGGAGTAAAAATTAACCGAAAGCTGGTTTGATAATAAAGTAATCGGAGCAGATTTATAAATTACCCGTTGGTTACTTCCCGATCTTGGGGCTGCAACTAACATCAAGCCATTTGTGTTTCCTGTATGATCTGTGGATGCTGTATAAACACTTGCTTCATCAAAAATACCCACTTTAGCCGTGTTATCTACCAAACCATATTCACCTGCTTCCATTCCTGTTGTATATCCACCGCCTGTAAACCAAGTCAATTGAGTTGCCCCCCCATTTGCCCAAGAATTGTATGCTGATCCTATACCGGTTGAGCTGCTGCCAAAATTCTGGCTATATATCACTGTGGTAAATGTTGGATTCTCACAATTGGTTGCTTCAACTGTATCCAAAATACCGTCATTGTCATCGTCCAGATCACAACCATCGTCTATGCCGTCACCATCAGTATCTATGCCGGTTGGAGTGGGACATCCGGGATTAATAATATTACAAACAGCATCGGCATTCACATGTAGGACACCAGGGTCAGTTGGAAACAAACTAAAACCATATTCAGGCACACCTTGTAACAAAGCCATATCATTTGGGAAATTGGTAAATTTCACATTTGTTGATTGTCCATCTTCTAACGAAAAACAAACTTTATGTAAAATATATTTTTTTCCTACTTCTACAGGAAATGCAGGATTTTGCGAATTATTTGCAGAGAAGAACCCAAGCACATTACCATATTCTGCACAATATTCCTCTCCTTCATCATATACTGAATTATCTGTTAGAATACAAGAAGCACTGGAAATTGTTGGATCTTCACCATTTACGCAGTCCGTTTCAGAGCCAATGGTATAAGACGTAATTCTACCTGTCATTTCGGAAGTATAGACCAATCCATAGCAAATAGTATTAGACAATCCACTACAGTCGGTTCCATCTGTACATTCACTGGCTTCGAAAGCTGAATAGTCTCCATCTTCATATAACAAAACCCATTCATAAAATCCATAAAACTGGCCATCACCGTTTAAATCAGTACCTATAGGGGTTTGAGATTTCGCAACGAAACCTATAATAAAGGCAAAAATTATAAAAATATTTTTCATAGTTTAAAAAAAGCTTAATTTGTAATTATTTTTGAGATATTACCAAGGAATATCTGAATTAACATTTTGATTGTTAAACCATAAAATCTGATCTTGTGAAGATACGACACCGTCCATGTTATAATCTCCATTGATATATTTAAAAATATTTTGTTGATTAAACCAAATATTCTGATCAGATGAAGAAATGTTACTACGGTCTGCCAACACTAATTGTTGTTCGCCGTTACCACCATACATTACCCATACACCCGGTTGAATTTGTTTTTGTCCTTTTCTCCTTACTTTATAAGAGTCAGATGTTGTAAAATCCCATGACAGCATCCCATTCGTTAATTGTATGGCAGATGGTGTCATTATTGGCATATGATTTCTATGCTGAACAATGATATAATAATTCGATCCAGGTAAACCTTGTAAACAGCCACATTCTTGGGCAAATGTTACACTTCCATCTGTATGAACAAATCCCACACATTCCCAAACTTTGTTAGTTGGCGAAATTCCATTTTCTCTTATCGACACCAAAACCCAATCAACTACGGTTGTAGGATATGGCGTACTTCCGGGATTTGTACTTTCATCGCCGAATTGATTTCCAGCGACATTGTTATAACTCCATGGAACAACAGCATATGGCTGCCCTGCAGGCGTGCTTATTCCTAAACGTTGAATTGTAGGGTTTGACGACAACCTAGGATTCATCCCCGGAAGCAAATGATTAACATTCAATTTAGAATACATAGTTCCGTCTCCAATAAACGAACCTTCTAAAAACACTTTTATTGCTATGGTAACACACGGCTCTTCAACCGTCGTCAAATACAAGGTCGCATTATCACATGCATTATTCGGCGTGTTATTATCGCATGCAGCATAAGGAATGATTACTGTGCCTACAAAATCTTCATTACTTACATACGTATAAGTTCCATTGGTGTTCAAGGTAATGGTTCCGGCTTCTGCCCACGTGTTTCCATTCCAAGCATATACCGTGGTGGGTGTACTGATGGGAAGCGGTTGTTTTGTACCGTTTTGGTCGTAAAACCAGGCTTGGCTTACACTAGGCGTTCCGGTGCTACCGTCGGGGTCGTTATCATTGTTGAGTACATTTCCGGTTAAGGTATCACCAGCAAAGCCTGAGTTCGCATCATCTGTGGCGCTCATCTCGTTTATCAGCAGGTTTTCGGTTATAATCGTTATCGTAGCCGGGTTGGATTCATTGCCATTATTATCTTTTACGTTATAATCAATTGGTGTCGGATTGTCGGTAAAGCCTGGTACTGGAGTAAAAGTTACATCACCTGTGCTAGGATTCACCGTCCATGTTCCTTGTCCAGGTACGATAACTGTGTCGATATTGCCATCCCCATTGCTGTCGGTTCCTGTTGCATTAGGCACCGATTCGGGAATCAGATTTACCGTGGTTTCATTTAGTGAACCATCCGGATCGCTATCATTGCTCAAAACAGGTATCGTAATAGGCGTTCCAGGTGTCATAACGTCATAATCGTTTTGGGCAATCGGCGGATAATTGTCATTTTCGTTCGGTCCGATTACCACTATCGTGAGCGTTGCAGTATCATTGGCACCGTACGCATCGGTAATTTCATAGTTTACCTTTATAATACCGGTGAAATCCGGTGCAGGTGTGTAAATATAGCTACCATCGGGGTTGATGGTGATGTTTCCTGCATTGGGTACAATATTTCCGTTATCATCTGTTCCGCTTACGGTTACCATTACAGGCGTAGTACCAATTGGCGTTCCGTTAAACTCGGTTACAGTAAATGAATCACCTTGCGGATCATAATCATTGTGCAATACATCTCCGTTTACCGGAACATTTACCGGTGTTTGGTTGATGTCGTTATTGGCGAGAACGGAATTCGGATTGATTACGGTATTAGTAACATCATCAGTTGCCGGTTCAGCGTTATCTGCATCGGCAGTTGCAGTATTGGTAAGGGTGCCAGATGCATTCGCATTGACTTTCACCTTCAAGGTTACGGTTAATTTTTCACCCGGTCTCAAATCTACATTATCAGCTGCTGTTACCATATTTGAAGGTGCAGCGGCTGCATTGGTTACCAGTATGCGTTTTATTCCTGAAGGACCCCCATAGGTATAATTTATGGTAAAAGTGGAATTGCGTGCGGTATTTTCAGGACCGAAAATATCCAAGATTCCGTTGAAATTATCATACCATCTCAACTCATAAGTTCCAATGGCAGAAGGTGCGCCTGCCACACTAACGTTTGAACGCGAAACCTGTCTCCAATAATAGCGATACCATCCGAATTCATCATTATCTGAATCACCGTTTCGATCGATGTTAAATACATTGGTTCCATTGGGTAAATAGGCAGACATGGAAATTCCCGAGCGATAATCTGAACTATAACCACCTGTAGAATAAGAAATGGAGGTAATTTTGGCATCAGAAGGAACTTCCCTAGTAATACTGAATTTCTGAATTTTTGGATTTTCTCCATCAAATGAAAAATCGTCCAAATACTTGGTATAAGTGCCGTTCAGCGTAGGCCCAGGCGTAACCTGATCCATCGGATATGTTTTTTGAGCTGTTCCGTTGATATAAGAAACTCCAGAAGGCAATACATCTGTCAAAGTTACATTCTGTGCTTCAATATTCCCGTTATTGGTTACTTCTATGGTATAGGTAATTTCATCATTTGGACTAACTTCACCTATGGGTAAAGAAGTTTTAAGGATTGTCAAATCCGGATAACAGCGTACTGGTTTTGACGTCACCGGGTCGCTTGAAGGCGAATAACAACCTGGATAACGTGGACTGGATAATCGTGCCATCACCGTAATCGGATTTTGATTATCATAGGCAGGTAGCGATGTACTCCAAGTTTGACCATTATTGGTACTGTATTCTAAAACAAAACCTGGAACCGGAGTGGTAGTGACAATAAACTGACCCACCTGTCCATCACAGGTGTTATTGATAACTGTTACAATCGGTTCATTATAATTTGAACCATCTGTAATACATACCGACGGGTCGGCTTCAGCAATTCCTGTTAGACCCCAAATATTTCCAATTGCACCAGAGTTCCAGGTTATAGGAGTTGTTGCTCCAGTTTCCGGGTTAATGGTAAAAAGACTATTGTCGATACCACCCACAATTCTGTCACCGCAAATGATGGCAAGACCAAAATTTTGCCCCGTGTTGACTAAAGTATGATCTACATAGTTATAGTTTTCATCCACCGTAACAGAAAATAACTGAAAGGTATAAGAATTTAACCTCCAAGAAACGTATACTTTACCATTTAAGTAAACATAATCACCTGCAGGCCAACCCGTTACGAAGTTATTCCAAAGTGTTCGTGTATAACCGCCAGAACCGTTTGGCGTTAATCGATGTACTTGTGAATGATCGCGATCTGTGGTTTCACCAAATCCAACTAACATGGTACCATCTGGAAGAAACGAAAGTGAATTGGATCGTGAACCATTTGTTACATTTGAATACCATTCATATACCAAGGTTTCAGAGCAGTTGTTTGGATTGATTTTATAAACTTGCATTCGATTATCCCAACCCGAATTAAACCAAGTTCCATAAATTTCACCCGTAGGCGAAATAGCAACATCACCATAAACTCTGGAAGTTGTACAAAGTCGTTGAGCGGTAGCCGTATTACCATCAACGGTTATTTTAACAAGCTCTCTGCTTTCTGTAACAGCATACATGATTGACCCCTCTGCCGTGGGGCATTGTGCATGTAAAAATTCAACACCAAAAAAACTGATAATTAGACTTATAAATACTATAAATTTTTTATTCATTTTCATCTAAGTTTATGGATTGGATTGTTATTAGGCCGCAAATTTAAAAACATAAAATGAAATAAAAAATAATTTAATAAACTTAAGATACTGAAAATGAATTGTTAAAATTTGAGTTTCCATTGTAAAACATGCATAAATAAAGAGACTTATACTTTTATAAACAATTTTTATAAGGTAAAATTACAATCAAAGTTTCCATAAGTTTTCTAATACTTTTCATAAAATTAACATGCTATTTATGATAAATGACATTGGTCATATGAATAAAGAAGATTAGTATTTAATTATTTCTTCTTTGGAATACTTTAGCTTAGAAATTACAGGCTTTTAAATGACTATTCTTGTTGTTGAAATTTGGCCTTTACTTTCAGAAAAAAACCTTTTAAAATAAAAAAACGGCCGAATCGGCCGTTTTTTTTTGCTTATTAAAAGTTTCTTATGTCTAAATTTAATAAACCAACAAGAAATCCAACAATTCGCCGATCTCTTCTCTACCTTTATCGGTTAAGGCTCCGCGAATAAATATATACATCGTGGTTTTACTGATTGCGTCTGATTCGTTTACCGTTTGCAAACCCAATAACCTAAAATGAAAAAAGTTTAAGGTTAATGCTTTGGCAAGTCTTTCGGGATTGAGGGTTTTGAGAAACACGCCTCGGTCTTGGCCTTCTTTTGTAACAAGCGTCATGAGTTTTACTAATTCGCGTTGTAAATCATCTAAATAAAAAGCTTCAAGTTGTGGATCATAGCGTTTCAATTCGGCCAAATTACCCCGCTGCCCTTTCAAATCAATCAATTTGATGGTGTATTGCCGCATATCCAGCATGGCTTCGGTCATGGTAGGTTCCAAAATACAGCAATTTTCCCATACATCAATCAATTGCTTATTTCGCATCTCCAACACCCATTTTATCAATTCTTTTTTGCTACAAAAATGTTGATACAAGGTCTTTTTACTTATTTTGAGTTCACTACAAATGTCATCCATGGTAACGTCTATAAAACCATTTTCCATAAACAACTGATTTGCTTTTTGAAAATTGTCAAAATCTCTCATATACTTAAGGCTTAAAAACTGCCTATCAAATTGTGTGCAATCATTGGATTTTGACCCAATGAAAAAAATCATATTTATTGCTATAATCAGTTTATACAAAGTGGTTTAGAATTATTATTTGTAATGTAATAAATGTAATATCTCTGTTATTTTCAAAAACAATTCTGTAAAAAAGTTTCTTAAATGCAAAAAAAATCACTAAATTGTGAGATTCATCTCAATAGAGTTCTATCCAGCGATTTCCTATAAACTAAATTTTAATTTAGAATCAAGATGATTAATTTTGTAAAATATAAAAGTCTTTATTAATTCTTACGCATGAGCAATCAATACACCGAAGATAATATCAAAACCCTCGACTGGCGCGAACATATACGCATGCGCCCAGGGATGTACATTGGAAAATTGGGTGATGGATCGTCCCAAGATGATGGGATATATATATTATTGAAGGAAATTCTGGACAATTCGATAGACGAGTTTGTGATGGGTTCTGGAAAGACCATTGAGGTTCAAATTCGTGATACAGAGGTGAGTATTAGAGATTATGGTCGCGGGATTCCGTTGGGTAAAATGGTGGATGCGGTATCAAAAATGAATACGGGTGGAAAATATGATACACGCGCATTCAAAAAATCAGTGGGTCTAAATGGTGTGGGTACCAAGGCCGTTAATGCGCTTTCTTCTTATTTCAAAGTGCAGTCGATACGAGATGGTCTCACGCGCGAGGCTGTATTTGAACGTGGTGAACTTTTGGAAGAATTTGAAGAAAAAGAAACCACCATTCGCAAAGGAACACGTATTTCTTTTGTTCCCGATGAAGAAATATTTTCTAATTTCAAGTTCAGAACAGAGTACGTGAGCCGAATGTTAAAAAATTATGTGTACCTGAATCCAGGATTGAAAATATTATTTAATGGTGAAGAATTTTATTCCGAAAATGGATTAAAAGATTTATTACAGGATAATATCGAAGAAGAAATAAGCTATCCTATCATTCACTTGAAAGACGAGGATATAGAAATTGCCCTAACGCATAGCGAAAAATCATATTCAGAAACCTATTATTCATTTGTTAATGGTCAAAATACCACGCAAGGCGGAACGCATCTAAGCGCATTTAAAGAGGCTGTAGTAAAGACAATTCGGGATTTTTACGGAAAAAATTACGACCCATCTGACATACGTAAATCTATCATTTCTGCCATTGCCATCAAAGTTATGGAACCTGTGTTTGAATCCCAGACCAAAACCAAATTAGGCTCTACCGATATGGGTGGTGATTTGCCAACGGTGCGCACTTTTATCAACGATTTTGTAAAAAGACATCTGGATAATTATCTGCATAAAAATCCTTCTATTGCCGAAGCTTTACAGAAAAAAATCAATCAATCTGAACGTGAACGAAAAGATCTGGCAGGCATTCGAAAAATTGCGCGCGAACGTGCAAAAAAAGTAAGTTTACACAACAAAAAATTACGCGATTGTAAACAACATTACAATAACCAAAAAGACAGTCGCAAATTGGAAAGCACCATCTTCATCACAGAGGGAGATTCAGCCTCTGGCTCTATTACCACCAGCCGAGATGTAGAAACACAAGCTGTGTTTTCATTGCGCGGAAAACCGCTGAACTGCTATGGTTTAACCAAAAAAATCGTTTATGAAAACGAAGAATTCAACTTGCTGCAAGCGGCATTGAATATAGAAGACAGTCTTGAAGATTTGCGATATAATAATGTGGTGATTGCTACGGATGCAGATGTGGATGGTATGCATATTCGCTTATTGATAATCACGTTTTTTCTACAGTTTTTCCCAGAATTGATTCGCGAAGGGCATTTGTATATTTTGCAAACGCCGCTTTTCAGGGTTCGGAACAAAAAAGAAACACGATATTGCTATAACGAAGAAGAACGCATTCGTGCTATCAGTGAATTGGGTAAAAATCCGGAAATCACTCGATTTAAAGGATTGGGAGAAATCTCACCCGGCGAATTCAAAAATTTTATTGGAAAAGATATTCGACTGGAACCGGTAATGATGAGCAAAGATACGACCATAGAAGAACTTCTCGAATTTTATATGGGTCGTAACACACCAGAAAGACAAGAATTTATCATTGAAAATTTGGTGGTTGAAAATGATGAGAATTTGGAGGTAGTTTAGAATTTTGAGTTTTTAATTTTGAAATCTGAAATCTGAAAAATGAACAACGAACTATAATCAAAATTCCTCCCTAAAAAACTCAAGAAGGAATTCACTTACAAATTTCAAAACACGCTTTTTTTTAATTCCAGAAACTCCAGTTTTCACCATCAAATACGGCGATGGAGTCGCTTCGCATATCATAACATATCATTCCGGCTTTGGGCCCGGCTAATTGGGTTGCGTCCGGCACTTGGGGCAAAATCAAGGCTTTGTCCATAGAATCAAGCACCAGCACACCCACAGGTATGGGATCTTCTGTAGGAGTTCCTGCTGAAATAATGGCTCCATTTTCGGCATTTTCTGTAAATCGTCCACGTTCCCCAGAATGCTCAGGCCCTTGCACCGTTCCTGCTGCCAACCCTTTGGTCATGGGCATCCAGCTATTTACGGCAGCATCATAGAACATAATTTGCTGATGTTCTAAACTGAAAATCATAGCACCGCCTACTGCGTCAACTTCATTTGCACTATTTACCAAAGGCAATAATATTCCTTTATCTGCTGGCGACGGAAAATCCATGATTCCATCACCTCTTACAGTCTCAGTTTCAATCGCCACTTGGGCAGATAATCCTGTAAATGAACCGATTACAATTATGAATATTTTAATTACTGTTTTCATTATTATACTTTTTTCTTTTGAAGTTTTATTCGTTACATCCTTGTGCCGTACAGTTCCAAGAGCCTTCACCCTGGCTATTTACTTTATAAACTTTGAGGCAATTGGCAGCGGTATCCCAAACCACCATACCTTCTACAGGTTCTGAAATATTTGCTTCAGGATTGGAGTTTCTGGTAATTACAAATGCTTTGTTGGTAGATTCCAGTGCAATATATGCGCTCAACATATTTTCATTTTTCGCTGGGCTCAACCAATTATCCACATTTCGGTTCAGGGTAGAAATTCCAACACTCGTTGCCGTTGGTGAACCCACAGCCGGCTTCACACAAATATTTTCATTAAATGAAAAACTAACGGTGTATTCATCACCTGCATACATGGTATTTTGCGTCCATCGGCCGTCGGATTTAGCTCTCATCCAAACTTTAAAGGTCAGATGTTTAATATTTTCACCTACTATTCGCGCACTACCAGATGCAGCTTCATCTCCCTGCGTCCCTCTTTGATCAGGCAACACCAAAAAATTATCTGCGAATCGATTGACAATTTTCTTTCCCGATGCATCAATATCAAAGATTAATTCATCAAAATATACTTGACCATCTTGTTCTTCTATCATTCTGGAACCACTTAGGCGCTCAAGCGAATACTGTTCAGAATCTCCGGTGAGTTCTAATTCGGTTGAAAACCAAAGATATTCCACATCGTCTATATTTGTCCCTGTCTGTGAAATCGCTCCTAGACCAGAAACATGAATAATTGGATTATCTACCGGTTTGCTAAAGGTGTAGGTAACAGTACCTAATTCAAAAGTATCATTTTTATAAACGAATGGATTTTCTATTGCCAAATATTCTGCAGATGTATATTGCACAAACGCACCATTCTGTGTATTAGAAAGCCCTTCGGCATTGATTCCTGAGCCTATTTCATCAATAGATGCAGAAAAATAAGTGCTTGAAGGCTGACCAATTCGACCCAAATGCGCATGAATCGAAATGGTTTGAATTTCTTTTCCATTAGGTGCATTTGTACTGGTGGCACCTAGCATCAGCGATTCCTCGTGCCACACAGTGGTTATATCCTGCGTGGCAGGTGTATTGGTGAACGAAACAGCAACCGAGGTTGGGCCATACTCTGACATTGGCGAAAATAACCAAGGAGAAGATTCATAGGCGGGACCGGGTGTTGCATTAGGCCTGCTTGTTTGGAGCAGCGAATAGGTCTGTGCTTGTAACGCGCATCCTAGAATAAAAAACAAGGGAAATATTTTAGCTTTCATTTGTTTAATTTTAAAGTTATGTACAAAAGTTTCCATGATTTAATTATTAGGCTTCAGTAAACGGTTCAAAGAAATACAGTCCAAAATTAACATCGGTGATATTTGCATTTAGCATAAATACAGCAGATTGACTGTCAATTGTACCATCTGATCCTGGACCAGCTCCAATATTTTCTCCCGTACTGAAATAAGCATTGGGTAGAATAGCTGCATTAATCACCTCTCCTACAACAGGTGCTTGTTTTCTCAGAATCACACGGTATTGTCTTCCACCAATTACATCTGAAAAATGATACGTACCAGGCGAAGAATGATACCTACTATTTACCAATGAAGTTGCCATCACATGACCTGCCGTATCTACCAGCACAGCATAAATACCTCCTTTTGGCGAAAAAGGAATACCATTCACAGTGTTATCGGTCAGTCGGTTTTGATCATAAAAAACAGTTCCTGAAATACTGTATTCACGCATGATTACTTCATTAAAAGCGTTGTCACTAATCGGCTCGGACATTCCCTGCGCTTGTGCGGTAGCAATATTTTCAAGTATTTGTCCGTCTGTTACCGTTGCATTCACAATTGCATCAAAAGTAATGGTCATGCTTTCGTTTGGCATCAGATTAATTTCTTCTTCTGCTGCTACCATAAGTAGGGGTGCATTGGCATCATCTGTGGTTTGAATTCTGTTGGTTCCGGACGTTATCCTATAGGTTTTTCGCGCAGAATTAGGCACATAGTCCACGCCTGCAGGCAGTGTGTCGGTAATTTCGATAAAGCGGGCTTCCACAGTTCCAGGATTACCTACGACAATCTCATAATGAATGGTATCTCCTATGGTAACAGGATTTGTTGGCAATGAATTTTTCAGAATCGAAAGTGTTGGAGACGGCGGAATGATATCACGGCATGTTAGGTCATTACCACCAGGCAGTTCAGGATTGTCTGACAGCAATTCGCCATTGGAACCAGTATAAGTAATCGAAGCTTGATTACAGATTTCTCCTTGTAATTGTTGTACAATCACTTTAAACTCTATGGTGGCGCAGCTTCCTGCAGCAATTCTACCATTTTGTGAGTTGGGAGAATTGATTTGTTTTGAAGTTGCAAACGGCATTTGCCCATTTATATCCTGCATTGTAGTTCCGTTTAATTTGGTAGAACCGCGTAGATAGGTTGTTCCCGCAGGAATGGCATCGCGCAAATAAACGTCGGTAGCAATCAACGACCCTGTATTGCAGGCACGAATCGTATAGGTAAGCGTTTCTCCAGGATTCACAGCTTCTTCTGGCGACACTGTTTTCTGCAAATCTAAATCAGCCATAGGCAGTGCACAAGAACCTAAATCACTCACATTCACACCATTGAAACCGGTAATTTGGGACACCAGCGTAGCTACACCCGTTGCTTTATTTACTTCGTAAAGATAAGATCTGCTACCACTGCGGTTACTGGCCCACAATTTTCCGTCTTCGGTAAAAGCGATTCCATTAAATTCTTTATTTCCCATTTGACCCACAAGTAAGGCATTCGGACTTCCGCTCAGTAGTTGGGATTGAGTGAGGGTAAAGAGATAGCCCACATCCGAATCGCGCGAATTATTGACAGAAGCTATGATATACATCGTACCGTTTCCGTCAAAAGCGATATCTCCGGACTGCATCCTAGACCAATCAAAATTGGAAGGAAGCCTTACTTGACCTCTGTTGGTCCAGCTACCCGAAACAGGATTGAAACTGCGGGCATTTCCAGCAGAGTTGATCACCCAAACCAGCCCATTCGGACCGATTCCCATACGCACATAATGGGAGTCAGTTGATGGGAATGAATTTAAATATCGAGAACTTCCTGTATCTGTATCATACACATATAATCCGCCGTAAGTCACATTCCCTGCAGAATATTCTGATCTAGGGATATAATAGATAAGTGTTGGATCATGCGGATCTACGGCCATTGCGGCAGTTCCTACTTTATTACGATTGTTGGTTTGCTGACGAATATCAAAAACGGCAGTTGCATTTCCTTGTAGTGACAAGGTTCCCACTTTTCCGAGCAATCCGTTATTATCATCTCTATCACCGCCAAACCAAAGGCCGCTGCATGTGATATCACCTTGATTGGGCAATTCACGCTCTACGGTTACGCTTGCCTTTCCTGTTGATGTACCCGTCCATTGAAAACGGCGAAAACTTGAATAGCTTTCGGCAAATTTGAATGTAGCCGTATTCGTAGTGGTTTCAGAAATATATTCAGAACATTCCCAGGTGGCGGTTGCACCGGGAGAAAGATAATAAATCCATCGATTGGCCAAATAACTATAGGTTCTTGACAAACCATTCTCTAACTCCATGGGCGAACATTTGTCATCGTTTCCAGAGACATAATACAGGCGTTGGTTTGATATATTTTTTACCTGATAGCTGTAAGAAACCTCTCCACCACCCGATGGAACTGTGAAAACATCTGCAGTTTTTGTAACTCTGAATTTACCGTTGGCTGAAATCCCTGAGTGGGAATTTTGGGCAAACAATAACAGATTAAAACCAAAAACTAAAAACAGTGTACACAGAATTTTTTTAATAGTAAATAAATGCTTTTTCATTGTTAAGAGTTTGTATTCATATTTATTTATGGCATTTGGAACCAAAGAATAAATTCATATATACATTAGCTTATAAAAATTGGTTTCCAAACTTCAATTATTACTACGCAAAAATATTTCGATAATCAAAACAGGTCAATACGTAGAAATACGTAATCAACATCTCAAATTAAAATGTATATATTTGATTTATAGATGATTGAAATTTGACTTAAAAATCTTTATTAAAATCTATGGCGTAGTTGAACCATTTTGAAAGAATTGTGTTCATTTATAAAATCGGCTCTTTTTGTTCCCAATTAATAAAAGAGTTTCCATTGGTTAGGCTGAAGTAGGTAGTTTAGAAATTCAGATTCATTTCTTTTAAAAAAGCTGATTTCAACAGAAATAAATAAAATTCTGTCACCTTATTCCATGAATATTACAAAATTGATTCAAATAGCGTTTAGCCACATTACCCAACCAGAAATAAAGTAATTTTATATAATTTTAACCTTGAAATTGTAATTTTGAATATCGATTTAAATCAAATAATATCATGCAAAACCTCAATTACCCTATCGACCTCAAGTTCCACATCACAACTTTGTCCAATGATTTTACTGCTACGGACAGCAGCGGAAAAATCATTGCCTATACCCGACAAAAGAAATGGCGATTACGCGAACATGTAGAAATTTTCAGCGACAGCAGTCGTCGCGAAGTTTTATTTGAAATTCGGGCAAGTAACTGGTTGGATTTCAACACTTCTTACGCCATTACACACAAAAACGGGGCTGCGCTGGGAAAAGTGAGTCGCAAGGGTTTGCGCTCGCTTTGGTCGGCTAAATACCATGTCATTGATGGCGAACAACAGGATTCGTATCAAATTTCGGAAGAAAATCCTTTAATTAAATTCGTTGATGAATCCATTGGCGCAGTACCTGTAGTGGGTTGGTTTACGGGTTATATTTTGAATCCGTCGTATGTGGCACGTGATAATTCTGGAAAGATTGTGTTGCGCATGAAGAAAAATCCTTCATTTTTTGGTCGAAAATTTACGCTGCACAAAACAGCCGATTTTGACCCCAAAGACGAAGGACTTTTGGTAATCTCGTTTATGATGATGATATTGCTCGAAAGGGATCGCGGTTGATGGCGAATGAATTTTATTCTATCTGCAAAGATTTATTTAACGATCGGCACTTTATCTGGAACAGGATTCGTCAAATCCATCACGGGCACCATTCCCTCTGATGGTAGATAAATAATTTGTGGAATAGAGCCTTTATCTGCCAGTTTTTCCAAGGTTCGGATAAATAAATACTGATTATAAGTCTTTGATAATGTATTGTTTTCTACACGCATAGCTTCGGCCATACCTTTTGCGCGTTCTACTTCTGCTTGGGCGTTCAATTTTTCGGCTTCGAGTCTAGCGCGCGCTTCTTCAACCAATATTCTACGGTTTTGTTCGGCTTTGGCCATTTCGGCTTTACCGCTCATTTCTTGTTGCCAAACATTATATACTGGCATGATATACATCAATGCGGCGATAATAAAAACTCCAATGAGTGCAAGTACGATTAAAATTCTAAATGTTAATTTCATATTTTCTATTTTTTAAATTTTCACATTATCGTCCTATCCCAAAGTATGTGAAACCTTTAGATTCCATAAGTTCTCTTTCATAGATATTCCGACCATCAAAAATAACAGGATTTTGCATGATTTCTTTTACTTTTTCCCAATCGGGAAATCGGAATTCATTCCATTCTGTGACCAAGGCAATAGCATGTGCCTGATTGGCTGCATCAAAAGCAGAATGGCACCATTCTACATTTTGAATTAATTTTTGGGCTTCTGGCATGGCCACGGGATCAAATACCTTGACTTTAAAACCTGCTTCTAATAATTCCTTAATGATAATAATGGAGGGTGCTTCTCTCATATCATCGGTATTGGGTTTGAACGAAAGTCCCCAAATAGCGATAGTTTTATGGTTTTTATCTGGAAAAAAATTTATTATTTTATCTGAAAGCACTTCTTTTTGCGCATCATTTACTTCTTCTACGGCTTTCAGAATTTTAAGTTCGTGTCCCAATTCATTACCGGTTTGAATCAGGGCTTTTACATCTTTAGGAAAACAAGATCCGCCATATCCTACACCAGCGTATAAAAATTTCTTACCGATTCTGGGGTCTGAGCCCAAGCCAGCTCGAACATCATTAATATCTGCTCCCACAAGTTCACAAAGATTTGCCATGTCGTTCATGAAGCTGATGCGTGTTGCCAACATGGCATTGGCTGCATATTTTGTGAGTTCTGCAGATTTGATATCCATATAGATAATACGATATCCATTCAACTGGAAAGGTTTATAAATTTTTTCCAACGTTTTTTTTGCACGTTCACTTTCCACGCCTATTACCACTCTATCGGGTTTCATAAAATCCTCTATTGCTGCGCCTTCTTTCAAAAATTCTGGGTTGGAGGCAACATCAAAAGCAATGTCTAGATTTCGGTGATTCAGCTCTTCTTGGATGGTTTTTTGAATCAAATTCGAAGTTCCGACAGGCACGGTACTTTTAGTTACCACCACAAGATAATTCTGCATATACTGACCTATTTCTTTTGCAACCGCTTGTACATATTGCAAATCAGCACTTCCATCTTCACCTGGAGGTGTGCCTACAGCAATGAACACGGCATCGGCTCCGTCGAGATGTGCAGACAACTGAGTAGAAAAATGCAGTCTTCCAGCTTGTGAATTTCGAATTACAATAGTTTCCAGACCGGGTTCGTAAATGGGTATTATTCCTTGTTTCAACCCATTTATTTTATCTTGGTTCACATCAATACAAGTAATTTGCATCCCTACGTCTGCCAAGCATGCTCCCGTTACCAAGCCCACATAACCGGTTCCAACTATCGTAATTTTCATATTGCAAAAATACGATTTGTTTTAAAACATTTTTATGTCTTTATAGGTTAGAGAAATCAGAAAAACTAATATCGAGTTAAATCACAGGGAAATAATAATGATTTGAATTAGTTTCTAAAAATTAATTAAACCTTTTTTGGCGTTTTGTAATTAAAATTACATTAATTAATCATACCCGCTGCCACCGTTTCGTTGGTAGTTTCGTCAATTAAAATTATAGAACCCGTAATTCTATTATCTCTGTATTCATCAATAAACAAAGGTTTTGTAGTTCTTAAACGCACACGTGCAATGTCGTTCATTTTCAACTCCTTATCCTCTTCGTCGCGTTGTAATGTATCCACATCGATTTTATACACCACTTCTTTGATCATTGCCATAACTTCGTTGGAAGTATGTCTTAAATAATATTTTGCACGAGGCATGGCGGGCTTGTTGTTGAACCAACACATCATCACATCAATATCTTGCGTTTCTGTAGGTTGATTATTCACTTTTACTATCATATTACCACGGCTTACATCTATATCGTCTTCTAGCGTAACAGCAACCGACATAGGTGGAAAAGCTTCGTTGAGGTCGCCATCATGGGTATGAATACTTTTGACAACGGATTCAAAGCCCGAAGGCAGAATAGCTACTTTGTCTCCTACTCTAAGTGTACCACTTGCCACTCGTCCTGCATATCCTCTAAAGTCGTGGAACTCGTCTGAGTGTGGACGAATTACGGTTTGTACCGGAAAACGCATATCTATCAAATTATTATCGCTTGATATATGTATGGTTTCCAGATTATTGAGTAGTGTTCTCCCTTGATACCAGGGCATATTTTCTCCTTTTTCTACGACATTATCTCCATGTAGAGCAGAAATGGGAACAAAGCGAATATCTTTGATGGCCATTTTAGACGCAAAAGCGGTATATTCTTCAACCACATTATTGTAAACTTCTTCACTATAATCGACCAAATCCATTTTGTTGATACATACAATCAAGTGTGGAATTTGCAATAATGATGCAATAAAAGAATGTCGTTTTGTTTGTTCAATTACGCCTTTTCGAGCATCTACAAGAATCAAAGCTAGGTTGGCTGTAGAAGCTCCGGTTACCATGTTTCGGGTGTATTGAATATGTCCGGGAGAGTCGGCAATAATAAATTTTCTTTTTGGAGTAGAAAAATATCGATAGGCTACATCTATGGTAATGCCTTGTTCACGCTCATCTTTGAGCCCGTCTGTAAGTAATGACAGGTCGATATGTTCAAGTCCTTTTTTTTGTGAAGATGCTTCAATAACATTTAATTGATCTTGAAAAATAGATTTAGAATCGTATAAAAGTCTTCCAATCAATGTACTTTTACCGTCGTCCACGCTTCCTGCGGTGGTAAATCGTAAAAGTTCTCGGTTTATATTCTGGTCTTTTTGTTTTGTATCTATCATAATGGGGATTTTGGATGTTTTTATTTGAATAAAATTACGATGGTTAAAAAATAGGATTTAATTAAAAATAACCTTGTTTTTTACGGTCTTCCATTGCGGTATCGCTACGTTTGTCATCTGCACGGTTTCCGCGTTCGGTACTGCGGGTTGTGGATACCTCATCTACCACTTTTTGAATGGTATCTGCATCGGATTCTATACCGCCTGTTATGGTAATATCTCCTAGGGTTCTGAATCGGATTTTCTTGTTCACGATTTCTTCTCCCTCTCTTAAGTTCAGAAATTCGGATTCTGGAATCCAGGTATTATTTCTCCAAACAACATTTCGTTGATGTGCAAAATAAAGAGAGGGCAATTGGATATTTTCTTCCATAATATAGTTCCAGATGTCCATTTCGGTAAAATTCGAAATAGGAAAAACTCTGAAGTGTTCACCCATATTTTTTCTTCCGTTGAACAAATTCCAAAGCTCTGGTCGCTGGTTTTTGGGGTCCCATTGTCCAAAATCATCTCTATGCGAAAAAAACCTTTCTTTTGCTCTTGCTTTTTCTTCATCTCTGCGTCCGCCACCCATGGCTGCATCAAATCCATGCGCTTCTATCGTGTCGAGCAAAGTTGTGGTTTGCAGCGCATTACGACTAGCGTTTATACCTGTTTCTTCGCGTACTCTTCCTTGGTCTATAGATTCTTGAACAGAGCCCACCACCAATTGCACGCCTAATTCTTTCACCAAATTATCTCTAAACGTGATGGCTTCTGGAAAATTATGACCTGTGTCGATATGCACGAGTGGAAAAGGGATTTTGGCGGGTGAAAATGCCTTTTTGGCGATATGTGTAAGTACGATTGAATCTTTTCCGCCAGAAAATAAAATGGCAGGATTATTAAATTGAGCATAAACTTCGCGAAATACATAAATCGCTTCTGCTTCTAGTTCCTTTAAATAAGAGAGTTTATATGACATATTTTTAAATTTTTATTGGATTAAATGAAATACGAATATTTTGAATTAATTAATTTTTGATTCTATGAGTTGTAATAATTTCCCCAAACTTTCTTCTTGTGATTCTATATGAGAATGAATGATCAAATCATTGTTTTGAGGCTCTTCAAAGGGTGAATTAATACCTGTAAAATCCTTGATTTCGCCTGCTCTTGCCTTGGCATAAAGTCCTTTTACATCACGTTGTTCACAAATTTCGAGAGGACAATTTACATAAATGTGTACAAAGTTTTCTTCACCAATTATTTCTTTAATTTTTTTACGATCTTCCTCAAAAGGTGTTATAAAAGCGGCCAAAACAATAATTCCGGCATCGACAAAAAGCTTGGCAACCTCTGCAATTCTCCTTAAATTTTCTTTACGATCTTTTTCATTAAAGCCTAAATCCTGATTCAATCCAAATCGTAGATTATCACCATCCAGCACATAGGTTCTTTTAGCTTTTTTGTACAATTCACTTTCCAGTAAATTGGCCATGGTTGACTTTCCTGAGCCCGAAAGGCCTGTAAACCAAATAACCATTCCGCGCTGATTTGCCAGCTTTTCGCGGTCGCTTCGTTTTACTTTATAATCTTGTTTTACAATATTTTGGGACATTTTATAATTGAATTTAAGCTTTTATATTAAAGTGAATTAAAATATATGCCAGACATGCTATTGAATATATCAATGTTATGGGAATTCCAATACGTAAAAAATCATTGAATTTATAGCCTCCAGGACCATATACCATCAAATTGGTTTGATATCCAAAAGGTGTGAGGAAGCTACACGAGGCGCCAAAGGCTATTGCCAAATAAATGGCATGAGGTTCTATGGACAAACTATGGCTCATTTCATAAGCCACAGGAAAAACAATTGAAACCGCTGCGGCGTTGGTGATAAATGACGTTAAAATTACGGTAAGCAAATATAATCCAATAATTACACTGATATTGCCATAGGCAGAGAAAACATCAATTACTGCATCCGAAACAAATCTGGCACCTCCTGTTTCTATGAAAGCGGTTCCCAGAGCGATGGCACTACCTAAAATCAAGAATAAATCTATGTTCAAATTTTTCAGCAGTTCTTGTTCCGACATTAATCGTAACCCAAAAAAAGTAGCAAGAATCAATAAAATTCCGACAAAAAATGGCAGAAAACCCGATATCATGCCAATGAGTGAAGCAATTGCAACCCCTGCTAAAATTTGGGATTTCCATTTATCAACTTTTCCTAATTTTTCTTTAATACTAATTTTATATAAATCAGAATCACCTGACATGGATTTATCAAAGTTTTTTCCTGCCGTGAGCATGAGCATATCGCCATGTGAGAGTTTGATTTCTCCTAATTTTCCGCTCAATCGTTCACCATTTCTATGAATTGCAATTACGGCGGCGTCATACTTTTCTCTGAAGCTACTTTCTTTGAGTGTTCTACCCGATAGATTTGAATTATAAGGAATCAAAGCTTCTACAATTTCGAGCTGTCCCTGCAGATTAAAATGCTCTGTTTTGGGAAATTTAAATCCGCTTTCTTCTTTTACAATTTCTAAAATATCTGTGGTATCACCGGCAAAAAACAACCTATCGTTTTGTTCTAAAATCTCGTCTGGCGTTACAGGTGAAAGCATTTTTCCGTTTCGAAAAATCTCTGCCAAGTAAACCCCTTGCAAATTACGCAAACCTGCTTGTGTAATAGTTTTGCCTACATGAATTGAATCAGGACTTAGCGCTATTTCAACCAAATACTCTTTCAAATTTTCCTTGACGATATCCGATGGATTTTTACGATCTTTTAATAAAAAATATCCTGCGGTACTCATAAAAATAACGGAAGAACCCGCCACTAACAAACCTGGAACCAAAAAATCAAAGAATGCAAAGGGTTGTTGCCCCTTGGATTCGATAAATCCATTTAATACAAGGTTGGTAGAAGTTCCAATGATGGTAATCATTCCCCCGGCCAATGCGGCAAAGGACAATGGAATCAATAATCTACTGGGAGAAACTTTCATTTTTTTGCTCCAACGCAGAATATAGGGTATCAACATGGCTACAATCGGTGTGTTGTTCATTACAGAAGACAACAGCGATACCGAAGCCGTCATTTGAAATAAAAATAATCGCGGCTTTTTCTTTTGGGTAAAGATGGTGTCGAGATATTTAATAATGTTGAAATTATTATTTAAAGCCGCAGTTAATAATATTAAAACAAAAATGGTAGCAATGGATTCATTGGCAAATGATGCTAAAAACACCTTTGGATCTAAAATACCCGTAATCATCAAGGCTAGCGCCGAACCCAAAAATACAATATGAGGTTTTATTCTATCACTTATCAAAAGAATCACAAGAACAATCATGATTCCCAGTACTAAATACATTGGAAGGCTTTCTGTCATCATCGTTTGGAATTATGAGCCAAATCTATCCCCCACCACAAACCAAGGGTTCAGTAGATTTTCTTTATTATATTCTAGTTCGGATTCACTTCCTGCCTGCAAAATTTTGACACCAGCGGCGCGACAAATTGCATGTCCTGCAGCTACATCCCATTCCATTGTCGGTGCATAACGCGGGTACACATCGGCAGAACCATCTGCAATCATACAAATCTTGAGGGAACTGCCAGACGAAACTGTTTCTATACTTTCAACCCCTACTGTATTTTTTATTTTTTGGATAAATTCCTCGGTTTCAGCACTAAGATGTGACCTACTTGCAACCACTTTCACCTTTTCTGTAGCTGGTTTTGGAGATAATTTTATTTTTTCTGAATGGATTAAATCTGTTTTATGTTCGATATTAATTTGTTTGAATGCGCCAGATTCATTTCCAAAAAATAATTCTTTATTGGCTGGAACATAAATTACGCCCAAAACCGGAATTCCCTGATGTATTAAAGCAATATTCACAGTAAACTCGCCATTTTTTTTGATGAATTCTTTGGTTCCATCAAGCGGATCTACTATCCAAAAAGTTTCCCATTCTTTTCGTTCAGCATAAGGAATTTCCCTATTTTCTTCGCTAATGACAGGAATCCCTATGGGCAACAAATAAGACATAATCACCTGATTTGCCTCTTTATCGGCTATAGTCAAAGGGCTTTCATCGACTTTGAATTCGACGTCAAAATCTTCTTTATAAATATTCATTATCGCTGTACCAGCTTCGATAGCAGCGTGTTGCGCAATTGGCAATAATTCTTCCGTATTTTTCAATCAGGTTAATTTTGCGGCAAATATAAAACAATATTCGTAACTCACACCAAATTAGTAGGAATTAAATTATAATTTATTTTTCCAGAACAATTTATCTATCTTTCCCAATCATTAGAAATATTAGAGATGTTTAATTTTCAATACATTTTTACAATATGAAAATATTTTTATTTGGCCTATTGTTGTTGGCTCAAGGATTAATCCATGCACAAAATATTATTTTACAAGTCGATCAAGCAAAAAAAATTATAGAATTACCATTGCAATGCATTGAACAAGAGTACCCTAACAAGACGGGGCAAGTATTATCACAGGCGTCTGATTTGGGCACACCTTCTGATTTGCATCCTGTTTTTTATGGTTGTTTTGACTGGCATTCTGCGGTTCATGGATATTGGACTATTGTTGAGATATTAAAAAGATTTCCTGATTTGGATTTGGATGGTAAAATTAAGCATCGATTAATTCAAAATTTTAGTTCAGAAAAAATTGCAGGTGAAATAGCCTATTTCAACCGGCCTCATGAGTATAGTTATGAGCGCACTTATGGTTGGGCTTGGTTGTTAAAACTTCAAGAATCGCTCGACACATGGAATACGGCAGAAGGTAGAATTCTGGCTGCACAATTACAGCCGTTGACAGAATTGTTGGTAGAAAGATATATTGCCTATTTGCCCAAATTACTCTACCCCATACGAGAAGGAATGCATATCAACACCGCTTTTGGGTTGAGTTTTGCCTATGATTATGCGGTACATGTGAATCATTTGGAATTCAAGAATTTGATTGAGCAGCGGGCCAAAGATTATTTTTTAAAGGATACAAATTGTCCGCGAAAATGGGAACCTGGCGGTTACGACTTTTTTTCTCCTTGTTTGCAAGAAGCGGATATAATGCGAAAAGTATTGCCACAAGATGCGTTTATGACATGGATAAAATTATTTTTGCCCGAGTTGACTTCTTCAGAATTCGAATGGGAAGTGGCTTTGGTTTCTGATAGGTCTGATGGTCATTTGGTGCATCTCGACGGTTTGAATTTCAGTAGAGCTTGGGTTTTGTATGGTTTGGCTTCTCAATTCAAAGATATGCAACATTTAGTTGGAATTGCAGACAGGCATTTTAATCAGGCTTTTCCACAAATTTCGGGTGATACCTACGAAGGCGGGCATTGGCTAGGCAGTTTTGCCCTCTATGCATTACAACAAAGAGCGTTTTTACCATAAAAAAAAGACATAAGAAATTGTCGTGAGACTTGATTCTTATGTCTTTGATTTTTAATTCATTTCTTCGAGAATTATTCCACGGTAACAGATTTGGCCAGATTTCTGGGCTGGTCAACATTACATCCTCGCATTACTGCAACGTGATAAGAAAGCAATTGTAACGGAATGGAAGCGAGTATAGGAGAAAACTCTTCAGAACATTCTGGAATTTCTATAACATGATCTGCCAGATCTCTCACTTGCTTATCCCCTTCGGTAACCACAGCGATAATTTGACCACTTCTAGATTTGATTTCCTGGATATTTGAAACTACTTTTTCGTAATGTCCTTTATTAATTGCGATAACAAACACGGGCATGTTTTCATCGATTAATGCAATTGGTCCATGCTTCATTTCGGCAGCGGGATAGCCTTCTGCGTGTATATAAGAAATTTCTTTCAACTTCAAAGCACCTTCTAATGCGGTAGGGAAATTATAACCTCGTCCAAGATAGAGTGCATTTTCTGCATCTTTATAAATCTCTGAAATTTTCTTTACTATATCATTGGTATTCAAGGCTTTTTCTACTTTAGAAGGAATCGTACTTAATTCGTAGCACAAGCTCATGAAGCGCTCGTTGGACAGATTTCCTTTGTGTTTACCCAGTTTCAATGCGATTAGGGTCAAGATAGTTAACTGAGCTGTAAATGCTTTTGTTGAAGCTACTCCAATTTCTGGACCCGCATGTGTATAGGATCCTGCATCGGTAATACGTGCAATGGACGAACCAACGACATTACAAATTCCATATATAAAAGCGCCTTTTTCTTTTGCTAATTTCAATGCAGCCAAGGTATCTGCCGTTTCACCCGATTGTGAAATTGCAATGACAATATCGTTTTTGTTGATGATAGGATTTCTATATCTGAATTCTGAGGCATACTCAACTTCTACAGGGATTCTTGCCAATTCTTCTATTAGATATTCACCTACCAATCCTGCATGCCATGATGTTCCACAAGCCACAATGATAATTCTTTTGGCTTTTTTAAATCTTTCCATGTGGTCCCAGATTCCTGCCATTTTTATAATTCCTTCGTCTGGCAGCAATCTTCCTCTCATCGTATCATGAATAGATTTGGGCTGTTCATTGATTTCTTTCAACATAAAATGCTCATAACCTCCTTTTTCGATTTGTTCCAAATCGAGTTGAAGTTCATGTATAGAAGGGTGAACTTCTTTATTATCAACAATTTTACGCACTTTTACCTTTTCGCCACGTTTGATGGTTGCCATTTCACCGTCTTCCAGATAAATTGCATCTTTGGTGAATTCCACGAATGGAGAAGCATCAGATGCTATAAAGAATTCATCTTCACCAATACCAATTGCTAATGGCGAACCCAATCTACCCACAACGATTTCGTCTGTGTTCTGACTGTCCATTACAGCAATAGCAAATGCGCCGATAACCTCTGTCAATGCATAGCGTACGGCATCGGTAAGGTTCAGATTTTCTTTTTCTTTAAAATATTCAATCAGATTTACCAAAACCTCAGTATCTGTCTCTGAATGAAATACATAACCCTCTGAATAGAGTTTGATTTTGATAGCTTCGTAGTTTTCGATGATACCGTTGTGTACAATCACCAAATTCCCGTTATTGGACATATGTGGGTGAGAGTTGATATCATTTGGAACCCCGTGTGTAGCCCATCTGGTATGTCCTACACCGATATTTGCATGTAGTTTTACCCCTTGAGCTTTGTCTTCCAGGTCAACAACTTTTCCTTTGGTTTTTACCATTTCTAGACCTTCGGGGTAGTTCAGTACAAATCCTGCACTGTCGTATCCTCTATATTCGAGTCTTTTGAGTCCGTTAATAATAATCGGATAAGCTTCTCTGCTTCCGATATATCCTACAATTCCACACATAAGTTTAAATTTTGATTAATTAGTAATTGAATTTTAGTTTTGTCTTTTATTATATAATATCTCCAATTGTAATTTGTGAGATGGGTTGCTGCTAGGGTGCGTTCCAGTAATTGCTAATCTGAATGGATTATAGGCTTGATTAGAAAACCATGCATTTGGTGGTGAATAAAAGTAATCTGAGCCAGAGTTTCCGATATAATTTCCCATATTTAAAGCCAAATCATCGATGGCAGCATTTCCTTCAACTATATTTTTGATGAATTCGGTAACACGCAGCAAGTAATATCCTTTGGTAGCATCATAGGGCTGGCTGATTTGTAAAAAAGGAAATGCCTGAACATTGCCTGATGTGAATCCCTGTGGCGTACCATAATCTGGAATTAATTTTCCGTTTGTATAATTATATACATGTAAATACTGCGGAATGGGCCAACTGCCTTGTGCGCTCAAATCAGGATAAACCTTGAAATGCGCCTGACTAATTACCCAATTATTATTCCTCACTGAATCTCGCACGGCTTCTATTTGTTGTGGATCAAGGCTTAATTTCACTTTGGCTCCTCCCATTCCTTCCAGATAATTTACGGGTTGATTTGTTTGATTATAAACCACACTTCCTGCTTCGTTGAAAATTTGCGAATAAACCACATTATAATATTTACTTCCCGACATTTCTGAAAGGCTAGAACCGATGATAAAATTCAAAGTTTCATTTTTACGTGGCTTAATCGTATGTACAGGACAATCCTCTTCGGTATCGTCTATGCCGTTTCCGTTTTCATCGGTAAAAGATGCATTATCTGAACTGATATAAGCGATGAGATTAATATTCGCTGGATTGAATGTCAACAAAAAACCATTTTCTTCTGCCACTCCGATTCTAATTCCCTGTAAAACCTGATTCAGAAATGATACCTGATCGCCTAAACTTGAAGACCCTTGAGCTCCAACAATATTTTGCTGCACAAAATCTTTCATTCCGTCTAATTTCATTCTTACAACCGGATTTAACTCGTTCACCAACAGCGTACTGTCGCTTCTAGAAGAAGAGTGAACATCTGCTGTAGATCTTGTAAAAGCTTCTGCATTGAATTGCATACTACCAAAGAGTTCTCCGATAGAATGCGATTGATTGGAATATTTGGCAGAATCTATAGATTGTAAACTTTGTGTCACACGGTGTACTTGTAATGTCATTACAGAATTTCTATTTCCATAGATTGAATCCAGTCTAAATTTGCGTCTGGTTTCGTAGGTATAAATGGTATCTGTTACCGTGCAAGAATTATCGGTATTTGACAATCCATATCTCGTGTTGATCAATCGGTGTTCGGTAGCAATAGTGTCATTTTTTTTGCTGTAGGCAGGGATTAATAATACAACAGAATCCACAACGGCATTGGTTCCGAATTGTGGATTTAAAGTTCCCAATCTCACTTGTGAGTAAAAATAGGCTTTATTTTTCCCTAAAATTGGCTCATCATAGACCCCTATTACGGCATTTTGCAATAATTTTCTATCGGTACGCAGCGTATCTGGCCCCAGCGTTGTAGCCAACAGTTCCACATACGCATTATGAAATCCGGCTGCCCCTTCTCCTACTACATTATATCCTACAAATCGATCTTCTTGTTCACAGCTCATCAGGGAAAAAATCATTATCAATCCTGTTAATAGAGCCCAACCATAATTTCTTTTTATCATCTAATACACTTCAATTTTATTCTACTTCTTCACAAAGTTTGGGATAAACTTCGCATAAACTCTCGTATGACTGGTGTTTTCTGAAATCCTTTTTGCTATTTTCTATATATTCCATGATTTCTGTTGGCAAAACTTCGTCTCCTTGTACAATAACGTCGGAATTGTCAATACCTGTTTTCAACAAATTAGCAAAAGTTGGATTTTCCAAATGTTTCAAATCTTCTGCTGGAATTCCATCAAATGCAATTTTTTCTACCATATCATGGCTCAACACTCCTTCAAAAGGATTATCAAAAACAGAATAAACCATTTTGATATCATTGAAGAAAGCGTCATCAGAATAATATTTCTTCAAATATAGAGGCATCAGGGCGGTCATCCAGCCTTGTGCATGAATTACATCGGGTTTCCAGTTGAGTTTTTTAATGGTTTCTAATATTCCTTTGACAAAAAATATAGAACGCTCGTCGTTGTCATCAAAGAAATCGCCTCCTTTATCTTCGTAAATGGCTTTTCGTTTAAAGTATTCATCATTATCAATAAAATAGACTTGTAGTCTTTCATTTGGTAATGAAGCTACTTTGATGATAAGAGGTTGATCCATGTCATTTACGATCATATTCATACCAGAAAGTCTGATTACTTCGTGTAATTGATGTCTTCTTTCGTTGATAGTACCGAATCTTGGCATAAAAATCCGAACATCATTCCCTTTTGAGTGCATCAATTTGGGTAAATCGAGGGCTGCTTCTGATAGGGTATTTTCTGGCGTGTACGGAACGAGCTCCGTAGATACATACAAAATCCGCATAAGATTAATTATTGTTCCTTTTTGGTAAGTTATTTGTGTTTGCAAAAATACAAAAAAACATTGAGAAATTTTTGTCGTTCACGACTTTATCATAAATTAACCCACTTTTACCAATTTTCAAATGCAAATATTTACCGAAAGACGCAGCTTGGACCTATGGGTTGCGCAAATCAAAACAGAGCGCAAAAGCCTAGGATTTGTTCCTACCATGGGCGCGTTGCATGCGGGGCACATTTCGCTCATACAGGCTAGTCGTGCCCAAAACGATTATACCATTTGCAGTGTATTTGTGAACCCTACACAGTTTGACAATGCAGAAGATTTGGAAAAGTACCCGCGCAATATGCAAGAAGACACCAAAATTCTGAAAGATGCGGGCTGCGATGCTGTATTTTTCCCTTCGGTTACAGACATGTATCCAGAAGGTGCAAAATCAGAAAAATTCAACTTTCGTGGTATAGAAAAACAGATGGAAGGCAGGTATCGCAAAGGTCATTTTGATGGTGTAGCCACGATTGTCTCTCGTTTTTTTGAAATTATTCTTCCTGATCGGGCTTATTTTGGACAAAAAGATTTTCAACAACTTCGTATTATACAAGAATTGGTTGTGCAAAGAGGCTATCCCATAGAAATCGTTCCTATGCCGATTTTCAGAGAAAAATCTGGTTTGGCCATGAGTTCACGTAATGCAAGATTAAGTGAAAAATACTTGAAAGAAGCTTCAAAAATCTTCAAAATCTTGAATATGATAAAGGATTGGCGAAATCAATATTCGGTTACTGAAACCATACATTTGGCAGAAGATCAATTCAGAAATACCGATTTGAAATTAGAATATTTGATTTTGGCCGATGAAAAAAAGTTAAAACCCATTCAATCCTGGGACGAGGCGAGCGATATTCGGGCTTTTGTGGCTGTATTTGCCGATAACATCAGATTAATTGATAATCTGAAAATTATATAATTTCATTTATATTTGCAGCATGTTAGTGCAGGTTTTCAAATCAAAAATCCATCGTATTCGCGTTACAGGCGCAGAGCTCAACTATATCGGCAGCATCACGCTAGATGCAGATTTAATTGACGCTGCAGGCATTATTGTAGGCGAACGTGTACAAATTGTAAATATCAATAATGGCGAGCGCTTTGAGACCTATGTGATCAAGGGCTCCAGAGGTTCTGGCGAGGTAACTCTCAATGGCCCCGCTGCCAGACGCGTAGCCAAAGGAGATTTAATAATTGTAATAGCCTATGGCTTTATGACGGTAGATGAAGCTAGAGATTTTCAACCCAAAATCGTATTCCCGAACGAGGAAACGAATCTATTGATGTAATGAATCCCAAAGCCAAAACAGGTGTAACGGTTCTTGTTTCGATTTTGCTGGCCGTAGCACTTATTTGGTGGGCTATGCGTGGATTGGATTTAGAAAAAACACGCGCCTCTTTACAAGAAGCCAATTATTTGTGGATTGCAATTTCTGTAATTTTAGGAATTGCCGCCTATTATTTGCGTAGTGAAAGATGGCGATTATTGCTGGATGCCATGGATCATCCCACCAAATCCTCTCATGCTTTCTATGCCATTTGTATGAATTATTTTTGGAATTTACTCATACCTCGATCTGGTGAAATTGCAAGATGCACTACATTATATACATTGAATAAAACGCCCGTAGAAAAATCCTTCGGAACGGTAATTAGCGAACGAGTAATTGATTTAATATGCCTTGTCATTATTGCATTGCTGGCAGTTTTATTTAATTTTAATTTAATTCTTCAACTTTTTGGCAAAGTGATGTCTGTGCGTAGCGAGCAGGAAGAAGGGAATTATTTTTTTGTCGTAATAATAGGCGCATTATTGATTTTTCTCGCAGGCTGTATTCTGTTTTGGAAAAAATTAAAAAACTTGAGTTTCTTTCCCAGAATCAAACAGTTCCTTTACGGCATCAGACAAGGTCTGATAAGTATTTTCAGACTCAAAAAAAGTGGATTATTTATCTTTTACACTTTCCTCATTTGGGTATTTTACTTTTTTATGACATACGTAATCATTTTTGCCTTACCCGAAACGGCGCATTTAACGCTTAGCGAAGGTCTATATTTACTTTTGGTAGGAAGTATAGGTATGGTAATTCCTGCTAGTGGTGGAATCGGTGCTTTTCACTCTGCCATGCGATTGGGATTTGAAGTTTTGGGCTTGGGAGGGGATGTCGGAGTAAATTTTGCTTTTTTGGTTCATACGCCACATGCCCTGATTGCGTTGGTTTTGGGCTTAATTTGTTTAAGTTTTATTTATTCAGAAAAAAGGAAGAAGAGGAAATAATGTATCTATAAGGATGAAAACGGTATTTTTTGTAGGTTAGTGGGATGAATGGAAAATACAAAGAATAGATAACAAGAAAATTGAGAGCACTGAGTCCGGCCGAAATGGTAAAGCCTGAAAAAACATCCCGTGCATATTACCAAAATTCAGCAATCCGCCGGTGAACCTGGATAGCCATCCACCGGATCCGTCTAAATCTCTCTTTTTTGCCAGAATTTCCTGGCGTACATCTTGGAAATTCTTTTCTGCTGCACGCAGTTCCTTGGCTATGTCTTTCCACTCTTGGGTCCCTATGGTGAGTTTTTGAGCTCGTGCTCCAGTTTGTGTGCCTCGCTAGATAACTCTGCGAAAGTACCCTTGACCTTTTCACCGTCGATGCCGATTACAATTTTTGTAGCCATAAAAAAAAATCTGACCGCAAATTGCAGCCAGATTCCATTTTATGAAAGGACATGTATATTAGTCTAAGGGGATGTTGTGCTTTTTGTAATAATCTTCGCGCATTTGCTGAACAGCAGGGTCTTTGATGTGTTTTATTGCATCTAAGGATTCTATCATTTGCCTTTGAATTTCAGGATCAGTACTGTTTTCATATTCCTGAAATTCGATTTTAATTTTTTTGAAATAATAACGAACAATTAAGTAAACAATCAAAATGACGGCAGTAGCCAAAGATACATTTTCCCAATACCCTTCAGGAGTATTAGAAAAAAAAACTAGTAAACCAAATCCAACAATCAGGGCAATGGCTCCAAAAAAAAGAATCAGAAACAGCAAGTACCCCAATCCGAGTACGCCAGCAAATAGATTATCTAGAAGTTTAAACATAACCGTAAGTTTTTCAATTTCAAATATAAACAAATTTAATTCCATTCTCACCATTCCAAGTTTTTATCCCGATATCCGCTGCTGGTTGGGCGTTTGCCTTTTCTCTGGGCTTGGTTCACTTGGTCCACCATGCGGTGGATCATATCCTTCAGTACTTCATAGCCTCGGATGCGGCCGATTTCGCGGTGAAGGTATTCTATGACGCCGCTTTTTTGCAGTGCCCGGTCTATGAATTCATGTTGCTGCAGCTTCATATTGTGGTGGCGGCGTTCAAATTCGGTCATTCGGGGTTGCAACTGCCGCACTTTATGCCCTTCTCTGATGGTGTTCACGCCGTGGTTCTGGATAAATCCGTGCTTTCCCATGTCCAGTACCAGTGCGTTGAGATAGGTTTTCTGCTGCCCGGTGAGTGAGCCGGGTACATTGCCAGTTTTGGTTCGTGCCCGGATTTTGAGATCCCTCAGCGGTTTGCGTTTGGGATCGCGGTCGCTTGTTCTTCTAATCTGAACACGAATATATTCGAAGAACTTAGAAGACAAAATTTAATAGAGCTTAGTTCAATGATAGAAGAATTCGAGGAATTCAACAATGAAACTCTTGTGTGATTATTTGGGCGATAAAACACATAAATTTATCAAAATTGCGATAATAGTACTCTTTAGCCATTGACATTAAATTCACAGCCATCCTCTATACAAAAATTACAGGATATTAGAGCATCTTCCTTTCCCGAGCTACATGTAGAAAGCAAACATTCAAATATTGATAATAAAATTGCTTCTACAAAAAATATGAGATTACACGAATTTCAGATAGACATAACTGGAATACAACCCAATATTTAATTGGACAAAACCATTATTGATTGGATTAAATTGCGCAAGAATATCTTGTAGGTTAAAAATAATTAACAGACATTAAGAATTGTCAAGACTGGATTGAACGGCTTCGAATTCGGCGTTCCGAAAACCTAAGCAGCAAATAACTAAAAACTACCAAATTATACAACCCACTATTGCGACCTATGTAGATTATACGCAAACTTTAGAGACGATAAAAAATGTGCTAGCAAACGGTGGACAACATTAAAAGGTAATATATTTTGAAACTTTTGCTTTTTGTTTTGGAAGAAAATCAAGAGACACAACGTATTGACATACAACGAAGCCACTGCTAAATTCATTGTTTAAAAATGAAATTTGGCAGTGGCTTTGGATTTAATTATGCCAACAAATTTACTCGAAGACTTGCGGCATTTTTTTCTAATTTTTAAAATACCTCGCGGCCAGCAAAATGGAAATTACTTTCTATGTTGGCATTTTCATCTGAATCTGAACCATGAACAGCATTTTCACCTACAGATTTGGCAAATTTTCTACGAATGGTACCTTCTTCTGCCTCTGCTGGATTGGTAGCACCAATTAATTTTCTGAAGTCTGCCACCGCATTATCTTTTTCTAAAATGGCAGCAACAATAGGCCCAGAAGACATGAACTCTACCAATTCTCCATAAAATGGTCTTGCCGAATGTATTTCATAAAACTTTTTGGCATCATCTACCGTGAGTTGGGTAAGTTTCATAGCCTTGATGCGAAACCCGGCTTCGGTGATTTGATTCAAAATTGCACCGATATGTCCGTCTTTTACGGCGTCGGGCTTGATCATGGTGAATGTAATATTTGACATTAAATGTTATTTTTGACAAAAATAAGATTTGTTGGTGGAAATGAAAAGAAAGATGTATTGAAAGATTGAATGATTGAATGATTAGTGAATCTACTTTTTACTTTTTACTTTTTTCTTTCTACTTAAAATTAAAACAATGATCTATCTCATTATCAGTATATTGGCCAGTGTTTCGATTTCGGTATTACTCAAGCTGGCGCGCAAATCCCAAATAGATATAGCTCAGGCTGTTGCTGTGAACTATCCTGTTGCCATAGTTTTGAGTGTAGTTTTTCTGCAGCCGAATTTTGAAAAATTCGAAGCCGGAAATTCGTGGTGGCTTTTTGTTTCTTTGGGGATTTTGCTTCCATTTATCTTTGTAATGATGGGCAGAGCGGTAGCAACTGCAGGAATCGTAAAGTCGGATGCGGCGCAACGTTTATCCTTATTAATTACCTTGCTTATTTCATTTTTGGTGTGGAAGGAGCCTGCTTCTCCTCTCAAAATTTGGGGTGTGAGTCTGGCATTGGTTGCATTGATTTTTATTTTGATGAAAAAAACAGAAGATAAAAAGTCCTCTTCTCTTGGGATTTTTTATTTATTCATGGTTTGGATGGGTTATGGTGTGATTGATTTGCTGTTCAAATTAATTTCTAAAACATCGGGCAATACTTTTTCTACTACATTAACGATTTCATTTCTGATTGCTGCGGTTTTGATATTTATTTGGTTAGGTTTTCAAAAAAGTAAGATAAACCGTAACTCGATTATAGGCGGCATTTTGTTGGGATTGCTCAATTTTACGAATATTTACACTTATATTACGGCTCATAAGCATTTGGGAGAGAGTCCCAGCGTGGTTTTTACGGGGATGAATATTGGTGTCATTGGTTTGGGGACACTTATTGGATTATTTGTTTTCAAGGAAAAGTTGAGTCGGATTAATTTTTTCGGAATTATTTTGGCTGTAATAGCTATAATTCTGCTTTTTATAGAGTTATAAGTTGTTTTTTGGATTAAATGAAACTATTTCACTTAGAATTAGTTGAAAATTATTCATTCTATTTATCTTGCAGCGATATTTTCCAAAACTAGTATTCAAGGGAATCCCATATTTATTCTCATGGGAAATAAATTTGTAATAGTTTTGCGATAATTCAAAATAAAGAATGTCAAATTCAACAACTCCGAAAGTCAAAAAATTGAATATCTTTACAATGCAGCAGGTTTAAAGGTGCGAAAGAAAGTGACCGAAGGTACAACTATAACGACTACTGATTATCTGGACGCTTCGACTTGGCTCAGCACAAGCGGCTTCCAGTATAAGAATGAGATGTTGGAATTCTTTCCTCACCCAGAAGGTTTTCTGTTTGTCCAAATCTGTGATTTGGCCACAAACAGGAATCCCGACCTAATTCGGGAGTAGGTGAATGTTATGAACAAAGAAGGTTGAAATTGGAGTTTTAGGTACTCTCGGTCTAGGGCCTTCATCTGATTTAACAGGTGGCCCATCATTTGGTATAACATTTCATTGGTCTAAAAGAAAAAATAGAAAATTAGAAGTTTAAGATTTTCTTGGATTTGAATCAAATATAGAAGGAAGTATACCATTAGAAGCCATAAATATAGATGTTGGGGCTGTAGAAGGGAAATTTAATCAAGGAATGTCAATGGGAATAAGTCCTCTTGGCGTCCCAAGCCTTTCTTATGAAGAACAATATGGGCTTTTTCATATTCCCATAATTAAGTTTTAATTTTTTCAAGGTTGTAATGATTTCATTTTGGATAGAAGCATTCTTTATCTTTTGCATTCTAAATATAATAATATTTGGCGGATTTAGTTTTTTTAAAAAAATATAATGTAATAACTAAAATTAGATTGTTTTGGATAGTATTAGAATTAAATATTTGTCTAATAATTTATAATTATAGCCATTATAGATACCTACGTGAATTTGAAAGGATCTCGATAAAGGATATAGTCCACATACAAATCAATGAAATAGAATATAAGGAAACTGACACTGTTAAATTTCTTTTCATAAATGAATTAAAAAGAGGAAATTATTACTTCCGAATTCATAGAGTTCAGAAAATTGAAAAAGATTGGGATGTAAAAATTCAAACTAACACAAATAAATTCAATCTAATAATTGAAAAAACATACAAATATGGTTTTACCGTTTACTTATTGAAAGGTAAGAATGAAATATGCTATTATAGAAATAATAATCTTCAAAATATCTTAGATACAATTCAATAAACATCCTTTCTATGTCCAAATCAGCTGCCTACCAGAAAAGATGCGTTGTAGAATTTCAGCATTTTGGGAGAATTTTTTGGCGTAACCGCGGTCGCGATAGTAATGGAAATCCTTTGCTTGCAAATCGCTGAATAGAATGCGTGATGCAAAATATGGAGGTACGGAATATTTTGTATCTCGGATTCTATGCGATTTGCAAGCAAAGATTGTAATGTATAGCGCGAAAAACCGCCCAAATAACTAATAAAATCCTTGGTTTACAATTTTTCTTTGAGATAGTGAGCTGTGTGACTTTCTTTGATGTTTAGGATTTCTTCAGGCGTTCCTTTGGCTACGATTTCGCCGCCGTGTTTTCCACCTTCTGGGCCTAGATCTATGATATAATCGGCAGTTTTGATGATGTCTGGGTGATGTTCTATAACCCAGACACTGTGACCGTTTTCTATGAGTGCACGAAGTGATTTTAACAATTTGTTGATGTCGTGAAAATGCAGACCGGTAGAGGGTTCGTCAAAAATAAAAAGTGTATGTTTGTTGAACGCGCCTTTGATGAGAAATGAGGCTAATTTGATGCGCTGCGCTTCGCCCCCACTCAAGGTGCTGCTGCTCTGGCCCAACTGTACATAGCCCAGACCCACTTGTTGCAGGCTTTGTAATTTTTCGAAAATTTTGATTTCACCGTGTTCGTGAAAGAAATTTATGGCTTCGTCCACGGTCATTTTTAATACATCCGAAATATTTTTTTCTTGAAATTTGATTTCGAGAATATCGTCTTTGAATCTGGTTCCATGGCATACATCACATTGTAGCCTAACGTCTGCCATAAACTGCATTTCTATGGTAATTTCTCCTTCTCCCTTGCATTCGTCACATCGTCCGCCGTCTATATTGAAGGAAAAATGCCTGGGTTGATAGCCGCGTAATTTGCTTAATTTTTGCCTTGAAAACAATGTACGGATGTCGTCATAGGCCTTGATATATGTTACGGGATTGGAGCGTGATGATTTTCCGATGGGATTTTGATCAATGAATTCGATAGCCTGAATTTGATTGATTTGGCCTGAAATTTTGTCAAAATCGCCTACTTTGTTTCCAAAAATCCCCAATTCTCGCTGAATCGCGGGAACGGCTATGTCGCGTACGAGGGTAGATTTGCCCGAGCCAGAGACACCGGTAATGACTGTAAGCATATTGAGCGGCAAATCCACATCTATATTTTTGAGATTATTTTCTCTTGCTCCTTTGATCTGAATTACATTTTTAACAGGAATTCTTTTGGCCGGAATTTCTATTTTTTTTCGTTGGTTCAAATAATCTGCGGTAAGGGTTTTGGCTTTGAGCAATTGTGAGTAAGTGCCTTCAAAAACCACTTCTCCGCCATGGGTTCCGGCTTCGGGGCCTATATCTATGATATAATCTGCTTGTTTGATGACATCTTCGTCGTGTTCTACTACAATGACAGAATTTCCTAAATCACGGAGTTGTTTCAAGACTTTGATCAGGTTGTCTGTGTCTTTTGAATGCAATCCAATCGATGGCTCGTCTAGAATATACATACTGCCGACAAGGCTGCTGCCCAGGGATGTAGCTAGGTTTATGCGTTGTGATTCACCGCCCGAAAGTGTATTGGAGGTTCGGTTGAGTGTGAGGTAGCCAAGTCCGACATTGAGCAAAAATTGTATTCTATTGTTGATTTCGAGCAGTAATCTTTTGGCAACACTTTGGTCGAATTCATTGAGTTCTAAATTTTGAAAAAATTGGAATAATTCATCCAAAGGTAAATTCACCAAATCGGGTAAGGAGAAATCATTGATTTTCACATATTCTGTTTCTTTTCTCAGTCGTTTTCCTTTACAGGACGGGCATTTGGTTTTTCCTCTATAACGCGACAACATCACGCGATACTGTATTTTGTAGGTATTTTCTTCTACCATTTGAAAAAATCCATCGATTCCTTTCCAGCTGCCTTTACCCTGCCATAAAATTTCTTTTTGCTCTTCTGTAAGTTGAAAATAAGGTCTGTGAATAGGAAAATCTAAGCGATCTGCCAAGCGAATTAATTTATCTTTCCATTCGCTCATTTTTTCTCCTTTCCAGGCTGCTACGGCCTCTTCATAAACAGATAGACTTTTGTTGGGCACAACCAAATCTTCATCAATTCCGATAATTTTTCCATAACCTTCACAAACAGGACAGGCGCCTAGTGGGTTGTTGAAGCTAAATAAATGAACATCGGGTTCGGTAAATAATATTCCGTCGAGTTCAAATTGATTGGAGAAATAGGCTATATCGTTGGGTGAATCTATATTTTTAACAAATAATTCACCGTTTCCTTCATAAAAAGCAATTTGAACAGAATCGGCTAAACGGTGATAAAATTCTTCTTCATTTTGGGTAATTACCCGGTCGATGATGAGATTTAAACTCATATCTCCTGTCGGAATAAAGTTAAAATCGATTAAATCTTCTATTTTTTGGGTTTTACCGATAACTTCAACACGCTGAAAACCTTGTTGTTGCAAAATTTCAAGATGTTGTTTGAAACTTCTGTCGGCCGGGATAAATAATGGAGTTCCCAATATTGCTGTGCTACCTACAGGTAATTTTTGAAAATAATCGATTACATCAGAAACGCTATCTTTTTTCACCAAATTACCCGAAATCGGTGAATAGGTTTTTCCAATTCGCGCATAGAGCAGCTTCAAATAATCATAAATTTCGGTAGTTGTACCCACGGTGGATCTAGGATTTACCGAATTCACCTTTTGTTCTATAGCGATGGCGGGTGCAATGCCTTTGATCTGATCTACCTGTGGCTTGTCCAATCTGCCCAAAAATTGTCTAGCATAGGACGAAAGACTTTCTACATAGCGTCTTTGTCCTTCTGCATACAAAGTATCAAATGCCAAAGTTGATTTGCCGGAGCCTGACAAACCGGTGATAACGACCAGTTTATTTTTAGGAATATTGAGTGAAATATTTTTAAGATTGTGCAGTTTGGCTCCTATAATCTGAATATCAGTTTTTGGGTTGAACGGCGTTTTTTTCTTGGACATAATTTTGGAAAAATGGGTTGTAATGTACGAATTTTTTAGATGAATAAATGCAGAGGATGGTTTGTTAACATTTAAATTAAGCTAATTTCTTTTATAAATTTTACCTTAATTTAATTGCATAAAGATTACGGTTTTAGCTAATAAAAAATTCCCCTGAATTTCAAGGGAATTTTATAAAACAGCAAATATTCTGATTTATGAATTTTGTTGTTTAATTAAATTCAATGCAGAACCTGCACGGAACCATTCAATTTGATTTTCATTATAAGTATGATTTAGACTGATGACATCTTTGCTTCCGTCTTTATGAACCAGTTCTACGGTGAGTGGTTGGTTAGGAGCAAAATCTTCTAAATCAATAAAATTGAAAGTATCATCTTCCTGAATCAGGTCATAATCATTTTCGTTAACGAAGGTGAGTCCGAGCATTCCTTGTTTTTTGAGGTTGGTTTCGTGGATACGTGCAAAAGACTTTACAATTACAGCGATAACGCCTAAATGTCTAGGTTCCATGGCGGCATGTTCTCGTGATGAGCCTTCTCCATAGTTATGGTCTCCAATAACAACTGTAGGAACGCCTGCGGCTTTGTACGCTCTTGCGGTATCTGGAACTGCGCCATATTCTCCTGTGATTTGATTTTTAACAAAATTGGTTTTTTGGTTAAATGCGTTCACGGCACCAATCAGCATATTGTTTGAAATATTATCCAAATGCCCTCTGAATCTCAACCAAGGACCTGCCATAGAAATATGGTCTGTCGTACATTTTCCGAAAGCTTTTATTAACAATTTTGCTCCGTTCACATTTCCTGTAATCGGCTCAAAAGGTGTCAACAACTGCAATCTGTCAGATGCTGGATCTACTACGACTTCTACACCGCTTCCGTCTGCTACCGGTTCTTGATAACCTGCATCTTCTACATCAAATCCATTTTCGGGTAGCTCGATTCCCACTGGTGGGTCTAGCAATACTTCTTCACCATCTTCATTGATTAATTTGTCTTTGGTAGGGTCGAAATCCAATCTTCCTGAAATTGCCATTGCTGCCACAATTTCGGGTGACGCTACAAACGCGTGCGTATTGGGATTACCGTCTGCACGTTTGGCAAAGTTTCGGTTAAAGGAGTGAATAATCGTATTTTTGGGTGCATTTTTGGGGTCGTTGTATCTGGCCCATTGCCCGATACATGGTCCGCAAGCATTTGTAAAAATTAATGCGCCCAAATTTTCAAAGGTATTCAAGATTCCGTCACGTTCTGCGGTAAATCGAATTTGCTCTGAACCCGGATTAATTCCCAATTCGGCTTTAGGTTTAATTTTCTTTTCGACCGCTTGGCGCGCAATAGATTCTGCACGGGTCAAATCCTCGTAAGAAGAGTTGGTACAAGATCCTATCAATCCCCATTCAATATCTAGTGGCCAACCGTTTTCGGTAGCTTTTTGATGCATTTCTGCGCCCACCATAGTTCCTAAATCCGGGGTAAATGGCCCATTTAAATGAGGTTTTAATTCATTCAAATCTATTTCTATTACTTGGTCAAAGTATTTTTCTGGGTTATCATACACCTCTTGGTCACCGGTAAGATATTCTGCTATTTCGTTGGCAGCATCGGCTACTTCTGCACGACCGGTTGCGCGCAGGTATCTGTCCATAGATTCGTCGTATCCAAAAGTTGATGTTGTAGCACCAATTTCTGCACCCATATTACAAATTGTTCCTTTTCCTGTACATGAAATTGATTTGGCTCCGTCTCCAAAATATTCTACAATTGCGCCTGTTCCACCTTTTACGGTAAGGATGTCTGCCACCTTCAGAATTACGTCTTTGGATGCTGTCCAGCCGTTCATTTTACCAGTAAGTTTCACACCAATAAGTTTGGGCCATTTAAGTTCCCAAGCCATTCCTGCCATTACATCTACGGCGTCTGCTCCACCTACACCTATAGCAACCATTCCCAGTCCGCCAGCATTTACGGTGTGTGAGTCTGTTCCAATCATCATTCCGCCAGGAAAAGCATAATTTTCCAGTACAACTTGGTGAATAATTCCTGCACCGGGTTTCCAGAATCCGATTCCGTATTTATTGGATACAGATTCTAAAAATTTAAAAACTTCTGAACTTTGATCGAGGGCGTTTTTCAAATCGATTTCTGCTCCTACTTTGGCTTGAATCAAGTGGTCGCAATGTACTGTAGTAGGTACTGCAACCTTCTTTTTGCCTGCTTGCATGAATTGTAATAAAGCCATTTGTGCTGTGGCGTCTTGACATGCGATTCGGTCTGGAGCAAAATCAACATAGGATTTTCCTCTTTCGAATGCTTGGTTGGGTAATTCATCCCATAAATGTGCGTAAAGTATTTTTTCTGAATGTGAAAGTGGTCTTCCCACAAGTTCACGAGCTTTATCTACCTTTTCCTTATAGCTGGCATAGGTAGATTTAATCATATCGATATCAAATGCCATAATTAATTGTTTTAGTCGTTTTTTTATTGAATAACAAATTTACATTTTATTCAACAGTTTTCTTGTTTGAATTGATAAAATGAACTTATTAAGGTATAAAGGTACAAAAATTTAAATTGATTTGAAACAATTAAAATTTTATTCGGAATGGACAATTAATAATTTATGCTTAAAAAAAAATAGTTTTTAAAGCATTTCAACCATTAAAATAATAAAAATAAAAGAAAAGACTTATTAAAATTCATTACTTATAATTTTATGAATTATACAATTGAATCATGAATTTTTCAATCGATTCCCCATCACGATGCTTGAAAACGTGATTATGGGCTAATTTCAGACTTGTGTAAAATTATTCTAAATTTCTTTTCTGAGTCTTGCTACTGGAATATTCAATTGCTCGCGATATTTGGCTACGGTTCTTCGTGCTATTGCATATCCATTGTCTTTGAGCATTTTGGCCAGTTTCTCGTCGGTAAGTGGTTTTCTTTTGTTTTCTTGTTCTACAATATCTTGAAGAATTTTTTTAATTTCTCTTGTAGAAACCTCTTCACCGTCTTCATTTGTCATAGCTTCAGAGAATAATTCTTTGATTAAAAATGTTCCGTATGGTGTGTTTACATATTTACTATTAGCCACACGCGAAACGGTAGAAATATCCATTTCAATAATTTCGGCTATATCTTTCAGAATCATGGGTTTAATCTCCCGCTCATCACCAGTAAGAAAATAATTCTTTTGATAATCCATGATGGCTTCCATGGTAATCATCAGGGTATTTTGTCGTTGTTGAATTGCTTCAATAAACCATTTGGCAGCGTCTAATTTTTGCTTTACAAAAAGTACGGCTTTTTTCTGTTCTTTAGATTTTTTTTCGGTTTTTTTGTAGGTATCAAACATTTCCGAATATTCACGCGAGACAAACAGTTGTGGCACGTTACGACCGTTCAGGGTCAATTCTAATTGGCCATTTATAATTTTAATGGTGAAATCGGGTACAATATGTTCTATAATTTTGGTGTTTCCGCCAAAAGCTTTTCCGGGTTTTGGGTTCAAATGCTCTATTTCATTGATGGCATTTCGTAATTCATCTTCAGAAATATCATGCTTTTGCATTAATTTCTTGTAATGTTTTTTGGTAAAGGCATCAAAGGATTTATCCAATAATTCGTAGGCCAATTCTACGGTTTCGTTCTGTGTTTTGTTTCGTAATTGAATCAAAAGACACTCGCGTAGGTCTCTAGCTCCTACCCCAACTGGATCTAGCTTTTGGATGTAGTTGAGCAATAAATCTTCTAGTGTTTCTGTGGTTGTATATACATTTTGGCTGAAGGCCATATCATCTACAATCGAGTTGATTTCTCTACGCAGATAGCCATCTTCGTCTAAGTTTCCAATTAAAAAATCTGCTACTTCTTTTTGGTTTTCTGTGAGCCTGAAGGTGTGTAATTGCTGTGTGAGATGGTCATAGAAGGTTTGTCCTTGTGCATAGGGCACTTTTTTTTCTTCATCGTCTGAGCTGTAATTGTTGGTATATGATTTATAGGAAGGGAATTCGTCATCGCTCAAATATTCATCTACATTGATATCAATATCGTCTATACTTTCTCTTTCGTAATCGTCAAATTCGTCGTTAAAATCCTCTTCATACTCATCTTGTCTATCGTCAAAAAGTTCGTCTTCTCCATAATCAGGTTCATCTTCCAGTGCGGGATTTTCTTCCATTTCTTGTTTTACCCTTTGTTCAAAAGCCACGGTAGGCAGTTGGACCAGTTTCATAAGTTGAATCTGTTGAGGAGAAAGTTTTTGTTGTAATTTCTGATGTAACTCTTGCTTTAGCATTTTTGTAACGTATTAAAATTCTGCGTTTTTGGGTGTTCTTGGGAACGGGATAACATCTCTAATGTTTGCCATTCCGGTTACAAAAAGGACCAAACGCTCAAGCCCCAAGCCGAATCCGCTGTGCGGCACTGTTCCGAATTTTCGTGTATCAATATACCACCACAATTCGTCTTGATCGATATTCATTTCGCTCATTTTACGCAACAATACATCGAGTCTTTCTTCTCTTTGGGAGCCGCCTATAATTTCGCCAATTCCTGGGAAAAGCACATCCATGGCGCGCACGGTTTTTTCATCTTCGTTGAGGCGCATATAAAAGGCTTTGATCTTTGCAGGATAATTGTATAAAATTACTGGAGATTTGAAGTGTTTTTCAACCAAATATCTTTCATGTTCTGATTGTAAATCTGCTCCCCATTCTTCAATAGGATATTTGAATTTTTTCTTTTTATTTGTTTTTGAATTTTTCAGAATATCGATAGCTTCGGTGTAGGTGAGTCTTACAAATTTATTTTTGAGGACATATTCCAATCTTTGCATCAATCCTAATTCTGATCGTTCTTCTTTGGATTTTTGCTTTTGTTCATTATCAAATCTTTCTGCCAAAAAAGCTAAATCATCCTTGCAGTTGTCGATGGCGTATTGAATTACATATTTGATGAAATCCTCTGCCAAATCCATATTATCATCCAAATCGTTGAATGCCACTTCTGGTTCTATCATCCAGAATTCTGCAAGATGCCGTGAAGTATTTGAGTTTTCTGCTCTGAATGTTGGCCCGAATGTATAAACTTTTCCCAATCCCATAGCAGCAGCTTCTGCTTCTAGTTGTCCGGAAACCGTTAAATTCGTTCTTTTTCCAAAAAAATCTTCTTTGAAATCGATATTTCCTGTTTCATCCTTTGGTAATTGGTTCAAGTCAAAATTTGTAATAGTAAACATTTCACCGGCTCCTTCGGCATCGGAACCCGTGATTATGGGCGTATTTACATAGAAAAATCCGTTTTGATTGTAGTAAGCGTGTATGCCAAACATCAAGGCATGTCTCACTCTCATTATAGCGGCAAATGTATTGGTTCTGAATCTCAAATGTGCTTGTTCGCGCAGGAATTCTAGCGAATGGCGTTTGGGCTGCAAAACAGTTTCCTGTAATTCATCGGGATTAACGCCGCCATATATTTTGATTTGATTTGCTTTCACTTCAATTTCTTGGCCTTTTCCTTGGCTTTCTACCACCACACCAATTACTTTGATAGAGGCTCCTACAGAGATTTGATTCAGGATTTCTGTATCAAAATTTTCAAAATCAACCACAATTTGAATATTATTAATGGTAGATCCGTCATTGAGTGCTACAAATCGGTTGGACCGAAAAGATCTAACCCATCCTTTTACTATTACATCCTGATGCACAGCATCTTTTCCTTTCTTCAGCAATTCATCTATGCAGTATGAAATCATATCTAATCTTTATCTTTCTACAAAAATACATATAATAATACTAGTATATAAAATAAAGGTACAATTTTTGAGGTTGGTGGAAGAATTTTTATTGAAAATACTTGATTTTGTGAGCTTATTGCTCAAAAAAAATTCCATTTATTATTTTGTGTAAATAATCCTATGCCCCGTTTTGTGCATATCTGCAGGTTATGCCATCATGGTTTTGGTCGTCCTATTTTGAAAGTAAAGCAGCTAATATTTTCATTAAAAAATAAAGGAAATGCGATAGCTATTTCGGTAGAAAAAAACGAGTTTATACATTAGAACTAATTGATTTTCAAAGACTATCTTTTTGCAGTAGGATAGTTGATTTTGATAATTGTAAAAAATTATCTCATTACAATTTGAATTTCTTCTCCAGCATGATCTTCCTCCAGTTGAATTTCTTTTTGCAAATTTCCCTTTAAATCTGTTAGATTGAGGTATTTGGAAGCGGTATCATATATCAATTCAGAATTTTTGGTAATTCCACTGATATACCGATTAGAAAGTATGACTATCGTAAATTCATCTTTCATATATCTGGAAAAAATTCCTTGATATCCATGCCACCAGCCGGTATGATAGGCGAATTTTTCGCCATTCGGGAAAGTGCGCATTCTCCAACCTAATGCATAATTTTTACTTGCATTCCATGGTTGTCTGGGTGAAAAAGTATTGTTTAAGGTTTCGCTGTTCAAGAAATTATTTGAGTAAAGTGCTTGATCCCATTTGAACAAATCTTGTGCTGTAGTGAAGATACCTTTGTCCCCATAAACCCCATCCTGGTGTGTATTTTTCCATTCGGTAAAATTGGCATTATAGCTCCTGGCGTGTGTAAAAGCGTACTCATCGGCAGGATCAAATACATAGGAATTATTCATATGCAAAGGTTCGAAAATGTATTTTTTCATAAAATCCTTGTACTGCATTCCAGAAACGCGTTCAATAATCAAACCCAGAAAAGCGTAATTTGAGTTACTGTAATCGAATCTTGTACCGGGGGTAAATTTCAATTTGAATTTATAGGTTGTAAACTGGTTCAAGACCTCATCATTATACATAGGTTGTGAAGAACTCCAGTATCTTCCGCTAAATTGGATATAATCACTGAGCCCAGAAGTATGCGCCAATAATTGTTCGATGGTAATATTTTCGTAAGGAAACTCCCAAATATATTTACTTACTTTATCTTCTATATTCAAAAATCCTTTTTCTTGTAACCACATTACTGCGGTACCTGTAAAAGTTTTGGTAATAGAAGCCACTTGAGTAGGTAATTGCAGAGAATTTGGTTTTCCTATAGCGCGATTGGCCTGGCCAAAGGCTTTTTCATAAATAACTTTTCCCTTATATCCCACCAACACAGATCCATTGAAGCGTGGGTTTGTTGCACCTAAATTAATGCGGTCTATTTCTTCATACAACTCTTTGTAGGGCGAGCGCGTAACATCTTCATGTTCGATTTCGGCCGGAAATAAATTAGCATTGATAGATGCATGAGTTGAAGCAAAAGGAGAGCCTGCATGGCTGAAAGTAAAAGTAAGTAGAAAAATGAATTTAATAAAATTCAATGTCAGTTGATACAATTTCATAAAATCTAAAGCTACATTTTAAACAACTATGCAAAAAAACAAAATAAATTCGCTTGTTGTCTGTAAACGATTGTTAAAGTTTAAACCTTTAATCCAAAATAAATGTTAAATTTTATTTGTAAAACATTAAAATTATGAATTTTAACGAATTTATCATCAACTCAGATTACTTCTGCCACGACAAAAGTACTACCGCCTACATAAATCAAATCATTGGGTTGAGCTTGATTTTGAGCTGCTTCCAAAGCCATTGAAACAGAATCAAAATAAAAAGCTTTGAGCTTGTCTGGAACTTGCTTTTTCAATTCAAAAACGGGAAATTTCCGGGGAACATCGGGTGCAGAAAAATAGAATATTGCATTATTTGGAAAACTTTCTATGACGGATTTTACATCTTTATCATTTACAAATCCCAACACGAGATGCAATTGTTGATATGGAATTTCGGCAATTTGTTCCACTACCCAACGTATTCCTGCAGGGTTGTGTGCTGTATCGGCTATGATGCTGGGATTGGTATTCAAAACATCCCATCTGCCGCGCAAACCTGTATTTTTCACCACATTACGCAAGCCGTTTTGAATATTTTCTGTGGTTATTTTCCAGCCATTCTGTTGTAATAAAATCAACGCCATCATGGCTGTAATTTTATTTTTGTTTTGATAATTTCCTTTTAAATCTGTTTGAAATTCTGACCATTCTTTAGGAATTAATTTACCCATTTCATCCTGAGCAAAATAGATGTTGGATTGAACTGAACTTGCTTTTTCCATGAATACCTCCTTAGTTTCTTGCGCGTATTCTCCTATGACAACTGGAGTTTCGGCTTTGATAATTCCTGCTTTCTGTGCAGCAATTTCGGGGAGGGTTTTACCCAAAATATCGATATGGTCTAATCCGATATTGGTAATTATCGAAATTTCTGGATGAATAATATTGGTAGAATCGAGTTTTCCACCCAAACCTGTCTCTATGACAGCTATATCGACTTGATTCTCTGCAAAATATTGAAATCCTAAGGCTACGGCAACTTCAAAAAATGAAAAAGAACCTTTTTCGATAAAGGCTTTATTCTTTTCTATAAAATCAACTATAAATGACTCTTGGGTGATTTCTCCATTAATTCTGGACCTTTCTCCAAAATGTTTTAAATGCGGTGAAGTATGTAAACCTGTTTTATAACCAGCTTCCTGCAATACAGACGCTATCATATGCGAAGTACTGCCTTTTCCGTTGGTTCCTGCCACATGAACGCTTTTGAAGGAATTTTGTGGATTTCCTAAGTGGTGGCAAAAAGTAATAATATTAGATAAATCTGCTTTATAAGCGGCTTTTCCCACCTGTTGAAATGATGGAATTCTACCGAATAGCCATTGCAAACTTTTTTGATATTCAGACATCAAATTTATCTCAAATTTACTCTGTAGGAACCAGTTCTTCCATCCGATCCTGGATGTGCACGTACATATCTTTCTACCAATTCTTTGGCTTTAGCCCTCAAACAGGCATCATTGGACGTGCTGCCTCTTCCGCCAGGAACAGCAGATTTGATGCCGCCAGATGAGTTCACAACAATATTCACTACGATGACGCCACTGGCATCACAATCATGTGATTGTGGTTCTGGAATTCTTGACCTCCAATTCTCGCCAATACCTGTTCCGTCGCTGTCGCTACCTTTGGGGTCACCTACATTTCCAGGAACATTATTATTTCCTTGACCCCCAGAATTTTCTTTTCCTTTACCCCCTATAATATTGCTTAATGCAGAATTTGCTCGAGAATCTCCTTGGTTGGCAGGAGTTTCTGCGGCTTGGGTATTTTGGGTTTGTTGTGTTTGTTGGGTTTGCCTGTTTTGAGTGCTTTGAGTTCTGTTATTTTTTGCAGGCGTTTTTGCAGCCACCGGTCGTGATTCTGTTGTGTTTTGGGTAACTACATTCTGTACTGTAGTTGCGGGTTGTTGGGGTTGAGTCTGCGGAGTAGATGGAGCTGCAGAAGCTGATGCCGCAGATGCAGTGGTGTTATCTGCTGGTCTAGGCTCTGCCTCTCCTTGGCCCACTTCTGTATTTCCAAAATTCATTGCGATTTCTATAGGTTGAAATTTGGGATAAGTATCTTGGAATTTAAAACTAATTAACAACAGCAATAGAGATAACAAACCTATAATGGTTGTAATAATAAAGCTGTGGTTTCCCGCTTTTACTTCTATGTCTCTAAAGTCATTCATCTGCCGGCTGTGTGGCCAAAACCATTTTATATCTATTTTTATTTGCAACATCCATTACATACACAATATCTTTTGTGTAGGTATTTTCTTCTGCCTGTAATACAAATGAGGCCTCTTCTACACCTTCTAAGGCTTGATTAAGTTCGAGTTCGAGTTGTTGTTTTGGGATTTCTCTTTCACCCAAAAAAAACACACCTTCGTTATTGATACTTACCACAACTTGCTCTTGTTGCAAGGTCTCACCATCGGCTTTGGGCAACTTGAGTTCTAGCACATTGGAAGGAACCATGGTAGAGGTGAGCAGGAAAAAAATCAGCAATAAAAAGACAATATCAGTCATGGAAGACATGCTGAAATTGGGGTCAACTTTATTTCTGGAGCGCAAATCCATTATTTCACAACGGGTTTATTCAACAAATCTAGAAAATCTGTAACAGAGGATTCCATGGTATGAATACTTTTATTAATTTTCATTACTAAAAAGTTATAAAACAAGTACGCGGGAATTCCTACCATAAGCCCTGCAGCTGTAGTTAACATCGCTACATAAATTCCTGAAGAAAGCAATTTGGGGTCAACCTGCCCCTGTGTATTGGCTATTTCTGCAAATGCCATAATCATACCTACGACAGTACCCAAGAAACCAATCATAGGTGCTGCACCCGCAATGGTAGCCAAAAAGTTGATATTTCTTTCGAGTTTATAGACTTCTAGACGGCCTGTGTTTTCGATAGCGTCGCTAATTTCTTTGAGTGGCCTGCCAATTCGTTGCAAGCCTTTTTGAATCATTCTAGCCTCTGGCGAATTGGTTCTACGACACAATTCTACAGCAGATTCTATTTTATTATCATAAACAAAATCTCTGATGTGGTGAATGAAATTCTCGTCGGTTTGAGATGAACGTTTGATCGTAAGATATCTTTCGATAAAAATATAGATTGCTATAATGAAAAGAATGAATAAAACTGCCATGATAATGATACCAAATGCTCCTCCACTCACAATCATATCATAGATGGACACTTCCTTGGTCATTATTTCCTTCATGTTTTCTGCCAATGCCAAAGAATCTTGAATTTGCTGCATATTTTGTTTTAAAATTTAGAACAAAAGTAATTATTTTTCTATTGTAATTAAAAAAATAACGGCGATTGCCGTTAAAGATTGTTCAGAATGCTTATTTCTTTTTAAGCACATAGAATTCGGCTAACTTTCCCGTGTTGGGTGTAGCATCTGGATTGAGATATTCTACTATTCCAGGTTTGATTCTAAATTTGTTTGAATATATGGAGTCAACTTCTTTCAAAATGATTGTTGTACTATCTTCTTCCCAATTGATTTCTCCTGTAATATTTTCTATAATATTGTCTTTGGGATTTTTTTGCAGGTGGGTTATTTGCAAATCATAGGTATTGGAAGGGTTCAGCACCAATTTCATTTCCAGGCCTACGCTATTGGCATCGGGCACAGTTCCTGTGTAGGTGCCTATCCAGCCTAGTGTATCTTCTTTGGTTACGGTATTTTCAACAATAGGCGAAACGCTGTTCGGTGCAGTATCGGTACTGCAACTGTATAGCGTAAAAATTACTGTAGCGGATATGAATATAAAAAGCCTTAACATCTTGTTTATTATTTCTTTTTCAACTTATTTATTTTCCCATTTATATAGAATTCTATCTCATTTTTATTAATGATGAATTCTGTTTTTTGCGGATTATTTAAGCGGATTTTGCTTTCGTCGATATTCCAATCAAAGCTACCTTGCTCTATTTCGGTAGATTCAGTTTGCAAATCATACACTTTCAACTCATAGGTATTATCAGGAAAAAGAATGATTTCGTAATCATTTTCTGTATTATTATCGTACATTATCCTACCTGCGTATTCCCCTTCCCAATCGATTTCTGTTCTAGATGTATAATTTTCTTTGTTGATGTTATCCACGTATTCAATAGTGCTGTCTTTGCTCAAAATGATATGTTCCTGTTTTTGGTTACAGGAAACAAATAGCAAACACAAAAAAATTGGAAGAAACTTCATCTTTAATACTTTTATTGTTAATAAGACAAAATTTAAGCCAATGTTGAAAAGAATTTCATAATATTGATGTCGTTTATGAAAATATTCACCTTTCTGATTTTATTACTACTTTTTTCCGCCGTTTCTGCTCAAATCGACAGTGTCAAAATTTGGTTGAAATACGATGGGAATTCATCTTTAATCCATGTTCATCAAGAGTTTAACGTTCAACGAAATACGCAAGAAAACCATTTTTTATTGTATGCTTGGGCGAATGCTTTTAAAGACAAAAACACGGTTTTGGCAAAAACCAAACTCAAAGACCGTAACGATGCGCTTTACTTTGCACCTTTGTCTGATCGTGGATGGATAGAGGATTTACATTTTTTTGATTCCGAAAACAAAAAAATCCCTTATTCACAAATAAATAATGAGATGTATAGATTGAATACGCTTAAAACGCATGATCGACTCATTTTTTCTGCAGATTATCGGATTCATTTACCCAACAGAAATATAACAGGATATGGAATTGATGAGCAAGGAAATATTTTGCTGAAATACTTTTTTTTACAGCCTGCCATGTACAATCAAGATGGAGAAGTTGTACAATATTTCAAAGATTTTGAATCTCTTTCAGCCAATAATACCAATTACACCTTATATTTTGAAACGCCTCCAAATTATGAGGTTTTTACCGATTTGAAAGAAGTTGAAAAAAATGTATTTACGGGATTACAGATGGATTTCTTTCAATTGGCAATTCAGGCTCCAGGATCTACACACAGTATTACAACCCCTTTTGGGACCGTTCATTTCGGTGTTGATTTATCAGCTGAAGATGTTGCGCTTTTAGAACCGGTTTTGAGCAAGGAATTACGATTTTTGGAAGAACATTTGGGCAAATTAGACGAGCCACTTTACATTTCTGGTAAAAATTACCGCAAAAATAAATTTCAAGGTGTGCAAGATGTCAAAATTCCATTGATTGGAACTTACAAAATTTTTGATCCGTCTGTTAGATTGCAACTAGAAATGATTTCACAATTAACATCGGCATTTACAGACCGAAAAATTCTGGTGGATATGCGCCAAGATCACTGGATTAGAAATGGAATTCAAATGTATTTGCAAATGGAATACATAGAGCAGAATTTTCCAGATTTATTGTTGGCAGGTCATATTCCCGATGATATTCGAATTTGGAAATTAAAACCATTGAAATGGTTCGAAGCGTCTAAAATCAAAATGACTGAACGTACACAATTATGGTATAGAATGTTTCTTACGGCTAATCTGGACCAATCTATTGACACCCCGTTTGATGAGTTGAGCAACCTGAATCAAACCAATGTAAGTTCGTACAAATCGGGTCTGGCCATGCATTATTTAGCCGTTTATCTTGGCAAACCCGAATTTGATAATTTATTGGAATGTATGATAAGTGAACATCGTGGTCAACGAATTACTGCTGCGCTTTTCAGGAACTATTTTGTACAAAACAGCAGCAAGGATGTGCGTTGGTTATTTGATGAATTGATTTCGTTTGATAAAAATTTTGATTTTGCCATTCGATCCATTAAAAAAACAGAAGATAGCTTGGTTTTGAATATTAGAAACAAATCAGAGCTCAAAACACCTATCAGAATTTCTGGATTTGAAAATGGCATCAAAGTATATGATAATTGGCTAGAAAATCCTGGTAAAAAAATTACATATCGTGTACCGGCTCGTAATTATGATTATTTGGTATTGAATGATAGTATTGGATTTCCAGATTTTAATTTAAATAATAATTATATACGTCCTAAGGGAATATTACGGCGTAAACTAAAAATTGGTTTGGTAACGGATATTCCATCTCCTAAGCATGCAGCATTATTCATTTTTCCTGAAGTCGAATGGAATAATTATGATAAATTTCAGGCTGGAATAACTTTCAGTAACAAAACCATTCTACCTCAACCATGGCAATTCAAGGCTAAACCGCAGTATAGTACAGGTGAAAACGCTTTGACGGGAAGCTTTATCAGTAGCTATAATTTATATCCAAATCATGGTTGGTTTCGTCAAATAAAACTCTCTGGCTCTGCGAGTTATCAACATTTCAATCAAGGATTAGCCTACAAAAGTTATGGAGCAGGAAGTTTATTTGTATTTGACAAGCAGCCTCGAGAACTCATAAGTCGCGCAATAGGTATGACGTATCAAAATATTGATCGAGAAATTCCGCTTGAGCCTACTCCCGAGGAGGTTGAACTGCAAAATTACAAGTTATACAACCTATATTATCAATACTGGAATCCGAAGGTAATTCATGAAAAAAGAGCCTTGGTGAATTTTCAGGTTTCTAATAATTTTAGTAAAATATTTGGAGAATTTTATTGGCGGTGGAAATTTGCACATAACAAACGATTGGGTGTGCGTATTTTTGGAGGAAGTTTTATTAATCAAAATTTAGAATCTACAGATTATTTTGATTTTGGTTTGGACAGGATTTCCGATTATACTTTTAGTTACCCGCTTTTAGGCCGCTCAGAGGAAACAGGCCTTCTCAGCCAACAATTTGTTTTGGCCGAGGGTGGATTTAAATCGAATTTTAATGTTCGAGCCAATCAATATATGTACACGCTGAATTTGGAGTATCCTATATGGAAAATGATTGATATATACGCCGATGCTGGAGTTTATAAAAGTAAATTAGCGCCCGTTAAGATGGTTTATGATTCGGGTGTACGGGTTCGGGTAATTCCGGATTTTTTGGAATTATATTTTCCTCTACAATCTTCTTTGGGATTTGAGCCCACACTTGGGGCATATCATGAAAGGATTCGATTTATGCTGAATTTGGATATAGGCAAAGTCGTTGAATATTGGCGTCGAGGTAAATATTAAAGCCAAAAAAACCTTGCAAAAGCGCAAGGTTGTATTTATAATTCAGAACAAATTTTATTCTTCTACTTCTTCTGATACCAGTCTGAATCCTTCCCCGTGAATATTTACAATTTCTACATTGGGGTCGTCTTTCAGGTATTTTCTCAATTTGGCAATATAGACATCCATACTTCTGGAAGTAAAATAATTATCCTCATTCCAAATACGATTGAGTGCTACCTCTCTGGGCATCAAATCATTTTTATATACGCACAGCATACGTAGAAGTTCGTTTTCTTTTGGCGAAAGTTTATATTGATTTCCAGCGATATCTAATTGTCTTAATTTAGCATTAAACTCAAAATTTCCGATTTTAAATTCTTCTTGATTAAATCGCTCATCATTAATCCCATTTCGTTGAATAATGGCTTTAATTTTATACAATAACACCTCAGAATCAAAGGGTTTGGTTATATAATCATCTGCACCCAATTTGTAGCCTTTTAGCACATCTTCGCGCATATTTTTGGCCGTCAAAAAAATAATTGGGGTATCTGAATTGCTTTCTTTAATTTCTTTTGCCAGGGTAAAGCCGTCTTTTTTGGGCATCATGACGTCAAGAATCACAAGGTTGTATTTGTCATTCTTGAATTTATTCCAGCCTTCTTCTCCATCAATGGCATGGGTTACATCATACTCATTGATTTGCAAATAGTCTTTGAGAACCGTTCCAAAACTTGGGTCATCTTCGACAAGCAATAGTTTTACATTATCTGCCATAATTTCATTTTAATGGTAATTTTATATAAAAGGTGCTGCCTTTTCCTTTTTCACTTTCTACATCCACTTCTCCACCGTGTAGCTCTACGATATGTTTTACATACGACAAACCCAATCCGTGGCCTTTTACATTGTGAATATTCCCAGTTTCTTCGCGGTAAAACTTTTCAAAAATCTTGGACATGACCGACTTGCTCATTCCAATACCCTCATCGGAAACCTTGATTACATAGGTATCGTTCACATTATAAGTTTCAACAGAGATTTGCGGACTATTTTCGGAATATTTATTTGCGTTATCCAAAACATTCAAAATGATATTTCCCAAATGAAAACTATCCACAGACAACTCATCCTTCTGTGCTTTGTAGGATTCAAAGATTGTGCCATTCCGATTTTCTACAATCAGTCGGATGGAGTCCACGCTATCTCTTACCAAGTCGTTGACGTGCAAAACATTGGGATCTAATCGAATTTCATTTCTTTCGAGTTTAGACATTCGCAAAACCATTTCGACTTGGTTGTTCATTCGTTTATTTTCTTGTTTTATAAGATTTGCATAATGTTTTACCTTTTCTGCGTCTTGCGATACAATTCTGCTTTTTAGCGCATCAGTGGCTACGCTTATGGTGGCTAGCGGCGTCTTGAACTCATGCGTCATATTATTCATAAAATCCGTTTTTAACTGCGAAATTTGTCTTTGTCGCAACATAAAATAAATGGAAGCAGCATAAATTCCCAAAATAATCAATGTAAACAAAATAGTAACTCCAAAAAGGGCTGAAAGCGTAGAAAAAATTGATTTTTTCTTGTCGGGCAACAGAACCGATAAATAATAACTAGGCGTATCGTCTCTATTGTAAAAAACCGGTGCCAAATAATTCTGCCTGCTCAGATTGAAGTTCTTGGTTTTCATGGCTATAGTTGTAGAGTCTTTGTTGAGAATACCCAGCTCAAAACTTGTATCGATATTCCATTTTTTTAATTTAATTCTGAATATAGAATCGAGTTTATTCAGATTTATTCTCTTGGAAATCGGTTTATTTCCTGCATCAAATCGTGCAAATCTTTCTAGCGTATAACTTGCATCTCTGAATTCTGAATCCAAATTCACGTCAATAGGTTGAAAATGATGAATATTACTATCTTTTTTGAGTCTAATTGTACGTTCTGCCGAATACAATTCTGTAACATTCAAAGAATCATTATACATACCCGAAACTGGAAGCGCAACCTTATCCATCATATACCGAGTGAGATAGACATACTTCACATTCGCCGAATCGCTCTCGATTTGTGATGTAATGACCTGTGGCGCATCTGCACTGTCTTTCATGGTTTTACGAGTTTCATTAAATAATTCATAATATTGATTCAACTCGTTTTGATTTACCAAATTTACCGTTTCGTCCATTGCTTTTATGACTCTGGAATTGAATTCTGTTTCACCTGCGCGAAATGCTTGATTCAGCCAATACAATTGCACTACAACCAATCCGATAATCGAAAAAGTCATGAGAATAACCAAAATTCGGAAGAAGGGTCTCTTCATAAAAAGTATTTATTTTATGCTTAATTCAGCTTAGAAAGGAAATATTCTGCTTGTACTTTTAGTTTTTTTCAAATCTAATTTCACTGAAAATAAAATATCTGATTCGCCAATACAATTATTGATGTTGAATCCAGTAGTAAAATTGTTCCACAGCACGCTCCAGTTCTATAAAACCGCTGTCGTTTCGAATAATATAATCTGCCTTGGACTCTCTTTTCTGGTCTGGCCACTGTTTGCTCATTCTATTGATTACCTTTTCGCGTGACATTTGATCTCGCTCCATGGTTCGTATAATTCTCACCTCTTCTGGCGCCGAGACCGTAACCACCAAATCACACTCTTTGTAAGAACCAGATTCAAACAATATTGCGGCTTCTTTGATTATTATAGGTGAAGTTTGTTCTTGTTTCCATCGGTCAAAATCCTCAAAAACAGCTGGATGCACAAGCGCATTTAATTTATTTAATTTTTCTGAATCAGAAAAAACGATTGGCCCCAACTTTTCTCTATCTAGCGTATCATTTACATAGATCTCATCGCCATACCACGCTTTGAGTTGTGCAATGATTTCGGGAGTTTCATTCATTATTTCCCTGGCTCGCAAATCTGAATAATATACAGGAATCCCTTTATTTTCAAGGAGTTTTCCCACTGTACTTTTACCAGACCCTATGCCTCCTGTCAATCCAATTAATTTCATATTTATTCTAAATTATTTTCTTTTATTAAAACGTGAAAACATAACCTATCGACCAATTTAATCCAAAATTCAAACCATTATTATTGATTCCAAATCCGGGAATAATTAATGGCGACATTCCATATTCGTTGTTATTCCATAACAAAATTCGTAATCGCGCACTGGCATCTACATAGAAATTTGTTTTCCACAAGGGTACGCGTGCTCCCATTAATGGCTCTAGCCACAGCGCGTATGCAGCGTGTTTTTCTAGATTACCATTCACATTTGGCATATCTACACCTTGGATGGTGAACAGATTTACAGTTTGATTGAAAGGAGAAAATCCAATTCTTCCACCAAAATAATATCCCATATTTGGGTTGTTGATATCTTGTGAAACAAACCAATTGGCACCTGCTCTGGCATATAAGCCACTGGCATCCACATTCCAAATAGCGTTTTCAAATGTATTGCTTTCATAACCAATTTCTCCAGCTATTGTCCATTTTTGTTTAAACGGGACTGATATACTCACTTCTCCTCCTTTTTTCTCTGTAAAAACCGACAAAACTGGATTAAAAATATCCACACCTAAAAATACACCCTGCTTTTTTGATTGTGGCTGAATGCTATCCTGTTGTGCCAAAAGCAGCATTGAATTAATAATAAAGCAGCAAATCAGGAGTTTCTTCATCTGTAATATTTGTATCTATAACTTCGCTTCCTACAAAAAACCGGTTCGAAATTTCATAATTCACATTCAAATAATTTACCTTGTAGCCACAAGCTTTTGAGCCAAAATCCAAAACTCGCTGATAATCTACTTTTAATGTATCCCTTGTCTCTACATCGTATCGTTTGGGCGAAATTACGAAGTAAGCTTCGGTTACCTCAACAATGGGTAGTGGCACCAGAACAGAATCTTCTGCAGCCGTCTTTGCTTTGAAAATATACAACTCAAAATCCCCTGCAGTATTTTGTCGCCATAGATATATAGAGTCCATTCTTTCTGCACTTTGCTCATCAATATTACGAAATTTGAGATACATACGCGGTGATTTGCCCTCGTCACAAATATCATCTTCTTCGCATGACCACAAAACCCCTAGCAGCATCAATAAAAATACATAATATTTCATTGGATAAAATTAGGATTTTAAATGGAGTAATACGACATTTTCTACATGATAAGTTTGCGGAAACATATCTACGGGTTGTATTTTAATGACTTCATATTTTTCTTTCAGAATCTCCAAATCCCTGGCTTGTGTAGCCGAATTACAGCTCACATACACAATTTTGGGAGCTTCTATATTCAAAATACTTTCAACCACTTGTTTGTGCATACCATCGCGAGGCGGATCTGTAATGATAACATCGGGCTTGCCGTTTTGTAAGATAAATTCTTCATTCAACACATTTTTCATATCTCCGCAAACAAATTTGCAGTTTTTGATTTGGTTTAATTTCGCATTGTCTATTGCAGCATCTATTGCCTCCTGCACCGATTCTACTCCTACTACTTCTGCCGCTTGCGAACTCACAAATTGTGCAATTGTGCCCGTACCGGTGTATAAGTCATATACACGTTCAGTACCATGTAAATCTGCAAAATCTCTGGCGACTTCATAGAGTTTGAGCGCTTGTTTTGGATTGGTTTGATAGAAACTTTTAGGACCAATCCTGAATTGAAGACCCTCCATGACTTCAGTAATATGACTTTGGCCGGCAAAAGTTTGTATATTCAAATCATATAAAGAATCATTTCCTTTTGGATTGATGGCAAAAAGCAAAGAAGTAATTTGAGGGAAAAGTTCTAGAAGATGATTCAAAAGAGCTTTTCGCTTTGATTCATCTTCAGAAAAAAATTGAATCAAAACCATAATTTCGCCTGTTGTGGTGCTGCGAATCATCAGATTTCGTAAAAATCCACTTTGTTGTACGGGGTCAAAAAAAGAATATTCGTTTTTATCGGCAAATTCCTTTACGGCCAACCTTATTTGATTTGAAGGATCGGGTTGCAGCCAACATTTTTGAATATCTAGAATTTTACTCCACATCCCAGGAATATGAAATCCTAATGCATTTTTATTCTCAATTTCTACTTTCGAATCTATTTCTTCTTGCGTAATCCATCGTTGGTTGGAGAAGGAGAATTCCAATTTATTTCGATAAAAATAAATTTCGTCAGACCCAAGAATCGGTAAACAATCTGATACATCAATTTTGCCAATTCGTTCAAAATGGTCTTTTACCTCTTGTTCTTTGAATTTTAACTGTGCCTCATACGTCATGTTTTGCCATTTGCAACCGCCACACACACCAAAATGTTCGCATACAGGTTGGGTTCTCAAATCAGAGAATTGATGAATATGAATTGCGTTTCCCTCTATAAATCGACTTTTTTTCTTGGTAACTTGTACATCAACCACATCTCCAGGCACTGCATTGCGCACAAAAACGGTTTTACCTTCTTTTGTTTTACCAATGGATGCACCTTTTGCTCCTGCTGTAGCAAGCTCAATATGATGTAGAATCAAAGCTTCTCTTTTCTTTCTTTTCAACTGATATTCAATTAATTAATTTCTTAGTTCTTCTGGTATTACGGCTACGGGAATTGGATTTATCTTATGCTGCATTGCTCGATTCATTCTAATAAAAATTTCCAGAATTTCTTTTTTTCGCCCTTCAAAATCTTCTGGTTTTTTTTCCTGATATACAGACATAGCCCATTCCAATTCATCATAATTAGCCCCGATTTGGTCCTCATCGGATCGATTATCCCCAAAAAGTCCATCGGTTGGTTTTGCATTTTGAATACTTTCTATGATGCTTAATTCTTTGGCCAACAAATACACTTCACTTTTCAATAAGTCTGCAATGGGCGAAATATCTACACCGCCATCACCGTATTTGGTAAAAAAACCAATTCCAAAATCCTCTATTTTATTTCCTGTTCCCAAAACCAATAAATTATGCATTCCTGCATAATAGTATAGCGTTGTCATTCGCAAGCGTGAACGTGAATTTGCTAGAGAAATCTCCCAAGCGGGATTCGATTTATCCGCATTCACTGCAGATGAGAACGCATCAAATGTGGGTGTGAGATCTACTTGCATGTCATGAATATTATCAAAACTGTCCTTCAACCAAGAAATGTGAGCTTTTGCATTATCAACTTGTGATACTTGTTGATGTATCGGCATTTCAATAACCCAAAGCGGCTTACCCGTTTTGGCTGCAAGTGCTGATGTTACGGCAGAATCAATACCGCCAGAAATACCAATGACAAATCCTTTTTGGCCAGATTTGATAAGATAATCGTGCAGCCAGTTTACAATATATGATATTACCTGCTTTGTCTGCATTTTAATCCTTAATTTTGTCAACTTTTAAAGATGTAAAGATAATGAATGTTATCAAAATTTGGGGATTATTATGTCTTGTATTTCTGGCTTCTTGTGGCAGAAAAGATGTGGACCGCTGGCAAATAGAAAGTTTACCAACTGCCGAAAACATTGATATTATCCATGTTTCAGATGCTTATTATAATCCAGAAATTACACCAGATGAGCTACGCCATCAATTTCCAGATTTTTTTGAAAACGCCAGCGATTCCCTGCTACAAGCACGACGATCAGACTCGTTGAGCTTTGCGCTACATCAAGAAGTTTCTCGAAAATTCAACAATACACAAGCTTTATCGGATTCCTTGAATCAAATTTTTTCGAGACTTCAGTATTTTTATCCCAAATTCACTGTTCCACAAGTGTACACCTTTACAGGAGAACTCTCGTATGAATTTCCTGTTGCGTATTTTTCTGAAACGGCAGATATGGTAATTGGACTAGACTGGTTTTTGGGAGCAGAGAATCCAATATATCAGACAATGGGAGTACCAGACTATTTTAGAACCCAAATGAATCCAGGGAATTTCAAACCCAAAATAGTAGAATCTATCGCCAAACAAATGGTTCATTATGACATAAGAAAGCGCAAATTCATAGAAAAAATGATTTATGAAGGGAAACTTCTTATTATTCAAGATGCGTTATTACCCGACATGGCAGATGCTTTCAAAATTGGATACACACAAGACCAAATCAACTGGGCGGTGACCAACGAGGCGCAGATTTATATTTATTTTACTGAAGAACAAATGTTTTTTTCTGATGACAAAAGACTGAATCAAAGATTCATTGACCCTGCTCCATTTTCAAAATTCTTTTCTGAAAGTGATATCGAATCCCCAGGTAGAATTGCTGCTTGGATGGGTTGGCAAATTTGTCGTTCTTATTTAGAAAAAAATCCGAATTTGACATTACAAGACTTTATAAACGATCAAGATTTAATCAAAATTTTTAATGAATCGGGTTACAAACCCATGAGATAAATAATATAAAATGAAAAAATCAGACATAATTATCAGTGTAGAATTAGACGAAAATCACATACCCGAACAAATATCATGGGCTGCCAAAGATGGTGGAGTAGATCATCAAGTCACCAAAGCTTTCCTGTTTTCGTCTTGGGATGACGAAGCCAAAGAGGCCATGAGAATTGATCTTTGGACCAAAAAAATGACCGTTGATGAAATGAATATGTTTTTTCATCAAACCCTTGCCAGTTTGGCGGTAACCTATGAGCGTGCCACCTCTGAAATTGAAGTTGCTCAACGCATTCGCGAATTTGCCGAAGATTTTGCCATTGCATCTGGTATTCGGGATTAATTTTTATTGATATCTTTCTACAAGTTTTTCTTGGGTAGCCGCACTGCTCCCTATAAAAATCTCCTTATCATCTACAATCACCGGGCGTTTTAAAAATGTATAATCCATCAACAAGTATTTTTTAAAATCCGATTCGGTGAGTTCCTGGTTTTTCAACCCCAAAGAAGTATATAACTTGGCTCTTTTAGAAAAAAGCGATTCAAAACTACCAGAAAGCTGCTTCAATTTCTCTAATTCTTCTTCAGATAATGGCGTTTTTTTGATATCAATCATTTCAAATCCATTTGTATTGATGCTGTCAATCAACTTTTTACAAGTGGAACAAGTAGATAAATAATAAATTTTTTTCATGCTATAAATTTAATGAAATCGAAATGAATTTGATTTTTTTAAGTATTAAAGTTAAATCATAACTTTACAACTTAATTTTACATAATGAAATTCAATACCAAAGCCATTCATGGTAATCAGCATCCAGAGCCCACTACTGGCGCCGTAATGCCTCCTATTTTTCAAACTTCAACTTATATTCAAAAAAGTCCAGGAAATCACAGCGGTTATGAATATTCACGTGGCGCCAATCCTACACGAACTGCGCTAGAATATGCGCTCGCCAGTATAGAAAATGGTACACAAGGCTTGGCTTTTGGCAGTGGAATGGCAGCAACAGATGCTGTATTGAAAATGCTAAATCCAGGAGATGAAGTAATTGCTGGAAGTGATTTGTATGGCGGAACTTACCGTATGTTTACGCGCATTTATGGTAAATATGATATTCGATTTCATTTTGTGAAAGGTAATGCGGCTTCAAAATTCGAAGAAAAAATAAATTCAAAAACCAAACTTATTTGGCTAGAAACACCTACAAATCCACTACTTCAAATTATTGATATTCAAGCGGTTTGTGAAATTGCCAAAGCTCATGGTATTCTGGTTGCTGTGGACAACACTTTCGCTTCGCCCTACAATCAGCGACCATTGGATTTGGGTGCAGATATTGTGATGCATTCTGCCACAAAATATCTTGGTGGACATTCTGATTTGATTGCAGGAGCCTTAATTACAAAAGATGAAGAATTGGCAGAGAATCTTTATTTTCAACAATTTGCAGGCGGTGGAATTTTAGGCCCACAAGATTCTTTTTTGGTATTGCGTGGCATCAAAACTCTTGCGGTACGCATGCAACGACATGCAGAAAATGCGATTAGAATATCTGAATTTCTTGAAAATCACCCAAAAGTAAATTCTGTCTTTTATCCCGGATTAAAATCACATTCTGGTTACGAAATAGCTTCAAAACAAATGAAAACACCAGGAGGTATGCTTTCATTTAATCTAAAATCGGGCAAAAAAGAAGATGCTTTTCAACTTCTTGAAAATTTAAACGTAATTACTTTGGCTGAATCTTTGGGTGGTGTAGAATCACTTGCCAATCATCCTGCCACCATGACACATGCATCGATTCCACAAGAAGTGAGAAAAGAAAATGGAATTAGTGATGATTTAATACGCTTGAGTATTGGTATAGAAGATGTTGAAGATATTTTACAAGATTTGGAAGATGCTTTAAATTTAATTTAAAATGAAAAGATTCGTTGTCGTTTTTATCTTTTTGAGTTTTTGGAGTTGCAGCACGCCCAACGATACCATAAAAAAATTCAATACGGCTGATTTTGAAATTATTAAAACCTTTCAACAAAAATGGTATGGCGGACAAAGAAATGTTTCGGGGACCTATTATAAAGTGGTTTTAAAACAAAAATCTTCGTACAAAATAGATTTTGACTCTATATATGTAGAAAATCACAAGTTGGTAGCCATTCCAGAAGCCGAAAATCCTTTTATTATCATGGCTACGAGAACAGATCCTCACAATCATTCACATGAATTGCCACAAAACATAGAAGAAAACACAGATTTGGACAGGAACGAAACCCATGAAAATGCTGAATTTATTAATATGCTTGTTTATCGTGCCAATGGTGAAAAAAGATATCTAAAATTGGGAGATTTTGTACATGAGGACACCCAATTTCATCCCTGATTCACGAAACAGTTTCTAAAAAACGAATAACATTTCTGGCGTTTTCTGCATCGAGAATACTACTTCTATTGTTTGTCAATGCAGTTGCTATTTCTTCTAATGCCTGTTTGTGAAAACGTTTTTCTGTTTCTTTAGAAAAAGGATTTTCGACATTTTCAGCGTTGAAATAATTGATTTGATTCATATATTGCCCCCCTATTTGGAGCGTTGCTTTCTCGGCTATGATGGTGATATTACTGTCAAAGTTTTTTTCAAAAGTAGAAATAGTATAAACCATAGATCCAAATCCATGGGTAATTTCAAAATTAATAATTCCTGAATCTGGAAATTCTGTAGAATCTTGATGATTAAAGTTGAAGCTGCGTATATCCTTGGGTTTCAGTTCTTCAAACCAATAATGTAATACATCTACAAAATGTGAAAACTGCGTGAAAAGCACGCCACCATCCATTTCTCTTGTTCCATGCCATTCGCGTTGCTGATAATATGCTGCATTTCGGTTCCAATAACATTGAACATTTACCATATACACTTGGCCAAAAAGCTTGTCATTTAGGGCTTTTTTAACCCATTGTGGAATTGGCGCAAAACGAAGTTGGAGCATATTAAAAACACGTCGTTTTTTACTTTCTGCAATAAAAATTAAGCGTTCAAAATCCTTGGAACTCAATGTTATCGGCTTTTCTACTACTGCGTGAAAATCATTTTCTAGCGCTTGACGGGCATGTTCAAAATGTAATCCATTGGGTGTAGCTATAATGATGGCATCTACTTGAATATCAGAAGCTCTCAATCCTTGTATTGAGTCAAATACAGGTAAATCTGTTTGAATTTGTGCGGTATCGATTATTGCTTCTAAACTTGCATTTTGAGCTTGTTGTAGCGCAGCTTCATGCACTTTGCCGATAAGCCCATAGCCCATCAATGCGAATTTCATTTTTTCCAATCCAATTTTATATTAAAGTTTATAAAAATTTACGCTTGCAGAATTTTTTCTATCATTTTAAGCGTTATCAAATAGGTCGGTTTCACACCCGTAAGTCCCAAACCGCCCGAAGCGAGTGTACCACCAGTTTCCAAAGGATTATCAGAGGCGTAATATGCATAACTCACACGTACATTTTCGTCTATATGACCGCGGATTTTGCTCGCAATTTGAATGGCTTTTTGATAATGAGCCCCTTCCATTTCCAGTCCAATACATTCCCATGAAGTATCTTTGAAAAATTCTAAAATATTTTTATTCTGTAGTGAAGTTCCAAGTACGGTGACCATCATACCTTGATATACCCCGAGATCGTATCCGTCAAAATCTGATTTTGAAAGCTGATTATCAAAAGGATAGTTGTCTGCAGTTCCTTCAAAAACAAATGAATCTGCTACCATAATATCACCTTTGGACCCTTCGAGAATACCCGCTTTACCCATAATCGAAACGGATTTTACATTCATTTCAAAATAATCTTCTTCGCGATAAGGCTTCAACAACTCATCCATGACCTCAAAAGCCTGTTCTCCAAAGGCATAATCCATAACTATGAGCACATCGTTTCTATCATATTTAATTGACTTAAATGCGGTTTGATCGAAATCAAATCCTTTAAGATCAATAATTTGCACATCGATATTGGCGCCAGAAGTATCTTCAATATACATCATTCCGCCATTGGCAGCAAATTCCCTTACATTATCCCTCAAGTCTTTGTTTATAGAAGACGATAACTCCTCATATACAGACAGTTCCAAGCTTTTATCATATTCTCTTCCTTGGCTTTTATGGGCAAATAACATATTCATTACCGAATGCATATTAGCGCTTATGATGTGTAGCGGGCGTTGATGCAGGTTTTTGGAATGTAATTCATATTTGATTTGATTGGCCCATTTTTCACCTGTTAGGTGATGTCCGATTTGGGATCGTAGCGTTGATGTAAAGGTTATTTCCCTGCTTACCAATCCATTATAATCCATATGACTAAGTTTCCCCATCCAATAAATGACATGAAAAAGTCGGTCTTTATTTTCATCAAAACTGAAAGCTTCGTAGGCGAGTTTGGTTTCTTCAAAAGTTCTACCCAAGATATGCGCCAGATGGATTAAAGCCACTTCCCTTTCTTCTAGGCTCAAACTCTTTTTTTGATGAACCACGTGCTCAATTTTCTCCCATACACGCGACATTTTATTGTTTTCAAAAGCGCGGTACATGATTTTATCGGCCTCATTATAAAAGAAAGTTAAATGCGTTAAAATATCATAAATCTCTGATCTTCCGCGCAATACTTCTATATTCATTTGTTCAGAGTCGATTCTGTAACAATTTCGTCGTCGTTTGAGCGGGACAATGGCTTCAAAATGTGAACTGGCATAACCCTCGTCTGCAGTGAGGTTGATATAGGGAGTTTGTTCAATTCCTTCTGGTAATCGATCCAGCACATATAGCAATCCTTCTAGTTCTACAGTATTGGGATCTGCAATAAATCCATAAATTTCTGGATTTAATTTTAAAAGTAAATCGCGCAGCGCAAGCCCAGAATTTCCCGTGATTTTGAATGCGCCGCGATAGAACAAATGACGCATTGTAATATACAGTCTCTCAATGGATTCTGTTGATTGTCTAGCAAGAGATGAGTTTCTTAACACTTTAAAATAATTTAAATTTTTTAACTTCTTTTTTGGCTGCCATAAGCTGCTCGTACCAGTTTTCACCAAATTTGCGAATGAGTGGTTCTTTGAGAAATTCGGCTACAGTAACGCCCAATTCTTTTCCAAAGTCACAAGCAGGGTTACAAATTTCCCAACGATGATAATTTACTGCCGTAAAAGCTTTAAACTCTTGAATTCTAACAGGATACAAATGACAACTAATAGGTTTTTGAAAATCAATTTCTCCTGCTTCCCAAGCTTTTTCTATACCACATTTGGTAATACCCTTTTCGTCAAATATTACATAAGCACATTCGGCATCATTTACCAATGGCGTCACCCAATCTCCATCGGAATCCTTCACGTATTTTCCCTGCTCTTCAATGGCTTTGATACCTTCTTGGCGCAAAAATGGTTTTACTTTATCAAATATTTCCTCTAGAACTGGCAGTTCATCTTCATCTAATGGTGCACCAGAATCGCCCTCTACACAACATATACCCTTACATTTCTGCAAGTTGCACACAAATTCCTTTTTGAGTAGATCCGTGCTGATTATAGTGTTATCTATCTGTATCATAAATTTATTGAACAAAGATAAAAGGATTGTACTGAATTATTGTAATTTTAACCACTTTTCCAGATGTATCGCTACTTAGAACATATTAATTCACCTTCTGATCTGAAGAAGCTCCAACCTGTAGAATTAAAGATTCTTGCTGAAGAAGCTCGTGACTTTATACTCGATGTATTGTCTGCAAAACCCGGACATCTGGGCGCAAGTCTGGGAGTTACAGAGTTGAGTATTGCCTTGCACTATTTTTATAATACACCACACGACAAACTCATATGGGATGTGGGGCACCAGGCATATATTCACAAATTACTTACTGGCAGACGCCAAGATTTTGCAAGTTTGCGACAATGGAAAGGCATGTCGGGGTTTCCTTCTATGCAAGAGAGTATTTACGACAGTTTCGGCACAGGTCATTCTTCTACCTCTATTTCCGCCATTACGGGTATGGCATTGGCAGATCAAATTTTACAAAAACAAAACAAGCATATTGCCGTTATCGGTGATGCATCGATAGTGTCTGGAATGGCATTCGAAGGGCTCAATCATTTAGGAGATACCCATTTGGATGTATTAATTATTCTAAATGATAACAATATGGGAATCGACCCATCGGTTGGTGCTTTGCAAAAACATTTTAATCAACTTGAAAGTGAGGGTGAAGTCAAGTTTTTTGAAACATTAGGCTTCAAATATCATGGAATTGTGGATGGACATAATATGGAGGAAATATTGGATGCCTTGGAGCATTTAAAGTCGGTTCAACAGCCGAAATTACTGCATATTCGCACCATCAAAGGCAAAGGGTTTGCAGAAGCCGAAAAAAATCAAGTTTTATGGCATTCACCCGGCAAATTTGATAAAAATACAGGTAAAATAATCGAGAAAGGCCAAAAAATTAGTTTCCAACAAGTGGTTGGTGAAAATCTGGACAAAGTATTGACACAGAATGAAAATTCTTGCGTAATAACACCTGCAATGCCTACGGGTAGCGGCTTGGTACAACTCATGCTCAAATATCCAGAAAGAGTTTGGGATGTGGGAATTGCAGAACAACATGCGGTTACCTTGGCTGCAGGATTGGCCACACAAGGCGTAAAAGCATTTTGTGTGATTTATTCTACATTTTTGCAACGTGCCTATGACCAGGTGATTCATGATGTTGCATTACAAAATTTACCCGTAGTTTTTCTCATCGACCGTGCTGGAATTGTTGGCACCGATGGAGCTACACATCACGGCTATTTTGATATTTCATTTATGAACTCTATTCCAAATATGGTCGTGAGTTGTCCAGCAGATCGTAAGGAACTGGAAGACTTAATTCAAATTTCTATCCATTCAAATTCGCCTTTTTGCATTCGTTATCCCAAAGGCGAAATAATAGAAGAAAATTTGTTCCATCTTGCTACAGAATTCGGGAAGGCCAAAATCATTCGTAAATCCGAAAATGCTCAATTAACATTGATTACAACAGGACATATAGCCCAGCAAATATCACAATTTATACATCAAATAGAAGTAAACTGGTATCATTTTCCGTTTGTAAAACCGTTGGATAATGAAATTTTGGAACAGATTTATGCAGAAAATCAATCTAAAGGGATGCATCAATTGATTTTTACATTTGAGGATGGAGTTGAAAATGGTGGATTTGGTAATAAAATTTCTGAATGGTTCAGAAATAAAAACTTTCAAGGAAAAATTCTGGTTCATGCCTATCCCGATAGATTTATAGAACATGGAAGTATGGCGGATTTAAGCCAATTTTTAGGAATAGATTCTTTGCAACTTTTACAAAAAATTAAGGAAAATTTATAATGGTATTAAAATTGAAAATAAATTACAAAAACTTTTCAATAATGAAAAAAATAGGATTGATTTGTTTGATGATATTATTCATTACATCATGCAGTTCCCAACGTAATATAAATCAGTTTTATAATAAATATGAATCAACGAAAAACGCTATAAGTTTTCAGGCACCATTATTTTTAGCCTCTTTGATTTTGGAAAATGACCCCGAGATTCAATCTTTTCGAAATAAGGTAAAATCAATTAAAGTATTGAGTTTAACAGATTTAAAAAAAGAGCAAAAAAATCAGATTCAAACAGAATTACAACAAGCGGTCCGCAAGGATAAATTCGAGAACTGGTTCACAATGAATAGAGAAAATCGAATTATCAACGTAAATGCGCAAAATCGAGGCGATGCTTTACGCAACCTTCTCATTAGCATGCAGGGAGAAAATAATTTAATCTTTATCAATGCTAAAACAAATTTAACCGAAACAGAACTTACAAAGTTCATGAGTAGAGTAATAGAAGTTTCTGACAAAAGGAATCGAAAGGATCAAAAAACAGAAATTACCCCTTAATTTTTATTATGATGATTCTAAATAATTAAAGTTTCATGTGCAATTTCTATATTCGTTTGATGAAATTTATTCTCGCAATAGTTTGTTGCTTTATGCTTTCCATTTCCAAAGCTCAAGAAGTTGATTTTAAAGACTTTACAGCATATTATCTTTTTAATGTTGGATATACCTATCAAAATATCAACTATTTTGAAGGGGGTCTCAACGCCTATTTGGTTCAACCCAATGACAATATCATTGATTTGGGCCTAACCGCCAATATGGGATATTCAAACAAAAATTTTATTATTTATCCAGAATTGCAGGCAGGATATCTCTGGAATCTCAAAAAAACAGCCATCGACCCCTATTCCAGTAATTTCAATTCGGCATTTTGGGTAATACGGAGCTCAATTTCACCTTGGCACATCACGCCAGAAGCGGGAATCACCATTGTGAGTTTGATTGATATTACCGCTGGATATGGCTTTGAATTTCGCAAAAATGAAAAGGTAGATTTAGAAGGCTTTAAATTTGGAATTAGTCTGCGTTTACCTTTTTTACTTTTTTGGCACGAATAGAAAATTCATTCTACAATTCTGAATTTTTTAACCAGACGATTACCACTTTCATCACTCAAAATCAAGGTATGTTCACCTGGCTCCGGCGTTAATGGCATATGATGTGTCTCTATTGTTTCGCCAATATATTGATGGTCCAAATACCAAAAAACACGTTGGTTCCTATGCCGGTGAGCCAATTGAAAAACTACAGGCTGCCTCTTCCCCTCAAAATCTATGGGTAACAAAATACGTGTGAAATTTTTGGGATAAATCAATGCAAAAGCTATCGAATTATCATTTTCACAAGACGGATGAAAAGCAGGTAACTTTTGATACCAAACATTTTTTTTCTGAAAATACCATTCCTGCACAGGTGGTAAAACAAAAAAATCTTTTGAAACCATATCAGACACTGAGTAGCAGTCACTATTTACTCTATACCAACCGGTTGCATCCAAATGAATTCGATGATGATACGGACAAGACGGCATATTTTCAGCCAAAGCCGGTACTTTTATAATTTTTGATTCTGAACAGAATAATCCGGATTTATACCCACTCAAACTACAAGTTTCCGCCGCCACCCAGCCTGTTGTAGGTTCTACAAAATCCTTGTCTGTAGGTAAAAGTTGAAATACATCAAATAAAATCGGCGCTGCAGCTTTAAGCCCGATAATCCCTGGCCGCCCTTCTCCATCTGCATTTCCTACCCAAACAGATACAACATATTCTGGCGTCATTCCCACAGCCCAGGCATCCCGAAATCCGTGACTTGTTCCAGTTTTCCACGCTATGAGGTTTTTGCCAAACATGTGCCAGCCAGTTTCTGCCGTGGGCCTCACTACTTGTTGCATAGCCTTCATGGTCAAATAAACCGCCTGTACATCAAAAGCAGAGTTTTTTTCTACAATTTTCTTGTTCAAATCTGTAAACTGGATGTCTGTAGAAAATCTCTCAAGCTCTGGATGATTCAGCTGAAAGACCATATTGCGATAGGTACGCGACAAATCCCAAAGCGAGACTTCTGCACCACCTACAATCAGCGACAATCCATAATGAACTGCAGGCTGATTCAATGTGCTGAATTCTAATTTTTTGAGCTGATGATAGAATTTCTCTATACCCGATTTTTGCAGCATATCTATGGCAGGAACGTTCAACGAGCGCGACAATGCCTGTTCTGCCGGGACCAATCCATCATAAGTTTTGTCATAATTTTCGGTAATATCACTGGGTGTATCATCCAATAACATATTCGGAAGCAATTCACCACGATGTAGCATATTTTCATATAAAAATGGCTTTAAAATACTGCCACTACTACGATGTGCTTTCACGATATCGACATCGTCTGAATGTGATTTTTCTGGATTATTTACATTTCCAATATAGGCTTTTACATCACCAGTTTCTACCTCGGTTACCAAAATGGCCAAATTATGAATTTCTTGTACTTGTAAATTTTGATGATGCCGTTTTGCAATGCTATTTAATTGATTTTGAAGCTGAGAATTCAATGTAGAAGAAATGCGTTCACCCTTATTGTTTTGGGAAGCTGTATGCAAAAGATGATAAGCCATTTGTGGCAAAGCATTGGGTTTTTGAGGTAAACTTTCGAGCAGAGCCAAATTATAATCTTCTTCAGTAATAAAATTATTATCCTTTAATTTTTTGAGTAATCCATTTCGTTTTAATTCTAATTTATGCTGATTTTTACCCGGAAATATGATTGAAGGAGCATTAGGCAACACGGCCAGTGTAGCCGATTCAGACCAAGAAAGTTGATGAGGTAATTTACCAAAATACCGCCAACTTGCAGCATCCAGTCCCACTACATTTCCACCAAAAGGTGCGTGTGCAACATATTTTTTCAAAATACTTTCTTTTGAATAGGAGATTTCCAAACGCAAACTTTGAAGCATCTCCACTATTTTTTCAAAATACGTTCTACGTGGATTTTTCTTGGCCAAACGAATGGTTTGCATGCTAATGGTACTTCCACCACTTACAATTTTATCAGAAGCCATATTCTGCCGAAATGCGCGTGCCAACGAAACAGGATTAACACCTGGATGATAATCAAACCAAGCATCTTCGAATTGAGTAATACAAATTCTGAATTTATTTGGTACCGAATCATTCTCGGGAAAGCGCCATTGACCGTCTTCGGCAATGCTTCCGCCCATTAATTGACCGTCTGAACTGAAAAGCACAGTAGAATAAGGCACCTGAAAAAGCGGCCGTGGCAAAGAAAAAAATATAAACCAGAGGAAAAAAACGCCTACAACAAGCAAAAATACAAATTGAAATTTCTTAATATGTTGAAATTTGCTTTTCACGACATAATCTAAAATCTTTGAAATTTTTACGAAATTATTTTATTGAAATTAGGATGAAATTACCTTATTACTTTGACTCGTTTTCCTGGTTCCAAGGCGTAAATTTCATTATCATACATCGCTTGGCACCAAGCAGCTGGCAAATCAAATTCGCCGGCATAGGTGGCGTTTAACAAAGTGGTAATTTTAATCGACTTACCCGAGTTTAAATCAAAGTACGAATACACTCTATCGTCTCTGAAATCTTGAAAGTCCAAACCAGAATTTTCATAGCTTGTCATTTGATTGTTGATGCGGGTATTGATAATTTCCCAACCAGAAGGAAAAATTTGAGTTAGGCTTATTTCCTGATAAGCCCCTAAAATTCCTGGATGAGAAACGTGAACAACTGCCACAAAATCAGTTCCTTGACGTAGAGAAGAAATTTGTAAAGGTTGATTGTTTAAATCAAAATAATTTATATCCATTTTCAGGTTTTTCTCTTCTTTTTGGGATTGAATTTCAGCCGGAATTCCTGTATTTACTACTGAAGCATACAAATATGAATTTTGTAAATTTTTAACACTCAAGCCTCCATTACCCACAGGTAAATCTATATTAATCAATGCTTTATTTGATTTTACTTCTTGTATTTTGCCGTTTATATTCAATTCAGCATAGATTCCTTTTTCTATACCAGATTTTTGAATAAATTCACTGATCGCCATCAGTGCATAAGCAGTGGTTTGTGTGCTATACCATGTGTCTTTTTGTAATTCAGTGGCAATATTACGCATCAAAGTCCCTGCTTGTTGCCGCTGCCCCGTATCATTGAGCGCAGTGAGGATAATGGCTCTATCGCGTAGAGACGAACCATAAGTGTGAGGATTATAGGTGTAATCTGTGACTTGAATAGGTGTACCGGTACGCATTTTATTGGCAATCTCACCTTGTCCAGCCAATTGATAGGCAGAAATAAGCTGCCATTTTGCTGTGGCGTTTAATTGTGATTCCCTAAGACGATTCATAGAAGACAAATCGGGCTTTCCAGCCATTGCAAGCGTATATAACCTATAAGTCTGCAATTGGTTGGCATAGGATAAATTATCATGATAATAATTCCAATGTTTCGCCTCATTTACTTGAAAATTAATCAATCCTTCTTTCAATCCAATCGGAATCTGATATCCTTTTTCTTCTGCCTTGAGAATAAAATGTAAAGCATAGCTACTACTCCAATCGTCTGCTCGTACGGCGCCTGGCCAATAAGCCAATCCTCCACCCGTAAGTTGATGATTTTTCATTCGTTGTAGAACAGATTTGATATTAGATTCAATTTTCAATTTCTGATTATCTGTAAGATTCATCAAATCAGCCAAATACAACTGTGGAAAAACGCTGGAGGTAATTTGTTCTACACATCCATGTGGGTAATTCAACAGATAATTCAATCTTTCACCCAAGCGCATATCAGGAATTGTTGAAAGTTGTAATTGAATAGAATTCGTTCCTTCCATTCCAAATGGTTGATATGATGTTTGGTATGTGGATGTAGCTACAACTTCGGCACCGGTTGATCTGGTAATAGGTGCATTAGGGCTTCTGACTTCGAGTTCAATTTTTTGAAATGCCTTTTCTTGGTTTGAATTTACCTGTACTTCCAGATTGGCCTTTCCTATTTTCTCTGGAACTTCAAAGGTGAAATTTACAATTTTATCACCTGTTTCTGTAAAATTTAATGATTTGGACGAATCATCTCTTAAGGTTAATAACTCATTGTGTTTCAATGAGATATTTACATTTTTAATTTTTTTGTCCATGGCAAAAACCGTAACAGGCATTTCCACAATATCTCCGGGATTTAATATACGCGGCATGGTCGTAAGCGTCATTAAAGCCTGCTTCACCGACATACTTTTTTCGGCCGAGCCAAAAGCCGTTCCATCGCCTGCTACCACCATCACCTTGACACTTCCCACATAATTCTCCATTTGTAATTGATGGGTTTTTGATTGATTTTTTTCGAGGGTAAAAGGTCCTAAAAACTTAACTACTGGCTCAAAGCGATTGATTTTTTCTTTATTTTGAGCTTGCATAGACATATCACCACCAATTGCAAAAACACTTTCTATTCTACCGCCAAAAGCTCCAAGCACATAATTGTAAATATCCCAAGTTTTAACCCCCAAAGCTTGTTTTTGATTAAAATGTCCAAAAATATTGGGCGTATTATAATTGGTAATATCAAGCAATCCCTCATCTACCACAGCCAGCGTATAGGTCATAGGTTTTCCGTTTTGTTCTTTTACGTTTATTTTGTATTCTGCATTTGGCTTTACCTCTTCGGGTGCCTGAATCACGGGATGCAATTTTCTATTTTTATTTTCTACCATAAGAGGAATGACGCCATACATACGCATAGGCAAGTCGTTTACCGTTTGCGCATGTGGCTGAATCATCGTAATATGCACATAAGCATTGGGTGCCATATTTTCTGTAATGGGTATAGAAAAAGTCGTGGAGCCATCTTCGGTTTTTTTCCAATCTTTTTGTAAAATTCCGGTGGCATTTTCTATACTTAACAAGGCGTTACCATTCCAGGAAGACGGAATTGTAATTTGAGCCACATCACCAATTTCGTATTTTTCTTTATCTGCTTTGAAACTCAGCAAACTTGCACCATCCATTCCAGAACCGCCTCTGCTACGCCAATCACTCCAATCGAACCAAACATTTTCTCCTGTACAATGCCCGCTCTGGTTATCACAAATTCGAATAAAGTAATTCCCCCATTGATCGTCTGGAATTTCTAAATCCAAAACAGCCGTTCCATCTTTGATAGTTAGCTGCTTTTCTTCTACCAAATTTTCATATTCACGTGAGACGTAATACGCCAAATCAAGATCATTTGCGTTCCACCACCAACTTTTTTCGATTTTATAAATTTTTGCATTCAATAATTTTGAACTCACAGGATTACCATTTGCATCGACAGAAGCCACTGGAATTCTATGTTGGGTATTGGTTTCCAGCATTCGCCAAGCTGTATCTTTCGTGGGTAAATTCATTCCAACATAAGTAGAAAAAGGTGAATATTTTTTGATTTCATACTTTGTACTGAATTCACCTCCAGGTTCAAAAACTTTGGTAAACAATCCCAATTGCAACATACCAGGTGGCAGCATATCGGTACTAATGCGTGTAGCAACCTGTGCTGTACCATTTTCTGACAAAGAAGCGTCATAAATGCTTTGTTCTTGCGCAGAAAATTTGCGTGATGGGTCATCAAAAACATAATTCGGGTAAGCATCAAATTTTGTTGGAACTGACGAAACAGTAGCTACTATTTTGGCGGGCAAATTTCCTGCTTGTGCACCACTCAGCCATTGTGCCTGTAATTGATAGGAATTTGAGCCTTCTGGACTTAATAATTCAGAAGGAAATTTTGTATTAATTTTTAATCTATTGGGTTTGATGGTTTCTACTTTAATGGTTTTATAGAATTTTAATCCGCCCAAGCTTACCTCTGCAGTCCAGTTTCCGGTTCGAGCCGCTTGATAGGTGTTTAATCCAAAGGTATAAAAGCCATTTTGAGGTTCATGATTTACTTGGCGTGTAATAATTTGACCATCGGGATTTTTGAACTCCAGCACCGCAGGTTGTCCCTCTGGAATATTCACCAATGATTTATTCAAAACAAATGTAAGATGAATTGAATCTCCAGGACGCCAAACGCCGCGCTCACCATAGATAATTCCTGCCATTCCGTTTTCCATATTCTGACCATCAACAGCAAAGTTTGAAAGAGACAAGGACGAACCGTCATCTACACGCACATAGGCTTTGCTACGTCCTTTTTGAGCCGTAATGAGAAATGGTTTGCGTTCCAACGCAAAAGTGGCAAACCCATTAACATCCGTTCTACCCTTACCAACAATTTGATTTTGAAGATCATACGCAATCACATCCACACCAGTTTCTCCTTGAGCAGTAATTAAATTTGTTACACTAATATCTGCTTGTCTATTATTTCCTACTTTAGCTATAATTCCTAAATCTGAGGCCAAAATATTACGTGAAACATTTCTCTCTGCGGTATAATAGGACAGGTGGCAAGGATTATTTCGCTGATTCCAATCAAATCCCTCTGGATAATAATAATCATCATAATAATAGTATTCATTATCCATAAATTCGGAATCGAGTGTATAGGCATCTGCACTTGGTTCTAGAGGGGTTAAAAATTCATTATTTTGTATCAAATCAGATGAACACGGGAAAGAAGCAAATTTTTGATCAAATGAAAATTCGATATTATATATAGCTCCAGGCTCTGGTTGAATAAATCTGGAGAGCTCGAGTCGATACACATTTTTTTCTAAACTATTGAAGTTTTTTTGTTGGTCTAAAGATATAATTTTGGTTAAAACAGTTTTACCAACCATTCGTAAATTTTCCTTGGAATTGTATTGATTTTTCTGAAAAAATTGATGAATATTATTTTCATAAATTTTTGTAATTTTCACACGTACAGCATTCAAGCCTACGGCTTCAAAGGGTAAGAACAGTCCATCTGTATGTGGAATAATATTACCGTTTCCTACCAATTTAACCTCTGGAAAAAGCTGTTGAAACTCTACCGCTTGCATGCTCTGAGCAGACAGAGATTTGCCAGAGGCACTTCGCAGTCCGGGAAAAATTTTGAGATTATATATTCCACCTATTTTTTTGGAGGTATAAATTCTGAGTTCATTTCCATCTGCAATTATATTTTGAATAAAATTTGAATCATTTTCTGAATTAGGGTTTTCTGCGCTACTTTGTAGCTCTACCAAGCCTTGTAAAAATTGTTTATTGTCGAGTGGTTCGCTGAAGTAAACAGAAACATACTGCTCTGGCATAGAAACAGCACGAATATGCGTTGTGCTAAATGTATTTTCTTGCGGAACATTATAAGTTTGAATTTCTTCTTTGTCCACCCCTATCGCTTTGCCATTCCAGGTTAGTTTTAATGTTTTTTCGGAAGAACCTGCCTGAATATTGGGAATGATAAAACGGTGTTCTAAATTGTTTCCTGCATGCCGCCATTGTACAGGTACTTTTTGATTGTCTAGCATTACACTCAGCATTTTCTGGATATCTTCTGTTGCTGCCAAATCGTTGGTGATGAGTTCACCTTCTATATTATAGATATTTGGATTTTCTTTTGAAATTGAATTCAGGGCGGTGATTTGTGCGGCAAAGGATTGTTTTTTGGTTTGAAATTGAAATTGGAAGAGTTTTAATGAATCGTTTACTTTAGGATAAATTTTGGATAAATCTAATTGTGCGGTATAGGTTTGCTCTGCTTTGAGCATTTCATCGGGAATAAACTTTATAGTTTGTGTTTCGTCTAAATATAATTTTCCATTAATTTTGGGTTCGAAATGGAGTATTTTTTCCTGAATTAGGCCATTTTCGCCTGTAGGATGGGGATATTCTCCTTGCAGTACAATTTTAATATTGGATGATTTTGAAACCAAACCAGATGTATAAGCCGAAATATAGGCAGCAAATTTGGGGTCGATTTCAATAACATTTTGTTGTTGATTTTTGTCTTTGCATTGTATAAAAATAAATACAATGGCCAGGATTAAGTTAAGTTTTTTGGTGAACATGGGGATTTAGTTTGATTATTAAACGAAAAAGATGCTGTTAATATTTTATTAAAGAATTAAGAAAATGTTAACAATTTTCGTGCCTTATCCCAGGTAAAATGTTCACAAAAGCTCTGCTTTTCTGAACTATTTAGAGGATGGTGAATGCGAGCAATAAATGTTATTTGTTGCTTACCTATTGGTTTGGTGCTGCGGCAGGGATGGCAGCAAGCAGCCCGGAACCCGCAAATGCAAACAAAAATCGCCATACAGGATTGGGAAAGAAGTGAAAATCCCTGTATGGCGAATTTTTGTGCATTTGTGGGTGAGGACTGCTGCGTACAGCCCGTAGCCGCCCAAAAAAAAATTAAATATCTTGTTCTTCGTCGAAATTTTCTAGGTATTCTGCAACACGTTTCACGAACATTCCGCCAAGGGCGCCGTCCACAACGCGGTGATCGTATGAGTGTGAGAGATACATTTTGTGTCGAATTCCAATCATGTCACCGTGTGGAGTTTCTACCACTGCAGGTTTTTTGACGATAGCTCCAATGGCCATAATGGCGACTTGCGGCTGGTTGATGATGGGCGTTCCCAGAATATTTCCGAAGCTACCAATATTGGAAATGGTGTAGGTTCCGCCCTGAATTTCCTCTGGTTTCAGATTATTTGTGCGTGCTCTTTCGGCCAAATCATTGATTTTTCCTGCCAAACCACCCAAGTTGTACTGGTCTGCATTTTTGATTACCGGAACGATAAGATTTCCGTCGGGGCGTGCTGTTGCGATACCTACATTGATATTTTTCTTGACAATTATTTTATCACCATCCACCGAAATATTGATAAGTGGAAAATCTTTGATAGCTTTTACGATAGCTTCCACGATAATGGGCATGAAGGTAAGTTTTTCCCCAGTTCGTTTTTGGAACTGATTTTTATGCTGGTTGCGCCAGTTCACAATTGCTGTCATATCGGCCTCTACAAAAGAGGAAACGTGCGGTGCTGTTTGCACGCTATGCACCATGTGATCAGCGATGAGCTTGCGCATACGGTCCATTTCTATGATTTCTGAATTTCCTGTATGTATGGCTGGTGCAGGAGTTGCGACAACTGGCTTGGGGGTAATTGGTTTTTCTTTTGTTGCTTGGTTGCTTGTTGCAGCGCCGGTTTTGCGATCTTGCAGATATTGTTGAATATCAGCTTTTGTGACTCTGCTGTTGGCCCCGGTTCCAGAGATTTGTTGAAGTTCTTCTTGAGAGATTCCTTCTTTTTGGGCTATAGATTTCACCAGAGGTGAATAGAAATGATTATCGTCTGAAGATATTTTTGCGGCTGGTGTAATATCTTCCAGGGGTTTTTGTAGTTCGGCAATTTCTTTTTGCAGATTTGCAGCTTCGGCTGCTTTTTCTGCCGTTACGGCTTGCTGGGTTTCCTGTGATGCCAAATCTTCACCTTCTATTTCGAGTATAGCCATTACTTGCCCGATTTGTGCGACTTGATCTTTTTGCACGAGAATTTCTTTGATGACACCGGCTACAGGCGATGGGACATCGCTATCAACCTTGTCTGTAGCAATTTCTACAACAGATTCGTCTTCTTCTACGTGGTCACCAACATTTTTGATCCAGTTGGTAACGGTTGCTTCCATTACACCTTCGCCCATAGCGGGCAATAATAATTTATATTCAGCCATTATCAGAATTTTGAACAATTGCAAATATAATAATTCAGAATTAGTTAACTTATTTATTTGAAAATTTTGAATTCAATCCAAATTACCAAAATTCCATTTTGAATGGATTTTTGTCGTATAGATTTTCGTAGGTGTTCAAATTTGTGTCTAAAAAAGCGAAACTCTGCCTGACATCCTACTTGTATTTTATTAATATTTTGGATTTATTTGAATTAAATTTGGACCAAAATGCTATATTATTTCCCTGAAATACGCAAATATTTATATCTTTAGGCCGGTTTTGCTATTGTCTGAATTATAAATTTCGGATAAATTTGTATAAGCCTTTGGATTTAATAATAATTCAATTAAATAAAACGTTAATTAATATTATGCTTGGGTTTAATATTGAGCAGAAAAATCAATTTTACGCAACTTGAATATCTAATCAGCGTCATTTTATAAAAAACCGAAAAATTACAAACATGAAAAAATATCATTTTTTACTTTCCTTTCTCGTCTTGTTAGGTTTTCAATCTTGTGATCATACAGATGCCTATTTTGGAGGAAGCAGTGGCCCGATTCTCAATCCGGATACCTATACTAGATTGGCAGACATTGTAAAATTCAATAATGTACCGACAGATGCACTGACCTTTGACCCGAGCGTGGATTCGGACTTAACAGCAGCTTTTGGTACATCGTTCCATATACCTGCCAATGCTGTTGCGGGTGAAAATTTGCCAGAAGAATTGATTATCGAAATTAGAGAATATCCTACTTTACAGAAAATGGCCATGAGCAATGTTCAAACCATGAGCAATCAAGATATGTTGGTAACTGGCGGGAATTTTTTCTGGCGGATTATTGATTCTGAAGGAACTGAATATCAATTAAATACACCTAGTACCGTAACAGCTACACAAGCAGTTGTTCTCAATATGGGAACCTATGCTACACAGGCTAAATACTATAAAGGTGCAGAAGTTACACAAAACGGGAAGGATGTTATCAACTGGACATTGATGGCCGAAAACCAATCTGGAATGGGTGCAAATAATGTATTTAATTATGTGGGACTAGAAACAGGCTGGGCCAACGTGGATGCATTATACAACTATACTGCGGGCGAAAGAACACAGTTTACCGCTACGCTCGAAACATCGGCCACCTTACAAGATAGTGAGCAAATGGTATTGTTGATTGTACGTGATTTCCCTTCTGTTATGAATCTTACTACACGAACAGGAAACAGCTTCAGTACATATAATAATTCTATACCTATGGGGTTGAACGGCACTTTAATTGGCGTTGCGCTAGATTCTGGCAACAATTTACATATAGGATCTACGGTAATTTCGGTAGAAGGAGATGATACTTTCAGCATTGATTTAACCGAAGGAAGCATTGCTCAATTACAACATTTAATAAACCAGGCATCTAATTAAAATCGGCGCAACCCTTTGACGAAATTTCCGTCAATAAAGTAATAGTTGTCCGTAATATTAGATTTTTGATTGTGAGCACTGTCTTTGGCGGTGCTTTTTTAATGGCTGAAACATTTGAAAATTTTATTGGTATTTTGGTCAGAAGAAATGCGAAAAATTATTTCAAAATTTCAATGATTAATTTTAACTTTAACCATCTCAAATTCAATTTTCATGATTCATTCTTTCAAAGACGATTACAGTGAAGGCTGTCACCCATCCATTCTGGCCCAACTCTGTGCATCGAATCTTGTACAAACGCATGAAGGGAATTATGGACACGACCGTTTCTCGAAACAGGCCAGAATATTAATTAAGCAACATCTAGACCATCCAGATGCAGATATACATTTTGTTGCAGGCGGAACACAGGCAAATTTGATTGTAATTTCGAGTTTTCTCAAGCCTTATGAGGCTGTAATTTCTGCACACACCGGCCATATTGCGGTACATGAAACTGGCGCCATTGAAGCCGCAGGTCACAAAATTATCAACCAAACTTCCAGCAACGGTAAGCTGGAATTTCAGCAAGTACAGAATATTCTTCAAATTCATCAAGATGAGCATATGGTAAAGCCCAGAATGCTTTACATTTCGAATGCTACGGAGCTGGGCACGGTTTATAGTAAAAGCGAACTACATGAATTGTATGAATTCTGTCAAAAAAATCAACTCCTATTATTTGCTGACGGAGCACGCTTGGCAAACGCAGTAATGGCAGAAAAAAATCCTATTTCTCTGGCAGATTTGGCCAAATTCACAGATGTTTTCTATATCGGAGGTACCAAAAACGGTGCGCTATTGGGAGAAGCTATTGTAATAAACAATCCTGAACTTCAACCGAATTTTAGATACGCTATCAAACAAAAAGGAGGATTATTGGCCAAAAGTCGTCTATTAGGTATTCAATTTTTGGAATTATTTCGAGATAATCTTTTTTTTGAATTAGGTGAAAATGCAAATCAGCAAGCCTCCCAACTCAGCAGAGGAATTGCAGAAAAAGGATATCCATTTTTTATTGCAACTGAAAGTAATCAGATTTTTCCGATTTTACCTAAAATTCTGATTAGTAAATTATTACAAGATTTCAACTTTCACATTTGGCAATCATTTGATGGCCAACACGATGTGATAAGGCTGGTAACTTCTTGGGCTACACCATCAGAAGCAATTGATTCATTTTTGAATAAAATTTAAATCATTAAACATCTTTATTCCTTTTTGATTGCTACTTTCATCTATATTTCATTTATTTTTATTTAATTTGACTAAATTTCATAGAAATTTTTAAGTTTTTCATTCTTCAATAACGTAAAATTATATGGCAAATCCGACTGTAAAAACCAATTATCCAGCGCTCTACACCCTAATTGTGGTGTTTTTTTTCTGGGGATTCATCGCTGCAGGAAACAGTATTTTTATTCCTTTTTGTAAACATTATTTCAATCTGGATCAGTTTCAATCCCAGCTTATTGATTTTGCATTTTATACAGCTTATTATGTCGGTGCGCTATTGCTATTCATTTTCAGTTCTATGAGCGGAAAAGATCTGGTAGGAAAATGGGGATACAAGAAAAGTATTGTTTATGGATTATTGTTTTCGGCTTTGGGAGCAGCGGCTATGATTGTGGCTGTGGAGCTCAACAAATACATCGGAATGCTGATTGGTCTTTTTATCGTTGCGCTGGGATTTTCGCTGCAACAGACGGCTGCCAATCCGTTTGCCATTTTATTGGGTGATCCCAAAACAGGCGCAAGCCGTGTAAATCTTGGTGGCGGAATCAATTCCTTCGGAACCACAATCGGGCCGTTGATTGTGGCTTTTGCTTTGTTCGGAACGGCAGCCACAGTAACGGATGATCAGATTGCAAGTCTGGCGCTCAACAAGGTAATTTATCTTTATATTGGTGTGGGATTGTTGTTTATCGGTGCAGCGGCTTTGTTCTATTTTTCCAAGAAAGTACCCGCGGGAATTTCGGAAGAACCTATTGAAAAATCCAACAAAGCCATCCGAATATTGGTAGTTATGACACTTTTGCTGGGCGTGATGTTTACGCCGGTTTTCAACAGTTATAAAAGTATGGAAGCCAAGGAAATTCAGCGATTGGAGCAGGAATTAACCACTTCGAATGAAGCTCAGATCATCAGTTTGAACAATCAGATTGTACAAATAAAAGAACCGCTAGAAAATGAGCGGATGATGTACTTGAGTGGTGCATTATTGGTGATATTAGGCGGATTGGCTTATGCCGGATTCAGCGCTTCTAAAGATGCTGCGGGTTGGGGCGCCATGCAATATCCGCAGTTGATACTGGGTATGCTTGCTATTTTTGTCTATGTGGGAGTGGAAGTAGCTATTGGGAGTAATCTAGGAGATTTGTTGAAACAAAAGGAATTTGGAGGACACAGTGCATCGGAAATTGCACCTTATATTTCCATGTACTGGGGTAGTTTGATGATTGGGAGATGGGCGGGTGCTATTGCTGCTTTTGATTTTTTGAAAGATAAGAAAAAACTGCTATGGATTATCGTTCCTTTGATAGCTTTCACGGTGATAATTGCGGTGAATACGATTGCGGGTAAAGACATGAGGCCGTTGTATTTTTATGTAATTTGTGTCATCGTTCAAATTGTTATGTTTTTCATTGCTAAGGATCGTCCGGCGATAACGTTGTTTATTTTTGGTCTTTTCGGAATGGCAGCAATGATTACGGGCTTGCTCACACACGGGAACGTAGCGATTTATGCTTTTCTGGCGGGAGGATTGGCTTGTAGTATCATGTGGCCTTCCATTTTTTCATTAGCATTAATGGGACTCGGAAAATATACGGCTCAGGGTTCAGCGTTTTTGGTAATGATGATTCTAGGTGGTGGGATTATTCCACCGATTCAGGGAAAACTGGCGGATATTATTGGAATTCACAGTTCGTATATTATTACTGTTTTATGTTTTGCTTATCTCGCGGCATTTGCCATTATCGTGAAATCGATTTTGAGAAAACAGGGAATTGAAATGGATGAAACTGAGGCGTAGCCCAGTACGCATTTTTATTGAAAACGCTGATTTTGTAATAGTTGCGTGGCGATTGTGCGTTATAGAAAAAGATTTCTTACTATCCAACAAAGGCGGACTGTATTGCAGCCCCGATAGTAGCGGCATCACTGCGTTTGTATGCGTCAAGAAAATGCGGTGTACAGGATTGTAATGGAATGGAAATCCCTGTACACCGGATTTTCTAAGCATACAAATGTAGTGATATAGCGTATAGCGGGAATTGCTGCCCTAAATATTTATATTTTTGGTGTAAATTAAAGTGGAACTATATTAATCTTCTTCCTCTTCTTCCATTTTGTATTTTTCGTCTAGTACAAAAGATTCCATGAATTTGGTGGTATAATTTCCAGCGATAAAATCGGGATCATCCATGAGTTGTCTATGGAATGGAACTGTGGTTTTAACGCCTTCGATGTAGAATTCGTCGAGTGCACGTCGCATTTTGTTGATGGCTTCTTCGCGTGTTTGTGCAGTGGCAATGAGTTTGGCGACCATGGAGTCATAATTGGGTGGAATCGTGTATCCCGAGTAAATATGCGTGTCCACGCGAATTCCGTGACCTCCTGGTATATTAAGGTTTGTGATTTTACCTGGGCTTGGTCTGAAATTGTTGTAAGGGTCTTCTGCATTGATACGACATTCTATGCTGTGAAGTTTTGGGTAATGGTTTACACCACTTAGTTTATCACCAGAGGCTAATTTAATTTGTTCTCTAATCAAGTCATAATCAATCACTTGTTCTGTGATAGGATGTTCTACTTGAATTCGAGTATTCATTTCCATAAAATAGAAATTACGGTGTTTGTCCACGAGGAATTCGATTGTTCCAACGCCTTCGTAACCTATAAATTCTGCTGCTTTAACGGCTGCTTCTCCCATTTTTTCACGTAGTTCATCGGTCATAAATGGGGATGGTGTTTCTTCCACCAATTTTTGGTGTCGTCGTTGAATGGAGCAATCTCTTTCTGATAGGTGGCATGCTTTACCGTATTGGTCTCCAGCGATTTGGATTTCTATATGTCTAGGTTCTTCGATGAGTTTTTCCATATACATATCTCCGTTTCCGAATGCATTTTCGGCTTCCATTACGGCAGAGTTGTATGCGTCTGTGAGGTCTTCTTTTTTCCAAACGGCACGCATTCCTTTTCCTCCCCCTCCGGCTGTGGCTTTCAACATTATAGGGAAGCCCATTTCATCGGCTATTTTTTCTGCTTCTTCTAGGGATTTTAAAATTCCTTCAGAACCTGGGACTACTGGTACGCCGGCCAGTTTCATGGTTGCTTTGGCGGTGGCTTTATCTCCCATTTTGTCTATATGCTCTGGGAGTGCGCCTATGAATTTGAGTCCATGCTTTTGACAAGTGCGCGAGAAGTTGGCATTTTCTGAGAGGAAACCATATCCAGGGTGCACGGCGTCTGCATTGGTAATTTCTGCAGCCGAAATGATATTTGGGATATTGAGGTATGAATCTTTTGAATTTGCGGGGCCTATACACACGGCTTCGTCTGCAAAGCGAACCGGAAGACTTGTGGCATCGGCTGTGGAATATACCACGACGGTTTTGATGCCCATTTCTCTAGCGGTACGAATGATGCGCATGGCTATCTCACCCCGGTTTGCAATGAGTATTTTTTTGAACATAAAAATTGAATTCTAAGTTGAATATTAAGCTGGTTCTACCAAAAACAAGGGTTGGTCGTATTCTACGGGTGAAGAATCGTCCACTAATACTTTAACGATTTTACCAGAAACTTCTGCTTCTATTTCGTTGAAAAGTTTCATTGCTTCTATGATGCAAACAGTATCTCCTTTTTTGATAGTATCACCCACGTTAACGAATACGGGTTTATCTGGGCTTGGTTTTCGATAGAAAGTACCTATCATTGGAGATTTGATTTTGACAAGGCCTGCTTCTTCTGCATCTGCTTTGGTATCTTGAGCGGCTTGAGGAGCTTCTTGCGCTTGCCCTTGTTGTGCTGGGATGGGTGCAGCGATGTTTACCACGGGCAAGTTGGGTTGCTGCATCATTTGTGGTGCATTTGTCGCAACGATTTGTTCGGGTAAGTTTTTTATAGAAATTGCAAAATCGCCTGACTTGAGTTTCACTTCGGCCACGCCGGATTTAGCAACAAACTTGATTAAATTCTGAATTTCTTTATTATCCATGGAATTTGTTTTAAATATCAAATGTAAGAAAATTAAATAAAAAAGTTGCATCCATCTGCATGAATGCAACTTTTGGTTGAAAATTAGATTGAATTAATCTTCTGATTCTTCTTCAATTTCTTTTTCGAGAACTACTCTACCTCGGTAATATAATTTACCGTCGCTCCAGTGTGCTCTATGCCTTAGGTGCATTTCGCCTGTTGTAGGGTCGGTTGTAAGACTTGGAACAGCAGCTTTGTAGTGCGTTCTTCTTTTATCTCTTCTGGTTGATGACTGACGTCTTTTGGGATGTGCCATTTCCTCTTTATTTTATTTTTTATATAATTTTTTTAACGATTCCCAGCGAGGGTCTGTTGAATTATCGTGGTTTTCAGGTTTTTCATCTTCCGCTTTTGGTGCATATTTTTCGAGTATTTCATGCGAATTTTTGCGTGCTTTTGGGCTCAATCTTTTGTTGGGTATTCCCAGTAGAATCATTTCATAGATTAATTGGGCAACATTGATTTCGTGTTCACCTTCTGGAATTACCCATACTTCGTCATCGGTATCGTCGAATTCATGACCGAATTTTACGACAAGATCGAGGGCGTTTTCTACTTTTTGGGTATAAGGTTCTAGTGTGATATCACAATCCACTACAACTTTTCCCTGGGTTTGAAAATTCAAATCCAAAAAAGTAGTATGTTTTTCCAGGTTGAGGTTTACGACAAATTCGGGTTGTGTAAAATCCTGATTAAACTTAAATAAATCAAAGAACTCTTGCGAGATTTGAAACTGAAATGTATGTTTTCCCAATTTTAAACCGGAAAATGATACATTATAATTTTTTAATCTGTCCATAATAATGGGAGCGCAAAGGTACAATTTAATTATTAATTTGCAACAAATGAGGCTGCTAATTTAAATAAAAAAGTAAAATCTATGCGTTAGACGTAGATTCGCCGATAGGGAAATACGATTTTTTATTCGTAGCGAGCAGATTTTCTTGATTTTTTTACTTCTGGATCTACTTGTAAAGCGTTGTTATGAAGTTCTTGATTCATTTTGCGGTTTTGCCATATTTCTATAGCTGTATATATGGCTTCTACCATAGAAGTTTCATTTGCAATGAACTGGTTTGCAATATCATATCCCACGCCATGATCTGGGCTTGTTCTTACAAATGGCAGTCCGGCTGTGAAATTTACGCCTTCAATTCCTGCAATTGTTTTGAATGGTGTTAATCCTTGATCGTGATACATTGCTAGAACGCCATCAAATTTTTTCAAAGTTTGAGCATCAAAAAAACTATCTGCTGGATAGGGTCCAAAGACTTTCAATCCAGAATCGATTGCTTCTTGTAAGGCTGGAATTATTTGTTCGATTTCTTCATGACCTATAAGTCCCTGATCACCAGAATGCGGATTGAGGCCGGTTACTGCAATTTTCGGAATTTGAATATTAAAATCATTTTTTAAGCTTTGGTTCAAAAGTTTTAGTTTTGAGATTACGCTATTCTTGGTGATATTATTACTTATTTCTTTTACTGGGATGTGCTGTGTTACGAGGCCTACTTTTATATTTTCGTGCACCATAAACATGAGGTTTTTACCTCCCCAAAGGTGTTCTAGGAATTCGGTGTGTCCAGGGAAATCAAATTCATCGGCTTGAATTTCTGCTTTGTTGATGGGTGCTGTAATCAACAAATCGCAAAATCCCTTTTTTACAGCCATAGCTGCTTCATTGAGAGAATCAAATGCAACTTTTCCTGCTTGCTTGGAGGCCAATCCGAAATCTACTTTGAAATCGCTATTTTTATAATTTAAAACATTAATTTTTCCGTTTTTAATATCCTCTTTCTTGTCTATTAAGGAATATACTAAGGTTTCATTAAATGTTTTCTTGTAAAAGTTCCACAAATTTCCTGGGGCAAAAATTACAAAAGTTCCTAGTTGCTGAATGTCTCTACGCCCCAGAGCTTTGAAGATGATTTCGGGACCAATACCATTGGGGTCTCCGATGGAAATAGCGATTATAGGTGTTGATTGATTCATAATATGTAAATAAAAAGAAAGATACAAAATTCAAATATAGAATTCTGTATCTTTCGCGTATTTTATATGCTTATCCTTTTAAAAAGGATATTCGTATATCTTACTTTCGTGGTACAATGGATTTCCTTTGGGTTGAGGCTTGAGCTTGGTCATAGCATTCATTACTACAAAAATAAACAAACCAATTACAAAGAATAAGGCACCAAATTCGAGTAGGCTAAAATTACCCCAAGGTCCTGTAGCTCCAGGCATAATCTGGTTGAAGACATCCCACCAGTGGCCAATAATCACTACAAAAGCCATAATTGTAACTACAGTATAATTTCTTTTAATGGAACTCGAAATAAGAACCAAGAATGGAATAGCAATATTAATTACCAGCATTTTATAATACGACCAATCATATTGCATTTCTCTTTGTTGAAAATAAACGGCTTCTTCTGGAATATTGGCATACCAAATTAATAAAAACTGACATAACCAAAGATAACCCCATAATAAGCTGAATCCGAATAAATATTTGGTTAAATCATGTAGGTGATTGTCATTAAATTCGGGTAAAACTCCTTGTCTTTTGAGATGTACAGCAATTAAAATCATAATTGCAACGGCCGTTACCAGATAAGAGACCATTACATACCATCCAAATAAGGTTGAATACCAATGTGGGTCTAGAGACATAATCCAGTCCCAGCTAGCTGCCATTGATGAAAGTGCGAAGAAAACGATGGCAATTACTCCCCATTTATATAGAGACCAATAGTTTTTTTCTGTACTATTTTCGTCAAGTATTTTCGACTTTCTTCTTAGCATCCATGAGATTCCTACCCAACCAGCAAGATAAATTATGGAGCGAATTAACCAACCTGGTTCATTGAGCCAAGGTTCTTTGGTTTTGAGGAAATGGTCGAAATTCGGGCTGTCAAAATTTCTTAAGTCATCTACCATCCAATGCCACATATGATTGATATCCAGAACGCCTGCAACCAATACAATCAGCATTAAAATTGCACCAAAGGGTAAAAAGGTTGTCATAGCCTCCATAACTCTGGTTACTATTACAGACCATCCGGCTTGAGCAACGTGTTGAATTGCCAGGAAAAACATAGCCGCAGCTGCAACACCGGTCATAAGGAATGCAGCGATAAAAAGTGCTGCCCAAGGTTTGTTATGATATTGGTGCAGAAGATGTTCTGCATGGCCATCATGATCGGCTGCATTGTGTTGAGCGGTATCCTGAACAAAGAATCTTTCGGGGTTTGCTGCCATTTCTTCTTTTACGTAATCTATTCCATTACCTGAGTTCAGGGCGAATCCTACTCCGAAAAGAATTAATCCTAACACCATCAGGATGATGGCAGCCATTTTCAATTTGGGTGAAAAAGTGTACATACTATCTTCTTTTTCCTTTAATTATTTATTTTTTAACTGCATTACATATTCTGCAACCAGCCATCTGTCTTGTACATTCAAGTGACCTGCATACGATCCCATGGCGTTTCTTCCATGCATAATTACATGATACACAGTGCCTTCTGTAATGGGTCTATCCTTAAAATTGGGTACACCCACGTAGGCACCTGTTTGCACAATCGGGCCTTGACCATCTCCATTGGCACCGTGGCATGTTGCGCACACTTGGGTATAGAGTTTTTCTGCTCTTTTGGTTTTAGTACCAAAATCAATTGAATCCAAAGGACTTTTTATTGATTTAGCAGCTTCATATCCTTCGTTGGTATTGGGCAAATTATATGGTAATGCTCCGATTTTGTTTTGTGGAACAGTACCTTCAACTGGCTTAAGCGCAGACATATTTGCTTGATTTACAAAAACGGATACTTCTGATTGTTCTGAATAATTGGGGTAATCAAAAGTTGCTTTTTGATATGGTTCATATGGAACAGAATAGTACATATCTGGCATAAAGACCAATGCGGGCGATCTTTCGGGTCCACTACAAGATGCAAAAAATCCGGTTATTATTAATAATATTAAAATTCGTTTCATCATTTCATCCAGTTTAAGCTCGTTTAACAGTAACTTCTTCTGCCCCAGATTCTATAAACATTTCTTTGAGTCTATCGACATCGTTTGATTCGATTTCAATTAGAAATTTATCATCTGTTGTTCTAGGGTCGGGATTTTTGGTTTTGGCTCCGGGGTACAATCCACTTCTTAATAAATAAGTGATTGACATAAAGTGGGCGGCAAAAAACACAGTCATTTCGAACATAGGAACAGCAAATGCAGTAACGTTTTCACCCCAAGTAAATGCTGGTTTTCCTCCGATGTCTTGCGGCCAGTCATAGTTCATCATATACCAAGTGGTAATAGACATCATAATTAGCCCATAGGCACCATAAACGAAAGCCAAGTCTGATATGCGAGTTTTTTTCAATCCCAAAGCCTTATCTAATCCATGAACTGGGAAAGGAGTATAAACTTCGTTGATTTTAACACCTTTTTTCTGTAATGATTTTACTGCATCCAACAGTATATCATCATCTCCATATAATCCATATATCTTAGTGCTCATGCTCATCGTGTTCTAATTCTTTGTGATGTTTCTTATAACTTTCACCAGAAGATTTGAGAATAGTTTTCAATTCTGCTTGTGAAATAACGGGGAATGTTCTTGCATATAGCAAATACAATACAGAGAAGAATCCAATGGTTCCAATAAAAATTCCTACGTCAACAAATGAAGGCATAAACATAGCCCAAGAAGATGGCAGGTAATCACGGCTTAAGTTGATTACAATAATATCAAATCGTTCAAACCACATGCCTATATTAATTACGATAGATACGATAAACGTCCATAGGAAATTTCTTCTTAACGGTCTAATCCACAAGGACATTGGAATAATAACGTTACAAATTATCAATAACCAGAATGCCCACCAGAATGGCCCTGTAGCCGCGCCTACTGTGAAATAGGTGAAGTCTTCGAAACGGCTTCCTGAATACCAAGCTACAAAAAACTCTGATAAATATGCCACGGTAACCATACCACCTGTTACAAGAATTACAATATTCATGTATTCGATATGTTTGCGTGTTATATAATCTTCTAGACCCATTACTTTTCGGGCAACACTCAGTAGGGTTTGTACCATGGCAAAACCAGAAAAGATTGCACCCGCCACAAAGTATGGTGGATAAATCGTAGAGTGCCATCCTTTAATTACTGAAGTTGCAAAGTCGAATGATACTGTTGTGTGAACAGAGAATACGAGTGGTGTTGCTAGACCTGCTAAAACTAATGTTAATTCTTCAAATCTTTGCCAATGCTTTACTTTTCCGCCCCATCCAAAAGCAAGAATGCTATAAATTCTTTTGGTTACTGGCTTGGTGGCTCTATCCCGCACCATGGCAAAATCTGGAATCAATCCCATATACCAGAATACTACAGATACAGAAAAATAAGTAGAAATAGCAAATACGTCCCATAATAGAGGCGAATTGAAGTTGACCCATAATGAACCAAAGTTATTCGGAATAGGAAAAACCCAATATCCTACCCATGGTCTTCCCATATGGATCAATGGAAAAATAGCCGCTTGCAATACGGCAAAAATCGTCATAGCTTCTGCAGAACGGTTAATAGACATTCTCCATTTCTGACGGAAAAGTAATAATACAGCAGAAATCAATGTTCCTGCGTGTCCAATACCTACCCACCAAACAAAGTTTGTAATATCCCAAGCCCAGTTGATGGTCTTGTTCAATCCCCAAACTCCGATTCCGGTTCCGATGGTGTATGCAATGCATCCAAAGCCATAAATAAAGGCAATCATAGCAAGACTGAATGCAATCCACCATAATTTACCTGCTTTGCTTTCTATTGGGCGCGCGATATCTTCGGTGATGTCATGATAGGTCTTATGACCTAAAATAAGCGGTTCCCTGATCGGCGATTCGTAATGACCTGACATAAATAATTTTTAAACCGTTTATTTAATTAACTTAATTTTTCTTTTCTGTTTCTCACTTTCACGTGATAAAATACATTGGGTCGGTTTCCAATATCTTCCAAAGCAATGTATTTTCTTGAATCCTGTTCTAATTTGGTAACCTGCGACGTGGCATCGTTTATATCCCCAAATACCATTGCTCCTGTACCACAAGCAATTGAACATGCTGTTTGAAACTCATCGTCTGCAACTCTTCTACCTTCTTTCTTTGCTTCTAAGATGGTAGATTGTGTCATTTGAATACATAATGAGCATTTTTCCATAACACCTCTTTGTCGAACTACTACATCTGGATTCAATACCATTCTACCCAAATCATTATTCATATTGAAATCAAATTTGTCATTATTGGCATAATTAAACCAATTGAATCTTCTTACTTTATACGGACAGTTGTTGGCGCAATATCTGGTTCCAACACATCTATTGTATGCCATTTGGTTTTGTCCTTGCTTACCATGAGATGTTGCTGCCACTGGGCAAACAGTTTCGCATGACGCATGATTACAATGCTGGCATAGCATAGGCTGGAAAATCACATCTGGATTGGCCGCTGCCGGTTTTGCCAGTACTTTATATTGAGATGGCTCATTATAATTGGTATCTGCAAGAGCTTCTTTTTGCGTATATGGATATTTATCCGGTTGCAATTCTTGCATATGATCAGAATAGTATCTATCGATGCGCAACCAGTGCATATCTCTGAACATTCTCACCTCTTCTTTGCCCACGACAGGAACGTTATTTTCGGTATGACATGCAATTACACATGCGCCACAACCGGTGCAACTGTTCAAATCAATGGATAATTTGAAATGTGGTCCATCTGAGCGGTCAAAATTTCTCCAAAGTGTAATTTCCTCTACAGGTGTACCTTTCCCCATGAATGTATCCATCGTAGGTTGTTGGTTCCATTCTGATGCAGGTTTATTAATAAAATCTTCTAATGTGGCTTCTTTTGCAATTTCATAGCGCCCCATGAGCGTATTCATCATCTGCACATTTGCGAATTTATGCATACCACCTGCAGATTCGAATTTCTCTACTACTAATGTTTTTGCTCCATCTTTATAAAATGGATAAGCGTTTACACCAATTTGATCCAAATCATTCGCTTCAGCAATTCTGCCTTTTACGCCATAACCTAATGCCAAACCTAGTGTTCCTTGTGCCTGTCCTGGTTGTACAAACACCGGAACTTTTAGGGTTTGCCCATTGGCTGTAATATTGTAGTACGGCCCGTTAAATTGCATTCTACCGTTTCTTTCGGGACCTCCATTCCACATAGAGATATTTAATTTTTCGGCATCTGCTGGGTTCATGGTGAGGTAGTTATCCCACGAAGTTCTTGTAATTGGATCTGGAAATTCTTGTAGCCAAGGGTTGGTAGCTTGTCTTCCATCTCCCATTCCCACTTTGGTATATAATTGTAGCTCCCATTCATTAGATTGCATACTGGCCAAAGTAGAGGCTGCTGCTGATGCATTGGCAGAATTTGGAGTAAAATTATCTGTTGTTCCGTGGTTCACAAATCCATCATATAATGCTTGATTGAAAGATTTGCCACGTAAAATATTTGATTCCCAATATTTCTTCAGAAAATTATAATAGGAGTTCTTATCGCCTACCATAACGCTAGCTGCAACTGCTCGAATAGCTGCTGTAGCTGAATCTACGGCGGCCGCAACAGGTGCAGCTATAGCAGTAGAATCTGTAATGGCTGCAGCAACGTTTAAGCTAGAAACGTCTGCAGAAGTCCAAGCGATCAACGAATCTTGGAATTGTCTGGTATTAAATATGGGTTGAATTGTAGGTTGTTGTAGTGTATAAACACCAGTCATAGGCATGAAATCGCCCCAAGACTCGAGCCAATGGTGCGTAGGTGCAACTACATTAACACTTTTTGCTGTTTCATGATTTTGATCGGTAAGCGCAACAGAAACGGGTACTTTCTGAAGTATTTCTTTAAAGTTTGCACCATAATAAGAATGCTCAATTGGGTTTGAATCAAAAATTAATAATAATGAAACATTTCCAGCATTCGCATCATTTATAAACTGTTTGTATCTGTTGATATTGCTTTGTTTCAGGTAAACTGCGTTTCCTGTAACAGCAGATGAGCCTAAAGCTGCATTGATGGCGTTGGCTACGGCATGCGCTTCTTTGTTACCATCTGCAAGTACTACTGCTTTAGAGCCTTTTGCCTTTAATTCGTCGGCAATTACTTTTCCTATCTCTGTAGTTGCGCTTCCACCATTTACCACTGCCTGATACACATCAGCTAATACTTTGTAGGTATCAGACGGCTTTAGTGGAAATCTAGAATCGGCATTTGCGCCTGTAAGGCTCATATTACTTTCTACCTGAATATGACGCAACATATTGGCTCTTGGCTTTTTAGCGGCTGCATATCCTTTTTCTAGGCTCATTCCGTTCCATTCGGAAACAAAATCTGCATTGAATCCTACGACCAATTCAGAATTCGTTAAGTCAATATGATGTAAAACACGCTGTTCTGCATTTTCACTTACTGCATCTAATGCTGGTGAAAAATCAACTGCGTCGAAAATTACGTGTTCTACATTGTTATATTTAGCTTGAAAATTTGAAATGAGTTGTTGTGTTGATGGGCTGGGATATGACGGGCTTATAATAACGGCCTTTTTGTTACCCAAGCTTGCCAATTGCTTCATCACAACTTGGTCTACTGCCTCCCATGTACTATCGGCACCATTTAGTTTTGGGTTTTTGATACGGTTGGAATCGTACAAAGACAAAACAGATGCCTGTACGCGAGCATTGGCGTGACCAAAAATAGGTTCGTTTTTGTTGGGATCTATTTTTATAGGTCTTCCCTCGCGGGTTTTCACCATTACACTTGCATAATCGTGTCCATCGTACATTGTTGTGGCATAATACGTGGGTACACCCGGCGTGATGTCGGCTGGTTTTACCACATAGGGCACAGACTTTACGATTGGCGCTTCACAAGCTGCAAGCGTAGCCGCAGCCGTGCTGAATCCTAAAAATTTTAGAAAATCACGTCTTGTCGTTTTTGAAGATTCCAATGCATCTGCCTTTTGTAAAAAATTTCCAATCGGCAGGTCTTCTGCAAACTCATTTTGGGCAAGTTTCTCTGTGAGCGAACTATCCTGTAATTCCTCAACGCTTCTCCAATATCTTTTATTCGAAGCCATGTAACTTCTTTTAATTATTTAAACTTAAATTAATAATGACATTTGGCGCATTCCAATCCTCCGATAGCATCTACTGTTATAGAGGCTTCATCGCCATATTCCTTTTTCAATTTCTCGTGTAGTTGAGCATAATATTCCTTATTATACTCATTTTCCATATCAACTTTGGTCTCGCGGTGACATTCTATACACCAACCCATCGTAAATTCATTCGCCATTTTCACCTCTTCCATTTGATCTACTTGTCCGTGACATGCAAAACACACTTGCTCCACGCCTTTGGCAGACTTGATAGCTTCTTCACCAGCCACAACGTGTTGTGCGTGGTTGAAATATACAAAATCTGGTAGGTTGTGAATTCTTATCCATTCAATTGGTGTTTCTTCACCAGTATAAGTCAAGTTGGCCTTATCAAAACCAGCTGCAGCATAGATCTTCTGCATTTCTTCTGTATAAAAGGCTTTTGTTTTTCCATTTTCTACATAATCACCTTTATATTCTTGAATTTGATAGTGGCAATTCATACAAGTACTTACAGACGGTATTCCAGATACCTTTCCATACTTGGCGCTGCTATGGCAGTATTGGCAATCGATTCCTTGTTGTCCGGCGTGAATTTTATGAGAGAAATAAATTGGTTGAACAGGTTGGTAACCTTGGTCCACGCCTATTCCAATCATGAATTGCCATAGTCCATATAGAACCAATAACGAAAGAACGCCTAGAAGGCCATAAGCCAGATTTTTATTTTTTTCGAATACCTCACCAAAAGATTGAGCTTCTTCTTTTTGAAGTTCATCGGCATCATCTCTTGTAAGCTTAACTAAAGAATTAACTCTGAATAAAATCCAAATGAGCAAAGATGCCAAAACAGCAAATCCAATGATCAAAGCACCTAAAGGAAATGAGTCCTGATCTGCTTGAGCTACCGCAGTAGTCTCTGCCTTAGCCTCCTCTTTGGGCGCTGGCGGGGCAGAAGTATAAACAATAATATCATCAATTTCTTGTTCACTCAACTGCTCAAATGGCAACATCGGGATTTTATTATACTCTTCGTAAATTTGAATTGCATATTCATCTCCCGCGTTACGCAACTGCTCGTTGTTTCTAATCCACTTATGTAGCCAGTCTCTACCTAATCCTTGGTCGGCTTGTAAGCGTTCCAACATTCCACCGAGTTCTGGACCGATAAGTTTTGCATCTAGTTTATGACAAGCGGCACAATGTTGATTAAACAGTTTTTCTCCGTTGGCTGCGTCACCAGATATTTCTGTCGATGAGCCCGCATCTTGCGCCTGCATCCATGAAAATGCGACGATTAGAAATAAAGCCGCAATGTATTTTCTGTTAAATTTTTCCCAATACACCATATTCTGTTATGTTGAGATTATCAATATCCTCATTTATTACCGAACAAAAATAGAATAGTCTGTTAAAATAAACCTAAATCTAAACGCCGAACTTTAAGAAAGTCTATAATTTAAATTAATTCTAAATTATTGAGTCTTAAGATTCAGGACTTTTGCCTGAATAGAAGCCAAAAATGATTAAAATCAGCAGTATAAGAAAATCATTTGCAACTATGTTGAATTATAAGAAATTCTAATAATTTCGATGAATTGAATTAGGTAGTTTATATTTGCAAAAATTTATTGGAATGAAAAACCTGTTTTTTCTGGTTTTACTTATTTTTGGTTTTAGCTCGGTGTGGGCTCAAATAAGTGTGCAAGATACAATTTCTGGAGGCGCATATCATATGCAAGGTGTGATGGGGATAGATTCTCTTGTACAAAAAACCGTTCAGGCCAAATGTTTCAAACCTGTTGTTAAGGTGGATGAAAAGGCGAACGAAGAAGCAGAAAACTTTGATCCCTGTGCTCGTAACCCCAAAGTTATGGGATATAAAATACAAATCATGTACACCAAGGATAGAAATGCTGCCAATCGGGCACAATCCGAATTTGCAGCAAAATTTCCTGCCTTGGTTCCCGAAATGGTATATACCAGACCAGACTATCGCGTTATGGCGGGCGATTACTTTACCAAACGCTCTGCCGCCATGGATTTGGCGCAAGTAAAACGCCAATACCCAGGGGCGTTTCTGGTGCAATGGCGGGTATGGTGCCGCAAAGCGAAATAAAATCTATTTACTTCCATCTTTTGTACGCAAAACTTATAATGCTGATTAGCGAATAATAAAATACGAAGAATTCATATTTTAAATTATTTTTCTTTCGTTTTTTCTCATTAACGAAGCTGCTTAATGATTACAACAGGACAAAATTTTTGGGATTCTTGCATAGATGCAATGCGTTCATTATTAGCTAGTTAAATTGCTCGATTCAGAATATTATCCAAACTTTTTTTGATTTGGGTTAAACGAATTATTTCTTGAAGAATCTTTGTGTTATCTGCATCAGAATTCACGTTTTTATTCACTTTTGCTTGTTCAATACTTATCATTTGCAACAAGACATTTCGCTTATAATTCAACACCATTTCTTGCACTCTTTTGCCCAAATTACTTTTGGTATCCGGTACAACGATTCCCTGTTTTTTCCAATTTGAAAGTCGATATTTTTCAAAAATCAAGCCCGAAGCTAGTCGGCTCATATCCTCATTGGCATGGCGTAGCAAATATTCCCCAGTATCGAGCTCATTTTCAAAACTTTTTTGAATTTCTATAAACATTTCACGGTAGTGTGGTGTGCTAAAGTGAATTTCATCTTCTTGTAATTGGGTAATTATTTCTTCAATCACTGTAGATTTATAGAAGTCATTGGATGCATCGGGCATCGGCATTTCGATTTCCGTATCACCATATCGAATCATCAATTGAATCATATCTTCTTCGATAATGGCAAAAGGATTCACTTGAACTTTTTCTTCGGTTCTTGGCGCAATATATAAGGGGCTTGCTGTTTGTCTCTGTTCTTGTTTTCTAGTTTCTTTTTCTCGTTCAATCAACTTTACCGCCAATTGTCTAAAGAGTAATTCTTCGCTGATGTTCAAAATCGAAGAAGCTTCGCGCACATACAATTCACGTTGTATCAAATTGGGAATGAGCGCAATGCTGTCGATAACGCTGTGAATCATTTCTGAATTCCGAGCCGGGTCATCGCCTGCTTCTCCTTGGAGAATACTGACTTTGAATCGGATAAAATCAACTGCCTGCTCTTTAAAATAATGCTGAATTTCCTCTTCTTTATGCTTTCTCGCAAACGAATCAGGATCCTCGCCTTGAGGCAAAATCACGACCCGCACATTCAATTCCTGTTCGAGGATGAGATCGATTCCGCGAAAAGAGGCTTTGATTCCTGCCACATCGCCGTCATACACCAGCGTAAGATTATTGGTGAGCCTTTTTACCAGACGAATTTGCTCGGGCGTAAGCGCTGTTCCGGAACTTGCTACCACGTTTTCAATTCCAGATTGATGCAGGGAAATGACGTCGGTATAGCCTTCCACCAAAAAACATTCGTCTTGTTTCAGAATTGCTTGTTTGGCTTGAAAAACACCATACAGAATTTTACTTTTATGGTAAATTTCGTTTTCGGGTGAATTAAGGTATTTGGCTGTTTTTTTATTATCTCCCAAAATTCGTGCGCCAAATCCCAGCGTTCGTCCGCTAAAGCTATGGATGGGAAAAATAACCCTTTCGCGAAAACGATCTACTGGTTTTTCTAGGTTCCCTACGCTTAACCCCACGTTTTGCAATGCCTCGAACGTATAACCTTTTTCGAGTGCATATTGGGTAAAAGCATCCCAGGTTTTGGGTGAATATCCCAATTGAAAAGTCTGCATAGTAGCTTTGGTAAAGCCACGTTCTTTGAAATAGGAATACCCGATTGATTTACCTTCCTCCGTTTCCCACAACTGCTGTTGAAACCACTTATTGGCGAATTCGGTGAGGGTGAATTGATTTTCGCGTTCACGCGCCTCGGCGATCTGTTCGTCGCTGCGTTCGCGGTCCTCTTCTATCTCGATGCTGTATCTTTTGGCCAGCCAGCGCAGCGCCTCTGGATAGGTAAATTGCTCGTGTTCCATGAGGAATGAAACCACGCTTCCACCTTTTCCACTGGAGAAATCTTTCCAAATTTGCTTGGCGGGCGAGACCATGAAACTTGGGGTTTTTTCCTGGGAAAAAGGTGACAAACCTTTGTAATTACTTCCGGATTTTTTGAGATTGACAAAATCACCAATGACCTCTTCTACACGAGCGGCTTGGAAAATCTGGTCTATGGTGTTTCGGGAAATCAATTTTTTTAGTTATGAGTTCAGAGTTATGAGTTTTGAGATCAAAATTATACTTTTTTTTTGGCTAAAGATAAAAAAATCTCAGGAATACTGGTTGCTGGTTACTGGTTACTGGTTGCT
>JAUNUH010000014.1 GCA_030538275.1 Flavobacteriaceae bacterium | reverse complement strand
AACCGGTTAGAAGCCTATTGTTATTTACATTAATTTACCGTCTTTGTAGATGCGGCGATAAAGTTTGGCAAATCTGGTGGCGACTGCAACGATGTCTTTCAGTTCCATTAATGTAGTAAGGTAGAGAGATGTATTTTTGAAACCGTAGCTTTTGTTCATAATTCCTGATATTTGCTCACTGGTTGCGGTTTCGATCTCGGCTAAAATCAAAGATTTCCTAACATTAAGTTCCTGAATTGAACTATCGGTAAAATCTCCTGTATCGATGATATTTTGTAAATATAAAAGGAAGTCTGCCATCGAATCTCGAACCTTGAAAATATGTTTACATTGTTCTTGCGACAAAGGTTTGTGGTTGTTACGAACATGTATAGTTGTCGATTCGACGATGAGTGAAAGGCTTTGCAAAATATCTTGCATCAAATCATAAGTAAGTACATATAAATGTGCAGATGTAGTTTCGTTTGATGTATTTTTTTTGATTATTTTGAAAAGTCCTTCTTTGATCATTGCGTACTCTGAATTGAGATTATCTAGTTTATAATTTGCTTCTTGCAATGCACGTTTATTTTCTTTAATTACACCGATATGGGTGAGTTCTAGAGTTCTTTTAATTTCTGCAATGGATTGCCCCACACTGGTTGTAAGGTGTGTAAGCGTTTCGTCAACATCTTTGTAATTGATGGAAATTCTAGAGTTTGAAAATGCTTCTTTCTTTAACTTTGAAGTATGATGTGCTGATGTTTTATAGATAAAGAATCCTGCGAGTGCGACCAATGCTAGGATACCGTAAATTCCACCAAAATACATAATAACAGCAAATAAGGCAGCAACTGTAGATGCTATGATAGCGGTTGCGAACCAGCCGCCCACGACATTCATCACGCCTGCGATTCTGTAAACTGCACTTTCCCTGCCCCAAGCTCGATCTGCAAGGGATGTACCCATAGCTACCATAAAAGATACGTATGTAGTAGAAAGAGGTAATTTGAGATCGGTTGCCACTGCTATTAAAATTGAAGCTGTTACCAGGTTGACGGATGCTCGTACGAGGTCAAAATGCGCAGACGCTCCTCCTTGATCCGTGATGTCAACAGGTGCGAATCTTTGATTCAACTTTTCTAAAAGTCCTCCTGGAATTGTTTTTACTATGCCTTTATTAAGCTTTGCGCTTCCGTTTACGATTGCTCTGGCTAGAAAGTTGGGTTTGAATCTTTCATCTATTTCGGATTGTGCAGCCAATTTAACTTCAGTTTCTGTTACAGTTCGTGCTTTTTTGCTGAGCCAAAGAGTTACGGTCATTATTACTCCAGCAAGCATGAGCATGAAATATGGTGTTGCGACTTTACCAGCCAGACCAGTCATCAAAAAAGTCTCTGGATTTGACATTTCTTGACTCCATAAATTATAGGCTTGCCAACCTGCGATTGGAACTCCAATGAAATTTACTAAATCGTTTCCGGCAAAAGCCATGGCCAATGAAAAAGTTCCAAACAACACAACAAGGCGTAATGGGTTGATTTTGAACATTTGGACAATAAACATAATCATGGAGAAGGCAATAACACTAAAGCTGAGAAATAATATAATATTTGAAGCAATCCAATTATAAAATACGGAGAATGCAGATTGAAACATATTCATTTCACCTTCTGACACATCTTTGACAAAAGATCCCATTCCTTTGAAAATCAGAAAATAAAGTATTGCTGCAAATGCTATTCCGCTGAAAATGGAGCCAATGGTTTTGAGGTATCTAGTGTATCTGAATGAGAATAAAAATCTAGATATGAACTGAACGATTGCACCAATTGTAAATGCTATAACGACCGAAAGCAGAATGCCAGAAATAATTTCACTGGCTTTTTCCCAGTTCATAAAGCCCTCAATTCCCATATCGGGATTGTCGTTATTGAAAAGCACATTCATGGGCAAATTGCCTTGCAAAATTTTGATTACGGAAAGTGCAAACGAGGCTCCTAATATTTCGAAAACAATGGAAACAGTGGTACTAGTAGGCATTCCGAACGTATTGAACAAGTCCAGTAAAATGATATCTGTAATCATTACCGCCAGGAACAGAACCATTATTTCATTAAAATAAAAATACTGTGGATTGAATATTCCTTTTCGTGCGACTTCCATCATTCCACCGGAGGACATGGCACCCAACATAATTCCGATGGAGGCTATAATAATAATAGTTCTCCATTTGGCCACATTGGACCCAATGGCAGAGTTTAAAAAATTTACGGCATCATTACTAACCCCTACGATAAGATCAAAAACTGCTAGAATAAATAGTAATCCAACGATAAATACGTATAAACTCTCCATGAAAACATTTGCTACGTCGGGCAAAAGTATTATTAATTTAAAAATGATATGTTAAATTAATGTTTCCATTTTAGCTTTAAGAAATTCGAATTTCATTCAATGGAAAAAATGACGTGGAAACATATGAGATTCCTTTTTCATTTATTTCATGAAAAATTATATATTTGATAGTTTAATTAAATTACTATGAAAGCATATGTTTTTCCTGGTCAAGGGGCACAATTTCCAGGAATGGGAAAGGACTTGTATGACAAGAGTGCTGTTGTAAAAGGATTATTTGACCAGGCCAATCAAATTTTGGGTTTTGATTTAAAAAAAATTATGTTTGATGGAACCGAAACGGATTTAAAACAGACAAATGTAACACAACCGGCTGTTTTTTTACATTCTGTTGCAGCCGCACAAATGATTGAAACCTTTGAGCCTGTGGCCGTTGCTGGTCATTCTCTGGGTGAATTTTCTGCTTTGGTGGCTGCAAATGTTTTATCATTTGAGGAAGGCATGCAATTGGTTGCACAAAGAGCGCTGGCTATGCAAGAAGCTTGTGAAATTCAGCCTTCGACCATGGCGGCAATATTAGGGCTTTCTGATTCAATGGTAGAGGAAATTTGTGCTGCAACTGAGGGAATTGTAGTTCCTGCAAATTATAATTGCCCAGGTCAATTGGTCATATCTGGTGAAGTAGCCGCAGTAGAAAAAGCTTGTGAGGCTGCCAAAGCCGCGGGTGCAAAACGCGCATTAATTTTACCAGTTGGAGGCGCATTTCACTCGCCACTTATGGAGCCGGCGCGTGAAAAATTACAACATGCTATAGAAAAAACACATTTTATGGAACCCTTGTGTCCTATTTTTCAAAATGTAAGCACAACGGCAATTCGTGAACCTGAAACTATAAAGAAAAACCTCATTCAGCAACTTACCGCTCCCGTAAAATGGACTCAGTCCATTGAGAATATGATTAGCGAGGGAATTACCGATTTTCTAGAGGTAGGTCCGGGTAAGACTTTACAGGGTTTGATTCGGAAAATTAACGCAAATGTGAATACAGCTGGTATTTCGTAATGAGCGAATTTCATGCCCATGGCAAATTATTATTAACAGGAGAATATGTTGTCCTAGATGGTGCGGCTGCCATTGGATTGCCAACCAAACTAGGACAAAAGCTCAAGATTTCTGATTATTCGGTACCTAATCTCGTAGAATGGAAGGCATTTTTACCTAACAATGAATTATGGATTTGCGCTAAAATTGAGACGATTGGTTTTACATTAATTGAAGCTTCAGAAGAAAAAACTGCCAAAGTTTTGGCTGAAATTTTAAAAGTCGTTTCAGAAATGAGTGCTGCTTCTATTTATAAAAAATCATTCTATATAGAAACCGAGCTTGAATTCCCATTAAACTGGGGATTAGGCTCTAGTTCAACACTTATTGCACTTTTATCAAAGGTATTTAATATAAATGCCTATGAATTATTAGAAAAAACTTTTGGGGGCAGCGGTTATGACATCAGTTGTGCGTTGATGCCGCGGGTTCAGACCTATCAACTGACGAGTAAAGAACGTAAAATTCAATTCATTTCGTTACACCAAAATATCACATCACATCTATATTTTGTTTATTTAAATCAAAAACAAAACAGTAGGGAAGGAATTCGCCGGTATCGAAGCTTACCCAAAAACGAGCGACTGATCAAAAGCATTTCAGATATTAGCAAACAGATTACAGAATGTGATAATCTTTATGATTTTGAAGATTTAATCCATGTTCATGAGCATTTATTGGCAAATCATCTGGGCTTGACGCCAGTTCAGCAGCAGTTATTTGCAGATTATTCTGGCGGTGAAATCAAAAGTCTTGGCGCTTGGGGCGGCGATTTTGTATTGGTGACGTCCAATGATGCAGATTTATCCTATTTTAATGAAAAAGGATTTCCTGTGGTAATTTCTTATGAAAATTTAATTGTTTAAAAAAGACTTTAGAATTCTGGCAAATTCATTTTAATAGGAAAAATCATGAAGAATCATTAAAAATGTTGATTTTCAATAATTTATAATTTTTTCTAAATTTATTAATTAGACCAGAATTCTGAGAGATTTGATTTCAAGCACTTATTTTAATAGTAATAATTTCTTCTGGCCTTACTTCAAAATCAGCAATCTTTCTAATTTTCAATAAAACAATGACTTATTTATTTTATTGCAATTAATTTAATTTGAAAAGGGTTTTTAATTCATCTGTCATATCTAATTTTTCCCAAGTAAATAATTCAACTTCCTTGGTTATCTTTTCGCTGCCATTTCCATAAAATGTTTTGGTAACCATTTTTGGTTCTCTACCCATATGACCATAAGCGGCAGTTTCTTTGTAAATAGGATTTCTGAGTTTGAGTCGTTGCTCAATAGCATACGGCGTAAAATCAAAATGAGCTATGATTTTTTCCTTGATTTGCATATCAGTTAAAGGAACATTTGCTGTACCGTAGGTATTAATCATCATGCTTACGGGTTCCTTTACACCAATGGCATAGGAAATTTGCACAAGGATTTCGTTTGCAATTCCAGCTGCCACCATATTTTTGGCGAGGTGTCTCATGGCATAAGCTGCAGATCGGTCCACTTTACTAGGGTCTTTTCCACTGAATGCGCCGCCTCCATGTGCGCCTTTTCCGCCGTAGGTATCTACAATAATTTTCCTGCCCGTGAGGCCACTATCACCGTGTGGTCCACCAATTACAAACGAACCTGTTGGGTTAACACAAAACTTAATTTCATCATGAAACAAATCCTTTACTTTAGTAGAGCATTTTTGAAAAACGCGTGGCATGATAAAGTGTTTTATATCATGTCTAATACGTTCCTGCATGGCCTCTTCTGTTCCAAATTCATCGTGTTGTGTAGAAACTACAATAGTATGAATTCTAATGGGTTGATGATTTTCATTATATTCAAGTGTAACCTGTGCTTTGGCATCTGGCCGCAGATAAGTCATGTCCAAACCCACTTTTCTAACTTCTGCAAGTTCTAGCAGAATCATATGGGAGAGATCCAGTGCCATCGGCATATAATTGGTTGTTTCATTTACGGCATAGCCGAACATCATTCCTTGGTCTCCTGCCCCTTGATCTTCTTTGTTTGTTTTTTCTACACCCTTACGTATTTCTGCTGCCTGCTCATGAATTGCCGATAAAATACCGCATGATTCATGAGAAAATTTCATGGCAGAGTCAGTATATCCAATTTCTTCTATGACACTGCGGGTTACTTTTTGTAAATCCACATAAGCTTCTGAATGTACCTCTCCTGCTAATATCACTTGTCCTGTGGTAACAAGCGTTTCGCATGCGACTTTACTATTTGGGTCGAATGCAAGAAAATGATCTAAAATAGCATCCGAAATTTGGTCTGCAACCTTATCTGGATGTCCTTCTGAAACAGATTCAGATGTAAATAAATAAGACATAGTAATATAATGTTTATAGAGAAAAGAGATGGGATGCAGACACAAAAAAATCGTATTAGCATTTTTTATAGAGGTTGCAACCCGTCAAATTTATCCTCTGAATTTAAAGCTGCAAAGATAGGAATAATTACTTTGATAGACAAGTTTCATTGTTTCAAAAGTAGATTGGTCCCCTTTGATATTAGATAAATATAATTACAATTTTTTGAATTCATTTCGACTCAAAAAATCATTTTCTAAAAATTGGAATAAAAATTGTCTATATTTGATTAACATAAAAATTAATGGAGATGAAAAAATTATATTTAATGGTACTGGTCATGCTCATAGCTGCATGTAGCACCAATCCAATTACTGGCAAAAGCCCTTTGATACTAGTGAGTAATGCGCAATTATTTCCAATGGCTTTTCAACAATACAACCAGGTAATGAAGGAGGAAAAATTATCTACCAACCAACAACAGACACAAATGGTGAAAAGTGTTGGTAATAAAATCAAATCTACTGTTGAAAGATATCTTGCATCCCAGAATCAATCGGACTTTTTGAATGGATATGAATGGGAATTTAATTTAATAGAAAATGATGCACTCAATGCTTGGTGTATGCCTGGTGGTAAGGTAGCTTTTTACACAGGAATTATGCCCGTATGTGCCAACGAAGATGGCGTTGCTGTGGTAATGGGACACGAGGTTACCCATGCTATTGCAGAGCATAGTGCACAACGAGTGACGCAATCCATGATTGCTCAAGGATTACAAGTTGCTGGTAATATAGCCTTGAACGACAGTAAGTATGCCAACGTTTTCAACCAATTATACCCATTGGGGGCCACAGTAGGAATTCTAGCCTATTCGCGAAGTGCAGAACTCGAAGCCGATAAAATAGGATTACAATTGATGGCCATGTCGGGTTATGATCCGCGAGAAGCGCCTAAATTCTGGCAAAGAATGCAGTCTCGTGCGCAAGCATCTAATCAACAGGCTCCACCAGAATTTTTATCTACTCACCCCAATCCTGGTCGTAGAATAGCTCAATTGGAAGCAGAAATTCCAAAAGTACTACCTCTTTACTACCAGGCGATTGGTCAAAAATAAATTGTAAATAGTATAGAAGTAATGTGCCTGAATTGATTTTTGGGCACATTTTTTTGTTTGATTACTTTTGCCCAATGGGAAAAAACAAACTATTTCGATTTGAGGAAAATAAAAGTTTCGAAAATCTAAAACAGCCCACAAGGGAAGAATTATTTGGCCAATTTGCGCTGAAAGGAAATTGGAACAAGGATTTTTTTGAAAAAGATCAACCTATTATTTTAGAATTAGGCTGTGGCAAAGGCGAATATACCTTGGGGTTGGCGCAAAGATATCCTGAAAAAAATTTCATTGGTATCGACATCAAAGGGGCTAGAATATGGCGCGGCGCCAAAACTGCAGTAGAGCTTCAATTGAAGAATGTGGGTTTTTTGCGTACACAAATCGAAATGTTGGAATGGGCATTTGCGCCCAATGAAATTGCAGAAATATGGATTACGTTTCCAGACCCGCAAATCAAATTCAAAAGAGGAAAACACCGTTTAACTCATCCCCTTTTTCTTGAAAAATACAAGAAAATTCTTCAACCGAATGGGGTAATTCATCTAAAAACGGATAGTGAATTTTTGCATGGATATACACACGGTATTATAGAAGCAAGCGGATATCAAGTAGAAATTTCCAATCATGACATCTACCATCCAGATACACAAGATATACCAACTTATCTTCGCGAGATTAACACGCATTATGAAAATCTATTTTTGAAAGAAGGAAAAAAAATCACATATATAAAATTTAAACTGTAATAAATTTTTAGTTTAATTATTGCCGGAAAGAAAATTATTTGAATTCACATAAATTACTGAAATGCGAGCCGCGACAGCGGTTGTAGCGGCATCGCGTGTGCTGTGGGCGCTAAGTAAAAACAGGCTGTAGTGGCGACCTTAGAAGCCGCTGCAGCCTGATTTTTACTAAGCCTACAGCGCGCGTGATATAGCGGAAAACGCGGTTCCTGTTTTTATTTTTGTCATTGGTTACAATTTGCTTGTGCAAATCACTGAGATTGACAAAAATAAAAACAGGAAGTCGCCCAAAAAATTAAAATGGATAATTTATACCAAATTGTACCTGCGGACGTAGAATTTTAATTTCTCTGAACCAACGAGAACCATCGTTATAGGCCGGATTATGGATTTTATAAGCGAAATCCAAACGTGCAACTACAAAAGTAAAGTCAAAACGCACTCCAAAACCTGAGCCCACGCCCAATTGGCTCAAAAACGTATTGAACTTGAATTCTGTATTGGGATTGTCTGCATTCAGACTCCAAATATTTCCTGCATCGACGAATACCGCTCCATTCATCATTCCATATAATGGGAATCGATACTCTGCATTCCATGTAAGTTTCATTTGATCAATATAGGTACCCTCATCATTTGGCCGCAAGGGCGCAGGCGAAAGTGCATAGGCCTGCCATGCGCGCACATCATTGGAACCGCCGCCAAAATAAGACTTGCTGAATGGCAAAAATGACAAATTCCCATAAGGCACGGCAATTCCGGTGAAGCTGCGCAAGGCTAATTGTGTTTTTGCAGATAAATTGAAGGTTTTTCTCACATCCAAATCAAGTCTTACAAACTCTGAATAAGGTACATTGCCCAACATAGAAATTTCTTCGCCAAAAAAATCGGTTTGGCGGCGCAATCCGACACTTGCATCAATTGCTCGCAAAAGTGCTCCGGCAACTTCTGCTTTAGCACTTATAAACCATGGGTGTTGAATTTCTTTATTTGAATTCTCGTTATAGGTATAATTATGTGCAAAAGACTGAATTACAACATCTTGAGTTATGCTATTTTTTCTAAAAATTACATTTCTGAAGCGTGTATAATCATCAAAACTATAATTATTGGCGGGCAATGAATTGATAAATTCCTGGTCATCATAAATCAAAAACTCGAGTTCTTGTTCAGAAATTTCTCCATTGAGGTAGAGCTGTTGTACATCTGGACTATAGCTGAAAAACGCATCAAATGTTTGATTTTTAATTTCATTATCAACGGTAAAAATTCGATAATATTTATCTTTTTCGGTGTTTCGAATATATTGGAAATTCAATAATTCAAACCTATGTTCATTCATGCTTGGTTTCCAGTAATAATCTATTAGCGCAGAATAATTTCTACTACCAAGTCCAATATTTTTTTGTCCAGAAAGTCCAACACTTGCAGATGACTTGGGATTCCAGTCTTTGGGAACCAAACCTTCGGTATTCATTGGCAAAAGCCATCTAGGCATGGTGAGTTTGGTCTCGAATGACAATTCATAAGCATTAAAAAAATTGTTTCCATCATTACCACTATTTACGGTTCCAACGGTTCCTCTAAGATTAAATTCCAGGTTTTCACCTCCTTTAAAAATATTGCGAGAAAGTAAACGCAAACCTGGTGAAATCCCCCAATTAAGAAATTGCGAATACATAGTCTCAAAAGAAAGCTGGAGATTGTATTTATCCTTTGGACGAAGGCTAATATCTACGGTCAAAATCGAGTCTAAAGGATTTTCGAGATTTTTTTGAATTTGTAACGAAGTTAAATTATAATTTTCTCTATCCAGAATGAGTTGCCTGGTTTTATCGATATCTCTTGTGCGAAACAAATCGCCGGATTTCAAAGTAATTGCGTCTGTATAAACACGGGGTTTCAAAGAAAACTGCTTATCATTCAATAAGTTGTAACCCATATGTTCTCTTTGATTGAATTGATTGGGCACATCTGGATGATCTATGATAATATTAATATCTCCCAGGTAATATTGTTGAAAATTTTGCAGGGAATCGGATTCGGGTTTGGCAATACGCAGGCTGGCAATTAAATTTTTATTATCGGTGGAATCAATTTTAAAAATTAATTCATTGCCCAATTCATTAAATTGAAAATATCCATGATTTTTAAAAATTGAAGTAAGTCGGTCTCTTTCAGCTTCAAAATTTCTTACATCAAATCTTTCGCCTGTTTTAATTTGATTTTTATCAAGATTTGCGGCATAAATTTCTTCCAATTTGCTGTCTGTAATAATTTGATTGTAATCTGAAATTACAGAAGGCTCTTTCACCTCTATATGGTAGGTAACTTGTGCTTTTTGTGCGGTGGTATCGATTTCGAATTCAGGATCCACTTCTGCGTCGAAATAACCTCTTTCAAAGTAAAATTCTTCTAATTCTTGTGCTGCATAAGTAGATTTGGCCGTATCCAAGGTTACAGGTTTGGCGCCTGCACGAAACATTTGGCGCGAAACCCACTTATTTTTACCTACATTTTCGGGTTGTCTATACCGCAGCCACAAACTATCCAGTAAGGCTTGGTTGCGCTCGTTTACATTGTAGCTGTAATAATCTGCAAAAACAGAATCATATTCTGCGGGAACTTGATTATAAGCCCAATCTTTTGCAGGAATTACACCAAATAGTCTTTTATTGGGTTTTTGGCTTACGTAATTTTCAAGTTCATTTTTGAAAGGGGACTCTCCAACAAATTCATAATCATTTGATTTGAGGTAATATTCATCTGCCGGGATTTTTTTGGTCACATTACATGCAGCCAAAAAAAGCATAATCCCAAGAAAGAATAATATCTTTGAAAAAGGTTTTACCATACAAAAAATCCTGACAAATATATGCCAAGCAAAACAACTTTAAAACTCATCAAGCGCTTACAGCAAAAAAAATACCGAAAAACAGAAAATTTATTTGTTGTTGAAGGTAAAAAATCTGTTCTGGAGTTTTTGAAGAGTGATTTTAAACTGAGGTATTTTTATGTAAATGAAATGGAAGCATCCGCTTTTCCTCTAGCAGAAATTGCGAGTTCGCAGGAATTTAATCAAATGAGCGGATTGAATACTTCGCCAGATTTTTTGGCAGTTTTTGAACAAAAAAACGATGAATTGCCTTCCAAATTTACCCAAAATTGTTTGGTTTTGGATGACATTCAAGATCCGGGAAATTTCGGCACCATCATTCGACTTGCAGACTGGTTTGGGATAGAGCATGTGATATGCAGTTCAGACACTGTAGATGCTTACAACCCCAAGGTGATACAGGCAAGCATGGGCTCATTTACGCGTGTGAAAATCCATTACACAGATGTTTTCAATTTTCTTTCAAATTCTCAAATTCCCGTTTATGGCACTTTTTTGAATGGAAAAAATATCTATAAAGAAGAATTGATCACTCCGGCTTTTATTGTTTTAGGAAACGAAGCCAATGGAATTTCAGAAAAAATCGAAAAATTATGCAGTCATAGGATTACTATACCTGGCGGAAGTGCAACGGAAAGCCTGAATGTAGCAACAGCAGCAGCAATTACTGTGGGCGAATTTTACAGGCAAAGTATTTAAATTTTTACATTTATAACTTAAATTCTACTCCCAGAGAAAAAACCTGATTGTAGAGTATAAAAGGCTCTTGCTCTCTGCGATCGAGTGAAATAAGACCTTGAGAAAACCTGATTTTGGCAATTAATCTTTCGCTCAAATGATATCCAACTCCTGCATTGACGGCAAAATCAAATCGAGCCAAATCCTTGATTCTTTCTTCCAGATCAATCGTTTGGTCATTGAGCTCGACTTTACCTTTTATTTTTATTTCTTTGGATAAATTAAGCCCTAATTGAGGCCCCAATTCCAAAATTATTTTCTCGCTTGGCTTGTATTGCAGCATCACTGGAAGCAAAATATAGGGCATAGAAACGTTTCCTTTTGCTTCTACAGGAATTCCTTCCCAACGGGTAATTTCGATATTTGCCCCTTGATATGAAAAAAGTAATTCTGGCTGAATTGCCCATTTTTCTGACCATTCATAATGATAAAATCCACCCGCATAGAATCCAATTTTGGATGTCACATCAGATTCTCTTCCATTCTTATTTTTGGTAGTTTCTCCCGACAAAGTAGAAAAATTGACACCTGATTTCACGCCAAAAGAATTTTGACCGAAACTAAAAAGACATAAAAGACTTAAAAGTCCTGTTAGGAAATATTTCATCATTTATGAATTAAAAAACTCTATAAGATATGCCAAATGCAATAACTCTGTTTTTGAGATCACGTTGTTTTTCTTCACGTTTATCCACGGTAATCATGCCATGCGTATATCTTCCGTACAAAGTCCATTTATCAAAAAATTCATATCCTGCACCCAAATTCAGTCCAAAATCAACAGATTGTGCATTCTTTAAACGATTGGTTATAATGCCTGCTGCCTGATCATCTTCTACCTCTTGTCCATTCAAAAAGGCCTTGGTTACTACTTTTGGCAACAGATTCAGCTGTGGACCCGCCTCTATATAAAGTTGAGGCACTGGCTTGTATTGTAACATTACCGGAACCACAATATATGGCAATCGCATTTCTGCTTCTGGATGCAAAATTTCACCTGTGAGCGGATGAGGAATCCCCGTATATTGTATATCCCCGCCTTGATATGAACCCAAAGCTTCGATTTGCAGGGCAAATCGCTCGTGAAATGCATAATTGGCCCATCCACCTAGATGAAAACCTGTCATTCCCTCTAGCTTTTCTACCCATTCCACCTCATCGTATGAGCCTTGCAAAGTAGCAAAATTGATTCCTGCCTTGGCTCCAAAAGTCCATGATTTATTTTCCTGAGCAAATAGAATAATGCTTGAAAACGCAAAAAATAAAAGAGAAAATTTCTTCATAGGTTCAAAATTTGCACAAGTTTAGTAAATTTCCTGTAAATATTAATGAATGATGCCTGAAATTAAAATTAATCCAACTTTTATTCAAGAATTCCCTACGGATATTTCGTATAATAATCTCCCACGCGCTACGCCCAATAGGATGGCTACATTGGTGTATCCTGTCCATTTTTCTAGGGCAGAATTAATTATTATAAATTATGAACTTGCCGCAGAATTCGGAATTGAAATCCCATTAAATTCTCGTGTTGAAGCCTTTTTGAATGCTCAAGTTTCTGAACAATTAGCCACCTATGCCACCGCATATTCAGGACATCAATTCGGGAATTGGGCCGGACAATTGGGTGACGGCAGAGCTATTTTTGCGGGCGAAATCTGTGATGAAAACCAGAAATTATGGGAAATTCAATGGAAGGGAGCAGGCTCTACTCCCTATTCCAGACGTGGCGATGGAAGAGCTGTATTGCGCTCCACCATTAGAGAATATTTGATGAGCGAGGCTATGTACCATTTGGGCGTACCCACGTCGCGCGCATTGAGCATGAGCCTAACTGGAGAAAACGTGATGCGCGATATGCTGTATGACGGAAATCCAAAAGCAGAAAAAGGTGCACTCATGGTGCGTACTGCAGAAAGTTTTTTACGATTCGGGCATTTTGAATTTGCCGCCTTGTCCAGTGATCGTTCTTTATTAAAGAAATTAACCGACTGGACCATAAAACGGTATTTTACAGAAATTACATCGATTGATAAAAATAAATATCTGGATTTCTTTGAAAAAGTAAGAGATTATACCATAGAAATGATAATTGAATGGTATCGAGTAGGTTTTGTTCACGGCGTCATGAATACGGATAATATGTCTATTCTAGGTCTGAGCATTGATTATGGCCCTTATGCCATGATGGAGGATTATGATTTGGATTTTACCTCGAACACTACCGATCTGCCGGGAAAGAGGTACGCCTTTGGAAAACAAGCAAGTATAGCACATTGGAATTTGACCGCCTTGGCCAATGCCCTGTTTCCTTTGGTGAATGAAGTTGTGGCATTTCAGAAAATTCTTGATGAATTTGAAGAAATATTTTGGAATAAATTTGACCAAATGATGATGCATAAATTGGGTTTTGAAGATTTCATTCCTGAAAAAGACATTGACTTTTTGAAAGAATGGCAAATCCTGATGATGGATATTCGACCCGATTTTACTTTATTTTTTGTTGAATTAATGCATTGGGTTGAAGATAAAAATAATTTCAACCCAAATAATTTTCTATATCAGCCACTTACACCCCAACAACAAGTAAAATTGAATCATTTTCTTGAAAATTATGAGAAAAAACGAAATTTGGAACAAGCTCACAAACGGTTTAATCTCGAAATAATGCAAAAATCCAATCCAAAATTTATCTTGAGAAATTATTTATTATTTCAAGCAACACAAGAGGCAGAACAAGGGAATTTTGACTTATTTTTCAGACTAAACGAAGCTTTAAAAAATCCCTATTCCAGTGAATTTCCAGATTTGCAGCAAAAACGACCCGATTGGGCAGATGGCGTCCCTGGTTGTAGCATGCTGAGCTGTAGTTCTTAAAATAAAAAAACACGCCGAAGCGTGTCTGATTACAAATAATTTCACCCAAAATTTTAGAACTTATAATTAATTTGTACAGCAAAATTTCGTGGATCTATTCTGTTAATGTATTGATTACGATACGCATTGTATCCAATTTCATCCCATAAATTATTCAAAAATAATTTAATTCCAAAACTTTCACGACTGTAGCCTATTTGCGCATTGAGCGTGGTATAAGCCTTATTTTCCCAAGGCACCAAACCTGGTGTGATTCCATGATATGCCGTAAAAACATAATCATTGTAGGGTCTTGCGCCTAAATGATATATACCAGCACCTATATTCACACCTTTCAAAAATCCATCATCAAAAATATAATTCGACCATAAATTAGCTACATTCTTTGGCGTATTATTGGGACGGCTACCATCGACAAATCTTGTACTATTTTGATAATTGGCGTATAACCTAGAAAATCCTGCCATAAACTCCCATTGGTTCGAAACCCTTCCAATTAACTCAAATTCAACTCCTTGACGAATATCGTCCCCACCTTTGATATACCAAGGCAAAAATTCTAGATTTCCCTCCTCGTTCAATCCAACATCTTGCATAATCATGTTTTTGTTTTGAACACGGAAATAGGTAGTGTTAATTCTCAATCTATTTTGAAACCATTCCGATTTAAATCCAATTTCGAATTGATCTGCTCTTTCGTTGCCCAACTGATTGCCTTCAAAATCGAGATTGGCAGCATTTCTGGGATTGGTATTGGAAGTATAGGAAGCAAAAACTCCAATATTTTGAATAGGATAAACCATTAATCCCAACAAGGGATTCAACACATGACCTTTGGTTTGGTCTTCAGAAAACTCCATTTCTCCAGAGTTGCGATTCCATCGACCATTCACCGCATTATCTTTATAATTAGAATATCGTAATCCTGTATAAAATCTCAACCATTTCTGGTATTCTATTACATATTGAAATAATCCACCAAATTGATCGACTTTTTGATCGGAATTTCCAGTTTCGTTAAAATCGGCGTGATGCGGTAATTGATTGGAAATATATGCATCAAAAATATTGATTTGATCCATATTCAACGTATTGAAAGATTTGGTTTCCACATGTGTATTTCTGAAATCTGCTCCAATTTGCACCAGGTGTTTGAAGTTTCCGGTTTTGATTTCATGTAAAATCAAATCAAGTTGTGCCACTTTATTATTATCTATTCTATAGGGAGTACGTGTCAAAGAACGATTGACAATATTGGGGTTTTCTATAAAACCGTTTTCATCAGAAATTTGATTCAAGGTTGAGGTTTCGCCATCAGAATCTAATAAAGCTCCGTAAAATCCTGCCCGAACGTACAAATTTTGATTAATGTCATATCGTCCGGTAATACTGTAAGTTAGAATTTTGGAATTCACATAATTACTTTCGAATCCCAAAAATTTCTTTTTGGGTAAGTCGTAGGTCAAATTTGTCGTATTATCCTGAGATAAATTCACGGTTCCCGGGTCGGGTGTGCGTTTATCATCCAAATAATCCATTTCAAATTTCACATCCCATTTATCGTTTGGATGCCAGTGTAATGAGGGATTGATGTAATAACGATTATTAGAATTATTTTGACGGTATCCGTCCTTGTGCTCATAAGCTCCATTCAAGCGGAATGCCAGCGTTTTCTTTTTATCCAATACCCGGTTGATGTCCAACGTTGGCCTGATTTGGTTCCAACTCCCATATCTCAAACTTACTTCTCCAAAATTATAAAATCTGGGAAACTTTGTTACCAAATTTACCACGCCTCCAGTTGAACCCAAATCCAAACCAAATCCTTGCGAAATAGTTGCTGCACCTTTAATTATCTGCACAGATTCTACACCTTGCATGTCGGTAAGAAACCCCTGCCCACGAAAATCAGAATGTACCCGAACGCCGTTTTTCAACACCGGCAAACCTCTAAATCCACGCCCTCCAATACTTTCACTCCTATTGCCATAAGTGGCGTAGGTGTATAATCCTGGTGCATTGCGCACAGCTTCGGAAATCGTAAGAATACCTTGTTTTTCGATTACTTTTTTGGAAATAGTTGTTATGGTTTGAATATTTTCATTCGGTTTTAATGGTAATCTTGTTATTTGATCTAATTTTTCTGGCTGATGACTAATTTCTCCGAACAACTCTATCCCATTCAACTGTACCTTATCATCTAATAAAATATTGAACTCTTTTCGTTCACCAGCTATAATTTCTATGGTTTCACGCTGTTTGAACATGTGAGAAGAATTAATATCCATTTCATACTTTCCTGCAGGTAACGAAATGCTGTATTTCCCTTCAGAATCTGTATATAATAGTACCTTCCCTTTCTTAATTTCAATTTTTACCGCTTCTATTTCGAGGCCTTGCCAATCTGTTACAACACCATAAACTTCTCCAGTCTGTGCAGTTAATAATCCGGTTAATGTAAATATTATAGTAGTGAAAAAACGTTTCATGTATTTTGTAATTTGAGCACAAAGGTAAAATATTATTTAAATTTAGTCTAAATAAGTTTATTTCTCTATTATGATTTAAATCATAACTTGAAATTCTTTTTTCTACGCTTATTCCACCAAATTAAAATTCCTGTAATAGGCAAAAGCGTTGCTATCACAGACGAAATAAAGAAAATCCATTTGCTCAAACCACCAAAAATATAACCCATGTGCACATCGTGAATTGATTTGGCCACAATTTCGCCAAAGGATAATTCTTTAATCATTTGACGACCAACAACTGCACCCGTTTGGGGATGAAGATAAAATCTATCAGGCAAACTCAGTGCGGCAAAACCTGTACGATATGCATTGAGCTCCATGGCTTGGTTTGCTTCAGGAGAGAGATTCAAGCGTAAAAATCCATATTCTTGTAATCCTTGCGACTGATTTTCTATCAAATCATTCAAACTCAAAGTTTCCCCCGGAATCATTTCTGTTTTAATCTCGGTTTTACTTCGATCAAAAACTTTGGCACCAATAAGTTCACTTAATCCGTTTCTATACCATTCAAAAGACCAACAAAGTCCTGTTAGTGCCAAAATCAGCAAAAATACCGCCGCATATAATCCAAATGCCGAATGAAAATCATGATTCACTCTTTTCCAATTGGATTTCCATTTTACTTTCAAGCCTTGACGCCAATACCGCATTTTTTTGGGAAACCATACGATCAATCCTGTAATCGTAGCCAACACAAATCCCAAGGTAAAGAATCCCACAATAGGCCTGCCTATCTCGGTTTCCATCATAAACCATCGATGCAGTTTAAAGTTAAACATAAAAAATTCCTTGCCACGTAGTGTCTTTGCATTACCTAAAATATCTCCAGTTGACGGATGTACATATAATGTTTCTGGCCTACCTTTTTCTCCTTCTTTTTTTACAAACATTTGCACAGGTCCCGTATTGTCTTTGTTAAAGGCAATTCCAACCACCGATTTTCCTGATTTTTCAGAAATTTGTTGTTGCAAATTATCAAAATCAGCAGAAGTCGATCCCGCTTCTACAGCAAATACTTCTGGATTCAATAAATGGAGTACATCGTCTTCAAATACCAAAATTGTACCTGTAAGACAGATAACAAAAATAAAAATACCTCCTGTCAAACCTATCCACAAATGAACCTGTCTCGCAATTTCTCGTAACCGATTCCAACTCATCTTATTTTTATTTAGAATAATTACAAATATAAAGCGATAAATATTCTGTGCAAATTTCTAATGAAAATTATGATTATAATCACATTCAATTCCACCACTTTTTGAAATAATAAAACGCAAAAATCGCTTGCGCTTACAACTGAATCACAAGTTTAAAGGTTTGTAAATCAATACATTGATAATGAGAATTTTCAAGATTTCATCTCTGAAAAAATTTAGGCTATTCTTCCTGATTCGAAGAAAAATAGGATAATATTTTCTGTGCTCTAGACATTCCTACAATAGCCGATAATTCTGTCAAGCTTGCAGTTTTAATTCTTTGTATAGAGCGAAATTCGCGCAACAATTCTTCCGTTGTTTTAGCACCAATACCTGGGATTTTTTCTAGTTCAGAATTAAATCCAGATTTGCTCCTACGATTTCTATGATGATTCAACCCAAATCTATGCGACTCATTCCGCACCTGCTGCAACACTTTCAGGGTTTCTGAAGATTTATCCAAATATAATGGCAATGAATCACCAGGGAAATAAATTTCTTCTAGTTTTTCTGCAATTCCCAAAATACTCACTTTTCCCCGTAGACCTAGACGATCTATACTTTTCAACGCACTACTCAATTGTCCTTTTCCACCATCAATCACAATCAATTGAGGCAAATCTTCTCCCTCATCCAGTACCCTTTTATATCGACGATATACCACCTCTTCCATACTGGCAAAATCGTTGGGTCCTTCCACCGATTTTATATTAAATTTTCGATAATCATTCTTACTGGGTTTTCCATTTTTGAACACAACACAAGCCGCCACAGGGTTGGTTCCTTGAATATTAGAATTATCAAAACCCTCTATATGTCGCGGCTCTACAGGCATACGCAGATCCGATTTCATCTGTGCCATTATTCGATTCGTGTGCCGGTCCGGATCTACGATTTTGGTCTGTTTCAATTTTTCAATTCGATAATATTTTGCATTTCTTTCAGACAATTCTACAATTCGCTTTTTATCACCAATCAACGGTACGGTAATTTTGACACCAGGAATCTTCAAATCCAGTTCAAAAGGTAAATAAATTTCCTTGGCAACCGATGGAAAACGCTCACGAAGTTCTATCACCGCCTCTTCCAAAATCTCGGCTTCCGGCTCGTCCAATTTCTTCTTGATTTCGGTCGTATGACTTCTTATAATCGCTCCATTCACCAAATTAAAGAAATTCACATAGGCATATGATTCGTCAGAAATCACCGAATATACATCCACATTTGTAATCGATGGATGCACTACCGTAGATTTGGATTGATAACTCTCCAAGGCTGTCAATCTTTCCTTCATTTTCTGGGCTTGCTCAAACTCCAGCTTGGACGCATATTCATTCATTTTAGCCACCAAATATCGCCTGGCCTCAGCAAAATTCCCTCTCAAAATCTCTCGCGCATTCGATATCATCTGCATATAATCATCCGCACTTTGTAACGCCTCACATGGCCCCAAACAATTCCCCAAATGATATTCCAAACACACCTTGTAACGACCCTCTGCTATTTTTTCTGGAGACAAATCATATTTGCACGTGCGCAGGGTGTAAATCTCACGAAACAAATCCAAAATTATCTTGGCAATACGAGGACTCCCATACGGACCAAAATATTCCGAACCATCCTTTACCACATTTCGTGTATATATAATACGTGGAAAATGCTCATTCTTGATACAAATCCACGGATAAGTTTTATCATCCTTCAGCATCACATTATAACGCGGCTGAAATTTTTTAATCAAATTATTTTCAAGCAAAAGTGCCTCAAACTCATCTTCAACGATAATCGTTTCAATATCAGCGATTTTACGAACCAATACACGCGTTCGATTATTGGATTGTTCCTTATAAAAATACTGGGAAACACGCTTTTTCAAATTCTTCGCCTTTCCTACATAAATCACTTTTCCGTCTTTATCCAAATGTTGATAAACACCCGGCTTATTCGGTAAGGTCTTCAAAATCAAATCAATATGCTCACTCAACTTCTTCACTTATCACAAAGGTACATCATTTGATGAAATATTTTTTGGCCGGCTTACGGGCTATACGCTATATCCCAACGCTTGTATGCTTAGAAAACCAAGCGTACAGGGATTTCCATTCCATTACAATCCTGTACACTAGGTTTTCTTGTCGCATACAATCGTCGTGATGCCGCTACTATCCCGGCCGGAGTTTCATCCCAAATTTTACAAAAAATTTCAACATCTGTCTTCTTAAAATTCGTAAATTCATCATTTCAAACCTCTATATTATGAAATCCATCAATCCCTATAACGGCGAAATCGTTTTTGAAAATAAAAAACATACACAAAAAGAAGTCGAAAAAATAATAGAAAATGCACATCAAGCTTTTCTCGATTGGCGTTTTTCTAGCTTTGAAGAACGTGAAGCCAAAATGAAAAAACTAGGTGAAATTCTCATCAAAAACAAAGAAAAATATGCAGAAGTAATGGCTTTGGAAATGGGAAAACCCATCGCTCAAGGTATTTCCGAAATAGAAAAGTGTGCTTGGCTTTGTAATTATTATGCAGAAAACGCACTAGAACAATTAAAAGATAAAAAAATCAAAACCGAAGCATCTTCTTCTTATGTAAAATATGAACCTTTGGGCGTAATTTTAGCCATTATGCCATGGAATTATCCATTTTGGCAGGTGTTCAGATTTGCTGTTCCCACGCTAATGGCAGGCAACACAACATTATTGAAACATGCCAGTAATGTTATGCAATCTGCCAAAATAATGGAAGAAATATTTTCCCAAGCTGAATTTCCCAAAAATACCTTCAACACGCTCTTCATAGGAAGTGATAAGGTAGAAAAAATCATTCGGAATCCTAGGGTTAAAGGGGTTTCGCTTACGGGAAGCAAAGCAGCTGGCGCCGCCGTGGCATCCATAGCTGCAGAGGAAATCAAGCCTTCTCTACTTGAACTGGGCGGAAGCAATGCCTTGGTTGTTTTTGCCGATTGTGATATGGAAAATACCTTGCAAACTGTAATCAATGCTCGTTTTCAAAACACGGGACAAAGTTGTATAGCCGGTAAAAGACTTGTGATAGAAGAGTCCATTGCAGAAGAATTTATTTCTAAATTAATCAAAAAAACCATCGAACTCAAATCAGGCGATCCAACAGAGCTCAGCACTTTTATCGGAACAATGGTCAACAAAGAAGCGGCAAAACACCTACACGATCAATTACAAAAATCACTAAAAATGGGTGCCAAATTGCTTATTGGTGGCAACTATAATGATGCTTATTTCGAACCGACAATTGTTTCTGATGTTCATCAAAAAATGCCTGTTTTTCATGAAGAAACTTTTGGTCCTTTATTGGCGTGTACCACATTCAAAACTGTAGAAGAAGCTGCGGATTTGGCAAATGCCACGGAATTCGGGTTGGGTGTAAGTCTATTTACACAAAATCAAAAATGGGTTGAAAAAATGATTCCAATCCTCCAAGACGGAGCTGTATTCGTGAATGAACTGGTAAAAAGCGACCCACGTTTACCCTTTGGCGGCACCAAAACTTCTGGCTACGGCAGAGAGCTCTCACAAGATGGAATCATGGCCTTCGTCAACAAAAAAACCGTTTATGTAAAATAAAATTAGTCAATAGATTTTCACAACTATTCAAATTCATTTTTCTATTTCATTTTCATAAAAAAATGACATTTCATGTAGAATATGATAAAAAATTGATTAATTAAAATCCGTGTAAAAAATAATTTTACGGAAAATTAAAGAAAAAACTATTAAAACGGCATTCCATCGTCTTCTGGCTCTTCATCTTGATCCATATTAAACTGCTCAGGACCAAAGGCATCTTCGGGTCGTGCCGTAAATCCAAATTCCTGGTCTTCATCGACATCGTTCATACTGCTTTGCAACATAACAGGACCAGTACTGAAACCAAAATTATTGTCCAAATCTGCAAATTTGGCCTGATCACTGATAAATCTTAAACGTACATTTTCCAATGCTCCATTTCTGTGTTTAGCAATGATGAATTCGGCTTGACCCGCACAAGGCGTATGCTCCTCATCATCCCAATGATCGAGTTTATAATACTCTGGACGATAAATAAATGAAACAATATCTGCATCTTGTTCAATAGCCCCGGATTCTCGAAGGTCTGAAAGCAAAGGTCTTTTGGTTCCGCCACGTGTTTCTACTGCCCTGGACAACTGGGATAACGCAAAAACCGGAACATTCAATTCTTTGGCAATAGCCTTGAGACTTCGTGAAATCGTCGAAATCTCTTGTTCACGATTACCTCCACCTCCATCTCGCGTAGTCATCAATTGCAAATAATCTATAATAATTAATCCTACACCCTGTTGTGAAACCAATCTACGGCATTTAGCCCTCAGGTCAAATACATTCAAAGCAGGTGTATCGTCTATATACAATGGTGCATTTTCGAGACCCTTTACCTTGGTATAGAGTTGTTTCCACTCGGCATCGGTCAAATCTCCCTTTTTAATTTTGTCTGAACTAATGCCCGTTTCGCCTACAATTAATCTCGTAATCAACTGTAAACTACTCATTTCTAGAGAAAAAACAGCAACGGGAATTTTATGATCTACGGCAATATTTTTGGCCATAGATAGTACAAAAGCCGTTTTTCCCATTCCAGGTCTTGCTGCCAGAATAATTAAATCAGTTTTTTGCCAACCCGAAGTTACCTTATCTATTTTAGTAAATCCAGATGGAACCCCGCTCAGCCCTTCTTTTCCGCTCATAGCCTTGATATTTTCTATGGCTTGAAATACTAAAGAACGAGAATCCATATAACTCGATTTCAAACTTCCATCGGTTATTTTAAAAATTTCACTCTCAGATTCATCCAGCAACTCAAAAATATCTGTGGTTTCATCATAGGACTTGTCAATGATTTTAGAAGAAATTTCTATGAGTTTTCTCAACACATATTTTTCTTGAACCACGCGTGCATGGAATTCTATATGAGCAGATGAAGAAACTTTTTGCGTTAAGGTAATTAAGTAAAAATCCCCTCCAACGGCATCTAATTTTCCATCTTTTCGTAATTGATTAGAAACGGTCAAAAGATCAATCGGCTGAGATTCATTAAATAATGTAGAAATCGCACGGAAAATGAATTGATGTTCTGGACGATAAAAAAATTCTTCTTTTAGAATTTCGATAGATTCGTTTAGTCCTTTTTTATCAATCATCATTGCTCCTAGCACGGCTTCTTCCAAATCTGTAGCCTGAGGCGGAATCTTACCACGATCTAACGCGTTGATTGTATTTGACTTATAAGTCTGATTGTATTTTTGCTGTTTGTTTTCCATGGACTTGTAAAAGTACAAAATTCCATTTCGAAATCAGTTGATAGTAAGAAATGATTTTATCAACAATTCTAGAATGGCAGAAATTTAAATTTACCCTTTGTTCACAATGACCAAAATCCTAAAATTCGCTGTGGAATTTTAACCTTTAAAAACGCCCATATTCAAGAATTTGTCTTGTCTTTGCCTACATAGTTTTTCGGCAGAAATTTTTGACAACTCGGTGATCACTTGTTTGATGTGATTTTTTAGATTCAGAAAAGTCTGCTCTGGATCATAATGAGCTCCACCCAAGGGTTCTGGTACGATTCCATCAATTATTCCTTGCTCTACCATATCCTGTGGCGTAAGTTTCAACGCAGCTGCAGCCGTTTCTTTATGGTCCCAACTTCTCCACAGAATAGATGAACACGATTCTGGTGAAATCACCGAATACCATGTGTTCTCGAGCATATAAACCCTATTTCCAACACCAATTCCCAATGCGCCTCCACTTGCACCTTCACCAATTACGATACAAATTACAGGTACTTGGAGTTTGAGCATTTCATAAATATTCTGTGCAATGGCTTGGCCTTGACCTCTTTCCTCAGCTTCTAAACCTGGGTAAGCACCAGGTGTATCAATCAAAGTAACAATGGGCTTGTTGAATTTTTCGGCTAGCTTCATCAAGCGCATTGCTTTTCTATAACCTTCGGGATTGGACATTCCAAATCGACGGTATTGTCTTTCTTTGGTATTTTTTCCTTTTTGTTGACCAATGAACATTACAGTTTGCCCATCAACTTTGCCAAATCCGCCTACCATGGCTTTATCATCGGCAAAGTTTCGGTCTCCGTGGAGTTCTATAAAGTTACCTTCTGTAATTCCTTTGATAAAATCCAGACTGTAAGGTCGATTGGGGTGTCGCGATAATTGTACCCGTTGCCAAGGCGTGAGATTAGTATAAATTTCCTTCTTTTTGGAATCTATTTTGTCCGCAATTTGTTTACAGCTTTGTTCGATATCAATTCCGCTTTCTTCTCCTACCAATGCACATTTATCATACTGCTCCATCAATTCTTTGATGGGTGTTTCAAATTCTAAAAAATCCATATTTCGACAATTCTATTACAAATATAAGGATTCGCTTACTAAAAACTTTATAAATTTCTTGCGACTCCTTTACGAGTTGTATCTTTTTATAATTTTAATATGCCTTTATCCACTTTTCTGTCCAGAAAATTGTTGTTCTTTCAGTTTAAAAAGAATATTAAAAGTGGTCAAACTGCCATAAATCCGTGTGATGTATTGTTGCAAATCCACCTTTTCGTCGTCTGAGAGTTTGCTCGAATTAATTTTTTGTTCCATAACACGCAATCGGTCACGCACCATTACAATTTTATGAAAAAACGTATCAATCGGCACCTCTTTGCTTTGCAGCGCAGGATCACCGGGATTTAACACCATTGTTCCGCCCTTCCATTTATCAGCAATCGGCACCACCTCTGAATAGCCATTCCATTTTTTGAGGATGCGCAAGAGGGCTGATTCCATTTCGTAGAGCGAAATCGTATCCACATCGTCTTGACAGGATTCAATCACTTCGAATTCTGAGTCGATGTCGATGGTTTCTAGACCACTGTCAATAAAGGTTACCCAATAATGTTGTGCTGTGAGATTGGTTACAACGCCTTTGCCCAATTCTGGATGATGGATGCGCGAGCCAACGCCTAATAATTTCATACCTATTTAATTAATTCTTACAAAAATATAAATGTTGCTGAATTTTGTTATGAAAATTTGGATAATATTATTGGGTATAATTTTAAAAAAAAACAAGTCAAAATCTGTATTCAGCTTTTAAAAGAATATATCGCGGTAAAAGTCTGTAATTTGTCGTAGTAATTGATATATCGCTTATAGATTGGCTTTTAAAAGAATCTGTATTGAAAAGATTTTTACCTGAAAGCATGAGCGTTAATTTATTTTCTATCAACCGAAATCGTGTGTCAAAATCAAAAAAATAATAGGTTTTGTTGGAATCAAAATTTCCGAAAGTATAGCGCTCAGAACTAATTTCAAGATTTAGTTTTTCACTAAAAGTTAAAATAACATCCAAGAAACTTATATGATCTGTAAAACTGTAATCGGTCGAAGATGAAATTTTATTTTGTCGCCATTCTGTGCCTGCATCAAAGTTGAAAAACCCATCAAAAACGCTTCTATACTGCAATCCATAGCTGAGATTTTGGGTTTCAACAATGCGTAAATCCGAACTATTAACTGAATTTTTAAAATCTGATTGAAAATAGCCTACATTTAGTTTCATGTTTCCATCCCATTTTTTTATGAAATAATCGACGCTTGAAAATGCCGAAAACAACTTACGGTCTTTTATTAGCATGTTTTGGGTTTGGGTAAAATCAGGTGTAATATAAGAATTGGAAGAAAAGAAATCATGATTTTGACTGTACAAAAATGTAGTATTTGCAAAAAAACGATCCGTCCAATTGCCCAACTGGTAATTCATCAAAAAAGAAGAAGTGTCTAATTGATTAAATCCATCATGATTGCCTTGAAAACGATTAAAATTCGTAAGAATAAATCCGGGATAAACATGCAAAATATCTGCATTACTACGGTTTAAGCTGTAAGAAGCTCTTATGATATTTTTTTTATTTAATTTCCATTCTGTTTCTATTCCAGGGTTGATGAAAAAAGGCTTTTGGCTGTAGGTTTCATTTTCTATCTTGAGCGAATTAAATAACTGATGAACGCCAAGTTTTGTTGTAATTGAGAAATTATTGAATGTAAACTGATATTCTGATTTTGCATATAAATCGTTTACCGCATACGCCAAATCATTTTGATAATTTTCGGGTTTGTTCAATAGAATTTCACCTTCCAACAATTCAAATCCACTTCTCAAGTTGTCTTTTCTATAGGCGTTTCCTAATTTAACTTCAAGCAGATTTTTATTCTTTTTTCGGTCTAAAAGATGTGCTTCAAAGCCTGCGAATGTCATCGTATGTTGCACGGACTGATTTACCTCATCTGCCTGAACTTCAGGAAATAAATCTTGAAACAAATATCTGTTGACATGTAGCGATTGAGGCGATTTTTCATTGATGAACCTGCCTGTAAGCAATACAACTTTTTGCGGGTTGATTTTGTTGGTATAGCTTATTTTCTGGTCAAAAAACTCAGCGGGATTTTTATATCTTTCAGCAGTGGAATGGCTGTTAAATATTAAATTTGAATATGCAGAAAAATCAGCGTTTTGATATTTAGAAATCGCTTCAATCATCTCATTTTCAGAGATATTATAGGAAATATCTACTTTTCCAAAAGCTACACGTTTTTTATTTTTGAGATGGTAATCTTCTGTGTTGATAAATTGCAAAGAATTGATGGAATAAAAAGTTTCGCGATTACGATAAAAATCCAATTCATCCCAATTCAAAAAACCCATGGTGTTAATCTTTAATTTTTCTGTTGGATTAAAAATCGCATTGAGGGAAAGCATTTCGGCATTGTTGAAGGTGGTTCTTTGTTTATCAAAATTAGGCGGAACCGCAGACAAATGAATAATATTATTAACACTTTGATCATCTCCAATACTCGCCGGTTCACCTATGCGCAGCGGACGAATGAGATGCCGAATATCTCCTGTGGCGTCATAACCGATATTGTTTAAATTCGTTAAAAAATAAAATTTATTTTTTTTACCAAAATTCATCAAATTTGCCTTTGCTAAATATCTATTTTCGCTAACAAAAGGAGCATGCCCCAAGGTGAGATTCCCGAACCATATTCGTTTTGCATTTTCATTTAGTTTTAAATTCAGTGCAACTCGATTACTTTCTTCTACACCTTTTAGAAGACGGTTGTTTGAATAATTTTGCAATAATTCAATTTTATCAACAGGATGCGCAGGCATATTTTTGGTCAGAATTTTATAGCCGCGCTCAAAGAAGTCGTCGCCTTCTATCATCACTTTCTCAACTTCCTGATTGCCAACTTTGATGGTACCGTCGGATTCTACTATCAAACCCGGAATTTTCCTGAGTAAATCTTCTATAACTTCTTCATTTCCTTGTGCAAATGCTTTGGCATCAAAAATTATGGTATCATTTTTTTGCGTAATGTCTTTTCTTCCCTGGAAAATCATTTCGTTTAACGCCACAAATTCAGATTGCAGTACAAAATCCAAGGTCATTTCGCTCTGATCCTGAATTTCCAATTCAATCGATTCTTTATTGAAACCTAAAGCTGTAATTTCCAGCATAGCACCTCCTTTTATGGTAGTTTGGAGTTGATAATTTCCTTCGGCATTAGAGAAAGTGTAGGCTTTTATAGCGCCTTCAGCGTCTTTCAGTACTACTCTGGCACCAGAAATGACATCAATATCATCCGTAATATTTCCTTGAATAATGGTTTGGGCCAAAGAAAAAAAGGGAATAAGAAAGAAAACAATACCTGTTATTCGCCGCATTCCATATAATCTTTTTCTACATTTTCATCATTACCAACCGAAGTTGAAATAATACGATTAGCTCCACGACCCATTTTAGATTCGATTATTTTATTCATTGCTAAAGCGTCTATACAGCGTTGATCTAAAAATTCTTGATAGGAAAAATCAACATCCAGATCGATTTTCCTCACAATTTCATCTATATCTCCTCCGTCATTGTTGATATTAATTTCAGATGCTGCTATATGAATAACTCCTTCATCATCATAAATTTCAAGGATTAAACCGGGAAGTCCGCCAAATTTCATAGGACCGAAATCCACGGGAATTTCTTCGGTAAACCAAGCGGTGTAATTTCTTCCTCGAAAAGACGTATTGGCTTGCTGACACGCAAAACCGCCAATATTTTTATATTCATTTTTGATATCCCAATTTATATTCAGAGAATCATCCAGCACTGTGTAGTATTTCATTGACGTATTTTCGTTATTAATAATATAAGATGCACCTAATTTTCTGTAAAAAAATCGATCTTCCGATTCAAGAGAAGGAAAATACTGCGCAAAACTACCCTTAGAAACACGCGTTGGATCATTCGGATTCTCTTGCAATAGATAAACGGAATGCTCTATATTGAAATATAAATCATATAAAATTTCATGCGTACCTATAAAATTCTTGAAAGTTTCCTCATAGCGTACAAGTCCGGCTGTCTGAGCTTGGGTGTTCAGAATCAAGATATAAAAAAATATAATGCTGAATAACGGCTTCATAATATTGTAAAATAAAAGGTAATTTACAGATTTTGAATTAAATGCTTATTATAAAAAGTTTAAATTACCTTATTCTCATCAAATAATTATTTATGCTAAACGAAATCATTCGTTTTTTACTTTAATTATATCCAAATGATTTCCATTTGAAAATCGGCATCACAATTAGGATCCCATCGTTGAAATGTATGAATAACTTCTTTAGTATTTCTATCCATAACGTAAACTGTTGATATACAACCTGTCAAATCTTACACTACAAATTCAGAAACTTTATCAACCAATAATTCCATTGTAAGTGCTTCTGAATCAACACGGTTTGTAATTCCAAGCTATTCTGCTGAAAATACAAAATTTCCTGTTAGCATTAACGCTAATCCCAATAAAATGTTTTTCATATTAAAATAAATTTGTTTATGAAAACAAAAATCTAAAATCTAAAATCTA
>JAUNUH010000019.1 GCA_030538275.1 Flavobacteriaceae bacterium | reverse complement strand
CAAAAAAAAAGATTGCCACGAATCCATTCCGTCTGCATTCACTTTGTTCATTTGCTGGAATGATTCTCTCAATGACGCTTTTGAATTTACCCGTCATTGCGAGGAAGGCCGATTTTTCTTAATTTGAATGAAATGAAAATAAAGAAAGAATCGGCCTGACGCGGCAATCTGTTGAAATCGAGGCCTTTCTGCCTCCAGTAGACAATCTGTTCAAAAAAAAGATTGCCACGAATCCATTCCGTCTGCATTCACTTTGTTCATTTGCTGGAATGATTCTCTCAATGACGCTTTTGAATTTACCCGTCATTGCGAGGAAGGCCGATTTTTCTTAATTTGAATGAAATGAAAATAAAGAAAGAATCGGCCTGACGCGGCAATCTGTTGAAATCGAGGCCTTTCTGCCTCCAGTAGACAATCTGTTCAAAAAAAGATTGCCACGAATCCATTCCGTCTGCATTCACTTTATTCATTTGCCGGAATGATTCTCGCAATGACGCTTTTGTATTTACCAACCGATGCGCCTTGTCCATTGTAGGTGAAAGCAGCCGCTAAATCCGGATGCGCATAAAAATGAAACGCATTGATTTGATAATAAATCTCATCTGACCAAACAGGAATCGTATTCGCGTTCAATTCCAAAAACTGTAAAACATATAACCAATAGTAAAATTATCCCCAGATAAACGGTTCCAAATCGGTCAATGACTTGTTTTAAATTCATGTAATAAAATTTCAACAATTCGTTTGGCACTTTTTCCGTCCCATAATTCGGGGATTACGCCTTGTTTCCAGTTGCCGCTCAACATAATCTGCATTAATTTTTTGATAGCTGGCAAATCGGTACCTGCCAATTCATTGGTGCCCATAGAAATGGTTTCGGGTCGTTCGGTATTTTCTCTTAAGGTGATACACGGAATGTTCAAAACGGTAGTTTCTTCGGTAATTCCGCCAGAATCAGTGAGTACACCCAAAGCGTTTTCAACCAAATAATTAAATTCTAAATATCCGAGAGGGTCGGTGAGTTGTAGATTTTCGGGTGTGGAATCCAGTGCGTAATTCTGCCTTGTGCGTGGATGAACGGGAAAAATAACAGGAATTTCCTTTGCTTGCTGACAGATAAATGCGATTAATTCTTGCAGTTTTTGTGCTTCATCTACATTGGACGGGCGGTGAAGCGTGAGCACCAGATAGTTTTTTGTTTTTAAATCTAATTCATCAAAAAATACTGGTTTTCGGAAAGTAGGACGAAATTTCAACAGGGTATCAATCATTACATTTCCGACAAAAAAGATTTGTTCGGGTTGTTTTCCGATTTTTTGCAGCTGCTTAGAGGCGTCTTTTGTCGTGGTAAAAAAATAATCTGAAATACTATCAGTTACGATTCGATTGATTTCTTCGGGCATGGACAAATCACCAGATCGGATTCCGGCTTCTACATGAGCCACGGGTATATTCAGTTTTTTGGCTGTAATCGAACAAGCCAGGGTAGAGGTAACATCACCCACCACCAGCACCAAATCGGTCGGGTTTTGAATCAGTTCTTTTTCAAAAGAAATCATGATTTGGGCCGTTTGCTCGGCTTGACTACCGCCGCCCGCATTCAGGTTGATGTGAGGTTCGGGAATTTGGAGCTGTTCAAAAAAATTACCACTCATCATGCGGTCATAATGTTGCCCGGTGTGAACCAGCCGATACCTAATCTTTGCTCCTGCTGTCTTCATTTCCTGAATAGCTGCAATCAGTGGAGCAATTTTAATAAAATTCGGTCGGGCACCGGCAACTAAGGTAATTCTCATGGGTTTGTGTCAATATATTTCAAAAGTCGGGAAATTTGTTCAGCATTACGTTTGATAGACCATAATTCATTGATTTTTTGCCGATTTTGTTGTAATTGTTGCTCGTTCATTCGTTGATTTAGCAAGTTGGGATTTGCTTCTAGTTCTTCAATACTAAATAAATGAAAACCATGATTCTTGAAAAAAGCATAATTCATGCTGTCTTTAAATATAAAAACATTCGCGCCCATATACATGGATGTGATGATCGTACCCACGGCTTGTTGTCTAATGCTACCTATAATCAGGTTTTGGCATTGCATCAAGATTTTATCAAAATCATTGACAGCAAAGAATTGGTCTAATATTTCGACTTGAGGAAAAGTACTTTTTGCTTGGTCTATGACGGTTTTTTTATACGCATCATTTCCGTAGTTCAAGGGAAGCACGAGTGAATAATTTGAAAGAATATGTCCTAAACGATGGAAAATGTCTAAATGATTATTGGTGGGAGTAGCGCTGTTTCCTATCAGAATTTTATTTCCATGGCATTTTAGTTGGCTGTATTTTTCGATGAGAGAATCATTGATATAGCCGTAATTCCAGGGTGTATAAACTGCTTTCCATTCTGGGAAGCTTGATTTAATTAAATGGAATTCTTCCTCAAAAGTGGGTGAAAAATATTGAATTTGATGTAAAGTTTTGAACTTGTTTGAATGTTTTAATTTTTTAAGTTTTTTGACAAATGGATTTAAAAATGCAGGATATTTTACTGCTTTTTTAAAGGTTTTGGGCAAGAATAAGTCAAAATTGGAATGAATATCAATCATCCAATAATAATCGCCGCCCCAACCGATCCACAAAATGGGGATTTTGATTTTACCAGAAGATAAAAGTGGGTACCATTTGGGATTTAAAAAATGTATGCATAACAAGTCAAATTTATTAATTTCTGCAATGGTTTCGTCGGAATTAATATTAACATTTGCCAGATTGACGGCAGAAAATGGGATAAATTGAAATTCTTCTTTTTGTGGTAATACCCAAAAAATATTTTCAATCTCTGGAAGGCTATCAAAGATAATTTTCCCTAAAGGAATAAATTTATCGTCATTACATAGATGTAATACTTTTTTCACAGTGAGGTCTTAGGTTTGCCAAAGGTAATAATTTATACATAATAGTGTCCGAAATAAAATTGTTGTTGGGGAAATGGTTACATCCTCCTTTGTCCCTTAAGGGTACATTTCCCTGCCCCTCAAGGGGGGAGTCCGTTGCGCTTAATGTTTTTTCCATTACTTGTATAATAACAGCTTTTCGTCCCCTTCGATACATTTTGCTAGCGCAAAACACTCAGGGTGACTGAGGTATTGTCATGCTGAGTGATTTTTAAATTTCATTGAGCAAAGCGAAATAAAATTTAAAAGATCGTATCGAAGCATGAC
>JAUNUH010000010.1 GCA_030538275.1 Flavobacteriaceae bacterium | reverse complement strand
GCTTCCAGAGCATTATCCAGAAAAATTAGGATTGAAACCGTGCACCTTGGCGAGCATCATTATTATGATGATGGCTTCCAGAGCATTATCCAGAAAAATTAGGATTGAAACTGCAGAAGCGGAATCGAGTTACTATTCGGAAAACGACTTCCAGAGCATTATCCAGAAAAATTAGGATTGAAACGCATTTTAGGCATTACCGCAGTAATTTTTTTATTTCTTCCAGAGCATTATCCAGAAAAATTAGGATTGAAACTGGTTATCCAGTCTTGTTGTCGTATTGCCGTATGGGCTTCCAGAGCATTATCCAGAAAAATTAGGATTGAAACTTTTTGTTATAAATATGTTATTATGAACCGCCAAGCCCAAGCATAGAAAATTGAGAATCAATCGACGGATGCAGAGATTTCCCATTCAGGCGAAATCGTTGTCCCGGAATTCTTACAGGAAAAAGTGGATGAACTCAAAAAGGAATTCGCTGATTACCATTTAACTGTCCTAGAATTAGTAAATTCAGATCAGGCCAAGGATTTGTATGTACTTGGATTTCAGCTTCTAGATGAAAATCTAAGGCATCATTGGTCGCATATGGAAAAGGTTTATGTCGAATATGGGAAAGTCGGCTCAAATGAAGGTTTGGTAATAGCTTTTAAATCAGAAATAGGATGAATGTGCGTAATTGATTTGACTGGAAATCATTTGTGAAATAGAGAAAAATTAATCTAAAAAAACCACACAGCCTAGCCGTATGGTTTTGTAAAATTAACAGTAAATCAATAACTTACAAAGTAATTCCGCCGTCCACGCTGATGGTTGCGCCAGTTATGTACTTTGCCTGATCAGAGGCTAAAAAGGCATAGATATTCGCAATGTCTTCGGGCTCACCCAGGCTTTGTAATGGAACTTTGGCCGCCAGTTTGGCCAACACATCTTCGGGCATAGCACGTACCATGTCGGTCATGATGAATCCCGGCGCAACCGCATTTACACGAATTCCTTTTCTTCCCAATTCTTTCGACCAGGTTTTGGTCATAGCAATTACACCAGCTTTGGTGGCAGAATAATTGGTCTGACCAAAATTTCCATACAATCCTACAACCGATGAGGTGTTCAGAATCACGCCAAAATTGTTTTCAACCATAATGGGAGCTATATTCCGTGTACAATTATAGACGCCGGTCAGATTGACATCAATTACTTGATCCCATTGGTCTTTCGACATTTTCAACAAGGTCGAATCCCGCGTTATTCCCGCATTGTTAATCAGAATATCAATTCGCCCAAACTGCTCTTTCGCTTTTTCTGCTGCTTGTTGAACGTCGGCTTCAAGTGCCGTATTTACTTGCTCGAAATATACATGAAAGCCTTTTTCTTTCATTTCGTCTTGCATAGTTTTCCCTGCAGCCTCATTGATGTCCCATACCAATACTTGCGCTCCTTCTTGCGCAAACTTTTCAACTGCAGCTCTTCCTATTCCTGTAGAACCACCTGTAATTAAAGCAATTCTATCTTTTAACATTCCCATATTCTTAGATTTTTATATGTAAATTTAACCTTGTAAAGGTATTATTTTGAACATGCTTTAATCATATATATCAGTAAATTTGATATACATATACTTGTGTAAATGTAATTTTTTAAATTAAATTCGCAAGAAGGAAATTCAATCAAATTCCATAGACAACCAAGCGTATGAGTATTGCATTACTGACCACCATTTTTTTACTAATTTATGCAACAGCAACAATTTTTCTTGTTGTACGTGGTGCTATGCGAACCAAATCGCTCAAAGATTTTGCGGTAGGTAAAGGATTTTCACCCGTAATAGTGGGGCTATCGCTGGCAGCGAGTACTACCAGTGCCGCTACTTTCATCATCAATCCCGGTTTCGTTGCCGTTTATGGCTGGAGTGCTTTCGTGGCCATGTCGATCGTAATGCCCATCGGATTGTTTCTTTCACTCATTGTATTGACAAAAAGTTTTCAGAAAATTGGAACCTCTACCAAGGCACTTTCCTTGGCGCAATGGATTGGCAACCGATATAATAATCCGCTTCATGCGCGCATTATTGCATTTTTGTCACTCTTGCTCATCACATTTATTGTATTGATTTGCGTAGGTCTGGTCAAGGTTTTGTCGTCTGCACTCCATGTTCCCGAGCTTTACACACTTATTGTACTGGTGGTTTTTATTTTTGGAAATACCATGTTTGGTGGCGCAAATTCGATGATGTACACCAATTCTATACAAGCGGTTGTTATGATGATTGTTGCGGGAATTTTGATTTATTCTGGATATAAATTTTTTGAAAACGGCTGGGATGGCTTTTGGAATCAATTAGCAACTATTGATCCGCTCTTAACCCAAACTTACAATGCAGAAAGTCCACTTTTTCGTGACTTTTTTGAAGTAGTAATCTGTAATTTTATCATTGGAGTGGCCATTGTTTGCCAGCCACATATTATTACCCGTTCGCTCATGTTGAAAAGCGAAAAAGACGTGAATAAATATCTTGCCGTATCGATAATTACGCTTATTTTGTTCTTTTCGGTGCTCTTTGTGGGGCTGTATGCACGCTTGCTGATGCCCGATTTAATGCATGAAGGCAGTCCGCTCGCATTGGATTCCATCGTGAGTGTATATGTGGTTCAGGTTTTTTCGCCCTGGGTAGGTGTAATTGTGATTTTTGGCTTGTTGGCTGCCGGTTTTTCAACTTTGGAAGGGCTGGTTCAATCGGTAAGTACTACCATTACCAATGATATTTTACTCCCGATTTTCAAAAGAGATTTTACCGAAAATCAGAAGAAAAATCTAAATCGCCTGGTGATTGTGGCTTTGGCTATAATTTCCATTTTCATCAGTTATGATCAGTTGATTAACCCTAATTTAAGTGTTGGAATTTTTGCCCAAAACGGTGTTTATATGTTTTTTGCGTCTGCATTTGTACCGGTTTTATTCGGTATTTTTTTGAAAGATGCACCGGCTGCTTCAACACTTTGGGCCACCATTACGGCGGTTGTGGTTTATGCAGCTGTTTATTATGGTGGTTTGATGCATCCGTACACCAGTGGTGCTGTCAAAAACCCAGCTGTAGCAGGTGCTATGGCGGTGTTGGCTTCTACAATAGTTGGGTTGATTTTGTATTTTGTTTTAAGAAAAAAAGAAAATTTACGATTAAATGGGCAATAAGAGAAATGCAAAAATAATTGCATCTGGTATGATGGTTCCAGAAAAAGTGGTTCCAAACAGTTATTTCAACGAATTGCTGGGCATGGACGTGGACACCTGGTTACGCGAAAATGTTCAGATTTATGAACGCAGATGGGCACGGGAAGACGAAACAGTTTCAGAATTGATTGTAGGTGCTTGTGAACAAGTACTGAAAAAAGCCGGAATCACGGCAGAAGAAGTTGATTTGCTGATTGTTGCAACCGATACGCCAGAATATATTTCACCCTCAACTGCTTCGGTGGTTCAGCATAAAATGAATTTAATTAATGCCGGAACTTTTGATATGAATACGGCCTGTGCGGGATTTGTAACGGCTCTGGACACCGGCGCCAAATTCATTCAAGCAGATGAGCAATACCGCTATGTATTAGTGGTTGGCGCATATATGATGAGTAAATTCCTGAATTTAAAAGATAAAAAAACCGCAAATCTTTTTGCCGATGGAGCAGGAGCTGTTTTGTTGAAAGCCGTAAATGACGGTTCGGGAATGTTGCAAAGCCAGTTGCGCACCAAAGGCGAATACGCCGAATGGATGGGCATTTATGGCGGCGGAAGCAAATATCCGGCTTCACAGAAAGTGGTAGATCAAGGATTAGAGAAATTACAATTTGTTCAAAAAATTCCTACCGAAATCAATCCGGCCGTCTGGACCGAAATGATTCAGGAAGTTTGTGCCAAGGAAGGTGTGAACGTGCAGGATGTCAATCATTTTTTCTTTACCCAAATCAATATCAACACCATTTTTGAAACCATGGATAATTTGGGAGTTGACCGCAGCAAAGCCCCAACCGTTATGCATCAATACGGTTACACAGGTTCAGCCTGTATTCCAATGGCCTACAGCGTTGCCGATGAAGAAAATAAGATTAAAGACGGTGATTTAATGATTTTTATGGGTTCTGGAGGCGGACTTGCATTTGCCTGCGCCCTTTTTAGAAAATAATGAAATGAGAGAGGTAAATCAGCAGGATTGGTTTAAAAAATGGGCTGTTTACAGTCCGAATAAAACCGCGGTAAAAGAATTTGAAACCGGAAAATCACTCACCTATGCTCAAATTAATAATGCCGGAGGTCATTTAGCAGAATACTTAACGACAGAATTACAGCTGCGCAAAGGCGACCGAATTGCTGTTCTGGCCGAGCATTGCCTGGAATATATTACCTTGTTTTCGGCAATGCAAAAATCCGGCATCATCATGGTTCCCCTCAATTACCGACTTTCTTCGGTTGAATTGGAATATATCATCAATGATGCAGCGCCTTCGGTTATTTTTTATGAAGAAAAATTTTCTCATCTCATTCCAGTCAAGACCAAAGGCGTTACCTTTGATTTAAATGAAATTACCAAACGCTGGAATCAAAATGAAATTTCGATGTTTGAATCCTTTACGGCCAGAGAAAGTGATTGTATTTTCCTTTTATATACATCGGGAACTACCGGTTTTCCTAAAGGGGTAAAATATTCTTACAAAATGCTTTTTTGGAACAGTATAAACACATCTATTTCATTGGTTATCAATACAGAAACGAATACAGTGAATGTGATGCCCCCTTTCCATACCGGTGGATGGAACGTGTTGGTGAATCCTGTTTTGCATCATGGCGGCTATGTTTGTTTGGTTAAAAAATTTGATTCCCATGCGGTGAACGAACTTATTTATTCCGAAAAAACATCCGTTTTTATGGGTGTTCCTACCATGTTGAATATGATGGCCAACGAGCCGAACTTCAACAAACAAAAATTTGAATCACTCAAATACATTATTGTTGGCGGAGAAGCGATGCCGATTCCTTTAATTGAAACTTATGCCGCATTGGGAGTAGCGATTCGTCAAGGATACGGAATGACGGAAGTGGGCCCAAATCTTACATCCTTGCATCAAGACGACGCCATAAAATACAAAGGATCGATTGGGCGAAGTAATTTTTACATTCACACACGTATTGTGACAGAAGACGGAAATGAAGCAAAACCCAATGAACCCGGCGAATTGTGGATCAAAGCTCCAGTGGTTACGCCAGGCTACTGGAACAATGACGAAGCCACACAAAGCGCCTTTGACGCCAGCGGAAAATGGTTCAAAACCGGAGATGTAGTGATTAAAAATGAAAATGACTATATTTATGTAGTTGACCGGATTAAAAATATGTTTATCAGCGGAGCCGAAAATATTTATCCGTCTGAAATAGAAAAAGTGGTGATGTTGTTAGAAGATGTACAAATGTGTGTGGTCGTGTCGGTTCCCGATGAAAAATGGGGCGAAGTGGGTAAGGCTTATGTTCAGCTAAAAGACAATTCTCCCAATATTACACATAATGATATCATGGAATTTTTGAAAAACCGACTGGCGAAATTCAAAGTGCCGAAATACATTGAATTTGTTGATGATTTTCCCAAAAACGACGCCGGAAAAATTAACAGAAAAATATTAAAAGAAATCAATTTAACATAATTATTAATTTAAAAATCAAAAGTATGAAAATTAAGTTTTTAGCAATGATGATGGCAATGTCTTTTGCCATGTTGACAATGAGCTGCAGCAGTTCCGACGATAATGGACCAACTACAGTTCCGGATTATGATATTATTGTAGGTAAATGGGAATCTCCAGTACCTGCACCAATTTTCGGAGGATTAATCAGTTCAATCGAGGTTGAATTCAGAAACAACCAGACCTACACGGTGCTGAGCCGCAATTCAGACGGATCTACCACAACATTGGAAGGAACCTATGTAACCTCTACCGGAGCCAATGGCATTCGAAATATTGTGTTGGAACAAAGTTCGCCTACTTCATTAACTTCTACAGGAATTTATCAAATTACCCAAAATGATACCCGTATGAGCTATGAAGTGGTGCAAACTTCACCAGATTTAGGCTTTGCCGCTCCAACACCTTCAGGTGGATTTGGAAGCACAGCCAACGGTGCGTTCGGCGATGCAAATATTCAGATTTATAACCGAATAAATTAAGATGCAAAACAGTTGCCGGGTCGTTTGAAGGCCCGGTTTCTTTTCTTTTGAAAAAACTATCCGTTTCGGATTTCCATTTTAATAAAATTTCTTCCGCATGAAAAAGATTTTTTTCTTTTTATCGCTGGGTGTATTCCTTTCGCAAGGAATCCTAGCACAGCAAAATCCACAGGATGACGATCAAGTTCAGCCACAACTTCACGCAAGCGATAGTGTTGCTCTAGGCTTAATTCCTGAGGAAAGAGTCACTTTAATTCAAATGCTACCCCACAATCCATGGGAAACCGCAATTCCTGAACAAAAACCTAAAGAAACCTATATTACAGACACACCTTTTGATGAGGTGATTCCAGTAAAAGCCAATAAAGAATTACAGGTTTTTGTCTATTCCTATACGCAAGGCGTTGCCACGAATATTGCCGCAGAAAACGAACTACTGAAAGGGCAAATTGTCGGCCGACTCTATGGTAGAAACACGACTATTAGTGATTCAGAAAACAAAGCCTACTATTTTGAGCAGCGTACACTTCCGTTTTTTGTTTATTCGCCTGCTATGTTTGATGGTAAGGCAACCATTCGCGCTGCTTTCCTCATCGACTGGACTTTTGGTGACACGGCCTATGGAACAGGCGGACACACTGGGGGCGGACTTTCGGGGAGCAATGTGAATATTCAAACCCAAAACGTGGCCGTGGAATACAAACCCGCACCGGGTTGGGCTGTAAATGTAGGTTTGCAGCGATTGTATGACACACCGCATGACACCTATCGTACATTGCTCGACAATATGTTGCAAAGCGGCTACCGACTGATGTATTGGGGTACAAGTGGTGCCGGAATCAGTTTGCGCAAAGATGCAGATACCTACAAAGCCAAAGGTGGATATTACAAACTCTATGAGAACAATGTTCGTTTTGTTGATGACGTAACGCTTTATGAACTCACTTCGCAATTCAATATTACAAAAGACTGGAATTTAGGTGGTTCTGTATATTACCTCACCGACCGTTCCAACGGAAAAGGCGGTGTGAGTATTTTAGGACAAGGTCCGCACAGCTTGCTCACAGAATACAACGGTGCATACAATTTCCCGTTGGGCGATGATCCGTATGAAGCCAGTGTAGTATGGCTAGGTGGTTTTTTCAGTAAAAATGAGCATTTTTATAATGGACGATATTTTATGTCTGGTTTTGTGAATGCCAACTTGGGAAATATCCGTCAAGATGCGGGTTCGGGTTATGAAAAAACAGTGGATATTGCCGGTATTGCAGCCAATATTCGTGCGGGCTACCGATACGGACAAACGCCCAACGATGCCATTACGCTAGACGTACTTTTCAGCTCAGCCAATGAAGACGGAATCGATGATGGGAAATATACGGGTGTAATCACTGGAAACACTTGGGGAAGCCCTGTAGGATTGATGATTGGAACAGGAAGTTATTTGGTTTTTCCGCATGGAAATGTGGTGAACCGCTATGTAGGTGCAGTTGCCGATCTTTCGAATATGGGATACGGATTGACTGGTGGAACACTGAATATAGGTTATGATATTATTCCAAATAAATTCCATTCCAAAATCGGCGCCGCGATGGCCATGTCAAATGTTCAGCCGTCGCGCGGCGGAAATTTCGTAGGTTGGGAGGTAAACGGAAAATTGGCCTATGATTTAGGCGCATTTCTCTCCATAGAAGGTCATGCGGCGTATATGGGCCTGGGCGATTTCTATAACAGCCCCTTGGTAAACGGAAATATCGAAGGAAAACCAGATAATCCATGGACGGCATTTGTAGGTTTGAAATGGTTGATTTTTTAATCTTTAAAAGTAAATTAAAATGAAATATTTAATAATAAGCCTGTTTCTGATGAGTTTGATGGCATGTTCATCTTCGCTTCCCATGGTTCAGTCGATGGATGATATAGAATATATTCTTCCTACCAAAAAAATAGAATTGTCTGAAAAAACTTCACTCGCCTATATAGAAGCGGGTTCGGGAGATCAAACCCTGATTTTTATCCATGGATTAGGAAGCTATTTGCCGGCATGGAACAAAAATTTTAACGAATTATCTCAAAAATATCATTGTATCGCGGTGGATTTGCCAGGTTATGGAAAATCTTCTAAAGGAAATTATGACTATTCTATGACATATTTTGCCGGAATTATCAAAGAATTTATAGATAAGAAAAAACTGGACAATGTGGTATTGGTTGGGCATTCTATGGGAGGCCAAATTGCGCTAACTGCCGCTTTGCAATATCCGCAGATGGTTGAAAAATTGGTGCTCATTGCGCCAGCAGGCTTTGAGCAGTTCAACAAAGGCGAAAAAGAATGGTTCAGAAAAGCCATGTTTCCAGATTTGGTGAAATTCACTACACCAGAACAAATTCGAACTAACCTCTCGGTTAATTTTTATAATATGCCAGAGGATGCCGAATTTATGATTTCAGACCGGATTGCGATTCGAGGAGCAAATGATTTCGATGCTTATACCTATGCCATTGCAGAGTCTGTGAAAGGTATGGTAAATCAACCAGTCTATGATTTTTTACACCAAATCAAGCAACCTACACTTACTATTTTTGGCGCGCAGGATAATTTGATTCCAAACCGCTTCCTCAATGGTGGCAAAACCGAAACTTATGCCAAAGACGGTGCACAAAAAATGCCCAACAATCAATTGATTATGTTGGAAAAAACAGGACATTTTGCTCAGTTTGAACGTGCAGATGAAGTCAATGAAAGTATCAAGACGTTTTTGAAATAAAACATGAATTTGTAAGGAAATGTCGCAGAATTCTATATTGCGGCATTTCCTTTTTTATATTTGTAAATCTTAATCCCGATTCATTTATTAAAAAATGACTTGTCCACGTTGCGAAAATCAGAATTCCATTGTAAAAAGCGGAATTGTAAATCAAAAACAACGCTACTTATGCAAAAGTTGTAATTATTATTTTACCGTCCAAAAATCAGGTAAAAGAATTGATAATTACTACATTATCAAGGCGGTACAGCTTTATTTGGAAGGAATAAGCCTTCGCGAAATCGAAAATGTTCTTGGCGTATCGCATTCCACCATCAACAACTGGATCAAAGAGTTCAACATCAAAAAACCCAATATGGCCTCTTACGATCCGGCCTATAAAATTGTGAGTTTTGAAGAAATGAAAACCTTTTTGTCCAATGAAGAAATTTACCGCGATAAAGGTATTATGATCACCGAACTCGGGAATAAATACCTGATTATACGCTGGAAAAAGACGACAGAATTTTAATCTATCATCCGATTAAAATCATAATAATTTCAGCAAATTTTTAACTTTCATTAATGAAATAAATCAAGGTAAAGTACTGATTTTTAACATAATACAACTTCTGATATTTCAATATTATCAGACACTTGGTGTTGAATCTCTTTATGATTCCTTATTTTTGTCAAAACATTCAAATGGACCCAAATTTCAAGACATCCGCCTTTTTTCAAGAATGGATTAATTTTGTTTATCAACTACAAAACGAGATTTGCTTTGCATTAGAAACAGTAGATAATTCCCACAAATTCGTCGAAGATTTATGGCAGCGACAAGGCGGCGGTGGCGGTCGAACGCGAGTTTTGGCCAATGGAAAAGTCATAGAAAAAGGTGGCGTTAACGTCTCTTTCGTACATGGAACTGTCACTGATTTAATGCGTAACCAGCTCAAAATCAACGGAGAATATTGGGCAGCCTGTGGCTTGAGCATGGTGATTCATCCTTTCAATCCTTTTGCGCCCACTTTCCATGCCAATTGGCGATTTTTTGAATTGTACGACACGCAACAAAACGTAGCAGACGCCTGGTTTGGCGGAGGTATGGACCTTACGCCATACTATATTTTCCCAGAAGATGCGCAACTTTTTCATTCCGAAATTAAAAATGCAATGCAAAGCTTTGGAAACGACCTTTATCCCAACTTCAAAAAACAATGTGATGCCTATTTCAACAACCATCACAGAGGTGTCGAAACACGTGGAATCGGCGGTGTTTTCTACGATCATCTTCGCCCCAACGACCCAAATGGAATGAATCAAAATCAATTATTTCAGTTCCAAAAAGCCAATGCTGAGAGTTTTTTCAAAACCTATATCCCAATTCTGCAAAAGCGTAAAAATCAAGATTTTACAGACAAAAATAAATATTGGCAAGAAATACGTCGTGGTAGATACGTGGAATTCAACCTGTTACACGACCGTGGTACATTGTTCGGTCTCAAAACCCATGGCAGAATTGAAAGTATTTTGATGAGTTTGCCACCCACTGTACGTTACGATTACAATTTTCAACCCAAACCAGGAAGCGAAGAAGAACGTGCGCTGAATATTTTCAAAAATCCAAAAGATTGGGTTTGAGTCTATTAGATTCAAAAAAATAATATTATTTAGGGCGACTCCCGCCTCTTCAAAGCTAAAAATTGGATGTAGATTATTTCAATTCCTTCATGCTTTGAAGAGACGGGACCAGGCTTTACGTTTCAATCTTTGTCAAAAAAAATTGCACATAGGACATCAAAAAACCCATGTCCAGTAGTAATTGATTCCAAAAACCTTAAAATGCGTATTTTCTGTTTTTTTTTGACAAAGGATTTCCACTACAATCCTTGTCGCGCAACGTGTTATAAGCGTGATATAAGTCTAAAAAGAATCCACCGCACTTCAACTTTTAAGTCAAAAATGAATTATATTTGGCCTAAATCTCCAAGACAAAATTCGTAAATACATTGAAAATTTCTTCAAAAACTATTTTTCAATGCCGAGTTTATAGAATGGAATAAATACATGGAAAGCTTTTTGAATCAAATTTTGGAAAAAATAATATGAAATCTTATATCATTATTTTATATGCCTTGATTTTGGTGTATTCTTGCAATTCAAAATCTACTACAGAACAGGTTTCGAAACCGGTTTCAATTGAAAATCAACAAGAAAATTTAGAAGAAATTCCTTCAGAAGACACCGAAAACGCTGATATTTCACAAATTCAGAAGAAATATAATCAAATTCAGCAACAAATTCAACAAAATAAGATTCAACCAGAAATCACCGAATTCACCTGCCAAACCAAAGATGGACATGGCGTGCTTCATAGATTTATTCAGAATAATCAAGTAATTAAAATTAGCTTTACCGAAGGAATTGGGCATTCATATACAACAGAGGAATTCTTTTTTGATCAAGATCAATTATTTTTTGTTTTGCAAAGCCAGGAATCGTGGTCGCCATCTGCCGTGGGAGGAAGCGAAGAGGATCCTGCCAGCATTTCGACCATTACAGAAAAACGGTTTTATGTAAAATCTGATACCATTATTAAAAAATTAGAAAAAACTTATAAAATTCATTCCCACCAAGAAAATATTCCACCTGACCAAATTCCCAATCAAGAACAAAACATAAAACCTGGTGAAATGTATGACTCACACAAAAGAATTGAAGCGCTGAAAATGGGAAAAATAGAATGTTAATTTCTTATTTTTATTTATTTCAAAAACAATAAATTCGCTAGAACCTTCGAAATTATTTTCTATTTACTTCGTATATTTACCTCTTCTTTTGAATAAATTTTTAGCATAAGTCCTCATGAAAATTGCCATTTTAGTATCAGGTTCAGGTACCAATCTACAAGCTATTATTGATGCAGTTGATGCAGGAATTTTATCTGGTATAGAAATTTCTTGCGTTATTGCCGACCGCAACTGTTATGGTATAGAGCGCGCTTTGGATGCTGGAATCGAAACTTGGTATGTAGAAAGAAACCAAAATTTATCACTTGAAATTGATAAAATTTGTAAAGAAAATCAAATTTCCCTTATTATTTTGGCGGGTTTCTTGTCCATTTTGGATGGCGAGTTTTGTAAAAAATGGGATCAAAAAGTAATTAATTTGCATCCGGCTTTACTACCTGATTATGGTGGTGCGGGCATGTATGGAAATCGTGTTCATAAAGCGGTTTTGGACAATAAAGAAAAAAAATCTGGAGCTACTGTGCATTATGTTTCTGCAGAAATAGATCAGGGCAAAATTATCGAGCAAGAATCTTTTGATATTCCAGAAAATGCTGATTTAGAATGGTTACAAAATAAAATTTCTGAAATAGAAAAACCTTTGTTAATTAACGTAATCAAAAGATTGAGCTTATCAGAATAAATTTAAATCTACATTCAATATTTCAAAACCAAAATTGCTATAGTTGAAATTTATAAATAGGAAAGAAATTCTTCTCTGTCGATTAATCGAGCTCCAAGCGATGCTAGATGTGGTGTATAAATCTGGCAATCAATAAGTTCTATTTGGCCTTGAAAATGTTGCACCATAGAAATAAACCCAGCTTTGGATGCATTACTTTCATGTGAAAACATACTTTCGCCACAAAAAACATTTTTAATTTGCACCCCATAAAGTCCACCAACAAGTCTTCTATCTGCATTCCATACTTCGACACTTTTGGCCCAACCCAGCTGATGTAATTTTAAATAATTATCTATGATTTCGTCTGAAATCCAAGTTCCATTCTGACCCGGTCGTTCAATTTGCCCACAGGTTTTTATCACGGTTTCAAAATCTTGATTGTAAGTTATTTGAAATTGATTATTACTCAAAACTTTTTGCATAGATTTACTTACTTTCAGCTCATTTGGGAATAAGACCATACGTGGATTGGGTGCCCACCATAGTACCGGTTCGTGCCCATTATACCACGGAAATATACCCTTGTGATAGGCTTCAATCAATCGTTCCACGCTCATTTCTGTGCCCACGGCCAATAATCCGTCTTCTTGTGCTAGACTAACCGGTGGAAATGCTTGTTGAGGTCGAAGAATGAACATAATATCTATTTTTTCAAAGATAAAAAAACTGCTTTGTTGTGTACAAAGCAGTTTTTGTGAAAGTTTTTGCTCAATTATTTCAAAATAATCGACATATCTACACGTCTGGCTCCAGCTTCGGAAGTAGAATGATCTTCTCCTCTGAAGGATGAAACGATTCGTTCTTTTGAAATTCCTTTGTCTAACAAGGCTCTTTCAACCGATTCTGAACGACGCATTGACAATTGTTTGTTATAATCTGCACTTCCTCTCGGGCTGGCAAATCCTTCCAAAACCACTGACAATTCTGGGTAGTTTTTCAACACATCGGATACATCACTGATGTAGGCATAATCTGCCGCGCTCAAATCTGAAACATTATTCGGGAAGAAAACCTGTTTTTTGAAATTTTTGAATTTCGCCAATAATTCTTCGAGTAAAGAACGTCTTTCGGTCGGATTTTGGGCTGCAGCCAATCTTTCTTCCAATGTTAGAAATTGTTGTTTCAATTCACCCAAATTGTCTTTGGGAGCAAGGTTTTGTTGAGCTCTTTCAGCCTTGAGCGAATCCAATTTTTTTTCTAATTCCCAAATAGAGCGTGCTGTTTCCAAATCACGGTCGCTGGTTACAGGAGCCGATTGTAGAGGTTGTGAGGGTACAATATATTGCGGATTTTGTCCTGGTAAATAACTGATTCCACCTTGCGCACCGCCAGGTACAACGATCGTAGAATTAGAGCCACGCCCTTGTAAAATATCGCTGTTTCCTCTGGAAATCAAGTCGAGCCTAGCATTAAGTCGGTCGATTTCTCTTAAAATTTCATAATTCGAGATTTCTTGACCTGCAGCAGGCGTTTTGTAATGGGCTCGCAAATCATTCAAATATCGTTTAGCTTCTTGTTCTTTTTGAGCTCTTATTTGCGCGCGTCTGGTTTCTGCAACTGTATTCAGAAACGATTCCAGTTCGGCTTTTGTCATTACAATTTCACTCTTTTCTTGAGCGTTGACCGACGCAGAAAAAAGCAGAACAAATGATAAACCAAGTATTTTAATTTTGTTCATGATTAATTCAGTTTTAGATTAAAACCCAAATCTATAACCTACAGATATTTGGCTCAAATCAATGAATCCACGACCGGTGTAATCTGCATATAGATTTCCGCCCAATACATTAAAGGAAGTTCCGATAATGAAGTTGGTCCCGAATTTATCAAAATCTCCAACATTGTTATAACCAATACCTAAGCCGATATAGGGTTTGGCAATTACAGTATTTACGATGTTTTCGAATCCAAGAATGGCATTGGCATTTACCCCAAATCCTGTTTTGTCACCAGGTGCTACATACAAATCAGGCATAAAACCGATAGGTGAATTGGTGATAGCATAATGACCTCTGATACCTACAAGTCCGGCAGAATCATCACCAAATGCAAATCCGCCAAAAATGGACATACCTTGATTAACGAAAAAGCCTGTGGCTATACCTCTTTCCTCGTTTTTTACAGTACCGTCTGTGCTTACAACCCCATCTTTTGTAACTACAGGAGCAGGCACTTGATTCATCCCAGGGTTCAAAACAGTAGGCTGTGTTCCGCCTTGTGTTACGATAACCGTTTTGTCATCACTCCCAGATCCAGCAAGTCGGTTGATTTGGGCTGTATTATTATCAATTTTTGAATTTAATTGGTCTAAACGATTCATAATTCTGTCGCTTGCCAAATCGGTTTGTGCGGGTGTGAGAGTTCCACGATTTGCTCCAGAGTTGATCTCTAGAAGAAGTCTTTCCAGCCTATCGATTCTTTCTTCGGTTGACTGTGGTTTAGAAACTTCTTCCTGATCTACACCTTGAATTACTTTTTCTACAAGGCTTTCCAATTCAGCAGGTGTCATTTTCACTCTAGATTCATCGTCGCTTACCTTTTTGTCGGTAGTAGAAACGCCTTCTCTTATTACTTCTTCCTGCTTATTTTCAAGTTCTTTTTTCTCCTCTATAATTTGAACCGCTTTTTCTGTATCATTGGATCTATAAGCTTCTGCTAGCTCGTCTTCCAAAGCATCAATTCTATCTTGGTAAATGCGAGTTCTTTCATCTACTCGTGATGAAATTCTTCTTTCGGCCACTTCTGCCGCATTAGCACTCTTTCCAATTTGGAAACGAATACCTGCATTATACATGGTATGTTGCATTAATTCATCTGGACCCAATGTGTTTTGTAAATCGTCTAATTGTCTATCGGTAGTGTACATTAAATTAGCCGATCCGAATAGTTCTAAATTTGGAGTTACTGGAATGTTTAATCCAACGCCACCTTTGGCAAAATATCCAGAATTGGCGCCTGTAAGTTCATCTTTCCCAACATAGGAATCATATGCATTGATGTATCCACCTCCTAATGTAATATAAGGTACTAATCCTCTAGCTACGTTTAATTTGGCTACAACATCACCACCATAAATAGCTAAATCATCCCAGTCAGTCGAAATTTTTTCATCTTTGGTTGCTTGGTAGTAATAACCTCTTAATCCCACATATTGATTCAGGTCGAAACCAGCTTGTGCTCCAACCAGATATGTGTCTTTGAAATTGGTTTTATCATTGAAGTTTATATATGATCCACCCGGTTCAATACTGAATTTAAATCCACCCAAACCACCAGAAAATTTTCTGTAGTAAGCACGGTCAAGTTCAGTCATTTTTCCTGGTTCACGTCCTCCTAAATACAATTGAAGCCCGGCAAGTACCGACCAATTATACATTCTTGTATTTTTATCATCACCTATCCAATCTTGGAAATCGTCATTAGATTCTGGAATGAAAAGTACATTTGAAGGGTCCATATTAAATATGGTATTTTTTCCTTCAAGATTTAGAGTAATTCGGTCGCTTAAATTTACTTTAAATCCAAGGCCTGCTGAGGCATAAATGTTTTCTGATTTTCTCTCTTCACCTGTATCACCAAAGTTTTCTATGCTGAGTTTCTGAACACCTGTTCCTAGCGTAATATAGGGGGCAAGAGAACCACCAGTGGGTATATTGGCTTTGAATTCACCACCAATTCTTTCTACATTTACGTCTCTGGATTCAAAGTTTTCTGCAATATCATCATTCAAAAAGTCGATACCCTCAATGGTATTTTTCAAGTCGATTGATTTTTCGTAGATACCTCGTATTTCCAAAGCTTCTCCAAACCCAAATCCTACTCGTCCACCAATCATAACACCATCTTCAATGGCGGTATTGTCGTCGAACCAATTATAACTTGCAGTCGGCTGTAATGTAACGCTTACATCTTTTACCTGAGCATTTGCTTGCAACGCGGCAAATACCATTGAACCAAGGATTAATGTTTTTTTCATGTAACTATATTTAGATTAATTTTTAAATTTCTTATTCTAATAAGCTACAATAACTGCAAAAAAACTGCCAAACGACCGTTTAATTAATCGAAATTTATGAATTTTTTATTAAACAAGGCGTTTTGTAGTCAATTTTAGAATGGCAGATCATCCATATCAGACGATTCATTTTCTAAATTATCTACTGATGCATTGAAGGAATTTGTTGGTGAAACAGGCGAGTTGGAAGCTGATTCGCCAGTGATTTGTTCAGAAATAATTTTATCTACACGCCATCCTTGTAAGGTATTAAAGTATTTTACAACACCATCAGGGCTGGTCCATTCTCTACCGCGTAGGTTGATTGAAACTTTTACATTGTCGCCCACATTTATATTGTCTAAAATGGAAATTTTATCTTGTGTAAATTCAATTGAAATAGGTTGTGGATACTGCTCATTTGTGGTAACAACAATTTCTCTTTTTTGGAATCCACTTTGAAACGTTTGCGTCTCAAACATTTTGGTAACTTTTCCTTGTACGTCCATGATATTTTATTTATTACAAAGATAAGTTTTATGCATTGGACAATAAAATTTTTTTGTATTTTTAAATAATGATACTATATTTGCAGTCCGAATTTTTTTTGATAATATAAAATTCGTACGCGGGTGTGGTGGAATTGGTAGACACGCCAGACTTAGGATCTGGTGCCGCGAGGTGTGGGGGTTCGACTCCCTTCACCCGCACTGAATCGAAAGCAGACAATTGTCTGCTTTTTTTGTTTGTGGAATTGGTAGCCACAAGGCAAAATCAACGGACAAAACAACGCTGTGGGGCATTGTTCCAAAAAAAGAAATAAGACTTATTTATTAACTTAAGATGTTGCAAAATCATCTGAAAACAAGGTGAAGTTTACTTGTATTGAACATTTTTGCATTATCAATCGCAAAAAATTAGTTCATTTTTCATTTTTTTTGTAAGTTTGAAAAAGGATATTGGTTTTTAATAAAAAGATTTATTTTTTATAGCTTCGACTTGGCAATGCCGTTTGCTGTTGGTAGTATGATACCCAAAATAATATGCATAAATGAAAAACTTAATTTTAACATTTATTACACTATTTTCAGTCCATGTATTCAGCCAAGAATATAACCAAAAAAATAAATACCTAATTTGGACATTTCATACACAAAACACAAGCATAAATGGAATATCCATCGGTGCCTTTCCGCAATTGAATGAAAAAGATAGATTTGTTAAAACCAATGGAATCAGATTAGAAATTCCAGGATTGGGTTTTATAGCACCATTAGGAAATGGAAGTCCAATTTCAAGAATTGACAGCGTTAGTGGTAAGTTTAATAGAAAATATTACCAATTTGATGAAATAATTAATGGATTAAACATTTCTACAGGAACAGTAGGAAAAGTAAATTATAATGGAATAACCATCGCCGCTATTGCGCAATTTGGAGAATTAAATAATGGTATTGCTCTTGCTGGTATTTGGAATGCTATGGACAAATCCAATGGAATCCAAATTTCTGCTTTAGCCAATGAAGCTTTGTACAGTAGTGGAGCGCAGATTTCGTTTGCCAACTCAGCAATAATAATGAATGGACTTCAAATTGGTGCAAATAATTTTGCAAATGAAATGCATGGAATTCAAATTGGTCTATTGAATAAAAGTAAAAAATCCAAAGGAATTCAAATCGGAATTTGGAATATAAACGAAAAAAGAAAATTCCCAATGTTTAATTGGAATTTTGGTTAGTAAAAGAATGCTATTTTCAAAAAAGGCAATCATTCCCGTCCAGACGTCAATTCCATTTGGAATTCTTAATAATTTAAATATCTGAAATCCAATTACTTAAAAGTTGTTTAATAAAATTAGCAAAAAGTTGAATGAAATTATGCTATATCATTCTAGCTTTCTAATTAAATTATTCTTCCTAAAATATCTTTATATTTACCATTCTTTAAAAAGTACTTATGGCCGTTTCTGTACAGGAATTAAGTAAAAAATATGGTGAACAATGGGCATTAAACAAGGTTTCTATCGAGGTAGGCCAAAATGAAGTATTAGGACTTCTAGGCCCCAATGGAGCAGGAAAATCGACTTTGATGAAATGTATAGTTGGCGCATTGGCACCCAGCTCTGGACAAGTATGGGTGAACGAAAAAAATGTTCAGGAATTCCCTCTGGAAACCAAATCTGTTATTGGTTATTTACCCGAAAATAATCCATTATATTTGGATATGTACGTAAAGGAATATCTGAACTTTGTTGCGGATTTACGTAAAATTCCTACCACAGAAATTGATGCAGTAATTGAAAAAACCGGCTTGGCTCCCGAAAAAAATAAACGGATAAAAGCCCTTTCAAAAGGATACAAACAACGTGTTGGATTGGCACAGGCCATAATTCATCAACCCAAAATATTGATTCTGGACGAGCCTACCAATGGCCTAGATCCTAATCAAATCATAGAAATCAGAAATTTGATAAGAGAAGTCGGAAAAGACAAAACCATAATACTTTCTACACATATTATGCAAGAGGTAGAAGCCTTGTGCTCGAGAGTGGTTCTGCTCAATAAAGGTCAAAAACTAACCGATACAAGTATAGAAGAATTTCGTGGTAATTTTGCCTCGCTCGAAGAGGCATTTCATGAATTAACCCTTCAATCAAAAAAATGATACAATATAGCGATGGGAAACCCTGGCCTCTGGGCGCTACGATAGAAGGAAATGGGGTTAATTTTTCGGTGTTTTCTCCTAACGCAACCCAGGTAGAACTTTTATTGTTTGAGCATGTTCATGACGTGCAACCAAAAGTTATTGCACTGAATCCAGCACATAACAAATCATATTATTATTGGCATATCTATGTACCGGGATTGGACAAAAACCAATTATATGGCTATCGAGTTCACGGTCCGTATCTGCCAGAAAAGGGCTTTTTGTTTGATGCATCAAAAGTATTGGTAGATCCTTATGCCAAGGCGATTGTGGGTGAATATGATAGAAAACTTGCTCATCAACCTTTTCTTGATAATTTACATTCTTGCTTGAAGAGTGCTGTAATTTCTGATGAATTCAATTGGGAAAATGATCAATATCCGTATCACGAGCTCGCCAATTCTGTGGTCTATGAAATGCATGTAAAAGGCTTCACACAAAATCCAAATTCGGGTGTTACAGAAAAATTGCGTGGAACTTATTCTGGCGTAATTGAAAAAATACCTTATTTAAAGTCTTTAGGCATTTCTGCCGTTGAATTGTTGCCTGTTTATGCTTTTGATACGCAGGATGCCTTTTCAGGATTGACGAATTATTGGGGATATTCTCCTATCAATTTTTTTGCCGTGCACGCCGGTTATTCACAATATCTAGAGCCTCAACGAATTGTGGATGAGTTCAAATCTATGGTCAAAGCGCTGCATGCCGCAGGGATTGAAGTAATTTTGGATGTAGTATATAATCATTCTACCGAGAATGATGCGTTTAATAATGGTCCCACACTTTCATTTCGCGGATTTGCCAATAATTCTTACTATCTTTTGGATTCTAAAGGCAGATTCAGGAATTTTACTGGCACTGGAAATACTATCAATTCCAATCATTCTGTGGTGCGCAGGATGATTCAGGATTCGCTTAATTATTGGGCTTCTGTAATGCGTGTAGATGGTTTTAGGTTTGATTTGGCCTCGGTAATGTCGCGTGACGAAGAAGGTGTACCGTTAAAAAATCCCCCCGTACTATGGGCTATAGATTCGAGTCCGTTGTTGTCTAAAACCAAGATTATTGCAGAACCTTGGGATGCGGGCGGCTTACACCAAGTGAATAATTTTGCAGGTGATCGTTGGGTGATCTGGAATGATGGGTTTCGTGATACCATTCGAAAATTTGTAAAAGGTGATGCTGGACAGGTAGGGGAGGTGGCCAAAAGAATTTTAGGCAGTCCTAATGTGCTCAAAGCTAGGCATGTTCAATTCAATCCCAATCAAAACCTGCATTTTATTACCTGTCATGATGGGTTTACTATGAACGATTTGGTATCGTACAACAACAAACACAATTTTGCAAATGCAGAAGGAAATAGGGATGGCTCCAACCAAAATCACAGTTGGAACTGCGGCACAGAAGGACCTACCGAGAATATAGAAATTGAAAATTTGAGACAAAGACAAATCAGAAATCTCTATGCCATTTTGATGCTGTCTCATGGCACACCAATGATATCCATGGGTGATGAAACACGCAGAACACAATTTGGAAACAATAATGCATATTGCCAAGACAACCAAATATCTTGGATGAATTGGGATTTATTGGATAAAAATCTTCCACTTTTTGATTTTGTGAGTGAATTGATTAAATATACAATTAAGCACAAAACCTTCTCATTTCCAAGCTATTATATGTTAGAAGAAAATGATGAATCTCCGTATGTGGATTTTCACGGAATTCGTCTCAATGAGCCGGATTGGAGTTTTGAATCTAGAAGTATAGCCTATGAAATCAACTCAAATATGGACAAGGAGCGCTTTTTTATCATTATGAATATGTATCATGAATCCTTGAAATTTGAGCTTCCAAACGGGGAATGGAATTATGTTTTTGATACGGAACATGGTTTTAAAGAGGCTAGCGTTTATAACGAAATCCTGTGCCGGGACCGAAGTGTAATTTTATTGCGCCAATCTATAGAATAAGGATGAAAATAATGGAAAATTAAAAATTTTCATGCGCACCCAATCCAAATAGAGCAAAATCATATTTTACAGGATCCTTGGCATCAAAACTTCGTAGAACGGAATCAATTTCTTCTACAGCCCTCCAGTCGTTCTGTTTTCTCTCAAGAATTCCAAGTTTTCTAGCTACGTTTCCAGTATGTACATCTAGGGGTAAACTTAATTTTGAAGGAGAAATTTTAGTCCAAATTCCAAAATCAACTCCTTGATTATCATTTCTTACCATCCAACGCAGAAACATATTCAATCGTTTTGAAGCAGAATTTTTGGCAGGAGACGATAGATGTTTAGATGTTCGAATGCTTTGATTTCTCAAAAATTCATTTCTAAATCTATCTATGGCAAATTTGGGATTATTTTCATTTTCATGTATCAAAAATAAATCTTCTAGACTTTCATGTTTTTGGTAAATTTGATGAAGTGATTGAACAAAAAATTTAAAATCAAAATCATTGAAAGTGCGATGCACAAAGCCATTCAATGTTTTTAAATCTGCTGTATTGGCTTGGGTTACAAAATCATAGGGCGCATAATCCATTCTTTGCATCATATCCTTGGCATTGCGAATGATAGATTTGCGGTTACCCCAAGCGATGGTAGCTGCAAGTAGAGCCGCAATTTCGATATCCTGTTTCATTCCAAATTGATGGGGAATCTGAATGGGGTCATGCTCTACAAAAGATTCACGATTAAATTGTTTAGATTTTGTTTCGAGAAAAGAATGAATTTCTATTAATTTCAAGGTTGTTTTTTTTCTAGAGGAATGAAATTTTGAGATAAAATGTGTTTTATATAGAATAAATTAACCAATTTTCATGGCTTTGGCAGGCATTATTCTTTGAATCAATAAGCTGGGAATCAATAATATAATTGCGCTTATAATCAAACTACCTGCATTGACCAATAGAATCATATCCCAACTTATAAAAACCGGAGCCTTTTCTATAAAATAATTCTCTGGTGGAAGTTGAATGATTCCAAAATATTTTTGAGTTAATAATAATCCAATGGCAATAATATTTCCCAACAGCATACCTGGAAGCATGATAAATAAGGCATAATTAATAAAAATCTTTTGTACCTGCCAATTATTTGAGCCTAAAGTTTTTAAAATAGCAATAGAATAAGTGCGTTCTAGAATTAAAATTAATAAAACCATGATCATGTTGATTATCACCACGATAAGCATAATGAATAAAATGATAAAAATATTTAAATCAAAAACATTAATCCACTCTTCTATATCGGCAAAAAGATCCATTGCAGTTTCTGCAACGAGATTATAACCTATGATATCATTTACTTTGAGCTTTACAGGATTGAGGTCTGCTTCTATATTTTCAACAAAAATTTCAAAACCACCTACTTGATTTACACCCCATTGATTGATACGCTGCACGTGTTGAATATCTCCAATGACATATAAATCATCAAACTCAGCAATATCTGTAACGTAAATTCCTTTTACCTTGAAGTTTCTGTAAACAGGACGTGCGTTGGCAGATTGTTCATTCACAAAAACCATCACAAATGTACTGTCGATATCCATGAAAAAGTTTCGTGCAATTTTCTCAGAAACCAACACCTCATTACTTATTTTTTCCTTATTAAAAACAGGAATTTCACCTTTGCGCAAAAACTTTTGAAAGCGAGAACGGTCAAAATTTTCATCAACACCTTTCAACAATACGCCGTCAAATGCATCTTCTGTTCGTATAATACCGCTTTTGGTGGCTATCGCCTGAATATGCTCCACTTCTGGCAAAGGAAATTGAGGATAATATGACAAGGGTAAACGAATGCTGTCCGAATCGAGCGAAAGATTGGTGTTATACGGTTTTATCGTAATATGACCGTTAAAGTCTGCCAGTTTTTGTTTAATTTCTTTTCTTGCGCCAATACCTGTAGAAAGCGTTACCAATGCTACGATAATGCCTATGGCCACTGCCACTTGGCCAATGCGAATTATGGTGCGCGACAAATGATTACGAGAAGTTTTCCCGAAACCTATTTTCTTTGAAAAATACCAACTGAAACTCAATTTTATTCCTAATTAAACTGCCTATTATTTATAATTTGCACTATTCTTGTAACTTTGGCTCAAATCATTTTAACATGCGAAATTGGCTCAAATATACACTAATCCTATTTCTTTTTTTGGTTTCTTGTAGTGCGCAAGAAAAAAATTCAGGAATTCAAATCGATCAACAAGTCATTCAAGACAAAGATAAATCCTATCAAGCACAAGCCAGTGAATATTGCCAAATTGTGCTGGGTGCCGAACAAAAAGATATTTATCTGCCTATGTTAAAAGGCAGTAGAGTAGGCGTTATTACCAATCAAACAGGAATTATTCCTGGCCTCGAGCAGGATACGCATATTGTAGATGCATTGATAGAAGAAAAAATAAATGTTATCAAAATATTTGCTCCAGAGCACGGTTTTCGAGGTACAGCAGATGCTGGAGAAATTATAAAAGATGGAAAAGACAGCAAAACAGGCCTTCCGATTGTTTCACTTTATGGAAAAAATAAAAAACCAACGGATGCGCAAATACAAGATTTAGACATTTTATTATTTGATATTCAAGATGTTGGAGTTAGATTTTACACCTATATTTCTACTTTACACTACGTGATGGAAGCTGCAGCCGAAAACGGAAAACAAGTAATCGTGCTCGACAGACCCAATCCGAATGCACATTATATAGACGGTCCGATTCTGGAAAAACAGCATACCACCTTTGTTGGAATGCACCCTGTTCCCATCGTTTATGGAATGACCATCGGTGAATATGCACGTATGATTAATGGCGAAAAATGGCTGAAAAATGGAATTCAGGCGAATTTGCAAGTTGTGAAACTGCAGAATTATAATCATCTTACAGAATATATTCTACCTGTTAAACCTTCGCCTAATTTGCCTAATAATCAAAGTATTTATTTATATCCAAGTTTGTGTTTTTTTGAAGGAACCAATGTGAGCGAGGGGCGTGGAACCTCTCAACAATTTCAAATTTATGGTTCACCTTTTTTGAAAAATATGAATTTCAATTTTACGCCCGAGCCCAATGAAGGAGCTAAATCACCCAAACATCAAGGCCAAATTTGTTACGGAGAAGATTTGTCAAATTTTCCCAAATTAAACGAAATCAATCTGGATTGGATTTTAAAAGCCTATAAAAATAATACCCATCCAACTTTTTTCACCAATGAAAGCGGTGCTTTCTGGCTCGACAAATTAGCTGGAACTTCCGATTTGCGACTTCAAATCGAAAAAGGATGGACGGCAGAACAAATTAAAGCCGGATGGCAAAAGGGATTGAAAGATTTCGAAAAAACACGACAGAAATATTTGCTTTATTAATCACGTGTTTTTTTCATAAAACAGCTTAATCTTGCCACATTAATTTCTTGATTTTTGGAATCGGTCCTGGACAGCCCACGGTCTGGTGACACGAAACACAATTGTTTACCACCTGTTGATATGCCAATTTTTGTTCCTCTGGTGTAGTGGCTTCATACAAGGCTTTTTCAGAAGCCAAAAGTGCCATAGCATAAGCCTCAAAACCCTCTTCACGCATCGATTCATCAGTCATATCAAGCAAGGCAAAATCATCATATTTTTCTGGATATTCTCCCAGAGATTCACCTGATTTGATTTTGAATTGAATTTCCTTTAAATCATCATGCATATCCAGCATACGCTGAGCCATAGCTGATTTTTCATCTAATGTGAATTTACTTTTTTTCTCACAAGAGAAAAGTAATAATATAAATAGGATGAACCAACTTGCTTTCAATCTGAGGGGAATTTGTGAAAAATTATTTAATCAAAACACCTTCAGCCTCAAAGTTATAAACCATTTTAGGCGCTGTGATAGATGCTATAAACTCTTCAGACTCACCTGCATCCTTGGCATAATGTTGTTGATCTGCTACCGACATTTCTTCTACATAGGCTTTGCCTTCTACAATAGCGTCTGACTCTGCAATATCTTTTGGAACAAAAAAGTCATAATCTTTGAATTTTACCATGGCTTCAGCATCTGGGTTCAGGGCAAGTTTCATCCAGCAACCTTTGGCTTGACATACCGAATTTACCTTTGATTTGAATTTTATAGTTGCCGTATCACCAGGCGTTAGCTTAGCATAAGTGGCCATCATATCATCTTGACTTACAGCTCCATCTGTTGTAATTTCTTTTCCGAATGAAGCATATTCGCCCAACATGTTGATGTCTTTTGAAGACTCATTTTTACATGAAAACAAGGCGAAAACAATACAAAGAAGCGTTACATATTTCATGATTTGGTTTTTGGAATAAGTTTACAAATTTAATGTAAAATATCTGATTCATAATCAATCCGTCAGTTCAATTCCATGTGTAGTAATAGAAATTCCCTGTTGTCCAGATGCAGATACCATCACTGCATCAAACAAAGGTTTTATTTTTTGATTGCGTGAAGACCAATGAAAAACAAAATTTCCTCCACTGCCGCCTTTTATATGATCCTCTGCAATGATGATTTCTACCGTTTCCATGGGAGAAACATATATGGTTCGGTCAAAATAAGTTGTTATTACCTTGCCATGAGTATCGTAATATTCTGATCTATTGATAAATACAGAGTCCTGCAGACTTGTATTTCTGATGCTTACCGTTGCTGTGAGCGGAAAACTTCTGTCTGCTGTGCGCGAATAAATTTCTGAATAAATGGCCAAATAAGTATTGCCATGAAACAAACTGTCTGTCGCTTTGTAAGTATAGGCTCGGTAATTCCAGTTTTGATCAAATTCTTCTTTGATTTTGGTTTGATTTTGCACCTGTTTTATTTTTTCTTGCGCTTCTTTCATCTCCTTTTCCAGTAGAGCAGGCGGTTTGGGCGGCTCACAAGAAAAAAGAAAAAACAAGACCAAAACACAAAGTGAAATTAATTTCATATTACAAATAAGATTGAAAATTACAAATTTTAATTGAATTACAAATGTCATGTTTTATGCTTATTTAGATTTAATTAAAATTACTTATATTTGTCATTCATTTAAGACTGAAACAACATTGGCAAATTTAGCAGAATTAAAAAAAGGAGAAAAAGCAAAGATTCTGGGCTATTCCACCGAGGATATTCCCGCTAAGTTTCTAGAATTAGGGCTTGTGCCGGGTGAGGAGATCGAGTTCAGATGTTCGGCACCATTCAACGGGCCTGTATGTGTTGCCTTGTGTAAATCAAAATGCATCTTGGCATTGCGAAAATCCGAAGCAAGTGAAGTTCTGGTGAAAATACAAAAATGAAGCCGATAAAAGTTGCGCTCATAGGAAACCCCAATGTGGGTAAATCTACCCTTTTCAATAGGCTTACCGGCCTCAATCAACGTGTGGGAAACTATCCGGGAACCACAGTAGATAAACGAATAGGTAAAATTCAATTCAAAGATAATCTAATTCATCTGTACGATTTTCCCGGTACCTATTCTCTTTATCCCAAAGCTGCCGATGAAGAAGTGGTTTTTGATATTCTGAGCAATCCCAATCATCCCGATTTCCCCGACAGTATTTTCGTCATCGGAAATCCGTTAAGACTCAATCGTAGCCTCTTGTTATATAGACAAGTACAAGACCTAGGGCTGCCAGTGCGTTTTGTATTGAATATGATAGACGAAGCAGAAAAAAATGAAAAAATACTTGATTATTCACCTCTGGAAAATTATGTAAAATCACAAGTATTTTATACCAATGCACGTACTGGCGAAGGCGTAGAACAACTCAAATCCTCCTTCACCCAAATACCCCAAATATCTCAGCCTCAATTTAATATTCCTGTAATCTACGCGAATGCCGTAAACGAGGTCAAGGAATTATTTGGCTTTTCCAATGATTATTTGGCGTTTCAACATTTGGCTCAACCCAAAATATTACATCTTAATCATTTGCAAGTCGATCAAATCAACCAAATTAGAAAAAAACACCATTTGGTTTCACCACGATTGCAAATTGCAGAAACTATACAAAGGTATAGCGAAATAGACCCAATTGTAGATGAAACAGTAAAAAGCATAAAAGGGAAAAAGACCTCTGTAACAGATCGTTTGGATGCTGTTCTTACACATCCGTTCTGGGGATACGCCATCTTTTTTGGACTGTTGTTTTTAATTTTTCAGGCCATCTATTCCTGGTCAGAAATTCCTATGGATTGGATCGACTCTTTCTTTGCGGGTTTACAAAATCAGGCCCACCAGATTCTTGGTGACGGGCCGCTGGCAGGTCTCATTGCAGACGGTATTATTCCAGGTATAGGAGGCGTAGTGATTTTTATTCCACAAATTACAATTCTTATATTTTTTCTACTCTTACTAGAGGAATCTGGTTATATGAGCCGTGTCGTCTTTCTCATGGATAAATGGATGAAACCCTTTGGATTGAACGGCAAATCTGTAGTTCCTCTCATGTCGGGTGCAGCCTGTGCTATTCCTGGGATTATGGCTGCGCGCAATATAGAAAATACCAAAGAAAGGCTAATAACAGTCTTGGTAACACCCTTTATTACATGCTCGGCACGCCTACCGGTTTATGCCATTATTATCGCATTGGTCATTCCATCAAAAAAATGGTTAAGATTTGATATTCAAGGGCTTGTGCTTATGGGTTTGTACTTTCTGGGAATTGCAGCTGCGCTGGGATTTGCATGGATTTTTAAGAAAACGCTCAAAACCGGCTATAAGAGTTATTTAATCATGGAAATGCCGCTTTACCAAATGCCACATTGGAAAAACGTACTCATAGGACTTTGGGAAAAAGTATCTGCCTTTGTCTTTGGTGCGGGTCGTATTATCCTTGCTGTATCTATCATTTTATGGGTAATGGCCGCTTGGGGTCCCGGGGAATCCTTCGGGAAAGCAGAGCAAATTGTGGCAGAAAAAGCCGAAAAAAATCAATGGAGCGAAGAAGAAGAATCTCATTATCTGGAATCCTATAAACTCGAAAATTCTTTGCTGGGTCAACTCGGGAAAACAGTAGAACCTGTCTTCAAACCCCTTGGCTATGATTGGAAAATCAGTATAGGTGTTTTGAGTTCGTTTGCAGCACGAGAAGTTTTCGTAGGTACTATGGCAACCATTTACAGCATCGGCTCGGAAACTGAAGAAGAAACGCAGATTGTGCAGCGTATGCGGCGTGAGCGCAATCCCGATGGCACACTGGTTTTCAATCTGGCAACAGGCGTTTCTTTACTGGTATTTTATGCATTTGCCATGCAATGCGCAAGCACGCTGGCTATTGTAAAAAGAGAAACCAAAACTTGGAAATGGCCATTGATTCAACTTGGTTTTATGAGTGCTTTTGCGTATATTATGGCCTTTCTGGCATATCACTTGTTCAGTTAATCAAAGATGTTGATTAAACAAATTAAAAAGAATAAATCATGAATTGGGAATATTTAATCATAGGATTTCTGTTTTTAGCAGCGCTCATTTATATCTGGAAAAAACTAATAATACCTTTTACTTCCAAACGAAAGAGTGATTGCAGCTCTGGCTGTTGTAGTGTTGATTTCAGTACGCCAGAAAAGAAAAAATAAGCACACTTTCAATTTATTTCTAAATTTTTTTTTGGAATAAATGTTTTCCCGCATGGGATATGCCATACTTCGAATGGACGTTCCTGTTGCGGGAACGGGAATTTCTGTAGCCTGCCTTCCCTTTGGGGCCAAGGCTAAGGCCGCGGACTGGCTTACAAAAATTCCCTAAACATAAAAAATTCCGCACTTCGCAAAAACCGATAAACGCATCATCACTGCCAAAAATTGCTTAATAATTGTTATTTTTATCATAAAATAATCAATGTAAATGGCTAATAATCAATAAGTTTTGTTAATTCACTTTTTATTAAGAACATTTAGAAAAATCTATGCTTTACTTTGTTCCATCAATGTTAAAAAAAAGAAACAATGAAAAAATTAATCTTAAGTGTTGTATTTGCATCCATCGGAATTATTGGCCTTGCCCAAGATGGAACAACCATCAAATCCGCAACAGATAGTCAAGTAACTGCTGTAGCCAAAGAAAGTCAACCTGCAGAAATTGTAATCAGCGGAAACGACAAAGAAGAATCAATATCACTCAATGGTGAAACGTTGATTGTAAAAGGCGATAATATTGTAGTACACGCGGCTGGAGAAGCAGAAAAAGTAGTGGTAGAAGGAAATAATTGCCAAATTGTAATTGACGAGACAAAATTTATAGAAATCAAGGGAGAAAAAAGTTATGTTTATTTCCGAAAAGGTGATCCAAAATCGGATGTTTCAGACGGAAGTGCGATACAGAAAATAGAAGGATAAATCTGAAATATTTAGGGATGAATGCTGCGAAGGTGATAAGCCAACGCAGCATTTTTTATTGGATAGAAATCTCTTGAATCCTCGAGTTTTCTTTGCACTTTTCAAATTTAATCTGTAATGGACCTATACTATCATTGTAGCTGGAAATGTAGTTGCCACACGGAATAGCCCTGGGCTCACTACGATCAAAATCAATATGGAGTTGTGGCAAAATTTCTTTTCTGAAATCGGCCGTGTCAATTCCCAAATTCTGTAATTGTTGCGCCGCTTGCTCTGAATAAAATATTGGTTTGGCACCCACCTCAAGCAATACTCGACCTTCTGGCAAATAATTGGTTAAATAATTCTTACAAGAGTTTTTCCTGCCAAAAAAAAGAATAACCAAAAAACATCCAGCTATAAATCCCAAAAGATACATTTTGAATCGGTCTCTAAACGTCATAAAATCAATAAATTAATATCTTTATATTCCAACCCGAACCATTCAGCCAGCTCCAAATTGGCGTGTCTGCCTTTGAAAATATAACAACCCTTGCGCAATCCAGTGTCTTTGGCAATCAAACAATCAAATCCACCTTCCTTGGCGACATCAATAAAATAAGGAAGAAAAAAATTACTCAACGCCTTACTCGCCGTACGTGAATATCGCGAAGTTATATTCGCAACTGCATAATGAATCACATCGTGCTTGATACTGAAAGGATTTTCGTGCGTGGTAATTTCTGAAGTTTCAAAACATCCGCCCCCATCAATACTCACGTCAATAATCACAGCTCCGGGTTTCATGGTTTTTACCATATCCTCTGTAACCACAGAGGGTGTACGCGATTTTCCACGCAGTGCTCCAATGGCAATATCACATCTTCTCAAGGCTTTTTTGATTTCCTTGGGGTCTAATGTGCTGCTGGCAATTCTGTAACCCAAACCGTTTTGTAATCGCCGAAGCCGAGTTAATGAATTGTCAAAAATTCTGACAGAAGCACCCAATCCTGTTGCCGCTCTTGCTGCATATTCTCCCACAGTACCACCACCCAAAATCACCACCTCAGTAGGGCGTACACCTGCAATTCCGCCCAGTAATATGCCATTGCCATTGTGTGCATTGGAAAGCAATTCTGCCGCAATCAGTATAGATGCTGTGCCTGCAATTTCAGAAATAAGCCTTACCAATGGCAAATGACCATGTTCATCTTGTAAATATTCAAAACCAATGGCAGATATCTTCTTGGATGCCAAATGATTAAAGTATTCCTGACTGCGTGTTGCAGGTTGCACAGCCGATAATAAATAGGCATTGGGTTGCAACCACTGTAACTCATCTACAGATGGGGGTTCAACCTTCAAAACTATATTTTGTGCAAAAACTTCTTTTCTGTCATATACGATGCGCGCACCCGCCTCTGAATATTGATTATCAGTGAAATGAGCGCCTTCTCCTGCACCAGTTTCAACAGAAATTTCATGTCCTTGTGCCACAAGCACTTCTACCGCATCAGGCGTTAAACACACGCGTTTTTCTTGAAAATCAGCCTCACGTGGAAGGCCTATTTGCAATTTTCCTTGCTTACGAGCAAGTTCAAGTTTTTCTTCTCGAGGCATTAGCTCTTGCTTAGAAAATGGTGTAAAAATTGGGTCACCCATCATGTGAATTGTATTATCCTCGTTTCATCGAGATTGTGAATTTGTAATGTATGATATTCTTCTGGAAGAATCGAATTTATGCGTTCAGGCCATTCCACCAAACATAAATTTCCGCTGTAAACATATTCTTCCCAACCCATATCATACGCTTCTGAAACATCATCTATTCGGTAAAAATCAAAATGAAATACAGGCCCAATAGGCGTATCGTATTCATTGACAAGCGTATAAGTAGGGCTGCTGATTCTATCTTTGCTTTGCAATTGATGCAGTATTTCTTTGATAAGTGTAGTCTTGCCTGCGCCCATTTCACCATAAAGCAAAATTACTTTATAATGCAAATTTTTTAATATTTCACATACTACAAAAGGTAAATCGTCCAAATTTTTGACTTTCCATTCCATGATTTGTGCGGCTTGGGTCTAGATTCATTTACCAATAATCTCCCTCTTCAATATATTGTTTGAAATCTTGATTAAGCGATTGAAAATATTCAGAAGTACCCAAAACAGCAGACTCAAATCCAGGTATCACCCGCCCATCATCATAAAACCAATGGGTGTAATCAGCATCAGGAAAACGCTCTGACTCTGCCTTTAACTTGGGAATAGCTATGCTGTAACTTTTGTCTTGTGTAGTAATTTGCATTTCAAATATTAGCTTATAACAAGTTTTACTTCCCATCTTTTGATTGACTACACAAGCCTTGTGATCGGCTTCACCTTGCAAGGTAATAGATTTTCCTGCAGTTTGATTTGTAAGTTTAATTTTTTCATTGGCTAAAAATTCTTTAGAAAAAGTTGTGATTTTTTCAAAAATTTCCTTTTGTGTAAAATCTACCTCGGTGGTTACAGAACTTACGCCTTCACGAGAAAGTTCTTGTGCAAAGCCAGTGATTCCAATTAAAAATAAAATTATTGCCAATTCTTTCACGAATCTGAATTTATTAGTCATGATTTTTTCTGAATAAATTATTTACCTCAAAGATAGAACATGTTCTTGAATTAGATTAACTTTGATGAATAAATAATTGGAGAATGAGATATTTTATTTTTTTATTGGCTGTATTACACAGCATGGTTTCAAATGCCCAATCTGTGATTTTTTCGCAAGATTTCGAAACTCAAGATATGGCAGGTTGGTTGTCTGCAGATAATGATGGAGACGGCATTGTATGGGAACTTGTATTAAGTAGTGAACAAGCTCAAGCTCAAGGTTGGGGTGAGGATATGACGCTCATGATGGGCTCATTTGCCTATAATTTGTTTCCAGGGCAAGAGGCTCCACTCAATCCAGATAATTTGTTGATTACGCCATTAATCGATTTACCCGAAAACCAACCTATATATCTGAGCTTCAAAATCGGAACCAATGTGGAATTTATGAACAATCACAACTTTGAACTGTATATCACAGAAGATTTTCAAGATGTAGAAACCCGAGAAGAAGCCTTTTTTACCATGAATTTTGAAGGTATTTCTACCGCTCAAGATATTAATTTGGATATAAGCGAATTTGCAGGATCATCTGTATATTTGGTGTTCAGACATTTTGATTCAGAAGCACAATTTGTACTTCTGCTCGATGATATTCTGGTAACTACAGAAAATTTGTCCACGATAGAAAATCAAAACCATGTGTTTGCCGTTTATCCCAATCCTACGACTGAGTTTGTGCAAATTAGAACCCATGAAAACATAATTCATTCTCAATTATTTGACGCATCTGGCAGAGCGCTTCGCGTTCAATTAATTCAAAACAAAATGAATTTGAGCACATTGCCAGCCGGACTTTATATGTTGAAAATAAAAACGGAAAACAAGACCTATTTTCATAAAATTATAAAGAAATAATCGGGCGAATTTTATAGCCTAAAGGTTAATTATTATTAATTTGCAAAGCCTTGATGTGTTGAACCAAGGCGTTTTTTGCATTCCTTTTATCCAAAAATTTGGGAAAAAGAAATTAAATCTCTGCATATATTATGAATTCTATTGAACAAAATTTACAAGGTATTCGCAATCGTATGCAACTTGCGTGTGCGCATGCACAAAGAAATGTTGCAGATGTCAAACTATTGTTGGCAACCAAAACTGTGGATCCGGAGCGTATTATCATGGCATTGAATGCAGGTGAAAACCTGTTGGGTGAAAACAAAGTTCAGGAATTAAAAGAAAAGTACGAAGCGCTACAACCTTGGCCGCATCAAACGCATTTTATCGGTCATTTACAATCCAATAAAGTGAAGGAAGTATTGAAATTTGCTGATTGTATCCAGTCGCTCGACCGAATTTCGCTGGCAGAAAAACTTCAAAAAAGACTCGAATTCGAAAACAAAACAATCGATGTCATGATTCAGGTAAATACTTCTTATGAAGAAAGTAAATTCGGAATTTCACCAGAAAAAGCATTGGATTTCGCCAAAAATGTACAAGAAATGGACAGAATTCGAATTATAGGATTGATGACCATAGGCTTGTTTTCGGCCGAAATAGAAAAAGTAAGAAAGTGTTTTCGACTTTTAAAAGAAATTCAAATCCAATTTTTTGCAGCAGGAATACCAGCCCAAGAACTTTCAATGGGAATGAGCGGAGATCTGGAAACGGCTATAGAAGAGGGTTCTACCATGATCCGGGTGGGAACTGCAATTTTTGGAAAAAGACCCTATCCCGACAGCTATTATTGGAATGAAAAAAAATAATCTATTTTCCAATAGAACCCATCATACCTCATAATCCAGAACCCAAACAAGAAAACAAGCATTTACCATTTTATAATACGCAAAATATTTACGACTGCTCAATTCATCTGAAATCCAGCAGATCATTCTCGAATTTTCTATCAATTCAAAAGGTTCTACACGATAATGATGCTTGAAATTCCACAAATTCCCTCCATTAATTTTATATAACCCTTCTTTGATTCCCCATACAATATGCAGATAATCAGCGTATTGTTCATTTTCTGGAATCCAGGCCTGTTCATCCAAGTTGGTGAATTTTTTAGAGATATTTAATATTTTGCTATCGCGTCGCTTTTCTATATCAATACCAATTTTATAATAACTCAATCCTACCGAAACAAAACCATAGGAATGCGTTATCGAAATATGATGCTCGGATTTGAGAAAAGGCTTACCCTTTTGGTCGTAATGAACATCCAAATCGGCATTCAATTCCAACAAACATGCACGCAATCCCAGATATTCCATCGCTTGTTTTTCTGGCATTTTTTGCATTTTTTCAAGGCGTTCATCACTCAAATTCAGCACTTCAAGCATCTCTTCCTTCGTCTCGGTTACATGCCAAGTGATAATTTCGGTAAAATTTAATTGGATTCGATCAATTACAGGCATCTGTTCATGGGATTGATAATTTACTCGTTACTCGAAATATACTTACTTCACGCAGATATTTCCTAACTTTGCAAACTCTAAATTACAATTTATTTCGATTATGGAAACCAAAACTTCCTATATTCCCTACAAAGTTAAAGATATTTCATTGGCAGATTATGGCCGAAAAGAAATTCGCCTGGCCGAAGCCGAAATGCCCGGACTCATGGCACTTCGTGAAGAATTTGGCACCGAAAAACCGCTCAAAGGCGCACGCATCGCCGGCTGTTTGCACATGACCATTCAAACGGCCGTGCTTATCGAAACCTTGATCGATCTAGGCGCAGAAGTTACCTGGTCTTCCTGCAACATATATTCTACACAAGATCACGCTGCAGCAGCCATTGCCGCCGCCGGAATCCCGGTCTATGCCTGGAAAGGAATGAACGAAGAAGAATTTGATTGGTGTATCGAACAAACCCTGTTTTTTGGCCAAAACCGCAAACCGCTCAATATGATTTTGGACGACGGCGGCGATTTAACCAATATGGTTTTGGACAAATATCCCGAACTCGCAGCCGATATCAAAGGCATTTCAGAAGAAACCACCACCGGTGTCCTGCGTTTATATGAGCGCATGAAAAACGGAACGCTGCCCATGCCCGCCATCAACGTGAACGACAGTGTTACCAAATCCAAATTCGACAACAAATATGGCTGTCGTGAATCTGCCGTGGACGCCATTCGCCGCGCAACCGATGTCATGATGGCAGGAAAAGTGGCCGTAGTAGCGGGTTATGGTGATGTGGGCAAAGGAACAGCCGCCTCATTACGTGGCGCCGGAGCACGCGTCATCGTCACCGAAATCGACCCGATTTGTGCCTTGCAAGCCGCTATGGACGGCTATGAAGTCAAAAAAATGGACAACGCCATTCCAGAGGCAGATATCGTGGTTACCGCCACCGGAAACAAGGATATTATCCAGGAACGTCACTTCAAAATGATGAAAGACAAAACTATCGTAGGAAATATCGGACACTTTGATAATGAGATAGATATGAAATGGTTGAACCAGAATTTTGGCGAAACACGAGACGAAATCAAGCCGCAAGTGGACGTTTACAATATTGATGGAAATGATATCATAATCCTGTCACAGGGTCGATTGATGAATCTGGGTAACGCCACGGGCCATCCGTCCTTTGTCATGTCCAATTCCTTTACCAATCAGACATTGGCGCAAATAGAATTGTGGAAAAATACCGACCAATACGAAAACAAGGTCTATGTACTGCCCAAACATTTAGACGAAAAAGTGGCTCGATTACATTTAGCCAAAATCGGCGTGGAACTGGATATTCTCACCGACGAACAAGCCAAATACATCGACGTTCCGGTAGAGGGGCCGTTCAAGAGTGATATGTATCGATATTAATTTTTTTTGGCGCATCCCTGCGAGTCGGGCTTTTTGTTCCAATCTGCGGCTGCCGGTCTTGTAAAATCCGGGTTTGGTGATATTCCGTACCTCCATATCCCCAAAACCCGCATTTTACGAGCGACCGGCAGTGTTGTTCCGTTCTAAAAATTAAAACAGACCAACGCTTGGATATTCCTATTGAAAAAAAAAGCACAAAAGAAAAAATAAAAATGGATTAACCAACACAGATTTGAATTTGCTTTCCTACCAATACTTCGAAGGTGTAGATTTAATGGCTATAGAAGGAGTAAATGAAGGTTTAATCATGGCACTAATAAGTGAAATTGGTTTGGAGGGCATACGAAAATTTCCATCAGCAAAGCAATTTACAGCCTGGCTCAGACTTGCGCCGAACAATAAAATCAGTGGAGGAAAGGTGCTTTCTCATCACATACCAAAAGGAAGTTCAAGACTCAAAATTGCTTTCAGAAATACAGCCAATGCAATCGGAAATTTAAAAGAAGGATGGCTCGTTGATTTTTTCAAAAGAATCAACTACAAAAAAGGAAGGGCTACGGCAGTAACTGCTCTAGCAAGAAAATTGGCAGTAATCATTTGGAATATGCTTGTAAAAGGAACAAACTACAATCCACCAACCGAATATCTGTTTTTAGACGAAAAAAGAAAGCTCAAATTAGTTGCACGAGTTAAAAAACAAATCACTAAATTTGAGCTGACTAAGGAAGAACTTGGCTTTGTAACTAATTGACTGCAAGTTGATTTAATAAACGTTAGTCAGAAGCTTATCAAAAAAACGCATAAAAATAAACCAATCAATGGATTGAATAAATATTTCATTAACTTTACGGAATTAATTTTCTAAAAACATATTCCTATCGCTACCAAACAACAAACTTTATTCCGATTCATAAGTTTACGAGCTCCTGAACTTAGTAAAAAAGAAGAACAGAAAAAGCGTTTCGTATTTCACCCCGATAATACAACAGGTGTATTTTTTAACGCAGTAAAAGACAAACCTACTGACCAAACTAAATGGCAGGCTATGGAAATCGCATCAAAATCGTTTGGTGCTTTCAAAAATGTTTCTGAAATAGAACGATTGAATCCTGAGTTTTCTGCTGTATCAGATTGGATGACGCTCAATTATCAGCAAGTGACAGAGAGAGTACATTGCCAAGAGATTAGTAAACTATTCATTAAAACAGAGGTGTTAAAGCACCTCTGTTTTTTTCAAAATACATATAAAATGAGACATAAAGTAACAGCACTAAGATTACCAAAGAATAGTTTAGCAAGACTAAATCCTACTCCGTCTAAAAAAATGTCGGAAGAAGACGTAGACAGATATGATTTTCTTCCGATCGTAAAAATCAACAATCCGGAAAATGCAAAAAATGCGATAGTATCGGTTAAAGAAGGTAAAAATCATACAAAAACCAAGATTGATTTGGGAAGCGATTATGATAAAGACAAGAGAGAATACTTGGTCGCTGATATTGTAATTACTCAAAACTCTACAACTAAAATTCCCTTAATGGTAAAGAGAGGTTACGACCCTTGGGGATTACAGGACGAAGACGGTGAACTCTCTTTTGTTTCTTCAAATTCAGCAGCCAAATTAAAATTTATAGATAATGAGGATACTGACTATAAAGATACAGCGAAATCATATGATTTAAAAAATGCAGCTAATGGCGATGTGTTTGTGATGGAAATTACACCCACCAAGCTCCCGAGAGGTACTACATTTACCATAACCGTCTATGCTTCGGATAATGAGGACTGGACTGGCAATAAATCTTCACGCAAAGGAATTTGCGGAAAATTCAATTTCAAAGTGGTGGAAAAGGATGTGTTTATGAAAGAAGAAGTTGATAGATTAATTAATGAATTAAAATATATACAAGACTTTGCAGATCAGGGACTCTCTCCTGAGTATGATGAAAATTATTGTATGCAAGCCGCCGAGAGAGGATTATCAGAACTATTAGATAATACTGTGGATTTTTATAGTGTATATAGAGATACTCACCAACATAAAAACAATATTAGTTTTTCTGGAAAAACCGCATACGATAGAGGAGAGTTTTTCAAGAAAAAAGGATATGTAGAAAACACACACATTTTTAATCAGTATATTATTAATCACGCAAAACGAAAATTAATTACTGAGGCTGAAAGTGAACAAGAAGCAACAAAAAATTATAAAAAAGTAATGTACGATATTATTGAATTATCATCAATGAATATTACAAGATTAATAAACCTTTTTGAAAAGGATTTAATAAAAAAAATAGGTTTCCACGTATATTATTTCGCAGCGACACATGGCTTTCATACCTTATTATTAATCATAAATAATAATGAGCCTACAAATCCAAAGTATGAGATTTGGGATCAACATGGAATTACATCATCTTCAGGGAGCTTATCAAATATTGCAGAAGGTGTTAGAAAACAGACTAGTTGGACTTTCGCCAATACTTGTCTGAATAGATATATTAGTGGAAATATCGAATTCTATGATTCAACAGAAACAAAACTATGGAAAATACAAAGAAAATAATAGAAAAAACTCTGCTTATATACGTTTTTTTAATTGGTTTTATTGGATGTACTCAGGAAAATTATAACATTAAAAATCCGGAAATTTTATATGTTGATAAAAAAACAGGAAACTTAATTTTCAAACCATATTACTCCAAGCAAATCACTGAAGTGATAGACGGTAATAAAATAAAAAAATTAAAAGAAGTGTTAGACGAAAGAACTTTTGATCTATTATATAATTTTAGAGAGGATTCTTTGAAAATCAACAATATTTATTACAATTATAATCCAGTGGCCGTATACTATAGAGATAAAAATTTTATTTATTTTTTGGTTGATAGTGTATTAATCAAAAAAGGAAATATTAATGAATATGAAGTTCTAGGAGGACTCTATTTAAAATTAAATAACAAAATTTTCTGGAATGCTATAGAGATTAAAAACGTAGATATAAAGACTTTTCATACTATTAATGTAATGCGCGAAAAATCAGAATGGTCAAAAACAGTAGGTATTGATAAAAATCATATTTATAATAGTAATTTGATTATGGATGAGAGCGTATTTGATAAACTATATTGGAGCAACGTTGATTCTCTTCGTAAACAATATTTTCCATAACAATTCAGAGCTTAGCAATATTAAATTTAGCGTTTTAGATCAAAGTTTTAAATATCAATTAAACGTAGATTTTGACGAACTAGGTGATTTGTTTGTCGATTTCATGCAAACATTCTGGGAGTCTAAACCACAAAATGCAAAATATATACTTTTATGGAAAATCCAAAGGTAGTTTTCTTTACACTTATATGCTTTTTAGTCTTTTCGTGTGGAGAGCGAAAAAAACAAGCTAAATCAATGGTGCCATTGTACGAGAAAATTTTATATAAAGACACCATAACCCATAAGGTTTATATAAAATTAGACACAGATTCTGATAAAAGAAGTGATTACTTTTCTAATGATATAGGTTTAACTAGTGGCAAAATTGTTAGTGTTGAACAAATAGTTGATACAGCTAATTTTAGGAAAATACCTGAAACTAAATGTTATTATACAGATGGCACTAGGTTTTATGCTATTAAAAACGATGACCAAGCCAGCTTTCCAAGGTTTATTGAGATAAAAATAGATCAAGAAAAATTGATTATTATTGATTCAATTAGTATAGGAGATGGAATCAATACATATCGCAATGGATTTATTCTTAATTTATAAGTTTTCATATATCCATGATATTTCTAAAGAATTGAAAAACAGAAACAAAACTATGAAAATTGCGAGAACCCGGAAGAGCTGGAAACAGAAACCGTATTCAGATTGGATGATGTACAATTATCAGCAAGTGACAGACCGAGTACATTAGGATAAAATTTTTTAAAGTGTTGGTGTTCTACACCAACACTTATTTTAATTTAAAAACAGTTTTTATGCATGGAATACAAAAAATAGGAAAAGTAAAGCGATTGGGGTTGGGTAATGATGAAAAAGTGTATGGAAATAAATCATTATCTGTAAGATTTGTTTCTTGTAATTTAGATAATGAAAATTTCAATTTGACCTTTGAAGTTGAGGCGTACAACTTAAATGCAGATAAAGCCATTTTATATGTAGGAGAAAATGAGGTTTTTGGAAGTGAAGAGGCTGTAACCACAAATGTTACAATAAATCCAAATGGAAGACGAAGAGTAATAGCGTCTTTTTCAAGAAACAAAACATTTTCATGGAGTTGGTTCGAAGGAGATTTTGAATTTATTGCAACTATTTCCTGTGATGGATTATCACATACTTCAGATGAATTCAAACTAAAATGTGCAAAAGCCCAGGCAAAATCAAGTATAAATGATCTTCCACTCAAAGAAGTGATTTGTCCTCCTTTAAATTTAACCGTCGAACAAAAGAATGAATTTATTGCTACTGTATTTTGCGAATCTGGTTTGGGAGAGTGGGAATTAAGAGAGGTTGGATGGATCTATTTTAATTTAGTTTCAGATTTAAAATTTCAAACAGCGTTGAATCGTTCTTCGGCTCATAAAGAAGAAAATATATGGTACAAAACCTGTATGTGCTATATTACCAATAAAGTTAAATACAAAAATGATCAAGCCCCTAAATACGCTCAAGTTGCAACAGACTGGTTTGGGGAAGAAACATATGGAGATTTTGTAGATTCTGATATTTTCAATCGAAATTATAAATCTCGAATTGATAAATTAAGAAATTATATTGAGCAATATATATTTTCATCTACTCCAAGGCAAAAATATAAAGGCTGGTATGGGCAGGGATATTGGGGAGATATGATGATAATAGATGGAAGAGATAATGGGAAATGGCATAAAGCAAGACAATATTATTGGTTACAATTAAGTGGGCGTGTTTCTAAAAAATATGTGCAAATATTAATATCAAAGAATCGAGGTAAAACAAAAAAATTAAGGAATAACTGGGAAAATAATACCACATTTATTTTTGATGAAAATAGTATTATTGAATATTTTGAAAAAAATCCAAGCATGTTACCCAAAATTAATGATATTAAAAGTTTCGTTATACACAATGATGATAAGACTTTTGATTTAAACTTTAATCTATGAAAATATGAGATGGAAATTCATATTTATCATAGCCTTTGCTAATTTGAGTTGTAATCAATCTAATTTAAAGAAAGATTTAATTATCATGGATAATTTAGACATTTCTTTTGGATTGACGTATTATGAGTATAAACAACTTAATCAGGCAGGAAGCAAGTTAGAGTCGTCAAAAATTGCCTTATCCGATAGTATATTATTATTGTTTAACGATAATTTTTTTGTAACCGAGAAAGGAATGCCAAAAATAAGTCTTTGGATAAAAGGAAAGGAAATAAATACTTCTGATAATTTTGATACACTGAAGACTAAATACAAACTAAAAGAATCGTCGATTTATGATTTTCTAAATCAATCAGAGGACTCTTTAGTTAATTATAGTATTTGTTTTCCTTATGATAAAGATTTTCGTGTAAAAAAATTGAAAAACGATGTAGTTGTTAGATTCCCTCGCACAAATTATAAAAGAGACTCCGTTTTGATTTTAAATGTTTGTCATAAGGGTAGAATTGAAAATGTACCTGTCAATTATAGCAACTCTATACCAATATATCCATCAATATTATTTTACGATATTACAGGAGATGGTGTAGAAGAGATTTTTATTGGACAACAGTATCTGACAGGACATGAAGAATTAGGTTATAGTACAGTTTCTGTATATTCTATTGGCAGATGAAAAAAAGATGTTACGACCTATCTATGTGATGATAAGAGCATTGAAGAATACTTTAAGAAGAATCCAAGTGATTTGCCTCAATTCAAAAACAATGATTATTCTTCTACACCACGTGTGCACATCCCTAAAAATAGAGCAAAATGAAATATTTTGGTTTGATATTATTACACTTTAGTCTAACTTTAATAGGTTGTAAAGAAGCAATTAAGACTGAAAAAGAAAGTGATAAAAAAAATATAAACTATGTAATTATCAATCAAGATAATCAGATATTTAAGGTTTACTATACACCTTATGATAACGAATATTCTTCTATCGATTCTTTACGTGTAGAACTTAAAAATAATTCTCAAATGATTATTTTAACTCATAAGAATATGTCGTTAAAAACTCAGTTGATTGATGTATTTCCAATATATGTTAATATGGATTTTAACTTTGATGGTATAAACGATATTATGCTCTATCCTCATGTAGAGAATTATTCCGTGTATGGTCACGATTACCGAGCTAATTATTTTTTATACAACAGAAGGAATAACAGATTTGAAGAAGAAAAGCAATTGGACTCTATTTACAATTTAGAGGTTTGTAAAAAAAACAAATATTTGATTTCAAAAAATAGATATGGGTTGGTCAAATATAAATGGGACAAAGATTCACTAAAACCTATAGAATTGATTAAAGAGATAGAATTAGAAAATGGTCAACTTTCTATTAAAGAAACTTACCTAATTGAAAAAACTAATAAAGAGTACATCTCGAAGAAAAGTGTAGTTTCTGATTTTCCGTGCGAGTGATTTAGAATAAAACAAATTGAAAATATTTTGATAATAATCCCTCTATGCTTCCCAATCCCAAAAGAATTTCAGGAAATTACTCCACTTCCAAAAGATGATGACAATTTTAGAGATTGGATAGATTTGTTTGATATACATAATGGTATTCCTCCGATTACTGCCCCCAAATAAATATTTATGACAAAAAAAACTATACAGATAAGTATTTTATTTCTACTAATTTCAGTACTGCTTTGGTGGCTATGGTATGAATTGACTTGGGAAGGAGAGAGAAATCTTGGAGACTTATCACACCCTTGTAATAAAGAATACAAAATAAATATTACACATTACAGTGAATTTGACTGGGCTCAAGCACTATCCTTTAACATAAAAAAGAATGATACTATTTTAGGGAATTACGGAGGTGTATTTGAGATTACAAACGATATGCGTGAAACATTAAAATCCTTTGAAATTCATTGTTATGATAGCATTTTATATGTTACTTGGAAAAATGAAAATATTCCTGTAATAATGTTTGATACTGATAAAGAACATTTATATTATTTGAATAATTACAACGATGATATATATAAAAAAGAATTATTTGATAGAATAAAAAAAGGAAACCCTAAATTAGAGTATGAATGATTTATTTATTGAAGAACGGGGTGGTTTATATGTCGTTAGAGTTTAATTCAGGACTTAAAACAACTAAAAATGAGTATATCAAAGCGTTTTAAAATATTGTCTTTACTATTTCCTCTTATCTTAATATTTCTATGTTTTATCTTTTACTTTTTAAAAAACTTACCCGTATTAACGGTTGCAGAAAAAGATAAATTCCCTTACACAAAAGAAGAAAATCTATTTTTAGACTCTCTAAAAAACTCAATAGAGAATTGTAATTTTTTAGAGAGACAGCAGATTATACGTTGATAATTTATGAAAAACAAAAACTCGAAAAAAATAAAAGTAATAGGGTGAAGTTTTTCATAATCTGTTTTAAAGTTCTGTATACATTTATTTTATGGTAGGTTCCGCAAGGGTTATTTACTTCTCCGAATTTTTTTTGCTCCGAAGTCACAGATTTCGAAGAACGGTGTCGTTTTGTATTAACATATTCAAAACCTTTTCCTTTGAAGTAACACCATTTGTCATTTTAGCAATTTTTTTTCCATCACTTTCAACAAGAATTAGTGAAGGTAAAGCATTGGTTTGATATTTATTCTTAAAATAATTGTAATCTTTATAAATTTTGGAGTTTAAATCTTGATGACGAGGAAGGTTTATCTCAAATAGGATTAAATTGTTATTTGCATAATTCTCAAAATCTGATGTTTCAATTACATTTTTTTCCATTTTGATACAGGGTTTGCACCATTCGCTACCAGTTAAAATGATTAGTATATTTTTATTCTGCGAAATCGCTTCATTCTGTGCAGTTTCCCAATCATCTACTTTCGTAATTTGTGCATTGGCATGAAGGGACAATAAAAATGTAAATAAAAAGAGTAGTTTTAAAATATTTTTCATTTCTAAATTTGGTGTTTATCAATTGTTTGCTGATGGTGTAAAAGATGAATAAATCAATCTATCCAACAGGAAATATCTCCATCAAAAATTTAATCATTTTGTAAATCAAGTGTAAAAAAACGGCTATCATCAATTTAAAATTTATTCAGCAAAAATAACACATTTCACTCTATGGTGATAATATTATTTTTAATATTTCCTATTTTTTGAGAGATAATGGTTAATTTTGAAGCAAACCAATTATAAATGGCTCGGAAAACCATTCAGGGACCGATACGAAATAAGGAGAAAACCAAACAAAAACTGTTGGATACCGTAGGCAAAATTATCCGAGAGGAAGGCTATACCGCATTGAAAGTGAATTATATCGCCAAAACCGCAGGATTAGATAAAAAACTGATTTACGATTACTTCGGGAATGCCGATGGATTAATCCACACTTATATCAAATCTCAGGATTACTGGAACAATATTTCTACTACGCTCGATTTTGAAATTACGCCAAAAAGTTTAGAAATTGCTACAAAAGAAATGATTTTGCAGCAGTTTGAAGTTTTGAAGAATAATAAAGAACTTCAGAAAATTATTTTGTGGGAACTTTCCGAAGAAAATGATGTATTGCGCCAACTGGCCGATGCACGGGAGCATAATGGTGAAGAACTTTTCAGCAAATATATCGACAGTCATTTCAAAAACTCAGATTTCAATTTCAGAGCCATTCTTGCATTGCTCATTTCCGGCTCTTATTACCTGAATATTCATACCGAAACCAATGGCAGTAAATTTTGTGGCATCGACCTGAAAACAGATGAAGGAAGAAAAGAAATAGAAAAAGCCATCTCCAAGTTGATTAAGTGGAGTTTTGAGAAGCGATAATAAATTATTTTTTTGAGTTTTAACCAAACTACCCCTCCTCACTACCCCACGATGGCATTCCTTTGTCTATTAAGTTTACTTTTACTCATAATTTAACTTTATTTCAGCAGCGCAAGATCCTGAAGCTTTCTTCCCAACTCGTCGTCTGCTGCTAGTTTTAAGAAATCATTTTGCAATCCCATCACCAGCAAAACATTGAAATAAGCACCTAAAGAAACACTCGGTTCACCTTTTTCAATAAGATACAATGTGGAACGGGCAATTCCCGCCCTCTCTGCAACTTGAATGGTGGTAAACTTTCTGCGCTTTCGGGCGAGCTTGATTTTCTACCCGATTTCTGCGAGTAATTTTGAATATTTTGGCAAATCCACATGTTGTTTTGTTTTCAAAAACGTATGTTATTTCACACAAATTGATGATTAATGTTTGAAATATCGTACAGACAAATTTGGGATTCAACCGCGGCGGTGATAGTAGCGGCATCACGTGCCTTGTGTGCGCCAAGAAAACGCGGCGTGTGGCAGGTGTAGCGAACAGCGGAACCTGACAGACGCCGGGTTTTTCTAAGCACACAGGGCGCGGGATATAGCGGATAGCGCCATCAGCCGCCCAAAAAAATCACCTGTTTTCCATTACCACAAACGGAATGATGATTTCTTCCATCGAAATGCCGCCGTGTTGATAGGTGTTTTTGTAATAATTCACATAATGGTTGTAATTCTTGGGATAGGCCAGGAAAATGTCGTTTTTGGCAAAAATGTACTTGCTGCTCACGTTCACTTTGGGCAAATGATATTCCTCGGGCTTTTCGATGGCCATCACGTCATCCTCGTCATATTGTAGCTGTCGCCCGAGTTTGTAGCGCAAATTGGTGCTGGTTTCGCGGTCGCCCACCACTTGTGAGGGTTCTTTCACAAAAATAGTTCCATGGTCGGTGGTGATGAGAAGGCGCATATCGTTGTCGGCAGCTTGTTTTATAATATCTAGTATATAGCTGTTTTTGAACCAGTTCTGCGTAACCGAACGATAGGTTTTGTCGTTGCGTATCATTTCGCTCACAATACGATTGTCGGTTTTGGCGTGGGACAAAATATCGATGAAATTATAGACAATTACCGTCAAATCATTATTTTTGAAGTTGTGAAACTCGTCCAGCACGTATTTTTCATAGCCTGAATTTAGGATTTTGTAGTATTTGGTTTTCAGGTTTTTCAGGCCTAATCGACCTAAATTATCGCGCAGCAAATCAATTTCATGTTCGTTTTTATTGCCTTCGTCGGTGTCGTTTTTCCAATATTGCGGAAATCTTTTTTCAATTTCCAGCGGCAATAAACCGGCAAAAAAAGCATTGCGCGCATACTGCGTAGCAGACGGCAAAATGCTGTAATACATGTCTTCGTGCGTCTGATTATAATATTGCTGAAATAGCGGTTGAATCACTTTCCACTGGTCATAGCGCAGGTTGTCGATCATGAGCAACAGCGTTTTATTGTCTTTGAGATGCGGGCGAACCTTGCTGTTGAAGGCGGTGTGAGAGAGCTCTGGACGGTCTTCGCCGTTCAACCAACCTTTATAATTTTTTTCGATAAACCGTGCAAATTGATGATTGGCATCGGCTTTTTGATCGTTGAGAATTTGGAGCATGCTGGCATCATCAATATTTTCTAAATTGATTTCCCAGTGCACCAGTTTTTTGTAAATGGCGGTCCAATCTTCGTGGTCGCGGGCGTTCATCAAATCCATGGCAATATTGCGGAATTCCATTTGGTAATTTACTACCGCTTTTTCGGTAATGATTTTAGAGCCGTCCAGGATTTTTTTCAGGCTTAATAAAATTTGATTGGGATTGACGGGTTTGATGAGGTAATCTGCTATATGTGAGCCGATTGCCTCTTCCATGATGTGTTCTTCTTCGTTTTTGGTTACCATGACGACTGGGGTGTTTGGGCGAATGCGCTTGATGGCTGTCAATGCTTCTAATCCGCTCATACCTGGCATATTTTCGTCCAGTAATATGGCAGAAAAATTCTCTTCATTCAATAATTCCAGTGCATCTGTAGCATTGTTCATGGTTGTTGTGTCATAGCCTTTTTTTTCTAGGAAAAGGCAATGGGGTTTTAATAATTCTATTTCATCATCTACCCATAATATTTTAATTGCCATACAGTTTATCTATTTTTGTAAAGATTTAAAATTAAATTCAATTGAAGAAATCAAAGTCTAATAAGCTAAAGATATTTAACGACCCTGTTTATGGATTTATTTCAATTCCGGATGCTTTTATTTTTGATTTAATCGAACATAAAAACTTTCAAAGATTGCGCCGTATTTCACAGACTGGGCTCACGCATTATGTATATCCGGGTTCTACGCACTCGCGTTTTTTGCATGCCTTGGGTTGTTTGCACTTGATGCAAAAGGCGGTGGATACATTGCGCCAAAAAAATGTTAAAATATCTGAAGAAGAGGAGCGTGCGGTGTATATTGCGATTTTGCTGCATGATATAGGTCACGGACCGTTTTCTCATGCGCTGGAATCTACCATTGTAGAAGGCGTAAATCATGAAGATATTTCGTTGAAAATTATGAAACAACTCAATCAAGAGTTTGATGGAGCGCTGGATTTAACCATTGAAATTTTTACCCAAAAATATTCACGCAAGTTTTTGAGTCAACTTATTGCAAGTCAGTTGGATATAGATCGATTGGATTATTTGAAACGCGACAGTTTTTTTACGGGTGTTACCGAGGGAAACATAGGTTCGGACCGAATAATTTCGATGATGAATGTTTTTGATAATCAATTGGTGATTGATGCAAAAGGAATTTATTCGGTTGAGAAATATCTGATTTCCAGAATGTTTATGTATTGGCAGGTCTATTTGCACAAGACGGCTTTTGGTGCCGAGATTTATTTGATTCAGGCATTGAAGCGGGCCAAGGAATTATATAGAAATGGCCAATCGCTTGAGACAACTCAGGCTTTAGGGCATTTTTTGAAGCGAGATTTTACAGAGCAATTCAGTGAAAAGGATTTAGAGGTTTTTACGCGATTAGATGATAATGATGTGTTATTTTCACTCAAGCAGTGGCAGTGGCATTCGGATTCTGTATTGAGCACGCTGGCCAAATCGGTGATTCAGCGTAAATTACCTAGGGTAGAAATTAGAAATAATAGAATTCCAGAGGATGAAATTGAAAATAAAAAAGACTTTATCGAAGAAGTTCTAGGTAAAGGTACTTCGCCCTATTTTGTTCATGAATCTTTTTTGAAAATTGTGCCCTATGAGCGAAACCTTCATCCTGTTATGTTATTGGAAAAAGGAAACCGCTGCATCGACATCGCCGAGTCTGAAAAGCAAATCCTCACCCAACCTTTGTTTGAAACCACTACAAAATATCATTTTTGCTATTGGGATAAGGAGAAATTTGAAAGACTTATGTAGGAAAACTGGGCAACTTATTTATAAAAAATACGTCAATATTGATATCTAAACTGATATTTATTTATGCTAAAACCAACATTTAGTAATATTTTGCGTTCTATAACTTTGTTATATGTTAATTTATAATTAATTTTTCTACTTTTGCCCCATGGAATTTACGGCCAGTCAAATAGCTCAATGGATTGATGGTGAAATTATTGGAGATGAAAATACTCTGGTATCTGATTTTGGTAAAATAGAAGAAGCAGGAAAAAATGCACTCACTTTTTTTGCCAATACCAAATATCGGCACTTTTTGAAGTCTTCTGAAGCTGCAGTAGTGGTAATCAGTAAAAATCTTGAAATTCCTGTTGGGAGTTCGCAAACCTACATTCTTGTAGATGATGCATATCATGCCATGAGTAAACTATTGCATCTATATCAAAAAATGCAAAATCAGAAATCTGGTATAGAAGAGCCTTCCTATATCGCCAATGACCTTCAATTAGGTGAAAATCCATATATAGGCGCATTTGCTTATATTTCTAAAAACGTAAAAATTGGAAACAACTGCAAGATTTATCCACATGTCTATATAGACGACAATGTGGTGATAGGAGATAATACTACCTTGTATTCTGGCGTTAAAGTATATAAAGATTGTATCATCGGTAACCATTGTATCATACATTCTGGTGCTGTAATAGGAAGTGACGGCTTTGGCTTTCAACCCAGAGAAGGGGGAGGGTTTCATAAAGTTCCGCAGGTAGGAAATGTTATCATTCGTGATTATGTAGAAATTGGCGCATGCAGTACCATCGACCGCGCCACCATGGGTTCTACTATCATAGGAGAAAGTGTAAAGCTGGATAATCAGATTCAGATAGCCCACAATGTAATTATAGGTAAAAACACGGTAATTGCTTCTCAATCTGGAGTAGCAGGTTCTACCAAAGTTGGTAGTAATGGCATGATTGGCGGCCAGGTAGGAATTGCAGGTCATCTTACAGTAGGTGATAATGTTCAGATTCAGGCACAAAGTGGTGTCAACGGAAACATAAAAGAGAACAGCCAGCTCTACGGCTCGCCAGCTCTTGATGCTATGGAGTTCAGGAAAGCTTATGTTTATTTTCGTAAATTGCCACAATTAATGAGAAAATTAGAACTTTTAGATAAAAAATTCAGCGATAAATAATGTCGGATAAACAAAAAACATTAGCGCAAGCTGTGAGTCTTCAAGGTGTTGGATTGCATACTGGGCAAAAAGTGAATATGACACTCAAGCCTGCAGAACCCAATACAGGATTTGTCTTTGTACGTACTGATTTGGAAGGAAATCCCAGTGTCGAAGCAGATGCCAATTTTGTGACTTATACACAGCGCGGAACTATTTTAGAGAAAAAAGGAGTAAAAATTCACACCACCGAGCATATTTTGGCAGCTCTTACAGGTATGGATGTAGATAATGCCATCATAGAACTAGACAATGCCGAACCGCCCATCATGGACGGCTCTGCCAAATTCTTTGTCGAAGCCATCGAAAAAGCAGGTATCATAGAGCAGAATGCAGAACGTGAATATTATTATATCAAAGAAATTGTAACTTTTCACGACCCCGAAACAGGCTCGGAAATTACCGCAATACCTTCTGATGAATTCGAAGTAACTACCATGGTTGATTTTGGCACCAAAGTATTAGGTACACAAAACGCCACACTCAAAAGTCTCAAGGATTTTAAAACAGAAATAGCCGATTCAAGAACCTTCAGCTTTTTACATGAATTAGAGCAATTGTTACACGCAGGTCTCATCAAAGGCGGAGATATTTCAAATGCTATCGTATATGTGGATAAAGAAATTACCCCCGATACCGAAGAAAAACTCAAAAAAGCTTTTAATAAAGACAAGGTAAGCATTCGCCCAAATGGAATTCTAGACAATCTCACCCTCAATCACCCCAACGAGGCTGCCAGACACAAATTACTAGATGTCATTGGGGATTTGACTCTTGTAGGAACCAAGCTAAAAGCAAAAATTATTGCCAATAAACCTGGTCATTTAATCAATACGCAATTTGCAAAAAAATTGAATAAACAAATCAAAATCGCTAAACGCAAAAACGTTCCAGAAATCAATATCAACCAAGAACCTGTTTATGATATCAATGGTATCATGGAACTTTTGCCCCATAGACCACCGTTTTTATTAATTGACAAAATAATGGAAGTGTCAGAAAATCATGTGATAGGCGTGAAAAACGTAAGCATGAACGAACCCTATTTTGTCGGCCATTTTCCACAAGAACCGGTGATGCCAGGAGTTCTGCTCGTAGAAGCCATGGCACAGGCAGCAGGAATACTGTTTTTGAGCAATGTCCCCGATCCAGAATCCTACTCAACCTATTTTATGAAAATCGAATCTGTAAAATTCAAGAAGAAAGTAGTTCCAGGAGATACCGTAATTTTTAAATGTGATTTAACACAACCCATTCGACGAGGCATTATCACCATGCAAGGAACTGGATTTGTGGGTGAAAACGTCGTAGTAGAAGCCGAAATGATGGCACAAATTGTAAAAAATAAAGAATAACTTTGGAAGTAATGAATCAACTTGCATATGTGCATCCCGGCGCCAAAATCGCCAAAAATGTTAGCATTTCTCCCTTTGCTTTTATAGACGATGACGTCGAAATAGGAGAAGGCACCTGGATAGGCCCAAATGCAACCATAATGAGAGGTGCAAGAATAGGTAAGAATTGCAAAATTTTCCCTGGAGCCGTAGTCTCTGCAGACCCACAAGACCTCAAGTATCAAGGAGAAGAAACCTATACCTATATTGGTGATAATACCATAATCAGAGAAGCTGTGACCGTGAACAAAGGCACCAAAGCACTGGGATTCACCAAAATAGGAAGTAATTGCCTCATCATGGCTACCGTGCATATAGCCCATGATTGCATCGTTGGCAACAACGTCATATTGGTAAACGGCGTTGCACTGGCCGGTCATATCGAGGTAGATGATTATGCCATAGTAGGAGGAATGAGCCCTGTACATCAATTTACCAAAATTGGCCGACATGCCTTGGTGGCGGGGGGTACACTGGTACGAAAAGACGTTCCACCCTTTGTCAAAGCCGCTCGAGACCCCATTAGTTACGTCGGAATCAATTCGGTAGGATTACGAAGAAGAGGATTCGAATCCAAGAAAATAGCAGAAATTCAAGCCATTTACAGAATCCTTTTTCAAAAAAAACTCAACGTATCCCAAGCCGTTCAAATGATAGAAACCGAAATGGAAGCAACTCCAGAAAGAGACGAAATTATACAATTTGTTACAGAAAGTTCTCGTGGAATCATGCGGGGCTACAATCCCAACGGAAATCTGTAACTAAAAAACAAAATTTAAAAAATTATGGCAACAACATCAGATATTAGAAAAGGAATGTGTATCGAATACAACAACGATATTTATAAAATTGTTGACTTTCTGCACGTTAAACCCGGTAAAGGACCAGCGTTCGTTCGAACAAAATTGAAAAGTGTAACATCAGGACGAGTTCTAGAAAACACCTTTTCTGCCGGACATACCATAGAGGCAGTGAGAGTAGAAACACGCTCATACCAATATCTTTACGAAGACGATCATGGATTTCACTTCATGAACAATGATGATTTTTCACAAGTATATTTGAATAAAAATATGATTGAAAATCCACAATTTATGAAACCGGCTGAAGATGTTACTATTATTTTCCGAGCAGATGACGAGACACCTCTATCTGCAGAGTTACAACCCTTTGTAATCATGGAAATTACCCATACCGAGCCTGGATTGCGTGGAGATACAGCAACTAATGCTACCAAACCCGCTACAACCGAAACCGGTGCCGAAATCAAAGTTCCACTATTTATCAACGAAGGCGACAAAGTGAGAATCAGCACAGAAGACGGTTCTTATCAAGAAAGAATTAAAGAATAATTCAAGGATAAATTTGTGAATTAGGCGGATTTAACGGGCTTTACGGCTTTAGTCCGCAGTCAAATGCTTACAAAAAATCCGCCCCTAGAAAGCTAACCGCTTTCTACGGGCGGTTTTTTGTGAGCGCATTCGCCTTTACGGGCTACCGCCTACAATCCCTATCCGGAATTTCTCCTCTGGCAACAATGCGTAATTTTCAAAATTCACATTATGTTTTCTAAAAAACAGTATATTTTTAATTTAAATATAAATAAAACTTACATTTACCTTCAATTCAATTTTAAATTCTAAATAATGAAACGACTTTTATTTGCACTTTTATGCGTACCCTTTATCACAATGGCGCAAGAGGGCTGTACATCTGGCTCGGCATGGCCTACAACTGCATTTACGCCCATTTGTGATGCAACACCACAAATAATCACCTCTGGCGGTTGGGCTGGGGAATATTCACCCGTCAATGTAGTCGAAGGCGAAACATATACCTTCAGCAGTTCCAGAGCCACCGATTTTATTACCATTGCAGATGCATCTGGTGAAACGGTGTATTCCACTGGTACTGGCTCTGTTGAATACACTGCAACGGTTTCCGAAGAATTAAGGTTTTATTTGCACCTCAACAGCGAGTGCGAAAGCCAGTCACAAGACCGTGTACGGTCGGTTCAGTGCGGTTCAGAACCTACAGAAATTCCACATTGCCCACAAATTACGTCTCCTGTAAACGGTGCAAATGATGTAAACTATACCGGGAATGTATTGCTTACTTGGTCTCCACCAACAACCGGCGGACTGGTGTCGGCGTTTAAAATCTATATCGATACCACCAACGGAACAAACTTTTTGGGATCTACTGCAGGTGATGCGGTTTGGGCCACTATTACAGGATTAGAGGAAAATACTACCTACTACTGGACAATTACAGCAGAAAATGCAGCGGGTGAATCTATGGATTGTGAAGTTTTCAGTTTTACTACCATTTCAAATCCATTCCCGCCCTATTGCGGCCCCTTGACTTTCACTTACCTTACAGAGCCCATCACACAAGTGATTTTTGCAGGAATCGAAAATGTCACTGAAGCGCTTGGATCCAACTCGGTTCCCCATGAGAGTTTTGTCCATTTAACCGCTCAGGTACAACCGGGGCAGACCTATCCTATTACAATGGCAGGTAACACCGAAGGTGCTCATAATAACTATTTTGCTGTTTATATTGATTGGAATCAGGATGATGATTTTGATGATGCAGGCGAAAAATATTTCATCGATGGTTCTGTTTCAATTTTCAACTCAAACGGAACTGATGGAGTTTCAGTTACCGCAAATATTACCGTTCCGGCAAATGCACCCGAAGGAACAACGCGTATGAGGATTAAAAAGGATTATGGCAATTATCAAACGCCTGATCAGTTTGATGATCCTTGTTTTGGTGGATTGTATGGCCAAATAGAGGATTATTCGCTACATGTCGGAACCCTGAGCGTAAATGATATCACAGCAAAAACACAAATTCAATTGTTTCCAAATCCGGTTTCAGATGTTTTAAAGATAAAAGGAGATGAAGTGAAAATGTTGCAGATATATGACATGAGCAGAAAAAAGCTTGTGCATAGAGCAAATTCAAATGAGATTAATGTGAGTTCACTGCTACCAGGCGTTTATATCATTCAAATGACGAATGCAGATGGGAAAAAAACTTCCAAACAGTTTATCAAAAAATAATTTGCTTTTCAATTAAAAACAGAGGCTGCGCATGGGTGCAGCCTTTTTATTTTGGTTTAAATCATACATCAATAGCTAATATTCTATAATTTTAGCAAATGTTTGAAACGACAAAAATCTGGCATCCGTTAGAGGTTCGGGATAGGAATCAAATCCCTGTGCAATTTACCTATCCATTTAATTATCAGCCACATCCATGGGTGATTCAAGCTGCAGAGGAAATCAAGTCCTATTTGAATGAACAGCAAGATTTTGACTATGCTTTTGGATGGGATGATCAATCGGTGGGCAAAATGTTCGGGATATTAATCGTAGAAAATGCAGAAGGAAAAATAGGATATTTGGCAGCTTTTTCTGGAAAAATTATTGAACAAAATCAATTGCCTGGTTTTGTTCCTCCAGTTTTTGATATTTTGCAACCCGATGGTGATTTTAGAAATGGTGAAAATGAAATTAATCTAATCAACCAAAAATTAGCAGAAATTGAAAATTCACAAGCATATCTGCAGCTAAAAAATAATTTACAAAAAACGCTCGAAAACAACGAAAAATTATTTTCTGAATTAAAAGAAAATCATCGTAAGGCGCGTGATATACGACAATCGGAACGAATCAAGGTTGCTTCATTACCCGAATCAGAACAAAAAAATATCTTAAAATCACTCGAAAATCAAAGTAAAAGACATCATTTTGAAATGAAAGATTTTAAGAGATTTATGAAGGAAAATTTTTCTGTTTTAAATAATGAATTAAAGATATTTGAAGATGAAATAGAAGAATTGAAAAACTTGCGCAAACTCAAATCTGCAGAATTACAGCAAATTTTACATTATAGTTTTCAGTTTTTGAATGCGAAAGCAGAAGTCAAGGGATTGCAAGAGATTTTCAAGTCATATAAACTATCACCGCCGGCTGGTGCGGGAGAATGTGCTGCACCCAGATTATTGCAATATGCATATTCCCACGATTACAAACCCCTTGCGATGGGCGAGTTTTGGTACGGAAAATCTCCAAATTCACAAATTCGCACTCATTTGAATTTTTATCCTGCCTGTAAAACTAAGTGTTTACCGATTTTGAACTTTATGATGCAAGGTCTGGATGTAGCATCGGACCCAGCCGAAAAATCTACCCAAATACACCTGGAAATCTTGTACGAAGACCAGTGGTTGCTAGCGGTAAACAAACCTGCCGGGGTATTATCTGTCCCTGGGAAAAGAATCTCCCATTGTATGCAGCAACGCGTTATAGATTATTGGCAAAGTCCTGATGCACTTGCGGTTCACAGACTCGACATGGCCACTTCTGGCATTTTATTATTTGCGAAAAACATAGAAATCTATAAATTGATTCAGAAACAATTTACGCATAGGAAAATTAAAAAAGTATATACCGCAGTTTTGAGTCGTGAAATAGAATCGTTGAGCGGAAAAATTGAATTACCTATAAGAGTTGATTTAGAACATAGGCCTATGCAACTGGTAGATTATCAACATGGTAAAGAGGCTGTAACATACTATCAAGTCGTAGAAAATACCAATGGATTTGCTCGTGTTTTATTTTACCCCTACACAGGTCGTACGCATCAATTGCGTGTACATGCAGCGCACCAATTGGGCCTGAATGCACCCATAATAGGCGATGATCTGTATGGAAAACCCGCAGATAGAATGTTACTGCACGCCGGTGAGTTGGAGTTTGTTCATCCAGTTACATTAAAAACAATTAAAATCATTTCCGAAGCTACCTTTTAGCTGTGTGCAACAATTTTAATAGTTAAATATTATGCATGAACTGTTAATTTTTTAATAAATTCAATATATTTTTTATCTTTGAATTATTAAATCAAAAATCATATTGCCTATAGAGTAAATTTTTACGTTTTAAACCTTTTAAATAGAACGTATGAAATTCAGAAAAGACAGTGAATTGGTTCGGTCCTATGTGCTTGGAGACGAATCGGCATTGGCAGTATTGATCAACAGACATCAGACCCGTATTTATAGTTTTATTTTTTCTAAAGTCTATGACCATGATGTAACCGAGGATATTTTTCAGGATACATTCATTAAGGTGATAACGACCATTAAGGAAGGAAAGTATAATGAAGAGGGTAAATTTTTGCCTTGGGTGATGCGTATTGCATTTAATTTAACCATTGATCATTTCCGTGGACAAAAGAAGTCCAAAACAGTAAGTGAGAATATTGGTGGAGATGATTTTAGTTTGTTTGATTTTGTTCATTATACAGAATCCAATGCAGAAATAGATTTGATACAAGAACAAATAAATGATGATGTAAAGAAGTTGATAGCCTTTTTGCCAGAGGATCAACGCATTGTTCTTGAGTTAAGGATTTTCAAAGGCTTGAGTTTCAAAGAAATTGCAGAGGACACCGATGTTAGTATCAATACGGCTTTGGGCAGGATGAGGTATGCATTAATAAACCTCAGAAAATTGATAGAAGAAAATAAAATTACTTTAACGGTTAGATAAAGCAATAAAGGATAGATGTTTTGCGTTACATAATAAAATTTATTGAGCGTATGGCAAAAATTTATTCCTTACCTTCTTCATCTTCTAAGAAGAGAAAACCCAAAAAAGAAACAGTTGATTTTTTACTGGCATTTTCTAAATGTCATTCATCCTTGTCAACCCATAAGCGCAAACGTTATATGGTTTGTATTAATTAAGTTTTTCAGATTTCATGTTCAAAAAAAATCGTCCCGAATTCTCGGGACGATTTTATATATGTAGTTATTTTACTCTTATCCTTGAGGAATGTACAACACCTGTCCAGGATATATTTTATCTGGATCTGAAAGCATAGGTCTGTTGGCCTCAAAAATACGGTTGTATGCCATAGCATCACCATATACTTCTTTTGCAATTTTTGACAAAGAATCTCCAGATTTTACCGTGTACATCGTTTTTGAGATGTCTGGAATCTCAATTTTCAAAGGCTCTTTCAAGGTCAAGCCGTCGTTTACAGACGAAATTCCTTCTACATTACCTGCTGTAGCAAGAATTCTCTGTTTCTCATCAATATTTTTGGCTTGGCCAGAGATGGTAACCTCGTCACCCTCTACATTGAATTGAATTCCCGATAAATCAAAATTGAACTTTGATAAATGGTCTTTCACCTTTGTTGCTTTTTCTTCAGCAGATTCGCTGCCTCCAAAAAGCTTTTCACCTGCGTTTTTAATAAACGAAAATAAACCCATAGTAATTAAATTTTTAAAATTAGTAATTAATTGTTTTCGAATAAATATTCGACTTATTTTAACAGAAAATACCATGCCAATTTTTAATTAATTTTTTTTTAAATCTACACTAAGTTTCATACATTTGATTTAAATGAAACGGAAGATTCTTTTAATATATACAGGCGGCACCATAGGAATGACCAAGGATTATTCAGATAATTCATTACGGCCATTTGATTTTAAAAATATTTCTCAACAAATCCCAGAATTACGACTCATAGATGCAGATTTACAAGTCATTAGCTTCGAAGAGCCTTTGGATTCATCGGATATTACGCCCAGAGATTGGAAAAAAATTGCAGAAACCATTCAATTCAATTACGATAGTTTTGATGGTTTTATAGTTCTCCATGGAACAGATACCATGTCATATTCCGCCGCAGCCATGAGTTTTATACTCGAAGGATTGCAAAAACCTGTCATTTTTACAGGTTCACAATTGCCCATTGGTGATTTGCGTACAGATGCCAGAGAAAATTTGATAAGCTCAATACATTTTGCAACACTGGTAAAAGACGGTCAGCCCGTCATTCGCGAAGTATGTATTTATTTTGAATATAAATTATACAGAGCCAATCGTACTACCAAACTCAATGCACATCATTTTGATGCATTCAAATCACCAAATTATCCCGAATTGGGTGAATCAGGAGTTCATATGTATGTCAACCATCAGAATTTATGGCATAATGAACAGCAAGAATTAAAATTGCAGACCCATTTTTCTGAAAATGTAGCTTTATTAAAAATTTTTCCAGGGATGAGTGATGTGTTTTTGGAGCAGATTTTACAAACTCCAAATACAAAAGCATTGATTATTGAAGCTTTTGGAAGTGGAAATATATTTAATCGCGAAAAATTTAACAATTTATTAAAACAGAAGGCCAAGGAAGGATTGATTCTGATTGTGAGTTCGCAATGTTTGGGAGGATCTGTAGAATTGGGAATGTACTCGGCAAGCCAGATTTTTGTGGAAACCGAGGCATTGAGCGCGCGAGATATGACCACTGAAACGGCTGTGGTAAAGACGATGTTTTTATTGGAAAACGCAAAAAATAGAATGGATTTCAATGAGAAATTCAGCACAAATTTACGCGGCGAATGTTCAACTATAGAAAATAATTTTTCCTAATTAAAAAATTTATTTAATTTGGCTCCATAAATCGCGAGCTGTAAAATGAATAATTTTATAAAATAGGAGAGATGGCCGAGTGGTTTAAGGCGCACGCCTGGAAAGCGTGTTTCCGCGAAAGTGGATCGAGGGTTCGAATCCCTTTCTCTCCGCGATATATTATTGAAATGATTAACTTTGAACAATATTTAAATTAGAAATTAAATTTTAGCATATGAAAAAACGATTTTCAATTTTGGCTATGATCGGTTTTGTAATGGTAGGAATCCAGACAAAAGCCGCCATGTTTTCAACTATCGCTCAGGATGTTGCACAAGCATCCGACACTGCAGCAGAAGAAAGTGCCGGTGGGATACAGGTGTTGAAAGAATTCTTTGTTGATGGTGGCCCGTTGTGGATGACGCTTCCATTGGTATGTTTCATTCTAGGACTTGCATTCGCAATCGAGCGTATCTTATACCTGAACGCAGTAGATGTAAACACAGATAAATTCATTGTGGATATGGAAAATGCACTACAATCTGGAGGCGTAGAAGAGGCAAAGGATCTTGCTCGTAACACCAAAGGACCTGTAGCTTCAATCGCATATCAGGCACTTTTAAGAAGTGGGGAAGGACAGGATATTGATCTCGTAGAAAGATCTGTAGTAGGCTATGGAGGAGTAGAAATAGGAAAATTAGACAGAAACGTATCTTGGATCGCCCTGTTTATTGCTATTGCCCCGATGTTAGGTTTCATGGGTACGGTTGTAGGTATGATTATGGCGTTCCAAGATATTGCTAAATCTGGATCGGTACAGGCACAAGATATGGCCGGTAACATTCAGGTAGCTCTATTAACAACACTTGCAGGTCTTGTGGTAGCTATTATCCTGCAAATCTTCTATAATTATATTACAGCAAAAATTGATAGTATCGTCAACAAAATGGAAGATGCTTCTATATCTATTGTAGATATGTTGGTAAAATACAGAAGATAATATGAAAGGAATAGGTAAAATATTATTATACATCTTTGCTGCACTAGCTATTATAGGCTTTATCTGGGTGTTATTCACTCCAGGATCAGCCTCAGCAGATTTGGATAAAAGAGAATGGGTGGCCAATCCATTGACGACTTATATGATTATTGTATCACTTATAACATTTGTCTTGACCTTATTGGCATTTGCCTACTTCAAGGTGGTAGATTTGTTCAAACACCCATCACATATGCGAGAGGCAATTTGGGTTTTAGGTGCAATTCTTGTATCTGTAATCATAGGATTTGTCCTAGGAGGTAGCGACGAAATAGCCAATAATTTTGGAGAATCCTATGCAGGAACCAAATCCAGACTGATTGGTATGGGAATCATAAGCACGGGTGTGCTATTATTCGTTGGTACTATCTTCCTAATTTGGGATACAGTAAAAGGTTTTATAAAAGCTTAAGATTATGGCTCGAAAAGAATTACCTGAAGTTAACGCGAGTTCGTTGGCAGATATCGCATTCCTATTGTTGACTTTTTTCTTGATTGCAACATCAATGGACAAGCAAGAAGGTATTCAGCGACAATTGCCCGATCTCACCAAACCACCAGATCAAACCACCATCAAGGTAGAACAGCAAAATGCTATTGAATTTGTGGCTAATGCCTACGGACAAATTTTGTATATTGAAGACCCTGACAAAATTAGACAAATCAATATCAAAGAAGTGAAAAATCTCGTAATGGAACACGTAGATAATGGTAGCGCAACAGATGCCGACGGAAATCCATGTACATGGTGCCAAGGCGGACCCGATGGACAGAGATCCGCATTGCTCTCAGACCATCCCAAATCAGCCATCGTTTCGATAAAATTTGATAAAGGAACCAATTGGTCTGATTATATGGCACTGCAAGGAGAAATCGAAGCAGCCTATACCGATTTGAAAGCGTCTTATGTGAAACGAACCTACAACCGCGATTGGAATATGGTGGTGGCAGACCCATCAAAACCAGAAAATACAGGTGATAATGCAATCATAATTGATGTGGATTCAAAATATCCAAAATTGATTGCAGAACCAAAACCTACAGATTCAAGTAATTAATGTTGAACTCATTATATTAAACAATGGCTCAAAAATTTAAACGAGAAGGCAGTAAAGGTACACCGGCCATTTCTACAGCCGCATTACCCGATATTGTATTTATGTTGCTTTTTTTCTTCCTGATTGCATCGGCAATCAAACCAAGTGAATATGACAAATATATTCACCTAGAAAAAGCCAAAGCATCATCAATGACAGATATTGTGAAAAAAGACATGATAGCCTACCTCTATATCGGAAAACCTAAAAATAAACAGCAATTTCCACAAGATTATCTGCTTTTGTTGAACGATAAACCTGCCCAAGTAGCAGACATCAGAGGTTGGATTGGAGACGAAGCCGGAAAGAAAAACGGACAGGACCTTATCGAATACGGACTTACTACTCAATTGACAGTGGATAAATCTGCAAAAGTAGGATTTGTACAAGCTATAAAAGAACAATTGAGCTATGCACAGCAATTCAACGTAAGTTATGCCGGAATTGAAGGCGATCCTGATGAAAATTAATCCAATTGAAAATTATTAAAACCGTTTCGCAAATCGAAGCGGTTTTTTTTTGCTCAAGTTTGAATTATTTATCTTTGTATGGATTTCATGAATCAACCCAAAAAAAATATTGCCAAAAAACTCGTTCACAGCTATCGCTGGCTGATTGTCGATGAAAATACCAACGAATCCAAAATTTCGATAAAACTCAATATTTTAAACTTATTACTCATAGGCGCATTCTTGGTTTCATTAATCATAGGCTTGACTTTGATTGTTTTGAAATATTCCCCTCTCAAAACCTATTTTGTAGAAAAAGAAGAATCATTTGATGTCGTAAAGTCAAAAAATGAATTGCTCCAACTCAATGAACGTATTATGGCATTAGAAGATTCCATAGCAATCAATAGTTTGTTTCTAGATCATATTCAACAAGTTGTTTCGGGTAAAATCAAATCCACAGAGGTAGATAGTATGATGGCCAAAGGCATTGTCCTGCTCAATGACAAAAGTTTGAGGGCAAGCCCAGAAGATTCGATTTTCAGAGAACAAATAGCCAAAGAAGAACTAGAAGCTATCAAAAAATCAGGCAAATCAGAAAGCTCTGGATTTTTATACCCCCCTGTAAGAGGTATTGTAACAGGAAAATATGATATTACAGAAAATCATCTTGCAACCGATATAGCCGCCAGATCCGGAGAAGAAATCAAAGTCATAGCAGACGGTATTGTCGTTTTTTCCGACTGGAATCCAGATACAGGAAATTCTATAATCATTCAACACAACAATGATATGATGTCTATGTACAAACATTGTTCAAAATTATTCAAAAATGTGGGTGATGAAGTAGAAAAAGGAGATGTAATTGCCGCTGTAGGAAATACAGGAGAACTCACAACGGGTCCGCATCTACATTTTGAATTATGGATTCAAGGCAAAGCTGTGGATGCAGAACAGTTTATTCAGTTTTAAGCGAAATAATGAAAAATCAATTTGCAAAATATTTTGCCCAAATCGTCCATGCAAAGGATAAAAAATGGATCGAAAAACCCGCTGAAACACAGCAGAAAGTTTTGAAAAATCTATTGAAAAAAGCCGAAAATACCACATTTGGAAAAGACCATAATTTCGAAAATATACAATCTGAAAAAGATTTTAAAAAGCATGTTCCCATTAGAGACTATGAACAACTCAAACCCTATATCGACAAAGTCGTAGCAGGTGAAACCAACATATTATGGCCCGGAAAACCCAAATATTTTGCAAAAACTTCGGGAACAACTTCAGGAACAAAATATATTCCGATTTCCAAAGATTCTATGCCATACCACATCAAAGCCGCTCGTTCTGCCGTTTTGAACTATATTAATTATAAAAAAAGTGCATCCATCGTAGAGGGTAAAATGATATTTTTGCAAGGAAGCCCGGTGCTGGAAGAAATCAATGGAATCAAAACAGGAAGACTCTCTGGAATCGTAGCCCATTATGTACCTTCATACCTTCAAAAAAATCGGATGCCTTCTTTTCAAACCAATTGCATCGAAGCCTGGGAAGAAAAACTAAATCATATTGTACAAGAAACCTTAAATGAAGATATGAGGCTAATAAGCGGAATTCCACCATGGATTCTCATGTATTTTGAAAAACTTAATGAAATAAAAGACTTGCCCATCGGCCAAATCTTTCCCAATCTAGAAGTGATTATTACAGGTGGAGTCAATTATGAACCCTATCGCCAGAAAATGCAGGATTTACTAGGGCGAAAAATTGATGTAATTCAAACCTATCCAGCCTCCGAAGGATTTATTGCTTATCAAGACCAGCCAGATTCAGAAGACCTCTTGCTATTGCTTAATAATGGTATTTACTATGAATTTATACCTGTAAATGAATTTGGAACCGAAAATCCGACTCGACTTTCAATTTCTGAAGTTCAAACCAAAACGAATTACGCCCTATTGATGTCAACCAATGCAGGATTGTGGGGCTATAGCATTGGTGACACCGTAGAGTTCACTTCTTTGAATCCGTATCGTATTCGTGTTACTGGACGAATAAAGCACTTCACATCGGCATTTGGCGAACATGTTATAGCCCAAGAAGTGGAAAAATCTCTTTCAAAAACTTTGGAAAAATTTCCGGCACAAGTGTCTGAATTTCACGTAGCACCGCAGGTAAATCCTGAAAAAGGATTGCCCTATCACGAGTGGTTGATAGAATTTAAAAAATCACCCGAAAATTTAGATGAATTTCGTAAAGAACTTGATCGCCAAGTGCAACAACATAATGTTTATTATTTTGATTTAATTGAAGGAAAAGTATTGCAACCTTTGGTTTTATCGATAATTAGAGAAAACGGATTTAATGATTATATGAAATCCATCGGAAAATTAGGAGGACAGTTTAAACTTCCACGTCTGGCAAATGACAGAAAAATAGCCGACGAGATGAAACAATTTATACAATATTAATGCAAGAAATAATTGAATACTTTATAACGCCTTATGCAGAGGCTAATCTTGTTGATATTGTATTAGAAATTATAGCCGTAATTTTTGGAATTCTGAGTGTTTACTTTGCGCAAAAAAGTAAAATTTGGGTTTTCCCTACGGGAATTATTAGTACCGTAATTTACATCTACATCACCTTTATCATTGGATATTTTGGCGATTTTATTATAAATATTTACTACACGGTGATGAGCGTTTATGGTTGGATATTATGGTCGAATATCACCAGCGAAAACAAATTAACCATTGAATGGGCATCTTCAAAAGATTGGTGGTGGACTGGTGTCATCTTTGTTTTTACCATACTTTTTGTCATTGGAATATACTTATATTTTGATCGATTTGAAGACTGGACCAATTATTTTGACGTGCTCACCACAGGCCTTGCTTTTGGATCTATGTTTTTGATGGCACGCAAAAAGATAGAGAACTGGCTGGGATGGATAATTACGGATATCATTTCGATACCATTATATTTGGCAAAAGGCTTGGGATTTACAGGAATTCAGTTTTTTATATTTTTGATTTTGGCTATTCGTGGTTATCAAATTTGGAAGAAAAGTAAAGGAAAAATCAATGTTGAATAATTTAAATTGTTAAAATCAGAAGGAATCCCAAAAATTAATTATATCTTTAAGTCTGATTTTCAGACATGTCGAGAACATATAAACAAACTGACGGGATTAAAAACTGGGCAGAGGAAGATCGTCCGCGAGAGAAAATGATGTTGAAAGGAAAAGCGGCTTTATCGGATGCCGAGCTACTGGCTATTATTATGGGCAGCGGAAATCGCAACGAAACAGCTGTTGATTTAGCCCGAAGAATCATGAACGACAGTCAAAATAATTGGCACGAAATTTCACGTTTAGAACTCAATGATTTATGCCAATATAATGGAATAGGAGAGGCAAAAGCCATTAGCATTATAGCAGCACTCGAAATCGGACGCAGAAGAGCATTTGCAGAAGCCTTAGAAAAACCTCAAATCAAACAAAGTCGTGATGCTTTCAACTTGTTTTTTCCTCGATTGGGACATCTCAATTACGAAGAATTTTGGGTAATGTATCTAAATCACGGAAATCGTGTCATCGCTATAGAATCTCTAAGCATGGGAGGCTTGACTCAAACGGTTGTGGATAAAAGAATTATTTTCAAAAATGCGCTTGCCAAAAATGCTACAAGTATTATTTTGGCGCATAACCACCCATCCGGTAACCTGAAGCCGAGTATGGCCGATATGAATGTGACCAAAAGTATCAAAGCGGCAGGAGATATCATGACCATCGAATTGCTGGATCATCTAATTATCGGAATCAATACGTATTTAAGTTTTAAAGATGAAGGCTTGTTATGAAGGTTTTGTTTTACACATCAGCCGACTCTTCTCGATTACGATATGTTTTGGATTTCATATCAAAACTTATTGGAATTCATTTTGTTGTGAGCTTTGATTCCTTGGAGTTTGAAAATGCTAATATTCCTAAAATCAACTATTCAACTGAAAATTTGGGTGGAATTCAAATCAAACCACATGGCTTGTTGTTTCAAAATTCATTGCAGAAATTCGAGTTTGATGAATTGGAAACCGACGAATTATCAATGATTTTTTTCTTGCTTTCGCGTTATGAAGAATATTTAGATTTTGAACCTGATACATTTGGAAGATTTCAAGCCAAATTCTCCTACCTTCATAAAACCGAACGCATGCAAATACCCTACGCAGATGTTTTGGTTTATGAAATAAAAGAAAAACTTTTAAAATCATTTCCCGAAATAAAATTCAAGGAAAATCAATATGAAAAAATCCTTACTATAGACATTGACCAAGCATTTAAATTCCAGTACAAATCCTTCAAAAGATTTGTTGGAGGCGCAGTAAAAGACCTACTGAAATTTAAAGTTTCTAACTTGCTTTTGCGTAATCTATCCTATTTTGGCTTGAAAAAAGACCCATGGAATATTTATTCCAAAATAGAAGAAAAAATGAAAAATAAGCCTGTTATTTTCTTTTTTCAATGTGGAGAATACGGTGAATTCGACAAAAATCTACCTATTAGTCAGAAGGCATTTCGCACAATAATTCGAAGTGTAAATAGCTGGGCTCTAGTGGGATTACACCCCTCTTTTCAATCCAATAAAGATGTTGAAATTTTGAAAATGGAAAAACGAAATCTCGAAAATGTATTAGGAAAAAATGTTTCAAAAAGTCGTCAGCATTATATTAAACTTGAATTTCCTAAAACCTATCAAAACCTGTTATCGACTGGAGTTTACGAAGATTATAGCATGGGATTTCCAGATGAAGTTGGATTTAGAGCCGGTACTTGTCATCCATTTTTTTGGTATGATTTATCCAAAGAAACGCAAACATCCTTGTTAATACATCCTTTTTGTGTAATGGATGTAACCCTCAAAGATTATAAAAATATGCGTGAAGAGCATGTATATTTTATTCTGAAAAATTTGGAATCAGAAGTGAAAAAAGTAAATGGAAAACTCTATTTGGTGTGTCATAACGAGAGCCTTTCTGGACATAGAGAATGGGAAAAATGGGATGAAGTCTTTTTTGAATTCTTACATTCGTAGCAAAAATTGAGCTTGATACATAAGATTCCATATTCAGAAATAGATTTTGACAAATATGATAGCTGTATATCTGGCAGTTCATATCCTGTAATTTATGCTCAAAGTTGGTTTTTACGCGCGCTCATTAAAAGTGATTGGGAGGTTTTAATGTACAATGATTACGAGGCTGTAATGCCGATTACGCGAGCTAGGATGAAAAAAAGCTTATGGAAAAAATCTATAATTCCACCCTATTTTTGCCAGCAATTAGGCGTTTTTTTTCAAAAAACTCCAGATTCAAACATTTTTAATATGTTTTATGAATCATTTTTGAAATTAAATCCTGTGGTTTATCATTTCAATCATGCCAATTCAAATTTTATCCAAAATCAAAATAATATTCGATTAAGAACGAATTATGTGTTGGATATTCGGCCTGATTATTCAGAAATATTCAAAAATTATTCAACCTCAAAGCGACAAACCGTGCGCAATGCGCTCAGAAACAATCTGGAAATCATAGAATTAGATGATTCGAAAGAATTTTTGCAGTTTTTCCATAAACATCAAGTGGCAAAAGAGTCTTTCAAAATTCAACAAATGCGGAATTCACTTATTTCGGAGTTGATAAAACGTAAATCCGTTGAAATGTACTTTGTAAAAAAAGAGGAAGAAATTATTGCTACAGCCTTGTTTGCCTTCTATCAAGACCGAATTTATTATCTGAATTCTGCCTCGACAACATCTGGACGTAAGTTCCTAGCCATGCATTTTCTTATTGATTTCGTGATTCAAAAGTATGCAGGTAAATATAATTATTTTGATTTTGAAGGTTCCGAAATTCCGGGCGTTGCCGAGTTTATGAAAAGTTTTGGTGCAGAAAATCAATCCTTTGCTATTTGGGCTTGATTTTTAATTTTTCTCAAATACCACTCAAAATATATCCAACTCAAAACGCCAGAAACCATCAAACTCAATGTGGTAGCCCAAGCCGCTCCATGTAATCCATAAATTGGAATTAAATATAAATTCAACCCCAAACTCAAAAACAATGTAAATAAACCTGTAATCGTATTGATTTTGGCAAATCCCAAGGCATTTAAAATTCCTGTGAGTGGAACCCGCAATAGAATCGCAAAGCAGGACCCCAGCATAAGTATTAAAAATATGTCAAACGGAGAATATGCGTCGTCCAAAAAACTAAATAGCCATTCACCCAGCACATAAGATAGTAGCATTCCCACAGAAGTTATAATCAAAAATAAATAAAAATAATTCTTGTAATAATTACGTAAGAATTTGTAATTCAGCTCGTTTTGTGCTATTTTGGTAAAGTCTGTTCGCATAAAAATAAGCGGCAAAATCAAAATATTGAGCGGAATCAAAGTAGCAGCTCCATATTCAGCCACGTCATCTGCTGTCATGAATTTTTCAATCAAAAATACATCTAAAAAGAAAACTATTTGTGCAATTACGCTGGTAAAACTACTCAACATAGCATAATTCCAAAAGGACTTTTTGGCTATTTCCTTGGGCATGTTAAACTGGATTTTGGGAAATCCAAACCGAAAGCTATAAAAAATAAATGTAATAATGGGTGAAATCACCAGTGCAAAAATATAGCCCGTAGCATTGAAAAAAATGGTGAGCAATACCGCTGACAATAGTAAAACAAGACTATTTACCATATCATACTGGCCAAATAATTTGTTCTTATTTTCAATACGCATTTGAGCAGATTGATGATTGTAAAGAAACAAGGCCAACATGCGCCAAACCAAAATCAATAAAAACAGGGAAACTATGGGTTGGTCTTTTTCGTAAAAATAAAATCCCAACGCCATCAAAAAAATCATGAACAAGGTAGAAATCAACCCAAGACCAAAGGCATAGCCTGCTAATTGAAGGCGAGTTTGTGCCTGTTGTATCACCGACCCAAATCGAAGCAATCCTGCCGGAGATCCCATTCCTACAAAAGGCGTAAAAAATGCTAATAATGCAAGGGAATAGGTGATATGCCCGAATGTTTCTTTCTCAACATACATCAAAACAAAGACTTTTATCAAAAATAAAATAAACTTGTTGAATAGGGTAGAAGCAAAAATCCATCCACCACTGTTTTTGTAAAAATCCGATATGAAATTGATGATTCCTTTCATTCAAAAACAGGTGTTTTTAATGATTTGATGTCTTTATAAAATAGAATAAACCACAGAATACCAAATAAACTCAATTCTAAAACACTTGTTACTAAATCGAATTCCATCCATCGCCGAAGTATAAAATCCACCACAACACACAAGCTGGTAAACAAAAGTAAAAACCAAAATCTGTTGTTGTAATTTTCTCGCCTAAAATGCGCAAAATTGTCATTGAAAGCAAAGATGAATAAAATTACCGCATAGCTGATTAAAGTCGAAATCGCAGCCCAAATCATTCCATAAATAGGTATCAAAGCAAAATTTAAAATTAAATTCACCAATAATCCAATGCCAAAATAAATAGCCATTTTGCCTAATTTCCCCGCAAATTTATACTCATTTTCAAAGAATTTTATCACTCCAAAAAATAACATACTTATAAAAATATAGGGCATCAAAACATAGCCCGACCGAAACTCTGCACCTAATAATATTTCTGTAATTTCTTCACTGAAAATCGAGGCGAAAATCACCACTGGAATAAATAAAAAACTGAAAGCATGAATATAACCAGAAACAATTTTGCGCGAATCCTGCCTGTTATTTTCCAAAATATGGTTCATGGTGGGGTTAATCGTACTAAAGAAAATGAAAATCAATGCCAAAATACTCATTTGCGCAACATCATAAGTTTTGGTATAAATTCCAACTTCTTTCATGGGTTCATATAGGGAAATGATGTAGCGGTCGCTTGAGACGATCAACATCAAAATCAAAGTTGTGATTAAATTTTTTCCACCAAACCCAAAAAGTAATTTACAAGTCGAAGCTTTTATTCGGTTGAAATTCAATAATATAGATGACTTTCTTCGAATGAAACTCAGAAAAATCCAAAGAATAAATAATGCATCGATAATAATCAAACTATAAAACATTGCCGAAATATCCAAATGAAATATAAAGGATAAAACTAATAATAAGCCAAATGAAACGGCTGTTTGTATAGAAATTAATAAATTGTAATCTCGCGATTTTCCCCGCAAACGAAGTACAATAAAATATAAATTCAATAATTCACGAAAAATGAAATGTACAGCAGCTAAATATATCAATTCAATAATCTGATTGTTTTCAAAAAAAAATCCAGAAAAATAGGCGAGAATTAACATGATAATCCCCGAAATAACATACAAAAACAACAAATGAACATACAATTCATTCAAATTGTTTTCTGCTTTGAATTTTGGATAAAACCGCCACAAACAACTTGTAAGCCAGGAAAATAGAACAGTGGATAAATATCCCACAGAAATTAAAACCAATCCCAAAATCCCAAAATCCTCTGCACTATAATGACGTGTAAAAATCGGGTTTTTCACAAAATTTAATAACAAAGGAAAAATCGCCCCGGATAGATACCAGGTAAAATGCCGCAAAAACGCCGAACTATCCTTTGTAACATTCATTAAATTAAGCTTTTAATAATTTCTAAATAAGCTTTTTCCATGATAGACCAATTATACTTTTTGTCAACAGCAGCAATTCCGTTCAGAGAATATTCTTTCATTTCGTCCTCGTTGGAAAGTAAATGTAAAAGGCTTGCTGCCAAAATTTCTGGACGATTTGGCGCAATACAAATTCCTGTTTTACTTTCTACTACAATTTCACACATCTTGCCAAAATTACTGGTAATCAATGGAATACCGTAATTCATATATTCAAATAATTTAATCTGCATAATTTCTTCGTGCGCAGAAATGTGATGCAAAGGATTCAAGCCTATTTTTACTTGATTGTAAAATCCAGAAACTTCTTGAAAATCAACGCCTTGAATCCAGTCTAAATTTTTTTCTAATCCATTTTTTTCTACAAAATCCAATATATTATCGCCCAGAGACTTGGGATAGGCTTTTCCCAAAAACAAAAGTTTAAAATCTGGTTTTGTGGCCACTACAATCTTTAACGCATGTAGCATCGTTTTGGCCCCGCGCAACTCGCTGAGCGCACCCACATAAGCCGCATCGTACTTTCTGTTTTGCAAGGGAATATGCGCCCTTTCCGTAGCGAGATTGGTAAAATTATACAAACTCAAATACGGCTTGTCAGGCAAATTCAATTGTATTTTTGCGCCAATTCCATCATCTACACCTAGAATAAAATCACACTTTGATGCCTGTCGATATTCCCAATTTTGAATATATCTTGCATATCTTTTCTTCAATTCAAATGGGATTCTCCATGATTTCATCCTCAAATCCAGCAAATTTTGCTCGCGCGGCTCCCGTATATCGTAAATAATCTTGGGTTGAAATTCTAGACGCTTCAAGGCATCGAGTATGCGCAAAATACGTAAATCAACAATCTGAATTAATTCTGGCTTTATTTTAATAACCGCATTCAGCATTTCGTCCAATTCTGTAGATATGGGAGTGAACTTTTTCAAAGCATAATTCAATAAAATATTCGGAATATATTTTTTTGCTGCAAATATTTGATAATGAATGCCTTCTGGCGTTGTTCCTTCGTGGGATTCTACGCTCGATTCATAATCGATAACCAGATAAAAAACATCCATACCGGCATTTTTCAACGCCAAGGCCTGCTTCCAATACGCACGGTCATCGTACAAACCACGCCTATCCATCAAAAAACAAACTTTTTTATGTATCAATGTCTTTCCCAAAACTAAATTTCACAACAAATTAACGATAATTCTTTTATTTACTTATAGTTTTGTGCCTATGGACAAACATTTAGTGAAACATATTTTCTTCGATCTGGACAATACCCTCTGGGACCACCGCAAAAATTCGGAAGAAACACTCAAAAAAATGTACGCAGAATATGACATGGAAAATTCATATCAAATCCCATTTGACAAATGGCATTCTGTTTTTTATGACAAAAACGAACTCCTCTGGGAAATGATTCGTGAAGGCCAAATCCCAAAAGCGGAACTTAGAAAAAGACGTTTCAGAGATCCTTTTTCCCATTTTGATATTCAAAACGATGCATTGGCAGACGAATGGGAAGAAATTTACCTCACCCGAATGGGCAAAATGAATGGAATTGTAGAGGGCGCAGTAGAATTATTGCAATATCTCGAACCCAAATATCATTTGCACATCATCACCAACGGTTTTATCGAAGTTTCATCTGCCAAAATAGAAAATTCTGCCCTCAACGGCTATTTCCAAACGCTCACATGTGCAGATGAGCTCAATTTGCGCAAACCCGATCCCCGAATATTTCATTTGGCCATGGAAAAATCACAAGCCAAAAACTCAGAATCACTCATTATTGGCGACGATTGGATAGCAGATATCATTGGCGGAATCGGCGTTGGCTGGCAGGCCATTTTCTTTGATACACTCCGCGCCAACAACCAAATGCCAAAGGTTCCAAACGTCAAAAAACTTCAGGAAATCATTCCTATTTTATAAGCAAATCGATTAATTCTCACACAAAAATTGAAGATTATTTATAAAAAATACAGATAAAAAACTAAATTGGACAAATTTTACATCTATGCTGCAAACCGATTTATCACTGAATTACCTCTACAAACCTGCGCACAAAAATATCAAAAAACCTGTGCTAATGTTGCTACTTCATGGCTATGGGAGCAACGAGGCCGATTTGTTTTCGTTCGCTGACCAGCTGCCCGATAATTTTTTCATAATTTCGGTTCGTGCCCCGCGTAGCCTTCCATATGGTGGATTTGCCTGGTACGACATCAATTTTATGGATGCGCAAAAGTTCAATAATGTAGAACAAGCCCAACAATCCATAAGCCTGATTCGACAATTTATTGCAGAATGCATCGATAATCACGACCTCAATCCAGACCAAGTTTGGCTCACAGGATTCAGTCAGGGTGCCATCCTCAGCTACGCGCTCACACTACAGCAACAACAAAATATCAAACGCGTAATCTGCCTCAGTGGTTACCCATCTCCCGATATTATCGGCGATAAATTGCAGGGTGAATACATTGATTTACAATTCTTTATCTCTCACGGCGTAGAGGATACTGTGATTCCCATCGATTGGGCTCGACAAGCTGACCAATGGCTCAATCAACTCAAAATTCCACATGTTTACAAAGAATATCGAAGCGGGCATGGTATCGTACCACAAAACTTTTATGACATGCTCGACTGGATAGAACAAGTAAAATAATTCGTTTTTTTGGGCGACATTTCCGGCTATCACTTCTATTCCGCAGTTGTATGCCCACAAATAATCAGCATACAAGGATTTTCGCTTCACTTTCAATCTTGTATGCTGTTATTTGTTTAGACATACAGCTTTGCGGGATATCCGTTCTATCCGGGTCGCGTTCCGACCTAATCGGAATATGAGAATTTCAACCTTTTCCAACGCAGCAAATCATTTTTTCAATCCATCAAAATTATATTTTGCCATCAATAATACCTTGAACATCCTCTGGATTCAACAAAGTTGAAATATCACCCAAGTTTTCTATATCATTTTCGGCAATTTTACGCAAAATCCTACGCATAATTTTACCACTTCTCGTTTTGGGCAAATGTCTTACAAACTGTAACTTATCAAGTTTGGCAATCGGACCTATCCGCTCAGAAATCACTTGGTTAATTTCTTTACTCAAATTAGCCTGATCTCTACTCCAGCCATCTTCTTTCAACGAAATATAACCATACAAAGCACTTCCTTTAATATCATGCGGATAACCCACAATAGCAGACTCGGCCACCGCAGGATGCTCATTAATAGCATCTTCTATAGGCGCTGTACCCAGATTATGCCCAGACACAATCACAACATCATCTACACGTCCCGTAATTCGATAATAGCCTACCTCGTCACGCAAAGCACCATCACCTGTAAAATATTTATTCTTGAACGTTGAAAAATACGTATCGATATACCGCTGATGGTCACCAAAAATCGTTCGCGCCATGCCCGGCCATGGATACTGAATACAAAGCTTTCCATCCGTTTGATTGCCTTCAATTTCACTGCCATCTGCCTGCATCAATACCGGTTGAATCCCAGGTAGAGGTAATGTGGCATAGGTAGGCTTGGTAGGCGTTACAAATGGAATTGGTGAAATCATGATGCCTCCCGTCTCTGTCTGCCACCAAGTATCCACAATCGGACATTTTTTCTTTCCTATATTGTCATTGTACCAGTGCCAAGCCTCTTCGTTGATGGGTTCGCCAACAGAGCCAATTACCTTCAAACTGCTCAAATCATGCTTTTCTACATAATTTAAGTCTTGTTTGGCCAAGGAACGTATTGCCGTAGGTGCAGTGTAAAATTGTGTTACTTTGTGCTTTTCAATGACTTCCCAAAAGCGACCATGATCTGGATAGGTAGGAATTCCCTCAAACATCACAGTCGTTGCCCCATTGAGCAAGGGACCATAAACAATATAAGAATGTCCCGTAATCCAGCCAATATCTGCTGTACACCAAAAAATATCTTTTTCCTTGTATTGAAAAACATTATGGAAAGTGAATGCCGTGAAAACCATATAACCCGCAGTGGTGTGCACCATTCCTTTGGGCTTACCCGTTGATCCAGAGGTGTATAAAACAAATAAAGCATCCTCTGCATCCATTTCTTCGGCTTCACATTCTGCATTGACAAGCATCAATTCCTCGTGCATCCATTTATCACGACCTTCTATCCATTCCACCTTGTCATGAATTCGCTTTACAATTAAACAAGTCTCAACAGTAGGGCATTGAAGAAGAGCTTCGTCAACGATTTTTTTCAAATCAATGCTTTTATTTCCACGATAAGAGCCGTCTGATGTTATGATTAATTTACAATTCAAATCTTGAATTCGAGTTGAAAGCGCTTTTGCCGAAAATCCAGCAAAAACAACCGAATGAACCGCGCCAATCCTAGCACAAGCCAACATGGTATAAGTGAGCTCTGGAATCATTGGTAAGTAAATACATACGTTGTCTCCCTTTTTTATCCCATTGTTTTTCAATACATTAGCAATTCTATTGACATGTTCGCTCAGCTGTTTATAAGTTATATGTTTGGCTACTTCTCGAGGGTCGTTAGGCTCGAAAATGATAGCTGTACGGTCTGCATTTTTTTCTAAATGCCTGTCTATGCAATTTTCAGTAATATTCAATTTGGCATTTTGATACCATTGCACACGACTTTCGGCTTTGTTCCAATCGAGAACCTTGTCCCAGGTTTTTCTCCAATGAAAATTATTTGCCGCAATCGTGCTCCAAAAATCCTCAGGAACTTCTTTGGAAATTCGGTAAACATCAATATACTTTGCTAGTGAATCAATATTATAATAACTGTCGGCAAGTACTTTTAGAGAACTTGCATAATTATCCTTGGCTACTTTGGCAAATACGCCAATTTTTTCTGATCGAAACTGTTCAATCAACTCATCTATAACCACAGGCTCTTCTATGGTTGATGGAATCGAGTAGGTCTTGCCGTCAATCATGTGACGTAAGGTTTGTCTCAAAATTTTTCCAGAGCGTGTTTTTGGTAAGCGTTTTACTACCGAAATAGTTTTGAGAACTGCTACGGCACCTACCTTTTCCCGAATCATTTGAACGATTTCTGTTTGAAGTTTGAAGTGCTCATAATCTTCTTGCCCAACTTTCATAACAACCAAAGCATGAGGGATTTGACCTCGTAATTCATCTTCGATTCCTACTACGGCACATTCTGCAACAGCTGGATGCATGGCCACTACTTCTTCCATAGTAGATGTGGAAAGTCGATGTCCGGCTACATTAATGACGTCATCTACTCTACCTGTGATGAAAACGTAACCATCATCATCTACATACCCTCCATCTCCTGAAAAATAATAACCAGGAAATCGTTGTAAGTAGCCAGCTTTGTAGCGGTCATTATTTTGCCAAAGAGTTGGCATAAACCCTGGAGGCATAGGTAATTTGATTGCGACATAACCCTCTTCACCCGTTTTGGCAGGATATCCCTCTTCGGTTAAAATATGTAGTTGATATCCCGGAACTGGCTTTCCACTTGAGCCAGCTTTGGTCTGAAAAAAATCCAATCCCATAAAATTGGCCACCATAGGCCAACCCGATTCGGTTTGCCACCAATGATCAATCACAGGAATTTTTAAATTCGATTCGGCCCAACGCAGAGTAGCCTCGTCACAGCGTTCACCCGCCAAAAATTGATATTTTAATGAAGATAAATCATGTTTTTTGATGAATTCACCCTCTGGATCTTCCCTCTTTATCGCCCTGAAGGCCGTAGGTGCCGTAAACATAGCATTGACTCTATGTTGTTCGATTACACGCCAAAAAGCAGAGGCATCAGGCGTTTTTACGGGTTTGCCTTCAAAAAGAATGGTTGTGTTACGATTAATTAATGGTCCGTAACAAATAAAAGAATGCCCCACGACCCATCCCACGTCAGAAGCTGCCCAGAAAACATCTCCGGGTTGCATTCCATAGACTTTTTGCATAGAAAACTTAAGTGCTGTAGCATATCCTCCCGTGTCGCGTAATACGCCTTTGGGCTTTCCTGTTGTTCCAGAGGTGTACAAAAAATAGGAAGGATGATTTGATTTTACTGGGATGTAACTAGCTGGTTCTGCATCCTTTATCAATTCTTCATAGTCCACATCATATTCACGTTCGGGTTTGTCTGCGCCCAATTCACGATTATATACGATTACTTTTTCTGGCTTGTGTGCAGATAGGTCTATGGCCTCATCTACCATGGGTTTATAGGGAATTATGCGATCAATTTCAATTCCAGAGGTGGCCGTAATCAAAACTTTGGGTTTTGCATCTTCAATTCTTACTGCAAGTTCTGCCGGTGCAAAACCACCAAATACAACTGAGTGAATTGCGCCAATGCGTGTACATGCCAGCATAGAAAATATGGCGTGTGGAATCATAGGCATATAAATTATCACAGTGTCCCCTTTTTCTACACCTAGTTTGAGAAGTCCACCGGCAATCTTTTCTACATTTTCCTTCATCTGATTGTAAGTGTATGGAATATTCCAATGCCGCACCGCCGAATCATAAATCATGGCAATTTCATCTCCATGACCATCCTCTATATGTTTATCTATACATAAATAAGATAAATTTGTTTCACCATCTGGAAACCAATGATAAATTCCATCTTCATCTTGATTTACAGCTATTTGTGGTTCTTTAAACCATTTCAACATTTTGGCTTGTTCTAACCAGAATTCTTCGGGTTGTTCTAAACTATATTGATATAATTGCTGGTAGTTCATAATTGATGTATTTATTTTCTGCTTTTTTGCGGTTTTTCACTGATAAAATAAGTTGAATATTCAAGCTTAAATTCATCATAGAAATGAATGCAGTTGAGCTTATTTTTTAATAAAATTTACCAAAGTCCATGTTTTCCAATCTGCAGTATATTCGTATGAAAGATTATTCCCGTCATAATAACCTATACTCGTAAATGAAGTGTTTCCACTCACAACCTTTACGTGGTAAATTCCAGCTCGGGTAGAAGGATAGTAATTGGCTAGTATTTTGGATTTGCTTGCATCTACTACTTTAAATTCTCCATCTACCACAGGTGTAGTGTAAACCACTTGTCCATTATATTCCCATGCTGTCAATTGAGATGTATCCAGGCTCAAGCTTTGTTGAGTTGGTTGAGTATTCTGATTGGAGTGCTGCCGAAACAAATCTCTGGCAGGATGTTCTGTTTCTGTCGATTTTACGATTGTAATCTGTTGATTTTCAGCTTCGCGATAGCTGGGCATAACGGCATTTTGATTTTTGGCTTGAGCCCAAGCATTTTTCAAAGCATCTTTATATCCCGCATCAAATTCTTTGATATGAGATTCGCCATGTAATTCCGAAACTAATGTTTGATTACAGTCTTTAAAATTTATTTTAATTTTATTTCTAAAGGCTGCAGCAACTTTTATAACATCTGTAGTGAGGACGAGACAAGGGTTCAGGCGTGCTTCTTCTGGCCAATGAATGTGCTGTTCTGGAAGAGGTACATAATCTTTTTGGCCCAATAACAAGCGCAAATAGTTTTCTAATTGATATTGACCTTTGTCAAAATCACTGAATTTTTCGGGTAAAGCAATGTATTTATAGTCTGATAACTGTTGTGCACAAGAAAAGGAGAAAATAAAGCTAAAAATAAATACGACAAATTTTTTCATTTTGAATGATTTTAAAAATGGTTTACATTGGATAAAGTTAATAAAATACCCACAATGAATTCTGGATTTAACAAATGATTTTTTGAAAACTTTACCTAATTTTGTTTTATGTCTAATTCTATCGGAAAAATTTACAAGCTTACAACTTTTGGTGAGAGCCATGGTGAGGCAATAGGTGGTATAATAGAGGGTTGTCCGGCTGGAATTCTATTAAACACCCAAAATATTCAATACGAAATGATGCGGCGAAAACCAGGCCAATCAGCTATCGTTTCACAACGAAAAGAAAATGACGAAGTAAAGTTTTTAAGTGGAGTATTTGAAGGCAAAACCACCGGAATGCCAATGGGTTTTCAAATTCTCAATTCAGACCATAAATCTGCAGATTATAATCATTTGGCTGAGGTTTATCGGCCTTCACATGCAGATTTTACCTATCAATCCAAATATGGAATTCGTGATTATCGTGGTGGCGGACGCTCCTCTGCGCGTGAAACCGCAAATTGGGTAGTAGCGGGAACTGTAGCCAGACAAATCATCCCCGAAATTCAGATTCATGCTTTTGTTTCGTCAGTAGGAGAAATATTTTTAAAAAAGCCCTATCAAGACCTTGATTTTTCTCTTATAGAGGAGAATGCCGTTCGTTGTCCAGATCATGAAGTAGCGCAAAAAATGATAGAAAAAATCAAATATGTGCGCAAACAGGGTGATACCATTGGTGGCACGATTACTTGTGTGGTTCGCAATGTGCCTGTGGGATTGGGTGAACCTGTTTTTGATAAATTACATGCCCGTTTGGGTCAGTATATGATGGGAATCAATGCCGTAAAAGGATTTGAGTACGGCAGCGGATTTTGCGGGGCGAAAATGCAGGGCTCTGCGCATAATGATTTATTCAATGCAGATGGCAGCACTCAATCCAATTTGTCTGGTGGAATTCAAGGAGGAATTTCCAATGGTATGGATATTTACTTTCGTGTTGCCTTCAAGCCAGTAGCCACTTTGATGCAACCACAAACCACGCTCGACCATGATGGAAATTTGATAGAACTGCAAGCCAAAGGCCGGCACGACCCCTGTGTTGTTCCACGTGCGGTACCTGTGGTAGAAGCTCTGACAGCTATGGCTTTGGCGGATTTTGTATTATTAAATCAAACAAAAAGGATTTAGCCTCAACTAAATCCTTTAAATTCATTCTGAAAGATATCATTTTCATTTATTTTTCACCGCTCAACTTGATTCGCTTTAATTCATCATAATCAATTTGATCATCTGGATATTTACTCATAAATTCATGTGCTTTTTTTACCATGTTTTCAGAGCCGCAAAAAAACGGAACACGTTGGTGCAAATCGCTTGGGTCTATATCGAGAATGCGCTGATAGCCATCTGTAGCCATGCCGCCAGCCTGTTCGGCCAAGAAGCCCATGGGATTGCATTCATACAGCAGCCTCAACTTGCCATAGGGCGAAGTAGTACCTGAGGGATAGATATAAATCCCGCCTTTCAACATATTTCTATGAAAATCAGAAACCAAAGAACCAATATATCTTGAGGTATATGGACGGTCGTCTTCAGATTTTTGACAATATTTAATATAATCTTTTACACCTTGAGGAAAATGCACATAATTCCCTTCGTTTACAGAGTAAATATGACCGTCTTTTGGATAAGTCATATTGGGATGAGATAGGTAAAAAATGCCCAAGGCAGGATCTAGCGTGAATCCGTTGACCCCATGACCTGTTGTGTAAACCAACATCGTAGATAAACCATAAACCACGTAACCAGCTGCAACTTGTTTGTTTCCGGGTTGTAAAAAATCTTCTAGTGTAACAGGCGTTCCTTCTGGTGTTACGCGCCTGTAAATTGAGAAAATTGTGCCTACTGTAACGTTTACATCTGCATTGGAAGAGCCATCCAAGGGGTCAATCAATACCACATATTTGCTGAGGTGACTATTGTGTTTGGACTCTACGGGAATGAAAAATTCATTTTCTTCTGAAGCGATTCCGCACACCACTTCTCTTTGTGTCAAGGCTTTAATAAATGTCTCATTGGCAAATACATCTAGTTTTTTTTGTTTTTCACCTTGAATATTCTCCTCGTCCATATCACCTAGAATATCCTCGACCAAGCCATTTTTATTAACTTGTTGATTTACAATTTTGGTTGCCAAGCGTATAGAACTCAGCAATCTAGACAATTCACCCGTAGAATATTTAAAATCACCTTGATTGTCAATGATAAATTCACCTAATGTTTGATATGATTTTCCCATGATTGAAAAAAACTGATTATAAGTAAGTTTTCAAATTTATGATTAATTTTGTTGCAATCATAAAATACCAAACTGATTTTTGATGTAATTGTTGTGAATTTTTTAATTTCTCTTAGTGTATGAATAACAAAATACAGATTATTAACGGGCCCAACCTTAATCTTCTTGGAAAAAGAGAAACTTCTATCTATGGCAATCAAACTTTTGAAAACTATTTCGAAGAACTTCAAATTCGCTTTCCACAATTAGAATTGTACTATTTTCAATCCAATCATGAGGGAGATTTAATTGATAAAATACACGATACAGGATTTAGGTTTAAAGGTATTGTTCTGAACGCAGGTGCGCTTACTCATTATTCCTATGCATTGGCAGATGCTGTTCGTGCCATAGAAACTCCAGTGGTTGAGGTGCATATTTCAGACATTTTTCAACGAGAAGATTTTAGGAAAGTTTCGCTTACCGCAGCGCATTGTGTCAAAATGATTTCTGGAAAAGGCCTGGAAGGATATGCCGAGGCTATTCAAATTTTTCTATAGGTAATATCTTCTTCAAATTGATTGATATTCCTTCAAAAAAGATTATTCGAATCATCCGATTAGGTTTTTGATTCCTAAGCAAATTATATTACAATCATATTACGCATTATTTCCAAAACGGATTTCGTAATAATTTCACTACTTTTGCAGCCTAATTTTGAAAATACCAAATGGAAATATTGATTAAAGCTGCACAGATGATTCTCATTCTGTCGATTATCGTGGTTTTGCACGAAGGTGGACACTATGCTGCAGCCAAATTATTCAAAACCAAAGTAGAGCGCTTTTTTCTTTTTTTTGATGTAAAATTTGCCTTGTGGAAGAAAAAAATCGGTGAAACGGTTTATGGCATTGGTTGGTTGCCACTAGGTGGTTATGTGAAAATTGCCGGAATGATTGATGAAAGTATGGATACTGAGCAAATGAAACAACCCGCCCAACCTTGGGAATTCAGATCAAAACCCGCTTGGCAACGTCTCATTATCATGCTCGCAGGAATTATCGTGAACCTTGTATTGGCCATGATTATCTTTTCTGCCATCAGTTTTTTTCGAGGCGAATCTTATGTCAATGTAAATAAACTTACACAAGGAATCGTCGTAGATTCTGCACAACTAGCCATGGGAATGAAGGCTGGAGATGTACCGATTGGTGTGAATGGTGTTCATTATCAAAAATTGAACGACATCAGTAAAAGAGCTTTGATCGATGGCGGCGAGTTGCATGTCAAAAGAGGAAGTGAAGAGGTGAAATTGCCAATTACAGAAGATGTTTTGGTGAGTATGCTCGAGCAAAAAGGCATGTTTTTTTGGCCAAATGTTCCAATTCGTGTAGATACCGTTTTCAGTATTGCACAAGAAAAGGGAATTCGCAAAGGTGACCAAATTTTGAGTCTGAACGGAAAACCTATTAATGGCTGGAGTTCTGTTACCGAAACTATTGCTGCAAGTGCTAATCAAACTTTGACATTCGAACTGGATAGGAATGGGGAAAACAAAATAATAGAAATTCCCGTGCCCGCCGAGGCAAAAATAGGAATAGGTCCAGGCTTTGATTTGAGTAGTGTAACAGATACCCAAGAATTTGGCTTGGCAGAATCCATTGTGAGAGGAATCAAACTCACTTTTGCAACCGTTACAGACCAGGTGCAATCTTTTGGAGTCTTATGGAAACTCAAAGGAAAAGCCACCAAATACGTAAGCGGACCCATCGGAATTGCCAATCAGCTTCCACCCACTTGGGACTGGGGATTCTTTTGGAGTTTTACGGCCTTATTGTCTGCATGGCTTGCTTTTGTGAATCTTCTTCCAATTCCAGGTCTGGATGGTGGACACGCCATGTTTACGCTTTATGAAATGATTACAGGGCATAAACCTGGAGACAAATTTATGGAAGTAATGCAGATTATAGGATTCATATTTTTGGTAGGTCTTATGGTGTTTATATTTGGCAACGATATTGTCAATTTAATTTATAATTAAGAAATAACAAAGGGGTAGATTTCATTATTCATAAATATTTCATTTATTTATTCTTAATTTAATATGAAATAAGCACTATCCAAAATAGGGGAAAATAGCTTGATTTGTGTTATTTTCATTTCAAATCTAGTGCATAAGGCTTATCTTTATCCCTTATTAAAATTCAAAAAACATGAGCGATTTCAGAATTGAAAAAGACACATTAGGTGAGGTAAAAGTTCCTGCAGATAAAAAATGGGGAGCGCAAACAGAGAGATCACGCAACAATTTCAAAATTGGACCGCAGGCATCTATGCCACTAGAGATTATAGAGGGATTTGCCTATCTCAAAAAGGCCGCTGCATATACCAATCATGAACTGGGCATATTATCAATAGAAAAAAGAGATTTTATTGCACAAGCTTGTGACGAAATACTAGAAGGAAAATTAAACGATCAATTTCCCTTGGTTATTTGGCAAACAGGTTCTGGAACACAGTCTAATATGAACGTGAATGAGGTAATTGCCAATCGAGCTCATGAAATTGCGGGACATGCTATTGGCGAAGGCGAAAAAACCTTGGCTCCCAATGATGATGTGAACAAATCACAGTCATCCAATGATACCTTCCCAACAGGTATGCATATTGCAGTTTACAAAAAAGTTATAGAAACCACAATTCCTGGGGTAGAAATGCTGCGGGATGCCTTATGGACAAAGGCAAATGACTTCAAAGATGTTGTAAAAATAGGCCGAACCCATCTTATGGATGCTACACCATTGACATTGGGTCAGGAATTTTCTGGATATGCTTCACAACTCGATTATGGAATCAAAGCATTGAAAAATACTTTAGACCATCTATCTGAGCTTGCTTTGGGCGGTACAGCAGTGGGTACGGGGCTTAATACACCGCAAGGTTATGATGTGAAAGTAGCAGAATACATTGCAGAATTTACCGGTTTACCCTTCAAAACAGCAAAAAATAAATTTGAAGCTTTGGCTGCGCATGATGCCATTGTAGAGACGCATGGCGCGTTGAAACAGCTCGCCGTTTCGCTCAACAAAATTGCCAATGATATTCGATTACTGGCATCGGGACCAAGGTCGGGAATTGGAGAAATTTTGATTCCATCCAATGAGCCAGGATCTTCTATCATGCCAGGAAAGGTAAACCCTACACAGTCAGAAGCCATTACAATGGTGTGCGCGCAGGTGATGGGAAATGATGTAACCATTACAATTGCAGGAACTCAAGGTCATTTTGAGTTAAATGTCTTCAAACCTGTTATGGCTTATAATGCCTTGCAATCGGCTCAATTGTTGGGAGATGCTTGTGTTTCATTTACCGAAAATTGCGTAAACGGAATCGAGCCTAATCATAAGCGAATCAAGGAGTTGCTAGACAATTCGTTGATGCTGGTTACCGCACTTAATACTAAAATTGGCTATTACAAAGCCGCAGAAATAGCGCAAACTGCACATCAAAACGGAACAACGCTTAAAGAAGAAGCTATAAGATTGGGCTATGTTTCGGCAGAGGATTTTGATGCCTGGGTGAGGCCAGAAGATATGATCTAAAGTAGTTTATTTATAAAGTAAAAATCGGTTTTAAATTCATTTTATTTAAAACCGATTTTTTTATTTGTTTTATTTTTTGCGGTTGCTGCGCTGTAAAAGAGAGGCAAATACAGCCGAAATCAAAATTCCATAAAGAATATATACAATTGGAAAAAATAGAACAAAATTGGTCAGTTTGAAGACTTTTCCCGCTTGTTGTGAAGTTAGTTCTCCCGATGTAATTGCATAATCTTTGGCATTTATCAAATAATCAGGCGTAACAAAATAATGTACAAAAAGTTGTGTAGGAATCGAAAACAAGGCAATCAAAACGGTCAACCCCAATCCAGAATAGAAAGCGTGTCTAAATTTGAACCGCTTTTTAAACCGATTTCCTCTTTTATCCAGAAAAAATAAATAATATCCTAATGTCAGGAAAAAAAGAAAGAAAAATGTAAAGTATTTATGGCTGTCTATATCATGGCTATGCCAACCCATTTCAAATTCAAAAGCAGTCCACAAGAGCGACAAAATCGTAATAATTGAAGCCCAGCGCCACTCATATTTGGTAATGTATTTTTTCATGTTTTGACGATTGAGACGCCAATATTATGAAATATTAACATAAATCAAAATGAAACCAAGCTGAAATTCTGCATTTTTTCTAATTCATGCTTTTGATTTCTATAATTTTCTGCGTCTATAGGACGGGTAGCGTTATCTATCAAAACCGTTTTGAAACCAAGTTCTAATGCGTCTTTGATCGAAAAATAAACACAATAATCGGCAGCAAGACCACAGAAATGAATTTCTTCTACTTTTTTCTCTAGAAGAAAACCTGCCAATCCCGTAGATTTCTGATGGCCATTATCAAAAAAACCACTATAACTGTCTATTTTGGGATTCATTCCTTTTCTGAAAATCGTTTCTACATGATTCATTTGAATATCTTTATGAAACTCGGCACCAAAAGTTCCTTGTACGCAGTGATCGGGCCACATCATTTGGGGCAGGCCATTGAGTTCACCCATTTCAAAAACTTTTTTGTTGTCATGATTCGATGCAAAACTACCATGATTTTGAGGGTGCCAATCTTGTGTTGCCACCACTAAATTAAATTCTTTTGAAAGTTGATTAATAACCGGGATAATTTCGTCTCCTCCCGGAACGGCAAGGCTTCCGCCAGGTAAAAAGTCGTTTTGCATATCGATGATAATTAATGCTTTATTCATATTCAAAAATTTTTATAAATTTAATGAATTTGATGCTAATTCTGTCAAAAGTTAATTCAAATGCAAATTAGAATTAATCGGTAAATAGACATCAAAACCAATAAAATAAAGATATATTTGAAGTTGATGCTCACAAAATTATTTTAATCAATACAACCAGCGTTTAAATAACTTAACTTTACCGAATGGATGACTATTTGAATCCGAATGATGATTTTTTTCCTGAAAATGAATTGCAACAGGAAGAAAAATTCAGGCCTCAAAGTTTTGAAGATTTTGCAGGACAAGCACATATTCTCGATAATCTTGAAGTTTTTGTAAAAGCTGCCAAACTTCGTGGGGAATCGCTAGATCATGTGCTATTACACGGTCCGCCGGGACTAGGAAAAACAACGTTGGCGCATATTATTGCCAATGAGTTGGGTGTTGGTATCAAAATTACTTCAGGCCCCGTGTTGGATAAACCTGGAGATTTGGCTGGATTGTTGACGAATCTAGAAGAAAATGATGTTCTTTTTATTGATGAAATTCACCGAATGTCACCCGTAATAGAAGAATATTTATACTCTGCCATGGAAGATTACAAGATTGATATTCTGCTTGAATCTGGACCGAATGCACGTACCGTACAAATCAGTTTAAATCCTTTTACGCTGATTGGTGCAACTACGCGTTCGGGATTATTGACGGCTCCATTGCGGGCTCGCTTTGGCATTAATTCACGATTTGAATATTATAATGTAGAATTACTCACCTCTATTGTAGAACGATCTGCTCGTATATTGAACATGCCTATAGAAGAACAAGCAGCTATAGAAATTGCCGGCAGAAGCCGTGGTACACCTCGTATAGCCAATGCGCTACTGCGCAGAACTCGCGATTTTGCTCAAATTAAAGGCAATGGTCGTATCGACGAAAAAATTGCACAATACAGTTTGAAAATGCTAAAAGTCGATCAAAACGGCCTGGATGAAATGGATAATAAAATTTTATCTGCCATTATAGACAAGTTTAAAGGGGGACCTGTGGGAATTACCACCATTGCTACGGCTGTAGCAGAAAACCCAGGAACTATAGAAGAAGTTTATGAGCCTTTTTTGATTCAAGAGGGTTATATAATGCGCACACCACGTGGTCGTGAGGCCACCAACAAGGCTTATTTGCATCTGGGCAAATCACGTGCAGACGAGCAGGGAAAATTGTTCTGACGAAAAGATTTTCTCGAATTTAGTGCTTTAAACTATCTATTTGTGGCCTAAATGAAGAATTAGCATTGCTTAAAAAATGAAAATACCTACATTTATTCTATGCGTTTAAACCTTGGATTTAAGAAATAAACATACCAATTTAATCAAACAAAAAGCACTTGAATTAGGCTTTTTATATTGTGGAATTTCCAAGGCAGCCTTTTTAGAAGAAGATGCGCCACGCCTAGAACGCTGGTTGCAACAAGGATTTCATGGAGAAATGGGCTATATGGAAAATTATTTTGATAAAAGATTAGATCCAACATTATTGGTTCCTGGTGCCAAATCTGTTATTTCATTGGCATATAATTATTTTCCGCGAGAACAACAACGACAGGATTCTTATCAAATTTCCAAATATGCCTATGGACAGGATTATCATTTTGTAATAAAAGACTTGCTAAAAGAATTTTTTCAATGGATTCGAATTGAAATTGGAGAAATTGACGGAAGGGTTTTTACAGATTCTGCGCCCGTATTGGATAAGGCTTGGGCTCGAAAAAGCGGAATCGGATGGATTGGAAAAAACTCATTGGTTTTAACCAAAAAAAGAGGGTCTTTTTATTTTTTAGCAGAAATTATTTCAGATTTAGAATTAGAGTATGACGCTGCAGTAACAGACCATTGCGGGAGTTGCAGCGCATGTATAGATGCCTGTCCTACCCAAGCCATAGAGGCGCCGCAGGTGGTAAATGCCTCTAAATGTATATCTTATGCTACCATTGAACTGCGTTCAGAAATTCCAGAATTTTTTAGAAATAAAATGGAGGATTGGATGTTTGGATGTGATATTTGCCAGGATGTTTGTCCGTGGAATAGGTTTTCTGAACCCCATTTTCAAGAGAAATTTAATCCGGATAAAAATATTTTAAATTTCTCTAAAAATGAATGGAATGAATTATCACAAGAATTGTTTAATGAAATTTTTAAAAAATCTGCCGTTAAACGTACAAAATATACAGGTTTGATGCGGAATATTGAGTTTTTAAAAGAAAACCCAAAAATAGAAGATTAACGCAATTAGTACTAAATAAAAAATTCCGCTCTTACAAAGAACGGAATTTAAATAACCATAAAATAATCATAAAAATTATTTCAACATAATTCTCGTTGAAACAAAATTACCATTTTCACCTTTTAAATGTAATATATAATTACCAGGTTTCAAATGAGATACATTAAAAATGTTTAATCCATTTTGAAAAGTCATATTTTGAATAGCTTTTCCATCCATTGCATACAGAATTGCATTTCCGCTGATTTGAGATTGAACCTGAATTTGATCTCTCACAAGTGTGTTCAAAACTTTGATATCTTGTGTAGCTCGGATATCACTCGTTGAAAGATTTTCGTTATAGATATAATTAATGTAAAAAGGCTCGCCGGTTGGGTTACCCATTCCGTCTAACTGAAAGAATTTAATTCTATATTCTATGATTGAATTGGATGTATTTTTATTCCAAAAATGATCAAACATTCCTTGAATTCCACCCGCTGGAATAGCTACAGGAGAAACAGGCATAATTAAGCCTACACTCACATCAAAATAGCATGAACCGCCAAAACAAAGTTCAAACAAAGAACCGTCTGATCCTGTAATGGCTTCTACCTCGGCTTTCATGATGATGGTGTTCGAAGTGTCGTTGTGTACTATATATCCTACCTTGGCAATGTCTTCTAGAGTAGTATTGAAACTGAAAGTTTGTTCGTTTTCTATGGCTTCACCTGTCTTGGTGGTCATATGAAATTGCGCATTGGCTTGAAGTACAAAACAAATTAATGCAGGAATAAGTAAAAGATTTTTCATTATAATTATGTTTAAAGACTACAAAATTAAGCTTTTATAATTATAAATAAAAACTTTCCGAAAAACTTAACATAAAAAATGCCGGAAAAAATTTCCGGCATTTGAATGAAAAATTTACATTTTATTTATTTTATAATCAGTTTTTTACTGAATGATTTTCCATCTTTCATTAAACTGATGATGTAAACTCCAGGACTTAGATGTGATACAGGTAAACTGATATTTTCGCTAGAGTTGATTTGGCTCAAGTTATGTCTTGCAACTTCTTGCCCCAAAGTGTTATAAATTACCGTTTGGTACTTGCCAGCTTCTAAAATATTCAAATTCACTACATCTTTTGCAGGATTAGGATAAATCGTAAAGCCTTCTTTTACAGTAGCTACCTCGTTAGTGCTCAGGTTTCCAATTGGGAATGTATTTGCATTCATGATTCTGCCTGTATTGTTGTCTAGCATTAATACTACACCATATACATTCTCTAAATTGAAAGAAGCTGGAACAGTATAATTGAACGAGTAATTGAAGGTTTGTCCATCTGCAATAACCGCTGGTACGCTACCCGCTACTCCGTGGTAACCGCCTAGTAATGCACGTCCTACATGGTCATATACCATTTGATTTGCAGGTACAGGGTTGGGTAAGTTTTCCCATCCATCCATTGGACCAGCTGCACCACCCGAATAATAATTTTCTTGAGCATATCCAGAAGAGGTACCTGTAACGCCATTTTCTACGATTACAACTGCAAATCTGAAGTTTGAATTAGAAAAATCTGAATAAAAAGTAGCTTGCGTATCGATGCTTACCTCACGACCCGTGCGTGTTGCGCTTGCGCTTACAGCAACAGGAGTTGGATACAAATTACGATTTAATTGAGCAATGGATGCTTCATGATTTCCTTCCACATTTGCTCCCAATTCTGTTCTATCGATATTCATAGATGGGAAACCAGAAAATGCAGCTCCATTATTGTATTCTGCAAAGGCCATAGGGTCACCATTATGCACGGCAATTCCAATGAATGAATCCGGGAAATTGGCTGTCATATATTCCATCATCACAAATCCACGTGGACACCATCCACACCAAGAACCTGTTCCTTCTTCGAATACAACTTTTTTACCTCCATCTTGTGAAATTACATTCACATTGATAGTTGCAGTATTGTCTGATGGGTAGCTGTCAGCACCTCCGTTTACTTGTGTTATGGTTCCTGTAATCGTGTATTCACCAGTTGTAGAAAAATTGAGTAAGGCAGGATGTGTTATTTGAGCTGTAGCTCCAGGTGCTATATTTACATTCATTACGGCAATATGATCAGTCCCGTCATTCAAATTATATTCAATAGATGTAATCGTATTTGTACCAGAATTTCTAACATTGGTTACAAATTCTATGTCTTGGTTTGCTAATACATATCGCGTGCTTTCCAAGCTAATCAATGTGATATTGTTATCTACAGCCTCGTCTACTACTACATCGTCTATGATGAAGTTGTCACCATCGTCATTGGCCATCATAAACGCAATATAAATTTGTTGCCCCACATAAGCAGATAAATCTACACTCTTAAACGCGAATCCCGCGCCGCTCAACTCTGGTTCGGTCCAAGAAGCAATGGTTGTGTAAGCAGCGGGATTACTTTGTTCAGTCGTAGAAACAAGCACATAATACATAGAGCCGTAATTTTGTGCCCACGATTGCGCTGCCATAAAGGTGAGTCTGGGATTCACCGCATTTGTGAGATCAATTAAGGGAGTAGCAAGATAATCTTCTGCAACAGAGCCATTGGGTACATTTTCATACTGAATGGCGGCTGCATTGGGAGCAGAATATCCGATTTGATAAATACCCCAACTTTGCTGTATTCCTATCCCATTGTTAAAGACTGACCAACCTTGAGCGGCGGGTGTTCCATCAAAGTTATTCGAATAATAAACCTGTGCATTTAATGCAACAACTGCCGAAAAAATGAGCAGTAAACTTGTAAAAATTCTTTTCATATTATGATTTTTTAATTGTTTTAAAATGAATATTGTAAATTTAATGTCAATCCATTGTTTTCTGGCACATACCTACACACGCCGCCTACACAAATCAATCCGCCACGTTGTCGACCATAATTCAATTGTAATCTAGTCGTATTGGCCGTATAGCTACCACCTACACTATAATAATGAAATCGCTTGTCGGGATCGTCATTACCATAATTCCAAGTGTCTGTGGCATAAAAACTCCATTTAAAATTATGATTATATTCCAAAACAGCGGCTGCCCAATTCTTGCGCTCCCGCTTGGTTTGTAAATGTTGTAATTCTCCACGAATAGAATTTCTGGGAGTTAATTTATATAAAATATCTGCTACCACCACATTGGCAATCAAATGAGAGTAATTTCCACCCTCTACAATGCCTTTGTCGTAATACTGGTGCATATAGGTGAAAATCGAACTTAAATCTGATGTCCATTTCTTCGAAATTTCAAAATTGACATCATGGAAGAACTTTTTTCCAAAATCTAAAAATCCAGCTGTATATTCTCCTTGTGAAAATTCTGCATTAATTCCATTCCAATAAGAGCCGTTTACAGCAAGCTTGGTTCCGTATTTCCCTCCCAAAAAAGTACCTCTTGGAATATTATAAAAAATATCAACCTGCCCACCGATTTCACCCACTTGGTTATTCAAAAAATTCAAGTGTGGCTGCGCTTGATATACATAAATATTGGTTAATAAATAATCATGCTGCTTGGTGAGTGCAGGTAAATAATTGATGTTTCCTTCATTAAATTGATTAAATCCTGGCTCAGACAATCTTCTTTCGCTGAATAATCCCATATTTTCTAACCTTCTGAAACTAGAATTAATCCCAAACCCTCGCGTAGAATATCCTAAATTAAACAAAAACGCATTGCCATCAAACATACGATTTGATGGATTGCCGTTGAGCATTATCACATCTTTACCTTTCAATACATATTCTAATCCTGTATAAATCCCTTTTTGACCAAAGTAATTCATACGCACAGCATAATTAGATACATTCGATGGAACCGTTTCATTGGCGCCAATATATTCTTCGTATTTCCCTACATAACTTGCGCCCAAATTCAATACAGGACCGCTTACTTCAGAGTTTTTATTAAAAACACGCAACAAATTGGTCTCCGCATCAATTCCATGTATGGTACCCTCTGTCATGTCAAATCCACGACGTTGTTTACCCATAATACCTTTGATTTGAGTGAAATCATTGGGCGTGAATCCTACACGTACACCACGCAAAGAATTGTTAATGCCTATCTGCCGGTCCTCCCAACTTCGATAGATCAAGCCACTACCAAATTGATCATAATAATTACCTGCTGTAATATCCAGTTTTTCATTCTTGTAGCGCGCATAATAAGTCGCAATTCCATTGCCTTCTAGGGCATCAGAGTACCCAAGCATAGAAACAGGCAAATAGGCCTCATATTGAACACCTGCAGTAACATTGCCTTGTGTATAATCTAGCTTAAAGTAATTATTACTTCTGAAGCGCTCTTTACCCGCTTCAAAAGCCAACTCCTCATCATCATGTAACCATTGAGAATTCGACTCTAAACTACCAGAAAAATTACCTAAATTAATCTCTTGCGAAATCCCAAATCCTGCCGATAAGACAGAAATCATGAGCAAAAATCTTTTCATTCTTGAATTTTAATTAAAAACCGAAGTTATACTTTATTTTAAGAATTTAATTCAATTTAAGTAATTCCTCGTACAATTCTATCTCAGACCCTGGCTGATAACCAGAATGTCGGTAAACAATCTTCCCCTTATGTACCAAAATTAAATGGGGAACTGTAGGAATATTGAGACTGCGTTTCAAATCGTTATTGGTATCCAATAAAATATCATACTCCCAACCTTTTCCATTTACCATAGGATTCACACGACTCACCGTCTTTGAATCATCTACAGAAATTGCATAAATTTTCACGCCAGTTTCATCCTTCCAATCATCATATACATCTGCAATAGCATTCAATTCTTTGATACAAGGCATGCACCAAGTAGCCCAAAAAGAAAATACCACAGGCTCGTCAGATGACGAAATGGATTGCACATTGATCATTTCACCATTCAAATTGGGCAAAGACATAGCCGGAATCTCACTTTCCTGTGCGTTTATAGAGAAAATTATAAACGAAAACAATACCGCTAAAATGTGTTTTTTGTTACGAATCATTCGGTAAAGATATTAAAAAGTATTATTTTCGCAATACATTACAAAATAATTTAAAAATGACAAATAAGCTGTCAGCGATCGCCATCTCTCTTTTTATCTTACTCAATTTGCTCTCTTGCGGAACAGAAGAAGAAATTGTGCCAGATACACTTACTATTTCAACCAGCTCAAACCTGGTGTATATTGGAAATGAAATTTCTTTTACGGCCGTTTCACAAAATACCGGAATCGTAACTTCAGACGCCACTTTTTATGTAAATGGAGAGGAAATTGATGGAAATTCATTTACACCAACCATCGCCCAACAAGACAACACAGCCTATGCAACTTGGAACGGATTCACATCCAATACCATCGAATTTGCAAGCGAACCAAGAGAAACAATCCCAGATACCTATACCAGAAAAGTACTATTCGAAGACTATACAGGAACTTGGTGTGGATATTGCCCAGGAATGAATAATATAATTCAACATTTTACCAATTATAGCAACAACGTAATTCCAGTTGCAATTCACTGTGATTCAGACCCATACAGATACGAATTCCAAGCGCAATTACAAGAAGCTTATGGCACCACAGGATTGCCAAGAGCACAAATCAACCGCGTTTATCCATTCCAATTCGCCGTGGAAAATCATTTTACAGATACCTGCGGTACCAATCAAACGCACTACGAAGCCATGATTCAAGAATACCTCGATCAACCCGCACCACTAGGAATCGCAATCAATTCGCAAATGAACGCAAATCGAATTCAGTTTCAAGTAAAAGTAGGATTTGTAGTCAATCAAATAACAAACGCCAAACTAGTTGTATATTTACTCGAGGATGGACTAATTTATAGCCAAGAAAATTACTTCTCTGGAAATGGAAACGCAGCTTGTAATTACAGCACTTACCCAGTCAGAATCCCCAATTATGAACACAACCACGTGCTCAGAAAAGCATATACCCATATCTTCGGAGACGAAATTCCCCCACAATTCATCGCAAACCAAGGAATTTATACCCAAGATTTTAATGTAGCAATACCATCTGCCGTCGAGAATAATAACAAATTAAGCCTTGTGGCTTTCGTTTTGGGCAATGATAACAACGAGGTGATCAATGCACAATACGTAAAAGTAGGACAAAGTCAAGATTTCGACTAATATTACAACGCTAAATAAGTTTCTTTGGGCGTGCCCCTGCAAAATCACGGCCAACTCCCGCATTACACCATACATACTAGCAAGTCTATTTCTCTATCCACTTGCAAAGCTCGATAATAACAAGCCGCAATTTTGCAGGGTCGGGCTGCTACGGGGTTCCGTCACCTTACGGCAACAAGGTTTGTGCAGTAGGCCGTAACGTGACCAAGCCCTACGCATCCCTCACGCGCACCAATAAATAGGGCCCCAAAATCTTAAACAAGAAATCATTGCACGTAATATATTATATAGAAAAATGATGCCCATTCCAATTTTATTCGTATATTTGCAGAAGTTTTAGGGAAATAATCACTAAAAGAGCCTCAAATCGATGCTCTTTTTTTGTTCTAAAACATTAAAATTATAAATATGAATACCGTTGAGGTACAGAGACTTATTCAAGAAGCTATCGATGAAAATCCCGAGCTGTTTTTGGTCGATTGGTCAATTTTGCCTGGAAACAAAATAGAAGTATTAGTCGATGGTGATCACGGACTCGATATAGAAGAAGTTGTACGAATTAGCCGACATATAGAACATAACTTGGATAGAGAACAAGAAGATTTTTCGCTCATGGTTTCCTCGCCAGGAATCAATCGATCTCTCAATTCACCAAGACAATTCAAAAAAAATATCGGCCGAAAAATTAAAATTAATTCCAATAATAACGAAATAGAAGGAACATTAATTGCCGCCAACGAGCAAGACATAATCGTAGAATGGAAAGTAAGAGAAAATAAACCTGTTGGAAAAGGAAAACATACCGTGACCAAAACAGAAACTATAAATTACAACGACATACAAAAAGCAATTATTCAAATAGAAATATAAATTCATTCAGTATGGACAATCATGCACTCATTGAATCTTTTATTGAATTCAAAGACGAAAAAAATATAGACCGAATCACCCTGATGGCAATTCTAGAAGAGGCACTTAAAACCGTATTAAGGAAAAAGTACGGATCAGATGACCACTTCGATATTATTGTAAATCCAGACAAAGGAGATTTGGAAATTTACCATAACCGAATCGTTGTAGAAGACGGCGAAGTAGAAGATGAAAGTGCAGAAATTTCACTTACAGATGCACGCAAAATAGAACCCGATTTCGAAGTAGGAGAAGACGTGTCAGAAACAGTCCTCATTAGTGATCTGGGAAGACGAGCAGTACTGGCACTACGACAAACACTCGTAGGCAAAATCATGGAACACGACAATGCCAATATCTATGAAAAATTCAAAGATATGGAAGGCGAAATCGTGAGCGGTGAAGTACACCATATACGCCGAGGACATGTGATTGTCATAGACGACGACCAGAACGAAATGGTGCTTACCAAAGACCAACAAATCCCATCAGACTTTTTCAGAAAAGGAGATACCATAAGAGCAGTTGTAAACGAAGTGAATCTAAAAGGAAGCAAACCGCAAATTATGCTATCCAGAACCTCTCCTGCATTTCTAGAAAAACTCTTTGAACAAGAAATTCCCGAAATATTTGATGGTTTGATAACCATTAAAAAAGTAGTTCGAATACCTGGAGAAAAAGCAAAAGTTGCCGTCGAATCCTATGACGATAGAATAGACCCCGTAGGAGCCTGTGTAGGAATGAAAGGATCGCGCATTCACAGCATCGTTCGTGAATTGCGGAATGAAAATATAGACGTCATCAATTACACTACAAACGAGCAATTAATGACGCAAAGAGCCTTGAGCCCTGCACATATTTCCAGACTCGAAATCGATGAAGCAGAAAACCATATTGCCGTATTCGTGAAGCCAGAAGAAGTCTCAAGAGCTATCGGTAAAGGAGGGTATAATGTGAGATTGGCATCTCAAATGCTCGGAAAAGAAATTGACATTTTCCGCGACATACCTTCAGACGAAGATGTAATGCTGTCCGAATTCAATGACGAAATAGATGAATGGGTAATCGAAACATTCAAAAAAATAGGCCTCGATACAGCCAAATCCGTGCTGGAACAAGATATAGACGACTTGGTAAATCGAACCGATCTAGAATATGAAACCATTGTAGATGTAAGAAGAATCCTCAAAAATGAATTCGACTTTTCAGACAACGATGACGAAAAAGATAACTCAACCGAAGAATAAAAAAAAATAAATGTAAAATAAGAACAAAAGAATGATTCAATTTTACATATAAATAAAGGAATATAAACAAAAAGTGTAAAGTTCTTAGTACATTTGCACGCCATAAGAAACAAAGCGCATATATGCCTGCATCTTACAGATTAAGTAAAGTATTAAAAGAATTAAACATCTCTATCGATAGGGCTGTAGATTTTCTTGCAGAAAATTCTATAGAAATCGATCGTAGCCCTAATACCAAAATTGATGAAGATGCGTACAGACTTCTTATTCAGAAGTTTGACGCCGATAGACTTCAACGAGAAGCATCAGAAGAGGTGGTAATCAATAAATACGAACAAGAACAAAAGGAAAAAAGAGAAGCCGAAAAAAGAGCTAAAGAAGAGGAACAAGCCAGAATTGAAGCCGCACGCAAAGAAGCTGAAGAAAAAGCAAAACTGGAGGATGAGAAACGGCAAAAAGAAGCAGAAGAAAAGCGTTTGAAGGAAGAAGCTGAACGCATTGCAGCAGAAAAAGCAGAAAAAGAAGAAGCCGCAAGATTAGAAGCTTTAAAAGCACAAGAAACACAAAAGCTAGAGGCAGAACCAGAAAAAGTGGAAAGCCAACAAACCGCAGAAGAAATAATTTCAGACCGCAAAAAATTACCAGGCCTTACCAAATTAGGTAAAATTGAACTTCCAGCAGAAAAAGAAGCAAGAACCAGAAGAAACAAAGAAACACAACCAAAAGTTCGGCCGCAAGAAACTAAAAAAACGGAAACTCCTGCTCCTGCACCTATACCTGAACAAGAAATTAATACACAAAAACCTATAGAAACAACTGTTGCTAAACCCGCCGAAACGCAAGAATCGGAAAAAGTAGAAACCAAGTACAAAAAACTTGAAGGAATAACCCAAGTAGGTAAAATAGACCTTTCGCAATTTGAAGAAAAGAAAAAAGAGAAAGAAAAAGCGAAAGAGGAAAATAAAACAAAGCGCAAACGCAAACGTATTCGCCAAAACGTAAGACTAGACGAGGTAAAAGGTCCACAAAATAGAAATACAAGACCACAAAGAAAAGATGTAACAGAACTTACCGAAGAGGAAGTTCAAAAACAAATCAAAGAAACACTCGAAAAACTTACCAGCAAAGGCGGAAAATCAAGAGCAGCTAAACACAGAAGAGACAAACGAAGATTTCGACTCGAACAGGAAGAGCAGGAACAGCTCGAAATGGAGAAAGACAAAACACTACGTGTAACCGAATTTGTTACCGTAAATGAACTCGCATCTCTTATGAACGTATCTGTGATGGAAGTCATATCTTCTTGTATGTCTCTGGGAATGATGGTTACTATGAATCAACGTCTAGATGCACAGGCCATAGAATTGGTAGCAGACGAATTCGGGTATGATGCTCAATTTGCAGATGCCGAAATAGAAGAAGCCATTGTAGACGACGGAAGCGACCAAGAAAAAGACTTGGTGGCACGCGCACCTATCGTTACCGTAATGGGACACGTGGACCACGGAAAAACCTCTTTGCTAGACTACATTAGAAAAGCCAATGTAATTGCTGGTGAATCTGGTGGAATTACACAGCATATGGGAGCTTACAGCGTGCAGGTTACCCCAGAAAAACGTATTGCGTTTTTAGATACTCCAGGTCACGAAGCCTTTACCGCCATGCGTGCACGTGGAGCCAAACTTACAGATATTGCTATCATCGTAATAGCTGCAGATGACCAAATCATGCCCCAAACAGAAGAGGCTATAAGTCACGCTCAAGCCGCAGGTGTACCCATGATTTTTGCCATCAACAAAATAGATAAACCCACCGCAAATCCCGAAAAGGTGAAAGAACAACTCGCCACCAAGAATTTGTTGGTAGAAGATTGGGGTGGAAGTTTACAATCTCAGGACATATCTGCCAAAACCGGTTTGAATGTAGATGAATTACTAGAAAAAGTTCTGCTCGAAGCAGAAATTCTCGAACTCAAAGCCAACCCCAATCGCGAAGCATTGGGTACGGTAGTCGAAGCATCTCTCGACAAAGGACGAGGATATGTTTCTACCATTATTGTTCAAAACGGAACCCTCAAGGTAGGTGACTATTTACTGGCAGGTAGCCACCATGGAAAAGTACGAGCTATGCTCGATGAGAGAGGAAAACACATTCAATCTGCAGGTCCCTCTACACCTGTTACGGTTTTGGGATTGGATGGCGCACCTACTGCTGGTGATAAATTCAGAGTTTTCCAAGACGAAAGAGAAGCAAAAAGTCTTGCCACAAAACGAAGCCAGTTACAGCGCGAACAAACCATCCGAACCCAAAAACATATTACGCTCGACGAAATCGGTCGCCGTATTGCATTAGGAGACTTCCAAGAACTCAATATCATCTTGAAAGGAGATGTGGACGGATCTGTAGAAGCCTTAACGGATTCACTGCAAAAGCTTTCTACACAAGAAATACATGTAAATATTCTACATAGAGGTGTAGGGCAGATTACAGAATCTGATGTGCTATTGGCATCTGCCTCTGATGCTGTAATTATTGGGTTTAATGTAAGGCCCAACGTTACAGCGAGAGATATTGCAGATAAGGAAGAAGTTGAAATCAGAACATACTCTATTATTTATGACGCGATCAACGATGTCAAAGAGGCTATGGAAGGAATGCTTTCACCCGATTTGAAAGAAGAAATTACAGGAAACGTAGAAATTCGCGAAACCTTCAAAATATCCAAAGTCGGCACGATTGCAGGTTGTATGGTATTGGATGGAAAAATCTTCAGAAATTCAAAAATCAGACTTATTCGAGATGGTGTAGTTATTCACGATGGTGAATTAGCCAGTCTCAAGAGATACAAAGACGATGTCAAAGAAGTGAACAAGGGCTATGAATGTGGTCTGAATATCAAGAATTTCAACGATATTCAAGTGGGAGATATTATTGAAGCCTACACGATAAAAGAGGTGAAAAAGAAGTTGTAATATACTACAACATCATTAAATAATAAAATGTCGTAAATATTATTTTTATGGCATTTTTTTTATTAATTCCATATTGGGAATATCAATTTCGGAATAATAATTTTTTATTTGTTAAAAATAAATCAAATTTGTCGCATTAAATGCAATCAAAGTTTGTTGATTTATCAAGTATTTAATGTTAAAATTTTTATAAATGTAAAATTGTTTTTAATTTAGCTTTAGAATTTTTTAAAAACTATAATTTATGAGGACAAACATTAAGTTACTTGTAACTTCGATTTTTCTGGCTGGATCCATCTTTGCTTGGGCCCAACAGAAAACAATTACAGGGCAAGTAACGGATTCAGATGGTTTCCCTGTTGCAGATGCATATGTATATGTACAGGGTACCGACAACGGTGTATATACCGATGCCAACGGTAATTACACCTTAAGCGTAAATCAAGGCGATACGGTTGCTGTTGAATTCATTGGATTTGATTCGAGCAGTATTGCTGTAGGAAATGCCAATAACTACAATCTCGAATTGAGTAAGGGCGGTTCTGTGGATTTAGGAACTACGGTTGCTACTGCACTTGGAATCGAAAGAGAAAAGAAAGCATTGGGATATGCTGTACAAGAAGTGGATGGGGATATGTTGAATGCTTCAAAAAGCAATAACGCACTTTCTTCTCTATCAGGTAACGTAGCGGGTGTTCAGATTTCTACACCCAGTGGAAATATGGGTGGATCTGCCCGCGTATTGTTGAGAGGTGCAGCATCTGTAACTCAAGAGAATAGACCACTTATTGTAGTGGATGGGATTCCCATGAGTAACGATAATTTTAATTCCGTCAATACCCAAAGAGGTGCTGGAGGACGAGATTACGGTGATAATTCATTTGATATCGACCCTAATAATATCGAAAAAGTATCAGTACTAAAAGGTGGAGCTGCGTCTGCCCTGTACGGCTCCAGAGGTATGAACGGGGTGATATTAATCACAACCAAATCTGGTAGAAAAGGTGTGGACCAAGTCGAGATAAATTCAGGAGTTTCTTTCGAAAGCATTAGTCTATTTCCAAAATTACAAAGACTATATGGTGGAGGTTCAAGTGACACTTTTGAGCAAGTAGATATTAATGGAAATACCTATAATATTGTAGAATATTCTATGGATGAAAGCTGGGGTCCGCGTTATGATCCAAATATTAGCGTGCTTCACTGGGATGCATTCGACCCTGAATTCCCTAATGATTATTTGAGACCAAGACCATGGGTTGCTCCCGAAAATGATGCTAAAACATTTTTCCAAACCGGGGTTACCTATAATAATTCTATTGCATTTTCTAAATCATTTGATAATTCTGTAATGAGAATGTCATATTCTAATTTGTATGTAGATGGAATGTTTCCTAATTCTAAATTGACTAGAAATTCAGTGAATTTGGGAATAAATTCAAAATTCAGTGAAAAGCTTACTGTATCGGGAGATTTAACTTATGTGAATAATAATGCATTCAATCGACCTGAAGTAGGATACGGTGATAATTCAGTAATTCAAAAAATGCTGCAATGGGGGCAAAGACAATTAGATTATGGCAGACTGCGTAACTACATTTTACCCAATGGTTCACAACGTACATGGAATCGAAGAGGTTGGGATAATGGCGAACCTCTGTATTCAGACAATCCATACTGGACCGCTTATATGAATACGGCAGAAGATGAAAGAAATAGATTTTATGGAAATTTAAAACTTAGATATAATATTACAAATCATCTTTACGCCATGGGTAATATTTATGGCGATGGCTACGCAATGACCGGTTCAGAACGAGTAGCAATTGGCTCTCAGGCTCAATCTGAATATTCACAAGTAAATAGAAATGCACGTGAATTAAATTACGAAACAAGATTACACTATGACCGAGATTATGGAACCATCAGCGTGAATTCATTTATTGGTGGTAACATTAGAGATGAATATTACAAAAGCGTACTAGCCAATACAGAAGGTGGACTCATAGCACCTGGAATTTATAATTTAGGAAACTCTACAGATACACCAACCGTTACAAATTTTTTGAGACAACGACGAGTTAACTCATTGCTAGGATTATTATCCATCGGATTCAATGATATTTTCTTTGTGGAAGGTACGGCAAGAAATGATTGGTCTTCTACACTACCAGCTCATAACAACTCATATTTCTACCCATCCGTTTCTGGAAGCTTTGTTTTCTCGGAATTAATAAAAGAAAATTGGTTAAGATTTGGTAAAATTAGAGCTGGTTGGGCACGTTCTGGTAATGATACCGATGCTTATCAGTTGTTAAATACATTTGTTTCGGGTGGAACTTTCAATGGTGCGCCTACTTTTACGCTAACTACCACAAATAAAAATAATGAATTAGTAGCAGAAAATGTAGATTCTTGGGAAGTTGGTCTCGAAATGTCCATGTTCAAAGGTAGATTTGGTTTTGATGTAACCTATTACGATCAAAAGTCATCACAATTATTAATGCCTGTACAAATTTCGAGTACAACTGGATTTAGCGCTACTGCAGAAAACTCAGCTGATATGCGAAATAAAGGTATTGAAGCATTGGTATATGCTTCGCCATTGAAAACACAAGATTTCTCTTGGGATATCACTTGGAATTTTGCCAAAAATGACAATATGGTAGAGGGACTTTTAGAAGGAATCGATGCTTTAAGATTGACCAATGCACCTTTTAATATTCAATTGTGGGCAGTAGCAGGTAAAAAGTATGGCCAATTAAGAGGATTTGACTTTGTATATGACAATGCAGGTAATAAAGTTATTCTACCTAATGGACGCTATGCAAGAACTGCACAAGTACAAGATTTGGGATCTGTTTTACCTGATTATAATATGGGTTTAAGAAATACCATTAGATACAAGAATCTGGCACTTTCCTTTTTGATAGATATGCAAAAGGGCGGAAAATATTTCTCTACTTCAAATATGTGGGGTATGTACAGTGGTATGTTAGAAGAAACAGCAGCCAACGGAATCCGTGAAAACGGAATCGTGATGGATGGAGTTCAAGGTACAATTACTTATGATCAAAATGGAAATTACACTGTTACGGATACCAGCCCGAATGATGTAAACATTCCTGCGTTTATTTGGGGTGCTTGGTATTATTCCGGTCCACATAGCCAAAACGTTTTTGATGCAGATTATTTCAAATTAAGAGACGTAACACTTACTTATTCATTTCCACAGAATTTCCTAGGGCCTTTCAAAGGAGTTGATGTATCTCTATTTGGAAGAAACCTGCTTACTTGGGGATTAGATAATAAGAATTTCGACCCCGAAATGGCCACATCTGGAAGTGGTAATATTCAAGGGCTAGAAGGAGGTAGCTTACCACCTACGAGAACTTATGGAATGAATTTAAAATTACAATTCTAAAAATTTAAATAAATTATGAATACATATTATAAAATTATAGGAATTGCTCTTATCGGTTTAATGACGCTCACGTCGTGTGATAGTGGTTTGGAAGAATTAAATATAAATCCAAACGAACCCGAGGTGGTGCCGAGCCATACGATTTTCAATAGAGCAACCAAACGTGTGATGGATAATACACGTGATGGCTGGATGGGAGGAAGAATGATTCATCCTTGGGTCCAGTACACGGCGCAAATCAATTATGTAGAAGAAGATATCTATCAATACAGACCTGCTTCTGCACAAACCGGATGGGATCAATTGTACTTTGCAGCCAATAATTTCAAAAAAATAATCGATTTGGTTGAAGACCCAGCAACAGCTATTATGATGGAAGCATCTGGCAATCCACAAAACCAAATAGCTGCAAGTAGAGTTATGCTCACTTATACTTTTTTAATGCTTGTAGAACATTTTGGTGATGTTCCGTATTATTCCTACGGCACGGTCGATCCTGATTTCCAAGCTTTGCAATTGAATAATGGTTATTTAAATCCTAAATATGCAACTCAAGATAAGATTTATGCAGATATGATCAAAGAGTTGGGTGAGGCGAGCTCACAATTTGTTTTGGGGGAAAGCGTTTTTGTTTCAGGTGACCCTATTTATCAAGGTGATGCCGCAAAATGGAAAAAGTTTGCAAATTCACTACGACTTAGAATTGCTAATAGGGTAAAACATGTGCTGCCATCAGCCCAAGCAGCTATGAATGAGGCAGTTGTGGCAGGTGTTTTTGAATCAAATCAAGACAATGCAGCATTGCATTACGGAACTGCAGCCTTAGAAGGTAACCCGTTATGGAGAGCTTTTTTTGTGGAAAATCGAACAGATTTTGCGGTTAATGACCAGTTTATACAATTATTGCAGGGTGTAAATGGCGATTATGGTGAAGACCCACGATTACAACAAATGGCAGCACCAATCAATACCAGAATTGCAGATGTAGGAAACGGGAATTATACCCCAAGCGATAATGTGTTTGATTATCAAGGAATGCCCTATGGATTACCTGAAACCAGAATTTCTGCCAATAATAATCAAAACAATCTCTCGTTTTTCAGCAGTTCTATTTTATCACCAAGCCATCCCGAGATGTTAATGGAATTTGCCGAAGTTCAATTTATCCTATCAGAAATGAACGGATGGAGCCAAGCGAATTATGAAGAAGGTGTAAGGGCATCTATGGAAAGATGGGGAGTGGCAGAATCAAAAATCGTTTCTTATATTTCTTCTTTACCTGCAGCAAATCAAGAGCATGTAATTACCCAAAAATACATCGCACTCTTCCTGCAGTCACAAGAAGCCTGGTCTGAATATAGAAGAACCGGCTATCCCGATACAGATATATTATTATTACCTGGCGAAATCGGAACTGAAATAAATGGCGCTACATATACATTTGTTCCATTAGAAGATATCGATGATATACCCTATCGTGTAAGATATCCATTAGGCGAGCATAGCTTCAATGGAGAAAATTACCAACAAGCAATCAATAGATTAAATCATCTTGACAACCTCCACAGCAAACTATGGTGGATGCCATAAAAAAGTAAAGTTGAATACCAAAAATCAAAACCGTCGCGCATTTGTGACGGTTTTTTTTTGTTAAATAAAGTATCTTTCTGTTACTCTACTTGTATTTCTTAAAATAATGTTATTAATTTGTAATTAAATGTTATTAAAAGATAATATATGAGGACAAGAAATTTGATTTTTAGTGTGTTTACACTATTACTCTTTGCTTCCTTTGCCTATGCGCAAGTAAGAGGAGTTGTAGTGGACGATTTTGGACCTGTTTCAGGGGCAGTGGTAACGGTTGACCAAACCGGTGTCTCAACAGAAACAGGGGATGACGGTGCTTTCAGCATCACGGCAAGTGTAGGCAATACCTTGACGATTCTCAACCCCAATACATTGGCAGAAAAACAGTTCAATGTAACGGGTACAAACTTGGGAAATCTCAATTTGGTAGATGCCGCCACAGTATTAACGGATGTAATTACCCTTGGGTATTCTACAACCACTCAAGAGGCCTATACAGGTACCGCAGATGTGGTTGATGCATCACAAATTGAAAAGAAATCTGTATCCAATATTTCACAGGCACTAGCCGGTGAATCTGCCGGTGTACGGGTAGTAAACTCTTCTGGACAGCCCGGAACGGTTGCTACTATCCAAATACGTGGTATTGGTTCGGTTAATGCTACTACGAGACCATTGTATGTGGTTGATGGTATTCCTTTTGATGGAGATATAAGCTCTATTAGTCCTGGTGATATTGAAAACACCGTAATTTTGAAAGATGCTACCGCAACTGCAATTTATGGTGCAAGAGGTGCAAACGGTGTTATCGTAATTAATACCAAAAAAGGTAGAAAAGGACGTTCAGAAGTAGTATTTGAAAGTAAAGTAGGTTTCAACGACAACTTCATACCTAGATATGATGTGATTACAAGCCCAGAGCGTTACTTGGAATTAGGATGGGAAGGGATGAAAAACTATGCAGCTCTTACAGGACAAGCTGATCCTGCTGCATGGGCATCGGCTAACTTGTATGGAGGGAGTCGTGGATTGGCACCTTTATATAATATATGGAACGTAGCTGGAAACCAGCTTATCAATCCTGCAACAGGATTAATGAATTCTAATGTACAAAGAAGATTTAGCCCCGAAAATTGGGCAGATCACGCTTTCTCACCTGGTATCAGAACAGAGAATACCGTAAGCTTTAGAAGTGGAGGGGATAAAACAAGTATTTTCTCATCTTTCTCTTACTTAGATGAAAAAGGTTATTCACTTAAATCTGATTATGATAGATTATCAACAAGATTGAACGTAAACCATGAAATTGCAAGCTGGTTAAACGCTTCTGTGAATTTAGGATATTCTTTCTCTGACACTAATAATAACGGACAATCAGAAGATTCTGGAAGTATTTTCTGGTTTGCAGATAATATTCCTTCTATTTATCCATTATTTTTATATGACTTTGATGGAAACAGAGTGGTTGATCCCATTTATGGTGGATTCCAATACGATTATGGTTTTGGCGAAAATACAGGGCGTAGATTTGGTGCAAATACCAACGCCGTAGCAGACGCTATGTACAACCTGATGAATGCAAAAAGCCATGATTTCAATACCAATGTGTCATTCATTATGGATATTTTCAAAGGTTTGACCTTAGAAACAAGATTTGGTTCCCAATATTATAATTGGTTGTATAATGACCTTAGCAATCCATACTATGGATCTGCTGCTCAAGATGCACAAGCAAGAGGTTCTATCTACAAAGATCATCAACAAATGATTTCTTATAACGCTTTACAGTTATTGAGATATGAAAATAGATTCGGTACAAACCACCAGATCGAGGTAATGTTGGGTCATGAAAATAATGCACAACAACACAATAGAACCTATGGTTATAGATCAGGTCTTGTAATTCCTACTATTACAGAATGGAACAACGCCATTAAGTTTGGTAGCATGGGGTCTTATGGAAACAAAGCCAGCTTGGAATCTTATTTTGCACAAGCCAACTATAATTTTGCAAGAAAATATTATTTGACTGTTACAGGTAGAGCAGACGGTTCATCTAGATTTATCAATAATAAATGGGGTGATTTCTACTCAGTTGGTGCTGCTTGGATAATTTCAAGAGAAGATTTCTTGGCAAATCAAAATTCAATCAACCATCTTAAGCTTAAAGCTTCTTATGGTACTACCGGAGAGCAAAGAGGTTTAGGCTACTATCCATGGGCCAATTTATATACTAGTGGAACAGCTGGTGATTATGAATTTACAGAAACTACAGTGGGTAATCCAGACCTTACCTGGGAGTCTTCACAAATGCTACAAGCGGGTATAGAGATGGGATTCTGGAACAGAGTTGATTTAAATGTTGATTTTTATAACAAGAAAACAACCAATCTATTGTTCGAAAGAAGAGTTGCATTGTCTCAAGGTTATGCTATTTTTAATATAAATGATGGTGAATTATTGAACAGAGGTATCGAATTTGATTTGAAATCACATCTTGTTAGAAATAACAACTTCAACCTAACTTTTGGTATCAATGGAGAATTGCTGCATAATGAATTAACCAAAATGCCTATCGAGCCTACAACAGGTCTTGAAAAACATATAGATATTGCAGGTAACTATGGTAGATCTGCAGGAAGATCTTTGTATGATTTCTATATCAGAGAATGGGCAGGTGTTGATCCAGAAACGGGTTCAGCTATGTGGAATCGTTATTTTGATGACGCCAACAGCAATGGTGTTTTTGACGAAGGTGATACTAGTATTTCTTCTATGACACAATATCTTCACGATAATCCTGGAGCAAATGTGGCAATGGAAACTACTACCAACTGGGCTGTGGCTACGCAGAAATATGTAGATAAATCAGCAATTCCTGATGTGCGTGGAGCATTCAACCTAGGAGCTCAGTACAAAAACATTGATTTCAGTATTCAAATGCTATATAGTCTAGGTGGTTATTCTTATGATGGCGCCTATGCAGGCTTAATGCACAACAGACAAATTGGTGGTAATAACTGGCATAAGGATATTGAACAGAGATGGCAACAACCTGGTGACATCACCAATGTTCCACGACTGTCAGATAACTTAACTGGTGATACTCAATTTAATGCTGTTTCTACGAGGTTTTTGACTAAATCTGATTATTTGGTATTGAATAACGTAAGATTGGGATATACTTTCCCATCTGATATGATGAATGCTATTGGTGTAGGTGAATTGGGCGTATTTGTTCAAGGAGACAATCTGGCATTGTGGTCGGCAAGAAAAGGTTTTGACCCTTCTACCAGTATTTCTGGAGCTTCTGATATGTACAGATACAATCCGCTATCTACAATTACAATGGGATTAAGAGTAAAACTTTAAAATAAAACAATATGAAATATATTTTTAGAATAATGCTTTTCGTCGGGTTAACAAGCTTTTTGGCTTGTGCAGACGATTATACAGAAGCACAACCAACACAAACTTTTGCCTTAGAAGACTTACAGGAGTCTTGTTTATTAAATCCTCAAGTATGTGAAGGATTCTTGAACGGTCTTTATAGAACTATGTACACCACGGGTTCGGGTGGAACCAACTTGAGACATGATGATTTTGGACAAAAAAGCTGGGACATCTATATGGATATGCTTTCTCATGATATGACATTAGGAGGAAACAATTATGGATGGTATAGCTATATCTGTAACTTGACAGATACAGAAAACTTTGCGTCGAACAGTAGTTATATGCCATGGAGATACTATTACAGAATTATACGTGGTGCTAACTCATTAATTGGAGGATATGATTTTGATAACCTACCGGTAGAACAAGATTCCAGAAATGTTTTGGGACAAGGTCTAGCCCTCAGAGCGTATCAATATTTCAACTTGATGCACCTGTATGTTAATGATATTTCAAACCCAAGTGCACCAGCCATTCCATTAAAAACTGATACGGCTCCAGAAGCGGAAGGTCTGAGTACTGTAGGTGAAGTTTTTGGTCAAATCATTGCAGATTTGGAACTTGCAGTAAGTATAATGGATAACCAACGCGGTGGAAATAAGAGAAAAATCAATAAGGATGTTGCTAATGGTTTGTTGGCTTATGCCTATGCGGCAGTTGGTAGAAATGCAGAAGCTGCAGCTGCAGCCAAAGCAGTAATGGATGGAAGCAACTTCCCACTTCTTACAGCAAGTGATTTGGTATATAGCTCTGCTACAAACAGTGGTGGTGGATTCAATGATGTGAATACACCCGGTTGGATGTGGGGTCAGGATTTGACAATAGAAATGGGACTAGACTTGGTTTCATGGTGGGGACAAGTAGATGCATTTACCTATTCGTATGCATGGGCAGGTGACCCCAAAATCATAGATAATGATTTGTTCGCTGCTATTCCTTCCAATGACATTAGAAAAGGTCAATTTACGGGGTTAGGTAACAAACAACCTAGAAACAAATTCTTTGACCCTAATAGAGTTTCTGGTGGACAGAGAAGTGTTACGACAGATTACATATATATGAGAATTGAAGAAATGTACTTGTTATATGCCGAAGCCGCAGCCAAATCTGGTGCAGAAGGTGGTGAAGCAGGTGCTAGACAAGCATTGAGACAATTAATGAATATTAGATTGCCAGATGCATCTTATGTTGACGGACTTTCTGGATCTGCTTTGTTAGATGAAATCAGACTTCAAACCCGAATCGAATTCTGGGGTGAAGGTGTTTCTTATTTCTCTTACAAACGTAACCAGGAAACTAGAACAAGAGCCGCAAACCACTTGTGGTTCCCAGGCCAGTCTTTCCAGCATAACGACCCTCGTTTGACATTGGATATTCCACAAGCAGAGGTTGTGAACAACCCGAATATGTAATATTTAGTTAAATTCAAATGCATATAGCTGCCGGTAATGCCGGCAGCTATTTTTTTATATTATATTTGCAGACTATGAAATGCAGGCTGCTAGGGTTTATTTTATTCATCTTCAGTACAATTCAAGCGCAAATTGTACTCACTCCAGACGGGCGAAACGCTCAAACGGATAGACAATTGAATGATTCTATACTCGAAAGAGGCCGCTCCCAAAGACCAGCCGATTCACTTAAAATTTTTAATCCCGGAATAGGAGATTATAATTTTTTTACCCAAAATTTACCAAAAAGCCAAATAGATACAGCATTGAACATCAATTCTTTCTATAAACAAAATGTATATAGAAGAGATTTGTTCGCTTATCAACAATTCCCGAACTGGGGACAAACTCTCAATCCCCTGATACCAACCCAAAGTCATGGAAATTTGAATTTACTACCCACAGGTAAATCTTGGATGTATATTCCGCAGGATGAAGTGAAATATTATGATGTGAAAACTCCGCTCACAGAATTTGTTTTGGAAAATGGTGTCAAAGAAGGACAATATTTAGCTACTACTTTCAGCCATAATATTCATTCTAGATGGAATTATGCCATCAATTATAATTATCTCAAATCACAAGGAAATTATCTCAATTCCTTGAGTAATAATTCATCACTTATTTTCTCGACACATTACAACACGCCAAATAGAAGATACAAAATCCAAAGTAGTTTTGCTTCGCATGATTTCAATAATCAAGAAAATTCTGGACTTACAGCAGAAAGTCTGAACGATTTTATTCAAAACAATCCCAATTTCAACAATCGAGAAAGAATGTACGTTAATTCATACTACGGCCAGTCTAAATTTGATGAAAGAAGGTTTCATTTTGCACATAAATTTGGTGTTTTTTCCTTTTCAAAACCCATAGAAATTGATTCATTGGAAATTACAACTAATTCTGATTCGGACGATTATCCCATTTATTTGAAGCACGAACTCAATTATAAACACCAAGCTTTTGAATACAACGAATGGCGCGAAGATTCCTATTATGCAAGCCCTGTTATCTCCGATAGAAGATATAACAGAAAGAAATATGATGTTGTTGAAAATCGCGTTTCTTTAGGTTATCAATGGTCAAATAGGCTCAATTTGGAAGCTGGAATTCTACATCAAATGCTCAAGTTATCCTACGATAGTGCATACGTTTTGCCTAGGATTCATATTCCTCAAGACGCAAAAGAAAATCGATTTGGATTACAAGCAAAATTGTTATTTGACTGGAGAGATGATATTCAATTCAATGCCAAAGCTCAATATACACGTGGAGAATCTTTCGGGAATGAATTATTCCTTCAAGCAGATGCGCAAATAATTCTTTGGAACGATTATCTATTGCGTGGAGGGCTCAAAATGGAATCAGCTTATCCAAATCTTCATTACTATATGAACCAAAGTTTTTATGAAGATTTTAATTTTTATAATCCGAATTTCAAAAATACTTCGATACAGAAACTTTTTGCAGAAATATCCTCTCATAGATTAGGGCTTAAATTGCTCGCTTCGCTTATCAATCAATCCAATAGGGTCTATATTGGCGCAGATTTTTTACCGAAACAGACAGATGCAGCCATGAATTATTTTCAAATGGGTGCCGAAAAACAATTTTCATTTAGAAATTTCGGAATAGATGTCAAGGCGCAATATCAAAAAGTGTTGCAAAATGCAGATTTAATGCCTATACCAGATATTATTGCCAGGTCAACAATTTATTACGATTTGCGCGCTTTCAAAGACCATGCACATATACAAACTGGTCTGACAGCACATTACTTTTCTGCTTTCAATTCTCGCGAATTTTTCCCTATTCTCAATGAATTTTATATTTTACAAGATGATTTGCAACGCAAAATCGGAAATTACCCGCAAATCGACGCTTTTTTTAATATGAAAGTGGACCGAATGAGAATTTATTTAAGAGGTTTGAATTTAAACTCAATCTTTCAAAAAGGCGACTATTTTTCTACTCCATTACAACCTGCAAGAGATTTTAAAATTCAGATAGGAATTCATTGGTTCCTGCTTTCATAATATTAGCTCAAATTCCTTCTGCAGAATTTTCCGTATTTTCATGATTTAATCCAACAGGAAAGAAAAAACTCATAGGTTTTGATTTAAATTCATGCAGAATAGACAGCAATACAGGTCTGAGCTCTCTTATATGAATCCCTCTAGATTTGAAGGCCAGCAATAAGGACAGGGCAAAACTTACAATAAAATTGACAAAACCTATCAAAGCAACACCTATAGAAGACCATAATACCAGCGTTAACGGAACATCCCAATTGGCACCAAAAAATGCCATTCCTAAATTTCCCGCTGCAAAAGTAATGTGTCTGATGTCTATGTTCAAGCCCAAAAAGGCACCTAATGAGCCCGTAGAACCTAGAAAAATTCCGAACCAAAAATTAGACATAATGCCCGGCCATTTCTTGGCATACCATTCACTAAGTTTTTTCGTGTTTTTTGTTCCCAAAGCCAACTTCAAGGCGGGGTTGTGCTCCAGACGTTTGTGAATGTTGAAAAACTTGATTTGATTGGCAATGCTGCCAGAAATGATTCCAGAAAGAAACAAAAAGAAACCCGCTATTGCTGCATGAAACAGTGCAGGTGAATGCACAGGGCTTAAGTCCTTTAACAATACCAGGTATTTTTCTTCTGCAATATCTTGTGAGGTATAAACATAGATTAAATAAACCCCCAGCAAAGCCACAGGAAAAGCCATTGCAACATTTCCTACAAATGCAATGAATTGAGTACGAAATAATTGCGCAAAATATCGCGCAAATTCTTTGAATCTAAATCCCGGCCGCAAATCAGAATTCATTCCTTGATTGATGAGAATTGCTAGCGTATTTGCCGTCATCGCGGGTTGTTTGGTAGCTAAGGTAAATCCAAAAAGATAAATCACAATAAATCCAATCGAGTAATTCATCGAATATAACAGGGCGAAACCAAAATCACTCAAATTTAATTTACTGATATACAGCTTTATAATACACAAAAATCCAACAATCAAACCGCCGCCCAAGGCCGCATACAACATTTCTCCATATCCTCTTTTGTCATGAGAAATGTATTTTTCACCTGTTTTTGCCTTATGAGATGAAATTTCCAAAGCCAGCATCTGGGTGGAATCCGAAATAAAATCAGTTAATTTCTTTTGCCTGGAATGAATTTCCATTAATTTATAAAAAAGATGAATTAATTTCATCTCCGGAACCTCATCTTTATCTCGTACTAATAAGGGAATCAACAATTCAATTCGATCCAGTTGCTCCTCGATTCGGTAAATATCCTTATTCGTTGTTAAAGAAATTCCAAACTTTTCAGAGTTTTTCTGCGCCTGTCGCAGATAATCACGACATTGATGAATCAAAACTAAAATTTGCTTGTAATCTCCTTCATTTACAAATGACAGTTTCCTGTTCAGTACCGCCGCATCCCACATGGACTCGATTTCTTTGAATAATGCCAAAAAAGGACTCAACTTGCTGTGAAACTGTGGCGTAAGACGCATAATGTTCTTTTCTAATGCCGCGCCACTCGCACGCAAAGCCAATACTTCCAAGGCCCAATATACCTGCCATAGTACACCATTCGACTCAAAAGATTCTTCTACAGGCTTGAAATTGAGAAGGCGAATCAACTCAATTTGCTGCTCATAGCTAATTCTATAAATCCATTCATAATCATTCTTTTTGTAAAAAACCTGGCGCAAAACATATCGAAGATTATTAGGATCAGAAGCGTCTGGTAAGATATTATCTGTGATTTTTCGAGTAAATTCCTTTCTGAAACTTTCATCAGAAATTATTCCCACATCAATGATCATCTCTGTAAACGAACGTTTGGTGAAAACTGCAGACATATATTCTCTGAAGTTTTTTAGATACAATTCATTAGACTTTAAAGTTTCAATTAATGGAGTTAAAAAATCATAAACATCACCACGTTTGGGTCGAATGATGCGAACAATTTGATGCAGAGGCTCCGTTAATTCAGTATTACGCCATTCCTTAGTCTCTGAAAAATACTTCTCGAAAAGGTTACGCATGGACGAATCAATTCGCTTAACTCTTTTTTTACGTAGAAATTTTCTCATACACAGCTCTTCAAAGTTCCAATTCAAAAGCAAAATTAAAAATATTTATTTCTTATGAACCAAGGAATTCAGAATTAATTAATCAATTAGTTACTTTGAAAATCCAAACTCAGCCTTTTCAGTTCACTTTTCTTGCTGTTATTTTGTAGAAAAATAATATCTTTAAAACTTCTACTTTAATTCTCCAAAAATGAATCAAACATATAATATTCAGGTAAATGATGTACATGATTTTCAGCTCTCAGCCGCAGATTTAGTACAGTTGGATGCAGTTTCAGACTCTGCAGGAGTGTTTCATTTACTTCAAAATCATCAATCCTATAATATCAAAATAAGTCAAGAGGATTTTCTAAACAAGAAATACGAAGTAGAAGTAAATGGAAATTCTTATCAAATTCAAATTCATGACCAGCTTGATAATCTCATAAAAGAACTCGGTTTCGAAATTTCGTCAGAGGCAAAGGTGAATGATATTTATTCCCCAATGCCAGGCTTGATTTTGGATATTTTGGTAAATGAAGGTGATCAAGTAGTTGCCAATCAGCCACTTTTGATATTGGAAGCCATGAAAATGGAAAATATCATTACCGCACCACGTGATGGAAAAATCAAAAAAATTATTGCCCAAAAGGCCAAGGCCATTGAGAAAAAAGCACTTCTCATCAACCTGGAATAATTAACTATTTTCTAAATTCTTTTACTTTTTTTAAACAATATGAAAAAAATACTAGTTGCAAATCGGGGAGAAATTGCAATTCGTGTCATGAAAACCGCACGAAAGATGGGAATCAAAACTGTTGCAGTTTATTCAACAGCAGACCGTAATGCGCCACATGTACGCTATGCAGATGAAGCCGTGTGTCTAGGCCCACCACCTTCGGCAGAGTCTTATCTACGAGCAGATAAAATCATTGAAGCCGCCTTACAGCTTGGCGTGGATGGAATACACCCCGGTTACGGATTTTTAAGCGAAAATGCCGATTTTGCTGAATTAACAGAAAAAAACGGTATCACTTTTATTGGTCCAAGACCACATGCCATCAGAATCATGGGCAGCAAACTCGCAGCCAAAGAAGCAGTGAAAGAATACAATATTCCCATGGTTCCCGGCATCGAAGAAGCCATTGTGAGTATTGAAAAAGCACAAGAAATTGCCAATGATATTGGTTTTCCTATTCTTATCAAGGCATCGGCAGGCGGCGGTGGAAAAGGCATGCGTGTTGTAGAAAACCCCGAAGAATTGCCTAGCCAAATGCAACGCGCCATTTCAGAAGCCACATCAGCCTTTGGTGATGGATCTGTCTTTATCGAAAAATATGTTGCCTCTCCCAGACATATAGAAATTCAAGTTCTAGCAGATACTTTTGGTAATGTGGTACATATGTTCGAACGTGAATGCAGCATACAAAGAAGACATCAAAAAGTAATTGAAGAAGCACCCTCTGCCGCATTATCAGCCCAAACCAGAAAAGCCATGGGAGAGGCCGCTGTAAACGTGGCCAAAGCTTGTAACTATGTTGGAGCCGGAACCGTAGAGTTTCTGCTCGATGAAAATCAAAATTTTTATTTTCTAGAAATGAATACAAGATTGCAAGTAGAACATCCTGTTACAGAGATGATTACAAGAAAAGATCTTGTCGAATTACAAATTAGAATTGCGAGAGGAGAAAAAATTCCATTTGAACAAAATGACCTTCAAATTCAAGGACATGCACTTGAGTTGAGAGTATATGCCGAAGATCCAGCCAATGATTTCCTACCCAGCGTCGGAAACTTAGAGGTTTACCAAATTCCACAAGGAAAACATATACGCGTAGATAACGGATTCGAAGAAGGAATGGAAGTGCCGATTTATTACGACCCTATGCTAGCCAAACTTATCACCTACGGACAAAACCGTGAACAAGCTATTGCAAATATGATAGAGGCTATAAATAATTTTGAAGTAGAAGGCGTAGAAACAACCTTAGCCTTTGGGAAATTTGTTTTTGAGCATCCCGCATTTACTTCTGGAAACTTTGATACCCAATTTGTAAAAAAATATTACAATGCAGACGAAATTAAAGAAAAATCTGCCGTAGAAGCACGCTTAGCCGCACAAATGGCATTGAAACACTATCTGGAAAGTCAAAAAATTCTACGTTTACCCAAATAATATCTCATGGAATCCCAAATTAAAATATTTCAAGAAAAAATTCAACAATCTCTACTGGGTGGAGGCCATAAAAGAATTGAAAATCAGCATAATAAGAAAAAACTTACGGCAAGAGAAAGAGTCCTTTACTTATTAGACGAAGGTTCTTTCGAAGAAATTGGAGCGCTAGTTACCCACCGAACCAAGGATTTCGGAATGGAAAATCAAAAAATTTATGGAGACGGCGTAATTACTGGCTATGGCACAATCAACGGCCGTTTGGTGTACATTTTTGCACAAGATTTCACCGTTTTTGGAGGCTCACTTTCAGAAACACATGCCGAAAAAATTTGCAAAATCATGGATATGGCACTGGATGTCGGTGCACCCGTTATCGGGCTCAACGACTCTGGAGGCGCACGTATCCAAGAAGGCGTGCGCTCGCTCGGTGGATATGCAGATATTTTTTATAGAAATGTACAAGCCAGCGGCGTTATTCCACAAATTTCTGCCATCATGGGCCCATGCGCCGGTGGAGCGGTGTACTCTCCCGCCATCACAGATTTCACGATGATGGTGCAAGATACTAGTTATATGTTTGTTACAGGGCCCAACGTTGTGAAAACCGTTACAAACGAAGAGGTTACATCAGAAGAATTGGGTGGCGCAAGCACGCACAGCACCAAATCTGGCGTTGCACATACTGTCTCTGCCAACGATGTAGATTGCCTAGAAGATATCAAAAAATTATTGAGTTATATCCCCCAGAATAACAAAGAAAAACCCAAAAAAATTCCTTATACTTTACAAGACGAAATGCGCGAAGAGCTCATGAATATTATCCCCGATTCTTCCGCAAAACCCTATGATATGCACGAAGTCATTCAGCATATTATCGATCCAGATTCTTGGTTCGAAATTCATAAAGACCACGCCGAAAATATCATCGTAGGATTTGCAAGACTTGCCGGGAAATCCATCGGAATCATCGCCAACAACCCTATGTATTTGGCAGGCGTTCTCGACGTGAACAGCTCCAAAAAAGCCGCCAGATTTGTCCGGTTTTGTGATTGTTTCAATATTCCTATGCTCGTTCTAGAAGACGTTCCAGGGTTTTTGCCAGGAACCGATCAAGAGTGGAACGGCATCATTGTTCATGGCGCCAAGCTACTCTATGCATTTAGTGAAGCCACCGTGCCGCGCATCACCGTTATCACCCGCAAGGCCTACGGCGGCGCATACGATGTTATGAACTCCAAGCACATCAAAGCCGATTTGAACTTTGCCTGGCCCACCGCAGAAATCGCAGTAATGGGCGCCAAAGGAGCAGCAGAAATTATATTCAAAAAAGAAATTTCAGAAGCAGAAAATCCCGAAGCCAAATGGAAAGAAAAAGAAGCAGAATACGCCGATTTATTCGCAAATCCATACTCAGCAGCCGAACGCGGATTTATAGATGAAGTCATTTTGCCCAAAGAAACACGACGCAAACTCATCAAAGGTTTTGCCATGTTAGAAAACAAAAAAGTAAATTTACCCGATAGAAAACACGGTAATATTCCATTATAAACGATTGTTTTTTTGGGCAACTCCCGCCCCATCAAAGAAAATAACCACCCAACGCAACGCCATATAACCCTTGCGCTTTGATGGGACGGGACCGGGCCATACGCTCCAATCTTGTATTGCTTTGCTTGGAATTTTAATGCCATCGATATTTTTGAATTTCGAAGTGATCCAAAAATTCCACCCATAGGTCAAAGAAGCAATACAAGGATTTCTGCTACTGTCCCTGTTGCGCTCCGTTTTACTATTTTACCAAAAAATAAAACCCCGCATCGCATCCAAAAGTTCTTTCTGCCTATTTTTTCAAAAAGCAAGATGAATTTTGTTTTTTGAATTGATTGTAAGCCTATTCCTGAAGGATTTAAGTTAAATTAAATCAAAATCAAACAGAAAAAAATTTATTTATTTACCTTTATCCAACAAAATTCATGAATGAAAAAAATAAAAATCAGAATAGAAAAAGACCTGATTGGAGAAAAAGAAATCGATGCAAATGCCTATTATGGTGTTCAAACATTGCGCGCCATGGAAAATTTTCGCATCAGTCGTTCAAGAGTTTGGCATTTTCCCGAATTTATTTACGCACTCGCAGAAATTAAAGAAGCTGCTGCTAAAGCCAATCTACAACTCGGAATTTTAAATAATCAAATTGCAGATGCCATCATTCAAGCCTGTCATAAAGTAAAATCTGGCAAGTTCAACCAAGAATTTGATTTGGATATGATGCAAGGTGGTGCAGGTACTTCTACCAATATGGCGGCCAATGAAATCATTGCCAATATTGCCTTGGAAATCCTGGGGCATAAAAAGGGGCAATACGAGTATTGTCACCCCAATAATCATGTAAACCTTTCACAATCAACCAATGACGCTTACCCATCTGCATTGAATATTGGCTTGTATCGTAGTATTTCTGAATTAGAAAAAGAATTAAAATTACTTATTCAATCGTTTCGTTCCAAATCATTAGAATTCAAAAATATAATCAAAATGGGACGAACGCAATTACAAGATGCTGTTCCCATGACGCTGGAACAGGAGTTCGAAGCTTTTGCCTATAATTTAGAAGAAGAAATAAACAACCTTTCCTATCATCAAAATTTTCTTTTAGAAATAAATATGGGCGCAACTGCCATCGGTACAGGAATTAATACGGCACCTGCTTATGCCGAACTCTGCCGTAAATTTCTAGCAGATATTACAGGATTTCAAATTCGTACCGCTCCCAATTTGATAGAAGCTACCCATGATACAGGCGTATATGTATCTTCTTCTGGCGCCATTAAAAGGTTGGCTATCAAGCTTTCCAAGATTTGCAATGACCTGCGATTATTATCTTCAGGACCTAGAACTGGAATCAATGAAATTAATTTACCTGCCATTCAACCCGGTTCATCTATCATGCCTGGTAAGGTGAATCCTGTTATTCCAGAAGTGGTAAACCAAATAGCTTTTCGCATCATTGGAAATGATTTTTGCATTGGTATGGCAGCAGAAGCAGGTCAACTCCAACTCAATGTAATGGAACCCGTGATGGCTATGACCTTATTCGAAAATATAGAATTCTTGAAAAACGGGATGAAAACCTTGAGAGAAAAATGTGTTGATGGAATTACAGCCAACAGTGAAAGGGCCAAGGAGTTGGTAATGAATAGCATAGGATTGGTTACTGCACTCAATCCCTATCTAGGATATGAGGTGGCAACACAAGTGGCCCAAGAAGCACTGGCAAACAACAAAAGTGTGTACGAGCTTATTCTAGAAAAAAAGTTGATGAGTCGCGAAAAATTGGACGAAGTGCTCAAGCCAGAAAATATGATTCAACCACGAGAATTGAATAATCAATTAGATGAAACAGCAAGTAATCCGTAGAAATAGTTTGTTGTAATAATAAGTTAAACCAAACAATTGCAACAATATTATATTTGAATTTTCGATTAATAGATTATGAAATTTTTTTTGAAATATTTGCCTCTGTTTCTGATTCCATGGTGTTTTGCGCAAGAGGTGAAAATAAAACAAGATGATGACCAAATTTTAATTTTTAATGAAAGCGATCATACCGTAGAAGTTTGGGTGAGATTGAATAAACTGGCTTTCAACGAAGTTCTAATTTCGGGAGAAATGAAAAAATTGAAGCACCCGAAATATTTAACGCCAGAAGATCTCAATGCATCAGAAATACTTTACGCCTATTCTTATCGTGCGCTGGAACAAGATGTTGCGCGATCTTTGAATCAGTTTTATAAGAATTTGGAGCAGAAACGAAAAATACTAAACAGGGGATATAAACCTGTAAATCAACCATTTTATCGAACCGAATTATTACACCATTTTGTAACGGCAGAGGAAGATTTAATACGATTAAAACAATTGCCTCCGCAAGAATTGAACTTATTTATTTCAGAAATAATTTTGCCTCATTCCAAGGATTTATTAGGCAAGGTTCATCAAAACGCTCAAAAAAGTAAAGATAAACTTATGCGTGATGTAGCGCATTTCTTTGCAACCTCAATTCACGACGAAAGTGAAAATAATATGTTTTTGACTGAAATGAATCGATTGCAAACCTATTTTGATCAATATTCCTCTATTCACAACCAAAGAAAAGATTTGGGAAGTTTGGAGCAGAATAATTTCAAAATATTTACCAATAATCCAGGTACGGATTTCGGTGTTTATCTCACAACCAATAATTTAAAATTGATCCGCGATTACAATTATCGTGAAATGGATACACGTGGATTTAATTTTGAAGTATATGCTGCACAGCGGTTGTTCCAAACAAGAGTGGCCAAACGCAGAACCCTCAATTATTATGCAGCAGCAAGTTACCTGAGTTTGAAGGATAAAGAATTTGGACTTAAGAAAAGTTTTGTGAATTTGGGTCCTGAAATTCGCTTTACCGGTTATTATGAAAATCAAGTTCAATTAGTTGCTGGAGCAGGCCTTACAACCGATATTACTGCCAAAAAATATCTTGCACCGCTGGATAAACGACAATTGGGCTATTATGCCGGCGGCGAATTATCCTTACTTTTTATACGACTTGGAATGCGTTATTATAGCGGATTGGCAAGTGAAGATTTGATGCCAGAAGGGAAATGGTTTTATCGACTGGGAATTGTTGCCAAATTTTAATCAATCATTTCTAGGCCGAATTATCATGCGGAAGGATTGGTCCTTTCTTATGTAATATCCTGTCCAGTCATAGAGTGCACGCAATCTATTTCTGAAATTTACCAATGACATGATGTGTACAAAAACCCAAATAAACCAAGCCGGAAAACCCGTGAAACTGATTTTGGGTCGTGGAATATCTGCAACCGCCTGATTGCGACCAATAATGGCCATAGAGCCTACATCTTTATAAACAAATTCCTTCCAATCGCCTGATTCTTGTATTAAATTCTTTCCCAAATTACGACCTTGTTGTATAGCAGGCTGTGCCAATTGTGGGTGACCCTCGGGGTAGCCAGAATCGCTCTGCATGAGCGCAGTGTCTCCAATAGCAAAAATATTATCGTATCCTTCTACCAAATTATAAGGATTGACACGTAATCTACGCCCTGTACCAAAATTCTCTGGCTTGAATCCTTCAAAGACTTTAGATATAATGCCAGCCGCCCAAATTAAGTTTCTACAAGGAATTTCGCTCCCGTCTGATAAATAAACAATATCATCTTTAAATTCCTTTACCAAAGTATTTAATTTGATATTAACACCTAATTTCAGTAATTTTTCATGCGTGTATTTCTGTGATTTTGAATTCATTGCAGCCAATACAGAGCTTTGCCCATCTATGAGATAGATTTCACCTAAATCTTCATTTTTCAACTCGGGAAAGTCTTTTTCAAGAATATTTTTACGCATTTCTGCAAAGATTCCAGATAATTCTACACCTGTAGGTCCAGCCCCGGCAATTACATAGGACAAGAGTTTTTTCCTTTGTTCAGGATCAGTCATGCGAGAAGCTCTTTCTAATCGTAAAAGGTAAGTGTTTCTCAAGGTAAGTGCATCGGAAATGGTTTTCATAGGTAATGAGCCCTGCTCTATACTTTGATTTCCAAAGAAATTGGATTCGGCACCTGTGGCCATAATCAAAATGTCATAATTTAACTCACCATTGGATAAAATTACTTTGTTTTCTTCTGGAACCACCTTTTCAAGCCCCGCCATTCTGAATCGGGTTTTTTGATTTCGCAAAATTTTTCTGAAGGGATAACTGATGGCAGACGGCTCCATGAATCCTGCAGCCACTTGATACAACAATGGTGGGAAAAAGTTGTAATTGTTTAAATCTACAAGAGTTACATCAAATCGATCAGATTTATTCAAGTATTTTACAACTTCTAGTCCGGCAAATCCTCCGCCAATTACAACAACTTTTTTAGGCTCTTTCATGAACCAAATTTATGAATATATTATGTCTTTTAATTTCAAAAAACATGAAATAATCTGTAAACGAAATTTTAATATCGTTTTAATTTTCTATTAATTTCTGCTTTTGATGAGGACTTTTGCCTTGTTATATTCATAATTCATTCGTGCAATATTTAATACAGAAATATCCTGTGGGCATTCCACCTGGCATGCTTCGGTGTTGGTACAATGACCAAATCCCAGTTTTTCCATTTCATTTACCAGATTTACAACCCTTTGGGCCGTTTCTTTTTGCCCTTGAGGTAAATGAACAAAATGTCCTATTTTGGCCGAAGTAAATAAAGCTGCACTTGCATTTTTACATGTGGCAACACACGCACCACAACCTATGCAGGCTGCTGCATCAAAGGCATCCTCTGCTTCTTGATACGTAACAGGGATACTATTGGCCTCTGGTGCCTGACCCGTATCTACAGAAATGTAACCGCCCGCAGCAATAATTTGATCCAAAGCCGAACGGTCTATTTTCAAATCACGAATGATAGGAAAAGCCGTTGACCGAAAGGGTTCCAAATAAATAGTTTCGCCATCCGTAAAGCTACGCATGTGCAATTGACATGTGGTAGTGTTTTTGAGCGGACCGTGCGCAATTCCATTAATCATCATTCCGCATTGTCCGCAAATACCTTCGCGACAGTCGTGATCGAATTCGACAGGTATTTCTCCTGATTTTATCAATTGAAAATTCAGCATGTCGAGCATTTCAAGAAAAGACATATCAGAGCTCACGCCATCGAGTTCATAAGCTTTAAACTTTCCAGGAGAATTGTGGTTTTCTTGTCGCCAAATTTTTAGATAAATTTTCATATTATTTATAACTTCTTATGGTGGGTACAATGAATTCAAATTCGAGAGGTTCCTTATTCAAAACAGGTCTTTCGGGATTTCCGCTCCATTCCCAAACGGCAGAATATTGGAAATTTTCATCATCTCGCTTGGCTTCTCCATCCTCTGTTTGATATTCTATTCTGAAGTGGGCTCCGCAAGACTCATTGCGCTGCAAGGCATCCAGACACATCAACTCAGCCAATTCTAAATAATCCAGAACCCGACCGGCTTTTTCCAATTCAGAATTGACCGTTTCTACACTTCCCGGAACTTTTAAATCTCTATGAAACTCTTTTCTTAATTCACGAATTCGAATGATAGCATCTTGTAATCCTTGTGCAGATCTGGCCAAACCACATTTATCATATAATTCTTTCCCTAATTCTCGATGAAACTCGTCTGCAGTTTTATTTCCATTTATTGATACCAGTCGTTTTAATTGATTTTTTACTTCATTTTCAGCCAAATCAAAGGCTGGATGTGCCGTATCTGTTTTGGGTTCTCGTATCAGATCAGACAAATAATTCTGAATCGTATAAGGAGCAACAAAATACCCATCAACACAAGCTTGCAATAGAGAATTAGCGCCTAATCGATTGGCGCCATGATCAGAGAAATTGGCTTCTCCAATGGCAAACAAGCCTGGAATTGATGTCATTAATTCATAATCAACCCACAATCCACCCATAGAAAAATGCGCCGAAGGAGAAATTTTCATTGGTTCTGAATAAGCATTGATTCCCGTAATTTTTTCGTACATGCTGAAAAGGTTTCCGTACCTTTCCTCTATCGTTTTGCGCCCATTTTCTTCGATAGCTTTTTTGAAATCTAGATATACGGCATTTTTTAATGCTCCAACGCCTTTTCCGCTGTCAATTTGCTCTTTGGCAGCTCTACTTGCAATATCACGAGGAGCAAGATTTCCAAATGAAGGATATTTTCTTTCCAAATAATAATCTCGTTCTTTTTCTGGAATTTCATTGGGATGACGTGTTTCATTTTCATCGTTCGGAACCCAAATACGACCGTCATTTCTTAAGGACTCAGACATGAGGGTGAGTTTTGATTGATATGAACCACTTTGAGGCAAACTTGTGGGATGAATTTGTGTCCAGCTGGGATTGGCCAAATAGGCACCTTTTTTATGTGCACGCCAAATGGCCGAAGCATTACACCCCATGGCCAAGGTTGACAGATAATAAATTTTACCAAAACCACCGGTTGCCAATACCACCGCATGAGCTCCATGACGTTCTATAACACCCGTATCGAGATTTCTTACAATAATACCTTTTGCCTTGTTTTCTACAACAACTAAATCAAGCATTTCATGACGGGAATATAGTTTTACTTTATTCAAATTTACCTGCCTCATCATCGCTTGATAGGAGCCTAATAGTAATTGTTGACCCGTTTGCCCACGAGCATAAAAAGTACGCGACACTTGTACTCCGCCAAAAGAACGGTTTCGTAGATATCCACCGTATTCTCTGCCAAATGGAACACCCTGTGCCACAGCTTGATCAATAAGGGATGCCGAACATTCTGCAAGTCGATACACATTGGCTTCGCGCGCACGAAAGTCACCACCTTTTATCGTGTCATAAAACATTCTGTAAACACTATCACCGTCATTTTTATAATTTTTTGCCGCATTCACGCCACCTTGTGCTGCTACGGAATGCGCTCTACGCGGACTGTCCTGAAAGCAAAATGCTTTCACCTCATATCCCATTTCTGCAAGTGAGGCTGCAAGTGAAGCACCGGCTAATCCAGTGCCAACTACGATAATTTCCAGATTTTTTCTGTTGTTAGGGCTCACCAATTTTGCGTTGGCCTTGTAATTTGTCCATTTGTTCTCCAAAGAACCCTCGGGTAGGTTTACCTTGAGTATTTTTTCCATGATTTAGCGGTATAAATAAATGAAAATTGGGATGATACTGTAGCCTAAAGTGATGATAATTGCGAATATCAAACTTAAATTTTTTATAATTAACGAATAGGTTTTGTTATAAAGCCCTAAACTGCGGTGAGCACTGAAAACACCATGAATTAAATGATATCCCAAGGCTATAAATGCAATTAAATACAATAATATATACCATTCTTGTTTGAAAGCTGTGATTACAATACTGTATAAATCACGGTATCCTTCGCCGTCTATGGGTATTTCCATAAATTTGTAAGGATACCAAAAATCTTTGAAATGAATGATTAAAAACAAAAGTATAATCACGCCCAGTGCCGTCATATTGCGGGTGTACCATTTGCTGGCGCGACCTCTTTTATCATATACATAGCGTTTTCCCTTTGATTTTTTCATCAAAAAAAATAAATAAATGGCATCAAGACTGTGGATTAAAATCGAGGCATATAATAAATAAGCAATAATTTTCACTAACAAAAAATCAGATAAAAAATGACTGTAGGTATTATATGCAGTTTGGGCCTGGTCTGCCGGTAAAAGCAATTGTAAATTGCCGATGAGGTGAATAATTAGAAAAAAACTCAAAAATAAACCTGTAAGAGCCATCAAATTCTTGCGGGTGATGGCATTTCTTGTAAACCACATTCATTTTAATTTTGAGGAAAGATAGTAATAATAATGTGTTTTATAAGACTTTTAACAAACCTATTTCAATAATGATTTAATTGAATTGCTTTTCAAATGCTTTTCGTGCCGAACCCCGAAAATAAACTTTGCCACAATAGGTATAGCCTAATTTTTCAAGCAAATGCAGCATGGCCAAATTATCAAAATTCGTGTCGATTTTTAGGCTAAAAACACCCTTTTCACGACATAATTTTTCGGCATTGTACAGCATTTTTTGGGCTAATCCTTTGCCTTTTCCGTTTTTTGCCACCGCCATTCGGTGAATTACGGCATATTCACCCTCGCTCAACCAATTGCCTTCTATGGCTTCATAAGCGGATTCAGGTGCAAAAATGATGGCTGAATAAAACAGAATTTGATGCGGGTCTGCTAGAATATAGCCATTTCCTTTCATTATGTCATTTTCAATGCTTTGTACATTCGGATAACCGTCTTGCCATTGTTGGCTACCATCCAAACGACGACTTTCGATGGCAAATGCAATGATTTCCATGATTTGTGGAAGGTCGGCTGCAGTCGCTTTTCTGAATTCAAGTTGCATAGAAACAAAATTTTGAAAGGTAAATGTATGGAATTCAGATTTAAACAGAAATTAATTTCAAATGAGTATAATTTGTATTAAATTTATATGTTTCAAGAATAAATAAAATGCATAAACCCCAAATTAAAGCCTACGGAACCGAATCTAAAGATGCGGATTTAAAACAAATTCAAATCCACCGGCGCGAAATTCTGCCGAATGATGTTGAAATCGACATTCTTTTTTGCGGCGTTTGCCACAGCGATATTCATACGGCGCGCAATGATTGGGGCGGAAGCAAATATCCCGTTGTGCCGGGTCACGAAATTGTGGGAATAGCTACAAAAGTAGGAGCGGAGGTGAAGAAATTCAAAGTGGGTGACAAGGTGGCGGTGGGCTGCATTGTGGACAGTTGCCGGACCTGCAGCAGCTGTCGCGAACATCTGGAACAATACTGCCTGAACGGTATGGTAGGAACTTATAATGGTAAAGATGCACATTTGGGTGGCCACACTTTTGGCGGCTATTCCGAAAAAATTGTTGTGGATGAAAATTATGTATTGAAAGTACCTGAAAACCTTGATATGGCAGCTGTTGCCCCCGTTTTGTGTGCCGGGGTCACCACTTGGTCACCGCTTCGCCACTGGAAGGTAAATAAAAATTCAACCATTGCGGTAGTGGGTTTGGGCGGATTAGGACATATGGCAATTAAACTTGCAAAAGGACTGGGTGCACATGTTTCGCTTTTTTCACGAAGTCAGCATAAAATTCAGGATGCCAAGGATTTAGGTGCGGATGAGGTGATTATTTCGACCGATGAAAACCAGATGAAACAGCTGCGTGGAAAATTTGATGTGATTATTGACACTGTTCCGTATGTACACGATTTGAATCCCTATATTTCTACGTTGAAGCACAGCGGAACTTTGGTGTTGGTGGGCTATTTAGGTCCTTTAAATGAAATTTTGAACACAGCACCCATGGTTGTAGGAAGAAAATCGGTTGCCGGTTCGTTGATTGGTGGCATCAAAGAAACCCAGGAATTGTTGGATTTTTGTGGCGAAAAAAATATTGTTTCAGAAATTGAATTAATTGATATTCAAGAAATTAATGAGGCCTATGAGCGCATGATTAAAAGTGATGTCAAATACCGATTTGTGATTGATATGAAAAGCTTGAAAAATGCAGATTCCGATTAAAATATTCGGTAGAATTGGACTGGTTTTGCTGGTTTTAATGATTTCGTGTCAGACCCAACCGATCAATAATTCTTCTGAAAATTCCATTTCTAATACAGTAATTTTACAACCGAAAAGTAAAAAACGGGAATTTACCCGAAATTTAATCATTTATTATCAACCCGACCTTGGGAAGGCGCCATTAATGCAGGCGGTAGAAGATTTTGGTGCAGAATTAATATATGAATACAAGGCATTGAGAGGAATTGCGATAAGAATTCCCGAAGAAAAATCCATGGAACAAGCGCTTCTTTATTTCAAAAAAGTGAAGGGCGTGCTGTCCGTTCATCGCGATGAAATTAAGCGTTTGGATCCGCCGGTAAAAAATTAAAACAAAAAAAGCATTTCGATTTTTGTCGAAATGCTTTCGTTCATTCGTGTAATCTTCTGTTAGACAGCTAGATACCCACCATCTACTGGGTAGTATGAGCCCGTAACAAACGAGGCTTTGTCAGACGCGAGCCACAGACACATTTCGGCGATTTCAATAGATTCGCCCAAGCGGCCAAAAGCATGTTTTTCTTCCAGCGCATTCAAGGTTTCTTTGCCCATAGTTTCCTCGTTTACCAGACCTGTGTACACAAATCCGGGCCCGATGGCATTCACACGAACGCCTTTTTTGGCATAATCCCAGGCAGCAGTTTTGGTCAATCCCACAACGCCGTGTTTGGACGCCACATAGGCCGCCGATTGTGCAAATCCTACATGTCCCAAAATAGAGGCAATGTTGATAATGCTGGCGTTTTTGGTTTTTTCCATTTCGGGTAATTGGTATCGCATTCCATAGAAAACTCCGTTCAAATTGATATTAATCACTTTGTTCCATTCTTCTATGCTGTATTCGCCCACTTCTGCAGATGCGCCACCGATTCCGGCATTGTTCACGGCTATATGTAAGGCACCGAATTTTTCCACGGTTTTTTGTACCATTTTTTCATGTTCTTCTGCTTTGGAAGTATCACATTTGATGAAAATTGCATCGCCGCCCATTTCTTTGATTTCCTGCACCACTTTTTCGCCTTCTTCTACATTGATGTCGCTCACTACCACTTTTGCACCTTCTTTAGCAAAAAGGATGGCAGTATCTTTCCCGATTCCCGAAGCTGCGCCGGTAATGATGGCTACTTTGTTCTGTAATAGATTCATAATGAGTGATTTATGTTATTTTTTGAAATTCGAAACCCAATCGGCATACGCTTGAATAATTTTGGTGAAAAATTCTTCTGAATCCTTCACTACTTTTCCATCTTTGTCGAACAAATCTTTGGCATTTCCCAAATAAATTTCGGGTTGTTGCATCACAGGCATATTCAAAAAAACCATGGATTGACGCAAGGTGTGATTGGCTATTGCTGCTCCCAATGGGCTAATGCTCATACTGGCTACTGCCGTGGGCATTCCGTCCCAAACACTTTTTCCATAAGGTCTGGAGCCAACATCGAGCGCATTTTTGAGTACCCCGGAAACGGAGCGGTTATATTCTGGAGTAAAGAGAAAAACACCGTCAAATTCCTTCATTTTTGTTCTAAATTCCACCCATTCTTCCGGTGGATTTTCGTTATCCAAATCTTCATTGTAATGTTGTAATTGTCCTATTTCGACAATTTCCATTTCTACATTCTCCGGAGCCAAACGGATTAGATTTTCTGCCGTTTTTCGGTTAAAAGATTCTTTGCGAAGTGAGCCAATAATGGCAGCGATTTTTAATTTCATTTATAATTTTTTTATGGATTAAAATTTAATTGATTATCAAAATCATTCAACATTTCAAATGATTTTTCACGATTTTTTGATTCAAAGAAATAGGAGGTAAGCATGATTTCATCTGCTTGCGTAAAGTTAATGAAATCAGCAAGTTGATGATGTACAACTTCGGCTGTTCCTACAAAAGAATAGGTGCGCATTTGTTTCACAGCTTCTTTGATCGGGGGTGACCACAGGGCTTCCATATTTTCGACCGGTTTTTGAATTTTACCCGATTTGCGTTGGACAATATTGGCGGCCATTTGTAAATAACTGGTAGATTGAAATTCGGCTTCTTTTTGGGATTCAGCCACCACAATATTAGCTGCCGGCATAAAATAGGGTTGATCCAAATATCTTGAAGGTTTGAATTCGTCGCGGTACAAATTCATGGCATATTCCAGATATTGCGGCGCAAAATGCGATGCAAATGAATACGGAAGTCCCAGATAAGCAGCTAATTGCGCACTATACGGACTAGAGCCCAAAATCCACATGGGAATATGTGTACCCACGCCAGGGAACGCATTCACTTTGTTTTGTGGGTCAAAATCATCTACATAGCGCAGGATTTCCATAATGTCTTTAGGATAATCTTCTACCGTACCTTCGCGTGAGCGGCGCAGTGCATAGGACGTGAGTTGATCGGTTCCGGGAGCTCGCCCTACACCCAGATCTATTCGGCCGGGATACATGGTTTCCAGCGTGCCGAAGGCTTCTGCCACTTGCAGCGGCGAATGATTGGGCAACATAATTCCGCCAGAACCTACACGAATTTTTTGGGTTTTTTCGGCTAAATGACCGATTAAAACCGCGGTTGCCGAACTCGCAATACCGTCGGCATTGTGATGTTCGGCTAACCAAAATCGCTTGATTCCGATTTTTTCGGCAAATTGGATGTAGGCTACACTCTCGCGTATGGCATCGGCATAATCTGAACCTTCGCTCACCAAGGATAAATCTAAAATCGAAATGGGAGTCTGATTGATTTTCATAGCTGATTTTACTTCAAAAATTTCACCAAATACTATTGGGGCAATGTCATTGGAATTTCCATTAACAAAATTTCAGACTTTTCGATTGCTTCGATTTCAAACGAATCAGTTTCCCACAAGCCAAATCCGTCTCGTTTTTCTAGAATTTGGTCTCCTATTTTGATTTTTCCTTCGATTAAAAATACATAAACGCCATTTTCTTGCTTTTTGAGGTCATATTTTTTGGAAATTCCTTGTTCAAAATTTGCCATGTGAAACCAAGCATCTTGATGTATCCAGGTTCCGACATCGTTTGGATGGGGTGAAACGATTTGTTGGAATTCATTCGGAACAAAATCGTCTGCGATACGAATTTGGTCGTAACGCGGCTCTACATTCATTTCGCGCGGAAAGAGCCAAATCTGTAAAAAAGTAACCGCTTCTTGGCTGTTGGCATTCATTTCGCTGTGCACAATGCCTGTTCCGGCGCTCATGACCTGAACTTCTCCTTTTTGAATAATTCCGTGATTGCCCATGCTATCGCCGTGTTTGAGCGCGCCAGATAAGGGTATCGTGATGATTTCCATGTTGTTATGCGGGTGTTTGCCAAATCCCATTCCGCCTTTTACCCAATCATCGTTCAAAACACGAAGAACGCCAAAATGTATTCGTTCTGGATTGTGATAGCCTGAAAAGCTGAATGTGTGATGGGTATCAAGCCAACCGTGATTGGCGTGGCCTCTGCTGTTTGCTGCGTGATATAGTGTTTTCATACCTTATATAATTTGATACAAAGTTACCACGGAAATGGTTGGATTTGGTTCACCTAAGTTAAGAAATGTGGGAGGGGTTTTTCCCGAATCGTAGCTCTCGGGACAGGTGAAATTTAAATTTTAAATAATAGATGATAGAAGATAGATGTGAGAATGTTTTTGGAAATTTATGCTTATTGATATTGAAAAACCTTTCTGAACTGATAAAAGAATCGTTCTATAAGGCGTAGGTTTTCGGTTACAATTTCGGCTGTGCCGCTCATTTCTTTATTGAAAATAAGATGTTGATTGTGTGATGTTTTAAGGCCTTTGGGTAAGAGGACTTCTACAAAATAATTGCCTTCTGCATCCGGCGACAAAGATATGTTTTTTACTTTTCCTTCTACTACGCCAAATTGTTGATAGGGATAATTGTCCAATTTGATGATCACTTTTTGATTTGCCTCTATTTTCCCTGTATTTTGTGCCGGGACAACCAATCTGCCTAATAAATCTTCTTCTTCGGGAAGAATGGTGAAAATTATTTCCCCAGGTTTTACAAATTGATTTTCGCCCCAAAAATTTTGAAAACTTACAGTGCCATTAATGGAGGATCGTAACAGGTAAGTCTGATCCCATTGGCTCACGGATTTTCTCAATTGGTCATAAGCCTGCAACAATGCCTTCAATTGTTCTGTCTCGGTTTGCTGCTTTGTGATACTCGTACCGGATAAACTTTTATGAACCGTATTTCTGCTCTCTTGCAATTGTGAGATTGACAGATCGATATTTTGTAAATTTTGCTTTGCTTGTAAGTATTGAAAACGCTTTTTTTCCATTTCTTGAGCAGAAATCACACCTTGGTCATACAATAATTGATTCCTGTCTAAATCTTTCTTCTCCAACTCAACCTTGGCCTGTTCCAATCTTTTCTGATTTTGGATAGAAATCAGACGAGAACTGATTTCATTTAATGCCTGTTTATCAGCCAATGTTTCGGGTGCATAGGGTTGTAGTTTTTTATGCAGACTGTATTGGATAAATGCTCTTTCGAAATTGATATATTCAGATTCCACATCGCCAAATGAATGCCTTCCGAACTTATGAAACGGAAATTGAAAATTATCATAATCAATTTGAAGCGTATCAATAATGGATGACAATTTTATCACATCATCATTGTTTGCGCTATTCAAAATTGTGGCTAATATCTGATTGGAATGGACATTGTCTTGGTTTTTAATATATAGTTTTTCGATTTTTCCATTGATTCGTGCTTCTATTTTTTCTGGTGGATTTTGAGTGGTAATGAGCACCTGTGCGGGGATAAAATCAGGATATTTAATGAACCAGGAAACAGCCAAAATGCTTAATAAAGCCAGGAAGATAACTGTAATACCCCAGCGAATCATCCAATTGGGTGGATGACTAAGCACTTCTTGCACAGACTCTGAACGTAATTCTATGTTATCTAATTTCATTGATGTTGGATTTTTAATTTTGAATGTTTAATGTTGAGTGTAGAATTTTGAATATTCCCGAATCATACCTCTCGGGACAGGTGAATGATGAATGCGTAATGATGAATGCTTGATTTTGAATGTTTGAT
>JAUNUH010000009.1:15398-133581 GCA_030538275.1 Flavobacteriaceae bacterium | reverse complement strand
TTTTCTAAGCATACAGGCCGTGGGATATAGCGTACAGCCGGATTAGCCGCCCAAAAAAAAATTATAAAACAAAATGTAAATTAATGTTTGCGCTCTACGACGTAATTCAAAAGGGTGCGAAGTGATTGATTGGCTTCTGAATCCGGGAATTCGTCGAGGATGCGCAGGGCTTTGTCGCGGTAGTCGTACATGGCTTGGCGGGCATAGTTGAGTCCACCGTGGGTTTTGACGTATTCGATGACTTCGTTGACGCGTTTTTTGTTATGGTTATGTTTTTTTACGGACCGAATAAGCCATTTTTTCTCGGTTGGGCTGGCGGTATTGATGCTGTAAATGAGGGGCAAGGTCATTTTTTGTTCTTTGATGTCGATGCCGATGGGTTTTCCGATTAAATTTGTGCTGGTGTAATCGAATAAATCGTCTTTGATTTGGAATGCGATGCCTACGAGTTCGCCGAAGCGGTTCATTTTGGCGGCAATTTCTTCTGTACAACCTACGGAGCGTGCGCCTGCCTCACAACAGGCGGCGATGAGGGTTGCGGTTTTTTGGCGTATGATTTCGAAGTAAATTTCTTCGGTAATATCGAGATTTCTGGCTTTTTCGATTTGCAGGAGTTCGCCTTCGCTCATTTCGCGAATGGCGGTAGAGACGACGGTGAGCAGGTCAAAATCCTTGTTTTCGGTGGCTAATAAAACGCTTTTGGACAGGAGGTAATCGCCTACCAAGACGGCGATTTTGTTTTTCCAGAGGGCATTGATAGAGAAGAATCCGCGCCGCATATTGCTGTCGTCTACCACGTCGTCGTGTACGAGTGTGGCGGTGTGGATGAGCTCGATCATGGATGCGCCGCGGTAGGTGCGTTCTGTGGTTTGGCCGATGAGTTTGGCGGTGAGGAAAACGAACATGGGTCTCATTTGTTTGCCTTTTCGGCGCACGATGTATTGCATGATGCGGTCGAGCAGCGACACGTTTGTTTTCATTGCGCCATAGAATTTTTTCTCGAAGATTTTCATTTCTTCGGCGATGGGCGCTTTGATAATTTCGGTAGTTTTTGCCAAGGGATTATTTTAATTGGATGCAGGTAAGGTTTTGATTCTGTGTTTTTTCTCCCCATTTTAATTTTTCGGCAGAAAAACAAATTTCGTTTTCATTTTTGAACGCGATGCCTTCTACCTGCCCCAAGTCTCCAGAATTCCCGAGGAAAATTCTTGATTTAGGATTTTGGAGCCATTTTACATCTGTATTTTTGAAGTCAAACAGCTGTAAAAACACTTCTCCATCTTGTGTATAACCGATTAATCCTAGTCTTGTATTATCATTATCTAATTTGTATAAACCTGCACCTGTGACCAAAAAGCCGATATCAAAAGATTCTACAAGCCAAGCGGGCTGCACGCCTTTTACCAAATCCAGTGTAAAGTGTCTTGTTTTGTTACTTTTCCATTCTTTGGTAAAAAGATGTAATTTATTATTGAGCCAAACCAATGCCTCGGCGTCGTAATCATGTTGATGAGTTTGTTTGGAATAATCTTGTTGTTCGGGATAAAAAAATGAAATTGTATCCGTTATCACCTTTTGGTTGGGATGGTTGAAATCGATTTTACTTTTGGGGAAATAATAGATTTTCAAATCTTTACGATTTCCACGATTGTTTCCATGGTCTCCAACAAAAACCAAGGAATCTGACATGGTCATGGCTTCCCAATCCCTATTGGATGCATTGGAAAGATGGATGCTGTGGTAAATTTTTTCGGGATTTTCTTCTGTAAAAAAATAAATTATGGGTTCTCCTCCACTATCATTGATGCCAGAAAATATGCCGTTTTGGTAATTTAATGATGAGATTTCGACCAGTTGGTCCGATAAAAAATTACGGTTTAATTCCACAAAATCATTTTGAGATAATTGTTGCATTTGGGTTGTGCATGCGTTGAACGCAAGCAACAAACATACAAGCGGGAAAAGTTTTTTTATCATGAATTCAAATGAACAACAAATTTAAGTAATTTAGCATTGAGAAAACCGCTATGAATTCAAAATTGTACATTTTTATCCAAAAGCCCATTTATTAAATCCTTTTGAATTGAAAATGTATGGTGAATCTTTAATTTATTATAGGATTCAGTTTATTTTTATTGGCCAGTTGTCCGCAGGCTGCGTCTATATCTTTTCCTCGGCTTCGGCGTACATTTACCACAATTCCGTTTTTTTCGAGCGCTTGAATGTAGGCATTCGTAACTTCTGGAGCAGCTTGCTGAAAGTGTTCATCACCAATTGAATTATATTCAATCAGGTTTACTTTCACGGGTACTTTTTTGCAGAAATCGATGAGTGCCTCTATATCTTTTTGGGTATCGTTTATATCTTTCCAAATAATATATTCTAGCGTGATTCTACTGCGTGTTTTCTGGTACCAATACTGTAAACTTTTGATAATATCCTCTAGCGGGAATTTATCGCTGAAGGGCATAATTTCGTTTCGTTTCTTTTCGATGGCTGTATGAAGCGAGAGCGCCAGGCCTACGCGCAGGTCTTCATCTGCAAGCTTTTCGATCATTTTTGGAATTCCAGAGGTAGAAACGGTAATTCTTTTGGGGGACATGCCCAGACCATTGGGATGGGGTGCCGTAATTTTGCGAATGGCTTCTACCACATTGGCAAAGTTGAGTAAGGGTTCGCCCATGCCCATGAAAACAATATTGCTGAGCGGCCGGTTGAAATCGCTGCGGCTTTGTCGATCTATCAATGCTACTTGATCTACAATTTCTGCTACGCTAAGATTTCTCATACGCTTCAACTTGGCGGTTGCACAAAACGAGCAGTTCAAACTACATCCTACTTGAGAAGAAACACATGCGGTGGTGCGATTTTCGGTTGGAATTAAAACTGATTCCACTACATTACCATCAAACAGCTGAACGGCATTTTTGATGGTGCCGTCGCTGCTTTTTTGGTGTTCTTCTATAGAAATGGGGTTGATGACAAAATTATCTGACAACATATTGCGCAGTTCTTTGGAAATACTTGTCATTTCGTCAAAAGTATGTGCATTTTTGGTCCACAGCCATTCATAGATTTGCTTGGCACGAAAGGGTTTTTCGCCTTTTTCTACCAGCAAATTGGTGAGTTCCTGCAGATTGAGTTGTCGGATGTCTTTTTTTGAATTGATGCTGAAATTTTTGGGCGTTGGGTGGAATTCAAATTTATTTAAATAATGAGCATTGCGTCGCCATAAGAATAGAATTTATACTCTTCTTTCACGGCTTCTTTGTAGGCTTTCATAATCAACTCATGGCCTGCAAATGCTGCAATCATCATCAACAGGGTAGAACGTGGTGTATGGAAATTGGTCACCATGCAGTTTGCGATAGAGAAGTCGTAAGGCGGGTGAATATATTTATTGGTCCAGCCTTCAAACGGGTTCAAATAACCATTAGCAGATACGGCTGATTCTACAGCTCTCATGGTTGTGGTACCGATGGCGCAAATTCGCTTTTTTTCATCAATCGCCCGGTTTACGCGGTCTGCAGTTGCTTGAGGTATGATTGCTCTTTCCGATTCCATTTTGTGTTTGGTAAGATCTTCCACCTCAACCGGTGCAAAGGTTCCAAGGCCGATATGTAATGTAACTTCGGTAAAATCTACACCTTTGATTTCGAGACGTTTCATCAAGTGTTTAGAAAAGTGCAAACCTGCGGTAGGAGCAGCAACGGCGCCTTCTATTTTGGCATAAATGGTTTGGTATCTTTCTGCATCTTCTTCGTCTGCCTCTCGTTTGATATATTTTGGAAGTGGTGTTGTACCTAGATTTTGAAGAATGTTTCTGAACTCATCATATTTTCCATCAAATAAAAAACGTAGTGTTCTACCTCTTGATGTTGTATTATCTACCACTTCTGCCACGAGTTCTTCATTATCTCCAAAGAAAAGTTTGTTTCCAATACGTATTTTTCTTGCTGGATCTACCAAAACGTCCCAAAGTCGTGTTTCTGGGTCGAGTTCACGCAATAGGAAAACTTCTATTTTGGCTCCCGTTTTTTCTTTATTTCCGAACAATCGTGCAGGAAAAACACGTGTATTGTTCATGATTAACACATCGTCTTCGTTGAAATAATCGATTAAATCTTTGAAAAGTTTGTGTTCTATTTTGCCTGATTTGCGGTCTATTACCATTAGTCTAGCCTCGTCGCGATAATTGGCCGGGCGTTCTGCAAGTAGTTTTTCGGGTAATTTGAAGTCGAAATCAGAGGTTTTCATTTTCATTTGATATATTTTTTTAAAAATGTTTGCAAATATACGACATCGGGGTAGGCGTTGTCAAGTCTTTTGGGGTAAATTTTTGGTTTTGAAATGGAAATGAAAAAGAAACTGAGGCGTATAGGCATGGAATAGAAAATTGAACTGTACGGAAATATGGGTTGAATTTTTGTGAATAAAACGGAATTGTAACCTCAAAACCTCATAGGATTGAGTTAATTTTAATTCAAAATGACCTTGATGAATTATTGTGTATTCACTGATACGCGTACTGTCAGAATCCTGCATTACATTGAGAATTCCCTGTAATGCTTCAGCTTTTTCATTGGTTAATGTTCCAGAAATGGTTTGGCTATAATTATAAATATTTCCAGAAAATAGTACACAAAAAATAAAAATCAGCTTTTTCAATCCTAATATTCAAAATCAACAGCATCGATATCAAAATCTTCTAATTGATCACCAAAAAAATTAATTTTATAGGTTCCGCCATCTGGATTTTTTGCTGCTGCATTTTTGGCTAAAAATAAATAATGTTCGCGTAAATCCTTCTTAAATTCCTGCAAAGTTCTGACGGATAGGGCTGCATAAGGATTTGTTATAGCGTGTTTTTTCGTATTGTTGATTAACTTCACTGCATCTGATGAAAAATAACCATCCAAAGTACGAACAGACAAAATTAACCCGGGCAATCCTTGCATTTTCCATGGACCGTAGGGACTGGCTATTTCTGGTGCAAACCTGGCTTCATAGGTTCTGCCCCGATATTGAGCCATAGCTTTTTGCACAGGCTGTTCCAGAATTATACTATCTAAATCCTGAATAATATTCCATTTTATCGGTTGGATTTCTTCTTTTACCAGCCAAACTCTGGCAGCAGCCGTTTGAAAAAAACGTTTATTTGATTTATAATCAGAATAAACAATGTCTAAATGAACAATTCTGCTAGAATTATTTCTTTTATTTTATAAATATAATAAAGCAGAATTATCATTGGTTTGAATCAAATTGTCTTTGAAAAGCATTTGATCCCATAAGGCTCTATTCACAGGTTCGTACAGGGTTTTGTTAGCATCGAATCGTAAAATATAATCTGCTTGTTCGCTAAAAACTATCTCATTTCGGTTAATTCGGGTGTCATAAATCACCTCAGAAAACTGAGCTTTAATTCCCGTAAACCCAAAAAGCAAAATAAAAAGCCGTATAAGACGCAACATTTTCAGATTTATTTAAATAATCAAGAAATTAATACAGAATTTAATCAATGGAAAAAACATAACTTCCAACAAAAACAAATAGAAGTAGTAATAACCGATTCATATTATTTTTTTAAAATTATTGAAGCAATAATAATAAATTCGACGATCTTTAACGAGAAATTAACTTATTGATTTTGAAAAACAGATAAATTTCATTCTGAACTAAATTGATTTCAATAGATTTTACTTTCGGGTTCAAAGTGGGCATATTTGGGGTGGCCGCAACAGCGATAGTACCGGAAATCCTTTGCCAGCCGTCTGGTGTTGCAAGGGCGGTTCATGGACATGGATGTAGTAAAATATCGAAGGAGAGCTAAGAAAAAAGCGCGCTGGCAAAGATTGTAGGGGATAGCGCGGTCCTGCCTCGTCAAAGCCGTTTGGAATCAAAAAATTCTGGCCAAAGTTTTAATAGCTTTGACGAGGCAGGAGTTGCCCAAAAAATAAAAACAAATTTGAATTATCTTTGCGGCTTTATGGATTTTACAATTCTTACAAAAGACGTGCATTCTGCAGCACGCACAGGCGAATTCACAACGGCACATGGGGTTGTGCAGACTCCTATTTTCATGCCTGTAGGTACGGTTGCCAGCGTGAAAGCTGTGCATCAACATGAGTTGCGTGAAGATGTGAAGGCACAAATTATTTTGGGGAATACCTATCATTTGTATTTGCGGCCAGGGATTGATGTTCTGCATCAAGCGGGTGGTTTGCATCAATTTATGAATTGGGACAGGCCAATTTTAACGGATTCTGGTGGGTTTCAGGTTTATTCCTTATCGGATATTCGTAGGGTGAGCGAGGAAGGTGTTCGTTTTCAATCACATATTGATGGTTCTTATCATATGTTTACGCCAGAGTATTCTATGGAAATTCAGCGTAATATAGGTGCGGACATTATTATGGCTTTTGATGAATTGACGGGTATTCCGGCAGAATATCATGATGCCAAGCGGGCGATGCACGTGACGCATCGTTGGGTAGAGCGTTGCCGAAAATGGTTGTCTGAAAATCCGCCTTTGTATGGTTATGAGCAAACTTTATTTCCTATTGTTCAGGGGAATTCATTTCGAGATTTGCGTATAGAATCGGCAGAATTTATTGCGAATTTTGGTGCAGACGGAAACGCCATTGGTGGGCTAAGCGTTGGTGAGCCAGAGGATGTGATGTATGAAATTACAGAGTTGGTTTGCGGAATTTTGCCAAAGGATAAGCCCAGGTATTTGATGGGCGTTGGAACGCCTTGGAACTTGCTAGAATGTATTGCGCTAGGCGTGGATATGTTTGATTGTGTGATGCCGACCCGTAATGCCAGAAATGGCCAGATTTTTACCCGAAATGGTGTAATGAATATGAAAAATGCGAAGTGGAAAGATGATTTTTCTATGTTGGACGAAAACGGAACATCGCTTGTAGATCGGCAATATTCGAAAGCCTATGTACGACATTTGTTTGTGTCTAATGAGTATTTGGGCAAACAAATTGCATCTGTACACAATCTGGCATTCTACCTGGAATTGATGCGTGAGGCGCGTGAACATATAGAAATGGGTGATTTTATGGATTGGAAAAACCGCATGGTTCCTGTTTTAAAACAAAAGCTTTGATTAAGATTCTCGATCGATATATCATTCGCAATTTCTTGGGTACTTTTGTATTTATGACTACCCTTTTGGCTCTGGTGGTCTTGGTAATAGACCTCAGCCAACGGATAAGTAAACTCCAGGACAACGGCTCTACAGCCTTTGAAGCATTGATACATTATTATCCATTTTTTATATTATGGATTGTAAATACATTTTTACCGATTGCTGTATTCATATCGGCTATTTATTTCACATCTCGAATGACGAATAATACCGAAGTTGTGGCAATGACTTCGGGTGGAATGAGTTTTTTTCGATTAACCTGGCCCTATTTGTGTGTGGCTATTTTGATTGGCGGAATTTCATTTGTTGTGAATCATTTTTTTCTACCGCAAGCCAATGTGAAAAAAAATGAATATTTCTATACATATATGCAACCTTCTGCTCAGGAGCATGAGTATTATAAAGGTCGGCCTATTGCTTCACAGATTTCGCCAGATGAGTATATTTTTCTTCACAATTACAATCGTAGAACCAGTAATGGAAGTGGCTTTTTATATCAGAAATTCGATGGGAATGAGTTGATTTATTCCCTACGTGCCAATGATTTGATTTGGGATGAAAAGGATTCTATTTATCGTTTAAATAATTTTTACGAACGCAGTGTTACCGAGCAAGGGACAGATTCACTGCGTTGGGGCAATAGGATGGAACAGCGATTTAGCGTTTCTCCTGATGAGTTGTTGCCAGAGGGATATGTGGCAGAGACAATGAACTCGCCCGAGTTGCGTAAATTTATCGACCGTGAACGCTTCAAGGGTTCTGCCAGCATTAGTGTATATCTCAATGAGTTGTATCAACGCACGAGTTTGCCATTTTCATCCATTATTCTCACTTTGCTGGCGCTTTCATTGGCTTCTCAAAAGCGTCGAGGCGGAACTGGATTGAATCTGGCTATTGGGATTGTGATGGCGTTTATCTATATTTTTGGAAACGAAGCCAGTAAAGTGGTTGCCAATGTAGGTGGGTTGAGTCCGTTTTTGGCGGTTTGGCTTTCAAATATTGTGTTTGGCATCATCACTTTAATTTTATATTTACGTAGGGCTTTTAGCTAGTTTGGCTTTTAATTTGTACAGAATTCCTCTGTGAAAACCCCATATTTTTATATACTTAAAATTCTGATAGTGTTGATTCCCTTGTATTTGAAGGCGCAAGAACCCGTATTTGATTTAACGCCCGAAAAATTGGAGAAGGGCAAAGAATATTGTGATAAATTACATTGGCGAACGGTAATGAATGAACAAACATTTCTCTATTGCCAAGCCGTATATCACAGAAAAAACAATCATCGGCAAGCCTTGTCGGTGATAGAAATGGCAGGCCGCAAATTTCCCTACTCTTATCATGTACGCTTGCAAAAAGCATTGGCCCTACAACATATTGGAAGTACAGACGAGAGTACGCGTGAGCTTACGGGATTATTACAATTATATCCTAATAAGTTTGAACTGCATAATTATTTGGCGCGAATACAATATGACAAAGATCGAATCAAATCTGTAATGCCGTTTATTGTAAGTGTGATTGTAGAGCCTCGAAATCCTGTTGCGAAGGAGAATTTGGTCTTTATCAAACGATTATTAAACAACAAAAACTTGCCATTTGAATTGTCTGAACATGCAGATCTCGCCTTGATAAATACTGGTGATAATAATTTTGAATTGGTTTCTTATGAATTACGGTCGAATTCCAAGGGTGTAAATGACCGTAGTGAAAGAGATTATTTGATACATCGCATTGGGGTATTAACATCTGGTTTGGAAAAAACATCACATTTGAAACGTGGTTTTTTTTGGGATTTTTATGGCAGTTATATGGCTGAATTAAACGCTCATAATTTGATAGACACTGCCGTTGATCATATATTATATCAAAATCGAAGCGGAAATTATACCCAGTTTGATGCTATAAATTCATCGTTTCGATTAAAATAATTTAAAAATATTTTGTAAATTAAAAAATGAATGTATATTTGCAGACCAAATTTGAAGGGAGCATAGCTCAGTTGGTTCAGAGCATCTGCCTTACAAGCAGAGGGTCGGGGGTTCGAATCCCTCTGCTCCCACCACACAAAACCCGCATAAACAGCGGGTTTTTTCATTTCTAAGAAAAATTTAATTTGAACGATATTCGTTAATTGTTGTTGATTACTGCAACCAAATTGTACCCAAAATTATATGTATGTAAAAGGCAAAGACTTCATCTGTATTGAAAACTTTGGCTTTTAATCATTGTAACACATTTGTAACACAAAACTCAAATTAGCAGATATAAATTGATTTTTCAGAAATATTATTGAATGATGAATTCTATGCTGATGTTCAAAACCCAACCGGATTAATTTTTTTTTAATTAAACTAATTTATTAGTTGTATAATTAAATATTTAGTTTTACATTTGTATCACTAAAGATTTAGTTGATGAAAACACTTACGAATGCCGAGGAGCAAATCATGCAGATTTTATGGAAGATTGGTAAAGGATTTTTGAAAGAAATCCTGGACGAAATTCCCGAGCCCAAGCCTCATTCCAATACCGTTGCCACGATTTTGAGGATTTTGGTGGATAAAAAATTTGCTGATTATGAGGTGTATGGAAGGCAGCACCAATATTTTGCTTTAATGAGTAAAGAAGAATATTCTAACGGAACATTAAAAGAAATTATTGGAGATTATTTTGATGGATCGTACAAAGAAGCTGTTTCATTTTTTGTAGAACGCGATAAGCTGTCCATCAAAGACTTGGAGTTATTATTGAACGAACTTAAAAAGAAATAACATGGAGGCATTATTCATTTATTTGGGAAAAATGATTTTCATTTCAGTGATTTTCTGGATGTATTATAAGTTATTTCTAGAAGGTAAAGAATTTCATCATTATAATCGCTTTTATCTGCTTTCGTCAGCGATTCTGAGTATTTTCTTGCCGTTAATCAAGGTCAATTGGTTTAGCATTCAACCCAATCATCAAGGTATTTATGAATTTATTTCGTTTGTAAACGGCTCGGAAATCAGCGTTTCAACAGCGCAAAATTCTATTTCTGAATGGGTGATTTTTGGGATTTTAACAGCTTCAGTTTCCTTCATTTTAATGATTAGATTCTTGCTCGCAGTAATTAAAATTCAACATTTTAAACGAAAATTTACGTCAGAAAAACATACTGACTTCACCTTAATAATGACGGATTTGGAATTTGCTCCATTTACCTTTCTCAAAAATTTATTCTGGAATCAACAAATAGATTTCACCAGTGTGCAGGGTGAAAAAATCTTCAAACATGAATTGGCGCATATTACGCAAAGGCATACGCTCGACCGAATTTTGTTGCAGGTAATTAAATCCATTTTCTGGTTCAATCCTATCTTTTATCTGATTCAACGCGAAGTGATTTTGCTGCATGAATATTTGGCCGACGAAAAAGCCATAGAAAACAAAGATGCCGCTGCCTTTGCCGAAATGCTGCTTACACAACAATTTTATCATCAAAAAATCGACGGAATCAGTCCGTTTTTCAGTTCCACCATTAAAAAAAGACTAGAAATGATTACCAAAAAACACCACACCCGATTTAGTTATGCTCGTAGAATTTGGGCGTTGCCCCTACTCTTTCTCTTGACTTTTGCGTATTTGGTTCAAGCCAAAAATCAAGAAATTAAGGCTGAAAATGAAAAGATTGAACAAATCAATCAACAGTTTCAAATTGCACATGAAAATCAGTTAGAAAATGACACGATTAAAGAAAAATTAATACGACAAAAAAGAGTTCTTGAAAGGCAATTAGCAGAAATTGAACGTGAATCAGAAAAAATAGAAAAAAGGAAACTCAAGATTGAAGAAACCAAATCTGAGATTGAAAATTTAGCTTCAGAAATTGAAAGCAAAAAAAGGGAAATCGAATCCATTGCAGCTAATAAAAGCAAAATTTCCAAAGAACAAACCATAGAAAAATTGAAAGAAATAGAAGAATTACATAAAGAAGTTGAAAATAAGGTAAATTCAATAAAAGAATTTAAATTTTTTCCTGATCATTTACAGGGCTTTTCGAATAAAAGATTAGATTCTATTTCGCACAGATTTAATTCACCTGAGTGGAAGAAAATTCAAAAAGATCTTTCGAATAGATTAAAGTATTTTAATTCTCCTGAATATCAAGAATATCTGGGAGAAATTGTACAAAAATTGCATTCAAATGATTATAATTTGGATTTTGAAAACATGAAAGAATTCGACTTTCCACCTTTACCTCAAATGCCAGAAATGCCGAGAATGCCAGAATTTTTTGGTGAAAATTCCTCAAAAATCCCAACTCCGCCTACACCTCCCACGCCACCAGCCGTTTCCCAAACCGGAAAAGGAAAAATAAAACTACATTTTGATAATGATGCAGAATTCAGCTTGGAATATGATGGAAAAGGTAAAATTACAACTCGGGTAAACCCCAAAGACCTGAATATTTATATTAATGGCAAAAAATCAACCCGTGCTCAACTGGAACAAATAGATATGAACCGTATCAAAAATATTTCACTGGATACGCAAACACACAACAGTAATAGCAAGGCTAAAATTAAAATTACAACTAAATAAATCAAATTTCGCCTCGGAACCGCCAGAAAATGGCGGTTTTTTTTATGTTTGACAATTATTTTGCAACTTTAAATCTTCCCACTCCATTTGAAATAGGCCTCACGAAACTGTTTTTCTAATTGTTGAATTATTGATTGTTGATGCAAAATCAGTCCGGCCAGAAGTCCAATCAAACTGCCAATAATGGTATCAATTAAACGTGTGCTCATCAAATACGTTGTATCGACCAAATTTGGGCTGTCCATTTCGGCCAGCAAAATGGTTAATGGCGTTATGAAAACCGCTGCAATACCATAATTGCGTACCACCAGCATTTCTACAATAAATTGCAAAAGGGTTATCAACAATACAATTACCAACAAATTGGGTTGGGTAAGAAAGATAAGCCAGGTCAATCCAATGCCTACAAAAGTACCTGTAATACGTTGTATATTTCGTTCGCGCATATGTAAAAAGTCTCTTCCCTGAATTATGGCAGCCGCCGAAACCGTAATCCAGTACGGCGTATCCAGCTTAAAAGCATGACCTATCAAAATAGAACCGCCTAAAAACAATCCGATAATCAAGGATTCTATCACGTGCGTATATCCTCTTCTATTACTCTTTTTCGCTTGTCGAGGAAGTCGAATGTTTCGTGCAATAAACACAGAATATAAAAATGCCAAAATTACAGCAAGCAGGGCGCCCATAGCTACCAAACCCACATTGGTGGGGATTTTATAAACATCAAAAGGCATAGAACTGGCAATCGCCACCAGCATAATAAAGAAAAATCTGCCTGGTGCAGGTGTTTCGAAATAAGAAGTGACAAAATTGGCCAAAAACGCGACAAAAAATATCGAAAAGGCCGATGCCAACGGATGAAAACTAAAAACAATACCCGATGCAAAAGCAAATATTAACCCGAAGGCACAAACAGCCATCTGCACCATGCGATTGGCCAGCGGTGCTGGGGTAAGATACAGAATTACCATCGCGCCTAAGCTGGAAAGTTTTCCAAAATTGGGCATATCAAAATACCAACCAATCAATAAACAAACACCCACGCAAAGCCCTGCAATCACGGGAAAATGCCACAACCTTTCGGTTTCTTTTATTTGCATAAGAGACTTTATTCGAGCTCTTACATTGGGAGATTGTTTTTTTGTATGCATGATTTGGAACTGCAAAAATAATTAATATTCCTACGTCAATAGACAGTAGATAGTGTTCAGTTTCCAGTTTCAAAGTAATAGACTAGAATCTTGCGTCTTCAGTCTTGCGTCTTCAGTCTCAAATCTTGTGTCATGAGTCTTTCTCCTAATTTCTAAATTCGCTACATTTGCAAATCCGATGAAAGAACTCTTTACGCTAAATCGACTCATATTCCGTTATAAATGGCTGATATTTTGGGGTTCCCTATTTATTATCGCAGCCAATTTAGTTTCGGTTTATTCGGTGCGTTTTGTAGGCAAGGCGATAAATTACATTGATGAAACTCTGGCCAGTTCTAGCTCTGCAGCAGACTTTAAACAATTGTTATTTTATGGATTTTTGATCATCGCCTTACCGATTGTGAGCGGAATTTTAACCTTTTTTCAACGTCAAACTATTATTGTTGCTTCGCGACATATAGAATTTGATTTAAAAAATGAAATTTTCCAACATTATCAAGAGCTCGATACAGCATTTTACAAAAAAAACCGGATTGGTGATTTGATGAATCGTATAAGCGAAGACGTAGGCTATGTGCGCATGTATTTGGGTCCAGGAATCATGTATCCCATCAATTTGATTTCGCTTTCGATTATTTTGGTAATAGAGATGATTTTGATTGATAAATCGCTCACTTTCTATACTTTAGCACCGCTACCTGTTTTATCTATTTTAATTTATTTTATCAGCAGACATATCAATATCAAAAGCCGCGAAGTACAAGAAGAACAGTCGAATTTATCGTCTTATGTTCAAGATATTTTTTCTGGAATTCGGGTGATTAAGTCATTTAATCGTGAGAATAGGATTAAGCGTTCTTATGCGGGTTTGGCATTAGATTATAAGAAAAAATCGATTTCATTGGCCAATATTCAGGCTTTCTTTTTTCCATTAATGTTGCTGGTCATTGGCATTAGTCAAATTTTGATTTTGTATGCAGGTGGAACAGAGTATATTCAAGGTGAAATTACGGAAATAGGAACTGTAGCTCAATTTTTCATGTATTTGAATATGTTGATTTGGCCATTCGCATCTTTGGGCTGGATTTCTATGGTTGTACAGCGCGCCGAGGCATCTATGAAAAGGATTAATGAATTTTTGCAGGTTGGGCCGAGTGTTTACAACATGAGTCGTGATCGATTTGAAATTAAAGGGAAAATTGAATTTGACAATGTGAGTTTCACTTATGAAAACACGGGCATTACTGCGCTCAAAAACCTAAGTTTTGTTTTACCACAAGGGCAAACATTGGCTGTATTGGGCAAGACAGGTTCTGGTAAAACTACACTGGCCGAGTTGGTGATACGATTATATGACCCGAGTCAAGGCGAAATCCGTCTAGATGACACAGCTTTGAAAAATATTAATTTAAACGATTTGCGCTCACAAATTGGATTTGTTCCGCAAGAAGCTTTTTTATTCTCTGATACTTTAGAAGAAAATATTGCATTTGCTTTGGATCATGCTGAGCCAGAAAAAACGCAAGAATTTGCCAAAAAAGCCGATGTTCATCACAATATTATCGACTTCAAAGAGGGCTATCAGACCAAAGTGGGCGAACGCGGTGTCACCTTATCTGGCGGGCAAAAACAGAGAATTTCTATTGCCCGAGCCTTGATTAAAAATCCGAAAATTTTGATTTTTGATGACAGTCTTTCTGCGGTAGATACAGAAACTGAAGAAAATATATTACAAAATATTCGTGAAGCTTCTGCACAGAAAACAACCATCATAATCACACATCGAATTTCATCGGCCAAACATGCAGATAAAATTATAATGTTGCACGAAGGCCAAATTATTCAAAAAGGTACACATCAATCTCTACTTGCAGTAGAAGGTGCGTATAGAGATTTATACGAAATTCAACTGAATGAAGAAATCAAAGATTGATGTTGTGAAATTCAATTCAAAATAATTAATCGACAAATTTGTCTTCAATATTTTGATTAAAATAAATATTTTAGAATAAACTTAAATAAATCGGAATCAAAGCTGCGATAATAACAACCAGCGTAGTTTGCCAATGATAATTAATTACGTATAATCCCGTTAGAATCAACAATTCATCCACTTTATTACATTGAATTTCACCTTTGGAAGAAGAACCAGAAAACCGAATTTGAATTCCGTCTGATTGTGTAATACTCCATTTGGTACTCCAAAAATTATCATATTGCCAAAGGGCTTTTGATTCCCCTATGTCAATGCTGGCTTTGGTCATCCAATTATTATACTTTATTTCTCCAATGATTTGGCTCGAGGAATTATCTATGATTTCGGTTCGATAATTCATAATTCCTTTGGATTTAAAAGTATATTCTTTTTGTTGTATTTCACCTTTTGCAACTTGGGAAAATGAATTATCCTTCAGTTTTCCTATTTGATTATCATTATTGTAGATTTGGAATAAATCAGAAAAAAGTCCTTTTTTCCATGTGAATTGAGTTTGCATATTTCCAATTTTTTTAAATTATTTAAAAATCATTTTTAAACATAATATATAAAATTCTCCGCAACCTTCATCATTTCTCTTTAAAATGTAAAAATATTCAACGAATTATTGAATAAATTTACATTTTTCTGCATCATAGCCAAACAATCCTCTTTCCAGAATCATAGAAGCCACATCTTGAGGCAGCTTATCCTCCCAACCTGTTTTGCAATCGCTAATTAACTTTAAAATTTGACGCGAATGAATTTTAAGATATTCAGGATTGAAATTTTCTATATCTTCAATTCTATTGTTGTGTTTAAAGTATTTGTACAATTCTTTCAAGTGATCGCTCACCTTCAAATTATTAGAATTCAATAATTCACCAGAATCAGTATCCAGATATGGGTAAAGATAAACTTTTACATTTCGTTTGAATAATTTTCCAAATGCCTCCATTATTCCTCCACTCAAATCAGAGTAATATTCTTCTTTGAACACATCCAACAGATTATTCACACCCATAGTCAAGCCAATTTGGGTTCTATTGCGGGTATATTCAGAAAAATAATCTATGAGCTTATAATATTCTTGAAAATTCGAAATCAAAACATGGTACCCCAAATGGCACAGAATATCTGCACGGTTCAAGAAATCTCTTTCATCAATTTCGCCTTCGAGTTTGAGGTTGGTCAAGGTAATTTCAAAAACCACTTGCATATTTTCATCACTAATCTCTGGATTATCTCTTTTAAACATTTCTAGACCAGTTTCTTGCATATCTATATTGACATTGGTTACAGGTCTAAAGCTTCCTCTCACCGCAAAAATATTTTTTCTATACAGCAAATCCGCCGGCAATACATTGTAACCATCTGGCCCGAACATCACGGCTTGCGTCATTCCATGCCGTAGGAGCTGCAGACTCATCAGCCGGTTATCCACATATTGAAATCTAGGTCCAGAAAAATTAATCATATCAATTTCTATCTGGTCTTTGTCAAGCGAATCGTAAAGTGATTCCATCAGTTCCCTAGGATTATCGGTAAAATGATAAGCTCCATAAATGAGGTTTACGCCCAATACGCCCAAAGTTTCTTGCTGCAATTGTGCCGAATTTTCATTAAACCTCACATGCAAAATGATGTCGTTGTAGGCCTCATTGGCACTAGCCTGAAAACGCAACCCAACCCAACCATGACCTTTGTATTTCTTGGCATAATCAATTGTAGTAACGGTATTGGCATAACAGAAAAATGCTTTTCCTGCGTGTTGCTCTTTATCGAGTCGCTGTATCATTAATTTCATTTCATGATCCAACATTTTAGTGAGTCTTTCTTCTGTGACGTATCTACCATCGTCTTCGCGCCCATAAATAGCATCAGAAAAATCTTTATCGTATGCAGACATAGCTTTGGCAAGCGTTCCAGAGGCTCCTCCTGCACGGTAAAAGAATCGAACTGTCTCTTGCCCGGCACCAATTTCGGCAAAAGTTCCATAAATTTTACGCTCTAAATTGATTTCAAGCGCCTTTTGTTTGGGGGTAAGTTCACGAATATGCGACATGTTATTTTCAGAATAAATTATAATGGGTAAATTTACCAAAATTATGTCGGACAAACAGAATCAAATCATATTTTTAGGCACAGGAACTTCACAAGGTGTACCTGTAATAGGTTGCACGCATCCTGTATGTCTTTCACACAATCCAAAAGACAAAAGACTTCGCGCATCGGTTCTGGTACAAGCGGGTTCACTGAACATATTGATTGATTGTGGACCCGACTTCAGGCAACAAATGTTAAGAGAAAATCTTGAAAAGGTTGATGCTGTTTTGATTACGCATGAACACAACGACCATATTATTGGTTTGGACGATTTACGACCCTTGAATTTTTTGACTGGAAAAGACATGCCCATTTATGCGCAAAACCGTGTTTTGAAAGAGATTGTATTGCGATTTCCTTATGTTTTTGAAGAAAATAAATATCCCGGAGCACCATCCGCTGAACTCATTTCTATTGATCAAAAGGAATTTTATATTTCGAATGAAAAAATAATACCTCTACCTGTAATTCATGGAAGTTTAGATACATTTGGCTATAGAATCGGCAATATGGCCTATCTCACAGACGTTAGTTTGATTCCAAAAACCACTTTTCCTTTATTGGAAAATCTGGACATCCTGATTATTGATGCCTTGCGAAAATCACCCGAACATTATTCACATCTCACACTGTATCAGGCGATTGATTATGCCCGAATAATCAAGCCAAAAAAAACATATTTCACACATATTAGTCATCATATTGGATTTTATGATGAAGTGGAAAAAGAATTACCCAAAAACATGCATTTAGCCTATGACGGACTTAGATTATCCTTTGACTAAATGCATGTTATTCTGTACATTTACCTAATCCTTGAACAAAGAAATTCGAGTAAGCGAATCAATGGTCAACGATACACCTACATCGGCTTGCATCAAAATTTTGTAGCCCTTGCCCGGACCTATACTTTCAAAATCAGCGATTGAATAAAAATAAAAGGTCAGGATTTTGGGCGTACTGGCAGTACCAGAAGGTACAAATGCAATAGAATTCACCTCGAATCCAGAATCTGGGTTACGCAAAATACCCAAAACAGAACCATTCGAATTTGCCCCTGCACTTGCCTTGGCTATAACACGCCATAAATGGACTTGACCCGGAACCGGATTTTCTTTCCAGCGAAAATCTCCATTATTATTATAATCGGTGTAGATGGAAGCTGAACTCTGATTCGTTTCATTTTCGGGCCAATTGGTAGTAGGCGATGGCGCAAAGACCAAATCATAATTGTATTTTACTTCCTTTTCGGCACCATAAGAGTTTCCACTACCTACAAGCGTTAGCGAAGGTTTATTATTCGGATCTCCGTTTTGTGCGTTTACTTTTACAGCACCTTGATTTCCGGCCTGTGTAGAAGTATTGACAAAAACCTGGCGCCAAAGCACGCCATCCCAATACTGAAAAGCGTTTTCTGTAGAATTGAAAATCAATAATCCTGGTTCAAGTGCTAGGTTTGCAATCCCTACAGGTGGTACCGTTCCGATATCGTTATCAGCAAGATTTGCATCTCTTTGTGCCGATGACATTCTTGGAATCATTACCCCTTTTTCTTGAGAAACAATGTCCAAAATCGATGCTCCATTGGGATTGTCTGTGTCGATGCCCACTTGGGCGTGTAAGAATACCATAGATAGTATCCCTACCAAAATAGTAGTTAACTTTTTCATTTTACGAGTTTTTGAGTTTGGTAAAGTTAACACTATATTTTACGCAAATGCAAAAAACACGTTAAAATTTTTCGGAAAATGATAAAATAAAACTTAATATTTGTAGCAACAACAGAATTAGGATTCTTTTTTTGAAACAAAAATCCCTTTACGAAGTGCTTACGTAAAGGGATTTGTCAATTTTTTTTTTAGAAATAAAATTAAATATCGTCGAAATTGATGTCGGTAAATTTTTCGGTAGATTCCTCGTCTAGACCAGCTTGATGCTCCTCTTGCCTATCATCCTCTTCGTAAAAATCTGATTGATGTCGTTCAGAAATTACAACATCTCCTTTTTCTCGTGTAATAAAATCAGTCGTTTCTTCTAAATAATTTTTGAAATTTTCAAAATCTTCCTTGTACAAATAAATTTTATGCTTCTTGAAGTAAAAAGAACCATCCTCATTAGAATTTTTCTTACTCTCGGTAATGGTTAAATAATAATCCCCCGCCCGCGTTTCTCTTACATCAAAAAAATAGGTTCGCCTCCCAGCTCTTAATGATTTTGAAAAAATCTCATCTTGCGAGCCTTGTTCTTGATAATCTTGTTCAGCCATCTCAATATCATTAAATGTTAAAATCTTATAAACAAATCTATAAATTATTCTAAAATAAAAAAATAAAAGCCACCAAAAATATCTCTATTTCGTATTGTATAGTTAAACATTTAACATTTAAAGGCTAAATATGAATTTACAAATTCGATTTCAGATAGTCTCTGAAAATTTGTTCATCTTTTTTAATTTGTGCCACCAATTGCTGTTTATCCACAAAACGCATTTCATCTCGCAATCGAATCAACAAATGGATCTGCAGCATTTCATTATACAAATCCCCCTCAAAATCAAGCACATATATTTCAATTCTATGTTCGCTCCCATTAAAAGTGGGTCTGTTTCCAATATTAAGCAATCCAAAATACAGCTTTTCCTCCCAATTTAGAGTGACTCCATAAACACCATCCTTCGGCAAAAGCTTCAAAGTTGAAACTTGCAAATTAACCGTCGGAAACCCCAAAGTTCGACCTATACCATCTCCCGTAACCACCTCACCACTTATCATATACGCATACCCCAACGCCTCATTGGAATAAGACAAATCTCCTTGTGTCAGCGCATTTCTGATTTTGGTTGAGCTAATAGGCAAACTTTTCTCAGTAATTGCATCGAGCTGAAATACCTCGAATCCGTATTTTTTTGAAAGTGCTTTCAAAGAGCTAAAATCTCCTTGTCGATTTTTACCAAATTGATGATCATGACCAATCACCAAGGATCCTACATTCAACTTATTCACCAAAAAATCCCGAACGAACTCTTCCGAATTTAATTTAGAAAAATCTGTAGTAAAATCTTGAAAATAAATAGAATCCAACCCAAAGCCTTGCAACAATTGCATCTTTTCGTCTTTGGTATTCAACAATTTCAATGCAGTATCTTTTTGCAAAACAAGTCGTGGATGCGGCCAAAAGGTAAAAAGACATGAACGCTGATTATGACGCTCTGCATAGATATTGAGTTGTTCAATAATTTGTTGATGCCCACGATGCACCCCATCAAACATACCAATAGTGAGTGCAGTTTTTTCTGAATTGAAAGCAGCGTATTGTTGTGTTAAAACTTCCATGATTTGCGCAAATTTATCAAAATCATTCGATTTGCCATATACAGATTTGGACAGGACAAATTTCCCTCCCTTTAGATTTGTGAATATGATAAAAATCTTAAGATTCGATTCATTTAAAAGAAAATTTCCCCTATATTTGCGCAAAATTTAACGAAGTACCTAATTTAATAAATAATGGCACAAATTTCAGGGAAAATTGCACAAATCATCGGTCCGGTTATCGACGTTATTTTCGAAAATGCAGAAGAACTACCAAAAATTTATGACGCAATCGAGGTGATTCGCCCCGGCGACGAAAACCTAGTATTAGAAGTCGAACAACATATCGGTGAAGATACTGTAAGATGCATCTCTATGGACTCTACCGACGGTTTGAGTAGAGGACAACAAGTGGTTTCTACAGGAAATCCTATTGCAATGCCAATCGGTGAAGAAATAAAAGGAAGACTTTTTAATGTTGTAGGAAATGCCATTGACGGCTTAGGAAATCTTTCCAAGGAAAACTCACTTCCTATCCACAGACCAGCACCCAAATTCGAAGACTTATCCACATCTTCGGAAGTTCTTTTCACAGGAATCAAGGTAATCGACCTTATCGAGCCTTACGCCAAAGGTGGAAAAATTGGACTTTTTGGTGGAGCAGGTGTTGGAAAAACAGTTTTGATTCAAGAATTAATTAATAATATCGCCAAAGGTCACGGCGGATTGTCTGTATTTGCAGGCGTTGGAGAAAGAACCAGAGAGGGAAATGACCTAATGCGCGAAATGCTCGACGCGGGAATTATAAAATACGGCGACGAATTCATGCAATCAGTAGAAAATGGCGGTTGGGATTTGAGCAAAGTAGACCGCGAATTGATGAAAGAATCCAAAGCATCATTTGTCTTCGGGCAAATGAATGAACCTCCAGGAGCACGTGCACGCGTCGCCCTTTCAGGACTTACTCTGGCAGAATATTATCGCGATGGAGATGGACAAGGCCAAGGACGAGACGTACTTTTCTTTGTTGACAATATCTTCCGATTCACACAAGCAGGTTCAGAAGTATCAGCACTACTAGGACGTATGCCTTCTGCAGTGGGTTATCAACCTACATTAGCTACAGAGATGGGCGCAATGCAAGAGAGAATTACCTCTACCAAAAACGGCTCTATTACCTCTGTACAAGCAGTTTATGTACCTGCAGATGACTTGACAGACCCGGCTCCAGCAACAACTTTTGCCCACTTGGATGCAACGACCGTACTTTCTAGAAAAATTGCATCTCTAGGTATTTATCCCGCAGTGGACCCGTTAGATTCTACTTCAAGAATCCTTACACCCGAAATCGTAGGAAAAGAACACTACGCCTGTGCCCAACGTGTTAAAGAAATTTTACAACGATATAAATCATTACAAGACATCATCGCAATTCTAGGTATGGAAGAATTGTCAGAAGAGGATAAACTTGTAGTTCACAGAGCAAGACGTGTACAACGTTTCTTGTCACAACCATTCCACGTGGCAGAACAGTTTACAGGTTTCCCAGGCGTTTTGGTGGACATCAAAGACACTATCAAAGGATTCAACATGATTATGGACGGTGAAGTGGACCGATATCCAGAAGCCGCATTCAACCTGAAAGGTACCATCGAAGAAGCTATAGAAGCTGGAGAGAAAATGTTGGCAGAAGCAGAATAATTATGAGCCTGAAATTACAAATCATAACCCCAGAATACATCATTTTTGATGGAGAAGTGGACTCCGTAATCGTTCCCGGTAAAAAAGGACAATTTCAAATGCTGCAAAACCACGCCCCAATTGTGTCAACATTGGGTTCTGGCCGAATCGAAATTCATACACATACCAGAGATGCCGTAGAATTCCAAAGCCAAGGAGGAAAACTAGAACTCTCTCCCAAAGACGAAAAAATTATGTATCTGAATATCGATGGAGGAATCCTAGAGTTTAATAATAACAAATGTATTATTCTCGCAGAATGATTTAATACACACAAAACATTGAAAACCAACTGAATAAGTTGGTTTTTTTTATTTAGAATTATTAAACAAACATCATTTTTTCCAAAATTTCCAACATTAGAAAAATCGTAAAAAGTTCTAAATAATTAATTTAAAAATAAACTTTAAAAAAAATGTTTTGGGCAAATCCCGTCCTGACAAAGTTTTTCAATTCCCAACAAAACATGGTATTTCTCCTACAACTTTATCAGGACGGGTCGGGCTATCCCCTTCAATCTTTGCCGCAAATCTACACAAGCAATCGGCATTCAATATATTCCATACTTCCATATATTGATTGCCGTTGCTTGTAAGGTAGATTCGCAACAAAGGATTTAAGGTACTATCCCTTTTGCAAGCTCGCAAAAAGATTCAACCCAAAATTTGAAACTTCTTCTACCAAACGCTACTCCTCATAATATTGAAACAAATAATTATTATAAGGAAAACGCGTCTCATGAATTTTCTTCACCTCCTCGTACATTATTTTTCGAAGCTCATTAAGATGAATTTTCTTTTCAGCAGAAATAAAAATGCCGGGATTGGCAGATTTAGCCACCCACATTTTATGCATTTCATCTACAGTAAAACCGGCAGAATCCAACTCCGTAGCACTTTCCTCCTCTGCATAATGCCTCAGATTATCAATTTTATTGAATACCATCACAGTGGGCTTATCCAAACTATTGATTTCTTTCAGCGTTTCATTTACAGACCGAATATGGTCTTCGTATGCAGGATGCGAAATATCTACCACATGCAATATGAGATCTGCTTCACGCACCTCGTCTAGCGTAGATTTGAAAGATTCTACCAGCTGCGTCGGTAATTTTCTGATAAACCCAACCGTATCCGTCAACAAAAATGGCAAATTTCCTATAACTACCTTGCGCACAGTAGTATCCAAAGTGGCAAATAGCTTATCCTCTGCAAAAACATCAGATTTACTCAAAATATTCATCAATGTAGATTTTCCCACATTTGTATAGCCCACCAAAGCCACCCGCACCAATTGACCACGATTTTGCCTTTGAGTTGCCATTTGTTTATCAATTTTTTCTAATTTCCCTTTGAGCAAAGAAATTCGATCCCGAATGATACGGCGGTCGGTTTCGATTTCTGTTTCACCTGGTCCACGCATTCCAATACCACCCCTCTGGCGCTCAAGGTGGGTCCACATGCGCGTAAGTCTGGGTAGAATATACTCATATTGTGCCAGCTCTACCTGTGTACGAGCATACGAAGTTTGAGCTCGTTGCGCAAAAATATCCAATATGAGATTGGTGCGATCAATAATTTTTTTATCTACAAATTTTTCAATATTTTTTAATTGAGATGGCGTTAATTCATCATCAAAAATGATGGTATCAATTTCATTTTCTACAACAAAATCTTTGATTTCTGCCAGTTTACCGCTTCCCACAAAATATTTGGAATCGGGTTGCGTAACTTTTTGCGTAAATCTTGCCAAAGTGTCTGCGCCTGCGGTGTAAGCCAAGAACTCTAGTTCGTCCATATATTCTTTGGTCTTTTCTTCAGGTTGTTCTTGGGTGATTAGACCTACAAGAACGACTTTTTCATATTGTGCTTCTTTTTTTTCGAGCATAAATATCGGTTATAAAAAATTCAGTAATAAGCGAATTTAACAAAAATTAATCCGAAATCATCGAGTATTTAAATCAAATCGCATAGGTAGAAAAAAAAAAACAGCCCAAAAAATATCTGAGCTGTTTTATGTTTAATTTAAAAAAAATTATAATTGAGGTCCAGCAGCAACAAGGGCTTTCCCTTCGTCGTTGTCGGTGTATTTTTCAAAGTTTTTGATAAATCTTCCTGCTAAATCCTGTGCTTTTTCGTTCCATTGTTCTGCGTTTTCGTATGTATCGCGTGGATCTAGAATAGCTGGGTTAACGCCAGGTAATTCAGTTGGGATTTCTAGGTTGAAGACTGGCAACATTTTGGTATCAACTTTATCGATGGAGCCATCGAGAATGGCATCAATAATTCCACGGGTATCTTTGATCGAAATTCGCTTTCCGGTTCCGTTCCATCCGGTGTTTACCAGATAAGCGGTTGCGCCGTTGGCTTCCATTTTCTTTACCAATTCTTCACCATATTTGGTTGGATGTAAAGAAAGGAAAGCTGCCCCAAAACAAGCCGAAAAGGTAGGCTGAGGAGTAGTTACACCTCTTTCTGTACCCGCTAATTTCGCTGTAAATCCAGATAAAAAGTGGTATTTGGTTTGTTCTGGCGTTAATTTGGCAACTGGTGGCATCACCCCAAATGCATCTGCGGTAAGAAAGATTACTTTTTTTGCAGGACCTGCTTTAGATACAGGTTTCACGATATTTTCTATATGATAAATAGGATAAGAAACGCGTGTGTTTTGTGTTGCAGATCCGTCGTCAAAATCGATTTTTCCATTGGCATCTACCGCTACATTTTCTAAAAGTGCGTCTCTTTTGATAGCTCCGAAAATATCTGGTTCTGCTTCGGCGTCTAGATTGATGGTTTTGGCATAACATCCACCTTCAAAATTGAAGACACCTTCATCGTCCCAGCCATGCTCATCATCACCAATTAATTTGCGTTTAGGGTCTGTAGAAAGCGTGGTTTTACCTGTGCCAGATAATCCAAAAAACACGGCAGTATCACCATCTTCACCCACATTGGCTGAGCAGTGCATGGAGGCCATACCCTTGAGCGGCAGATAATAGTTCATCATGGCAAAAATTCCTTTTTTCATTTCTCCGCCATACCAAGTCCCACCGATGATTTGCATTTTTTCGGTAAGATTAAATACGGTAAACACCTCTGAATTCAATCCGTGTTTTTCCCAATCTGGGTTGGTAGCTTTGGAACCATTCATCACAACAAAATCTGGTTCTCCATAATTTTCAAGCTCTTCTTCTGTGGGTCTAATGAACATATTTTTCACAAAATGTGCTTGCCAAGCCACTTCCATGATAAATCTCACTTTCAATCTAGAATCCACATTGGCTCCACAAAAAGTATCTACTACATACAATTTTTTTCCATTTAATTCATTTGTAACGAGTTTTTTAAGGTCGTTCCAAACTTCTTGTGTAGTAGGTTTATTATCATTAGGAGATTCGGGTGTGTTCCACCAAATCGTATCACGTGTTACATCGTCTTTTACAATATACTTATCCTTAGGTGAACGACCGGTGAATTTTCCTGTCATTACATTTACGGCTCCTAATTCTGTAAGTTGAGATTTTTCAAATCCTTCTAATTGGGGATTCATTTCTTCTTCAAACAATAATTCGTAGGAAGGGTTATAAACTATTTCTTTTGCGTCGTAAATTCCATATGATGCAAGTGCTGATTTAATTTTTTCCATGCAAGTATTAATTTAAAGCAGTAAATTTATGAAGATTTGTTAAAAACAGCATTATTAATTTCCCTAATTTTAATCATTTTTAAAAGAAATGGAAAATAATTTCCGTTGGAAAAATAAAAAGATGCGTTTGAAATATATATAGATGCTAAAAATATGATGGCATATTAATAAAGTTTTATATTTTTGCCTCATTAACAAAAAAGAAAAATTATGTCTGATATTACATCAAGAGTTAAAGCCATTATTGTGGACAAGTTAGGAGTAGAAGAAAGTGAAGTAACTTCTGAAGCAAGTTTCACCAATGATTTAGGCGCTGATTCATTGGATACTGTAGAGTTAATCATGGAATTCGAAAAAGAATTTGATATTCAAATTCCCGATGACCAGGCAGAAAAAATTTCTACTGTAGGTCAAGCGATTCAGTATATTGAAGAAGTAAATAAATAAGATTTACCATTTATGGAGCTAAAAAGGGTAGTAATTACCGGAATAGGCGCGCTTACACCAATTGGAAACACGTTTCCGGAATACTGGGAAGGATTGAAGAATGGTGTAAGCGGCGCAGCTCCTATTACCTTATTCGACGCATCAAACTTTAAGACAAAGTTTGCTTGTGAAGTAAAAAACTTTGATCCAGCCGAGCATTTTGACCGCAAGGAAATTCGGAAAATGGATCGATGTGGTCAATTAGGAATTGTAGCTGCACGTGAGGCTGTTTCTCAAAGTAAAATTCTGGAATCAAATCCAGATCTAACGCGCATTGGCGTAATTTGGGGCTCGGGAATTGGTGGATTGAACACTTTTGAAGAAGAAGTGTCCAACTTTGCTACCGGAAACGGAATCCCTAGATTCAATCCTTTTTTTATACCCAAAATGATTGCCGATATCACCCCAGGTCTTATTTCTATGGAATATGGTTTTATGGGGCCTAATTATACGACAGTTTCGGCCTGTGCTTCTTCTTCTAATTCTATTATAGACGCCTTCAATCTTATACGACTCGGCAAGGCAGATGCTATAATAAGTGGTGGATCCGAAGCAGCAGTAACGGCTGCAGGTGTTGGCGGCTTCAATGCATTACACGCCATGTCCACTCGAAACGATGATCCCAAAACTGCCTCTCGTCCATTTGACAAAGACCGTGAAGGATTTGTACTAGGCGAAGGAGCTGGTGCCCTGGTTTTAGAAGAACTGAACCATGCATTGGAACGCGGAGCACATATCTATGCCGAAATTATTGGCGGAGGATTGTCGGCTGATGCGTATCACATGACCGCACCACACCCAGAAGGTAAAGGCGTTTACTTGGTGATGAATAACGCTTTGAAGGATGGCGAAATTAAACCTGAATTGATAGATCACATCAATATGCACGCAACATCTACCCCATTGGGTGATATTGCCGAGCCCAAAGGAATTATAGATTTATTTGGTGAACATGCCAAAAATTTGCAACTCAACGGAACCAAATCCATGACAGGTCATTTATTGGGTGCTGCTGGTGCTGTAGAAGGAATTGCCACAGTAGCAGCTATATACTACGGCATTGTTCCTCCTACTATAAATCATTTTACACCAGATCCCGCAGTTCCTGAATTGAACTACACCTTCAACAAAGCTGTGGAGAAAAATATTATTTATGCCATGAGTAATACCTTTGGATTTGGAGGGCATAATGCTTGTATTTTATTCAAAAAATACTAAATGAAACTCAATTTTTGGAATCTTTTCAGGCTTGCGAAAAGCGAACCGGTTCCAGCAGACCCACTGCCTGAAAAACTACAGGAAATCATTCAGTTTTATCCTCATAATCCGAATTTATTTCGAGAAGCTTTTATCCCAAGAAGTGCACAACAAAAAAACCCGGAAGGAGAATCCTTGAATTATGAAAGACTCGAGTTTTTGGGTGACGCCATGCTTGGAGCTGTAATCGCTGAATTTTTGTTTGAAAAATCACCTTCACAAAAAGAAGGATATCTCACCCAAATGCGTTCAAAAATCGTAAGTCGAAAACACCTCAACGAAATTGGAAATAATCTGGGCTTGGTAGGATTTATTCCAAATGAATTCAAACATAAAACATCTTTGAGTAATGATATAGCGGGCGACCTTTTCGAGGCATTGGTAGGCGCAATATATGAAGATCAGGGATTTGAAAGAACAAGAAATTTTATCCACCGTATTGTAATCGAGCCATATGTGAATCTACAAGAGCTCGAAAATCGAATTACAAGCTATAAAAGTTATGTACTGGAGTGGGCACAAAAACATAAGGTAAATCTTGAATTTAATACTTTTGAAGAGAAAAACGCAGAAGATATTACCATTTTTGTAAGTATTGTGCGATTAGATAATGTTGTAACTGCCAAAGGGCGAGGCACATCCAAGAAAAAAGCTGAAGAAAATGCGGCTAAACGTACTTATTATTCAAAGCAGAATGTAATGAGTTGAGACATGGCTGTAAGACAGTTGTTAGATGATTTTGAGGAAGAATTTACCTGTTACGGGATACAATCCAAAGGTATGGACGAGGTTAAATTTGTATTTCACTTGAATAAATTATTTTCTTTTCAATTGAGTAGAATACATGATCTCGACATTGATATTAATAACAAAACCTTTTGTTTTTCGTTGTATGAGTACTTTGATGAAATTCATTCCGTAGAATACTTTCTTATTAAAAATCAATCTCATCCCGTATTGATTAGCGGTGCTGATACCTTATTCGGTCAAATTCAAGAAACTGAGTTTATATTAAATAAATATAAAGGATTTGATTATATTGTTAAGATTCCGATTGTGGATGAGATAGTAGTTTTAAATGAAGTATCTTTACGCAGTTCTGATTTAATTCAAACCTATTCAATATTAGATTCCTTGACATCCAAGGAAAAAAATTTACTTATTCTATGAGTATTTATAAGAGAAATTTCACAAAAAAAACCAAAATAGTAGCCACATTAGGGCCATCAACCAATAGCAAAGAAATTATTCGAGAGATGGTCTATGCAGGCGTTAATGTATTTAGAATTAATTTTTCCCATGCCAATTATGATATTGTTAAAGAAAATATCAATTGGATAAGAGAAATCAACGATGAAGAGGAGTTTTCTATCGGAATTCTTGCAGATTTACAAGGACCTAAACTACGAATTGGAATTGTAGAAGAAAATTCCTTTTTGCATCCTGGGGATATTTTAACATTTACCAATGAGAAAATAACGGGAAATTCTAAAAGAGTTTTCATGACGTATAAGCAATTTGCGCAGGATGTGAAAGTAAATGAACGCATATTGATTGACGATGGTAAATTGATCCTAGAAGTTATTGAAACCGACTCCAACAACGAGGTTAAGGCACGTGTAATACAAGGCGGTCCACTAAATTCGAAAAAAGGTGTCAACCTTCCCAATACAAATGTATCACTCCCAGCACTCACCGAAAAGGATGTAAAAGACGCATTATTTGCGATAGAACAAGAAGTCGATTGGATAGCCTTGAGTTTTGTAAGACATGCACAGGATGTAATTGATTTAAAGAATTTAATCAAAGAAAAATCACCGCACAAAATTCCGATTTGCGCCAAAATTGAAAAGCCCGAAGCACTGGAAAATATTGAAGAAATCATTCCGCAATGTGACGCATTGATGGTGGCTAGAGGTGATTTGGGAGTCGAAATCCCTATGGAGGAAGTTCCCATTGCGCAAAAAATGTTGGTGGACCAAGCCAAAATCGCCCGTAAACCCGTGATTATTGCTACACAAATGATGGAAAGTATGATTAGCAGCCTTACACCTACCCGGGCAGAGGTGAACGATGTAGCTAATTCTGTAATGGATGGAGCAGACGCAGTGATGTTGAGTGGCGAAACTTCTGTAGGTACCTACCCCGTAGAGGTCATCAAAACCATGTCAAATATTCTGCGAACGGTTGAAAATGACTCTCACATCTCGATTCCGCCGCACCCACCTACAGTCACTGATGGTGATAGGTATATAACCAATGTGATTTGCTTCAATGCGGCTAAAATGGCTGAACATACAGAGACCAAAGCTATTGTAACCATTACCTATTCTGGCTATACAGCTTTTCAAATTTCTTCTCACAGGCCTAATGCCAATATTTTCATCTTTACTCCGAATCGCAAAATTATGGGCATGCTCAATTTATTGTGGGGTGTGGAAGCATTCTATTATCATGGAGATAAAAGTACAGACGAAACCGTGATAGAAGTTAATAGGTTTTTGAAAAGAAGCAATCTGGTACAAGACGGTGATTATGTAATCAATTTGAATGCGATGCCCGTATTTAAGAAAGGGATTACCAACACGCTACGTTTTACTACCATTTAAATCAGTCAAAATATTCATATTCAAGGCATAATTTTTGCATCATATTCAGGAATTTGTAGGATTTATGAAATTGAAAATATTATGCATAATCACCCTATTCTTGGGGTGTTTTTTTTATGCACAACAAATAATAGTCAAGGATTCTCTGAGTGGCATTCCATTGGAAGGTGCTCAAATCAAAACCCTCAACAAACACCCCATTACAGAAACAAATTATCTAGGAAAAGCAAGCCTACCCCATTTAGACCATGATTCTGTACGAGTTGCCGCAGATAAATATAAAACTAAAATTATTCGAATCTCGAATTTATCTTCAACAGAGGAAAATGTGATATATCTTGACAGCGAAATTTTTAAACTAAGCGCAATTATTGTCACAGGTAAAAATTGGAAAAGAAACCGATCACAAAACCCATCAAATTCACATGAATTTACAGAAAAAGATATACATCTGATGAATGCATCTACAACCGCTGATGTGCTGAATCATGCCACAGAGGTGTATATTCAAAAAAGCCAATTGGGCGGTGGCAGTCCTATTATTCGAGGATATTCTACCAATCGATTGCTGATAAGCGTTGATGGTGTGAATATGAATAATGCTATCTTCAGGTCAGGAAATATTCAAAACATTATTGCTATAGATCCCAATAGCCTTCAAAACATAGATATTTTACCAGGACCAGGATCGGTCTTGTACGGGTCTGATGCCATAGGTGGCGTAATGAATTTTGAAACAAAAACTGTTTTGCCTACAAAAAGACCCCATATTGACGTTACAGCAATAGCGGGATACGGAAGTGCTGCAGACGAAAAGAAATTTCATGCAGATATTCAGTTTTCTTCAGCCAAATTGACAAATCTTACGTCATTCAGTCATCAACAATTTGGAGATTTAACCATGGGAAAAAATGGACCCGACGATTATTTGAGAAAACATTATGTCATACAAGAAAATGGAGAAGACATAATGATAGAGAATGACAATCCTCTGATACAAAGAAATACTGGATACAGCCAATTCAACCTACTGCAAAAAATTGCTTTTCATCCTCATACCAAAGCCAATTTCACAGCAACTTTCAGTATGGCCAAAACCTCTGATGTCCCTCGTTATGATAGGCTTATACGATACCGCGATTCCAATTTGCGCTCTGCAGAATGGTATTATGGACCACAAGAATGGATTTTTTCTGCACTTTCGGGGGAGTTTCTGTACAAAAACAATTTTTTTGATGAATTCAAATCTACCCTTTCTCATCAATACTTTACCGAAAGTAGGCACGATAGGAATTTTAATTCAAATATCAAAAACAACTATTTTGAAAGAGTTAATCTTTTTTCGTGGGACAATAATTTCAAAAAAGAACTACATCCAAATCATGAGCTTTTTTATGGATTAGATTTACGTCATAATCATGTCAACTCTTCCGGATTTCAACAAAATACCCTTACAGGAGATACGCAATCAAGCCAAAGTCGCTACCCAGATGGTTCTGATTGGACTCAATTTGGAATGTACACCAAATTATCCTCAGAAATATTATCTGGATTGAATATGGAAACAGGTTTACGATACAGTTGGGTTCATTCTAATTCATCATTTGATGATACATTTTATGATTTTCCATTCGACAATGCCAATTTCACAACAAGCTCTGTAACTGGTAGTGCAGGAATTCATTATCGAATTGACCGGAACCTTTCTGTAAATGCAAATTTCGCCACGGGATTCAGAGCTCCGAATATAGACGACATAAGCAAAGTATTTGATTCTACCCCTGGATTTGTGATGATACCCAATCCACATCTTCGTCCCGAATATATTTACAGTCTGGAGGCTGGTGTACACAAGACTTTTGGGAAAATATTACATCTTCACTTTATGGGATATTACAGTTGGCTGCATGATGCATTGGTAAGAAGAAATTTTGAATTGAACGGAGAAGAATACTTGCAATACCATGGTGAATTGAGCAGAATACAAGCCGTTCAAAACGCATCAGAAGCTATTGTATATGGTGGAATAGCCGAGGCAGAAATCAATTTGAATCGCAATTTGAAAGTCATAGGTGCGCTTAATTTCACTCATGGAACTGAAGAACTTGATGACGGAACCACTGCTCCGATGCGACATGCCGCGCCATTATTTGGAAATTTGGCATTGGAATTTAAGCGAAATAAATTTAATCTAAATATTGAATATCGTTTTAATGCCAGAATAAATGCAGAAGATTTACCCCCTTCTGAAATCGAAAAAGCCTATATGTATGCGCTTGATGCCCATGGCAAACCCTATTCCCCGGCCTGGAGCGTGCTAGATTTGACAACACAATATCAAATAAATAAACATATATTACTGAATTTCAGACTAGAAAATATTTTAGACAAACGATATAGACCTTTTGCCTCAGGAATTTCTGCACCGGGAAGAAATTTCGTAATTTCGTTACGAACAAATTTGTGAGATTGTGGTCATGGATAAGAAACAGCTGAAATACGACAAAGCCTATTTGAAAATGGCACTGGAATGGGCCAAACTCTCCTATTGTAAACGAAAACAAGTAGGCGCACTCATTGTCAAAGACCGTATGATAATTTCTGATGGCTACAACGGAACCCCAAGTGGTTTTGAAAATATTTGTGAAGACACGGAGGGAAAAACCAAATGGTACGTACTGCATGCCGAAGCCAATGCGATTTTAAAAACTGCAGCTTCTACCCATAATTGCAATGATTCTACCTTGTATATCACACTTTCACCCTGCAAAGAATGCAGCAAACTCATTCACCAAGCAGGGATAAAAAGAGTCGTGTATATCGACGGCTACTCGGATACAGAAGGATTGGATTTCCTTGCTAAAGCTGGCGTAGATTTAAAGAGAATTTCAAAAGAAGAATTAATGCAAAATCCAGAATGAACCGAATTCTGAAGGTATTGAATGTAATCTTGGGTTTGCTTGCCATCCTCATTATTTTTGGTCTGGGCTATCAAACAGGTCAACGATATGATATTGCCGTGGACGAAAATGATAAATATGTGGCAATCTCCTATTCGGTAAATGAGCAAAAGATGCGACGCCTCATGAGTTTAATCGACAACCAATATATCGAAAACATCAATACCGACAGTTTGGTAGATAACACCATCAATTTTGTCATGTCTAATCTTGATCCCCATAGCGTATATCTAGAAAAAAAACTTTCTCGCGATATGGAAAGAGAAATGAAGGGATACTACGTAGGCATTGGAATTCAATATGTTATCTATAATGATACGATGATTATCACCCATGTAGATAAGCAAAGTCCGAACAAATCATTTTTTAAATTGTCTGATCGAGTTTTGAGCGTGAACGACTCTGTAGTAACCGGAAAAGCTGTGTCACGTGCAGCAGATTTAATTCAAGGTGAAATCAATTCAGATGTTCAGATTAAAATCATACGTGATGGCGAAAAACGAACCATTAATGCACGTAGATCCGTAATACCTCGAGCCAGTGTAAGCGAGAGTTATATGCTTACAAACCAATTGGGATATATCAAATTACGCAGATTTGGCGAAAACACTTATCTCGAATTCAAAACCGCTTTGTTGAAACTTAAACATCAAGGAATGAACGCATTAGTTCTAGATTTGCGCGGAAACCCTGGTGGGTTGATGAGTAGTGCAGAACGCATAGCCGATGAGTTCTTGGGATCGGATCAACTGATTGTCTTTACACAAGATGCCGATGGCAAAAAAGCCTATAGATACGCCACCAACAAAGGCGAATTTGACGGACAACAATTGTATGTTTTGATAGATGAAGGCTCAGCTTCTGCAAGTGAAATTATTGCAGGTGCAGTTCAAGACAATGATGCAGGTACAATTATCGGCAGGCGAAGTTATGGAAAAGGACTGGTACAGAGGGAAATAAGCCTGGGAGACGGCAGCAAACTACGACTCACAACTGCCAAATACTACACGCCTACAGGTCGTTCCATTCAAAAACCCTATTCCAATGGAATCGAACAATATAACAGTGATATTACTAAAAGATATTTAAGCGGCGAAATGTTTACCAAAGACAGCATCAAAATCCCTGATTCACTGATGTTTAAAACACCAAAAGGCAAAATCGTATATGGTGGTGGTGGTATCATTCCAGATGTTTTCATTCCAATAGATTCTATGGGATACGGCAGATGGTTCTATGAACAAACTCATAATGACCTTTTCAATATTCAGATTTTCAATCATATAGAAAAAAATCATGAAAGTTTGCAAAAAATTCTAGAAGAACATTTTATTTCCTATTACAAAACCGATGAATTAGCTTTAAAAATGCTAACTGATATCGGCTTGAGTCCTGAACAATTGGATGAAAAAGAAATGATTAATTTCAATAATTTCATCAAGGCTGGAATGGCTCGTTTTCTATATGGCCAAACCGCTTATGACAAAGTTTGGAGCCGCAACGACCCCATGATTTTAAAGGCAATAGAACTCAACAATAGCGGTAAATAATGCAATGGAATGAAGCTATAGAAGCTTATAAATCGTATCTGAAACTCGAGCGTAACTTGGCAGAAAATTCTATCCAAAGTTATTTGAGAGATATTCAAAAAATGCAACGAACCTATTCGGATTTGTCACCCAAATTGATTAATACAGAGCATATACGCGATTTTAATCACGAAAATTCAAAAAAATACGCTGCAAGTACCCAATCGAGAATTCTTTCTTCGATTAAATCTTTTTTTGACTTTTTGGTTGAGGAAGAAAGTATTGAAAGCAATCCTGCCCAGACCATCAAATCACCCAAATTAGGTCTAAATCTACCCGATACCTTGAGTCTGGAGGAAATCAATCAAATCATAGAAAGTATAGATTTGTCACTGCCTCATGCTGAACGCAATCGTGCAATTTTCGAAACGCTGTACGGATGCGGATTGCGTGTGTCTGAGCTTACAGAGCTTAAGATTTCTGATTTATTTTTTGACGATGGATTCATTCGTGTTACGGGAAAAGGAAACAAACAACGCTTGGTTCCGGTTCCTGTTTATACGCAAAAAATTTTGAACATCTACATTCAACAAGTACGAATTCATCAAAAAATTGATAAGCAATTCACTGATCATATTTTCATCAATTCCAGAGGTCAATCCTTGACGCGTGTTATGATTTTTTTGTTGATAAAAAAACACACCGAATTGGCAGGAATTCATAAAAATGTGAGTCCGCATACGTTTCGTCACAGCTTTGCCACGCATTTGCTGGAAAATGGTGCTGATTTGCGCTCTATCCAATTGATGCTTGGCCACGAAAGTATTACCACTACAGAAATTTATACACACTTGGATATGAGCTATTTACGCAAAAATATTGAAGATTTTCATCCTCGGAAATAAGCATTTTTCTAGGTTTTATTCTTCAAATAAGGGAATTTGCATTTTTTTGAAGATTTCTATTGAACTTCTTGTAAAAACTCGTTTACTTTTTCAATGACTTGTGATTTAGCTTTTTGCAAATCATCGTTTATTAAAATCCAGTCGAATTGTGGGGCATACTTCAACTCTTCCGACGCTTTTTCGATACGCATTTGTAATTTGTCGTTAGAATCTGTGTTTCTCGCTGTGAGTCGTTGCGCCAATGCTTCAAATGTAGGAGGTTGAACAAAAATAGCCAGGGCATTTTCACCAAACTGTTTTTTAAGATTCAATCCGCCTTTCACATCAATATCAAAAAGTACATGTTTATCTTGGTTCCAAATCCGTTGAATTTCAGACTTTAAGGTGCCATAAAAATGATTTTTATAGACTTCTTCCCATTCCACAAATTCTTGATTATCAATTTTTTGTTTAAAATCATCTGGGCTTATAAAATAATAATCTTTACCATCGGTTTCATTAATTCTTTGACTGCGGGTAGCGCAAGAAATCGAAAATGCCAGTTTGGGATTGTTTTGAAGAAGGTGTTTAACAAGTGTCGTTTTTCCTGCACCGCTTGGAGCCGAGAAAATAATAAGTTTGCCAGTGCTCATAGTACATTTAGGATTTGTTCTTTAATTTTTTCTAATTCGTCCTTCATTTCAACGACAATTTTTTGTAACTCTGCGTGATTTGATTTGGATCCGAGAGTATTGATTTCTCTCCCGATTTCTTGTGTGATAAAGCTCAACTTTTTTCCATTGGAAATTTTTTCCTTCATTGTGCTTAAAAAATATTCTAAGTGATTTTCTAGTCGCACTTTTTCTTCGGTAATATCCAATTTTTCCAAATAAAAAATCAGTTCCTGCTCAAATCTATCCTGGTCTACATCCTGGATTTCTTGTAAAGAGCGCAAAATTCTTTCCCTAAGTCTTGTAATGCGTTCTTTTTCAAATTGGGGTACCTGTTGCAATAATTCTTGAATAATTTTGATGCGGGCAATAAGTTCAATTTCCAAAACCCTCCCTTCATCATTTCTGAATTGTATAGCGTTGTGGACCGCTTGCAAAACAGCTTCATGAAAACTATTCCATTCATTTTCAGTAAACTCGTTTTGTCTTACCTGGATGAGGTCGGGCAACTGCATAGCCGCTTGAAATCTGGCTTCAAGCGATAAATCCGGTGATACTTGCTGCATTTGCTGCATATACGATTTGAGCAATTGAATGTTGAGGCTTACCGGTCCCGAATCATCAAGAATTTCATGATTGATGTAAACGTCGATCTTTCCGCGTTGCATCGTATCAGAAATAATTTTTCGAATTTCGGCTTCATTGGGTCGCATCCATTGAGGCAAGCGCACATTCAAATCAATATTTTTGGAATTAAGCGATTTAATATCAATACTATACCTCATACCTCCAATATTGATTTCTGATTTACCGAAGCCGGTCATGGACTGTAACATAAAATTCAAAATTTGTTCAAATTTAGAAAAAATCCCTTAAAAAGATGGGATAATAGCATTTTCCCACAAGCGTTTGAAATTAAATTTTAATTTTTTTTTAACCGTTGTGCATAAGTATTTGCTCAATTAATCGTTTATATTTGCATTAACTATTAAAATTAATAAATATGAAGAACTTATTGTTTTTGTTCGGGTTTATGGCATTTGTAGCTTTTGGATTTGTAAGTTGCAGCGGCGACGATGATGGTGGAAACGATGTTGTCAACAGTAATTTTACAGGCAAGTGGACTACAGATTTTAATGTATTTGCAGGACAGATTGTAAATATTACTTCTTGTGATGAAAAAGTTGAATACAATTTCAATACAAATGGCACATTTACCATGAAAACCTTTACTGGCGAAGATCTTACCAACTGCGCGGATGATACGCAAGTAAGTGGTAAATGGCAGTATTTGGGTAATGAAAAGTATTTGATTCACACCAATTCTGTAACCATTTCGGATGCTAATCGTGACCAATACACTTATCATTTAAATTTCCCGAGAAATAGCAGAATGGATATGTGGTCATTGGCTTCACATAATGGAAATTTGAATACCTATACCGTATTCATCAAATAATTTCTTTCTAGAAACAATATTAAAGCCGTCCTTGTAAAGCGACGGCTTTTTTATTTTAAATAATTTAAAAAAATAGAATTAATTTGTACATCAAAATTTTGTGCATAATTAAACTTGAAAATAAAGATAAAATAAGCAATTTCAAATTATTTTTGCAGGATGCGTAAGTTGAAAATAGATGAACTGCAACGTGTAGATATAGCCACATATCAACAACAGGCCAAGATTCCGGTCGTCATATTGTGTGATAATATTCGCAGTATGTACAATGTGGGTTCCGTGTTCAGAACGGCAGATGCTTTTTCGATAGAAAAAATTTATTTGTGCGGAATCACCGCCCGTCCGCCGCACAAAGAAATTCGCAAAACGGCTTTGGGAGCAGACGAAAGTGTAGAGTGGGAATATACAGATAGTGCGGTGCAAACTTTGAAATCCTTACAAAATCAAGGTTATATCTCACTGGTGATAGAACAAGTTGATAAAAGTATTATGCTAGAAGACCTGATTATAGATTCTGAAGCAAAATATGTTTTAATATTTGGAAATGAAGTTGAAGGCGTACAACAAGAATTGATTGATTTGTGCAGTTCGGCAATAGAAATTCCGCAAAGTGGCACCAAACATTCGTTGAACATTAGTGTTTGTGCAGGTATTGTTTTGTGGCAATTTTATAAAACTATGCACTTGAAAATACTGTAGAAGTTACAGAATATTCATTTTTTGAATGAAAAACAAGGTAAAAATCTTTATCTTTGTAACTCACTCACTGCTATACTTTTGAAAAACTTTTATTGCATATTATTTTATACAATTTGTACAATAGTATTTTCTCAAAATTCAGAAGAAAATCTAGATCATATTTCCCACCATGTCAGTGCAAAAACCACAGATTTTAATGCGGTTTTTATACCCTTACTCAACACGCGTGACACGCTCCAATACAATGAGTTGTTGCAGCAATCGATTCAAGGCGATTACAAGTTGGGTGAAATTATTGCCTATAATTTATTAGGTACATATTATCGTGATCAATCGATCTACCGCAAGTCGATAGGTCATCATATGCGGGCTTTACAACTTTCAGAAAAAAGCAATATAATAGATGGTATTTTGTACTCGAACAATATGCTGGGGGTTGTGTATCGACGTATGGATAATGTGCAACGAGGATTGGAATATCATTTCAAAGCATTGACGCTTGCAGAAAAAAACGAAAACAAATCCGATTTCAATATACGCAATACGGCCATTGCTGTAAATGGGATTGGTAATTCTTATTTAATCTTGAATGAATATCAAAGCGCGCGCAAACAATTTTTGCGTTCAATGGAAATAGAGCGATCTATCAAGAATACACTGGGACTGGCCATCAACAACCAAAATATAGGTATAACCTATGAAGAAACACAAGAACTTGATAGTGCCCTGATTTTTTATAGGGAATCATTGAAAAAAAATATTGAAATTAATAACAGTTTGGGCAAAATGATATGCTTTAACAGTATTTCTGGTGTTTTGATGAAACAGCAAAAATACGCTGAAGCATTGAATTTAATCAATCAAGCAGAAAGCATTGCCCTCGAAAAAGGGGATAATTTTTATACTACTACAATTTATTTGAAAAAGGCAAAAATACTTATGGAATCTCATCGATTGGATGAAGCTTTGGATTATTTAGAAAAAAGTAAAGAAATAAGTATTCAACATCACCTCAAGACCAATTTGGCAGAAACTTATGAATCACTAAGCGCATTTTATGAGCAAACTAGAGATTTCAGTAATGCATTGAAGTACAGTAGATTGAGCAAGCAAATGGAATTTGAATATTTAAATGAAAATAATTTAAGAATTAAAAATAATTTAGAAATATCCTACGATGTAGAATCGAAATCGAATGAGATATTGGATCTGGAGAAAGAAAAGGCGTTAATGTCTGAATCGGTGGCACAAAAGCAAAAGACCATCCTCACATTGGCTTTGTTGATGGCTGCGCTATCCTTGGTCGCCTTCTTATTTTTCAGGCAAAACAAACTTGTCAATGAAAATCAAAAGCTGGAATTGGAACAAAAAGTGCTAAGAGCACAAATGAATCCGCACTTCACTTTCAACGCATTGAATTCTATCAAATCCTATATCATTTCTGAAGATAAAGAAAAAGCGGTAAAATATCTGAACAAGTTTGCAAAATTGATACGCAGCGTGCTCTACTCCAGCGATAAACGCACCATAACATTGCAAGAGGAGCTCGACGCGCTAGAATCTTATGTAGATATAGAACAATTACGTCTCAAAGACAAGGTAGAACTCGTTTTCCAGATAGATGATGTAAATGCAGAAGAAATCGTAATTCCGCCATTGATTCTGCAACCCTTTGTAGAAAACGCCTTATGGCATGGTCTTGCCACCAAAAAAGGAAATAAAAGATTGCTGATTCATGTTTATCAAAATTCAAAATTTGTAAACATAGATATTATCGACAATGGAGTTGGCCGGGATGCCTCCAGTAAATTACGGGATTCTACTACGCACAAATCCATGGGAACGCAAATTAGCCAAAAGCGATTGGAATCTTTTTTCAAAATGCATTCACGAGATTGCAACATTCAGATTATGGATTTGAAAGAAGAGTCTGGATTGGCATTAGGTACTGTGGTTTCAATCTGCATACCTATTTAAATTGATTATTTTTCTCGTAAAATAGGAAGTATAAATGCAAGAAAAAGCCGTTTTCACAAGATATGAAACGGCTTTAATCTTAAGTAATTGAAAAATATATGAAAAATATGAGTTTTATGTATCGATTAATTTTTAAAAAAAAAGGACCCCATAGAGCTGAGGCCCCATAACATGAAAAAAACAGAAATTTAGGTTGAGTTCAAATCTTGTAAGTAATTGTTATTCATGGTAGTCAATTTTATAAAACAATTAGGATAAATAATTTTTTGCTTTCAAGTTAATTTTTCGGAGCCAGAAATACGGCTGAAGTTGAATTAAATTTGTTTGATAAAATCGTATCTTGAAATAATTGAGCCTTATCCATTGTTTGTGTTTCTATCAATTGTTGCTTTTGGTAATAATTTTTAAAATCCCCATCATTTGGGCTTTCTATTGAACATTTTTGTAGCGTTGCGACAAATAATATGAGTAACAGTGTTTTCATTTTAAAGATTTTTGAACCATTCTTCATATTTCTTTCCTAGAAGTGCAACAGGTTGTTTTTTGTAGTTGATGGCATTCATGAGACCTGTAATCCATAAAACGATGAGCCCAAGGGTTCCAAAAATGGAAATGATCCAGCCCAAAATTGGAATTAAACCTATGACTCCTAATGCCAAACCCGTTACAGCCAATCCGAGCGACTGCCTGATGTGATATTGGGTGAATAAATCCCTCTTTTCTTGATTGGTAATATAGGCTATAATGAGCCCAATTATGGTAATATAGGCTATTACCGCCATGGAAGATTTTGTGGTAGTTGAAGTTTCAGTTTGCATAATTCTAGTTTTTAATTCTACCGCAAAGATGTCCAATCCGTTGCAACCAAAAGACAAGAATTGTATAAACGGTACCAAATATTGTATAAATGACGATTTTATTGTGTAAACGGTATTTTCAAAATAAATCCTGAAAAACATGGTCATATTTACCGTTTATACAAGATTATAAACCACTCATACAAGATACAATACCAGTTATACAATTTCAAAGCGTAAATTAGTGCAGTATAAATATCTTTATTTCAAAATTTGAATCAAAAATGAACGCAATAATTATAGATGACGAGATCAATGCGATTAAATCTTTGCGTTGGGAAATTGAACATTATGTACCAGAAATAAATATTGTAAAAACCTTTGAATCTGTAAAAGAAGCTATAGAATACCTCAATAAAAATCAGGAACGGATTCTTGTGTTTTTGGATATAGAAATGCCCGAAATGAATGGTTTTGATTTCTTGCATCTCTTTCCTGAAAGGCATTTTGAAGTGATTTTCACAACCGCCTTTAGCGAATTTGCTTTGGATGCCATTAAAACAGAAGCATTGGATTATTTGTTAAAACCTATAGATTCTGACGATCTCATCAAAGCCGTAGAAAAATTAAAAAAACGTAATCATAGTGCAGATTTTAGCTTACAATTAAAAGATACACTCAAAGAAATTCAAGATTCATCCCATCAAGATAAAGTCAAAATTAATTATAGTGGAAAAATCGATTTTGTAGAGCCCGCAGAAATTATCTATATCGTAAGCGAGGGGAATTATTCGCGTATTTTTTTTGAAAATCGTCCAGAAGTTTTAATTACCTACAAATTAATAGACCTCCAGAAAGATTTACCAGCCAAGCATTTCTTTCGCGTGCATAAATCGTATATTATTAATGTGAACAAGATTACTTCTTTTTTCAAAAATCAAAACTTTATTCAGCTCAATAATAGAATCAACATTCCATTGGCCAGATCGCGTAAATCAGAATTTTTAAAAAAATATTTATAACAATTGGAATTTGAGTGGCATATATTTCTTTGGCACATCACCGTTGCGGTTCTGCTGGTCTATATGTGCATATCCTTGGCTATGTTTCTTACAGTGCGGCTCAAACTGTTTTTGTTGTATAGTATGTATTTATTCTTTCTATCCATCTATATCATAGACAAGAACGATTATGGGATGGTATTAGAATCTACCATATTAACGCGAAATCTCAATTGGTATGTTCAAATCGTCTATCACTTCATATATTTTTGGTTCACATTTCAATTTATCAACTACTTCAAACATTTTCCCAACCAAAAAAAATATTTTAAAATATTTACGTTTTCATTATTGGGTGTAGGAAGCATTGCGTTTTTAATCTGCACTATTTTACAAAATGACAGCCTTTTTCTAAACTATTTTTTATACCTACATATTCCCTTGGGCTTATCAGGATTTATTTTTATTCTTTATAAAATTCTTTTTGTCAAAGAACCTATGAAGCTATTTTATATACCGGCCATCTCATTTTACCTCATTTTTTCTCTTATCGCAGTTTCACTAACATTTGTTTTTAAAAATTATTCTGGAATCGAGCCCATTAGCTATTTCTACTATGCCGTGCTTATTGAAACTACCATGTTTGCCATGGGTCTTGGGATTATGATAAAATTGAAATTTGAAGAAAATATGCAATTTCAAAAAGAAGTTGAAAAACTGAAAGTGAACGCTTTACAAAACCAAATGAACTCACATTTCATGTTCAACACGCTCAATTCACTCAAATCCTTTATCATAGAAAATGAAAAATCAACAGCAATTAATTATTTGAATAAATATGCTAAACTCACACGAAATTACCTAGAAGGAGGAATGCTAGAAGTTCATTCACTAAAAGATGAATTGCTCGCAGTACAACTATATCTAGACCTCGAAAATCAACGGCTGAACAATACGATAAATTTTACCATGCCCGAAATCGAAAATTCACTTGATTCTAAACACAAAATCCCAACACATTTACTCATTCCCTTGATAGAATTTGCGATTTGGAAAGGACTATTTTATAAAAAAAACAACAAAATCCTGCAATTGAAAATGCAAGAAGTGAATGAAAACATAGAAGTCATAATTTCTGACAATGGTTATTATAATGGTACAAAATCTCCAAAATTACAAGACAAGGAGATTTGGGATGGAATTGCGATTGCAGAAAAACGAATAAAATTTTTCAATAAATCAAACCACAAACCTATTGTTTTGTCAATGGATCAAAACAAAAAAGGCGGAACCATCAAATTAATCATTCCGCCTCTTACAAATTCTTTGAATGGCTACACCTAAGCTTTCATTTAATTATAATTCAAATCTGAAACAAAAAATCCCTTGATCTTCACATACACATGTGCAGAATTAAAATACGAAAACACCTTCAAAGATTCACCGGGACGTACAATAAAAAGAGGTGAATGCCCTGCTGTGATGCGGTGAACATTTCTCATGTTTGAAACCGAAATTCGATGTTCGCGATAAACATCAATAAAATTACCCGAAGTTAACACTGGTCCTAAACTTATATTACAGAAATCATTGACACTACCCGGAAAGTTTGAAGATTCGATAAAAATATCCGTCACCAGCAAGTAGGTGTCTGCGGGCACTTCTGCACCTATCGGCAATCCATTTGTTTCATCGGTCAAGAAAAGAGATACAATTCCATATTCGGGGTGCACCGATACTAATCCGGTGATATGGGCAATTATATGCGGAAATCCACCATTGCTTCCGGCAAGTCGGTTCCAATTCCTACCGTTATATCCCTCAAATTGCGTATTCTCCCGGTTAAAACGCATCGTTCCTTCGGTTGGAGGCGCAGTATCGTCCCCAATCTCTACTTTCCCATTGACCGACAGCATTTGATTGGGGTGTTCGGTATTGACACCAACTTGTGCCAAGGAAAAAATACTGAAAAGTAAAACTGAAAATAAAAGTGAAGTTTTCATATGAATTTAAATTTAATTCTGTAAAACTAAACCATAGGACAAATTACTAACCGAATAAAAATGTAAACAGCATGAAATATTGAGCCAATACACCATTTTGAATGATGAACAGAAAGTTATTCATCCCAACACCTTATATTTTTCTGAATTTATTTTTCCGTTAAATTCATTTTTGAAAGTTAATTTAAAATTATGATGATTTGACTTTGTATTAAAATCTAAATTTCACGCCCGCCATAAAGTTGCGACCTGCCTGCGGATAATAATACGTCTCTCCCCAATAAAATCCATTATTGGCATATAATTTATTCCAAATATTATTCAGTAAAAACGTGATTTCCATATCTAAATTTGAAATTTCTAAATTATATTTTGCCATAAAATCAGATACAAAATAAGCATCCAATTTACCATCATTCAATGCTATATTGGTCACAAATTGATCACCCACATATTGATGGGTCAAATTTAATTTCAAACCATTGATGGGATATACATCCAATCCAAAAGAAGTAATAATCTCTGGCGTATAAGACAAGGCAGTTTTTCCATATTCTATCAACTCACCACTATCGGTAATTTCAAAATAATTCAAATTCTGGTTCTTACTCAAATTCATATTCCCAAACAAATTCAATTTACCATGCAAAAACCTTTTAGAAACGTCTAATTCCACGCCGCTTCTGTAGCTTTCTCCCACATTTTCGCGTATGGCATTGCCCACGTCATCCAGCTGTCCCGTGAGTACAAGCTGGTCCAGATAATACATATAGTACAGATTTATGCCCAAATTCAAGAATCGATTCGTTCTGAACCCAAGTTCAAAATCATGCAATGTCTCGGGAACAACTTTGTCGGGATTGGCCAAAATATCGGTTCGGGTTGGCTCGCGATGTGTCATGCCATAGCTCAAATACCATCTACTGTTAGCTTTTCTGAAATTGATCCCTGCCTTGGGATTTAGAAATGTCCAGTTGAATTGATACGGGACAAAATCTTTGATTGGATTTTCACCCCTTACTCCCTTATAATCTGCATCATAAGCAATATTTCTGAATTGAATATCTCCAAATAATTCAAATGCTCCAACATGATATAAAGCTTTGGCAAAACCCGAAAATTCCGTTTTATTGGATTCATTTTGATAATATTTTCCCGAGGTGGAATAATCAGAATTTATTACATGGGCTACAGTTCCATAATGCCCGCCAATATAATGATTGGCAGATGCTCCCAAAAACCAGTCTATCAAGCCAGTTTGGTTACGTTGTAAATTAAAAATGGCACCAAAAAAGTGATTGTCTAGCCATTGTCTGCGCACCAAATCTCCAGTTGACTCCGCATTATCAACATAATATGAGGCAAATTCTGCGTCTTGCGTATATTCTTCATAGAATCCCAAACCTCTTGTCCAATGCAAAGTTGTAGTCGATTTCCATTGATTTTTCCAATTTTGGTTCCAATAAAAATGCAAGTGATTTTGGTCATAATTATCAACTTGGTCCTTGTAATAATCTATCACATTTCCATCTGCATCATAAATGGCACCCGAAGGATTGAACCTTCTGTTTACACGCATGGTTTCACCATCTATTCCGTTCCAAGCTTGATAGGTGCGCTCATGCCCCAACAAATTCATCAAATGAAATTCGGTATTTTCATTTGGCTTGAATCGCACATTCAATCCACCAGAATACAATTCACTACTTGCCCTCTCTATGTAACCGTCTGATTTTAAATAACTAATACGAGAATCAATATTCCATTTACCATCAGCCACATCTCCAGTTCCCGCCTCTAGCATATATTTCATCGTATTAAAACTACCCATCGCTGCCTGCAATCCCAGATAATCTTCTCTACGATCGCGGGTCGTTTCAAGATTTATACTACCACCAAATGCCGCAGCGCCGTTGGAAGAAGTTCCCACACCTCGTTGAATCAATATACCATCGGTAGATGAAGCCACATCTGGAAAATCAACCCAAAAAACGCCATGAGATTCACTATCATTCACAGGCACCCCGTTGAAGGTTACATTAATTTGATTTTGTGCAATGCCACGCACCCGCATACCTGTGTAGCCAATTCCATTGCCAGCATCGGATGTAGCTACTACAGATGTAGCATTCTTGAGCAAAATAGGCATATCCTGCCCCATGTTTTTTTCTTCTAATCGCCTCCCACTTATTTTTTCACCAGTTATCGGCAATTCTGCCATTACAGATACATCAGAAAGTTGTACGGTATCTGAAATTACATCCATTTCCTCTTGCGCTGTAAGCAAATAGGTTGTGCTAATAAGCACAAATAAAAAAATCCTTTTCAACATCATTAATTGGTTTGAAAAGGAATGCTAAAAATCCGTCGTTCAACGGTTCTCGTTTCATTTCCCTTAGCAGCATTACCTGCTCAGGTTCTAAGAGTATAATCTCAGCCTTCACGAGCGAAAGCACCCCTTTTGGTTTATATTTTGCAAATTTAATAAAAATATTAAATAAACCTAAACTAGAAATGTGATTTCATTAACCACAAATTCAATTTTTTTATTTTTTATTAAAATATAATCGAAAAATAAATGGGGAAATTTATTAGAATTTACTTTCAAAAAAATTGAATACTACAAATTAATCACCCAAATTTGGCGAATTTCCATCATCTTTTTTCACAAAACGATTGTAAACAATCAACCCCACAACCATTCCAACACCGCCCGCCAAGGCATTAATGATAATTTGCTTTTGCGTAGCACCTTCCTGATTCGATAACACGAAATACATCACTACAACAGCCGCAATAAAACTAAATAGTAAAAATTTCCAATTTGTAAAATTCATGTGGTAAAGATAATCAAGATCATTCATTAAATTATAAGAAATCACACAAAAACAGAAACAAACAGCTCCGAATTTTCTATCTTTACAGATAAATTTATTGTATGAAAATTCTTGACGGAAACACGCTTTCACAACAAATCAGAAATGAAATCAAAGAACAAGTTGCACAATACGTAGCACAAGGAAATCGCAAACCACATCTAGCCGCCATTTTGGTGGGAGAAAATCCTGCAAGCAAAGCCTATGTAGGAATGAAGATAAAAGATTGCGAAGAAGTTGGATTCAAATCGACTTTGTTCAAAAAAGAAGAAAGTATTACCGAAGATGAATTAATGAAGCTAATTCAAGAATTGAATGAAGATAATAATCTTGACGGATTCATCGTTCAGTTGCCACTACCTCGCCATATCGACGAGGATAAAATTTTATTAGCCATAGACCCCATAAAGGATGTGGATGGATTTCACCCGACCAATTTTGGAAGAATGGCACAAGGTTTAGAAACTTTTATTCCTGCTACTCCATTCGGAATCATGCGTATGCTCGAACGTTTTGATGTGCCCACCGCAGGAAAACACTGCGTTGTGATAGGAAGAAGTAATATAGTTGGAAGACCCATGAGTATCTTGATGAGCCAAAAAGGAGGACACGCAAATTCCACTGTAACCATTTGTCACAGCGGAACACAAGATTTGAATAAGTACACCAAAGATGCCGATATCATAATCGCAGCGCTGGGCCAACCCTATTTTTTAACCGCAGATATGGTAAAAGAAGGGGTTACCATCATCGATGTGGGAATTAATCGAATTGATGCAGATAATAAAAAAGGATTTAAATTAGTTGGAGATGTTGATTATGAATCTGTTAAAGACAAATCAGCCTATATTACTCCGGTTCCTGGTGGCGTTGGACCCATGACTCGCGCCATGTTGCTGGAAAATACTTTACTCGCGTATAAACGATTTTTCTTGCAGGAAGAAAAGTAATAATTATCCGTTTATTCAAGATATTGAACTGATTTTTAAACTTTTCCAAGCTTTTTTATAAATTAAATCTTTATTTTCCAAAATCGATTTGACCTTCCGAAACACTAGGTTCTAAAACAATATCATACCTTTGCGCTATGTTATACCCATTGTCTGAAGAGCAGTCTGAATTAATGAAAAAAGGCAAACTTTTGCCCATTATGGAGCATTTTTACACGCTCCAGGGCGAAGGTGCACACACGGGAATGGCCTCCTATTTCATTAGAATAGGCGGATGCGATGTCGGCTGTCATTGGTGTGATGTCAAAGAAAGTTGGGAAGCCGGAAAACACCCGGTAACAGATGTAAATCAATTAGTTAAAGAGGTGGTTAAATACTCCAAAACCATTGTTTTGACTGGAGGTGAGCCCTTGATGTGGAATCTGGATTATTTAACACAAAAATTAAAAGAAAACGGATGTAAAATTCATATCGAAACCAGTGGTGCATACCCATTAAGCGGTGAAATCGATTGGATTTGTCTTTCTCCAAAAAAGACGCAACACCCTAAAAATGAGGTTATTGCTAAAGCAAACGAACTCAAATGTATTATTTATAATCGAAACGATTTTGAATTTGCAGAAAAATTTGCCGCCCAAGTTTCAGAAAATTGCGAACTTTATCTTCAACCCGAATGGAGCAAACGCGAAACCATGATGCCGCTGATTGTGGACTATATTCTAGCGAATCCCAAATGGAAAGTAAGCCTTCAAACACATAAATACCTGCAAATTCCTTGATTTTGAAGGAATTTTAGTCTTAGCCGTTTTTGGACTTGCCATTCGTATCATATTTCATGTCACAATGATTTAAATCACGCATTAAAGTGAATTTCATAATTTGCATTTGAATTTCTGCATTTTACTCTACATGACGCTAAAAGGCTGTAACCAGTTCATACATGTCATCTCTCGTGATTTTCACAACTTATGTTGATTTTTTTGAAGTGTGGACTTGTACTATTTTTATGTGCCGCCCAATGCGTTGGCTATATGTCTTTTATGATGTTTAAAAAGTCTTCCAATTTATATGCTCCGTCAACTGTCCTTCTTTCGTAAACCATGAAGTAACGGTAATTATTTCCTGCTTTACTTGCCCAAAGTCTGCCAAGTCTAATTTTTTGTTCTGCGTCCAAGTGGTCGCCTTTGGTTTCCAATAAAACGGTCTTACCGCTTTTTGTCTGAATGATGAAGTCAGGATAATGATTTACGAAGCCGTTTATTCTGAAACCTTTTCTTTCAATGTTCCTTGTCCAGAAAGCAATGTTTGTCATATTACCAATTTCATTGATTACACGTTCTTCAAAGCCGTTCATGCTTCCTTCTTTCTCGTACAGCGATTTGGTGATGTCTTTTGCTGTATCGCCTGGTGAAATGCTTTTTGGTAGTGTGAACGATGGTTTTATAAATACTTTGTCGGTGTCTAAAAAGTCTTTGAATTTCTTCTCTGCAAACTGTTCTGAAAGAGCAATTATCTTGAACTTGATTTTGTCTTTGTAGGTGTATTCGTTGGCTGCTAAGTCGCTAAATTGCTCGTCTTTGAAATCTTCTAAAATTCGGTTGATGTATTTTTCAATTTCCTTGTCAGGAATTGGGAACATATTCCCGATTAAATCCATCAGTCGTTTGGTAAAATTCTTTACTCTGCTGTCCTTGCGTGATGGGTCAAGAATGAAAGCCATTACACCCTCTTTCACTTCTCCGTCAAGTCTTACGAAAGTAGGTGTATGTTCTTTTTTGGTTTCGTCTAAATCAACTTTGTAGAGTTCAGATGTAATGCTGTCAAACACAATGTTGGTGTCGGCTTTGCTCAAAGCAAATCCTTCTAAAAGATTTTCTTTTTCTAAAGGCAATTCTTCTTCTTTCTTGCCAAATAAGTCATTGGCAGGAACTTTTAAATAAAACTGCGGCAAATTAATTTGTTCTGCCTGTTCTCTAAAAATGTCTTTAATACTGTATGTTTTCACAAGTTGTTGTATTTCGTTTGGAATGTTATTTTCCATTTCGGTCCCACTTATGCGGGATTCAAATGCTTTATTTTGTTCAATTGCAGTTTTTTCAATGTCCGAAACGGTTGAATTGGGCATTTCTATTTCCGTTGTCTTTTTTGTTAAGATTTAAAACAGCATGGGCGGTTGTGCCTGAACCAGCAAATGAGTCTAAAATTATTGCGTTAGTCGTATTAAATGAACTCAATAAAATTTCAATTAATTCAATAGGTTTCGGGTAATCAAACCTTTCAACAGTTAACTCTTTTAACGAAACTCCGCCTTCGCTTTTTGTGCTTATTATTGAACGAAGTAGAAAGTCTGATACTTCATCTAAATATTTTATTGAACTTGGCTGAGTATTTTCATCCTTAGCAAACCAAATTTTGCCACAAACAAAACTACCATCGTGCAGTTCTTTTATATTCTCGTAATCTAATAAAGAATCGAAAGTATCTTTTGTCCATCGCCATCCTCTTACCGGAACTTTACAAGGTTTTTTTGTTTTTGGGTGTAACACATTGTAGCGTGGACCAAATGTTTGTCCATTAGGCCAACTGACATTTATTTTACCCCAAAGCTTATATTTTTCATCTAGTGAATTATACAATGTAATTCCCCTGTCATAAGCATTTTTCTTATAGAGATTTTTAATTTCAATTTCAGCTTTGGGAATTGGAACTTTTTTGCGTTTTAGATTTGCAAGTAAATCATTAATTTTTGGAATACCTTCTTTTCTCTGAATAAACTTGTGCCCAACACTTTTATTTTTTACAAAAAGCAACACATACTCGTGAATATTGCCAATGTATTTATCATTTTTAGGAACTCTTTTATTCCAAATTAACTGCTCAATAAAATTTCCAGCACCAAATATTTCATCCATTAAAAGGCGAAGATTAGAACCTTAATTTTCATCAATTGAAACGAATATAGCTCCATCTTCAGAAAGTAGCTTATAAAGTAACTTCAAACGAGGATACATCATGCAAAGCCACTTATCATGTCTTGTAAGATCATCTGCTTCTTTTCCTACCACTTGTCCCAGCCACTTTTTAATTTTCGGGTCGTTCACGTTGTCGTTATACACCCACTTTTCGTTTCCTGTGTTGTAAGGCGGGTCTATGTAGATGCACTTGATGCGTCCTTCATATTCGGGCAAAAGGGCTTTCAGGGCTTCAAGGTTGTCGCCATGTATTATTTTGTTTCCGCTGTTGGTTTCTTGGTCGGTTTGTGTTCCATTGTCAAAGCCGTAGGAGTGTTGTAAAACTTTAAACGGAACATCCATGTGGTGATTGATAACTTTATCTTTTCCTATCCAGTGTAATGTTGGCATCTATCTAATATCTAATTGCTTAAATAGGTAAAGTTAGTTATTTAAAAATCGACATTATCAAAAAAGCCCTCGTAAAAGGGCTTTTTCATTGAAATTTATCTTTTTTAGGCTTTTATTTCTGCCAAATTCCGACTCCATTCGGCCCAACCTCCAGCATAATTACGTACATTTTCAATGCCGTGTTTTTGCAAAATCGACATGGCGATAGCCGAGCGGTACCCGCTTTGACAATGAACCGCAATGGGTCTATCACGCGGAATTTCATGAATTTTGTCTTCTAATTTACCTACAAAAATATGCTGCGCACTTTCGATATGACCATCTTTAAACTCCTGATTGTTACGCACATCCAGCACATGTAGATGATCCAATTCTTCTTTTAATTCTTCTTTGGAAATATGATGATAGGTTTTCAAATCCTTTTCAAAAGTTGCCAGTTGTTCCGGCGTAATATATCCTTTAAAATTATCCAAACCAATACGCATCAACTTTCGTGTAAAATCCTCAATTTGAGCATCTTCGGCAATTAAAATAAAATCAGTTTCATAGTCCATCACCCAACCCATCCAAGTCGAAAAATTCTTTCCAGGTTTGATATTGTACGAACCTTCCACAAATCCTTCCGCAAAAATGCCGTCATGTCTTGTATCGATAATTACGTGTGATTTTTTCATTTCATCCCAGTCTTTTTGATGCAAATTCGGCACTTTCGGAACCACAGGCAACAGCGCCCGATCTACCTTGTTCAGCTTCTTCATCATGGCAAAATACTTTGGCGGTTCGGGCTGATCTGAGAGCAATTCTTCCACAAATTTTTCTCGGTTATCCAACAATTGAATCGCCCAATTACGAATTTTTTCATAGCCCACTGTGGACATATTCACAGCACCCAAAGCCTTTCCACAAGCCGATCCTGCGCCATGACCCGGCCAAAGCAAAAGCATATCATTCAATTGAACAAATTCTTGTAAGGAATCAAACATATGATGCGCTCCTTTTTCTTTGGTTCCAACAAGTCCAGCCGCTTCTTCCAACAAATCCGGTCGGCCCACATCACCCACAAATACAAAATCACCGGTAAACAGCATCACAGGCGAATCACTTGCCGGATGGTCAGTCAACAAAAAACTCATATGTTCAGGCGTGTGACCAGGTGTATGCAAAGCCTCAATCGAAATATTTCCCAATTTCACCACATCGCCATGCTTCAAACCTTCATGCGCAAATTCATATTGCCAATCCGGCCCGCCTTCGTCGCTCAGGTACAATTTGGCGCCGGTAAGCTCGGCCAATTCGCGCGAACCACTCAAAAAATCGGCATGAATATGCGTTTCAAAAACATGTGTAATCTGCAATTTTTCTTGCTCTGCAATCATCAAATACGTATCTACATCGCGCTTGGGATCAATCACCGCCGCAATTCCTTTTGCCTGACAACCAACTATATAACTTGCCTGCGCAAGCGTTTCATCATAAACCTGTTTAAAGAACATAATTTAATTTTAAGGATGACAAAGTTCGTAAATTCTCACGAAACCAGATGTGATTTTGGTTACCTAGTCTTTTTACGCCCTATTTTGCAATCATTTGGGGGGCTGCCGGCTTTTATTTTGTCATTCTGCGTGTTTGGTGAAAGCAAACTATTCAATGTTAGACAAAATAAAAGTCGGCACCGGGCTGTCCACTATACCGCACGGCGGGTATGCTTAGAAAAAGTCAGTCTGCAGTGGCTTCTTGGGTCGCCCCTGCAGCCTGCTTCTTCTTAGCGCATACCCGCCGTGCGGTGCCGTTCCCATCCCTGCCCCGAAACCTTTAGTCTAAATCTTTCACCTATAATTCATAAAAATTAAAGCGATGATTTAATTCAACATACTGCGCAGCTTTTCTTTGAATTTTTCGTTAAATTCTAAACGAACTGCTTCCAAATCTTCCGCATTTTCAGGAAGAATAAAACTGAACATCATTTGATTTTGGGCGTTCAAAAAAATGATTTCCTGCGCTTCGCCGTTGATCATTTGTGAAAAAATTTCCCACATCGATTTGCCATGCTTTTTCAGCATTTCAAAAAACATATCTGATTGTATATGAACTTGTTTCATACTTAATTCATTACATATTCAATAAAATTTCGTCGCTGTGTGTGATCAAATGAAAGGGCGCATTTGGATTTTGCGCTATGAGATTTCTAATTTCTTCATTTTGCCTTTCTTTACTAGACGCACGAATGAAAATTTTCTTCACACGACTAGGAAATTTGTTATAAATTTCTAAGTAAATGGGGGCATCCTTTTCTGTGGCATCACCAATGAGTACAAAGATTTTATCATGAAAATCCAACATCAAACGCTCCAGATTGATTTTTTTGTGCTGATTAAATTTAATTCTTTCTTTTCCGAATTTAATTCCAAAATCACGTAAAAACATGGGACCCAAGGGAATATCCCTGAATTTGAACATACTTTTTATCATATGATACAAATTCCAAGGACTGTTGCTGAGGTAAAAAACAGGATTCACTTGCTGCCCATTGGAATTGTGCTGCAATTTGTGAAACACTTCTGCAATTCCATCAAAGGGTGTACGTGTTTGATGATTTTTGAATAGCGTTTTGAAAATGGCTTCCAACTTCAAAAAGGAATTTACCCCAGTTTCAATGACGGTATCATCAATATCGGATACTATAATAAATTCTGTTCGTGCATGTGGCAACAAAAATTGCGCCTTGGCCGTGGAGGCAACGCCCGTTTCATTTAATTCTTCTGTAGCTGTTACATTAACGGTTTTCCAAACAAGTTGATCGGTATCGACTTCTTGATGTGAATGATAAATTTCTGAATAAAAATATCCCTCGTCATCGGTTTGCGTTGTAAAGATTTTGTCCTCGTATTCAATTAGAATTTGGGTGTTTTTTTTCTCATCAGATTCCAGCATACGAATCGTTTGCACAAAATTATCCCAAACTGTATTTTCTTCTATGCTTACAACTCCCTCGTTTTCAAGCACTCTGCCTCTAATGATAATTTTTTCTCGGGTGGCATAGGATAGATAGGGCCTTACACAAACCTCATCATTGTCAGTCCATTCTTGTATATTGTCTTTGATATCTAGCCATGCACGCTTAAGAAAACTCATTCAATTTACCTTTCAAACAAATATATAGTTTATTGTTTATTGAGTTTAAATTTATTAAAATTTAAACATTATTCCACCAACAGCTGTGATACCATGCACAGGATAATCTACAAATCTTTCGTAATTTTTATTCAGAACATTATTCAATTCTATAAAAGCTGCCCAGCGGTCCAAAATTAAATAAGTCGCATTAAAATTGACATCGACATACGGATCAACATTCAAAATTTCATTCTGACCATTCACATGAATTCGGTTCTCCAAAAACTTTCGTTTATCAACATAAAATACGTCTGTACCCAGAATCAAACGTTCATCCAATAATTTGTAATCACCGGATATTGTAGCCTTTAAAGGTGATTCCCCCCAAGCTTCTTCAAAATTATCTAGTGTAAAAGTTTGTAACAACAAATTGGCTCCCAAATTCAAATTACTGATGCCCAAATAGTTGATATTCCCTTCTATAACAGATTTTTTACCATTGTCATAGACCATATAAAATGAATTGGCAGACATATACGGCTCGCCAAATCCATAATATCTACTCATGAACGGAATATTGTCCAAATTCTGATATTTGGCAGATGCATCATATTTGAAGTTGGCGCCAATATCTCCACGAATTCCGGCATAAACTTCCATTTTGTTGATAGTAGAAGTTAAATGCTGATTGGGCAATAAATAAGGATTTTTATGATAAAAAGATTGGTAACGGTTTTGTAAAATCCCTCCCGTAATTCCACCATAGAATCCAAATTCTGGCACCGCAGTTACAAATACCTCTGCTTTTGGAAATATATGAAACTCACTGATATCGAGCGTCGATTCATTGTTGTATTGAAGATTTGCACCTGCCGAAACTTTTAAAATCTCATTTTGGAAATGGATTTGTGGGGCAATTCCTGTATTTAATAATGAAAAATCATGAGAAAAAGGCAGTTTGAATTTGGAATTGGTTACATTTAAATTTAAATCTGCAGAGATTCCCAAGGCCAAGTCATTAAAGGTATTCAATTCTAGAACTTTGTTGTTTCCTACCCTGGCAAATACATCAAAATTAGTCTCTGTGGCATCGTGTATATCACCAAAAAACCCTGCGTTTAATTTGATTTCATCCAAAAACAAGTGATTATAGGCCTTGTATTTTCCATTGACATAGAGATTAGAATAGCGCTGCGCCACATCTGCAGGCGCGCTGAATGTTTGGTTTTCTGGAATTCCATAATAATTTAGCTTATGCATTCCGCCGCCTAATCGAATATCTGCTAGTGCATTTTCAAAATTCATCTTGAAAAAACCCTCTGCAGCCAACTTGGAATTATTGGTAGAAAAATCCATTTCTTTGATGTATCCATTGGTCGAGCGATAATCTATAGCCGCTCCCACGCTTTTGTCTTGGTCTAGCGCATATTCTCCAAAGCCGTCTATAAGCAGCGTAGCGCGATTCCCATAGCCTGCTCGTATATAATTATTATACGGACTTTGATCTTTTACGGGCAATTCTTCTGCACCAATAGTGGTAGTTTCAAAGTCAGACTCAGCTTCAACATCCTTCAAACTATAATCTACGGACAGTTTATTGCCTGTGGTTGGATCTATTTTTGGAGTTTGTTTAATTTTTTCGGCAGCTTCTACTTTGGGTTCATAATTACGTTCCACCGTTACAGATTCTTGCGTAAAGTCTTCTTCACGATTTACGGTGGTTTGCCCTTGTTGAATTTGAGCCCAAGCAATTCCACTTATTATAAAAGTTAAAAGAAAAATATATAATTTCATATTTGAATTTGTAAAATAAGTACAGCTTCCTACAACAACTTGCTGATTATGATTGTTTTTTAACATTTTTCTACGTATTATTTACGGTTGAATTTATTTTTAAGTGCATTTGCTTCTGCCATAACATCAGGATAATTTTGATAATTATCCAAAACCGCATCTATAGTTGCATTGGCTTGATACAAATCTCCCAAATTATAATAGTTATCTGCCATTACAATCAGAGCTCTACTTCCCCAATATTGTTGTTCAGAAAATTTAGAAGCAAGATAAAACACGATTTCATTCGAGATTTCATATTTTTTGTCTTGATTATAGAACCAAGCTTTGTAGTAATTGGCTTCTGCTTTTACAGCATTGGAAGCGGCAGATTCTAATTTGGAATACGCTTCTCTTGCGGGATTGAATCGCTTAGATGCAAAAAGACTTCTTGCTTTGGTCAATTCTGCTTCTTGCAAAACAGAGGTTTCATTTTTGGAATTCTGCAAAACCGCATCGGCCATTTGAACCGCCTGGTTATGTTGTCCTTTTTCACTGTACAATCGCATTAAATTAATTTCTGCATAAGTTTTGTACGCCGGATTTGTGGTAATTCTGTTCAAATTTTCCAACATCAATAGGGCTTCGGTGGTTTCTTGTGTTTGGAGATAAATTTGTGATAAACGCAAGAGCGCATCTTCCTGAAACTCATTATTAGAACCTGCAACCTTCAATAATGGATCCTTGGCCTTTTGATAACTTTCTGTAAGATAATAGCTTTCACCCAAACTATAATTGATGGCATTTGCATAGCCAGAATTTGGATATTTAGAAATAAAACTTTCTAATTGTGGAATTGCCGCAGCATAATTTTTATCATCAAATGTTTTTTTAGCAGATTGATAGGCCAAATTTTCCAATTCAGACTGATCCACAGTGTAATATCCTAGACCATTGGCCCAACGCTCAAATTCAGTCAAGTTATTTTCTTCTACATAAATACGCTTGGCGTTATCTATCCCTTGTAATGCAAGCTGAGTTCGCGGATAATTTTCTGCTACAGACTTGAACTCCGTCAAAGCGCGCGAGTTGTCTTCTTTGTTATAATAAATTAAACCTTTACGCAGTCTTGCGCGTGCCACCATTTCGGGTTTTCCGTTTTTTATCAAAGCATCTAATTGACTCATAGCCTTGTTATTATCCCCTTTTCGCAGATAGGCTTCTGCCAGCTCCAATCGGGCATTTTCAAAATATTTGGAATTTGGATAAGAATTAATAAAACTCTCTAAAGCAGAAATTTTATTGTCGTTTTCGCCTAAAATCCCCAAAACAACCGCTCGATTAAACGCAGCCTCATCTGATTGTGCTACGTTTTGAGTCGCAATTTCTTGATACAACCCAAGTGCTTTTTGGGTTTGTTTAGCTCCTATATATGCGTCTGCCAATCTGATTTTGGCATCTGCCTTGAAATCTCCTGGAGGATTTGTAGCCAAATATGTTTCAAAGGAAGATGCAGCATTAGAATACTGGCGCAACTTTAAATAAGTGTAACCTAGTTGATAATCAATCTCTTTAGTCTCTGGAACTTCAACATTCAAAACTTTAAACGATTTAAAATTGCTCAATGCACGCTCAAATTTATCTTGTCTAAAGTTGCTTTCACCTTGCCAAAAAGTAGCGCGCGCTTTGATTTTTGCATCAGAATTGGATTTGGCAGCCATATTAAAATTACTTTCTGCCTCTGCCATTTTACCTTCTTTTACCAATTCAGAGCCATACAAAAATGCCGCCTGTTGCTCTGCAGCTAATTGTGCTAAAGTTTTGTTTGAAATTTTATTCAAAACATCCAAAGCATTTTTATAATTCCCAGAAGATATAAAAGCATCTACCAAATAATCATTGATTTCTGAATTATATTTGGATCTGGGATAAGTTTTAATAAAACTTTGCAACACCTCTGGAGTTCCCACAAAAGGATTCCCAATATCGTAACTCAACTTGGCATAATTATAAAAAGCATCTTCTTGAATTTGCGCATTAAAATTCATTTCAGAAGCTGATTTATAGGCGGTAAGTGCCTCTCTTTTCATAGATTGCTGCAGATACGAATTCCCAAGTTGATAATAAGCTGTTTGTGCTAGCGGCGTTTTTTCGCCAATTATTTTGTTAAATAATGAAACCGCTTGCGCATAATCGCCTTTTTGATAATATGCGTAGCCTAATTGGTAATAATCTGCATTGGATTTTTCACCCGTATAAGCCTCCAAATAGGGAATTGCCTTGTCATATTCTTTAAGTTGAAAATAACTTTCACCCACAATTTTCGAAACCTCGGATTGTATAAATCTATCTCGGTTTTGGCTCAAAAGACGTTGTCCGTCTTCAATGGCTTTTTGATATTCTCCATTATTAAACTCTATCTGAACAACATAAGGCAACACACGAGTTTCATAATCTGGATTTCTCTTGCGCAAAGCATCAAAGTAGGTAAAGGCCTTTTCAAAATTTTTCTGGGAATAATATATATGGCCTGTGTAATAAGCTGCTTCATCTTGATATTTGTCTGATCGCACCAATGGCTCCAAATGCCTCAACGCTTCTCTTTCATTCCCTTTCATGAAGGCTACATACCCCAATTTGAATTGATATTCATTGCGTTTACGCTCTGGCAAATCATTCAAATTACCCAGCGTTAAATATTTATAAGCATTATCATAATCACCGTTGCGCAAATAAAAACTACCAAGCTCCCAAGCCCCATTTCGCACATAAATACTGCGTGGATATTTGTCTTGAAAGGCCAAAAAACGCTCTTCTGCACCTCGCTCATTGTTAATGAGTGCTACCAAAGACGCATAAAACTCTGCTGCTTCTTCGGAATTCTTATCTAAATCTGGTCGATCCAGCACTTTTTCGAATTTATTCTGAGCTGCCTTATAAGTTTCGGTCAAATACAGATATTTTGCATGTTTAAAATCTCTGTTCTCATCAAAATTAATATTAGTGGTTTGCGCCGCTGACCACACAGAAACCGTGAAAAGCGCACCTAATAAAATGGATTTTTTTCGCATAGAAAAAATTTGAAATCAAAATTAATCAACTTTTATGCAAACGTGAACGAAGGGAGATTAATTGTATTAACAAGTTGTAAAGGATGGTTTTTTCATGAAAAATTAAATCTTCTTTTCATTCAAAATTTTCATTTAACAATAAATATAGCATATTTTTTCCCTCACTTTTCACCCGAACATCAATTTACTTATCTTTGCCACCCAAAACAATAATTATGGTAAACATCACGCTACCCGACGGAAGTGTTCGTTCGTATGAACATTCGGTTTCGGCTATGGACGTTGCAAAAGACATTAGTGAAGGACTGGCAAGAAATGTACTCTCTGCCTTGGTCAACGGGAATCAAACCGAGCTTCACACGCCTATTACACAGGATGCCACACTCCATCTGCTTACTTGGAAAGATGATTTGGGCAAAAAAGCTTTCTGGCATTCCTCTGCACACTTATTGGCACAAGCCATTTTAGAAGTTTATCCTCATGCAAAACTCACCATTGGCCCACCTATTGAAAATGGATTTTATTATGATGTGGATTTTGGCGAAGACAGTTTATCTGAAAAAGATTTTGAAGAAATCGAAAATAGAATGCTTCAAAACGCAAAAAAGAAAAGCGAATTCAAGCTGTATCCCATTTCTAAACAAGAGGCTCTAGAAATTTACAAAGACAATCCATTTAAAACCGAATTAATTGAAAATCTGGAAGATGGAAGCATTACATTCTGTTCGCACGAAAACTTTACCGATTTGTGCCGTGGCGGTCATTTACCAGATACCTCTCCTGTAAAAGCTGTAAAAATATTAAACGCAGCAGGCGCATATTGGCGAGGAAACGAAAAAAATAAACAGTTGACACGTGTGTATGGAATTTCATTTCCTAAACAAAGAGAACTCAAAGAATATTTGCACAACTTGGAAGAAGCCAAAAAGCGCGACCACCGAAAATTAGGTCGTGATTTGGGAATTTTTACTTTTTCAGAAAAAGTTGGAGCAGGACTGCCGTTATGGCTACCCAAAGGAGCTGCTTTGCGCAAGAAACTCGAGAATTTCCTTTCAGAAGCACAACGAAAAGGTGGATACGACTTTGTCATGACGCCACATATAGGTCATAAAAATTTGTATGTAACTTCTGGCCATTATGAAAAATATGGCGAAGATAGCTTTCAACCGATCCGTACTCCAAACGAAGACGAAGAATTTTTATTAAAACCCATGAATTGCCCGCATCACTGTGAAATTTTTAAATCCCAGCAGTGGTCCTATCGAGATTTACCCGTGCGATATGCAGAATTCGGTACGGTATATCGTTACGAACAAAGTGGCGAACTACATGGATTGACACGCGTCCGCGGATTTACCCAAGACGATGCTCACCTTTTTTGCACACCAGATCAATTGCTCGAAGAATTTGAAAAAGTAATCGACCTTGTTCTTTACGTTTTCAATTCCTTGGGATTTGAAAATTTTACAGCTCAAATTTCTTTACGCGACCCAGAAAATAAGGAAAAATATATAGGAAGCGACGAAAACTGGGAAAAAGCAGAAAACGCCATCATTCAAGCAGCAAAAGCCAAAGGCCTAAATACAGTAATGGAGCTGGGCGAGGCTGCATTTTATGGACCAAAACTAGATTTTATGGTAAAAGACGTTTTGGGCAGAAAATGGCAACTGGGTACAATTCAGGTGGATTATAATTTACCCGAAAGATTTGATTTAACCTATATCGGTAGCGACGGAGAAAAGCATCGTCCGGTGATGATACATCGCGCACCATTTGGCTCTATGGAAAGGTTTGTGGCAATTTTACTGGAACAAACCGGTGGAAATTTCCCACTTTGGCTGGCTACAGAACAGTTTATAATTTTACCCATAAGCGATAAGTATTTAGATTACAGTAAAAAAGTTTTAAAATTCGTAGAAAATTCGGATATTTGCGGCCTTGTTGACGAAAGAGCAGAGAAAACAGGCAGAAAGATACGTGATGCAGAGCTTTCTAAAATTCCTTATATGCTGATTGTAGGCGAAAAAGAAGAAGAAAACGGAACGGTTTCTGTTCGTAAACATGGAGAAGGCGACTTGGGAACTTTTAGTTTAGAAGAATTCCAAAATCGTTTGATAAATGAAATGAAAGTATAACCAAAACATTATAGATTATCGCAATAAGAAGACGAGGTGGGTACCGACCACCAAGAAAACAACAGGAAGATGAGCACAAAATCAACGACAATATACGGGTACCCGAGGTACGTGTCGTGGGTGATGTGGAAGAAATCGAAATAGGAGTTTACAAGACAGCCAAGGCTCTGCAAATGGCACGGGAACACGAATTAGACTTAGTGCTAATTACGGAAAACGCAAAACCTCCTGTGGCCAAAATATTGGATTATAAGAAATTTCTTTATGACCAAAAAAAGCGTCAAAAAGAAATGAAAGCCAAGCAAACAAAAGTTGTAATCAAAGAAATTCGTTTTGGTCCACAAACAGATGATCACGATTATGAGTTCAAAAAACGACATGCTGAAAGTTTTCTTAAAGATGGTGCCAAATTAAAGGCTTATGTGTTTTTCAAAGGACGATCAATCGTGTTCAAAGATCAAGGCGAAATCTTGTTATTGAGACTCGCTCAAGATTTGGAAGAAGTAGGAAAAGTAGAACAAATGCCAAAACTGGAAGGGAAAAGAATGATTATGATGATGGCTCCGAAAAAATAGTTTTGAGATATGAGTGCAGAGTTATGAGTATTGAATTAAACAATCATACGTCTTAAATCTTGTGTCTTAAATCTTAGGTTCAATAAAAAAATATCAGTTCAATAATAAATAAATCAAAAATGCCAAAGCAAAAAACAAAATCAGGCGCTAAAAAACGTTTCAAATTAACCGGAACTGGCAAAATCAAGCGTAAACATGCTTACAAAAGCCACATTCTGACGAAAAAAGAAACCAAACAAAAGAGAAATCTAACTAAAATGACGCTTGTATCTAAAGCAGATTCGAACAGCGTTAAGGAACAATTAGGTTTGAAATAAATTGCGTCTAAATTAAATACAATCATCGAGTAGAGATGAAAGTATTTATAGACCAAAGTTTCAACCCGGTTTATTAATTAATTATTAACCCGACCCGAGGCTCTAAAAAGTGATAAAGTCCGCCCAAGGTCAAAAAATTAAAAATTATGCCAAGATCAGTAAATTCAGTAGCGTCAAGAAGACGCAGAAAAAAAGTCCTAAAACAGGCAAAAGGCTATTTCGGAAGACGTAAAAACGTATGGACAGTGGCCAAAAATGCGGTAGAAAAAGCTATGCTATATTCATACCGCGACAGAAGACAGAAAAAGAGAAACTTCCGTTCTTTATGGATTCAGCGTATCAATGCAGGTGCACGCCTTCATGGCATGTCCTACAGCCAATTGATGGGCGCATTGAAGAAAAATGAAATCGAACTAAACCGTAAAGTACTGGCAGATTTAGCATTAAATCACCCAGAAGCTTTCAAAGCAATTGTCGATACTGTAAAATAAATATTAACAGAACTGATATCAAAGCCGTTTCATTGTAAACGGCTTTTTTATTTTTCAAAATTCTAAAAATTAAAAGATTGAAAAACAAAACCAACTCACTGATTTAAACAAGTTTACACAAATATCAATTGAATGATTCGAATAGATTTTAATTCTTATTTATAACAAAATCATGATAAAATATCTTATGTAAACCTAATTTATTAAAAATATCTTAATTTTGTATGTTGGTTTCAAACAAACTTGCATGTTATTTAAAATAAAAAAACAAAAAAAGTACACTTATATCGAAGAGGGAGAAGGTCACCCGATTGTACTTTTGCATGGATTGATGGGCGGTTTGAGTAATTTTGATGAATTGATGAAGTATTTCTCAACCAAAGGCTACAAAATTTATGCACCCGAAATACCCTTGTATGACTTGCCTATATTGAATACCAATGTTAGCAATATTGCAAAATTTGTTTATCGCTTCTTAAAAGATGTGGTTCAACAACCTGCAACTCTGGTAGGAAATTCTTTGGGCGGACATGTGGGGTTGGTAGTTACGGCAGAACATCCAGATATGGTGCATTCGTTGGTTTTGACAGGCAGCTCTGGCCTCTATGAAAAATCTTTTGGCGAAACTTTTCCAAAAAGAGGAAATTACGACTACGTAAAACGCAAAGCAGAAGAGGTTTTTTATGACCCAGAAGTTGCGACAAAAGTGCTTGTGGACGAAGTTTTTGAAACCGTGAATGACAAGAAAAAAGCCATAAAAACGCTCTACATCGCAAGAAGCGCCATCAAACACAACATGAAAAATCAGCTTAAAGATGTACAAACGCCTGTTTGCCTGATCTGGGGAAAACAAGATACCGTAACACCGCCAGAAGTTGCCGTGGAATTTGATGAAGGCTTGCCAAATTCTGATTTGTTCTGGATCGACAAATGCGGTCATGCACCCATGATGGAACATCCACAACTCTTCAATGAAATTTTGTTTAATTGGCTAGATCCAAAAGTAAAAACCCCTTAAATGCTGATTAAAACGGCTAATTTTGTCGAAAGTAATACCGATTGGAGCAAATGCCCCCCGGATAATATACCCGAATATGCATTTATTGGCCGTTCCAATGTAGGAAAATCATCCCTGATAAATCTGCTTACCAACAATAAAAAATTAGCCAAAACCTCATCAACACCTGGGAAAACACAACTTATCAATCATTTTTTAATCAATGAAAGTTGGTATCTAGTCGATTTGCCTGGCTATGGATACGCCAAAGTTTCTAAAAAAGACAGAGATAAATTTGGCAAATTAATCACCCAATATATCCTGAACCGAAAAAATCTCATCAATTTATTTGTCTTGGTTGACAGCCGGCACGAGCCGCTTAAAAACGACTTGGAATTCATGAAATTTCTCGGCGAAAATCAAATTCCGTTTTCTATTGTATTGACGAAAATTGATAAATTAAATTCAGCCAAACTGGGAAAAAATCTGATGAAATATAAATCAGAAATGCTGAAATCTTGGGAATCTCTCCCACCTTTCTACACCACTTCTGCCACTTCTAAATTAGGCGCAGAAAATATTCTATCTGATATTGCCAAACTCAATGAGCAGCTCAAAGACGTCTTCTAAAATTTAAAAAAAACCCTCTTCCCCAACTGCCAAAGGTATTTCTACTTTAATAAAATTCTTTTCGTAAAAAGAATCATTAATTAACGACCACAAAATTCTGTAATTAAACGATTTATACACTGATAATCAGTTAATTAATTATCATTTTAAACCAAACCACCATTCATTTCTACAACTATAATTCATTGAATTTTAACATTTGATTGATAAAAGTTTTCAACAAATGTGGTAAAATGTGGTAAAATGTGGGAGAATGTTGGATTTGTTTTCTATTTTTGAAGAAAATTAATTGGTTGTGTTAAATCTCATCGGTTCATACGAGTGCAAAGTTGATGCTAAAGGGCGTCTAGCACTACCCATGAGCTTGCGCAAACAATTAGGTGAAGCTGCAGAACAAGGATTTATTCTGAAAAGATCCGTTTTTCAACCCTGTTTGGAACTCTATCCCATGAGCGAATGGAATATTGTAATGCAGCAGGTAGGAAAACTCAACCGTTTTAAACAAAAAAACAATGAATTTATACGTCGATTTTCTGCCGGTGTAAAACCTGTCGAAATCGACAATAATGGTCGAATTCAAATCGCCAAAGATTTGATTGCTTATGCCAAAATTGACAAGGATATTGTGGTGTCATCTGCCATTAATATTATCGAAATATGGGACAAAAAGTTGTATGAAAATGCTGTGAATACCGAAGATGCAGACTTTGCAGCGCTTGCAGAACAAGTAATGGGTAATGACGACAACGATGACATATCATGAGCCTGTTTTGCTGCAGCAGAGCGTTAACTTGCTGGTGCAGAATCCTGATGGAATATACATAGACGCCACCTTTGGCGGCGGAGGACATTCAAGAGAAATTTTGTCAAGATTGAGTCCTGCGGGTAGATTATTTGCATTTGACCAAGACATTGATGCCAGACAAAACATAATAGAAGACGCTCGTTTTCAATTGATTATGTCTAATTTTAGATATATTAAAAATCAATTGCGATTTTTAGGAATTACACAAATTGATGGGATTTTGGCAGATTTGGGAGTTTCTTCTCATCAGTTCGACACAGGCAAAAGAGGATTTTCAACCCGATTTGAGGGCGAACTTGATATGAGAATGAATCAGGAGCAAAACCAAACGGCGGCAAAAATAATAAATGAAGCCAACGAGGAAGATATCGCACGAATTTTTGCTGATTATGGAGAAATAAGAGCCGCAAAAAAGTGGGCCAACATTATTGTACATGCCAGAAAAGAAAATCCAATAGTTTCTACTTCTGATTTAAAGAAACTTTTTGAGCATAAAATTCCGGAAGTCAGAAGAAATAAAATTTTTGCGCAATTATTTCAGGCATTGCGCATAGAAGTAAATGATGAATTAAAAGCCTTGGAAGAAATGTTACTTTCTTCAATCGACATCATCAAACCCAATGGACGACTGGTGGTAATTTCTTATCATTCGTTAGAAGACCGATTGGTAAAAAGGTTTTTGAAGAATGGAAAATTTGAGGGAGAACCTCAAAGAGATATTTACGGACGCTGGTATGCGCCGTTTGAACCATTACAATCAAAAGTAATAGTAGCAGAGGAAGCGGAAATTTCTAAAAACCCGCGTGCTAGGAGTGCAAAATTAAGAGTAGGAATTCGAAATCATGCCGAAGAAAAAAAATAAATCCAATATATCTATAAAAGATATCCTAAAAGGGAAATTTCTAGTAGAAGAAGGCTCGTTCAACAATTGGCGATTTGTATTCTTTCTGGCTGTTTTGGCTTTTATAAGCATTAGTAGCTCACATTGGGCTGATAAAAAAGTAATTGAAATTAGAAAACTGCAAAGAGAAGTTTCTGATTTAAAATCAGAATATTCAGACATACATAAAGACTTAATGCAAAGCCAAATGGAATCATTTGTTGCAGAGAAAGTTGCTATTGACAGTATCAAAAAATCAAATATCCAACCCATTTTGATTCAAAGCCATGATTAATCATAAAAATGAAATATTAATCAAAGGATATGCAGTGAGCATAGTATTGGTGGTGATGGCCATGGGAATCATATATAAATTGATAACCCTACAAGCTGACCCCGCCGAGCGTGCTCGTTTTGCAGAATTTGCACAGCGAACCAATTTCCGAGAGGCAGAAATCCCTGCACAACGTGGAAATTTATATGCGGCCGATGGTAGTTTATTGGCTACCTCTGTTAGGCATTATGATATTGCAATAGACGGTAAAGCCATGAAACAGGAATTAATAGACCAGCATTTGAATGCGCTGGCAGATTCCTTGGAAAAAATGCTAGGCGGTCCGGCAAAAGAATATGCCAAAACCATTTTACAAGCTAAAGCAAATCAAAAACAATATGTGCGAATTGCCAAAAATCTAACTTTTCAGCAATTAAACCGAATCAAATCCTTTCCTATCTTTTCTGAAGGGCAAATCAAAGGCGGCTTTATAGTTGAAGATAAATTGATTCGTGAAAGATCTGTAAAAGATATTGGTGCACGCACATTGGGATATGTAAAAGGCGACACCTTGAAGGTGGGGCTTGAAGGTGCCTACAACGATTTACTGGCTGGTAAAAATGGTAAACGCCTAGAGCAAAGAATGGGAGGCGGAAACTGGCGCCCCATCAATGTTTCTACAGAAATAGATGCCGAAGAAGGTCTAGATGTAGTTACTACTATAGATATCGGCATGCAAAACATCGCCTACAATACGCTATATCAACAATTGGTTGAATACGAAGCTGTTTATGGATCTGTCGTAGTAATGGAGGTGAAAACAGGAGAAGTGAAGGCAATTGCCAACCTTACCAGATTGGAAGACGGAAATTATGCCGATATTCAAAATTTTGCTGTAGGTGCAGCCACAGAGCCGGGTTCTACGATAAAGGCGATGTCACTACTAGCCGCATTGGAGTCTGGAGAAGTGGATACAATGACATTGGTAAATACCGGTGGAGGACGTGTCAATCTTTTTGGCCGCAGTATTTCTGATTCTAGAGGTTATGGAAAGATAGATGTGAAACAGGTTCTGGAAAAATCCTCGAATATTGGTACGGCCAAAGTAGTAACAGACATTTGGCAGAAAAAGCCCAAAGGATTTATGAAATTCATAAAAGACCGTTGGAAGCTAGACCAACCCTTAGGCGTGGATATCCCTGGTGAAGCCATGCCTTATATTCCAAGCCCCGAAGACAAATCCTGGAGTAGGCTTACGCTTTCATCAATTTCGTTTGGATATGAGAGTAAATTAACACCCTTACAAATTCTTACATTCTATAATGGTATTGCCAATAACGGTGTGATGCTGAAGCCTCTTTTTGTGAAAGAAATCAGAAAAAGAGGAGAATTGATAAGTAAGTTCGAACCAGAAATTCGTGTAAAGAAAATGGCTTCTGATTCTACCATTAAAAAAATGCAAAACATGCTCAAAGGAGTTGTGCAAAATGGAACAGGTAGAGCTTTTTATAACGAACATTATACCGCTGCAGGCAAAACGGGTACAGCTAGAGTAGAATATTGGAAAAAAGATCAAGCCATTCAATATAGAGCTTCTTTTTGTGGCTATTTCCCGACAGATGACCCCAAGTATTCCGTAATTGTAGTAGTTCACAAACCATCACGGCAAAAAGGAATTTATGGCTCTACAGTCGCTGGACCTGTGTTTCAGGCCTTGATGGAACATGTATTTGTGAGTACACCCAAGCCGTATTACATCCCTGATTCATTACAAATTTCTAAGCCAAAACCCAATAAAAAACCTTTTGAAATTAAATATGGAAACAATACCATCCCAGATTTAATGGGTCAAAAAGGATATGAAGTAATTCCTGTATTGGAAAATATGGGTTTGAAAATTCGATATACCGGTGTAGGTAAAGTCATAAGCCAATCTATAGCACCTGGAACAAAATTTACCAAAAACCAAACTTTACATTTAGAATTAGATAATTCATGAAATTAAAAGATATACTATACCGTGTTGAGCTCATAGATATCGTCGGGACTACCGATCGAGAAGTCAATGACTTGCACTTTGATTCACGCAAAGTGAAGCGAGGAGATATGTTCATAGCGGTAGTGGGAACCCAGGCAGATGGACATCTTTTCATTTCTAATGCTATAGAAAAAGGCGCATCAACAATTGTTTGCGAACATTTTCCCAATCAATTAGCTGAAAATGTAACATATATCTGTGTGAAAAACACAGCGGTTTCACTTGGAATTCTGGCGGCTAACTTTTATCAAAATCCATCCGAAAATTTAAAATTAATCGGAATTACTGGCACCAATGGGAAGACTACAACCACAACTCTCTTATATGAATTGAGCGAAAAACTAGGTTTCAAATCTGTATTAATTTCTACAATTAAAATAAAAATTCATTCAGAAGAAATCCCTTCTACACACACCACTCCAGACATTCTCGAAATCAACCGAATATTGTCAGAAGCTGTGAAAACGGGTTGTGAATACGCCTTTATGGAAGTAAGCTCACATGGAATCGATCAACATAGAATTGCTGGTTTGAAATTCACTGGTGCAGGATTCACCAATATAACGCATGACCACCTCGATTACCACCATACCTTCAAAAATTATATCGAAGTAAAAAAGAAATTTTTCGATGATTTAAGTAGCAAGGCCTTTGCTGTAACCAATTTGGACGATAGAAACGGATTGGTGATGTTACAGAATACGCCTGCCAAAAAGTTATCTTACGCGCTGAAAACCCAAGCAGATTTTAAAGGAAAAGTAATTGAAAACCAATTTCATGGAATGCAATTACGATTCAATGACAAAGAGTTCTGGACTACCTTGGTGGGAACTTTCAACGCATCAAATTTACTTTTGGTATATGCCATTTCGCAAATGTTGGGCTGGAAAGACGAAGAAGTTTTAACATCTCTAAGTTTCTTAACGAATGTTGCTGGACGTTTTGAAACATTCACTACCGCAAACGGCATCGTAGCCATTGTAGATTATGCTCACACGCCAGATGCGCTCGAAAACGTAATTGATACTATTCAAAACATAAGAACCCGTAACGAAAAACTATTGGTAGTGGTGGGTTGCGGCGGTGATCGCGACAAAACAAAACGCCCAGAAATGGCTCATGCAGCAGTTTCAAAGGCAGATCAGACTATTTTCACATCAGATAATCCAAGAAGTGAAAATCCCGATGAAATTTTAGAAGATATGATAAAAGGCGTTCAGCCACAATACTATAATCGATATTTGAAAATTACCGACCGACGTGAGGCTATAAAAACAGCTTTTCAACTCGCCAATAAAGGTGATATTATTTTGATTGCTGGAAAAGGACACGAAACATACCAGGAAATAAAAGGGACAAAATATCCTTTTGATGATTTACAAATTGCCATGGAAACTGCTAATAACCTAAACAAATAACTATGCTGTACCATTTGATTGAGTTTTTGAGCGATTTTTTTGATATCCCCGGAATCAATATGATTCGTTCTACAACCTTCAGAGCGGCGATTACCGTAATTTCTTCTTTGCTCATCGCTCTTTTCTGGGGCAAGCGAATCATCAATTATCTGAGGCAAAAACAATACGGTGAAATTGTACGCGACCTTGGTTTGGCTGGCCAAAAAGAAAAAGAAGGCACGCCTACCATGGGTGGCATCATCATAATTCTTTCTACCATAATCCCTGTTTTGCTTTTTGCTAAACTCAACAATATATACATCGTCATTTTGTTGATTTCCACAATATGGATGGGAATTATCGGATTTTTGGATGATTATTTAAAATATTTCCGAAAAAATAAAGTAGGCCTTCACGGGAAATTCAAAGTATTGGGTCAAGTGGGTTTAGGCTTGATTGTTGGCGGCATTATGTATTTTCATGATGGAATTCAAATTAGAGAAAAAATTGCAGAACCTATTGATCGTACAGAAAGAATTGTAAGTTCGGATAAATTATTCAAACCTGCCGCCAAATCCAATAAAACAACTATTCCATTTTTCAAAAACAACGAGTTGAATTATGATTCTTTACTTTTTTGGCTGTCACCAAAAGATGCCAAAAATTATGGTTGGTTAATTTTTATTCCGATTGTAATTTTTATCATTACTGCAGTATCCAACGGGGCTAATTTAACAGATGGTATAGACGGATTGGCAGCAGGTTCCTCGGTCATAATTATGGGTGCTTTGGCTCTATTTGCATGGGTGTCAGGAAATTTTATTTTCTCTAATTACCTGGACATCATGTATATACCAAATGCCGAGGAAGTAATGATTTTTTCTGGAGCCTTTATAGGCGCATTGATTGGATTCCTTTGGTACAACACATATCCTGCGCAAATTTTCATGGGTGATACCGGTAGTTTAACCATTGGTGGGCTCATTGCAGTCATTGCCATTATTGTACGAAAGGAACTATTATTGCCAATTTTGTGTGGAATATTCATGGCAGAGAGTCTTTCTGTAATGGTTCAGGTTTCTTACTTCAAATATACTCGAAAAAAATTCGGAACAGGTAAGCGAATATTCTTGATGTCACCCCTTCACCATCATTTTCAGTTAAAAAAATACCATGAAAGTAAAATCGTAAATCGTTTTCTTATCATAGGATTTATGCTGGCTGTGATTTCAATTTTAACCTTAAAAATCAGATAATATGCGCGAAAGAATTGTCATATTAGGAGGTGGAGAAAGCGGTACAGGCGCAGCATTGTTGGCAAAAGACAGGGATTTTGATGTTTTTCTATCTGATTTTGGCAATTTACAGCCTGAACACGAAGAATTTTTACAAAAAAATCAAATTTCTTATGAGACGGGAAAGCATACTGAAGCGCAAATTCTCAATGCGAATCTAGTGATTAAAAGCCCTGGAGTACCAAAAAAGGCAGCAATTATTGCAAAAATACGTGCAAAAGGAATTCCTGTAGTATCTGAAATTGAATTTGCCTCTCGATTTACTGATAAAAAAATAATTGCCATCACAGGAAGTAACGGGAAAACCACCACTACATCTTTGATAGCGCATATGTTTGAAAATGATGGCTATAGAGTTGGTTTGGGTGGAAACATAGGACATAGTTTTGCCAAACTCGTGCTTGAACAAGAAAAATATGATGTATTTATTCTAGAAATAAGCAGTTTTCAATTAGATGATATTGAATCTTTTAAGCCGTTTATTTCTGTATTACTCAATATTACACCCGACCATTTGGACGAATATGCATTCAGCCTAAAAGCCTATGCTGATGCCAAATTCAGAATTTCAGAAAATCAAAGCAGTGATGAATTTTTTATTTACAACGCTGATGATGAAATCACCAATGAAATTATTAAAACCAAAGGTATTTTGGCTAAAAAACTCGGTTTCTCTTTAAAAGACGAGACCCAAGCTGCTTATGCAGATGATATCAATTTTAACATTAATTATCCAGATAAATTTACAATGAAGGTAGAGGAAATTGCGCTCATGGGAAAACACAACGTGTCTAATTCTCTGGCCAGTGCGCTTACGGCAAATATTTTTAAAATCAGAAAAAAAGCTATGCAAGACAGTTTAATTGATTTTGATGCCGTAGAACATCGATTAGAAAAAGTATTAAAAGTTCATGGAATTCAATTTATCAATGATTCCAAAGCCACAAATGTGAATTCTGTATTTTATGCTTTAGATAGTATGACAACACCCACCGTTTGGATTGTAGGCGGAAAAGACAAGGGAAATGATTATTCAACACTCATTCCATATGTCAAGAAAAAGGTAAAAGCTATTGTTTGTTTGGGGCTGGATAATTCCAAAATTGTACAAACATTTAGTCCCTATATCGATCAGATAATAGAAACTGATAATATGCGCGATGCGGTAAACACGGCTTATCTATTGGGAAAAAATGGTGATACCGTTTTGCTTTCCCCAGCATGTGCAAGTTTTGATTTATTTGAAAATTATGAACACAGAGGTAAAATGTTTAAAGAAGAAGTAAAAAAATTATAAATTGTTTTGAAAAATTTCTTTCAGAAAATATTAGTTGGCGACAAATATCTATTAGCATTCATCATGCTTTTGGCTATTTTTTCGTTACTGCCAGGTTTTTCTGCAAGTTCCAGCATAGAATATGCAGCTCAAACAGGAACCGTATTTGGACAATTTGGGAAGCAATTTGCCTTTTTGATTGTCGGATTAATCATTTTGTTCTCGATGCAAATGATTGATTACAAGTACATTGGCGGCATGGCTGTAATAGCAATGCCGATTATAATAATTTTACTGATTTGGACTCTTTTTCAAAACACAACCGTGGATGGCGCAAATGCTTCCAGATGGTTAAAAATCCCCGGAATACCGCTCACAATACAAACCTCTACCCTAGCGGGTGTTGTGTTAATGGTTTATGTTGCACGATATTTAACACTAATTCGTAACAAAAAAGTTGCGTTTGCAGAAACCTTGGTGTATTTACTTCTACCGGTTTTTATAGTAATTGCATTGATTTTTCCTGCTAATGGTTCTACGGCGGTAATTTTGTTTGCCATGGTAATGATTTTGTTGTTTATCGGCGGATATCCAATTAAATACCTGGCTGTAATTGGTTTTTCTATCATAATTGCCGGGGGAATTTTTATTTATATCGCTATGAATCATAGCGAAAAACTTCCCTCACATCGTGTTAATACCTGGAAAAACCGCATTGAACGATTCACCAATCCATCCGATAACAGCCTGGAGGAATGGCAAGAAACCAATGCCAAAGCGGCAATTGTAGAAGGAGGCCAATTTGGTAAAGGGCCAGGCAAGAGTGCTATTAAACATACATTGCCGCAAGCTTCATCAGATTTCATTTATGCCGTAATTATAGAAGAATACGGCTCTATTGGAGGAATTTTCCTAATATTTTTGTTTATGCTGGTACTCTTTCGTATTATATTGATTGCCACCAAGATACACACTTATTTTGGCTCATTGGTCGTTTTTGCCGTCGGAATTCCAATTATTTTTCAAGCCATCATCAATATGGGTGTGGCTGTAGGCTTGTTCCCCACTACTGGCCAACCCCTACCCATGATTAGTTATGGTGGGACCAGTTTATGGATTACATGTCTTGCATTCGGAATTATTTTGAGTGTAAGTCGACAAATAAAATCAAAAGAAGAATTAGAATTAGAAACTAAAAAACTGAGTGAAGAAATCATCCAAGATATCGCCTAAAATCATCCTGAGTGGTGGAGGAACAGGAGGACACATCTATCCTGCGATTGCCATTGCAAACGAAATTCGTATGCGCATGCCAAAAGCAGAGATTTTATTTGTTGGCGCATTGGATAAAATGGAAATGGAAAAAGTTCCAAAAGCGGGCTATGCCATAGAGGGATTATGGATTTCTGGGTTTAGAAGAGATAATTTATTCAAAAATATTAATTTACCCATAAAAATTGCTAATAGTTTATGGAAATCAAATAAGATTTTAAAATCATTCAAACCCGACATGGTTATTGGCACAGGTGGATTTGCCAGTGGTCCCATTATGTATGCTGCAGCGCAAAAGGGTATTCCCATCTTGTTACAAGAACAGAATTCTTTTCCAGGAATTACGAATAAGTTACTCAAAAACAAAGCATTTGCTGTTTGTACGGCATACGAGGGAATGGATAAATATTTTTCCAAAGAAATTTTACATCACACCGGAAACCCAATTCGTGCAGAACTATTTTTGAACATACCTAAACGCGAAAATGCCAAGGAAAAACTTGGTTTTGACAAAAACAAAATCTTGATTCTTTCTGTAGGTGGCTCGCTGGGCGCCAGAACGCTCAATAATGCTTGGCTGAACGGTGTACAAAAACTCATTCAAAATGATATTCAAATTCTGTGGCAAACAGGTCGTCTGGAATGGGATAAAATAAATTCCAATCAAGAATTAAAACACAAAAATATTCAAATTACAGAATTCATCTATAATATGAATGAAGCTTATGCCGCCGCAGATATTATAGTTTCCCGCGCAGGAGCCATGGCCATATCCGAACTCACTCTCATTGGCAAACCTACTGTGCTGGTTCCGTTTCCTTTTGCAGCAGAAGATCATCAGACCAAAAATGCACAAAATCTTGAGCAAAACAAGGCTGCCATCATGATTAATGACAAGGATGCAGCAGAAAAATTGGTAGATCGTGTAATAGAATTGGCACAAAATCCTATAGAACAAGAAGCTCTAAGCCATCAAATAAAAACGCTGGCAAAACCCCATGCTACAAGGGATATTGTAGATATAATTGAAGCTAAATTAAATTCTGCCTCATGAACATCACATCATATACATATTATTATTTTATAGGTATAGGCGGAATTGGTATGAGCGCTATTGCAAGGTACTTTAATCAAATGGGTAAAACTATTTTGGGTTATGATCGTATGCAAACAGAGCTCACTAAACAATTAGAATTAGAAAATATTAAAATTCATTTTGAGGATGATGAAAAATTTATCCCCAATGAACTTCAACCTCAAAATACACTGGTGATTTACACACCAGCTATTCCCAAAAATCATCAAGAATTACATTTCTTTCAGAATAATGGATTCAAGGTCATCAAAAGAGCCGAAGCACTGGGTGAAATTACACGCGCCACCACCAGCTTGGCTGTGGCTGGGACGCATGGTAAAACAACTACTTCTGCCATGTTGGGGCATTTGTTGTATGATGCAGGTTTGGAATCTACTGCTTTTGTAGGTGGAATTGTAGAAAATTATAATTCAAATGTGATTTTGGGAGGCAATAAGATATCTGTTATAGAGGCAGACGAGTTTGATAGATCATTTTTAAAATTAAACCCAGATTTTGCCTGCATTACAAGTATGGACGCCGATCACCTCGATATTTATGGTGACGGAAACGAATTGATTAAAAGCTTTAATGAATTTGCCAAAATCGTTAGATCCCAAGTTTTTGTAAAAAATGGAATTGAGATAAAAGGAGCTCAAACTTATGGCGTAGAAGAATTAAAGGCAACTTCCGATCAAGCCATTCCAGATTATTACGCAGATAATATTTTATTGAAAGAAGGCTATTTCACCTTTGATCTTACATATCCTCACGGCAAAATAGAGTCCATTTCTATGACATTGCCTGGAAGACATAATATAGAAAATGCGGTTGCTGCGATAGCGCTAGCCATGCAAGTTGGTGTAAACGAAAAACAAATCAAACAAGCCATGGCATCTTTTAAAGGAATTAAAAGAAGGTTTTCGCGCTACACCTCATCAGACGGAAAAATAATAATTGATGATTATGCCCATCATCCTACCGAATTAAATGCCATAATCCAAGCGACTCAAAATTTCTATCCTGGAAAGAGCATTTTAGGTATTTTTCAACCCCATCTCTTTTCGAGAACACGTGATTTTATTTCAGATTTTGCTAAAAGTCTTTCAGGCTTGCAGAATTTAATTTTGATAGATATTTATCCCGCCAGAGAAAACCCCATCGAAGGAGTAACCTCTGATTGGCTGGCAGATGAAATAGAAAAAATAAATTCAAACCGACCTTTGGTCGTAAGTCTGGATAAAGCTTTTGACGAAATTTTGAAATTCCAGACCGACATTATTTTGTTAATGGGAGCAGGAAATATTGATACTTTGTACCAACCCCTCAAAATGCATTACGTATGAAAAAGAAATGGATTTTATTAAAAATTTTGCTCTTACTCATTGGTTTGACGTTATTGGTAGCCTTTTCGCAAAATCGATATGATATTCGCGAAGTGAAAGAAGTAAAAACCAAAATTGACTATTCACACGGCAATCATTTTATCACGCATCAAATGGTAGATTCACTTTTGAAGAAAACCCACCCAGACTATCCGGAAATGGGAATGAAACGGGTATATATTAAAGATATGGAATATATTCTCAATCAGGATAATTTCATTTCGCATGCCAATGTTTATTTAGAAAATGATGGCGTTCTCTACGCCGAAATTACGCAGGAAATCCCTGTGCTGCGCGTTCACAACAAGAAAAATGAGTATTATATTTCCCAATTCGGTAAACAAATTCCGTTGTCGCCGCATTTTTCTGCTAGGGTATTACTTGCCGAAGGTGATATAGAAGCGCAAGAACACAAGGGATTGGTAGAACTCGTACAACGTATAAATGATGATAACTTGTTGAAAAACCTTGTCATAGGAATTCGTAAAGAAAAGCTTAATTCTTTTATTTTGTTAATTGATGATGAAGATTATTTTTTAGAATTAGGAAAATTAGAAGAATTAGCCATTAAACTTGAAAATTTCAAGGTATTTTATCACAAGTATATTTCCAAAACCAAAGAAATTCCTTACAAAAAACTGAATTTAAAATTTACTAATCAAATCATCGCAATTAAATAATATGGAAACAAATAAAAATAAAATCGCCGTAGGACTCGACATAGGTACAACCAAAATTGTGGCAATGGTGGGTCGCAAAAATGAACATGGAAAACTGGAAATTCTGGGAGTGGGTCGAGCCAAATCGCTGGGCGTGCATCGCGGTATTGTAAATAATATTACGCAAACCATCAATTCCATAAAAGAAGCTGTAGCACAAGCAGAAGCAGATTCAGGCTACAAAATCAAAGATGTGACTGTGGGTATTGCTGGACAGCACATTAGAAGTTTGCAACATAGCGATTATATAACGCGCAACAACTTTGAAGAGGTAATAGACGAAAATGATATTAAAAAATTAATCAATCAGGTCTATAAACTTGTAATGCTTCCCGGTGAAGAAATTATTCATGTTTTACCCCAAGATTTCAAAGTAGATAGTGATGGAGAAATTACAGAGCCCATCGGTATGTATGGAAGCAGGTTAGAAGCCAACTTTCATGTTGTTGTAGGGCAGGTTGCATCCATTAAAAATATTGCACGTTGTGTAAAAAATGCGGGATTAAACTTGGCCGGCATCACACTAGAGCCTTTGGCATCTTCACTAGCCTCACTCAGTCATGAAGAAAAAGAAGCTGGTGTGGCTTTGGTAGATATAGGTGGGGGAACTACAGATATTGCGGTTTTCAAAGACAATCTTATTCGCCATACAGCGGTAATTCCCTTTGGTGGAAATGTAATAACAGACGACATCAAAACCGGATGTTCAATCATAGAAAAACAAGCAGAACAATTAAAAGTAAAATTCGGTTCGGCTTGGCCTGGAGAAAACAAAGAATCAGAAATTGTTGCCATTCCTGGCTTACGAGGACGCGAACCCAAAGAAATTTCACTTAAAAAATTAAGCCAAATCATTCATGCTCGTGTTCACGAAATTCTAGAACAAGTTCACATGGAATTGAAACATTATGGATGTGATGACCACAAGAAAAAACTTATAGCTGGCATTGTACTTACAGGTGGTGGCTCTAAATTAAAACATATTCGACAACTTACAGAGTATATTTCTGGAATGGACACACGCATTGGGTATTCTAATGAGCATATTGCCGGCGGACAATCAGAGTTGATTCAGAGCCCAGAATTCGCTACAGCAGTTGGTTTGGTAATGAAAGGAATTGAACAACTAGAAGAGCATGAAGAAGAATTCGTGTCTATAGAAGAAACGACAACCTATATTACAAACAAACCAACAGAAAATATTTCACAGCAAATAGAAACCAAAGAAGAAAATTCCCATTCTATGGAAAGTGAACCCAAGGTGCAAAAGCCTACTACATCTACCCCAAAGCGCAATCCATTTACAGTCTGGGCAGATAAGTTTATAAAAATGCTGAACGAAACTGAATAATTAAATCAAACAAACTACATACATGGACTTTAATAATATAACATTCGATTTGCCTAAAAATAAATCAGCAAACATCAAAGTAATAGGTGTAGGCGGTGGCGGAAGCAACGCGGTCAACTACATGTTTCAACAAGGAATAACTGGTGTGGACTTTGTCGTTGCCAACACAGATGCTCAAGCTCTCTACAATTCACCCGTGCCCAACAAAATTCAATTAGGCGCAGCTATTACGGAAGGATTAGGAGCTGGCGCAAACCCACAAGTGGGCGAACAAGCAGCACTAGAGAGTCTAGACGACATCAAGGCGTTATTGGACACACATACCAAAATGCTCTTCATTACCGCAGGAATGGGTGGGGGTACCGGAACAGGAGCCGCCCCAGTGATTGCAGGAATTGCCAAAGAAATGGGAATTCTTACGGTCGGAATCTGTACTGCTCCTTTTTATTTTGAAGGAAAAATGCGTCTAGAACAAGCCAAAGCAGGAATCGAAAAATTCAGAAATAATGTCGATTCATTAATTATTATCAACAATGATAAACTGCGCGAGCTTTACGGAAATTTATCCTACAAATCTGGATTCGCCAAAGCAGATGAAGTATTGGCAACAGCAGCCAAAGGCATTGCAGAGGTCATAACGCATCATTACTCTACAAATATCGATTTACGCGACGCCAAAACCGTTTTAGCCAACAGCGGAACAGCCATCATGGGCTCTTCTAGAGCCAGCGGTGAACAAAAAGCCAAAAAAGCCATTGAACTTGCATTAGATTCACCTCTTTTAAATGACAATAAAATCTCTGGTGCCAAAAACGTATTATTGCTAATTGTTTCTGGAACAGACGAAATCACCATGGATGAAATTGCTATCATCAACGAATTTATTCAGAATGAAGCCGGACACAACGCCAACATCATTATGGGTATAGGACAAGACGATGATTTGGGCGACAGCATTAGCGTTACAGTGATTGCAACTGGGTTTCCACAAGACCAAGCAGGAATTCACGGCAAAGAAGAAGCACCTGTAATTCATCGTTTAGAGGATGAGCAACCTTGGGATAAAAATTTATCTATCTCTAACAATAAAACACCTGAAGTTCAAAAAAATGAACTGACTGAGGAAGAAAACCAAGCCAAAATTTCCTCCCATAATTTACAAATGTTGGATATAGAAACAGCAGAAAAAGATTTCTATCCTGAAAATCAAAAGACAGAAATACAAGAAAATGAAATTATAGAATCCAAAGAGGAAGAATATATTGAATATCATTTTGATTTGGATCATGATGATTTTGGAAATGAACCAGAAGAGGAGCAATTAAACCCGAAAAATGTAGAAACTACTGAAAATTTAAATGACCAAAAACTCACCTTATTTCTAGATGAAGATTGGGAAGAAGAAGTAGACCAACCTCTAGCTATTAATGAAAATCGCGGCAGTGCCAAAAAAGAAACTGCACATGATATCAAACCAGCGCAAGAAAATTTCACCTCATTTGAAATTCCAAAAACACAACACAACCCCTCTTCATCTATCCAAAATGAAGTAATTGAAGAAAAAGTAGAGCAAATAAATTTGAAGGAAGAAGCTTTTGAACAACCCATTTCTGAAATTGTAAGTCAACAGATTAAAGAACGCCGTGAACGATTAAAAAAATTTAATTATTCCTTCAAAAGTAATTTAAGTGCACAAGAAATCGATGAAGCAGAAAAAATTCCTGCCTATCAAAGAAATAAAATCGAATTGGCCGAGCACAAACGCGAAAAACCGGGAAATTATATTCTAGACAAAGATGCCAACAACGATTTGAAAATAAGACCAAATAATTTTTTACATGATAATGTAGATTAAGAATCCTTACATGAGGACTATGTAGTTTGACGAAAAGGCCGTGATAATTCGCGGCTTTTTCTATTCCAACTAGATGAGAAAAAGAAATAAGCTCTGTTTTTACTCTATTTTTATGAATTGAAATACTTAATTTTGGCTTGGTAATTGAAAAATCAAAGCCCTATGATATTAGAAAACAAAATCATGGAAGACATCAAAGCTGCCATGAAAGCCAAAGATAAAACAGCGCTTGAAGCATTACGCGCAGTAAAATCTGCCATTTTATTAGCAAAAACAAGTGGAAAAGGAACAGAACTAAGCGAGGCCGATGAACTTGCTATACTGCAAAAACAAGTAAAATTAAGACATGAAGCCGCAGAACAATTCGAGGCGCAAAATCGACCCGAAATGGCTCAAAACGAATTGAACCAAGCCAAAGTAATTGAAAGGTTTCTACCGCAACAACTCGATGCAGACGAATTGAAATCAGAAATCGTAGCTATAATTCAAGAAATCGGTGCCAAAGACATCAAAGATATGGGCAAAGTAATTGGGCTGGCCAATAGTCGACTGGCAGGAAAAACCGACGGAAAATCCGTAGCTGAAATGGTGAAAAAACAATTAAATCCTTAAGAATCAAGCTTTTTTAACAATTCTTAATTTTTTTAACTTATAATTAACAACGCTATTGAAAACCGCTAATAATCATAATTACATGGTTTTCAATTGAATGAAATGCGCCTTATTTAGAATTAGTCTAAGGTAATTACATGTTCACTCATTTACATTTGCCTCCGTAAAAAGTAAAATAGTGACAGTAATGAAACGAAGTTTATTTTTAAGTCTTGTTTTTTTTATGTTCAGTAGTTTATCTCTGGCCAGTTTAGAAAACGCAAAAAATGAAAATACAGAAGTGAGAGTTTCTTGGTATGGAGAAAGATTTCACGGTAAATTAACTGCAAGTGGTGAGGTTTACGATATGAATGAGTTCACCGCGGCACATAAAAAATTACCTTTCGGAACACAGGTTAAAATAACCAATATTCGCAATGATAAATCGGTAATTGTTACCATCAATGATCGCGGGCCCTTTCACAAAGACCGAAAGTTTGATTTGAGCAAGGCCGCATTCCAAGAAATAGCGAATGACTCTAGAGGCGTAATTTCAGTTACCTACGAGATTTTGTAATTTATTTAAAGAAAAGTTCAACGACTGGCAATTCCGGTCGTTTTTTTTTTATGTTTTTGAGCAAATTCGCGTCCGTACTTTGAAGTAAATTAGGCGGCAAGGCTGCATAAATTCCATCAAATTCCATTCAATTTCCTCAATTGCTTATTTAGAATTAAATTAGATTAGCCGATATTGACAGAATTCATTGGTTAATCGCACAAGGGTTTGTTAAATTTGTCCCAATACCAAAAGTTAAAATAAACAAACTTATGGCTCAAGGACTATTTAATTCATCAATCGGGCGAAAGTTTGCCATGGCGCTTTCGGCCTTTTTTCTGATTATATTTTTAATCATGCATTTGCTGGTAAACTTTTTATCAGTTATTTCGCCAGAGGTCTATAATGAGGCTTCGCACTTTATGGGTACGAATCCGCTGATTCAGTTTCTATTTCAGCCCATTCTTCTGGTCGGTGTAATTTTTCATTTTGTTTTGGGATTAATTCTTGAAATACGCAATCGAAATGCACGACCTGTACGCTATGTAAAATCCAATCCCAATGCTAATTCTAGTTGGATGTCTCGTAATATGATTATTACTGGACTTATGATTTTGATCTTCATGGGATTACATTTTGTCGATTTTTGGTGGCCAGAAATCAATACTAAATATATTGAAGGTGATATGAGCGGAATGTTAGCAGATGGAAAATACAGATATTTCACAGAATTACAGCACAAATTCGCTCCCTTGTGGCGTGTCATTGCTTATTCTGTAGCTTTTGTACTTTTATCACTGCACTTAATGCATGGTTTTCAAAGTGCCTTTCAATCCGTTGGTGCCAGACACAGAAAATACACCCCACTTATCCAAAGTTTGGGTAAAATTTACGCCATTATAGTTCCGTTAGGATTCATTTTTATCGCATTTTATCATTATCTTAAACACTAAGCCGTAGAATATGTCTGATTTATTAAACGCTAAAATCCCTGAAGGAGATATTGCAGAAAAATGGGCAAATCATAAAGCTAATATTCGATTAGTTTCGCCCAACAATCGCGAAAGAATCGATATCATTGTAGTGGGAACCGGTTTGGCTGGTGGATCTGCTGCTGCCACACTTGCAGAACTTGGCTACAAAGTCAAGGCTTTTTGTTACCAAGATTCTCCAAGACGTGCACACTCTATCGCTGCACAAGGAGGTATCAACGCTGCAAAAAACTACAAAGGAGACAATGACTCGGTTTTCAGGTTGTTTTATGACACTGTAAAGGGAGGAGATTATAGAGGACGAGAAGGTAATATATATCGTTTGGCCGAAGAATCACGCAATATCATAGACCAATGTGTGATGCAGGGCGTACCCTTTGCAAGAGATTATGGGGGATTACTTGACAACCGTTCGTTTGGAGGTGTTCAAGTAAAAAGAACTTTCTATGCAAAAGGCCAAACGGGTCAACAATTATTATTGGGAGCGTATTCTGCCATGAATCGACAAATAAATTTGGGCCGAATCGAAATGTATAATAGACATGAGATGCTCGAGTTGGTCGTTGTTGACGGTAAAGCGCGTGGCATTATTGCCAGGAACCTAATTACAGGAGAAATTGAAAGACATTCTGCGCATGCCGTAGTCATAGCCACAGGTGGTTATGGAAATGTGTATTTTCTATCTACCAATGCCATGGGCTCTAATGTTACAGCATCTTGGAAAATTCATAAAAAAGGTGCACTATTCGCAAATCCTTGTTATGTACAAATACACCCTACGTGTATCCCAGTACATGGAACCAATCAATCCAAATTGACTTTGATGTCTGAATCACTTCGAAATTCTGGTCGAATTTGGGTTCCAAAAAAACAAGAAGATGCCATAGCCATAAGAGAAGGACGTAAAAAAGCAAAAGATATACCTGTCGATGATCGCGATTATTATCTAGAAAGAAGATATCCTGCTTTCGGAAATTTAGTTCCACGTGATGTGGCTTCACGTGCCGCTAAAGAAAGATGTGATGCCGGCTTTGGTATAGAAAATAATGCGACAAATGAAGGCGTATTTTTGGATTTCTCTACCGAAATTGAGAAAAAAGGAAAAGAAGTAGCCTATTCAAAAGGTAATCATAATCCTAGTGCCGAAGAAATAACCCGTTTGGGTAAGGAATGGATTAAAGAAAAATACGGTAATCTTTTCCAGATGTATGAAAAAATTACAGCAGAAAACCCTTACGAAACACCCATGAAAATCTATCCAGCAGTACATTACACTATGGGAGGAATTTGGGTAGATTACAATTTAATGAGCACCATACCAGGTTGTTATGTAGCTGGAGAAGCTAATTTTTCTGATCATGGAGCCAATAGATTAGGAGCATCTGCATTGATGCAAGGACTAGCCGATGGCTATTTCGTTTTGCCTTATACCATGGCAGATTATCTAGCAGACGACATCAGAACTGGACCTATTCCTACCAATACACCAGAGTTTGATGAAGCAGAAAATTCTGTAAAAGAAACCATCAACAGACTTATCAATAACAAAGGGACAAAATCTGTAGATCATTTTCACAAGGAACTTGGCCACATCATGTGGAACAAAGTGGGAATGGCAAGAAACGCCAAAAATTTACAGGAAGCCATTCATGAAATCGCTGAATTGAGAGAAGAATTCTGGAGAGATGTATTCGTACCTGGAACCGCAGATGAATTCAATCAAGAATTAGAAAAAGCTGGAAGAGTAGCCGATTTTCTAGAGTTAGGTCAACTCATGGCTATGGACGCACTTCACAGAAACGAGAGCGCCGGAGGCCACTTCAGAGAAGAATACCAAACAGAAGAAGGAGAAGCGATGCGAGACGATGAAAATTTTGCTTATGTAGCCGCATGGCAATATAACGGAATTGACATCAATCAAGAGGTTATGCACAAAGAGCAATTAGAGTTTAATTATATAGAACTGAAACAACGTTCGTATAAATAAGAAAATAATTATGGCCGATAAAATCATAAATATTACACTCAAAATTTGGAGACAAAAAAACTCTAAATCAAAGGGTAAAATAGAAACATATAAACTAAATGGCGTTTCACAATCGAGCTCGTTTCTGGAAATGCTAGATCAATTGAATGAACAACTCATTGGAGAGGCCAAAGAGCCTATTGCTTTTGATCATGACTGTAGAGAAGGGATTTGCGGTACTTGCTCATTGTATATCAACGGGCGACCACATGGTCCAGATACAGGTATCACAACCTGCCAGTTACACATGCGTATGTTCAATGATGGAGAGACGATTTATATAGAACCTTGGCGTTCTGCTGCTTTTCCAGTGATCAAGGATTTGGTAGTAGATCGTACTTCATTTGAAAGAATTCAACAAGCAGGTGGCTACGTTTCTGTGGATACTACAGGTAACGCAGTGGATGCCAACGCATTGCCTATTCCTAAATTTGATGCAGACAGAGCGTTTGATGCTGCAGCCTGTATTGGTTGTGGCGCTTGTGTTGCAGCTTGTAAAAACGGATCTGCTATGTTGTTCGTATCTGCCAAAGTTTCACAATATGCACTTTTACCACAAGGAAAAGTAGAAGCCTCTAGACGTGCCATCAATATGGTAAATCAAATGGATTTGGAAGGATTTGGTAATTGTTCCAATACTGGCGCTTGTGAAGTAGAATGTCCAAAAGAAATTTCAATCGAAAATATCGCCCGATTACATAGAGAATATCTCAATGCTCAAATCAATAACGAAGAAAAAGTAAAATAATTAAATCATTTTTAGATTGAGATGAAACTTTTTTTTTGCCATTATTTCATTAATGCTCATTTGTCAAGTCGAAGCACAAATTAGAAGTACGCCAGCCGAAGTCGAATTTATTAATGCTTCATCAAAACCATATTGGATTCAGTTTCCAATACAAGGTAGTGCAAAAAAAATTAGTGTGAGTGATACCGAAAAAAGGTAAAAAAACAAAAATCGAATCCTCTTCTATCAAAAGTTTAATCTTTAAATCTGGAGATGGATTAGTTCAATTGGAATATTTACCTATGAACTATTACAATTTAAATTCAGAACAAAAAGAAACTAAAATTAGTTATTGGCAAATACTTTTGAACGGTTGTTCAGATATAGCCATGTATCATAGTGTCGAAAGTTTTAGGTTGAATAAAAATAAAGAATTGATTTGGGTTTATAATGATTTTGGTGCATTTTATTATGCGTTAAAAAGAAAAAATGAAACAGCTTCAACGCCTATCTTACTTTCAGATTATAATCATTCTTTTGTTATTGGCAAAGGAATAGATTTCAGAAAAAGGGCAAAATGTATTTTAAAGATATTCCCGAATTAGTAGAAAAAATTGAATCGAAAGAATTTGAAACCAATTTGTTGAGTTTAATGGAAGCTTATTGTCAGTTAAAAAAAATAAATATTTCCTGATTTAATTCACCCCTAATTTTCTATTTACACAACAAAACTTACCATTCGTACTCTAATTCATACCGTTAAAACAATTTAAAATTTTCACATACAATTTAGTTTTAATTTTGATTTATCAACACTTAAAACAAATAAAATGTCGAAAATTACTTACACGAATTCATTAATGAATGAATACATCCAACTCTATAAAAGCATGGAAATCAAGTTGGATAAACTTTCCGTTATAGAAAATCATGTAGATAAAATCACGCAAAGCAAAGCTCGGTATCTAGCTATTGAAAAAGCAACAGGGGTTCCGTGGTTTTTTGTTGCATTGGTGCATACCATGGAGTCTGGAAGAAATTTCAACACGCATTTGCATAACGGCGACCCGTTAACCAAACGAACCAGACAAGTGCCAAAAGGCCGCCCCGCTACTGGCCAACCCCCTTTTACGTGGGAAGAAAGTGCGATAGATGCACTTAGATTCAAAAATTTACATAAAGAATCGGATTGGAGTTTGCCAAAAACCTTGTATCAACTCGAGAATTATAATGGTTGGGGATACCGACTCTATCATAAACATGTTTTTTCACCTTATTTATGGTCCTATTCTCATCATTATCGCAGTGGTAAATATGTTGCAGACGGCACTTGGTCCAACACGGCGGTTTCTGGCCAAGCAGGAGCAGCTGTAATTTTGAGAAGATTAGAACAACGAAATATTATCCCTGCATTTCAAATCGATGAATTAAAAGAGCCATTTTTCAGACATAATGACAAATTTGTAGAGCGTGCAGAAGATTTACAGCGATTTCTCAATACTTTCCCAGGCATATCCTTACTTGTTGATGGCAAGCCGGGCAACAAAACTTCTGAAGCATGTTTTAAAATTTTTGGAAATTATTTAAAAGGAGATTCAAGAGCATGATTAGATTTTGGTTGATAGGATTCATTTTTTTCACGGCTTGTCAAAAACCGAATAATACAATCGATTCTGAAAATAAAACCGAGAAATTGCAATTAAGCATCTCTGATTTTTCAATAAATGATAATCAATTGATTTTGAATTTGTCCGATGGCAGTACACAAACTTTTTCACTGGAAAGTAGCGAAGTCGAAATTCTCATTTCGCCAGACAGTCAAAAACTCGCAGTAAATGAAAGAATTATGTCTAATTTACAAATTACACATAGCTATATTCTCAACGAATCAACAGGAAAAATTATTCACAAAAATGAATCAACCCAATTATGGGATAAAATTGAAAATGTAAAAAAGATAAATTCAGATGAAATAATTTCCCCCCGTACCAATGCGCTCAATTGGCAGGGAGATTCGCTTCAAATTCAGCTACAAGGTAGATTAGAATCCGGTCAAAGCCTAGATACCATTTTTACGATTACTTTGAATTGAGTATTTTTGTTGTTTTGGTCAAAAACAATGAAATTCAATCCCAATCCACAATTACTCATCCCCAAACTTACCGCATTATGGGCTGTGAGTGAAAGTGGATTGGGCGGCTTGATGCATGCCGCAAAAATACCTTTTAGCGGAATATTTTTAGGAAGTTTTGCGGTAATTATTGTTTCCATGATTGCTTTTCATGCCACCCACAAATTCAAAAGTATAGCGCAGGCTACACTTTTAGTGATTATCATAAAAGCGATTGCCAGTCCGCATTCACCCATTGCTGCATATTTAGCCGTAAGTTTTCAAGGAATTTTGGGAGCATTGATCTACCAAATATTCGGTTTGAATCGAGTTTCATCGGTTTTTTATGGAATTCTTGCACTTTTGCAGTCGGCATTTCAAAAAATTATTATGCTGACTTTAATTTTTGGAATGCGAATTTGGGACGCCATGGCTACTTTTTTTAATGAAATTGCAACTCAATTCAACCAATCGTTCATTCAAGAATTACCTTTTATTGCCTTAATGGTCTATTCTGCTATCTACTTGATAGTTGGTGTTTTAGCGGGAATTATTGGATTTAATTTACCTAAAAGTTTAATCCATTATGCGAAAATGCTGCAAATCCCTAAAGCTAATATCCATCAAAACACCGCGAAAAAGCCGAAATCCTTCAAATTCATTTTTATAATTTTTGCACTCATTTTTTCCATGACTATTTTTTTATTTACAGGAAATTCCCGAGATGCCATTTTCATATTCATTCGCACGATAGCGGCCCTCATTTTTTTCTTGTACATATTCAATCCTCTATTTAAATGGATTTTACAGCATTGGGTGAAGCATATTAAGTCCCAACGCAAGCAAAAATTGGAAGAAATTTTATCACTTACACCACAAATTAGATCCAATGCCGAACTTGCCCTTCAAATGTCTAAATCCTATACTTGGTGGCCCAAAAAATTGAAAAATTTTCTTTTAATCTGGCTCAGCTTATCTTTATATTATGAAGAATCTTGAAACCCAAATATATCTTTTATCTGGAAACCTCAACAGCGGAAAAACCACTGCTTTGCAAAAATTCATAAAAAGACAAGCTAGTGTCAATGGATTCCTCTCACCAGAAATTAATGGAAAAAGACACTTTCAACATATTCAATCCAATGCATTTTACCCCATGGAAAAACCCCATGGTGGATATGAAATTGGAAGATATAGCTTTGATAAAGATGTTTTTGACAAAGTGGCTTCAGAATTCCAAAAAATGTTGAATTCTGAAGAAAAATACCTGATATTAGATGAAATTGGACCTTTAGAAGTTCGTAAAAATCAAGGTTTCCATGATCTGTTATTACAAATTGAATCAGGCAATTTCAAACCAAAAATTATAATTTTAGTTCTTCGAAATCATTTAATTAATGAATTTTTATCAAAATATAAATTTGAAAAAATTAAAATTATTTCGACTGCAACTCTTCAAAACAACAACATTCAATTACCTGATGGTCTGGTACTTGCTGGTGGACAAAGCACTAGAATGCAAGCAGACAAGGCGTTAATCCCTTATCACAAAATGCCACAATTTAAATATGTTGAAAAACTTCTAAATTATTTTTGTGATAAAGTGCACATTTCCATCAATCCTCAACAAGCACAGAAAATGGAATTTATAGGCGAAAATATCATTGTTGACAATCCAAATTTCCAAGGTCACGGACCTATGACCGCGCTCATGTCTGCCGTGAATCAAATTTCTAATAAGGCCTTAATGTACATCGCTTGTGATTATCCGAATCTTGACGCAGAATCTTTGTTTGAACTTATAAACCAACGAATTTCTACTTCTGAAGCAACCTATTTTATTAAAAATGAACGTATTGAACCCATGATTGCACTTTTGGAACCCGCAGCCATTTGCAAACTAAAATCTTTTTTTGAAGCTGGAAATGACTCCATGTACAAGTTCTTGCATACGATTAATGGAAATTATATAGCTTTGAAAGATGAGAATACTTTATTACAAATAAATTCTAAAGAAGAATTAAAAAATTTGAAATTCGGAGATGACGAATGAAATTCACATTAGAAAAATAACAACAGAGCAATCAATTGAAAAACAAGATGTTGTAGCAACAGAAGAACCGCTAGAAATCCATTTAGAATTTGTTGATCAAGGAAAAATTGTTTCCAAAAATATTTCGGTAACGATGCGCACACCGGGGAATGATGACCAACTTGCTACTGGATTTTTGTTTACAGAAGGAATTATTAAAAAACCCTCCGATTTGGAAGAAAACCCCATTCGGGTATGGGGTGAAAATTCTGTTGTTGTTCGTTTGAATTCTCAAGCCCAAGTGCAATTGGATAAACTGCACAGAAATTTCTATACTACCAGCAGTTGTGGTGTCTGTGGCAAAGACAGCATTTTTGCTGTATATCAAACTCGTCCCAAATATATTTCTCAAAGTGAAATTCAAATTTCGAAAGAGATAATTTTTCAATTGCCACAAAAGTTGCGTGAAGTACAAAAAACATTTATTTCTACCGGTGGAATTCATGCTGCAGCCTTGTTTGATAAGGCTGGCCAGCTTTTACAAATGCGCGAAGATGTTGGTCGCCACAACGCCCTAGACAAATTGATTGGCCATTATATTTTGCATGAAAAAGAAAAAATTCCAATGCAGGATAAAATTCTATTGTTGAGTGGTAGAGCAAGTTTTGAATTGATTCAAAAAGCGGCTATGGCTGGGATACAATGTGTTTGCGCAGTAGGTGCTCCAAGTAGTTTGGCAGTAGAAACAGCCTCCACTTTCAAAATAACTTTAATCGGGTTTTTGAAACCAGAATCATTTAATATTTACACAGAAAATCAAAGAATTACAAAATGAAAATACGAATAAAAGATAATAGCATTCGACTACGGCTCACCAAAACAGATGTAGCTGACTTAAAATCCAAACAACATGTTGCATGTAAAACGGTGATTTCAAATCAGGAAATATTTGAATATGTTTTACAAAGTAAAGATATAAGTGAGGCTAAAGCAGCATTTTCTTCGGGTAGAATCACTGTTACTTTACCACTCGCTATGGCAAGCATACTCACTGATACAGAGGAAATAACGGTTAAATCCTATCAAGAAAACGGACAAGAAGAGCCTTTGTTTTTATTGATTGAAAAAGACTTGCAATGTTTGGATGAAACGCACGAAGACCAATCAGACATGTACGACAATCCCAAACTCAGTTGTTAATTTGCTGAAGATTGATTTTGTTGAATTTGTTTTAAAATTCGCAACATGGCCGATTCCAGGCTTGTAAAATCTGGGCGTTTATTTCCTGTAAAAATAAAAATCAAGGCCATTTTTTGGTCCGAAATTTTGTTGTTACGATACACCTCACGCATCATACGTTTGATTCTGTTACGATCAACTGCACGTTTGAAATTTCTTTTAGGAACAGCAAATGCGACTTGTGTATTTGTCGGAAAATCAACAGATTTCTGAAAATTATTTGCATTAAACTCCAGAAAAACTGCTCGTATAGGATATGATTTCACAGAATTACCATGGGAAAAAAGGGCATCAAAATATTTTTTTGATGTGAGTCGCTCATGTTTTTTGAAAGAATTATTCAAATTAAGAAATTCAAAATTTAGGCTTGGTTCTGTTTGTTTAAAATTTAGAATAAGTCCAAATAACTTTTGTAATTTTGCAGGACTTTGTAAAATGCAAAGGTAAATTAAAAATAAAGATATATGTACCCAGCAGATTTAGTAATGCCCATGAAAGCGGAATTAACGCAAAACGGGTTTACCGATTTACCTACGGTAGAAGAGGTGAAAACATTTTTAGAGAAAAAAGGAACAACTTTGATTGTTGTGAACAGTGTATGTGGATGTGCCGCAGGTGGAGCTCGTCCGGGCGTAGTTTACTCCCTAGACAACGATAAAAAGCCAGATCATCTAGGCACTGTTTTCGCCGGATTTGATATAGAAGCCACGACGGTTGCCAGAGAAGCTATGATGCCTTTTCCACCAAGTTCACCCTCTGTGGCACTGTTCAAAGATGGAGAATTAGTACATATGCTAGAGCGACATCATATTGAAGGCCATTCACCAGCTATGATTGCCGAAAATCTGAAACAAGCTTATAACGAATATTGCTAAATTTTGATTCAGCAATCAAATTCTGATTTAATTTTTTAAATTTTCTAATTTATTTTTATGAAAGTTGCAGTTGTTGGCGCTACCGGAATGGTGGGACAAATCATGTTGAAGGTTCTAGAAGAGAGAAATTTTCCTGTTACACAATTATTTCCAGTCGCATCAGAAAATTCCATTGGAAAAACGGTTGTTTTCAAAGGAGAAAACATTCCAATTGTATCGATGCAAGATGCAATTAATGCGCATTGTGATATTGCACTTTTTTCTGCTGGAGGCAGTGTTTCACTTGAATTTGCACCAGAATTTGCCAAAAAAGGTACTTTTGTAATTGATAATTCATCGGCTTGGAGATTAGACCCCAATGTCAAATTGGTGGTTCCAGAGATTAATTCTGATTTGATTGGTGAAAATGATAAAATTATTGCAAATCCCAATTGTTCTACCACGCAATTGGTTATGGCTTTGAAACCACTACACGATACCTACAAAATAAAACGTGTAGTGGTTTCAACCTATCAATCTGTTACTGGAACGGGAAAAAATGCCGTTGATCAATTAGAATCAGAATTAAAAGGTGAAACGGCAAAAATGGTTTATCCCTATCAAATTTTCAAAAATGCATTACCGCATTGTGATGTATTCGAAGAAAACGGCTATACCAAAGAAGAAATGAAACTCGTGCACGAAACCAAAAAAATATTGCAAGATGATAGTATTCAGGTTACAGCTACGGCTGTACGCGTTCCAGTGCAAGGTGGCCATTCAGAAGCGGTGAATATAGAATTTGAAAATGATTTTGAACTGAGCGAGGTTAGGCAATTGCTGCATCGCATGCCTGGTGTGGTTGTAAAAGACAATCCCGACGCTCAAATCTACCCTATGCCACTGTATGCTGAGGGCAAGGACGAGGTATTTGTTGGCAGAATCCGAAGAGATTTCTCACAGCCTAATACGCTGAATATGTGGATAGTATCGGACAATTTGCGCAAAGGTGCCGCGACCAATACCGTACAGATTGCAAGTTTTTTGGTTGAAAATAACTTTGTAGGAAATTCGCCTAAAAAAGAATGGATTTCTATTCCGTTGAAAAAATAATTTCACAACTTCATTCCCTATCGCGTTGTTTTATTCTTTGTCGAAATTCAGGAGCTTTTTGACGTAAAAGTTGATCCAAACTCAAAAAATCTTTTTGCAAATAGTATTGTTCATAATTTTGATTTGAATGCTCATACGCATATAATAGAAAACCATGAATTTCTTCTTCCGGAATTTGTAGCGTTTCTTCAAAAAATTTAACCCCAAGATAATCTCGTACATCTACGAGACGTTTCTCGAGTCTTTCAAACTGGTTCAAGTTTTCCATACGTCGATAATAGCCAGTAAAGGTTTTGTACAAGGACTCAATATTGAGTGAAGTAGGAATAGGAATAATTCCTAATCTACCCACGATTGGCTCGTGTTTTTCTTTCGGCTTCATGTCCAGGGTGCGTATGTCTATACCCAAATTGGCATAAATCCTTTCGACTTCATCATTGTAGGCTACCGTGTTCATATCCTTTTTTAAATCTCCTGTGAGAGGCGCTTTTACAATCAAATCTTCCAGCATTACCACTTCGTAGTTCATGTGAATTACCAAAGGATTATAATCAAAAGAAGTAGGACGCACTACAAATTTTCTATCCTGTAAAAAACTGCCTTGTAGATGCAGCGTATCCCCCACCGATGCGGAAATTCTGAAAGAGCCTGTCAAATCTGTAATAGCATAATTTCCGGTTTGTTTATTTACAATCCATACGCCTTCCGAATTTTCACTTTTGAAATCGACTATAATCAACCCGTTGATATTTTTTTCTTGAGCAATAAATGTCACCGGAATGAACAAAAGGAACAAAATCCAAAATAAAACAAAATTATACTTCATTAATTCATTAGTTGGTTCAAATTTACAATATTTGCAGGGAATATGAAGATGCAAAAATCCATTCTCTTCGTTTATACCCATTGGCAATCTTTCGTGCGCGAAGACTACGATATATTATCTGACGGGTTTAAAGTTTTAAAGTTGCATTTCAGATTAGAAAAAGGTCTTTTTTCATTTATATATCATCAATTTTCGGGTATATTTTCTATTTTACATCACATTTTAAAGGTAGAAGTAATATATATTTGGTTTTGTGATTATCACGCTTTTTGGGCGGTTTTATTAGCCAAAATTTTCAATAAAAAAACCGTGATAGTCGTTGGCGGATTTGATGCGGTAAAAATTCCTTCTATTGAATATGGTTTATTTATGAAAAATAATCTGCGGACGCATTTGGTGCAATTCGCTTATAGACATTGTGACAAAATTATTGCTGTGGACGAATCATTAATTCATGGCAAAAACACCTATGCAGGTGCGGATTCTATAACAGGCGTTGCACATTTTGTCAAGGGAATTTCAGGCAAATCCCAAGTAATTCCGACAGGTTACGATGCCGAAAAATGGAAAGTTTTTACAAAAAAAAATCAAGTTCTTACAGTAGCTTTGATCAAAGATGAAAAAGTATTTGCAAGAAAAGGAATTGATTTGTTTCTAGCAACAGCGCAGCAATTACCGCATATTGAGTTTTACTTGGTAGGTTTGCAGGATATGAATTTGATTCCTGATGAATTCAAAGAATTACAAAATTTAAGAATTTTCCCCATTTTAAATCAAGAAGAGCTCATTGAATTATATGCAGAATCCAAGGTTTATGTACAATTTTCTGTTTCAGAAGGTCTTCCCAATGTATTATGTGAGGCCATGATGAGCGCTTGCATCCCTGTTGGAACTACAGCCAACGGAATTCCGCATGCTATTGGCGATTGTGGATTTATTTTACATCAAAAAGACATAAATCAGGCTGTAAAATTAGTTGAATCCGCATTAAAATCGCCAACTGAAATGGGGACAAATGCCAGACAAAGAATTCAAAAGCTTTTTCCTAAACAAAAACGTAAAAAACTACTTTTTGAGTTGATAAACAAACTATAAATCAACCATTTAATATCCTAGCAACTTCTTTGGCAAAATACGTATTTATGATATCTGCACCCGCACGCTTGAAAGCAAACATGGTCTCCATCATGCATTTATCATGATCTATCCAACCTTTTTCTGCTGCAGCCTTTAGCATTGCATATTCACCGCTCACGGTATATACGGCAACGGGCATTTGCGTATGTTCTTTGACTCTATACAAGATGTCGAGATAGGGCAAACCTGGTTTTACCATCAAAATATCGGCACCTTCTATCACATCCAATTCAGCTTCGCGTATAGCTTCTCTGGCATTGGCAAAATCCATTTGGTAAGATTTTTTATCCCCGAATCCTGGCGCAGAATCCAGCGCATCTCTAAACGGGCCATAAAACGAGCTTGCGTATTTGGCAGAATAGCTCATAATTCCTACATGATGGAACCCATTTTCTTCCAACTTTTCACGAATGGCACCAATTCGGCCATCCATCATATCACTTGGAGCAATGAAATCGGCACCTGCTCTGGCATGAGACAAGGCCATTTCTGCAAGTATTTCGACCGATTCGTCATTTAAAATCAGATTATTTTCTACGATTCCGTCATGTCCAAATGATGAAAAAGGATCTAATGCAACATCAGAAAAAACCAACATTTGTGGCTCTATTTCCTTGATTCTACGAATGGCTCTCTGCATCAAACCATCAGAATTTAACGCCTCACTCCCTTTATTATCTTTTAAATGGTCTGGAACTTTGGTGTAAATATTTACGGCATTAATTCCTAAAGAAAATGCCTCTTTGATTTCATTTTCGAGCAAATCAAGGCTGTAGCGAAAATATCCCGGCATCGAATGAATTTCTTCTTTTTTACCTTCCCCTTCAATAATAAAAACCGGCATCATGAGATCATTTACCGTAAGGTTGTTTTCACTTACTAAATTTCTTATTTGCTGTGTATGACGCGTTCTGCGATTTCTTACATATGGAAACATAATTCTTTTTTTCTTGAAAAGACAAAGATAAAATCTTGTCTCTGCATAAAAAATGAATTTCAATATTAAATTTTTTAATGAAAATTGCAATTTGGTTTGATATTTGAATTTTTATTTCTAATTTTGTGCCTTACAAGTGAAAAACTATTTATACATATTCATCTTATTTTGCTTCTCTGCAGCATTTGCAGGAAATATCCCAACATCGGGAAATTTCTTTGCCAATGAGCCTGTAGCCATTTTTCAAGATAAGGAAAAAGTAGTTCTTACGCCCAATCCTGCCTCTTCTTATACTTTTATCAAAATCACTAATCAAGAGGTAAAATTGACTGAAGTAGCAATTTACAGCCTATTGGGAAACAAATTATTCACTCAATTATGTGATGGTAGCGAAGAATCTGTACAAATTAATGTTCAGAATTTCAAACGAGGAAAATATCTTGTAAAAGTAAGTTTTGCAGATGGAAGCAATGAAGTAAAAGCTTTGATTAAACAATAAAAATATTTTTTATAATTAAATTACCTGCCGAGTGCAGGTTTTTTTATATCTGAATTTTACCTCTGTCATTGAGCCGTGGTCTTGAAATAATTATTTATTTTTACACATCGACCTAAATGTATGACTGAAAAAAATTTTATTGTACCCGCTAGTGAATTTAATACGCAAATCGCAGGTAGCGTGAATGCAAAAAGCCCATCAAATATTGCATTGGTAAAATATTGGGGCAAAACTTCACCTCAAATCCCAACCAATCCTTCCATTAGTTACACGTTGACCCAAAGTTTCACTGAAACTCAATTGAATTTTGCACCAAAAAAAGCTGAGTTTTCAAATATTTCAGTACGATTAAATGGAGAAGAACAGCCTAACTTCGTACCAAAAATTCAACAATTCTTTGATCGAATCCACGCCTACGCACCCTACCTTCAAGATTTTGATTTTGAGATTATTACGTCGAATTCTTTTCCACACAGTAGCGGCATTGCATCGTCTGCCAGCGGCATGAGCGCATTGGCCAAATGCCTCCTATTATTAGAAGAAAAAATGCTGTTCTTTGTAGAAAATCCTTTACAACGTGCATCTTTTATGGCTCGATTGGGTTCTGGTAGTGCTTGCCGCTCGCTATATCCCGGGCTGGTAGCTTGGGGCAAATCGTCTTTTTTACCACAAAGTTCTGATTTATTTGCCGTTCCGGTGGATACCAAAATACATCCGATTTTCACCCAATTTGAAGATACAATATTGTTAATTCATGAAGGTAGTAAATCTGTGTCGAGTACGGTGGGGCATCAATTGATGAATGGCCATCCATACGCAGCAAAAAGATTTGATGAAGCCAAACAAAACATAGGAAAACTTTTGGAAATTTTGCAAAATGGTGATTTAGAATCCTTTGGCAATTTATGTGAACACGAAGCTTTGTCACTGCATGCCGTAATGTTGATGAGTAAACCGCCATATATTTTGATGATGCCTAATACGATAGCGGTAATCAACAAAATATGGGAATTCAGAAAAGAAACAAATCTGCCATTATTTTTTACCTTGGATGCAGGCGCTAATATTCATTTATTATATCCAACAAATGAAAAAGAAAAAATTCGTGATTACATTGAAAAAGAGCTACTTACCTATTGTCAAAATGGAAAAGCCATCTATGATTTTGTAAATTTTGAAAACCTATGAAAACTTTTTTATCCGAAGTCATAGAAGATTTAATTGAGAAAAAAGTAGATTTTGTACATGCAAGGCTTATAATTCCAGGCGTAAGACCTAAGGCATTTATCCGAAAAACCTTTACAGAATTGGGTTATAGAGGAATATTACCTTCCATTCAAACCATTGAAGAATTACTCGAAGAAATCAGTTCGCTCAAAAAAACAACTGCTGTACCCTTATTATTTTCTGCCTATAATGCCTATTTGACTACTGCCGTTGAGCCGAAAAGTTTTGAAGAATTTTTGAAATTTGCTCCTACTCTACTCAAAGATTTTGATGATATCGATGCGGGATTAACAGACTACAAGGCATTGTTTGAAAATTTAATATCCGAAGAACGTCTCAAAGCATGGGGCGTTACGATGGACGTAGGTATGAGCGAACTTATGAAAAATCATTTAGGATTTTGGACCGATGCTATGGCTTTGTTTTATGAATTACGTCAAAACCTTTTGGATAAGGGTATAGCCTATCCCGGTTTGATGGCTCGCAAGGCGGGTGAAAACGCCAGCGATTTTATTCAAAATTCAGAAAATAATTACTTTTTTATTGGATTTAATGCTTTAACATCTGCCGAAATAGAAATTCTAAAGATTTTTGTAGATGCCCATAAAGCGGATATATATCAAGATGCAGATAATTATTATTTAGATAAAAAAAATCAAGAAGCAGGTGATTTTTTACGTAAACTCAGTGGTGAATTTAAGCGTGAATTTAAATTTGTAAATCAACATTTTATAGAGGCAAAAAACCTGCAGATTGTAAAAGTTCCTAAGCAAGAAACACAAGCGAAATTTGTAGGAAATTATTTGCAGCAGATAAGCCCTGAACAAAGAGAAAAAACGGCGATTGTACTAGCAGATGAACAATTATTACCCGCTATTTTAAACGCCTTGCCGCCCGAGGTTGAAAAATTGAATATCACCATGGGCCTTGGATTGAACATGGTTACCATGTCGGTGTTTTTCAAGCAAATATTTAATTTGCATTTGACAAGAGAAAAGTTCGGAAAAAGCGATATGAACTATTATCGTAATGTTTTGGATATTCTTTTGGATTCGAATTTCAGAGAATGTTTTTTACCAGAATCAGACATTTTAATTCAAAAAATTCATACGAATAATCTTATTCTTTTGCATGAAAAAGAATTGTTGCAAATTCTATCCCATAATCCTTTTTACCAAATTTTTCAACGTCCAGAAAAGCCTGTTGATCTATTGGAGATTTTGATTTCGTGGATTGATTTGGTTTATACGCAGCAGCAAATTGATGATATTCAACAAGAATATTTGTATAGATTTCGAAGTGTATTTGTACAACTCAAAGATGAATTGCATCAGTTTAATTTTATCGAAACCTATAAATCTCTGTATCAGCTATATTTACAATTGTTGTTGATGGAAAAAATCTCATTTATTGGCGAACCTCTCATTGGTCTTCAATTATTGGGCATGCTAGAAACGCGTTTATTAGATTTTGAAAACATTATACTTACAAGTGTGAACGAAGGCACTTTACCTTTGGGTCGAAAAGAAAATACTTTTATTCCTTTTGATTTCAGGAAGGCATTTGGGCTGAACACTTTTATAGACAATGACGCCATTTATGCCTATCATTTTTATCGATTAATACAAAGATGTAAAAATGCTATTTTTCTATATAATTCTGATGAAGAAGGCGTAAACAGTGGTGAGCCGAGCAGGTTTCTTACTCAACTTATTTTGGAATCTCCGCATCAACCCATAGAAACCACGGCTACACCAAGCTATTCCAAGACTGCGAGTGAGTTGCTGACTATTCCTAAAACGGCGCATACTTTGCATCAATTAAACCAATGGAAGGATCGCGTATCCCCCTCTTCTATAGGCAGTTATTTGTACAATCCGATACAATTTTATCAGAATTATGTATTGAGATTGAACCCGGAACAGCAGGCCGAAGAAATTGCGGGTGATATGACCTTGGGAAATATAGTACATGGTGTTTTGGAGAAATTGTATAACCCATTTTTACAAGAAATTCTCACGCCAGAACATTTCAAATATTTGAATCAAATCAAGGAAAAATGTTTTGATGAAGTGGTACACGAAGAATTATTGCATGGACGAGAAGTATCTGGTAAAAATGTACTGATTTTGTCAGTTGCTAGAGAAATGATAAATTCTGTGTTGAGAAAAGATAGTGAAGTATCTAAAAATCACGAACTTATCATTTTGAATACAGAAGAGAAATTCACGCATACTTATACGACTCCTTCGGGGATTTTGGTAAATTTTACAGGCTATATCGACAGAATAGACCGGTTGAATGGAGTGAAACGAATTCTTGATTACAAAACAGGGTCGGTGGATGAAGCACAAACCCAAATCAAAACCATGAATTTACCTAAAATAATAAATGATTATAACGGGGCTAAGCTGATTCAACTGGCTATATATGCGTATATGTCACAAGAAGATGAAATACAATCTGGAATTTATCCTTTACGATATTTTACTCGAGATATAAATCTGCTTTCCATAGACGGCAATCAAGTATTAACCCAAGAAATTATATTACCCGTAATGGAACAAATTGGCTATTTGATTGAGGAAATTCTTGATCCTTCTATTCCTTTTATGGAGCCAAAAGAAGTTTTCAGTTTTTAAAATAAATTGAATTTTTGATGAATTTCATGGAAATCTGGTTAAGAAAATGGCTTATGAGCATGGTCTAAGTTTTACATTTCCAAATTTTGATAATTATTTTCTCTGAATGATTTTTATAATTATATCATTCTCATTTTTCCGTTTTTTCTAGTATTTTTTTTGATTCTTCTCTTATTTTGTAAAAAATCATTGATATCGTGCTATCACGGTGTTTGCGACAGGGATGCGTAGGGCTTGGTCCCGTTACGCCTTATTCACAAGCCGAATTGGCGTAACGGGACGGAACCCCGGAGCAGCCCGGCCGTCGCCCAAAAAATTAAAAAAATCGAAAAGAGCTCATTCAATTTTCATATCTTTAACAAGTTAAAAACTCGTTTTATCTAATTTGAATCGACTTTTGCCCATATTATTTTTGCTATTTGCAAGTTCGGCTTTGGCTCAATTACAGTCGGCGAGATGGTATTTTGGGCATTATGCGGGGATTGATTTTACCAGTGGCGAGCCAGTTGCGGTATATGATGGGCAATTGACAACGGGTGAGGGATGCGCTTCTATTGCAGACCACGAGGGTAATTTGCTGTTTTATACTGATGGTTCTACGGTATGGAATGCTGTTCACGAAATTATGGAAAATGGGACAGGATTGTTGGGTGATGCCTCTTCTACGCAATCGGCCATCATAGTTCCTGTGCCGCATGAGATAGATAAATATTATATTTTAACGGTAGGTGCATTTGATGGAATTTATATGCATGATGTCCCTGAGGGAATGCATTATTACATTGTAGATATGTCGCGTAATGGCGGTCTGGGTGCGGTTGAGGGGTTTGATAATACGCAAAATTTCATGCCTGGATTTCCATCATTGGATCGTAGTTCGGAAAAAATAGCAGCTGTAAAACATCCGAATCGACAAGATTATTGGGTTTTGACACATTTTGAGGATAGATTTTATGCATGGCTTGTAGATGAAAATGGAATTCAGATGCCTGTGATTACCGCTATTGGGCCGTTTTTGTCCACGTATGGCTACCCGGTCAATGCACGTGGGTATTTGAAGATTTCTCCAGATGGTAACAAAATAGGAATTGCGCATTTGTCTTATCTCACGCAACTTACTGAAAATGACTACATACAGAATGGTACGCTAGCTAATGCTACGCCTGGAATTCTTGCGGTATATGATTTTGATGCGATTTCGGGGGTTGTTTCCAACGAATCTATTTTGAATTATGATGCGAGCGGGAATTTGAAGGGCTCACCTTATGGGCTTGAATTTTCGCCAAATTCACAGTTTTTATATGCTGCATTGGATTATCAAAAAAGCACCTATCCGTATTGGTTGGGTGCAGAGTTGATTCAATATAATTTGGCCACGCCAGATTTTCAACAAAATATTTTGGCTAGTTCTGATACTTTTTTGGAGAATGATGGAAGTGCTCTTTTTCATGCTCGTGGCGCATTACAATTGGCGCTTGATGGCAAAATTTATTATTCGGTAACACGCGCCCGGCAAAATCCAACGGGTTTGGGACAATATGGTGGAATGGCATTGTCTGTAATTGCCAATCCCAATTTGGCCGGAAATGCTGCAGACTATCGTCACGAGTTTTTTCAGGTTTCACCTCCAGATAATGAACATATTTTTGTGTCTTATGGGTTACCACCATTTGTTTCGTCTTTTTTGGCGTCTGAAATTATCATTAATTCCGATTTGGGTGTTCAGGAGGCTTGTGTTCTAGAAAACGTTATTTTTTCTATAGATTCTAATTCGAGTGTTGTAGGTGTAGAATGGGATTTTGGTGATGGAAATTCATCTCATGACTTGACGGCTAATCACATATACACTGCTCCAGGAACGTATTGGGTTACGGCTTTTGTCACCGATTCACAATCATTAACGACCGAAGTTCGACGGCAAATCACGATTCATCCATTGCCAGAATTACAAGATGCGACCTTGTATCAATGTGATCCAGAAAACGATGGTGTTGCTTTGTATCATTTAGACGAGGCTTATAACCTGTTATTGGCAAATGGAGAAATTTCTACGCATCATTTTTCATTTTATTTGACGCCAGAGGATCGGGAACTTGAACAAAATTCCCAACCGACCACATTTTACAGCTCTGCAGACAATCAAATACTTTATGTGCTGGTTACTAATCAATTCGGATGTAGTAGTTACGCGGAATTACACCTTGAAACGCAGACCGCTTTTTATACAAATTTGCCTCCTTTGGCTGTATGTGATGATGACTTTGATGGTTTAGCTATATTCAATCTTGCGCTTCAAATATCTAATTTACAGTCGATTGCAGAAGAAAGTTCTGGCGAAATCAGCTTTCATTCAAGTTTGGAAGATGCAGGAAATGGTCTTCATCCACTTTCGATTAATTATTCCAATGTCATACCTCATCGTCAAACGATATATGCCCGGATGGAAATTGATGGAAGTTGTAACTCTATTTTTTCATTTGATTTGATAGTACATCCTTTGCCAGTTCCAGAAATACCAGAAATAATTATTTGTCCACAAAATGATTCTTTTACCATTAATCTTACGGGTTATCTAGAATATGAATGGTCTGGACTACAAGGTGATGACGCATTGCAAAACCTCACAGGACCTAGCATAACCATCACACACGCAGGTAATTACCGCGTTTGGGTAACCAATGAGTTTGGTTGTTCTAATGCAACAGATTTTGTAGTAAATTTCTATGATTTACCGCAAATCACAGAAATTGAAGTTCGTAATGGTTTTACGGCCATTGTTCATGCTACAGGTTCACAGGCTTATGAATACAGTTTGGATGGTATTCACTGGCAAAATTCCCATATTTTTGAATTAACAGAACCTGGAATTTATCGTGTATATGTGAGAAGTGGACAAGGTTGTGATGGTAATTTTATGGAATTTGGCATCTTAGATATACCTAATGTAATTACCCCCAACGCTGATGGCTACAACGATTATTGGTCTGTGCCTGGAATTGCTGCTTATCCGGGCTCTGTTGTTCAGATTTTTGACAGATATGGCAAAGAGCTGCATCGAATGATTATTCCTGGAGACCATCAAAGTCCTTCTTTGCGGTATGTTTATTCTACAGATAGGTTGATTTTATGGGACGGATATTATTTGGGAAGAGTGGTAAATACGACTTCCTATTGGTACGTGATTAATTTAACCGATGGGCGAAAATATTCGGGTTGGATTCAGGTAAAGAATTATTAATTAATAAGTTACTAAATAATTTCAGCTCAATTTAATATTCGTAAAAAACATTTCGATTAAAAAATAGCTTTTGAAGTTTAGAAATTACTAATTATCCCAAATTCTAATTTGATTTACGATTTTGTTGCATTTCTATTTTTTGATTTTGCAATGACGGCGGTGTAGCTTTGTTTTGACTTTCGAGTTTTTGTCTATTTTCCTCTCTTTTTTTCATAGCCTCCCGCAATTCTGGTGTAAGATTTTGGTTATCAATTGCCGGTTGGGCATTTCTATTTTGGGACTTTCCTTGTTGTTCTATATTCGCTGGTTGCGATTCAAATTCACCAATGGGATTTGAGTCTTGGGGTTTGGGTTTATTTTTTCCATCAAGTATATCGAGCAAGTATTGTGCATGTTTTGCCTCATCGGTTCCAGGGTATAAAATCAAAATCCGTTCTAGTGATGCTCGATAAACTTCCGAGCCTTCGATTTGGGCATCTGCATAGGCATTCAACAAGGCAAATTTTGGAATAATTTTGGCCATGGGAAAGGTTTCAAAAGCAGTAGTGGCATTTGATTTCACCAATTCAAAATTATCTTCTTTGTAAGCTGTAAAAGTTTCGTTATACAATTCTAGCACTTCAGGATTATTTTCTTCAGAAAAATCCATTTGAGGATTTAGGATAAATTCGGCATATAAAGAGTTCGGAAACTGATTAAGAACTAAATCTTTATACTTAGCACTTAAAACAGGATTTTTTTCTATATTAATTTTATAAAGATTATAATATGATTTCAATAAAAGGTCTTCGTTATGCGGTGGCGTACCAACTAAATGTTCCAAAGTTGTAGTTGCCAGACTATAATCTTTAAATTTATCATAATAATCCAGTCCAAGTAAAAACTCGGTTGTATCTCTTTGCACTTTAAGATTTCTTAGCGCAGCTTGTGTTTTTGGGATTTGTTCCAAATAAAAATCCAGTTCATATCTGCGCGGATCTGTTACGCTAGATGTTCCTGTGAGTTCTGCTTTTTGATCTTCGATGGAAGAGCCCCCAGAAGAAATCCGCCAATTATCGCCTAATTGACGATTTCCCCAAACCCGTTGAAACTCAGATTCACCGTTACTTTTGGCGGTTGCGCTGTAAAAATAGAATTTTCCGCTATTATCTTCGAAGCTGCTACCAAAAGAACTACGTTTGGTTTGGGTCAAAAACTCAGTAGCTTCTACTTCTTCTTGTTGTCTTTTGAGTTCATCACTTTTCCTCAATTCTGCAATATAATTTTCGAAGAAATTTTTACGATCCGAATCAGACATGCCGGCAATTTTTAGAATACTGTCGTTGCGCTGGACGAGATAATATTTCTCCATTACTGCCTTCAAATTATCCCTGAAGGCGGTAATTTCAATCTTTCTTTCACTATCCGGAATTACATTCACTGCACTGTCGTAATAGGCACCTGCGTAAACATAATCAGATTTACGAAATTTGATATCACCTATGGATGTAAAGGTTTCTGCCCTGAAACGAGGGTCGCTTTGCTCTAGCCGTAGTGCTTCTAAATAAGTTTTTTCTGCCAATTGAATCGAATCTCTTTTTTCTTCCATTTTCCCCAGAGCATATAGCAATTCATTACGATAGAGCTCATAAGTACCGACTCTGTAAGTTTTCATAAGTCGATTTTTGAATTCGGAATAATTGTGTGCCAAAGGATCAAAATTCAATGCTGCTGCCACTTGCGCTCTAGCTTCCATTTCAAAACCAGGCTTTAAACGATACACACGGGCAAATTTGGCATTGGCCTCATCCAATCTTCCCATTTTTGTAAGTATCTGACCTTGAATATAGTTTAATCGTGCCTCTTCATCCTTACTTCTAGTGTATTTAATGGCTCTATCGAGACCATTTAGTGCACTTGGAAAATCGTTTTCTAGAAAATACAACCATGCCAATTGCTTAGCTACGTCTGCTTTTACTTGTTTTCCCAGTTTTTCATTTTGATACATGGGATCCAGAATTTGTTCGGCGGCAAATTTATTTCCTGCTTGAATTTGAGACAAAGCAGTAAAATACTTCACTTCATCCAAATGTTTATTGTATTTCAGATTTCGAGCATATTGCAACGCATCCAAGGCTTGAAAAGGTTTGCCTTGATAATATCTTGCCTGTCCCAACATCAAATATGCACGCTCCATAAGCCGATTTCTTTCCTCTCCTCTAATCATCATAGAATGGTCTGAAATTACTTTTAAAGCTTTTTCCTCTGCTTTTTCAAATCCGCTTAAAGAACTATTTTGATTATTGAGCACATTGGGATTGGAGAAAACTCCCCCGACTCCAGATTGGGGTGGCGCAGGAGCGGTAATGATATTGGCGTCCAAATTTACAGTAAACTCATCATAAGGCTCTACCCGCAAAACTTCAAAATAATTATCAGAATGCCCGGTTTTCAACTCTTTTAATTTATCGTCCATAGCCTTTTGACCGTTAAAAAGCGCATTGAACCATGACGTCATATTATGATATGCACGATTTTTCATGCTGTCCTTTTTGGTAGAACAACTACTAACAGCCATAATAATCAGCAACAAACCAAGCCGATACAAATTTCTAGTCATAGAAAACAAATCTACATAAAAAAACGTTGAATCTATCTTTTTCGTGTGTGGTTTAACATGCTTTTCTTATTTTCTTTGGATGTTGATTTACCCAGATGTAAGAGTTGAATGATTTTTGGAAAACTTATGTTTATAAAACCAATTCAATCATATTTTATTTAATTAAAAAATCACAGGGATTTTCGGGATTTATCCGTTATATAAAGTTGATAAATCGACTTCTTATGAACAATTTTGGCATAAATACGCTATAAAACATTATATTTCCCCAATGAAAAAAATGATTACGGCTCATGTCATAAGTATTGGAGATGAAATTTTATTTGGACAAACTTTAGATACAAATTCCCATTTTTTGGCGGTTGAATTTGCAAAAATCAGCATAGAACTCATTCAAATTTCTGCAGTACAAGACAAAAAGAAAAGGATTCGAAATGAAATTTTGAGTTCTCCTGCAGACATTATTATCACCACCGGTGGTTTGGGCCCAACACGCGACGATAAAACCAAATATGTACTTTCTCAAATTACAGGCAAAGCACTAGAATTGAACGACCAGGCATTGAAATGGACTCAGGATTATTTTGAAAATACCGTCAAACGTCCCATGAACAAGCTCAATCGCAATCAAGCCTTGGTACCAATCGGCACGATTCCATTGCATAACAAAATGGGAACAGCGCCAGGATTATGGACAGAATTTGGTAAAAAAATATTAATTTGCTTACCAGGAGTTCCGCATGAAATGAAATTCCTAATGAAAAATGAAATTTTGCCAAGATTGATAGAAAGATTTGACCCAATTTTTATTTTTCATGAATTTGTTCAAACTTATAATATCGCCGAAAGTGAATTAGCAGAAATTTTAACTCAATTTGAAAAAAATCTTCCCGACCATTTATCATTGGCATATCTGCCTCATGGAAAAAGAATTCGGTTGAGAATTACGGGTCATGGAGATGATTCACAACGATTAAAAAATGAAATTCAAGAACAAATCGAAATACTCATAAGCTTGATTCCTGCTATGAATTTTTTGTCGCGAGGCACCTTATCCTTAACTGAATTAACAGCCACGGCATTAAAAGAAAAAAACCTGGAAATAGCCACAGCAGAAAGTTTCACGGCAGGGAAAATTGCCGAAGAACTTACTACAGAAAGCGGCAGCAGTGTCTATTTCAAAGCTGGAATTGTAGCTTACTCTCCAGAAATGAAAGAAAAATTATTACAAGTTCCGCAAAGCTTAATTCAGGAAAAAGGAGTTGCTAGTGCCGAAGTAGCTTTGGCAATGGCACATGGTGCTCGTAATATTTGCCATAGTGATATTGGCATAAGCTCTACCGGTGTTGCCGGCCCGAATCCAGATAGTTTTGGAACGCCTCCCGGTGTGGCATTCATTGCTATAGTTTCTGATGAAAAGGAAAAAGTTTATTCATTCCATTTTCCAGAACTGGAACGAATTCCTTTCACAAAAAAATGTACAGATTTGGCAATTCAAAAATTATATGATTTTTTGAGATAATGATAATTTAAGATAAAATTGTACTTGAAAAATTACAAATTCATAATTTATCCATGATTAAAGATTTTTTAAAAAATTGAATAATTTTGTTAATTCACAATATCTGATGGATTCCAAATATGTCATCATAGCCATAATTCCAATATGATGTGTTTCGGCTTTTGTTAAATGACAATTTAAAATTAAATTCATAAAAAATTAGCATAATTTCTACGACAAATTACTTGGAAAAACTTGAATTTGGTTCAGTAATTGATTCAAATTATTAAAATTAAAAACATGGCAACAGAATCTATGGACATGCCTTTGGGCACCACTGCACCCAATTTTGATTTGGTTGATGCAAGAGAAAACAGGAGATTTTCACTTAATGATATTAATGCAAACAAAGGTTTGTTAATTGTATTTGGTTGTAACCATTGCCCGTACGTGAGACATGTATTGCCCAGACTAAATGAAATTATTGGTGAATTTATTCCACAAGGCATCAGCGCATTGATGATTAACTCCAATGATGCAACGCAATATCCAGAGGATTCGTTTGAAAAGATGCAAGAATTTGCAGAAGAATTTAATTTCCCTATGCCCTATTTGCATGACGAAACTCAAGAAGTTGCCATGGCCTATGGCGCGGTTTGCACGCCAGAGTTTTTCTTGTTTGATTCTGAATTAAAACTTGTTTATCATGGACAATTTGACGGAACGCGCCCTGGAAAAGGCGAAGCAACAGGAGAGGACTTGGTGCGTGCTATGCAGGCATTAATCAACGGCGACGAGGTTTTGACTGAGCAAATTCCTTGTGTTGGCTGTGGAATCAAATGGAAATAAAAAAATTTTAAAATACCTCTAGTAATCCATCGGGTAAATTTACTTTGATGGATTTTTCTTTTCGATTTACTTCAACTATCCAGTCGTCTATCACGGGAATTAAAATTTCGCGACCGTCTTTCGCCTTAATTTCAAATAAATCCTGAACCTGGGAATCCCGCACATGCGTTATAATTCCGACTTCTTCACCCTCTTTTGTAAGCACCAGAAAACCTACCACTTCGTGATAATAAAACTTGTTACCTTGTAGAGGCGGCAAGGTAGATAATGGTAAATATAGCGCACGACCAATGAGAGATTCCGGATCGTCAAAATCTTCTATAAAAATACGTAAATGATTGGTTCTGTGCAATCGGGCTGATTTCAAAAAAAATGGAACCAATAATCCATTTTTTTCAATGAATACTGATTCCAAATTTTGATATGCTTGCGGGTCATCTGTATCAAGTTGAACGTTGAGTTCACCCTTATAACCATGAGCCTTGGTAATTGTCCCTAAAAAGTAACAATCTTCTATGTGCATTTATTCTTTGTCTTCTGCAGGCTCACTAGCCACATCTTCGCTGCTCGGAGCTTCAGTTTCTGTTGCCTCTGCATCTGCTGCTACCTCTTCATTTTCAGGCTCTTGCGCAGGCTCTTCAACAGCTACTCTTTTTTCTGCTACTTTCTTTTCTGCCTCAAGTTTTGCAATTTTCTCTTCTTCTGCCTTTTTACTCAAGCCAGATTTTTTATCAGAAATTTGTTTTTCTTTTCCTTCTAGCCATTCATTGAAGCGTTTTTCTGCTTCGGCTTCGTCAAAAGCACCTTTGGCCACTCCACCCATCAAATGTTTTTTGAGCAAAGCACCTTTATACGATAATATATTACGTACGGTATTGGTTGGTTGAGCACCTTTTTGTAACCAATCTACTGCCTTGTCAACATCTAAATCGATAGTTGCAGGGTTTGTAATCGGGTTGTATGAACCGATTCTTTCAATAAATTTACCGTCACGTTTTACTTTTGAATCTGCAATAACAATATGATAAAAAGGACGTCCTTTTCTACCATGTCTTTGAAGTCTGATTTTTACAGCCATAATTTTCCTAATTTTGGGGAACTCTGTCCCCGATTAATATGATTAATTTTTCGAGCGGCAAAGATAATTCTTTATTTATGAATGAAAAAGAAATTTTACAAAAAATTAAACTCAAAGTTTTTGATTTATTAAAAAATGAATCTACGGGCCATGATTATTTTCATATTGAACGTGTAGTTAGAAACAGCATCGCTATAGGTTTAAAGGAAAAATGTAATTTACACTACACTCTACAACTCGCTTATTTACACGATGTTGGGGATTACAAATTATATGATGGTGAAGACAAAACGGAAGAAAAAGTCATGGAAATCATCGAAGAATTTGATTATTCTCAGGCTTATTGTTCAGAATTAATTAAGGACATTCACGCCATAGGATTTAAGGGAGGTTTTAATGAAAAATCAACAAAAATAGAGGTGCTTATTGTTCAAGATGCAGATAGATTAGATGCTATGGGTGCCATTGGTATAGCAAGAGCCTTTGCATATGGTGGCAAAAAAGGCAGATTATTATACGACCCCAACCTTTCTTCAGAAATCATAGGAAACCAACTGGATTATCAAAATTCGCAAGCGCATACTATACAACATTTTTATGATAAATTACTGAAATTGAAAGATTTAATGAACACCGAAACCGCTAAAATTTTGGCAGATAGACGGCATAATTACATGGAAGCATTTTTAACCGAATTTTACCGCGAATGGAATGAAAGTGATTTAACCTGAATTAAAAAATCACTTCCAACGTGCAGATTCCATTAATTTCTCGATATCCAGGCGCATATATTCTATGGCTGGTGCCAAAGAATCGGGTTTGGGATGAGATCTGAAATAAACAGAACCTCTCAAAAAATGTTGAACGCTGTCGGTAATATGAAATTGAAAATTCATGGCAGATTCTCCACTCAATTCATACAAAGTTCCAAAAACACGCTCTTTGGAACGAATAATTAATTTGGGCTCAATATATTCTGCTTTGGTCGTATGCATTTCATATACAGCTTTTTCGGCATCACGAATTAAATTTACCAAGCCTTTTTTCTCAACATTATCATAGGTAAGGTAAATGGTAGCCTTCAAATTGGGATAATATAAATTATAGGCGCAAATAGAATCTTTGGGTCTTTTCTCTGCCAGGCTCGAATATTGAAAAGAAAACGGGCAATCCGTATTGAATTTGGCATATTCTGCGGCCGGATATTCTAATCGAACATCACCATAAGGCTTGGGCACTGCATCTTCTGAACATGAAATCTGCCCTAAAAGCAAAAAAATCATCAAAGAATAAGAAAATAATCTCCACATTCTGTTTGCTATTTTAAAAAGGCATTTCCTTTAATCCTTCTTCATTTTCATTCAAATTATCTTTAAATGACAAATCTTTGGGTGAAATCAAGCCTTCATCCTTTTCGGTAGATGTATTTTTGGTATGTAAAAACTGGATGGTTTCTGCATGGATTTCTGTTTGATATCTTACAACACCATTGTCATTCCATTTGCGCGTTCTGATTTTCCCTTCCACATAAACGGAATCACCTTTTGATAAATATTTTTCACAAAGCTCTGCCAATTTATTTTTGGCTACTATTCTATGCCATTCTGTTTGCGTCACACGTTCACCTGTATCCCGTAGTGTATAGGATTCGTTGGTGGCGATGGAGAATCTGGAAATACAATTTTGATTATCAAAATAATGAATTTTCACCTCATCCCCAAGATTTCCAATTAACATGACTTTATTTAAAGATCCACTCATATTTTTCTGCTAACTTCAAAGGTACAAAAATACAATTTGCCATCTATTCCATAAACTGTTAAAATCATTTTTTGGATTATTAATTCATTATGTCTGAAATATATTTAATTTTATAAAAAAATTATCTTTTATGAAATCAATTCTATCATTTCTATCTTTTTGGCTAATGATCGTGGCAAGTGCTCAGTGTAGCTCTATCGAAATCGAACGATCAGCTTGGTCAATTCTTGAATTTAGTACACAAGAGCAATTTGGCGAAGGTCCCAACAATGGCCGCGCTATACATACAATCGATGGTAATAATAATACACACTGGCACAGTCGTTGGCAGAATTTTACCAATCAATACCCTCACTTTATCACCATTGATATGGGGCAAAATTACGCTATGAACGGGCTGTCTGTTACTTCACGATTCGATACGTCTAATAGTAAAGTCAAGCAATATGAGCTTTTTTTGAGTACAGACGGCACTGATTGGGAACCCGTACAGTCTGCAGGGAATTTTGTTTATCCATTAATTAATGCTACGGGTCAAACGGCAGAAATTTCATTTGGAGCTATCACGGCAAGATATTTCAAGCTGGTTATTCATTCCAATTATGATGATAATGTACATTGTGCCGTTTCAGAGATTCGCGCTTTTCAAATAGACGGAACGGGATGTACTGCCACAGGTCAAAACAATCAAATTTTGGTTTTTGATGAAATTCCACAGCACTATTCTACCGATGAGCCCTTTGCCCTTCAAGCAAGCTCTAATACATCCCAACCGATTATTTTTGAGCTTATTTCTGGACCTGCAAGTGTTTCGGGTTCTACAGTAAGCCTTACAGGACAAGGCGGAACGGTAACCATTAAAGCCTCTCAAGCTGCAAATGATACATACTATGCTGCAGAGGCTTTTCAATCTTTTGATGTGATTGATTTATCTACAATATCCCCTCAAATTCAAACTCGACTCACAGAAAACTACCCCATAGAAATGCCGCAATTATACGCTTATAAATTAACAGCCAATGCAAATATTGCTGAAGAAGAAGCTCTTTCTGTTATTTCTCTTCAATTTATTGTAAATGGTGAATTAATTGAAACCAGAGAGGCCAATAATTCCTATTATGCTTGGTGGACGCCAACTACTTATGGAATGCACGATATTCAAATTCTAGCCACGGCGAGTAATGGAAACATTTCTACAGAAAATTATCAGATTAATGTTACTTCAGAAGTTGCTACTCGAGAGGTAGTTACATTGCAAAACGCCGTTATAGACTGGGGAACACAAGGCTCACAATGGTTTTATGGAACCTACGAAATGCCACAGTTTACAGGAGCATACGAGCAAATCATGGCCGAGTTCAACGTTACTTGTCCTAGTGTTCCCGGTGGTTGCGATGATTGGGACCGATTGGGCTATTTGCAAATCAAAAATCCCGATGGTGAATGGGTGGAACTGATACGCTATATCACACCCTATGGTGTTGCATGTTCTCACGAGTTGGATGTTACAGATTTTGCTTCACTGCTTCAAGGAAAAGTAGAATTTAGAATGTATATAGATACTTGGGGCACAGGCGGTTGGCAAATGGAATTAATTTTACATTATCTGGAAGGTACGCCTGAATTTATTTATTCAGAAATAGAAGAAGTATGGCATGGCACCTACAACTTTGGTGATATGGCAAATCTTCAGCCGGTACCACAAGCTCAAATTCTTGCGCCTGAGGGAACAGAATCAGCCGGGTTCAGAGTGGTAACCACGGGTCATGGCTGGGGTGCCAACAATACGGGTAATGCAGCGGAGTTCTATCATGCTATTCACAGATTCAAGGTAAATGAAGCCAATACCTTTACCCAAAACATGCGCGTAAGATGTAATCCCAACCCTGATGGGTGTACAGGCCAAATGGGAACCTGGCAATACGACCGCGCCGGCTGGTGTCCAGGAACCATCGCAAAGCCCTATCTGTACGACACTACACCCTACATTCAAAATGAATACAGTTTTGATTATGAATTCCAAACCTCGTACAGAGATTACTGCCACCCCAACAATCCAAACTGTGTTTCTGGGCAAACCTGCGCTGATTGTAATGATGGATACAACCCGCATTACAGAATAGCCGCATACAACGTTTTCAAAGGAAATAACCCTCTGGGAACGCTGAGCACACGCGAAATCAACAATATCAAAGAAAATAAATTGAGTGTATTTCCCAATCCAAGCCAAGGCATATTCAGAATGCAACTTGCAGAAGAAATGGAAAATGCGATTGTTCAAATATATACACCACAAGGAATTTCGCTCAAAAAATACAGTTTTAAAAACAAAGAAGAATTACACCAATATACATTTGATGTGAGTGAATTGCCAGCAGGAATTTATTTTATTAAAATTTATAATATAAAACAGATGGAAACTTCAAAATTACTGATAAAGTAATTTTAGACTAAATTTCACGAAGAAGGCGGTGAGGAAAGTAATTCTTGACCGTTTTTTTCATTCATATTATTTTTAAATTCCACAGGAATTTCTGATTGAATTTCTAGTTGAATCTCTTCTAGAAATTTATCATAAGCCGCATGGTCTATCACATAATATTGATACGAAGATTTGAATTGATCTAAACTCACTCCATGACGATTCAAGATGGCTAAATTGGTTTTGGCAGCAGCGGGCAAGTCATTGGCCAGGTTGTAATTTCTTACTTGTTTGTAGAGATAGATTTCTTTTATAATTTCCTTCATCTGTTTTTCTGGAATCAAATCTGCTGGTTTATTTAGCTCATGATTACAAGCCAAAACCATGGAAAATACAAAAATTAAACCTATCAATCTATTCATAGCCTGCCAAACATACTTTTCAGCCTCAATCCAATAATTCCAAAAACAGCTTCGCGCATAATGGATTTACTGATTTTGGACTCGCCCAATGTTCTATCGGTAAAAACGATAGGAACTTCTACAACTTTCAAGCCTTTTTTCCATACTTTGTATTTCATTTCTACTTGAAAACCATAACCTTTGAATTTTATCTGTTCCAAATCGAGTGCTTCTAGTGCTTTTTTTGAATAGCACACAAAACCCGCTGTAGTGTCATGCACGGGAATCCCGGTAATGAACCGTACATATTTGGACGCAAAATAGGAGAGTAAAACCCGTTTCATAGGCCAGTTTACGACATTCACGCCTTGGCTATACCGCGATCCTACAGACATATCTGCGCCATCTTCACAAGCTTTGAGCAATCTGGGCAAATCAATCGGATTATGAGAAAAATCTGCATCCATCTCAAAGATATAATCATAATTTCGATGCAATGCCCATTTAAAACCATGTACATAGGCTCTACCCAAGCCATCTTTTACTTTTCTTTCTTCCAAAAACAAGCGCGAAGAGAACTCTGTCATAAGCTGTTTCACAATATTTGCCGTTCCGTCTGGAGAAGAATCATCTACGACAAGAATGTCAAATCCCTCTGGCAAACCCAAACTTACCCGAATGATACGTTCTATATTTTCCTTTTCGTTAAACGTAGGAATTATAACTATTTTTGAAGACATCGCGCAAAGATAGCAAAGGTTAAGAAGATAATTTCATAATTTTGCATCAAAATAGCTCAATTGGAACCTGCATTACGCACCGTCACAGAGAATTCATGGGTATTTTTGATCCTGCTCTCTATTTTTGTTTTGCTGGCAGTAGCCAGAATATTATTTTCGAAACAATTTGAAACGCTTGGTAATCTGAATTTATTTACAGAACAACAAGAGGGGATCATCATCTTGAAGGTATCGGTGAATATTATTTTGGCCATACTAGCTGGATTACTGATTTTTCCCTTTATACCCTTTCCCTTTGCAGAAAATATAAAGCCTGGAGTTACAGATGCCTTGTTGGTGATAGGAGTAGTTGGTCTATATTTTTTCATTCGCTTCTTATTCAGCTTGATATTGATTTTTATGATAGGGTTGAATGAAGATTTTAAACGCATCATTAGTGTTAAAATTTACTTTAGAATATTCGCCATTTTTGCCTTGTTAATACTTAATTTATTCATGTATTATTCTGATTTTCAAGGTGATGTAATTTTAACTTTGGGATTCATTATTATATGCTTATTGTTTGTTTTGGAATACATTTATCAAATCAGGAATAAAGCCTTCACGAGTATATATTATTCCTATTATTTTATTTTGTACCTTTGCATCCTCGAAATTTTACCCATTTTATATTTAATCAAATATTGGAATGGGTAAATTTAAATTTACATAAATAATATGAAAGTAAAATCTATTCTGGTTTCACAACCCAAGCCAATTACAGATTCCTCTCCTTATTTTGATTTAAGCAAAAAACAAAAAGTAAAAGTAGATTTCCGTCCTTTTATTCATGTTGAAGGACTCACGGCAAAGGATTTAAGACAGCAAAAAATAGATCTTTCCAAATTTTCAGCTGTTGTATTAACCAGTCGGAATGCCGTGGATCATTACTTTCGACTGGCAGAAGAAATGCGTTTTCAAGTGCCGGATGCCATGAAGTACTTTTGCCAATCAGAGGCAGTAGCCTATTATTTGCAGAAATATATTATTTACAGAAAACGAAAAGTATATATAGGTGGTAAAACTTTTGCGGATTTGACTCCTTTATTAAAAAAACACAAAGAATTAAACTTTCTTTTACCCTCTTCTGATACGTTGAAACCAGAAGTAGTAAAAATAATGAATGGGGAAAAACTCAATTGGAAGCGTGCGATTATGTATCACACTGTTTGTAGCGATCTTTCTGATTTGACAGATGTGAAATATGACATTCTGGTATTCTTCAGCCCATCGGGTATAAAATCATTATTTGAAAATTTCCCTGATTTTAAACAAGAAAAAACCCGTATTGCAGCCTTCGGGAAAACAACCGTAACGGCCGGCAAAAAAATGGGATTAAAAATTGATATTCCCGTGCCCACACCCGAAACGCCATCTATGGCCATGGCTCTTGAAAAATACATCAAAGAAGTCAATAACAAAAAATAATATTTCTTAATGAAATTTATCCCGGTTCTGCCGGGATATTTTTTTATTACGCTATCCTATTTTCACAATATCTTAGCTTTTATTCAGGAATTTTATGGATTATTTTAAAAAATATTTAAATATTAAATTATTGAAAACAAGATACTTAACAATCTGTATTATCAAAAATTAAATATAAATTACACTTTTGGCATTTATTTTGAAAATATCGAGGAATAAATATAAAAATTGTAACATGAAAAAATTAAGTTTAATTATGATGATGCTGATAGGCTTCACATTCACACAGGCACAGCAAGGTACAAATTGGTTAAAATTAGGTGTTCATGCTGGAATTCCAGTAGGAGATGCAGGAGATACTTCTTCATTTGCTTTGGGAATCGATGGTAAATACCAATTCCTCACCTACGATCATTTCGGGTTTGGATTGGCCACTGGTTATTCGCACTTTTTTGGAAAAGAAGTAAATGGTCATGACGTAGATGATTTTGGTATCATTCCAATCGCTGCCTTACTACGTTATTACCCAACAGAAAGTTTCTTTCTAGGAGCTGATTTGGGATATGGTGTGATTTCTGGTGTAGATGCAGATGGTGGTTTCTATTATAGACCAGAGATTGGTTACCACAATGAAAATTGGAATATTTTCGGATTTTATCAAGGAGTTGCAGCTGATTTTGCTCCGGCTCAAGTGGGAATTGGTGTAAATTACAATGTAATTCAAAGAGCCAAATAATAAAAATAATCTTACCTAAACCTAATAAAAAGTTCCTATTTAAGGGGCTTTTTTTTATTTTTGAAAAATGGCTCCAGAAACTGTAATCCAAATCAATCAATTAAATATTGCTTTTGACAAAGTCGAGGTAATAAAAAATGTTTCACTTCAAATCAATCAAGGAGAGATTTTGGGTATTGTAGGCGAATCGGGCTCGGGAAAATCCCTTACCTCATTAGCTATTATGGGTTTATTACCCGAAAATGCGCAAGTTTCTGGCTCCATATTATTCAATAACGGAGCAGAAAATATTGAAATCTTACATACAAGAAATTCAGCCAAGCTGAGAGGAAATCAAATCAGTATGATTTTCCAAGAGCCTATGACGTCACTCAATCCTTCTATGCGCTGTGGACAGCAAGTTATGGAGAGCATTCTGCTTCACCAAAAAACGACAAAACAATCTGCTCGACAAAAGGTACTCGAGCTTTTTGAACAAGTAAAATTACCCAATCCAGAAAGAATATTTAGCGCATATCCACACGAGCTTTCGGGTGGTCAAAAACAAAGGGTAATGATTTCAATGGCAATAGCATCTCGGCCAAAGTTACTGATTGCTGACGAGCCTACGACTGCATTGGATGTTACGGTTCAGAAATCTATTTTGGAATTATTAAAGGAATTGAAGAATTCTTTGGGTATGAGTATTATATTTATATCTCATGACTTGGGAGTGATTGCAGAATTATGTGATCGTGTTGCCGTAATGTATAGAGGTGAAATCGTAGAGCATGGTGATATTCAACACATTTTTTACTCTGCACAAGAAGCTTATACAAAAGGCCTTATAGCTTGTCGTCCCGAAATTGAAGGAAGACTCAAAAAATTACCTGTTGTGAGTGATTTTACAGAAAATAAAGAAATTTCATACGAAAAAGAGACGGAAATAGAGCGGCAGGCGAGATTTGATAAAATTTATTCTCAAAAACCGATTTTAGAGATCAAAAATTTGAACAAATATTTTACCATTCATTCGGGCTATTTCAAATCCAAAAATGAGATTAAAGCTGTTCAGGATGTTTCTTTTGAATTATACAAGGGTGAAACATTGGGATTGGTAGGTGAATCTGGAAGTGGTAAAACAACTTTGAGCCGAACCTTATTATTGCTTGAAAAACCTACCCAGGGAGAAATAATTTATGAAGGTAAAGATTTGGTTATGGCGAACAAAAAAGAAATTCGTCAAATCAGAAAAGATATTCAAATCATTTTTCAGGATCCTTATTCTAGCCTAAATCCTCGTCAAAACATTCAGCAAATCATTACAGAACCCCTCATGATTCACGGAATTGGTGCTGGCAAGAAGGATCGGCTAGATATTGCTGCAAATTTGCTGGAAAAGGTAAATATGAGCTCGGATGCCTTGAATAAGTATCCCCATGAATTTTCTGGTGGGCAGCGGCAGCGTATTGGGATTGCACGAGCACTGGCTTTGCGGCCCAAGATTATTATTTGTGATGAGAGTGTATCTGCTTTGGATGTTTCTGTACAGGCGCAGGTTTTGAATTTATTAAATGATTTGAAAGAAGAGTTTGGTTTGACTTATTTATTTATTTCTCATGATTTATCGGTTGTGAAGTATATGAGCGATCGGCTTATTGTATTGAGGCATGGCGAGGTACAAGAATATGGAAATGCCGATGAAATATATGCCAATCCCTCTACAAATTATACCCGAGAATTAATTGCTGCTATTCCAAAATTATAATTGAAAGGAAATCCATACAACGGGAATTATTTTTAATCAAAGAAAAAATCCCGACTCACGAGACGGGATTTTAACCTATTAAATTAACCTAAACCTATGAAAAAACTGTAAAACTATGTTATTACAACTTCTTCAAATTTACAAAAAAATATTTGAAACAAACAAATTATTTTAAAATTTTTATGTTTATGATATTTTTAAACGGGATACAGCC
>JAUNUH010000009.1:0-15388 GCA_030538275.1 Flavobacteriaceae bacterium | reverse complement strand
TTTATTTTAAAATTTTAGTTTCCAAAATCAATTGTGTCCAAATCTGTGGACAGCATTTCATTTACAGTGCGTTCGCGTTGTTGTATAACCTGCATTCTAGTGGGTTTGTTGCCCTCCATATCTCCTATTCTACCGAAATTATAAAATCCTTGTAAAGAGCTGCAATCCCATCTTTCGTCTATTCCCGAGGGTTTTTCAAATTTATCAGACTGCAAAACGCCTAATTTTGAACCTTGATCATACACACTTTTCATGAAATGCCCCCAAATCGGCAAAGCCATTTTGGCTCCTTGGGAATCCCATCCTGGAAAATGCGCTGCACGGTCTTCGTTTCCTACCCAAACTCCGGTAACTAAATTGGGGGTAAGCCCAATGAACCATGAATCTGAACCTTCGTTGGTAGTTCCCGTTTTTCCAGCAACTTCTGCTGTAATTCCATAACTTCTAACTCCTCGTCCAGTTCCGATTTCTATTACACCTTCCATGAGATCTATCATAGTGTAAGCCACATCTTCGCTTACAACTTCTCGCGTTACTGGCTCAAAATCCTTTATGATTTTTCCATTTTTATCTTCAACGGAAAGCACCAGTTCTGGCTCGATATAGATTCCCTGATTGGCAAAAGTACTGTAAGCGCCTACCATTTCATATAATGTGAGGTCTGCAGAACCCAAGGCGATGGTAAGATTTTCTGGAATTTCGGATTTCACGCCTAAATCTTCTGCCAGTTGAATCACAGCTTTCGGACCCGATTCAGAAATTAACCTGGCTGAAACCATGTTCACAGATTTTGCCAGTGCTTCGCGCAAGGACAAGAATCCACCATAGCCATATCCGGCGTTTTGCGGCTCCCATTTCCCTGCCTTGAACCTGTCATTGGAAACTTTATGACATGGTGTATAATTCATTTGATGAATTGCCGTAGCATAAACAAATGGCTTGAAGGTAGAACCTACTTGCCGCTTGGCTTGTTTTACATGATCGAATTTGAAAAAGTCCCAATCAATACCTCCTACCCAAGCTTTGATGGTGCCATCTCTAGGATCCATTGACATCAAACCAGCTTGAACAATATGTCTATGATATTTGATTGAATCCATCCAGGAAACATTTTTGTGATACTTTAACCCATCCCAAGTAAAATACTGTACAGAATCTCGAGGTTTTTCGAATTCGGCTAATATTTCTTCTTCACTCATTCCTTTGGCTTTCATGGCAGAATAACGCAAAGTCCTACGCATGCCTGTTTGAAATATTTCATCTGCTTTGGCTTTGGTAATATTATAAAATGGTGCAGTTGGCCTACCTTTTTGTGTAGCAAAAAAGCGTTGTTGAATTCCGACTAAATGTTTTTTGATGGCTTGTTCTCCCATACGCTGCATTCTGGAATCTATGGTTGTATATATTTTGAGCCCATCACGATACAAATCATAATGTACACCATAAGTTTTGGCATAATCTTCAAAATATTTCTCAAGCTCTTTGCGCATGGTATGTTTGAAGTAAGCAGAATATGTTTCTTTAATACTACTTGTCAACATTTTAAAGTTCAATCCAAGCGGTTTATCTTTATATTCATTAAATTCTGCATTATTGATATATCCATATTTTAACATTTGGCTCAACACAACATTTCTTTCGTGTGTAGAGGCTTCTGGGTGATCGACAGGGTTGAAGAGGACTGGATTTTTAAGCATTGATATCAACAAAGCCGACTCATCTACTGTTAAATCTTTTACATCTTTTTGAAAATAAGTTTGTGCAGCGGTTTGAATTCCATTGGCTCTATAGATAAAATCAAATTTGTTAAGATACATTGTAAGGATTTCCTCTTTGGTATATTTTTTTTCTAGCTGAACTGCCACTACCCATTCTTTGAGTTTTTGCTTGACACGTTCAATTTTACTGTTTGCGCGTACGCCTGTGAACAATTGTTTTGCCAATTGTTGTGTGATGGTACTACCTCCACCGTCTTTACCCATGGTATATACCGCTCGCAAAATTGATTCTCCGTCGATGCCAGAATGGGTAAAATAACGCACATCTTCGCGCGCATACAATGCTTGTAATAAATGTGGAGGTAATTCTTGAAAGCTTACTGGAATTCGTTTTTCTTTCTCGAATTTGTCTATTAATATACCATCAGACGAATAAATTTCTGAGGCTACATTAATTTCTGGATTTTCAAGTTGTTGTACATCGGGCAATTCACCGAACATTCCTTGGGATGTGCCAAAAAGTATTCCTGCAACGGATCCAACGGCTAATAATAATACAATCCAGACTACGGCAATAAATCGCCATATCCAGGGATTTTTTCTTTTGGTTTGGTTATTTTGTTTCATGTTAATTCTTCTCAATCATTAAACTTATGTCTTCGATACCTTCCAGGTCTGTTTCACGCATAGCTTGAACAATATTTACCTGGTAGATTCCGGTATCTTTTAAAGCCATATTTTCTTTAAAAACTAAAGTGTTTTGTTTAATTTCCCCCATGCCAAATCCCATCCATTTACCATTGGGATAGGCAAGTTGATATTCCAATGTGTCTGTAATTATCTCACCATCAGGCGATTTAATGCTTGTGAAAAAGTAAATATTACTATACTTATATGAATTATTGTTTCTGATGATAAAATAAATGGTAAATTTTTTATCATTTTCTTTTACAGGAAATTTAAATGATTTGACATCATCTGAACGCCATTGATTCTTGATATTGGCAACTTCTTCAAAATAAAAGTTTTTTTGTCTGCACGAAAACATCGACAACAGAAATATTGAAAAAAATAATATGAAACTTACCTTACTCACGTTTTTTACCTGAATTATTGTTATAACGTTTTTTTCTTGTATTTTGTTTTTGACCCGTATTTTGTTGTGGTTTATCTTCAGGTGATTTTCTCGAATTTACAGGTCTCTTTCTTGGTCTTCTTCTCGATGAACGTTGATTTTCAAATCGTTCCATAGAACTTTCTTCAACAATATCTTTGTTAAAAATATTTTCAGGTTCATTAAATTCCAAATTCAATTCTTCTAGAGACTTGATAGGTTTTTTATTATTTCCTTCTTTTATAAATTCTTTTACTTGATCTACCGTAAATTTAAACCACGTAGAAACTTGTGGATTGGTATATGCCAGCCAAATTTCTCGTTTGAATACATCTATTTTGGCACAATAGGCTTTCCCATTTGCTGTTTCTATCTGAATATCAGATTTTGGAAACTCTTTTATCGCGTCCAAATATGAATCGAGTTCATAATTGAGGCAACATTTCAATTTACCACACTGTCCAGCAATCTTGGCTGGGTTGATCGATAATTGTTGATATCTAGCTGCTGCAGTACTTACTGTTCTGAAATCTGTGAGCCAAGTAGAGCAACATAATTCACGACCACAAGAACCAATACCACCTACTTTCGAGGCTTCTTGTCTGTATCCAATTTGTCGCATTTCTATCCGCGTTTTGAAAATAGAGGCGTAATCGCGAATCAATTGCCTAAAATCTACTCTGGATTCAGAAGTGTAATAAAAAGTTGCTTTGGTTCCGTCGCCTTGATATTCCACATCAGATATCTTCATATCCAATCCTATTTCTCGTGCTATACGTCGTGCATCGATCATCATTTGATGTTCCTTTTCGCGACAACTTTGCCACACATCTATATCGCGTTGATTTGCAATACGATAAACAATCGGCAAATTAGACTCTGTATCAACACTTTTGCGTTTCATCTGTGTACGAACCAAATCACCCGTGAGTGAGACCACACCTAAGTCATGACCAGATTGTGCCGCCACGGCAACTATATCTCCTATATTTAGACGCAAATCGCCTTGATGAAAAAACTCTTTGCGTTCATTCTTGAAACGAATTTCTACATAAGGAAAATGCAAAACACCAACGGGTTGTGACATATTAGACAACCAGTCAAAAACGGTCAATTTATTACAACTACCCGTCGTGCAGCCACCATTACTTCCACAACCTTTAGACGTTCCATTTCTGGTGTCACATCCATTACATCCCATATATATATGATATTTGGCAAAATTAATATAAAATATCGATAAAAAATTAATATTTTCAAATCACTGAATATCAGATAATTAATTTTAAAATAAAAAATATAGAAAAGCTTAACATTGAAAATAGAGCTGAATGTAAATTTAATGTTAACTTTGTGTAAAATAAAGGTAAAATAAGTATTAATTAAAATCACAAAATCATGAAAACAAGTATCATACAAATCATTTTTAGTTTTTTCCTTTTAGCGGGAACTAGCGTAGCCTTTGCTCAAAAAGATTGTAGTAATGTGGAGCCGAAAGAACAGAAATCATGCTTTGACAGATTGGTGGCATTTAATTTATCCGAATTAATAGAATATCCAGAATCTGCACAAGTAGATCAGATAGAAGGAAAAGTTTTGGTAAGATTTACTACAGACGAAAACAATCAAATCGGAAATATCCAAATCATAGGAAAATCGAATCCAGAATTGAACGAAGCCGTTTTGGCCGCTGTTCAGAAACTTGCAGACTCTAATCAAGATGGAATGATTCTGGCTGGAAGTGTTTATCGAATTCCTGTGCAATTCAGGTTGGAGTAATAATATGCTGTGATTAGATCAAAAAATCTCTGTTTCTACTGGAAATAGAGATTTTTTTTATTTAAAAATCCAGCTCCAATAATATGGGACAATGGTCTGAATGTTTGGCTTCTGGCAAATGAACAGAGCGGCGTACATGTGGCATCAAACTATCGCTCACCATGTGATAATCCAATCGCCATCCTTTGTTTCTATCTCTGGCACCTGCACGATAGCTCCACCAAGTATAATTTTCTGGTTCTTGATTAAAATGTCTGAAGGAATCTACCAATCCACAATAATTTATATAATGTGATAGCCATTCGCGCTCTATGGGTAAAAATCCAGAAACGTTTTTTAACCGTATCGGATCATGAATATCAATAGGTTGGTGGCAAATATTATAATCACCACAGATGATTAAATTAGGAATTTCTTTTCGTAATTCATAAATATAATTCGAAAAAGCATGGCAAAAAGCTAATTTAAATTCCAATCGATTGATATTCGTCGCAGAGGGAATATACAAGGAAATCAATGAAAATTGATCAAAATCTGCTCGGATCACACGGCCTTCACCATCCATAATGGGGTTACCCGTTCCGTATATTACCTGATTGGGCTGTTTTTTACTGAAAATTGCCACACCGCTATATCCTGCTCTTTCTGCTGAGTTCCAGAAATGATAATACCCCTCATCTTCTATGGGCGTTAGATTTACTTGTTTTTCAAAGGCTTTAATTTCTTGAATACATAGAATATCTGGCTCTACCGTGGTTGCCCAAGACATAAATCCTTTGTTCATAGCCGCGCGGATGCCATTTACATTATAAGAAATAATTTTCATTCTGCTAAAATAGAATTAACTTTGGACATTATGAAAAACCTGAGTTTTTTATTGTTTTTTCTATGTTCTTTTGTGGGTCTAGCGCAAGAGAAAAGTAATATAGAATCTATAGTGAATTCATTTATAAACTCTACTATAGAAGGAGATTATGATAAACTATTATTAATTACTTATCCCAAATTATTCGACTTTTTTCCTAGAGAACAGCTGAAAAAAACCATGAACCAAACCCTGGTCAATGAAGATTTTGAAATCTCATTTAATAAAATTGACCCAAAAATTGTGGTAGAAGACATCAAAACCATTGAAGGCAATCGATTTACCCGTATTCAATATCAAAACTCGCTGAGCATGCGGTTTTTCAACGAAATTGAAATGGAACCAGAGGCCTTTTTGAATATTCTGAAATCAAATTTTAAAGAGGGAAAATTTAGTTTTGATAAAAAGACAAACACCTTCAAAATCGATACCACATCCTATTTATTGGGAATAAATGACGAAATCACCCAAGGTGAATGGAAATTTATCAATATCGACGGAGATCAAAATATTATTAAACTCCTTCTCGACGAAAGAATAATTAAAGAACTTGAACTATGAATGATAATATAGCATATGTAAGTTACGAAATTGTGCAAGGTGTTGCCAGCATAGAATTTTACCATCCCAAAAGTAATTCCTTTCCTACGTTGCAATTAGAAAAATTGATAGAAACCATTGGCGAACTCGGAAAAAATGAAGAAGCAAAGGTTATCGTACTCAAAAGCAAAGGTGAACAAGTTTTTTGTGCGGGTGCCTCATTTGATGAATTACTTACAATTGAAGATTTTGCTACTGGAAAAGAATTTTTTATGGGATTTGCTAATTTGATTATTGCCATGCGAAATTGCCCCAAATTCATCATCGGGTGCATTCAAGGCAAGGTAGTTGGCGGTGGTGTGGGTTTGGTTGCAGCTTGTGATTATGCATTGGCGCAGGACAATGCAGCTATACGCTTGAGTGAGTTGTCCATAGGAATTGGCCCATTTGTGATTGAACCTGCCATTACGCGAAAAATCGGCATCACTGCTTTTTCCGAACTCACGCTCAATCCCAAAGAATGGGTTTCGCCAGAATGGTGCAAAGAATATGGATTATATAATCAAATATTTTCTACGGAAGAGGCTTTGAATTCTACTACAAAGACCTTTAGCGAACAGCTATCTGCCTACAGTTCAGACGCTATGCGTCATTTAAAATCTGTGTTTTGGGAAAATGCTGCTCACTGGGATACAATAATGCCGAAACGAGCGGCTATGAGCGGTGAATTGGTATTGTCTGAATTCACAAAAGAAACTTTAAATAAATTCAAATCAAAATAATGGATTATAAAAATTTAATTCTGCAAACTGAAAATAGAATTGCTACCATAAGCATTAACCGTCCTCAATCATTAAACGCATTGAACAAAGAGTGCATTGAAGAATTGAGTCATGTTTTCACACAATTAGAAACTGATGCTCAAATTCGTGTTATCATACTTACGGGTACGGGCGAAAAGGCGTTTGTTGCCGGTGCAGACATCAAAGAATTTAAAGATTTTGATGGTAAACAAGGAGAATCTTTGGCGGCAACAGGTCAGGATATTTTATTTAACAAAATAGAAAATCTGAGCAAACCCGTCATTGCTGCGATAAACGGATTTGCATTGGGCGGTGGTCTGGAACTAGCTATGTCTTGTCATTTTAGAATTGCATCCAATAATGCCAGAATGGGTTTGCCCGAGGTTACTTTGGGATTGATTCCAGGATATGGCGGCACGCAGCGACTACCCCAATTGATAGGAAAAGGCCGTGCTATGCAGGCTATAATGACGGCTGAGATGTTAAAAGCAGAAGAGGCATTGCAACTTGGGTTGGTGAACGAAGTGGTTCCCTTGAATGATCTGCTTACCCGAGTTAAGGAAATTGCGGCTAAAATTGCAGCGAATTCTTCTACAGCTATCGCCAAGGCTATTCATGCGATTAATTTGTCGGGGACAGATGCCGGATTTGCAGCGGAGATCAAATCATTTGGTGAATTGTTTGAAAGTACAGATTTCAAAGAAGGTACGAATGCATTTTTAGAAAAACGCAAGCCGAATTTCTAATCAAAACCTCAATTTTCGGAAATAGATAATAGTTTCGTAATTCAAAAACTTGCGTAAATTCAACGTTTTTGGATTACGAAATCTTTATTCACACCATACATCTACTTCTTTCAGCTGAATTATGGTGGTAATAATTTCATCATTGGGCTTGCTATTGTAAATAAATGAAACTCTGCATGGTTGATTGATTTGAGGCAAATCTATCCATGGAGTTGCTTCATATTCATTATCGTATTTGTCTGGATTATTTACTAAATCTGCCCAATATTTTTCGTTTAAACCTCTTATGGGTAAAAACTTTTCATTGGTTAATAAAACCTGTAAGGGTTGCCCGTTCTGATAGGCATCTGCAAATGAAAAACGAAGTTTACAAGTTTTTTGGCTTATCTCGAATAATGGGGAGTGCAACTCTGCTTTTACTACATACCCAGGTTTGCCCCTCCCACCAAATGCAGACATTTGTACATAATGTACATCTCTAAAGGATTTTGCAAACCAATTTCGTTGTTTGTTGGTAGAATTTATCACCCAATCCTGGGGTATTCCGTTTTCAAAATTTTCTGAAATTAGCACATCTTGACCCCAAATAGGTACAAAAATGAAAAGGAAAAAATAATATAAGTTTTTCATAATCAAGCTTTTTCAAAAATAAAAAAAATCCGTGTTATTGCCAACACGGATTTTACATTTTATAAATAATTGGTTTAATCAGATTAAATCTGCATAATTAATCATTATTCAATAACAAAGTTATCAAAATGTAGATCATAATTTGCATTTCTTCCAATCTTGAGTGCGAACAAATTACCTGCTGTATTGCTTGTGTTCAAATCATTAATGGTAGAAAGGTCTAGCGTAACTAATATCCAGTTACCACCTGTATCGATTGTGCCTGTATATTGATTGTTGGCAGAAGGTGCAATGGTAGAACTGCTAGATATACTTGCCAAATTGAAAGTATGATAAGTGGTTTCATTCACATATAAATTGAGTGAAACCGATTTTTCTGAACTACCTTTCATATAGAAACTCACTTTGGAATAGGTTGAAGGCATTCCGTCTGTTGCAAGCGTGGTGAAAACATAATCATTAGTGTTGGTGGTAGTAGGCGTTGTAGAGATATGTAAAGATGCGCTTCCATCTCTTCCAGTACCAGCACTTTGATTGGCATAACTTTTAATTCCGAAAGAGTTCAATCCACCCAAGAAGGCATTCCAGTTTTCGAAATTGTAACCAGCAAACAATCCTACAGCGTTTTCACCTGGCTCTCCAGGCTCCTCTCCTGGATCTTCTCCACCACAGTCTGCGTTTTGATTATCAACAACATGAATGTCGTCTATTTGCATGGTAGTAGTGATTCCACCGCCTGTTCCTTTGTACCCGAATACAATGGCTCCGTTTCCAGAAATGCTACTCAAATCATAGCTTCCAGAATCAATGAAGGTGCTTCCGTATCCATTTGTATTTCCAGAAGAAATATTGAAGTTGGATGTAATATTGGTAAACGAAGAAGGTGAAATAGCACTTCCAATCTGCCAATTGGTGGTATAATATACCGACAGTACATTCCCATTGTTGTATCCGTCTTTTGTTTTAAACGAAAATGAATCTGCTTCGTCGAAATTAACGGGAACTATAAAATACACTTCGTTTTCACCATTAGAATTATGCGAAGTCATTTGAATGTATTTATTATTTCCAAATGATTTAACACTCCAGTAGCGATCACCGTTGTAGGCATAATTAACATAGTTGCTGAAATTCACAAGATCTACGTTAAATGATTCGAAGCCTTCATTTATACAACCAGAATAAGTTGCAGCAGACCCACCTATAGGCCCTTCACCATTTACAATTTCTATACGAGGTTGATCGAATTGTACATCGCTTGTATCACGAATAAACAATTGATATGTAGATGGCGTAACATTATTACTATTAGAATAAGCACTCAAAACAGCTGTTAATGAACCACTTCCATCTGGAAGAATTTCAGCTGCAAAATCTGCATAAGCACTGTTACGTAATACCATTGTAGTACCTTGAGAGTCAACAACCGTTACGTTCGTAGCTCCACCAAATGCATTGTTTGGGTCATAATAAGTTTGACCTGCACCTGCTGATTGAAACTGAACATTTTCTAATTTAATCAAGGTGTTTAAATTTGCCTCATTCATGGCTTCTGAAATGGTTGCATAAGATACCGGAACCACCTCGCCCACTGGGTCACAAGTCATTGATACGTGACTCAAGGCCATATCTTCCGACATTCTACCCACTCTCATGACACCATTACTATCAAATTCATAACCCACTTTGTAAGTACCTCTATCTTTGGCCACATACAAACCGTTTACATCTACTACTACTCTACTTCCGATGGGGTAGAATGTGTATAGATTGGTCATATCCATTTCAATCTGCAACCCGGCAGTAGGATTGGTCAATGAATTCTGAACCGACATGGTTTTGAAGAAATTTCCAGTTTGATCGCTAGAAACCACATAACCTTCAAAAATAATGTTTTCTGTGACTTTCAGCGGCGTGTCTGTAGCGTTCAATGCTTTGATAGCTGGAATATCTGCATTGGCCTGCCATCTGTCATTACAATTGATAGGTGGCGTACTGTAATCGTCATCTTGTACACAACCTGTGAAGGCGATGGCCACAACCGATGCATACAATGCTTTTTTTATTAATTTAAATTTATTCATGATAAATTGTTTATCTCTGTTTTTCTATTATTAAAATCTAAGTATAAAGTTAAGGAAATAACTAGTTCCTTGATCGTACCAATATCTATTACCGAAGATGGTTCGGTTATACGGCAAATTTTCTACTTGATAGTCTGCCAGTCTCAATTGTTCAAAACCACCAGTTTTGTAATTTTTATTATTGAGAACGTTGCTTACGTTTGCGCTCACAATCATAAAATAGTTTCCAAATCTGAAAGATTTTCCTGCGTTTAAATTCAACATAAATTCATTACTGAATTTTTCTTGTCGCAAAATTTCTCGTAAAGATGCCTCGGTGATTTCGGGATAGACATCACCATAATCATTCACAACAAATTGGTTTGTTCTTTTGGATGGTGAAACACTCACATAATTATTAGCCAAATAATTGGCTGTAGTACCTAGCCACCAATATTTTGGTGAGCGATATTCTAATCCAACAGAATATCCTTGTTGAGGAGTTCCTGAAAGTTTATAATCCTTTAAATAAGTAATTCCTGAATAATTCAAGCCTCCCAATTCGGCAAAATCATCAGTAAAATAATACAAATCAGGATTATTGGCATAGGTATATTGTCCTATAGATGCTACCGCATTTGCCGTGATGGTCGTAGTTAATTGCGCTTCTACCGCCAATTCTGTACCTATATATTGCTTATCAACTCCCGAAAGTACTTCTGCAGTAAACAAGCTTGCATCACTTGTTGCAGACAAATCAAGATATCCAAAGGCGGTTTGTACCTCATCAGCTGTTTTAGCATAATACGCAGTTGCTCTGGCTTTTAATCTTGGAGCTCTTAATATATAATTAATATCTCCAGCCGTTATTTTGGTGCTTTCCAAATCTGGAATAGTAGCATTATTGTCTCTTCCTTGTGGGAAAACATCGTTTATTGTTGGTGCTTTGGTGAAATAAGCTCCATTTACACTAACAAAATTACGGCCATTGATTTTGTACAATAATTGTAATTTGGCACCATAATCAAGAAAATTATGCTTATCACTTTTACCTAAAGAGTTGTTATAGGCATAATGGTCCATAAGCCCTTCACGCTGAATGGAAGTATTGGCAATTTTGGCTCCTAGGGTTATATCCCAATTCTGAACTTTGAAATTACCATTTGCCCAAGCGTTCATATTGTTGTGCGTATAATCTGCGTTATATTGCATTTTGTCACCTTCGTACACTTTTCTGTTGGGATTTGCCTGATCATAATCTCCCGCAACTCCAGAATCTGCAAAATCGTCTCTATCCCATGCAAATTGAGCACCCAATAAGTCATCCAATTCGCGGTAAACTTCTGATTTTGTACCTTGATAATTCACTCCACCATAGAGCGTAAACACCTCGGACAATTGCGTTCTAAGCGTAGAACTGAATGATAAGGTATTATCCTCATTCACATCACTCACCAACATATAAACGGCATGCCCATCTGCTTGATTGGCATTAGCGGTATATAGTTGATCCCAATTGATTTGACTCCAACTTGGGTCGTTTCTCCATCGGTTAATGAGATTTTGCACTTGCTCGGGTGAGCGATTCAAAGACATATAATAACTAGGGAATCTTCTATAATAAATCGGTGAAGGATTATTGGCGTTGTACCAATCCAATCTCGAGCCTCCATTCTTTCCAGTTTGATACCCAACAGTTGTTGTAAGTTTAGAATTTTCATTAAAATTCCAATGATGCGTCAACATTCCAATAGGTTCGTGATTATTTTTTACCCTTTCACTTCTTTTTTCTCCATTTTGATATCCCCAATAGGCATTATAACCCGTACCCATTAAATCATAAATTTCTTGCGTGTTTGGACTATTGGTAGATCTTCTATAGGGCGCACCCATTATAGAAAGTTGTAATGAATGTTGATTGTTGAATTTCTTTTCTGCTCCTAGGAAATATCCCCATGCATCATAGAATGTACCTTCAATTCTACCTTCTTCTGCCCACCTGCGAGAGCCAGAAACTGTCAATCCCCAGCCATTTTTGGTCATTCCTGTATTATGTGTCAACATCAAGCGCTGGCGATAGGAGCGATTGGTAAGGGAATATGAAAAACTTGTACCTGTTCGTAGGGTAGAAGGACGTGTATCGATATAGGTAACACCGCCCAAATCTCCAAAAGAATAATCTGATGGATCTAGCCCATAGGTCACCTCTGCAGGATGACGTGTAATATCATTTAATCCACCCCAGTTTCCAAAATCAACACGGTCGTTATCTACCTTGTTCATTCGAACTCCATTGAAATATACATCGCTGTACTTGTTGTCATAACCTCTTGGCCTGAACCAATAAGCACCCAACTCAAAGGCAGATGTACGTACGAACACATCTCTGGAAGATTGTAACAATCCTACAGAAGATTGTGCACTAGACTCGTCCGACGCCAATTCGTCTGATGACAAAGTAATCACTCCTATATTAACCGATTGCGGATTATACGTAATAAATATATCCCCTAATTCTAGTGGCTCATTAGTTACGCTCATTTTTTCAATATATGCATCATAGCCCGTAAGGTTAATTTCCAAGGTATAATCACCTGGCGATACATCATTAAACTGAAAAAAACCTAAGCGGTCTGTGACTACAGATGTACCAGTTTCCACAAGGTTTACTGTAACATCAAAAAGTGCATTTTGGTCTGAAGAGGATTTTACGGTCCCCGTAACTTTGGTTTGGCTGAAAATTTGAATACCGATCAAAATCAGCATAAAAGATAACCATAATCTAATCATGAAAGAAAATTTTTGTTCTACTTTTGCAATTCAAAAATTGGACTGCAAATATATAATTATGAACTTATTAAATTCAATGTGCAAAATTAAGAATTCGTTAATATTTACGAACATCTTTTTATTAATTTTTTCAACATTAGTTTTTGGTCAAAATAAACAATACCAAGCCGCAGCTGTTGGTTTTTATAATTTGGAAAATCTTTTTGATATTTATCCATCTGCGGGATACATCGATGGCAATCTAGATTATCAAGATCAATTTTATCATACATCCGTGAAAGTTGCTGATATTCCTACTTTGGACACGGTTATGTGTAATTGCCGTTTGACTCCAGGCAATTTAAAAGGTAAAAAAATAATTCGTCCTATCATCCTACAAGATGAATTTACACCTAATGGACCCAAGGCATGGGACGAAATTAAGTATCAACAAAAACTGAAAAACCTGAGCAAAGTCATATCAGAAATTGGAAAAGATGTTACCCAAACGGCACCCGTAGCAATGGGTCTGGTAGAGGTAGAAAACCGTGAAGTGATAGAAGATCTCATTTCTCAACCCAATCTTTTACCATATAATTATGGAATTGTGCATTATAATTCATTAGACAAAAGGGGAATCGATTGCGGTTTTATATATCAAAAAGACAGAATTGTGGTTACAAAAACCCAAAAATATGAACTAGAGGTATATAATGTAAACGGAAATCGCGATTACACTCGAGATATTTTGCGTGTAGATGGATTGCTGGACGGAGAGCCTATTTCATTTTTGGTGAATCACTGGCCGTCTAGAAGTGGTGGACAAGCTGCTAGTTTTCCAAAAAGAAAAGCTGCGGCAGAATTATTAAAATCTATATTTGATGAAATAAAATCCGAAAATCCTAATGCAAAAATTATTGCTATGGGCGATTTCAATGACGATCCTGTAGATCCAAGTTTATCACAAGTTTTAGGAGCGGTTACTCAAAGAAAAAATGTAAAAGATGGTAATTTATTTAATTTAATGGGTAAAATGTTTGCCGATGGTTATGGAACCCTGGCCTATCGCGACGGCTGGAATTTGTTTGATCAAATTATTACCACCTCTTCTTTAATTGGAGACGACTACAGCTCTTATAGAGTTTATAAAACCGAAATTTTCTCTCCACAATATCTGGTGAGCAAAGAAGGGCAGTACAAGGGTTATCCCAACAGAATGTTTGGTGGCGACTCTTACCGAGCAGATGGATATTCAGACCATTTCCCTGTCTATACCATCATGTTGAGAGAGGTCCCAACGAAATAAATTACATTTAGTAATAATACTGGATTGAAGCTTACAATTCAACTCCTTTCTTCACTAGAATGAATGGAGTCTGGACAAGCTTTTGTAATATTTATTGAGAATTGAATATTCAATTTTGAATATTTTATTATTTGAGGAAGTCATTTTACAGAACAATTATCACAGCTATCACCTTGTATAAGAAATTCCTCTCAAAATATTTTTTGTAAATACTGATGACGGGGGGAGATTCCCTCATTCAAATTTAAGGGGGTGTTCCAGAAAAAGGGATTACGCTTGTAGAAAGTGCCGGATTAATTTTTTTTACTCATTTTAACAACATTTAAAAACTCTTTAACATGAGAAATTTTTTAACTGCTTTTCTTTTTAGCCGTTGCATCTTTTGGGCAAAATCTAACATTTTCGGAATTATTATCCATTAGGAAAATGGATATGCTCGGAGCAGAGGAATATTTAACAAAAAAAAGGTTGGGTGTTATGCCGAATTAGTCTTTCTGCTGGTGATGTGGAATAACCAACATAATATTTATCAAAAGATTCAGAATATAAAATATAAATGAAATACATGGTTTACAAATGTGTTACAATGAAAAAGAAACAGCCACTTACTAACTCGTAAATGGCTGATTATTAGGCTCCCCCTGTTGGACTTGAACCAACGACCCTCTGATTAATCCCGTACGTACGGGACTCTAACCAACTGTGCCAATTTACCCGTTGGTACAAATTCAGGATCGCATAATTTTTCGATGAGTTTTCGGGATTTTTGATTTTTGATGAACCTTTCTATATTCACCGCATCGCCTTCCGATTCAGATACCTCAAAAACAGCTTTCAGGCTCCAAGGTCGATATTTACTAGTGAAAGTATGAAAATAGTCTTGGGTATTATGCCGAATTAGTCTTTCTGCTGGTGATGTGGAATAACCAACATAATATTTATCAAAAGATTCAGAATATAAAATATAAATGAAATACATGGTTTACAAATGTGTTCCAATGAAAAAGAAACAGCCACTTACTAACTCGTAAATGGCTGATTATTAAGCTCCCCCT
>JAUNUH010000001.1 GCA_030538275.1 Flavobacteriaceae bacterium | reverse complement strand
ATCCAATCTATATTTCCTTGAATGGGTTGAAAGAAGCGGATCAACTTGATGAGTTAATTTTAACTCAAGTGTTGAAAAATAAAATAAAGCAAAATGATAAATTTATATCTAATGGATTGTTTATAACTAGAAATTTAATAAATATTACTGGAAAATTAGTAGGAAAAGGAGTGCAGATTGAAGATATTTTAAAAGGTGTTGATTTTAATATAGTTCCAGAAGATGCAGTCTTATGTTTTGATGATTTAGAAAGATCAACGGCAACTCCCAAAGATATTTTGGGATACATAAATCAACTTGTAGAGCATTCAAATATCCATTGTTTAATTATGTCGGATGAATCTCAAATATTAGATGAAAATTATAAAAGGCTAAAGGAAAAGGTTATTGGTAGGGAATTTTCTTTCAAAACAAATTTATTAGAAATAATGAACAAATTTTTGGAAGAAATGGAGGGAAATAACTCAATTTTGTTTAAGGAAAAATCTATAAAAATTATTGATTTCTTTAATAAAGCCAAGATAGAGAATTTACGAATATTTCGATTTTTTCTTGAAAGTTTGAAAGTTATAATTGAGTGCATTAAAGATATAGAAGGATTCAAAGAGGTACTTAACGAATTAATTTTATTTACTGCTACAATATCAATTGAGTATAAGTTAGGAAATTTGAGCATTAAGGATTTAGATAATAAAAATGTTTTCGAAGGAGGGTTTTCAATGATCAGATTAGAAGCATTTTTGAATGACAATTCTGAAAGAAATGAAGATGAAAAAAGTTATATTGAAGAAATTAAAGAAAAATATTATTCCGAAGACTTGTCATATTCTTATAAATATTTTGAAAGTATATTCGAGTATATTCTCACCGGCCATTTTGACTGTTTAAAACTGCAAAAAGAAGTGAACGATTTAGTTCAAAATAATGAAAGGGAAGAAATAAGGGTGTATAACAATTTAATTAATTACAATTTTCGTGAGCTTGAACCAAAAGATTTCGATGAACTAGTAGGAAAACTTTTAGATTTCACAAAGAGAGGAAAATATGAATTATCAATGTACATAAACATTTATAAGATTATGACATTTTTCAGAGAAAATAAAGCCTTAGAAATTAACGATAAAGATTTGTTGGATAAATTAAAGAAAGGAATGAAAATAGCTGTGGAAAATGGCGACATTAACCATAACGAAATTGACAACTTCAAGAGTTTCCATCAACCCTCAAACGATATTGAAAAACTAGTTATTTCATATGAATTACAAGCCAAAGAAAAAATTGAAAGACAACATTCAGCACGCCTTTTGAATATTCTTGATTCAGATCAAGAACTCGAGGAATATTTCCAAGGGATATTTGAAAACCAACATCGACTTTTTGAATATATTGAAGTGGATGCTTTTTATGAAAAATTCAAAAATTTAACAAATAAACGAATTAAAGACTTTCACTTCGCATTAACTGGAGTATACTTGAAAAAATACCAAAGTAAACCAGCTATAGAATTTGAATTTTTTGAAAATTTAAAAAATCTATTACAGTCTGATCTTGATAATAACAAATTTGATTTCCCTAAATCTTTAAATATGAAAGAATTCATAGATTTTATCAATGGTAATAGATTCAAGAAAAAACTTGGGATTAATTAAGTTGATGTAAATCCCACAATAAATCTGATATTTTAATAGATTAAAGTTTCAACATTATTATCTATTCTTGCTATAAAAGCTTAAACTTCAAGCTTTAAAATTTAACAAACTGACACCTAAAATAGCACCCAAAAATAAAAAACCCTGTAAATTAATGATTTACAGGGTTATTTGTGGAGTCGGCGGGATTCGAACCCGCGTGCAGATAAGGAAATCATAGGCTTTCTACATGCTTATTCTTTTCTTGAATTTTCGAGCGTGGCTTGGGCAAAGACACCCCGGCCAGCACCTTAGTTTTATTTATTTTCAAATTACTGTCAAAACCCCAGTAATTCTATCTCCGTTTTTCTGTGCCCCAAATTCGCATGCCACGGTGAACGGGCGCGCGTAGGACATTTAGCGTCTCTGCCTTGCAGAGAATATGCCAAGACTTACTGTAATTCAGTCAATTAGGCCGCCAAAGCGTAATTGTTGTTGCCAGTTATAGCTTGAAGTGTCTGATTAACGTGAGTGCACAACATTTCACGACATGCTTACATACCATTTCGGCTTACTGTCAAAACCAGTCGACCCCATAATTTTAATGAACTTCTTACATAAAAAATGAGCATGCAAAGATACAAAATTTATTCCACTTTTAATTCGATTCTGAAAGAGATTTCAATCTTTCCAATCCTTTGGTATAATCTGGGTCGAGCATAGTGCCCATATCCATAAAAAGATTGCTTAATCTCCAAGGATATGGAACCACACTGTTGAACCCCCAAATGGCTTGTGTGCCATTTTCTATAGGAGATAACTTTACATAAGCAATAGCTCTACTTTCATAGGGTGTTAAAAAAACAATTTCAGTTTGAATTTCATTCGGGGGTTGAATAGCGGTAATGGTCTGCATTCCTTGTCCTACATCATCTTTTGCGCTTGCCCATTCATGGGATTGTCCTATGGTTCCAGGCGCACCTGTTATAGATTGATGCATACCGGGATCTCTGTCGATCCAAGGTGACCAGCGATTAATGTCTTCCATAGAATTGGTATTTTCCCATACTTTTTCTATGGGTGCATTAATTTCTATCGATTTTTCATATTGAATTTCACCATCAACAAATAGGGCCACAATCAATAACAAACCAATTATTCCCAAAATAATGAATAGGGTGTATTTTACTATTTTCATAACAAATTTTAGCAAATATAATTCGAATAAAACTAATTAAATCAGCTTCATAAAATATATTTATTCAAAATGGAATTTACCTTGCCCAAATACGATTTTCCGAATAGATTCAGATGCACCAAGAGATAGTATAATTGCGCCAATTCTATGGCCGAATTACTGAATTTACACGTAGAATTTGCAAAATATGATTGGTAAAAATCTTCGGGAAAACCGCCAAACAATCGTGTCATAGCAATATCCATAGCTGGATGGCCAAAGTAAACCGCGGGATCCAAAACGACCGCATGAGAATTGATGTCAATTACAAAATTTCCGTTCCATAAATCGCCATGCAACAATACAGGAGGACAATCTTCAAAATTTTCTTGAAAAACATTCAAGATTTGTTTTTCATTTTCAATAATTTTATCGTCATAGAAACCTTGATTTACAGCGAGTACAAATTGAGGTCGAATCCTTTCGTACCAATAGAAATTGTGCCATAGTTCATGCTCCAAATTCGATTGAAAAAGACTGCCTATATAATTATGATAATCTAGTCCAAAGCGATTATTTGTAATCTTGTGCAAAGCAGCCAATTGTTCACCAAATTCGCGAAAGGTTTTTTCATTGGCAACCCCTTGGGGAATATTTTCCAAAAGCAAAAATTCATCCTTGCCAATGGTGCCACTATCAACGACTTTGGGAACACGAATTACGCCCGTGTTTGCAAGTATTTTCAAATTTCTACTTTCTTTATCAAGCATGTCTGCCTCATGAATTTCATTAATTTTTATTACAAAATTACCTTGATGCGTTTCTAATTGATAAACCGTAGAAATATCACCTCCTGCCAAGGGTTTTTTATTTCTGATTTTTATATGAATAATATCCTGTAATTCAGTCCAATCCATGCTGTGTTTTAGATTCTTTTTTAGAAAAAATTAGGTTGAATGAAAATATTTTTCCAGCATTTTCTCTGCCAGTTCATAAGGCGTAATTTCATTGTTATGGAGTTGTTTTTCCCATTTCAATCGTTCTTCTTGAATAGAAATAGATGTTCTAATTTTTTGCAACAACATTTCTTCCAGATAATCGTTGATGCGCGATAATTTTTGTTTTTGCCTTAATTCCGACAAAAATCCGTTATTTTCTATTAATTCAAAATAATTTGTTATTTCTTGCCAAACTTCGTCAATTCCTAAATTTGAATATCCGCTACCTTTTAGTATTTTCCTTTTCCAGCCAGAATCTGTCTTTGGCAGGAACTGTAAAGCGCGATGTAAATCCATTTTTGAATCTTGAATCATTTGTGCATCAAACAAATCAACTTTATTCAAAAAAATAAGGTCTGCCATTTCCATAATTCCACGTTTAATTCCTTGTAAATCATCACCTGTTCCAGCAACTTGAAGATATAGAAAAAAGTCTGTAATGTCTTTTACCAATGTTTCTGATTGGCCAACGCCTACGGTTTCCACTAGAATTACATCAAAACCTGCAGCCTCACACAAGAGCAAAGCTTCAAAAGTTCTAGCCGTGATTCCGCCCAGACTCCCGCCTGTAGCCGAAGGGCGAATAAAGGCCAATTCTTCTTTGGATAATTCCTCCATTCGGGTTTTATCTCCCAAAATACTTCCTCTAGAGATTTTGCTACTGGGATCTACTGCCAAAACGGCTACTTTATACGAATTGTGAATGAGAAATAAACCAAAAGCTTCGATAAAAGTACTTTTACCAGCACCAGGAACTCCCGTGATGGCAATTCGTTTTGATTTTCCTGTATGGGGTAACAAATCATGAATTAATTTTTGAGCAAATTCTTGATGTTCGGGTTTTTTACTTTCTGCAAAAGTGATGGCACGGCTCAATGCGGCTCTATTTCCAGAAATAATTTCCTCGGCATAATCTGTTGGAGTAGATAGGTTCAAAACTTCTTAAAATTTTCTTAATAACTCTTTTGTAAAGATATAATTTTAAATAGAAAGCCAATTATCTTTGTGGCATGAATTGGAGAAAATTGCTGCTACCCTTGTCTATGTTCTGGTGGATTGGAACAGAAGTACGCAACTCTTTTTATAATGCCGGATTATTTCCGTCTAAAAAGTTTAATAAAGCCATCATCATCGTGGGAAACTTGTCTGTTGGCGGGACAGGGAAATCACCTCATGTGATATATTTGTTGGATTTGTTGCGTCATCAATTTAATGTAGTTGCGCTAAGTCGTGGCTATGGACGCAAAACCTCTGGCATACGAGTTGCAAATTATGATTCAACTGCGGGTGAAATAGGGGATGAGCCTATGCAGTTTTTTAATAGATTCAAAAATCGAATTCTTGTGGCGGTGGGTGAAGATAGGGTAGAAACAATAGAATACCTCAATTCCAATTATCAAGTAGATGCCGTGATTTTAGATGATGCTTATCAACACAGAAAGTTGAAATCTGATATGAAGATTCTGCTTACATCCTATAATGACCGATATTCTACGGATTGTTTATTACCTGCCGGAAATTTGCGTGAAGCCAAGAAAAATGCCAAAAGAGCTCAAATTGTAATCGTAACCAAATGTCCAGAATTTCCTGATTTGGATGAACAAATTTCAATTCATCGTGAATTAAAAATTAAACCAAAACAACATTTGTTTTTTTCTAAAGTAGTTTATTCTGAAATTATTGAACACAGAAAATATCCCATGAAACTTGCGGATGCCAAACATTATAATATTCTAGCCATTACTGGAATTGCAAATCCACAACCATTTATTGATTATTTAAATGCAAATTTTAATCAAGTAAGAGAACTCCGATTTCCTGATCATTATAATTTCAAACCTTCAGATATTCAGCATATTGCAGATGCGTTTAAGGAAATTGAAGGTGAAAAATTAATTCTTACTACCGAAAAAGATTATATGAGGCTTAGGCACGAGTATATGATTGTGGATAATTTATACTATCTTCCCATTTCTATTTTAATTGACCGTTCAGAAGAATTTAATCAAATTATTTTAAATTATGTTCAGCGATTTCAAACGAGCTACTGATTTTTTAGCCTCAAAATTAACTCAAGGCACACCCGAATTTGCTATTGTACTGGGTTCGGGATTATCAAAATTAAAGGATGAAGTAGATCCCATAGAAATTATACCTTATGAAGAGATTCCAGATTTTCCTCAAACTACCGTTCAGGGACATCACGGAACTTTGATTTATGGAAAAATTGAAGGAAAATTGGTTTTGCTCATGTCGGGTAGATTTCACTACTATGAGGGATATAATATGCAGCAAGTTACTTTTCCCTTCAGAGTTTTTCATTTGTTAGGCATTAAAAATCTTATTGTTTCAAACGCTTCTGGTGGTGTGAATCCTGATTTTCAAGTGGGGGATGTGATGCTGATTCGGGATCATATCAATTTATTTCCAGAACATCCATTACGTGGAAAAAATGATGAAAACTTGGGTCCTAGGTTTCCGGAAATGAGTGCTGCTTACGACAAAGAATTTATTCAAATATTACAAGAAACGGCTGAAAAGGAAGGTATTTCATTAAAATCTGGCGTCTATTTGGGATTACAAGGCCCAACTTTTGAAACTCCAGCAGAATATGGAATGATTCGGATTTTGGGCGCAGATGCTGTAGGAATGAGTACAGTTCCCGAAGTCATCGTTGCTCGACATCAAGGAATGCGTGTTGCGGCCTTGTCTGTGATTACAGATTTGGGTGGTCCAGAAATTGCCATTCCGGTATCGCATGAAGAGGTATTAAATGCAGCCAATGTAGCCATGCCCCAAGTGATACGCTTAGTAAAAGGATTAATCGGCTCGGTTTAATTCAAATTTGTTGAAAATTTAAACCAAAACTTGTATTTCGTAAATGACTGAATTTATATCAGGATTTTATGTAAAATTAATTTTCTGATTACAGAATTAGCGTGATTTATTTTTATCTGGAATAACATATACCGGGATGGTTGCATTTTTGATTACATCCCTGCACACGCTTCCTACAAAAGCCTCGTACAAATGTCCATGCCCTTTTGATCCAATAACAATTATATCCGAATTTAGCTCCTTGGCTTGTTCCAAAACCGTATCCACGGGGATTCCTTGTTTTACCATGGCGTGTACAACCACCCCTTGGCTAGAGAGTTTTCTTTGTAATTCACTCAAAGATTTGGCATCTTCTTCCAGAGCAGTTTGTTCTAGTTCTGGCAAATATTGAAATCCCACATCACCAATTATAAATCCAACATCTAGACTTACAACATGTAGCAAGGTGAGTTTTCCGTTTACCAATTTGGCTAGATTTACGGCTTCTTGTGCGATTTCGTTGGAAAAAGCAGAAAGATCTACAGGTACTAATATGTTCTTCATAACTTAAGTTTTAATATCTATAAAGTTACAAATTTTTTGGTTTACTTTGACTTTCTTAGCATTATTATTGCAACAAACAGGATAAAAAAATTAAAAATTCATGAAGTACAGGCAATTAGTAATTTTATTTATAGGTATTTTAATGCTAGCATCCTGCGGTACAATGAGCCGAGACACGGGCAGAAAAAGCGGAAAGGTAGATAATTCAGCCACAGGAAGAGCCAAAACAGTTTTGAACGAAGCGCACACGTATTTAGGAACCAAATACAAATATGGCGGAATAGATCGACGCGGAATGGATTGTTCTGGATTGGTTTTCAGATCTTTTCAAAAAGTAAATATCGATTTGCCAAGAAGTTCACGCGAGCAGGCGAGTAAAGGCATGAACGTAAATTTACGTAATATAAAACCTGGAGATTTATTATTTTTTAATACATCTGGTTCTTCAATTTCGCATGTAGGAATTGTGGATAAAGTAAAAAATGGTGAAATATTTTTTATTCATTCTTCTACATCCAAAGGTGTGATTGTAAGTTCTCTCGAGGAAACCTACTGGAACCGAAGGTTTGTAAAGGCAGTGCGATATTTACATTAATCAATTAATCAAAATCAAAGTTTTTGAGCTTGATTCGGTAAAGATTCAAAATTCGGGATTTTGAAATAATGCCATAATATACTTCATTACGAACGACCGGCAATAGCCAAGAATCTGTTTCATCAAATTTGTCGAGAATGGTTTTGATATTGTCTTTTTCATAATAAATCACCGTTCTGGGCTGGCTCATAAATTCGGTAATGGGCGTATCATGAACGTTTTTTCTTTCATAGAGTAAATGGTAAATTTCGCTAACATTGATAACGCCTTTCAAATGATTTTCTTGATCCAAAACAGGAAAAATATTGGTATTAGAAAACTCCAGATTCTTAATTAAATCTTCTAGTGTTTGATGGTTGTATAGAGCAACATGGCTGGTTTCGACCACTTCTTTCAAATCGATATTTCTCACAATTTTTTCATCTCGATCATGGGTTGTGAGTTCGCCGCGATGTTCGAGTTCCATTTTATAAAAAGGAACTTTGAAGTAATATCGGTTAATGGCAAATGCAATGGCAACCGTCATCATAATAGGTACAATTAAATTATAACCATTGCTAATTTCTGCAATCAAGAAAATAGCAGTTAATGGTGCATGCAGTACGCCTGCAAGGGAGCCGGCCATGCCCACCAGCGTAAAATTGGTTTCGTTGACATCAAATCCTAATATATTCAGGATTTTGGCAAAACCATTTCCAATGGCGCATCCTATAAAAAGCAAAGGTCCAAAAATTCCTCCTACACCGCCAGATCCCAATGTGGTAGCGGTGGCTATGGTCTTTAAAATGGAAATAGAAAGAATAAATCCTACCAAAACGTATGGGCTGTTCCACTTTTCGAAATGGGTATTTTGAATCAATTTTTCGCCTTCACCACGTAACATCATATTCATAGCTTCTGCACCTTCACCAAAAATAGGCGGAAAAAAATAAACGATTACGCCTATGAGCAATCCACCCAACAAAATACGGTGAATGGGTTTTTTGAATTTTTTGAAAAAACTTTCTGTATAATTATAAAAATAGGTAAAAAATACCGACGTAAGGCCACAAAATAAGCCTAGAAGCATAAAATACGGAATTTCTTCAAAATAAAATTCTCCAATGATGCGCACAGGAAACAAAACTTCATTGTCTGAAAAGAAGTAGGAGGTGAGGATAGCAGAAACTGATGAAATTAATAATGGAACCATAGATCCCAAAGTAAAATCCAGCGCAAAAACCTCAATGGCAAAAACGATGGCAGCCATAGGAGCTTTGAAAAGCGACGACATCGCACCAACAGCGGCACATCCTATAAGCAAAGTTCTTGTTTTCTGGTCTAATTTGAAATATTTGGAAATGGCAGATGAAGCAGCTGCCGTGGATACCACAGTTGGACCTTCTAGTCCGGCAGATCCACCCAAACCCACCGTAAAAGGAACCGTAATCAATGAAATATAGGTTTGCTTTTTTTCCTTGAAAATTCCCCGATTGGTTATGGCCAACAAGGTTGCAGACATTCCTTGGTGAAATTTGATTCGAATAATGAGTTTTATCACCAAAAACGTGAAAAATAAACCTAAAGCGGGGAAAATAAAATAATAAATACTGTATTGTTTGAAAATTCCTTCGACAAGAATTTCATTCACAAAAGTTGTGGTTTTAACGATTAATAAGGCATAAAATCCACTGATTATACCAATAAGCGTTGCCAGAAGATAAATAAATTGCCGATGTGTAAAACGTAATTCCTTTGCATGATTCAGTAAATCCTGAATTTTAATCAATTGTCGTTGAATTCTGAATTTCATGGGAAAAAAAAGTTTCTGTCTGGGATAAAGATGAGAATTATTTATGACGTTTTACCGTTAATCGTCCCAAAATTTTTCGGCCATCATTCACCACAATGATATAATTATAAGTTCCCGAAGGAACTGGTTTACCATTAATTTGAGAATTCCATCGGAATTCATTGGCATTTTCTCCAATCACAAATCGCGTTTTTTCTATACCATATCTGTCATACAAAATGATTTCTGAACCCGGATAATGCTGAATACCTTTGATATCCCAAGTATCGTTCATTCCATCTTGATTTGGAGTAATTACGTCGTAAATTTGAAAAATAACAAATGGGATTTCGGTAACAACGCAGCCAGCCAAATTTTTCACATAAATTACATTTTCACCCAAGGCTACATTATTAAATATAGGAATTGAAGTGTAATGAATATTATTCAAAGAAAATTGTAAATTATCTGGATTCCACAAGATGTTCATACGTACAGAATTATGTACATCATCTACAATCAATTCATAATTCAACCGCAATTCTGGCTTGAAATAGGGGTAATCAGTACTGTTGCGGCATTCGATGTTATTTTCTGCTCTTACCGAATAATAGGCCTCTTCGGCATCTGCAGAAAGATATAAACTAGCGCTGTTTTGCCCAGGCATGGCTATTCCATTTTTATACCACTGATATCTTGTAGGGATAAAGTTTTCAGAAAAATCTGTATGCAAATACATTCCGTCCATACAAGCTGGGCTGGTGGTTTCTATCTCAAAATCCTCACTTATTTTTTGAATAGAAACTTTGTCGATAGCTATGATTTTGCTGCCTGTAAATTGATAATATGACGACGGAATTCCACAATCTATCCCAATTAAAATTCCATTTATTTCTCTATTTACGCTCAATTTTCCACTCAATTTCACCCAATTATTTTGCGGCTCATAGGGCAGTGTCAACAATTTTTCATACGTAGAATTTACCTCTGGACAAGTGGCATAATCTATTTCATAAGCAAAGGCATTCTCGGTTTTTCCCCAAAGTCCAAATTTCAATTGAGGCCAAGAAAAATTGTTATTAAAATTATCTCGATAGACATAAATCGAAAAAACATAGGTATTACCGGGTAAAAGGCTTTCTGTTAAATTATTTGCCAAATATTCTTTGTAGAAAAAATTTTGCGAACTGCTTATGCCATCTATAGTATTTTCAAAAAATTTCAAATCATACTCCAAACCAGCTCCTGCCCATCCCGAAGGGAAATTGTGTTGAAGCGGATTGAAATAATTTGAATGATAAGCATCTGCATTTGCGTTTTGTATATCCCACGAATTTACCGCGTTGAGCCAACTTTCAAATTTGGATGCCTGTCCTGATTGATTAGGATAATCATATTGTGTTGTGCCTGGAATGAGCTTAAACTCTTCAAAATCACCATTCGGAATTATATTAATTTCCTGAATACAATCACAATCGGTATCATTCAAATCTACAAACCCATCTTGGTCATCATCTATTCCATTATTACAAATTTCTTGTCCAAAAAGAATATTTACACAAAAAAACAATCCAAAATAAAGATGAATTTTAAGTTTCTTCAAATTTACAAATTGAAGAATTTTTTTTTGCATACTAAATTCATTAATCAAGGATGAAATTTCAGAAATAAATTAAACTAATTTAGGAATAAATTTAATTATTTCTTTGTTTTTCTTGATTTTTAACAAGTATATGAATTTCATCTAATTGCTCATCAGTAAGCGGTGCGGGTGTATTGATCATTACATCTCTACCTGCATTATTCTTCGGAAAAGCAATAAAATCACGAATAGTTTCAGAGCCCTTGAGGATAGAAACCAATCGATCAAATCCAAAGGCAATTCCACCGTGTGGTGGCGCGCCATATTCGAAAGCGTTCATCAAAAATCCAAACTGAGCTTGAGCTTCTTCTGGGGAAAATCCAAGCAATTGGAACATATTTGATTGAAGTTCTTTATTAAAAATCCGAATAGAGCCACCGCCAATTTCGTTTCCATTTAATACCAAATCGTAGGCATTTGCGCGAATTTCTCCTGGAGCTGACTGCAATTTTTCCAAATCTTCTGGTTTGGGAGCTGTAAATGGATGGTGCATTGCGTGCCAGCGTTGCGTCTCATCGTCCCATTCGAGCAATGGAAAATCTACTACCCACAAAGGAGCAAACTCCTCTGGGTTTCGCAGATTCAATCTTTTAGCCATTTCCATGCGCAATTCACTCAACTGTTTGCGGGTATTTTTTTCGTCCCCAGCCATTATGAGTAATAAATCACCTGGATTTGCCTGCATTTTTTCTGCCCAAACTTTTAAATCTTCTTCAGAATAAAATTTATCAACCGACGATTTCAGGGTTTTGTCTGTATTATATTTTACCCAAACCAATCCTTTGGCGCCAATTTGTGGTCTTTTTACCCAATCAATTATGGCATCAATTTCTTTGCGAGTGTAGTTTGCGCAATTAGGTGCAGCAATTCCCACGATGAGTTCTTCGCTATCAAAAACATTGAAATTTTTTCCCTTTACAAATGGCGTTAATTCACAAAATTTCATCCCGAAACGAATATCTGGCTTGTCGTTTCCGTAGGTTTTCATGGCCTCTTCATAGGTCATTCTGGGGAATTTGTCTATTTCTATTCCTTTGATATCTTTCAAGAGAGATTTGGTCAAGCCTTCGAATACATTCAGAATATCTTCTTGTTCTACAAATGCCATTTCGCAGTCGATTTGGGTAAATTCTGGTTGTCGGTCTGCGCGTAAATCTTCGTCTCTGAAGCATTTTACAATTTGAAAATATTTGTCTAATCCGCCCACCATCAAAAGTTGTTTGAAAGTTTGTGGAGATTGTGGAAGAGCATAAAATTGTCCTGGATTCATACGAGACGGTACGACAAAATCACGTGCACCTTCTGGCGTTGATTTGATTAAAACTGGCGTTTCTACTTCAATAAATCCTTCTTCTGAAAGATATTTTCTTACTTTTTGTGCAACTTGATGACGGAAAATTAATTTTTCTTTTACAGGATTACGTCTGATATCGAGATAGCGATACTGCATACGAAGTTCTTCACCGCCATCGGTTTCGTTTTCTATAGTAAACGGTGGGGTCTGAGCCGTATTGAGTATGATAATTTCTTCTGCCAATATTTCGATATCACCTGTAGAAATGTTGGGATTTTTTGATTCTCTTTCTTTTACTTCACCTTTTACTTGAATCACAAATTCTCTTCCTAAATTTCTGGCGATTTCAAATAATTCCGTTGAACTTCTTTTTTCGTCTAAAACCAATTGTGTGATTCCATAGCGGTCCCGCAAATCTATCCACATTACAAATCCCTTGTCACGAATGGTTTGCACCCAACCGCTCAAGGTTACTTTTTGATTTTGATGAGAAAGATTCAATTCACCATTGGTATGTGTTCTGTACATGATTAATTGCATTTAAAGCTTACAAAAGTAAGGCTTTTATCTGCTTTTGTTAAATAAAAAAACCGCGAAATTTTCACGGTTTTTAATAGATTGAATTATTTTTTTATTTCTCAAAATGCATGAGTAATAATTTGTCTTTATATAAATACAAGTCATTCCCTTTTACTTCAAAACGATTGACAGAATTCATCAATTCAAAAAATTTATTTTCGATATCTAAATCAGGGCATGCACGTTTGGTAGAAAAAATTTCAGAGAATTTTATCATTCCATCGCCAGAATAGGTATAGTTTCCGCCATATAGATTACAACCCGAAAAGCCGCCTATTTCTGAAGGGGAATTTTGGTCAAAACTCAAAGTTACAGGCTCGTTACTCAATCCTAATTGACTGTTTTTTTCGTATTGAAGTGTCCAAATTCCTTTGAGTGAAGAAACGTGGGTTTCTGCTGTAGGCCCTAGACTGCCACAAGCGGTAAACATTATCAATATCAAACCATATATTAATTGTACTATTCTCATAATTTATTTTCTAAGTTCTGCCTTAAGTTCTTTTTCTAATTTTTGAATAATTTTTTCCATTATTCGATCGATTTGCTCGTCATTCATCGTTTTTGTTTCATCTTGTAATTGAATGCTTATCGCATAGGATTTTTTTCCTTTTGGTAATGAATCACCTTCAAAAACATCGAATAAATTAACTTTTTTAATTAACTGACTATCAGTTGATAAAATCATTTTCTCTACTTCCTGATAGGTTTGAGATTTGTCCAACAACAATGCCAAGTCTCTTCGAACCATGGGAAATTTGGATAATTCCTTAAATTGTGTTGTAGGTGCAGATTTGAAAATTTTAATAAAATCAGAAAGCTTAATTTCGGCGTAGAACACATCTTGTGAGATATCAAATTGTTTGAGCAAAGGATTTGGAACCTGCAAGATTGTAGCTACAATTAATTCATTGATTTTATACTGAATTTCTTGCGTTTGAATGGAGTTTTGGCTGAGAATAAGTTCTACATTATTCATCTTGAATTTGTTGAACAAGTGTTCAATAATCCCTTTTAGAAATGCAAATGAAACTTTTTCTGGTTTTACAGCAAAATTTTCTTCATGTTTGTTTCCGCATAAAATAATACCTAATGTAGGTGTTTCGTTAAAGCCATTTTGGTCTCGTTGATAGGTATTTCCTATTTCAAACAACTTCAGATTTTCGCGTTTTCTTTTGATATTGAAATCGATATTTTCTAGCAAACCAGGGAGAAGGCTACGACGCATTTGTGCCATATCCTTACTCAAAGAATTGATAATTTCTACAGATTTTTCTGAATCGAATTGTAGGCGCTCATTGTATTCGGATTTGTACATAGAAAGATTCATAGCCTCTATAAATCCGAAAGAAACCAATGTTTCTGCCAATCTATTTTCAACATCATAATCAATAAATCCATCACCGGGCACCAAAGCCATCGTCATTTTGGAAGGATTATCTATTTCATTAAATCCATAAATTCGCAAAATTTCTTCAATCAAATCTGCTTCTCGCTGAACATCAACACGATAAGAAGGAATTTCCAATTCCAATATTTCATCATTTTCAGATATTATTTGAATATCGAGCAATTGGAAAATTTCTTTTATTTTTTCCTTTGGGATGTGCATACCAATCACTTTTTCAACTTTTTTGAAGTTGAATTTGGTATAATGAGGTGAAATAGGAGTAGGGTAAACATCAATTAGATTTCCTGCAACCTCACCGCCAGCAGTTTTTTGGATTAAATCTACCGCAAGTTTCAATGCTTTTATAGTAAAATCTGGATCGATTCCACGTTCAAATCTAAAAGATGAATCTGAATTAATTCCATGATATTTGGCTGTTTTTCTAACAGACACAGGGTTAAAATAGGCACTTTCGATAAAAACGTCTGTAGTTTGATCTGTAACCGAAGATTCCCATCCGCCCATGACGCCGCCAATGGCAATGGGATTTTCTATATCACAAATCAAAAGTTCATTTCCTTGTAATTTTCTTTCAGTTTTATCCAGTGTTTGAAAAATTTCGTTGGAAAATTCACCTGATTTTACAATGATTTTGTTTCCGATTATTTTGTTGGCGTCGAATGCATGCAAGGGTTGTCCCCAACCATGTAAGATATAGTTGGTAATATCAACTATATTATTTTTTGGACTGATTCCGAGAGATTTAAGTCGGGTTTGTAACCATTGGGGTGAGGGTTTTACTTGAATATTTGAAATATAAATCCCAGCATATCTGGGGCAATTTTCAGCATCTTGAATTTCAACTTTTATAGGATTTTCCTCTTTTTTCTCATGAATTTCTGGATAATCAGAAGAAATAAATTTAGCTTCTATATTCCTGAATCTCAATGCGGTATATAGGTCGCGCGCAACGCCATAATGGCTCATGGCATCTGCTCTATTGGGCGTAAGACCGATTTCTATAATGTAGTCTTCTCCGGTTTCTATAACTTGTGCTAGCGGCGTTCCTGGGAGCAATTCTGGATCCATTTCCCAAATTCCTGAATGATCATCAGACAAACGCAATTCACTTTTAGAGCAAATCATTCCATGAGATTCTTCTCCTCTTAATTTGGCTTTTTTAATGGTAAATTCATTGCCATTTGCATCTTTGATCACAGCACCGATTTTGGCTACAGGCACTTTTTGACCTTGTGCAACATTGGGTGCTCCGCATACAATTTGATGAATTTCACCCGCTCCAACATCTACTGTGGTAATTCGTAATTTGTCTGCATTGGGGTGGGGCACACAAGTGAGAACTTTACCCACGACAAAATGTTGCAAATCTTCTTCAGAAATTCCTAGACTTTGAATTCCTTCTACCTCTAGACCGATATCTGTAAGTATATCGGAGATTTCATTTACATTTAATTGGGTTTGAATAAAGTCCTGAAGCCAGTTATATGAAATTTTCATATTTTTAAAAAAATATAGAGATATTTACCATCTTTTTCATTTTCTATTTGTGAAAATTGAATGTATAGAGGGTAAAATTTATAAATTAATAATTAGGTAAATTGAATGATTATGCCGATAACATAAGAGGCATTACCAGCATCAAAATTTCTTCACCATCTTCCAAGCCATCCACAGGGCGAATGATTCCTGCACGATTGGGTTCAGACATGGAAAGTGTAATATCCTCGCTCTGCAAATTACTTAACATTTCTGAAAGAAATTTAGCATTAAATCCGATTTGCATATCTTCACCCATGTAGTCACACATTAAATTTTCCACAGCTTTGTTGGAGAAATCAATATCCTCTGCACTGATAGTGAGTTGATTTCCGGTTAATTTTAATCGAACCAGATGGGTTGATTTGTTGGCAAAAATCGCCACACGTCTTAGTGAATTTAGGAACATTTGTCGGTTGATGGTCATGACGTTGGGGTTTTCTTTCGGAATTACGGCGTCATAAGCAGGATATCTGCCATCGATTAAACGACAAATTAAGGTAAGATTTTCGATAGAAAAGCTTGTATTGGTTTCATTGAATTTCACGAAAACCTCTTCTCCCATTGGGAAAATGTTTTTGATAAGAGAAAGGGGTTTTTTCGGCATAATAAAGTTGGAGCCGTTTGCGGTTTGAATATCATTTCTCGCATATTTAACGAGTCTATGTGCATCTGTAGCTACGAATTTGCAATCTTCTTCGCTCCATTGAAAAAACACGCCGGTCATAACGGGTCTGTGCTCATCGTTTCCTGTAGCAAAAAGTGTTTTACCGATGGCTTCTATTAATATATCTGATAATATAATGGTAGATTCTGCTTCTTGCAGGGAGGGTGCTTCTGGATAATCTTCTGCAGAAAGATAGGCGAGTTCGTAATTTCCTTGTTCCGAAATAATTTCGAGTAAATAATTTCCCTTATCAATAAAGGTGAGCGGTTGATCTGGAAAGGTTTTGAGCGTGTCAAGTAATATTTTTGAAGGTACACAAATGGTTTCTGTGTCTTGCGATTCCACTTCTAATGTAGTAGAAATGGTTGTTTCTAAATCAGAGCCTGTGATTTTGAGTTGATTTTGATCCAGTTCGAACAAGAAATTATCTAGGATTGGAATGGTATTGGAGGAATTGATCACTCCGCTAATGGTTTGAATATGCTTTTGTAACTGCGAACTTGCTACGATAAACTTCATCTGTACATCATTTTGATAAGTGAACAAAAATAGGTTTTTTTCTGAGATTTAGGTTAATATTTTTGTGAAAGTAAATGTGCGATAGATTAAATTGCAAGTTTGACAGGAATTGTAGGTTGGGGCGTGGCCATGATTGATGCGATACCCCGCAAAGCTGGAAACGCCAACAATAACCAGCCTACAGTAGTGGAATGAAATGGAACTCACTGTATGCTGATTATTGTAAGTTGCTAGCTGCGGAGTAAAGCAGAAAGCATGAATTGCCACCCCAAAAAAAATTATAAACTTATTTCTTGATAAATATGGCTGATTTGTTCTGGTTTTGCGTCGAAATTTTCAAAATATAACTTGCAGGTTGAAGATTTTGGATGAAAATATCTGCTTCGCGGTCATTGATTTCTTTTTCAAGCAATAAATGGCCTGACATGGAATAAATTTGAGCATTTATCATTTTTTCATCATTGATGATATATATGAAATCTTGTGCTGGATTAGGATAAATCTTTAGACTAAAACTTTGATTATCAGCTATTTCTATTGAGTTTAAATTTTGGCTTGCAACATAGGCCAAAATGTCTGAATAGGGATTGAATTCGTAGGATTCGAGTGGAAAAGGAATGTCTGTAATTTGGAAAACTTGTTGATTGTGTGTGTGTTGAAATCTTCTGAGCTGGGTTTGTCCGTTGGTACCGATGAGTAAAATATCGAAATCCGTCTCGAAAAATTGGACAGAATTATGACTAGATGTTTGACTTGCAGTGAGTTGCGCTGTATGATTGTGATTGTCGTATTGCATATCGAGATGATAGAAAGGGAAGCCTTGACCATAGACCCAATCTGCGAAAAACTCGTTGAGATCTTGTTGGGATTGGGTTTCGAAATGTTGTTGGAGATCAGGAGTAAAAGCGAAGGACCAAGCGAGTTGCGGATCGTTGAGAAAGTTGCGAATAGCTTGATAAAAGTCGACGTCTCCGAGCGTATAGCGCAGCATGTGCAATACCATGGCCGCCTTGTAATAGCTGAGTCTGGCATCGAAAATTCGGTTTGAATTCCAGGTTTCATTTTCTGGGATGAAAACCGATCCACCGTTTTGCGACATGATATATAATGCGCGTGATTGTTTCCAGCCGGTAAAAAATTCTTCACCATATACATTTCTTCTCAATAAGCCCTCGAGGTAGGTTGCAAATCCTTCGTTGAGCCAAATATCGGACCAATGGCCGCAGGTAACTTTGTTTCCAAACCATTGATGAGCAAGCTCATGCGCTGTGAGTGAAATGCCGAAATCGACTTGTGAACTCATGGTAGAATGTTCCATTCCGCCATTGATATTCCATTGACAATTACCGTATTTTTCGTCTTTGTAGGGGTAATCGCCCAATAAATCAGAGAAAAATTCTAAATAGGACGGGATGGCATCGAGTTGGATTTGAAGTTCACTATTGAGGTGTGTTGGGTATATATAATTAATGATGGGAACGATGGTTCCGTTGATATTTGCGGTGTTATTGTATTCCACATAATTGGTCATGGCAAGGCTAATGAGGTATGCAGGAATCGGGTAGGAGTGGCGCCAGTGGGTACGTACATAATTGTTTTCTAGAGGTGTAATTGATTGCAACATTCCATTGGAGCCAACTTTAAATTGTTGAGGATGAGTTATATACATATTCACTTCATCTGCTTTGTCATAAAGATTGTCTTTTCCTATCCACCAAGAAGACGCGCCAAAAGGTTCACTCAAAGTAGAAATTAAGGGTTGTCCGTTTTGAGTTTCTCTGAAAATCGCCTCCGAGTTAGCGTAATTACTTGAATAAGAAATGCTTACTGAATGATTTTCAGTTGGATTTAAGTATTGCTGAAGATTGAGTTGAATACTGTTTTCGTTCCGAGTAAATTCTGTTACAAGGTTGTCATCAATATGTATTTGCTGAATATTGAGATTGCTTTGCGCGTCAAAAACCACCTGATTTATAGGCTCTAACACATTGAAATAGATTACAGAAGTTCCTGAGAAAGTTGTGCTATGCGGATTGAGGTTAAAATAAAGGTCATATCTTGTAACGTCGATTTCGCTTGTATTTTCTGTTAAAAGATGTGGCTGGAAATTAGTCTGATTCAGATTTGATTTCATTTCCAATTCTGCAATTAATTCGGGGGACTGTGAGAATATGGAAATTGAAATTAGCAGTAAAAAGCCATTTAAATATTTTTTCATTCAAGTAGATATTGTGCCAGCAATTTACTCACTTCTCGTGGTTTTTGCAATACCATGATATGCGATCCACCTAGAATAATATCTGCTTGTTGCACATTGGCGACGGGAAAAATGAGATCTTTGTCACCGTGCATTCTGTATATTTTGTTGATATGTAAGTCATTAGGTCTCCAATTTACGATTTCGTGGATAGACCATTTGAGATAAAATGGATCTTTGATAGTGAAAAATTCATTCAGTTTGGGCATTCGTGGATCATATATTTTTCTGAAAAAAGAGTACGAAAGCAAACTTTCTGACGTAAAAAATTGGATAGGTACAGCTTTGTGTGCGGCTGTTCTAGAAGATAGTTTCATAAATCTTGGCATTTCTGCACGATTTTGAATAGTAGAAATTAGAATTGTTTTGTCTGGGTTTAAAAATGCATTCATTTCTTGAGCAATGATTCCACCAAATGAGAGACCGACCAGATGAAATTGTTCATTAATATTGATTTCATCTGCCATTCTATGAGCGTAATGTTGTAGAGTTTCGTTGAATTCGGGTTGTTTCCAATCAATAAATACAGGCTCAAAATCTTTTGATATTTTGAGTCTTTCAAATGCTTTTTTGTTGGTGCCTAATCCACTGATGAAATAAATTTTCATGCGGGTTGTAATAATTTTACTTCAACGATTCCATCGGTATTAAGTTCAACTAATTCTACTTCCATCAATTTATTGATGAGATTTGGGTCAAACTCGGTTTGAACTCGAATATAATTATCCGTATATCCATACATGAAACCATTTCTATTTTCTTCTTCCCATAGTACTTTTCTAGTTGTTCCCATTTGAGAAAGATAAAAAGCCACTCTTTTTTTCTCCGAAAGAATTCGGAGCATTTTATTCCTTTTTTTACGAATTTGAATTGGAACTTTGCCATCCATTTGGCTGGCTTCTGTATTTTCTCTTTCACTATAAGTAAACACGTGTAAATAGCTTATATCCAAATCATTAAGAAAATTATATGTTGTTAGAAATTCTTCGTCTGTTTCGCCAGGAAACCCTACAATTACATCGACGCCAATACAAGCATGAGGCATAACTTCTTTGATTTTTGAAACCCTTTCACGATATAAATCTGTGAGATAGCGACGTTTCATTTTTTTGAGTAATACATCGCTGCCCGATTGAAGAGGAATATGAAAATGAGGTACAAACCGCTTACTATTAGCAGAAAATTCGATAATTTCGTTTTTGAGTAGATTTGGTTCTATGGACGAAATTCTAATTCTATGTACGGGTGATTCTTCATCGAGTTTTTGGCATAATTCCATGAAGGTATTTTCGTGTTTTTTATTTCCGAATTCACCTTTACCATAATCTCCGATATTTACGCCTGTTAGCACGATTTCCTGAATTCCTTTTTGAGCAATTTCATTGGCTTTTTGGATGATGTTTTCTACGGTATCCGAGCGTGAAATTCCACGAGCCAGGGGAATGGTGCAATAGGTACATTTGTAATCACAACCATCTTGAACTTTGAGGAAAGCGCGGGTTCTGTCACCAATAGAATAGGCACTTTCGTAGAAATCTGCTTCTTGGATTTCACAGGAATGCACTTGGGTATTTTCGGATTTGGATAAGTCATCGAGGAAATTCACAATATTGAATTTTTCTCTTGCTCCCAAAACCAAATCAACACCAGGGATTTGAGCTATTTCTTCGGGTTTTAGTTGAGCATAACAGCCTACGATAACAATAAACCCATCTGGATTGCTTTGTTGAGCTTTCCGTACGATTCTTTTACATTCATTATCAGCGTGTTGCGTGACAGAGCACGTATTAATTACATAAACATTTGCTTTCTGCTCAAAATCTACAGTTTCGTAACCACCTTTGTTGAGATTGCGTGCAATGGTAGATGTTTCGGCGAAATTAAGTTTACAACCCAGTGTATAAAATGCGGCAGTTTTTTGCATTTTGCAAAGATATGGATTTCTGTTGATAGCGGGTTTTAGAAATATTTCAAATTTGGATAGAATATTTTATCTGAATTAGGATAGAAATCTTCTTCACAAAAAATATATTTATAATTCGTAGTGCATTTTATAATTTTCACAAATACACGAATTTTAAATAAAACGACAAATATTTTTAATAATTTTCTCACTTAAATGAATGATTTGTATTCAAGTTATTGATTTTGGGTTGCTTCATTGATGAAATTCTAATAATGTCTAATTCGTGTATTGAATCCGTCGAATCTTGGATTTTGTGGAAGAAATTAATTTGGAGATATTTTACAGTTTATATTACGATTGATAACGCACTACGAGTATTTTTCAAAGAAATTGAATCTTATGGTTTTTATAATTTGAAAAAAAGATGAAAATTAAGAATTTGGATGAAATGATTCTTATTTTTCTTGAATTAGCAGAAACTGTTAAGTATCTCAGGATGCATTATATTGTAAGATTAATAATTTCCTGTAATATCATTGGGGATCGAATTTCCCATTTGTAAAAAAAAGATTTACCAAATACCCTATAATATATATTATGTTAAATAAAGGTTTTTATAATCAAAATAACCGAGTTTGATTTTGTTCCAAATTCAGCAACCACTCTTTTGCTTGAATCCCTCCTGCATATCCAGAAAGCCGTCCATCAGAGCCAATAACACGATGGCATGGAACGATGACCATGATAGGATTTTTTGCATTGGCTGTAGCAATGGCACGAATCGCTTTATGATTCTGAAGTTCAAGTGATTGCATTTTGTATGAAATGGTTTTTCCGTAAGGAATTTCCATTAATTGATTCCAGACCCTTAATTGGAATTCTGTACCTTTTAAATGTATTGGCAGATGAAATGCTTTTCTTTGACCTGAAAAATATTCAGATAATTGTTTTTTCAAATTTGAAAATATTTCGTTCTCAATTAAAGAAAAACTTTCGAGTTTATGAATTTGATTAAAATCCAATCTTTCTATTCCTTTTTCAGAAATCGTAGCAAACAGTTCACCTATCGGTGTCTGAATACGATTATTCTTGTGGTTTTCCATTTTTAATGATCAAATTACCAATTTTAAAATTAGCCAGCATTCCAATTTTCGGAAGATTATTCAATTCATTTTGAAATACGCGATTCTCAGCATGATAAATATCATGTCCGAAATAATCAGACAGATCGCCAATTTCTGCAATTCTGGCCTCAAAATGAATTTCATTTGAAATTAATTTTTCTTCAAACTGAATTCCAATATCTGTGATGCATTGTGATGATGTTCTTTGCAAGCACACGTCCTTATATATTATATCAAAAGCTTTATTATCATTTATAGGCGTTTGATGATAAATATTTGCATCTATATTTTCATTTTCTTTTTCGATTAAAGCATTCAAGGCAGATAGAATGGCATAAAAAGTAAACTTTCTTGAGCTATTTCTCTGATAATCATTATTATAGTGTCCACTTTCGATTAAAATGGTTGGCCAGCCTGCTTTTTGTAGATTATCTCCAGTTGCTTTTGGATAAAATTCATGAGAAAATCGTGCAATTTGATTAGGTAAAATAACATTCAATCGATTTATCATGCAAGAAATCAAGTTGATGGCCTTCTCACGTGCATTCGAGTAAGAATTTTCGACATCAATTACCGGTGCCAAAAAAGATAAAGTTGCGGGATATTTTTTGTTTTCAGGATGAAAAATACTTCGTTGATCATGTAAATTGAATAAGAAATCAAATTTTTCTCTTTGAATAAGATTTTTCAAAATCTGAATTTCACTAGATTGCTCTGCATTAAAATCCCGATTAATATCTATTTGAGCGGAATTTCTACGACTGTAATATTGAGCTCCATCTGGATTGAGTTGCGGTATGAAATGTATTTCAAAGACTTTGGCATAATGTTTTGAAAATTCTGGCAAATGTAGAAATTTCCACAAGTCAAACATAGCTCGTGCGGCTGTAGTTTCGTTTCCATGCATTTGTGCCCAAAACAATAACTTAATATTTCCCTGCCCAAATGTTAATTTATAGAGGTTTCTATCCTCAAAACTTTTACCAATAACTTCATGTTTGTATTGATGGATTTCTATTAATTTCTCAACAGTTTTTGGCGGAAAATATCTAGAAGAAATATCCTCCTTAAAAACATCATATAATTCCAAAATATCTACCATAGTTTAAAGGTAATAAAACTTAATCAAAATATGTCATTATATACAAATGTAAACAATTGAATTGGTTTAAAACTGTAACATATTTAACAACATGACAAATAGTCATCAAGTTTCATATAAATTTGTATTAATTCAATCAAATAATTTAAATAACTTAAAATCAATAAATTAAATCGATTAATATGAAGCATAAAAGTAAGTTTACTTTAAGTACATTTTGTTATTGTTTTTGCTTTTAATATTCCTATTTTCCTTACATTTGTAAAATGAATTATGACAAAATAATTTTAGATATTTTAGATATTTACAAACTTAACGCATCAGACCTAGCTGATACATTAGGCGTTCAGCGGTCTAATATTTCTCATATCATATCTGGAAGAAACAAACCCAGTCTAGATTTTTTATTGAAAGTAAAAAGTAATTTTCCTGAACTACGCTGGGAGTTCTTACTCTTAGGAGAAAAGCCTATGACAATTTCAGAAAAAGAAATAATTGATACACGAATGAATCAAGGGAAATCATTTCGAGTCCCTTCAGACTCTACTCCTGCTCCAACACTATTTGACGAACTGGAAAAGGATGAATTATCTATTGAAAATGAATTAAAGCAGCCCGAAAATGATGTTGATAGACAGCTTATTAAGATAGTTTGGTTCTATTCTGATCAAAGCTTTGAAGTATTTCATTTAAAAGATTAAAGCTCTTTTTTGAAGCTTTTTCTACGTTTATGGTTTTCTGGATTATAATCTTTCCATAAGGTTTGAATACTTTTATTCTCAGCTAATTCTGGGTTGGTTTCCAGATATTTAACTCCATATTTGTTAAAAGTTTGAAACATTTCTTTGAAAACTATAGCCGTAACGCCTTTTCCTTGAAAAGCCGGATCTATTCCGATTAAATAAAACGCAGCCGCATCATTTTTTTTCGAAGCCTGTAAAAGATGCCACCAACCTGTGGGAAACAATTTGCCATTGGCTTTTTGTAGCGCTTTAGAATAAGAAGGCATTGTAATGGCAAACGCAATCATTTTGCCTTGCTGGTCTTCTATACAACTCACAAAATCTGGGTTGATGAAGTTGATATATTTATTTTTATAATGTTCAATTTGTTGTTGAGGTATAGGAACATAACTACTTAAGTGTCCGTATGTTTTATCAAGTAACTTGAACATAGGATCCACGACTTTTCGCAGTTCATCTTTATTTGGAAAAGATTTGATATGTAGATGATATCTCTCCTTTATGAGCTCTGCAAATCGTATGACTTTTTCTGGCAATTCATCGGGTACAACCAATTTGTATTCTACCCATTCACTGGCTTCTTCAAATCCTAATTGTAAAAGATGTGATTCGTAGTATGGAGCGTTATAAAGTGTTACCATGGTTGGAATCTCGTCAAATCCTTTTGTCAACAAGCCGGCTTTGTCTAAATTGGAAAATCCCACAGGACCTTCCATGTATTCCAAATTGTTTTCTACACCCAAGTTTTTTACTTTTTCCAAGAGTGCTCGGGTCACCTCTATATCATCAATTACATCAAACCAACCGAATCGAACTTTCTTTTTATTTTGGTCGTTTACTTCTTTCCAATTGATGATAGCCGCGATACGACCTACGATTTGTTTGCCCTTGTATGCAAGATAATACTTTGCGATAGCATGATTAAAAACTGGATTCTTTGCATTATCCAAGGCTTCCATTTCTTCCTTGATAAGAGGTGGAACATAGAAAGAATTATTCTTATAAAGCTCCATCGGAAACTGGATGAATCTTTTTAATTCTTTTTTGGAAACGACTTCTTGAATAACTATCGACATACTCAAATATTTTGCAAATATAAGTTTATTAACGTTTAATTAATAATAGTCTAAACTAAAATTTATTTTCTGTTTTAAATTATCATATATCAACTAGTTACAACTTTGTTTACAAAAGTAAACAAAGTAATTTAACAAAAAGTTAATTTCTTATTTTCTACGGCATATATTTTGCTTGAAAAGTGGCTAAATATTTATCGAATGACATATTATATATTAGTTGGTATTTTGACGCTTGTGAGTATGTATGTGAGTTTTATGCTCAAGTCAAAATTTGCGAAATATTCACGCACTCGCCTTTCAAACAATATGAGTGGAAAAGAAATTGCTGAACAAATGCTTGCCGATCATGGGATTCACGATGTTAAAATAACTTCTGTTCAAGGACAATTAACAGACCACTATAATCCACAAAATAAAACGGTAAATTTATCAGAATCGGTTTACTTTGAAAGAAACGCAGCGGCGGCTGCTGTAGCTGCGCATGAATGTGGACATGCTATACAACATGCGGTTGGATATAGTTGGTTGGAATTCAGATCGAAAATGGTTCCAACAGTAAATATTGCTTCCAAATTATCCATGTTTTTGATAATGGGTGGTATTGCGGTCTATGCAACTTCTCAAATTCCTTGGGTTTTGGCATTGGGTGTTTTAGCTTTTGCTGTTACAACGGTATTTACTTTTGTTACCTTACCTGTTGAATATGACGCCAGCAATAGAGCATTAAAATGGTTGAGAGAAAAAAATATTGTTCAGCCCAACGAATTGGCTATGTCTAAAGATGCTTTGAAATGGGCTGCTAGAACTTATTTGGTTGCAGCAATTGGCTCATTGGCTCAATTAGCTTACTTTGCAAGTATGTTGTTGGGGAATAGAGATTAGAAAAATTAAAATAAATTTAAAAAAGACGGATATCAAGGTATTCGTCTTTTTTTTTATTTATTTCATTACCGTTTTCAAGAATTTTCCTGTATAAGAATTTTTAGATTTTATAATCTCTTCTGGAGTTCCTTTGGCAACTATTTTTCCTCCTTCTTTTCCACCTTCAGGGCCGATGTCGATAATATAATCAGCAACTTTTATCACGTCCAAATTATGTTCTATAATAATTACCGTATTTCCTAAATCTACCAGTTTTTGCAAAACATCCATTAATACTCTAATATCTTCGAAATGCAAACCCGTTGTAGGTTCATCGAGGATATACAATGTATTTCCTGTTTGTTTTTTACTCAATTCTGTTGCTAATTTTACACGTTGTGCCTCTCCTCCGCTCAGTGTTGTTGATTGTTGTCCTATGGTGATATATCCCAGTCCAACTTCGTATAACATATTTAATCTTCGATAAATATTGGGTATTGCTTCAAAAAAGCTAACAGCCTCTTCTACAGTCATCTCCAATACATCGGATATGGATTTTCCTTTGTATCTCACCTCAAGGGTTTCACGATTAAATCTTTTACCATGACAGGTTTCGCAATTGACATATATATCGGGTAAAAAATTCATTTCAATGACGCGCAATCCAGCACCTTGGCAGGTTTCACATCTTCCACCTTTTACATTAAAAGAAAATCTACCTGGTTTGTATCCACGTATTTTGGACTCGGGTAAATTGGCAAATAAATTTCTAATTTCAGAGAACAATCCTGTATAAGTAGCAGGATTACTTCTGGGTGTTCGGCCAATTGGAGATTGATCAATATCAATTACCTTGTCTATATATTCCAGTCCTGAAATACTTTTGTACGGCATAGGTTTTTTGATAGCATGAAAAAAATGTTGATTTAATATTCTATACAAAGTTTCATTAATCAAAGTTGATTTTCCACTGCCCGAAACGCCGGTAACTACGCAAAGCGTACCTAGTGGAATTTTGATATTTACATTTGTTAAATTATTTCCTGTAGCTCCTTTCAATTCAAGAAAATTTCCATTTCCTTTTCTTCTTTCAATCGGAATATCAATTTTAATTACCTGATTGATATAATTTGCGGTTAAAGTATTTGCCGTTTTTATTCCATCTGGGCTACCTTGCCACACGATTTCACCACCATGTTTTCCCGCTTTTGGACCCATATCCACCACTTCATCCGCTTCTAAAATCATTTCCTCGTCATGCTCTACTACAATGACCGAATTTCCGATATCGCGTAAATCTTTTAATGATTTAATTAAACGCGCATTGTCTCGTGGATGCAGGCCAATGGATGGCTCGTCCAGTATGTACAGCACATTAACCAGCTGTGTGCCAATCTGCGTGGCCAGTCGTATGCGTTGTGCTTCACCACCCGACAAGGATTTTGATTCTCGGTTGAGCGATAGGTAGTCCAAGCCAACATCAAGCAAAAACTGACATCGTTGTGAAATTTCTTTTAATATTTCTCCAGCAACTAATTTCTCTCTTTTCTCGAGTTTATGTAACAATTCATCCAGCCATATTTTTAAATTTTTGAAATCCATTTCTCCTACTTCGCCAATATTTTTATTATCTATTTTGAAATAAAGAGATTCTTGTTTCAATCTTTTTCCATTACACTGTGGACAAGTGATTTCGGTAGCGTATTTATTGCTGATAACCCGATTTTTCGGATTGTTTTTATCATTGATAATTCTTTCCAAATAAGGAATTACACCTTCAAAATCGATTTTATACGTTTTTGAAATATCTGCGAATTTGAGTTTAACATCAACTTTTTCAAAACTTCCGTACAAAATATCCTGTTGTGATTTTTCACTTAATTTTTTCCAAGGATTTTTTTCATCATCGTAATTGATGGATAAAATAGAGGAAATTTGTTTAAAAATCCAGCTAACTTTTTTCAACTCCTCTAGTGGTGCAATGGCTCCTTTACTAATACTCAGATTTTCGTTTGGAATGATGGAAGATTTATCAATTATTTTGATTTTTCCGATTCCATTACAAGTTTCACATGCGCCCTTTGGCGAATTAAAAGAAAATGTATTGGGTTCTGGAACGGGATATGAAATTCCAGAGGTTGGGCACATCATGGCTCGGCTAAAATAACGAGCAGAGTTTGTCTCCAAATCCAAAACCATCATTACGTCATCACCGTGATACATAGCGGTTTCCAACGAATGTTGAAGGCGTTCTTTTCCTATAGATGGACTCAATTTCAATTTATCAACTACAATTTCTATATCATGTGTCTTGTAGCGGTCGATTTGCATTCCAGGCTCAATTTCTTGAATTTCACCATCGATTCGTACCTCTAGAAAGCCTTTTTTGGCAATTTGTTCGAATAATTCTCTATAATGCCCTTTTCTAGCGCGAACAACAGGAGCTAAAATGATTATTTTTTTATCGGTAAATTCAGCTCTTAATAAATTTCGAATTTCTTCATCCGTATAGCTAATCATACGCTCTCCCGTAACGTAGGAATAGGGAACAGATGCGCGAGCAAATAGTAAGCGCAAAAAATCGTAAATTTCTGTAATCGTGCCTACGGTAGATCGCGGATTTCGAGATGTTGTTTTCTGTTCTATCGCCACCACAGGAGATAATCCATCAATTTTATCTACATCGGGGCGTTCCATATTGCCCAGCAATTGCCTGGCATAGGCAGAGAAAGTTTCGATATATCGCCGTTGACCTTCTGCATAAATGGTATCAAAAGCTAATGAGGATTTTCCACTTCCGCTCAAGCCAGTAATTACAACCAGTTTGTCACGAGGAATTTCTACATTGATATTTTTTAGATTATGTTCTCTTGCACCATAAATCTGAATACTGTCATTTTCCATAAAAAAATAAACAACAAATTTACGAAAACTAAAAGAAGTTTTATAAATAGCAAAGACTCAGAAAGTCTTTTTAACAAATCCAATTCTGAGTCTTGCAATGATTTTTTTTCAAAAATGAATATTATAGAATCATCTTTGTGCTTCTTTCAAGCCATTATACAGATTTTGAGCATTTTTTTCATAAAAGGAAAGATTTTTTATTTCGTCGAGTGATGCAAAATTTTCTTGAACCCTTGCTACATGAAATCTGGGTTTTACAACCCTTGCTCCTATTTTATACATTATAAATTCGAATTGAGTCGTTACCTGCGCTCCTGCCATATCACCACTAGAAATTGGTGCCAATCCTATGGGTTTGTTTTGCCATTCCGCATATAAAACATCCACAACATTCTTCAGACTGGCAGGATATCCACCATTGTATTCGGGAAGAATTATTATGACCGCATCTGCATTTTGGATTTCTTCTGAGAGCTCCAACGCATCTGGATGTTTCTCTTTCATCCAACTCAATCTTTCATTAAAAAGTGGATAATTCCTTGCTTTGAGATCAATTATATTTACCTCTGAATCGGTATTTTCTTGAATCCATCTTTTTAAAAACAATGCAACTTTGTGACTTTCTCTTCCATCACGAATGCTGCTCGAAATAATTTGTATCTTCATATTATTAAAAATTATTTTGCAGGTAGAATTTGGGTTTCAACTTTTCCAAAACCTATTCTTTTCCCATCTTTTTCGCACCAAGCATACATACTCACAGTATCATAATCTTCGATAAAAGTTCGCTCCTCTCCATTTTGTAATTTGAGAGGATTTTTTCCACTCCAGCTCAGCTCCAGCATAGATCCATAGCTGTTTTCATCTTTACCCGAAATGGTGCCGCTGGCATACATATCACCCACTTCTATATTACACCCATTGATGGTATGATGTGCCAATTGTTGCGACATATTCCAATACATATATTTGAAATTAGAATTACAAATAATGCTTTCAGCTTGATTTTGAGGAGAAATACCGACTTGTAAATTGATATCAAAATTTTTGTCTCCTTCGTATTTTAAATAATCCAAAACTTCTGGTTCCTGAACCGGTCCTGCAACACGAAATGGCTCAAGCGCCTCCAAAGTAACAATCCAAGGAGAAACAGAAGAACCGAAATTTTTGGCCAAGAATGGTCCCAAAGGAACATATTCCCATTTTTGAATATCTCTGGCGCTCCAATCATTAAAAATCAACATTCCAAAAATATGATTTTCTGCATCTTCAGTTGAGATGGATTCGCCCAAATTGGTATAAGTAGAAGTGATAAATGCCATTTCCAATTCAAAATCCAGTCTTTTGCTTTCTCCAAATACCGGTGGCTGATTGGCTTGAGGTTGAGTTTGCCCATTGGGTCTGCGCAATGCCGTGCCGCTCACAACTATGGACGAGGCTCTGCCATGATATCCCACAGGTAGGTGTTTCCAATTGGGTAAAAGTGCATTTTCTGGATCACGAAACATTTTTCCTACGTTGGTGGCATGCTCTACCGAACTGTAAAAATCAGTATAATTTGGAACGTGAACAGGCAAAAGCATTTCAACATTTTCAATAGCAAAAAATGCGTTTTCCCTGGTTTCCGAATCGTTTTCTAGGGCAGAACCTTCCAACAATAATTGTTGAATTTTTTCTCTCATCGGAACCGTTATCTTCTTTCCTAATTCGATGAATGGATTCAATACAAGTGCTTCAAAAACATTTTCTTCCAATTCGAATTCATCAAAATATCCTTCGTCAAACAAATAGGACAAATCTATAACAGTATCTCCTATTCTAGTAACGCATGCAGGGTACTCATCTTCTATATAAGCTACCCCAAATGGTATATTGTAAATGGAAAAATCCGAATCGGATGCATAAGGAATAAATGATTTCATAAAAAATTATGGTATTTTATTTGTTAGTTTCAAGCTGTGAAAATAATCATTTTACAGGATTAAACCATGATGTTCATATTAAAACTTATTTTAATTCCCCTCATTTCGGGGCTAATAGGCTGGATTACAAATAAAATAGCCGTTTGGCTGTTATTTAATCCAAAAAATCCTACACGTATTTTGTTCTGGACTTTTCAAGGGGTTTTCCCCAAACGTCAATCTGCAATTGCAGAACGTATAGGAGATTTGGTGGCAGATGAATTGCTATCTTCTGTTTCTATTAAGCAGCAGATTTTTACAGATGAAAACCTTTCGGGAATTGTAAATTTTGTTTTGCAAAAAGTAGATAATTATCTAGAAACCGAATTTAAAGAGCAACATTGGTTCTTGAGTATTTTTGTAGGCGATGGTACCAAAACAAAAATGAAAAGTGAATTGGAGCGTAAATTATATGAATCTTTGGATGATATAAGTGATAATTTTCATGATTATGTCGAAAATAAGGTAAATATTAGAAGTTTAGTCGCTCAAAGAATCAATGGATTAGACTCTGATCAGGTAAATAATCTGATGAACCAAATTTTGAAGTCTGAATTGGGTTTTATAGAACTTACAGGTGCCGTGTTAGGATTTATCATTGGATTGTTTCAAATCGTAATTTTATTTTTAATGGATTAAATCTCGATTAAAAATAAAATAGGAAAAAAATCTGAAATTGTATTTTTTGGCACAAAATTTTCTATTTATATAGCATCAATTTTAATTTGAATTAAAAAATAATATTATGAAAAAAAGAAACGGATTATTAGCTCTATTAGGCGTTGGCGCACTTGCTTTTTGGAAATATAAAAATATGTCACCAGAAGAGCAAGACAAAGTAAAAAGCCAATTCAATGATGCCAAAAGAAAATTCACTGAAGCTGGACAAGATTTGAAAAATCAAGCGGAAAGTAAATTCAACGAAGCCAAAGGTGCTGTTGAAACCAAATTCAACCAAACAAAGCATCAAGTAGAAGAAGGAATTGAAGATATTAAAGACGAAACACAGTCTTATAACTAAATCATTTAATTAACCTAAACTAGAAAAGTGCAGCTTTGAGTTGCACTTTTTTTATTCAAACATAATTCTATTGAATAGAAAATATATGAATCTACAGAAAACTTTTATTTAATTTAATTTTTTAGGGCAGAAATTACATATCTACTATTGTCATGTTCATAAATATTGCTTAGTTTTAGTTGATTTATTGAATATTGAATTTAAAAGCAGCGAAAAAATATGCATACAATTTTATGTATTTCCAGTTATTTTAAAGGTGTGGAGTTCATGAGGGAAGCCAAGGCGCTTGGCCATCATGTTACGCTCATTACATCTGCCTCGTTGAAGCACGACAAGTGGCCTTGGGAAAGTCTTGATGAAGTTTTTTATATGTCAGAAGTTGAGCCATTCAAATGGAATATGGATCATTTGATATTGGGAATTGCTGCTTATATGCGGCATAGGAATATCGATACAGTTGTAGCATTGGATGATTTTGATGTAGAAAAAGCGGCAAAAGTTCGAGAAATATTTCGAATTCCAGGAATGGGACAAACTACACATCGCTATTTCAGGGATAAATTGGCCATGCGTTCCAAGGCAGAAGCAGAAGGTATTCAATGTCCGACATTTACGTCTATATTTAATAATGAAATTATAAATACATTCATTGAATCTGTAGAAGCGCCCTGGGTATTGAAACCCAGAAGTGAAGCCTCTGCTACCGGTATCAAAAAGTTTGATAATGCAAATGATTTGTGGAAATGCATTCATGCATTGGGAGACGAAAGGCATAATTATTTGCTAGAGCAATTCAGGCCAGGAGATGTGTATCATGTTGATTCGTTAGTATATAAAGGTGAAATTCATTTTGCTTGTGCTTCTCGTTATTTGAATCCACCTTTGAGCGTTTCACATGGTGGCGGTGTTTTTATGAGTACGACATTAGACCCAAATGAAAAAGAAACGCAAGATTTATTACATTTTAATAATGAATTACTTCAAAAATTTGGATTGCAAAACGGCGCCACACATTCAGAATTTATTAAAGATAAAGAAACTGGCAATTGGTATTTTCTAGAAACTGCCTCGCGCGTGGGAGGCGCATATATTTCTAATATGGTAGAACATGCCACTGGAATTAACTTGTGGAAAGAATGGGCACGAATTGAATTTGCATTATTAAACGAGCAGGAATATATATTACCCGATATTCAAAATCATTTTGCGGGTCTGTTGATTGCTTTGAGTAAAGAAGAAAACCCAGATTTATCTTTTGTAAATGATGTTGAATTTGTAGAGAAAATTGACAAGAAATATCATATTGGATTGATGTTTAAATCCAATTCATATGATAGAATTCAAGCCTTACTTCAACAATATTCAACCTATGTAAGTGAAAATATTTTGAATATAATTCCGCCCAAATCCTACGCTACAGAATAAATTAATAATATCTTCTTTGAAGGAAATTTTCTAAATCGATTATTAGACCAAAGTGATCTGTATTCGACGAGGCGTGATATTGGGCATGTGCATATTCGAGTCTGAAAGAACTGATTCTAATGCCAAAACCCGCTGTAAGACCAGAAAAATTACGTGTAAGATCTGTATTGAGTTCATTTCCTCGTTTGAAATTATAACCAAATCTCAAATTAAATCCTCTTTGCGGAAAAAGTTCTGCTCCCAGTGAAACATGATCAATTATTTTTCTAATCCTTGGAACTTCTCGTCCATCATCTCGTGTTTGTTCAGAAATATCGAATTTTTGTAAATCATGCAAAGTGGCAGATATCTCCAATGGAACATGTTCTAATTTATGAGAAATTCCTAAATTCACCTGCACGGGCAGTGATTCTCTTTCGTTGTCATAAACTTTGAACTGAGTTCCAATATTTCTTATAGATAAGGCTACATTGGTCTCATAATCAATATCATGAAAAACAATTCCCAAATCGGCGGCAGCGGCAAAACTCGTATAAGTTTCGATTTGTGAATGAATATACTTCAGGTTGGCCCCAACGGTGAAAAAATCGCTCAAATTATGCGCATATCCTAAGGTAATGGCAGCGTCTTTGGCCGAAAAATCTCCCGTAACATTTCCAATGTCATCCGCCGCAATGAATTTACCATAATCTACATATTGAGCATGAACCGAAAAAAAATTATACTTGTCCCATTGATATACATAAGATGCGTTACCAAACTGAATATCAGTAAGATGATTTACATAATTTATAGCCAGTTTATTATGTGACTCGGGGTTCATCAATGCAGGATTCCAGAGTGCCATATTGGGATCTGCGTCCCACATAGATTGCGCATTTCCGCCTAGCGCAGCCTGTCGTGGTGATGTTGTAATGTTCAAAAATTCATAAACACGGGTTCCGTCCTGCGCATCGACAAGATAGATTACAGAAAAAATTAAATAAAATGCCAATCCGAATTTCGACATCAGCTTATTAACTGATTTAGTTGTGATTTCGTATAAATAAATTCAGAATTATTTAGTAAAGTGATAGGCTAACATTTTATAATACAGTTTGGCGGCTAAAAAGTCTGATGATTTTTCCTTTGGATTGGGCATTAATTCCACAATATCAAAACCCACTACATTCTTGGTTTGCAGAACTTTACGCAATAATTTGAGCGTTGGATACCACTCTAGTCCGCCGGGTTCTGGCGTTCCTGTAGAAGGACAAATCGAGGGATCGAATCCGTCGAGATCAATGGTAATATAAATCGGATTATCACCTAAAGATGCATAAACATCCTCGATCCAATTTGGATTTTCGGCAATTTCATGCGCAAAAAATACATTTTCTCTTTTCAAATATTCTACTTCGACCGTATCCATGCTTCTAATTCCTACTTGTATCAAATGATGGTTTTGATTGGCTTCAAAAACCGCACAAGCATGATTACATTTACTTCCTTGATACTCTGGACGCAAATCTGTATGTGCATCTAATTGCAATACAGTAATTTTACCATATTTTTCTCCAAACGCTCGAATACTTCCAATTGAGATGGAATGCTCACCCCCAAAAAGTGTAACAAATTTTTGATCATTCAAATATTTTGAAACTCTTTTGTGTACGGCATCGGTCATAGCCTCTGGTGAAGAATTTTCTGTAATTGGATTATCTAGAAAAATACCGAATTTATAAGGTTCAGACTGTGTTTCTATATCATAAATTTCCATATTGTCTGCTGCATCCAAAAATGCGTCAGGACCTTTATCAGCACCTTTTCCCCAGGTAGAAGTTCCATCATAGGGTACAGGAATCAAAACAGCTTTGGCGGTGGAATACTCTCCATATTTTTCATCAACGTCGGCAAAAATTCTCATGATTTCAAATTTGAATTGCGAAAATAGTTAATAATTTTAGTTTGAATCAAAATTTAATTATAATTTTGTCTTTATTATGTTTCAAAACATTCGGTTCATATCAACTTGCATTTTGCTATTGCTGTTAATTTCAGCAAAAGCGCAGGTAATGATTGGGGATGGATTGAAAATTGAAAAAGGAACCTCCTTCGTTATCAAAAATCAGGATATCATAATAGATACAGAAGAAATTAAAGGCGAAGGTAAATTGGTGATTTCCAATGATAATAATCAAAAAATTACAGTAAATCAGGCGGTACAAAGTAAAGTCGAAATCGAAATTCTATCAGAAAAAATCCAATGGAATGGTAGTAAAAGCGAAAATTTGGCGAAATTGTTTTCTCCTGATTTAAATAGAGTTGAGCCGCTTCTGGTACAAGATATCAAAAATGAAGAATTACCTGTAATATACATTAATACCGAAGGTATAGTGTACGATATAGAAGATTCTGAAACTCAACTGGCAGTATATAATAGTCTGCCAAACGATGTGCATCATGGATTTATAATTACTGAAATTATGCAATCCTATGCTATCGAATTTTATCCTTACTATAATTTACCAATTTATAGTTTTACACTTAACGACAAGCGTTTTTTGGACTACGCTGAACTTTACGAGTTTCAAAGTCTGACGGCAGTATTCAGACCACCTATCATATAGATACACTAAACTTTTTTTTAATGCTGTCCGGATAATTTTATCACGGATTTTTTTTATTTCTAAAAAATAAAAAACGTGCATTTCTCATTGAAAAACGCACGTTTTGTGAATTACTTTTTAGATAAAATTACAGAAAAGGCGTTTTAACCACTTCTGCTTTCAAATTTTTATTTCTCACTTGGATAAATATTTCTCTACCTGGCTCTGCATTTTCTATTGTAACATATCCCATGCCTATTCCCTCTTTCAATATTGGAGACTGTGTACCAGAAGTTACTTGACCTATTTGGTTTCCTTGATTATCTACAATAGCATAATCTTTTCTAGGCACACCTTTGTCAATCATTTTAAAAGCGACTAATTTACGCTTCAACCCTTCTTCCTTCTGTTTTACAAGTTCTTCTTTTCCAATAAAATCTTTGTTCAATTTGGTAATCCATCCCAATCCAGATTCTAGTGGTGTTGTAGTTTCATCTATATCATTGCCATATAGACAGTAGCCTTTTTCTAGGCGCAAGGTATCTCTAGACGCCAGACCGCATGGAACTATATTATACTCTTTTCCTGCCTCAAAAACTTTTTCCCACATTTGAGCAGCATCTTCTCGAGCAAAATAAATTTCGAATCCGCCAGATCCCGTATAGCCAGTGGCAGAGATCACAACATCTTCAATTCCTGCAAAATTACCAACTACAAAGTTGTAAAATTTGATTTCTGATAGGTTTACATCTGTCAAGGCTTGCATTGATTTGATGGCATCTGGACCTTGGATTGCGAGTAATGCCGTGTTTTCGCTTTGATTTTCTATAAAGGCACCTTCTGTATTTTGTTTGTTAATCCATTCCCAGTCCTTATCTAGACAACCAGCGTTTACAACCAGCATATAATCAGAATTATCCATTTTGTAGATGATCAAATCATCAATAATTCCACCATGTTCATTGGTCATACACGAGTATTGCGCCTGCCCGATTTTTACCTTTGAAACATCATTTGTGGTAATTTTCTGTAAAAAAGTTTCGGCATTTTCTCCAGATACTCTAAATTGTCCCATATGGCTTACATCAAAAACTCCAACGCCTTCCCTCACTGCCATATGTTCTTGGGTTACACCGGCATATTGTACAGGCATCTCAAACCCGGCATAATCAACCATTTTAGCACCTAAATCTTTGTGCACTTCATTCAATGCTGTTTTTTTCATAAATATATATATGTTTTAATTTCCATCGTAAGTTACAAAATTCCTTGGTGTTTCATACAGGGTAATTTTCAAATCAATATGATCATCAAGTCGGTAACGAATTCTATTCCAAATCAATACGACAATATTTTCTGCTGTTGGAATTTTATCTTTGAATTCTATTAAATCCAGATTCAAATTTTTATGGTCAAAATACACTTCAATTTCTTCATAAATAATTCGTTTCAATACATCCAGATTTATTACAAAACCCGTCACAGGGTCGATTTCACCTGTTACACTTACTATCATTTCATAATTATGACCGTGATAATTTGGGTAGGAACATTTACCAAATGTTTTAAAGTTCTTTTCGTCGTCCCATGCAGAATTATACAGTCTATGTGCTGCGTTGAAATGGGCTTTTCTATGAACCGTTACACGCATTATAAATGTTCTAAATATTGATTAAAAATAATTTTGAACCACGGCGTATATCTTTCTGGATTTTCTACGATATCCTTTTTTAATTCTTCAAAATCCATCCATTTATAATTGGCAACTTCGCTAGGGTTTATCACAGGTTCGTCATTATAGACTCCGCGAAAAACCGTATCAAGCTCGTGCTCTGTAAGCCCCTCGCCTACATCTGCTTTGTAAATAAATTCAAACAAATATTCTAGATTACATGCAATTCCCATTTCTTCCATCAAACGACGGTTGGCTGCATCTAGATAGGATTCGCCTTCACGTGGATGGCTGCAACATGTGTTGGTCCATAAACCTGGTGTATGGTATTTTTCTAGCGCGCGTTGTTGTAAAAGTAATTCGCCTTTTTCATTAAAAATAAATACGGAAAAAGCGCGGTGTAGCAAACCAGCAATATGCGCTTGTTGTTTTTCCATCAAACCCAAAACTTCGTCATTTCGGTTAATTAAAACCACTTTTTCTTCTGTCATAATCGGGTAAATTTACAACTATTAAATGATATGAATAGGATGAAAACATCAGGATTTTAAGCAAAATAATTTTCACATATTATCGAATTTTAATTTTCAATCAAGTATTTTAACTTTTCAATAATAAACTAACATTTAATTTTTATATTTTACAAAAAAGTTCTTTGATTTTTTTATAAATAATGAAAGATTAATGAATTAAAGAAATTTCCTTGTGTTTAAAAGCGTTCAGGCTGCCATTTTCTGTTTCTATGATGATTTCTCCGTTTTGCGTAACTTTTCTAATAATTCCCATAAATTTTTTTCCTTCTTTTTCAAATACAGAAATTTGATTAATACGTAATAAATTAGCATTATAGGCTTGGGAAATTTTATCATAATTCATTGGTGTAAATGTGATAAATTCATCATAAAAAAACTCCATAATATTTTTAATAAATTCTTGTGGAACAATGTGTACAGCTGGATTTTCGAGTTGAATAGAAGTAGCAGAAATTCCGTTGAATTCGATTTGGTTTAAATTAATCCCAATTCCAATAATAGTGAATTTCACCCTACTTCCCGTAAGTTTGTTTTGTATCAAAATTCCCGAAATTTTTTTTCGACCCACCCATATGTCATTTGGCCATTTCACATGCGCTTGAATCTGCCACTTTGTCAAGAATTCTACAATTTTGAGTGAAATCCACATATTCAAAATCGGTAAATCCTTTTCTGCTTCGAATGGTTTTCTAAGCAAAAAACTAAAGGTAGCGTTTTGATAAGGCTCAGATATCCAATGATTTAATCCATATCCTCGACCATGAATTTGTCTATCACACCAGACAACGCTCCAGTCATCTGCATTTTCAATTGCCAGTTGGTATATCTTTTGATTCGTAGAATCGAGTTCCTGGTAATGGAAATATTTGATATTATAAACACGATCAAGCATAATTACATAGGTATTTTATAAAAATAAGGTTAAATTTGCCTACTTTTGTAGGTTTAAAATTAAAGAAAACTGAATGACAAAAAAAACTGTCACCAACAAACTGGTAGAAACGATTGTAGACAGCATAGATGATATAAAAGGTGAAGATATTACTATTCTCGATTTAAAGGAAATTGATAACGCCGTTAGCGAATATTTTATTATTTGCAGCGGAAATTCCAACACTCAGGTTGCTGCAATTGCGGCTAATATAGAAAAAAAAGTAAGAAATTTGGTCAAGGAACGCCCGATTAATGTAGAAGGCGCAGAAGTTGCCAAATGGGTCTTGCTAGATTACGGCAATGTGGTGGTTCACGTTTTTCAAAAACCCGTAAGAGAATATTACAATCTGGAAAGCATGTGGGGCGATGCCAAGAATATTTCTGCCTAATATCAAAATTATACATATTAAAATTACATTAATTTGACACCGAATAATAAAAATTCCAATAATAATAATAAACGTCCTTTTAATCTGAACTGGTTATACACCGCCATAGCTTTATTTTTGGCCGGCTGGTTTTTTCTTATGACTGGCGGATTGAGTGGCAAAGGCGAATCAATTGAAGAGAGGCAATTTTTTGAATATCTGGAGAAAGGATACATTCAAAAATATTCTTTGAACAAGGATGACGAAACCGTTTCAATTTATTTTACTGAAAAAGCATTTAATGAAAATCCAGAATGGAGTAAACAAACTCCAAATTTGATGAGTACGCCGCCAGATCGTTATTTCAAAGTGGCGAATCAATCCTACTTTATAGAAAAACTGGACAAATTACCGAATGAAATCACCACGGATGTAAAAAGAGAAATTACAGAAAACAATCCGTTTATTGAAATTCTATTTCAGATTTTGATTTGGGTTGCCTTATTTGGTTTGTTATGGATGTTTATTTTTCGACGAATGGCGGGTGGTGCTGGTGGTCCTGGCGGGCAAATTTTTAATATTGGAAAATCTCGAGCCAAATTATACGACGAAAACAGCAAAGTAAAAGTCAATTTCAAAGATGTTGCAGGTCTAGAAGGTGCCAAAGAAGAAGTTCAGGAAATTGTGGAATTTCTTAAAAATCCAGAAAAATACACACGTTTGGGTGGTAAAATCCCCAAAGGTGCGCTACTAATTGGACCTCCCGGAACAGGGAAAACCTTATTGGCAAAGGCAGTGGCAGGTGAAGCAAAAGTACCGTTTTTCTCTCTATCAGGCTCAGATTTTGTCGAAATGTTTGTAGGTGTAGGCGCTTCCCGAGTTCGGGATTTGTTCAAAACGGCCAAGGAAAAATCTCCATCTATTATATTTATTGATGAAATTGATGCCATAGGCCGTGCACGCGGAAAAAATAATATTACTGGTGGTAATGACGAGCGCGAAAACACACTCAATCAGTTACTTACAGAAATGGATGGATTCGGGACTGATACCAATGTCATTGTAATGGCAGCTACCAACCGAGCCGATATTTTGGATTCTGCATTGATGCGTGCGGGTCGATTTGACCGTCGAATTTATGTCGATTTACCAGAAATTCATGAAAGAAAAGAAATTTTTAAAGTACATACGAGAAATTTAAAAATCAAAGAAACTTTAGATTTAGATTTTCTGGCTAGACAAACACCTGGATTCAGTGGTGCAGATATTGCCAATTTGTGCAATGAAGCTGCATTAATTGCAGCACGTAAAGGAAAAGACGCCATCGATCGTCAAGATTTTCTGGATGCTGTAGATCGAATAATTGGTGGATTGGAAAAGAAAGGAAAAATTATAAAACCCAAAGAAAAAAGGCGAATCGCTTTTCACGAAGCAGGTCACGCTACAACTTCTTGGTTACTGGAACACGCATCACCATTGGTCAAAGTAACAATAGTACCACGTGGCCGCTCACTGGGGGCTGCATGGTATTTGCCAGAAGAAAGGCAAATAACCACAGAAAGCCAAATGCTAGACGAGATGTGTGCCCTACTCGGTGGGCGCGCCGCAGAGGAAGTAATGTTTGGCAAAGATTATTCTACAGGTGCGCAAAATGACCTGGAACGTGCATATAAACAATCTATGGCCATGGTGACCATTTATGGATTGAGCCCAGAAGTAGGTCATGTATCTTATTATGATTCTACTGGTCAATCAGATTTTACATTCTCAAAACCATATTCTGAAAAAACAGCAGAAAAAATTGATAGTGAAATTCGAAGAATCATCGATGAACAATATAACCGTTGTGTACAATTATTAACTACTAATAAGGATAAGCTCACAATGCTTGCCGAAAAATTGTTGGTGGAAGAAGTAATTTTCAGAGAAGATTTAGAGAAAATATTTGGTAAAAGAGAATTTGATGAAGAATTGAATTCTATTCAGAAACAAGCAGAAATTGAAGACGAAAAGAAAAGTGATCACCTACTCGATTCCAGCGAAAATTCTACTGATTCAATTGATTCTGATGAGAATTTTTTAATTGATAATTCGTCTAATTATCAAAAATAATTATAGATTTGTGATAACTATTTCTTATTTAAGCTATTGCTGAAAATAAATTGTATATTTTACAAATATTTTTATAATTTCGTATAAAATTTTTATGACCAATTTTTGGAACAGGATAAAAGAAATCTTTCAGCCCGAACAGGATTCTGGAGAAGAGGGCATGGAATTAACCTTTCCAAAAGAAATGGCACCCGATGAAAAGTTTGCCAAATTCTTCAGTGAAGCTGGAGGGCACTTTTTTTATTGTGAAAATGAAGCTGAAGCACTGGGTTATATTAAAAAAATTATCGAAACCGAACATATTAGTAGATTGATATGTTTTGATTCAAATCTTCAAAAAATGTTGAAATCTGTTGGCGCCAACTTTATAGATTATCCCTCTGCTACAGCAGATTTCAACTTTCTTACCTGCGAAAATCTTGTAGCCTATAATGGCTCAATTGTTTTGTCTTCTGACGTGATGTCGGGAAGAAAAATCGCCGAATTACCTGATAATTACATCATTTATGCAAATTATGCCCAAATTGTTGGAAATTTGAGCGAGGCCATGCAACATTTGAACCGAACCAAAACACATCGTTTACCCACAGGAATTACTTCTATAGGAGGTGTAGATTCAAATCCTATGAACGAACCTACTGCTGCAAAAAACATATATTTGCTTATTGTAGAATAAATTTTATGCCGAATATTGTTACGAGAGCTATTTTTGGGTTGCTGTATGTGGCGGTAATTCTGTTTTGCAGTCTGTATTCTCCCATTTCTTTATTAATAATGCTTGGCGTATTTCTAGCCTTGTGTTTATTTGAAATTATCAAAATTCTTGATTTTGATAATAAATTTTATATCCTTGCCACCCTACTTGCCTCTGGCTATTTATTTTATACTTATGCCTCGGATTTTTATTTTGCTGCAGGTGGTTATAGGCTTCAATTGGTGACGATTTTACCTGCTTTTCTATTTTTAATAGCGTTATTTATAATTTTCAAAAGGCCAGACGAACTCGCCTATGATTCGTCCAAACTTATTTTTTCTGTGGTATATGTAGCCTTACCTTTTGGATTGATTATGAGCACGGTAAGAAATTTCGAAGTCGATAATTTTCAAATGATGAATGCCGTCATTGGTTTGTTTATTCTGTTGTGGAGCAGTGATACGTTTGCTTATCTCACAGGAAAATATTTCGGGACAAGAAAATTAAGCTCAATTTCAGAAAAGAAAACCGTAGAAGGCTTGATAGGTGGCATCTTTTTTACCATCATAGCCGGAATAATTCTGAATTACAATATTCCACAAATGCGTGGAAACTGGATTGTAATTGCAATTATTGTAGCACTTACAGCTCCGATTGGCGACCTCGCCGAATCTAAATTAAAACGTATATTTGGAATAAAAGACAGCGGAAATTTATTACCTGGACATGGAGGTTTTCTGGACCGTCTAGATAGTTTTTTAACGTCATCGGTAGCACTTTATTTGTATTTTTTATTTATCTAAATTATGAGAATTCACCGCGAAGGAATTACAATTTTGATTGTAACATTTTTATTAATAACAGCTATTTCAATTGCTTTCATTTTATTTCTTCCTGCAATTTACGCTTGGCCTGCAGTGATTTTATTACTCATACTTTTTGGTTTTATAATTTGGTTTTTCAGAAATCCACCAAGAAACAGCCTTGCCCATCCTTTGGATATTGTAGCACCGGTTGATGGAAAAGTGGTTGTGATAGAAAAAACCTATGAAAAAGAATATTTGAAGCGAGAAGTAATTCAAGTTTCTATTTTTATGAGTCCGCTCAATGTGCACGTTTGTCGTTATCCACTAACTGGGGATGTAACCTATACCAAATATCATCCAGGTAAATTTATGGTTGCTTTTCATCCCAAATCTTCTGAGCTAAATGAGAGAACAAGTGTTGCAGTACAAGCAGAAAACGGCGCGGAAGTTCTATTCAGACAGATTGCAGGTGCTGTTGCCAGAAGAATTGTCTTATATGCCAAGCTCAATGACAAGGCTACTGCAGGTGAGGAATACGGTTTTATTAAATTTGGCTCCAGATTGGATATTTTTCTACCTACAGACACAGAAATTTTATGTAAACTCGGTGATAAAACCAAAGGTGCCACAGATATCATTGCCCGACTCAAAGATTAAAATTTGGCGTTTCAAATTCATATATTAGGTTATAATTCGGCATTACCTACGGTAAATTCACACCCTACCGCACAATTGATTAATGTGAATGAAAGGTTGATATTAATCGATTGCGGGGAAGGTACACAAGTGCAATTACGTAAAATTAAGGCCAAATTTTCCAAAATCAACCATGTTTTTATTTCTCATTTACACGGGGATCATATTTTTGGACTTATCGGATTCATTTCCAGCCTTATGTTACTAGGCAAGACAACTCCAATGCATATTTTTGGTCCTTTGGGTATAAAAGATTTTATTGAAAATCAATTAAAACACACACAATCACATTGTAATTTTGATTTGATTTTTTATGAAATGGATTTTTTTGATTCCAGATTGATTTTTGAAGACAAAAAAGTAGAAGTTTATAATCTGCCACTAGATCATCGTATTTATTGTAATGGATTTTTGATTAAAGAAAAACCAAAATTGAAAAATCTGAAAATCCAGGAAGTGTTGAAATTTCCAGAAATTGAAACTTGCGATTATCTCAATCTCAAATTAGGAAAGGATTTTAAATTGTCTTCTGGCCAAATTATTCCCAATGAACTTCTCACCTATCCCCAAGAAAAACCCTTGTCGTATGCCTTTTGTTCAGATACCAGATATCGCAGAGAGTTGGTGGATTTAATTCAAAATGTAGATTTGATGTATCACGAAGCAACTTTTGGCAGCGAACTCGAAGAAATGGCAAAAAAAACAGGACATTCTACTGCCCGTCAAGCAGCCCTCATAGCACGCGAAGCCAATGCAGGTCAATTGATTTTAGGCCACTTTTCTAATAGATATCGAGAATTTAATCAATTGTTGAATGAAGCCAAAGAAGTTTTTCCCAATTCAATATTACCCAAAACTTTACAAGAATTCACACTAGAAAGAGTTTAAGATATATTTTTACAAAAGTTTCCCTAATTCTATAATTTCCAAATTTTCTATACGCTCCTCATCCATTGAAAATCTGAGCATTGTTCTTACTTTTTGTTGACCGTAATTCCCAGCTGCACCTGGGTTCATATGTAGAAAATTCATTTTTTTATCATACATCACTTTCAGAATATGCGAATGCCCGCAAATGTATAATTTGGGTTTTTCTTGGATTAATATATCTCTTACACGCTGGCTGTAACGTGGATATCCGCCAATATGCGTCATAAAAACTTTAACTTTTTCAACTTCAAAAATTTGATTTAAAGGAAATTCAGCTCTAATTTCTTGATTGTCGATATTACCATAAACCGCACGTAGAGGCTTAATTTTACGCAAAGCATCTGTTACTTTTATATCTCCTATATCACCAGCATGCCATATTTCATCTACTTTTTGGGCAAAATTTAAAATTCTTTCATCAATATAATGATGCGTGTCAGACAAGAGCAAAATTTTTGTCATAAAATCGTGTTATTTTTGCATTCAAATTTACGCAATTGAGATATTTTCTGAACTTTTCATATCTGGGAAAAAATTATCACGGCTGGCAAATTCAACCCAATGCTACCAGTGTTCAGGAAATATTACAAGATAGAGTTTCAAAAATATTGGGAGTTACGACAATACTTACCGCTGCAGGCCGTACTGATACAGGCGTACATGCTAAGCAAATGACAGCTCATTTCGATACTGAAATAGAAATTCGTTCTGATTTTGTTTATAGAATAAATGCATTTTTGCCGCAAGACATTGCAGTTCAATCCATAAAACAAGTGAAAAAAGAGGCACATGCCCGATTTGATGCCATAGAAAGAACTTATCAATATTTCATTCATTATCAAAAAAATCCATTCTTATCCGAAGTGAGTTGGTATTGGAATTATCAAAAACTGGATGTGAATAAAATGAATGAAGCGGCAGAGATTTTATATGAAATGACTGATTTCACGAGTTTTGCCAAATTACATACTGATAATAAAACCAATATTTGCCAAGTAAAAACGGCAAAATGGATTCAACAAAATGAAAATCTGATTTTTACTATTTGTGCAGATCGGTTTTTGCGTAATATGGTACGCTCTATTGTAGGAACCTTGGTAGAAGTAGGAAGCGGAAAGTTAAGCAAAAGTGATTTTAAAGAAATTATCGTAAAAAAAGACCGTAAATTTGCAGCTGCTTCGGCACCAGCGCATGGATTATTTTTATTGGATGTAAAATATCCCGACGAATTATTTATATGAGTAAAGAATCAAAGTTTAATTTATCTGAATTCAAAAGACTGATTAAAATCGGTATGGAAGACCGACCCATGTTCATTCTTGTGACTTCTGTAGCCATTCTTTTGGCTGTCTTGTCTTCTGTAAGACCCATACTTGTAGGGAATGCGATTGATCTATACATTAAACCCAAAAATTATGAATTACTCTTACAACTTTCACTTATTTTATGCGGAATTCTTTTAGCAGAAATCATTTTACAATATGTTTTTATACTTTATTCTAATATAATTGCTCAAACTGTAATTGAGAAAATTAGAGTTAAATTATTTGATAAAATTATAAACTATAAACTTAGTTTCTTTGACAAAACTCCAAACGGAACACTTGTCACCCGCTCTGTATCCGATATTGAAACAGTTTCTCAAGTTTTTACAGATGGAATTTTGGTTATTTTGGGTGATATTTTGAAAATTCTATTCATCGTCGTGGCTATGTTTGCAACCAATTGGAAACTGGCCTTGGTGGTGATTGTGATTTTACCTTTAATGATTATTATTACCAATATTTTTCAGAAATCTATAAAAAGAACATTCGCCGAAGAGCGAACACAAACTGCAATTTTCAATAGTTTTGTTCAAGAAAGATTAAGCGGAATGAAAATCATTCAACTATTCAACCGCGAAGAGGCCGAATTCGAAAAATTCAAAATTATAAATCATAATTTGAAGAAAGCCTATCTGGCCACTATATTTTATTTTTCTTTATTGTTTCCTGTCGTAGAGGTTGTTTCTGCGCTCGCACTGGGTTTGGTAATAATTGTTGGTGGTTATAGTACAACAGAATTTGGTGATGTTACTGCAGGACAAGTCATAGCATTTATCATGTTTATTCCTATGCTTGTGCGTCCGATTCGACAAATTGCCGAACGATATAATAATCTACAAAGAGGATTGGTGAGTTCGGAAAGAGTATTCAAAATGATGGATTTGGACGAGCTTCTACCAGATAATGGAACCCAAGAATTGCCGAAAATAAAAGGAGAAATTGAGTTTTCTAATGTTCACTTTGAATATGTGGAAGGTGAAGAAGTGTTAAAGGGAATTTCGTTTTATGCCGGGGCGGGTGAAAAAATAGCCATTGTAGGCGCAACCGGAGCTGGTAAATCCACAATTATTAATTTACTCACTCGTTTTTATGACATTAAATCTGGCTCTATCAAAATTGACAATGTTGATATTAGAGATTTGAAATTAAACCACTTACGTAGTTATATCGCATTGGTTTTACAAGATGTTTTCTTGTTCAATGATACGATTATGAATAATATTACCTTGAGTAATGACCAAATTTCAAGAGAAGAGGTAATGAACGCTGCACGCGAAATAGAGATTTTTGATTTTATAGAAAGTTTGCCAAATGGATTTGATTACAAAGTTGCAGAACGTGGCAGTACACTGTCTGTAGGACAAAGGCAATTGTTGTCTTTTTTGCGGGCCTATGTGTACAAACCAGAAATTCTGGTTTTGGATGAAGCTACATCTTCGATTGATTCAGCTTCTGAAACGCTTATTCAAAATGCAACAGAAAAATTAACCATGAATCGTACTTCTATAATAATTGCTCATAGATTGGCCACAATTCAAAATGCCGATAAAATTTTGGTAATGGATCAAGGCAGAATTGTAGAACAAGGCAAACATCAGGATTTACTTGAAAAAAATGGTTATTACTCGAAATTGTACCATGCGCAGTTCAAAAACTCTGCATGACCTCTTAAGCAAAGGCCTGTTAATGAATTGTTGACAATTCAAAAATCTTTAACATTTTTTTAATTTTAAAATTATAACTTTGTAGCCGTAAATAAAATTTTAGAAAATAAATTTATTATGAAAAAAGTATTGTTATTAGCTGTTGTTGCAGGTATGGTTTCTGTAACTTCATGTAAAAAAGAAACTACTGAAAAAGTAGAAACTACTGCGCAAGAAGCAGGAAACGTAATTGTAGAAACAGGACAAGATGCTGCTAATATTCTGGATGAAGGATTTGAGTCGGCAAAAGCTGCTATCACAGATGCACCTCAAATTTCTAACCCAGAATTACAAGAGTGGGCAAACAAATTACATGATGAAGCTGCAAAAGCAAAAGCTGCTTCAGTTGCAGGTAATCAATCAGAATTAAATGAAGCTGTAGCCAGCATTACTTCTTTGGCAGAGTCGTTGAAAAACTTTACAGCAGACGCTGATTTTGCTAAAGCTGAGGCTTATTATAAAGAAATTCAAGCTGAATTAGAGCAGTTTTAATTTATTTTATTTTAATGAAATTAAATGGTCTTCAATTGCGAAGACCATTTTTTATGGAATTAAATCAGGATTAATATCCAAAAAATTATTTTTATAGTAATTTGAAATAAATTCATCATTTAAGTAGGAAGCTCCTTTAATATCAGACTTTCTAATTTCAAAAATGAGATTTTTGTTCATATATTGACGCATCATTTCGCAGGCTATAGGCAAATAAGAGAAATGCCATGGTTCATATTTGAAGCCTTTTCTACCTTTTTCATTGGTATAAACTTCAAAAAATCCGTATTTCTCTGCATTTTCATTCAACCAAATTTTGAAATCATAATAAATACCACCCGGATTGAAATGTTTTTCGTTCAATGGATTGGTAGGAATACCTTTTGCCGCATCTACCATATCAAAATCGGTTCCCCAATGATGTCTAGAGGTTCCAGGAATTGTGCTGTAAGCAATGATTTTTTGAATAGCCTTTTGTGGTGATAATTTTTCTTGCTTGGTAAATGATTCAAATTTATTATCCCAAATTCTTTTTTGATGAGAATAATTCCGATAAGAAGATAAAACTTGTGGCTTGAAACCTACTTTTTTGGCATCTTTTATTAAAGTTTCCAAAGCTTCGGAGGTTTCTTTTCTTAATTTATAATGATTTCCAATCAAAAAAGGCGATGCTTTTCCTGTCAACTCATCAACACTGAATTCTTGTTCTGATTTCAACTTATAATTGATGGAATTGGCAAAAATGAAAGAAGAACCGATTGCTGCAGAAAACAACAATCCGTTCTTCACAAATTTTCTTCTAGTCTGCTCCATTTATCTTGCAAACTTTTGCGTGGCTAGTTTAGCAATTTCTATTATAACCTCTGTGGCTCTGGCCATAGATTCTAAAGTTACATATTCATAGCGGCTATGAAAATTTTGTCCACCTGCAAAAATGTTGGGACATGGCAATCCTTTGTAAGATAGCTGTGCACCATCTGTACCTCCACGAATAGCCTTGATATCTGGAGTTATGCCAATGTTTTCCATCGCTTCTCGCGCCAGGTCAACAATATGCATTTTATCTTTAATTTGTTTAAACATATTGAAATACTGGTCGTTGAGCTCTACCACTACCCTTTCTTGACCAAAATTTTTGTTCATGGATTGGGCAATTTTCAATACAAAGTCCTTTCTTCTTTGAAAAAGTTCTTCGTCGTGATCTCTAATTATCAAATCTAAAACCACTTCATCCACATCTCCAGAAATGGTATGCTGGTGATAGAATCCTTGTCGATTGTCTGTGAGTTCCGGAACTTCATCGGCGGGTAAAGCTGCAGAAAAATCTCTGGCAATATGAATAGCGTTCACCATTTTATTCTTGGCATAACCAGGATGTACCACTTTTCCTTTGAAGGTAATTTTTGCAGAAGCTGCATTAAAATTTTCATATTCCAATTCGCCTACCGAACTGCCATCCATGGTATAAGCCCAGTCTGCACCAAATTTTTCTACATCAAATAAATGGGCTCCTTTACCTACTTCTTCATCTGGAGTAAATCCTACAGCGATTCGTGGACGTGGAATTTCTGGATGTTGAATTAAATACTCTACAGCGGTTACGATTTCGGCCAAGCCAGCTTTATCATCTGCTCCTAGCAGCGTAGTTCCATCGGTTGTAATCAGAGTTTGGCCGGCAAAATCTCGTAATTCAGGGAATTCGCTGACAAGCATTTCAATATTTTGCTCTTTATTCAACATGATGTTTCCACCATGATAATTGTGATGAATTTGGGGATTTACATCCTTTCCAGAAAAATCTGGAGATGTATCAAAATGAGCAATAAAACCTATAGTTGGCAGGTGTTCAGACACATTCGAAGGCAAATATCCCATCACATAGGCATGCTCATCAATCGATACATCTTCTAGACCTATTCTTTCGAGTTCATCCTTGAGATAATTGGCCAAATCCCATTGTTGCGGAGTACTGGGAATTTGCTCAACACCTGGTTTACTTTCAGTATATGTTTTAACATAATGTAAAAATCTTGTAAGAAGTTTTTCACTCCATTGTTCGTTCATAAATCAATATTTTTCCAAAATTAATAATATAAATTTTTATTACCTTAGTCAAACGAATAAAAATCATGATTTCAATAACCGAATGTCCTAGAGATGCCATGCAAGGCATCAAAAATTTAATAAAAACAGCAGATAAAGTTCAATATATTCAATCCTTGATCGACGTCAATTTTGATGTACTTGATTGTGGTAGTTTCGTTTCACCTCGTGCTATTCCACAAATGGCAGATACGCACGAAGTTTTGTCTGAGCTTGATCTCACGGATTCGCATACAAAATTATCTGTAATAGTAGCCAATGAGCAAGGTGCAGAACAGGCATGTGCAGAAGAAAAAGTGGATATTTTGGGATTTCCTTTTTCTGTTTCAGAGAAATTTCAGCATTATAATACCAATGCAACGAGGCAGGAAGGGCTGGAAAGAATTAATAAAATTCAAGAAATAGTTCAAAAATCTGGAAAAGAACTTTTAATCTATATTTCGATGGGATTTGGGAATCCCTATGGTGAAGATTGGTCCACGCAAATGGTAGAGGAATACGTAGCTGAATTTGCCAAAATGGGCATTACACAAATTAAACTTTCAGATACAATTGGCGCAGCCAAGGATAATGATATTGCTGCGCTCTTCAGTCATTTAATTCCAAAATATTCCGAAATAATCTTTGGTGCACATTTTCATACCGTATATTCGGATTGGTTTTCCAAAATTAACACGGCTTTTGAGAATGGTTGCAGAAATTTTGATGGTGCTATACAGGGATATGGCGGCTGCCCTATGTCGCAAAGTGATATGGTGGGAAATATGCCTACCGAAAAATTAATCACTTTTATTCATCAAAATAATTTGGAATCACAAATCAATATGTCGGCTTTTCAATTGGCTTTTAATAAGGCTTTAACATTGTTTGCAGGTTGATAAATTGTGTAGGAAAGCTATAAATTTTATCTTCGCAGGAATTTTTATCCATGAAAAATTTATTGATTATTAGCGCACTTCTTATTGGAGGTTTTGGTTTAGGTCAAAGTCCATATTTAGTTGTAAATCATGATAGTATATCTCGTAAAGATTTTGAAAATTCTTATGCGTTGAATATCCAAAATGAAGGTTTTGATGAAGCACTGAATACCTATATAGAATTTACTTTACTCAAACAAGAAGCCGAAAAAACAAAAATTGATACTTCACAAGTTTTTAAAAATGTTTATCAACAAAATATGCAGATTTTTTATGATAAATATCTTTATTCTTCAGAGGTTACAGATCGATTGGTTGAGGAAATTTGGCCCAAATTACAATTTGATAAAAAAGCCGAAATTTATACGGTAGGAATTTCAAATCCCTATAATCCTAAACTTGTTCAAGAACGGGAAAAAATTGCCCATGATATTTATGCACATGTTTGCAAGAACAAGACAAAAACACCACAAGCTGCTCAATTTTTACAAGATTTCCCGACCAAAAATCTATGGTTGAGGCCATTTGTTATTTCTGCAGAAATCGAAAAAGTAGTTTTTGATACCAAGCTTGGATCTTGTTCTCAAATGCAGGATTCAGAAAATGGAAAATTCTTTGTAAAAGTTGTGGATGAGCGAGCCTCTGCAGGAGTTGTTTTCTTGGAATATATGTATAATACAGATAAATCCAAGTTAGAAACCGCTCTAGATTCTTTGAAAGCGGGTAAAAACTTTTCTAAAATAAAGCAGAAATACGGAATTCGAGAGCCGAAAAATTCATATTCAGAAAAACCCAGATTTGGAGCAGATTTACCCGATTCTTTTTATAAGGCCATAAAGCATTTGGATTCAAATGAATTAACAGAAATTTTTGCTGATAATAATGGTTGGTATTTGATTCAGGTACAAAATCAACAAAAACCCGAAAATCTGGCAGAATGGAAGGATTGGATTACAGAAAAATTAAAACAAAGTGATTATGCCTTGGAATACGTAAAAAATAATGAGCAAATTGCTTTGAAAAAAGTTGAAGTTTCTGAAAATGAAACTGCCTTGAACGCTGTTCTCTCTGCTGCTGGTAAAAATTATTTTGATCATGAAGAATCATTAATTTTTGCTGAAAATAAGCTCATTTGGAAGGCTGATTTTAATAATTATCATCAGTCTGATTTGGTAAAAGAATTGAATCTTTCTAAAATGTATTTGGGTAAAGGAACTGATTTTGAATTATTTATAAAAGATGTAATTCCTCGTTTCAAAAAACAATTTATTCTGAATTCTTATATAGAAAATCTGGTAAAATATGAGCCAAGCTTGGAACAAGAAGCCCTCTTGATGCATAGAGCCATTCTTGTAAATCATTATTTGGATAATTATATCTATTACGAAGCCGATATGGATTCTTTGGGCAAAAATAATTTCTTAAAAACGAATCGTGACCGATTTTCTTGGCCTGTACGATATGAGCTAGAAGTGATTCGATATAGTACAGATGAGCAAAGAAAAAAAATTCTAAAAATGATGAAAAAAGGGAAAAAAGCATCGGAAATTATGAAACAATTTGAAGGTGAACTCAATGAAAAAGGCGGAATTGCGGTAAATTTGATCAAAGATAAATTCTATTACGATGATGGTTATTTACCCAAAGAATTCAATCCGGCAAAAAAAATACAGGAAATCCCTATGTTCAACCAACATGTAATCGTAAGAAAAATATCCAAATTACAACCATCTTTAAAAACCATTTCAGAAGCGGGAACTGCTTTTCAGCAAGAATACCGCTCCTATTATTATGATCAAAAATTAAAATCTCTCAAAAACAACGCAACCATTAGCCTTCCAGATACGTTTTCTCCATGAAATATTGTTTCAAAATTGGTATTTGTTTGATGTGTTTGATATCCTGTAAAAGAGAATCCAATGATGCTTGGGTAGTAAAATACAAGGATTTCACACTTGCAAAAAGTGAATTAAATGAAATTTTGCCACAAGGATTGTCGGCCGAAGACAGTATCAACTTCGTAAATCTATATATTAAAAAATGGGTAAAAACCAAAGTTTTAATTTCAGAAAAAGAAAATTTACTTTCAGATGAAGAGCTGCTCATACTCGAAAGGAAAATTGAAAAATATCGTGAAGATCTTACCGCAAACATGATTGAAGATAAATGGGTTTTGACTTTTAATGATTCCATCAGAGAGGATGAAATGATGCAATATTATAAAGATGTACCAGATACTTTCATTTTGAAAAATGATGTACTATCTTATAGAATCATGGAGATTCCTACAGATTCATTGAAGAAGTTCAGGGAACTTTTACGCAATAATGAAATGGAAAAATTAGAAAAAAAATTGAAAGAATTAGGTTCTTTTTACGATTTTAAATTGAATAATTGGATTGAAAAGGAAAAATTACTGTCAACGGATATTTTGCCAGAAAAAATCAAAAAACATAATTTAATGATTGAAAATCAAATTATTACAGACGCCAAAAATGATAATACGATTGTGTTTCAAACGCTAGAATTTGGCAAATCAGGTTCTCCTGCACCCTATTCCTATATAAAACCTACTATAAAAAGCGTTTTACTAAATAAAAGAAAGTTAAATTTGCTGTCGCAAAAGAAAAATGAACTGTACGATAAAGCTTTAGAAAATGATGAAATTAAACGTAAATAAATTATTCTTTGGTCTTGTTTTGCTATTTCCAGTACTGGGAATTTCTCAAGAACAAAAGATAGATGGCGTAGCCGCAGTAATTGGAGATGAAGTGATTTTGGATTCTGACATTCAGCGTGACTATATTTTGGCCAAACAACAAGGGATGCAAGTCGATGATAAATGTGCATTTGTGAGCAATATTCTGGTTCAAAAAATGGTGTTAACTCATGCCAAATCAGATACATTGGTGCGTGTTTCAAATGAACAGGTAAAAGATAGAGCACGCAGCGTTTTAGAAGATTTCAAAACCCGTGGTTCTGACGAAGAGATTTTGGCCGTATATGGTGTGCGCACAATGGCAGAACTACAAAATGAACTCGAAATTTTGGTAAGAGAAAATCAGTTGGTTCAACGAAAAAGAAGTATGATAGAAGATGGAACAGATGCCTCTCCAGAAGATGTGAAAAACTTTTTCAATACCTATCGTCATGAATTACCCAATGTCAACGAAGAGGTAGAAATGTCTCATATTGTAATTCATCCCGAAATCACAGAGGATCATAAACAAAAAATTCGAAATGAATTATTAAAAATTAAAGAAGAAATTCTAGATGGAGCCAGTTTTGAAACCAAAGCCATACTTTTCTCAGAAGATCCAGGTTCTAGCAGCAAAGGCGGGTTGTATCAAAACATTAGACGAGGTACTTTTGTTCCCGAGTTTGATGCTGTAGCCTTCAATCTAGAAGAAGGTGAAATTTCTGATCCCATCGAAACCAAATTCGGTTTTCATCTTATTCAACTCGATCGTCGTTTGGGACAAGCTATTGATGTGCGGCATATTCTTATGATTCCCAAACCAAATGATGAGGAAATGCGCGCAGCAAGACATCTCATGGATTCTATAAAATCCAAGATAGAAAATGGAACACTCAGCTTCAAGGAGGCCGCCCTCACCTATTCTGTAGATAAATACACACGATACAATGCAGGTAAATTGACAAATCCGCAAACCGGTGAAAACCGATTTGAGCGTAGTAAACTACCTATGAAACAAGTTTATGCCATTGCAGGATTGCAAGCAGAATCAATTTCTGAACCCTTTGAGACAGATTTTGAAAATAAAAAAGCTTTGGAAATTTTAAGATTGGATGCCGTAATTCCTGCCCATCAAATTGCATTGGATACCGATTATACACGATTGAAAAATATGGCGATTCAGCAAAAACAGCAAGAAAAACTTTTCAAATGGATTGATAATCATCTTCCCGATACATTTGTGAAAATTCATGAAGATTTTCAAAATTGTGAATATGAATTTAATTGGCTTAAAAAGTAATTATTTTATAAAATAATCACAAATAAATTCCAAATACTAAAAATATTTGGAATTTTTTATTAAATTTTATTTAAATATGAAAAAATAAATCATTGATTTCTGCATGTTAAAAAAACCTTAACAAATTTGGCACATCCTTTGGCTTTATACTCATAATCCTTTAATAGCTAAAGTCATGAAAAAGTTTTATTTTTTATTAGTAATTGCACTTTTAGCTTCTTGTAATACGCTGAAACGTGCAGAGAAATCCTTGAATTCTGGTGATTATAACCGTGCATTTGATATTTTGGTAACGCGTTATCAAAAAGGATTGTCCGATAAGAAGTTTACCCAGTATTTATCCTCTCTTCAAGAGGCATATTATAGAATGGTAAACCAAGAAGAGACCCAAATTGAATATTTGCGACAAACAAATAATCCTGCAAACTACAAAGAAATCTATGAAAGACTGATTCAATTAAATAATCGTCAATCCAAATTGAAATCCTTGTTACCCCTATTTCATAATGGAAAAAAAGTAGAAATTACGACCAAAAATTATCTAGACGCCATAGAAAATGCCAAATTAGAATATACAGAATATTTGTACAATCAAGCTAGTACGCAAATGTTGAGCAATACCAAACCAGAGTTCAGAAAAGCTTATTACAACTTTAAAAAAGTAAATGAATTGATTCCAGGATTTGGTGATGTGAATAAGATGCTTTCAGAATCGCATTTTCATGGTACAGATTTTATATTAGTAGACATCAATAATGAAAGTAATCAAATGTTACCCAGAAGATTAGAAAATGAATTATTAGAATTAAGAACCAATGGATTAGACGACTTTTGGACAGAATTTCATAATATAAAACAGCAAAAAATCACCTATGATTATTTAATGAGATTCGACATTCATAGAATTATGGTGAGTCCGGAAAGATTGAATTCTTCTCATCATAGATTAGAAAAAGAAATTAAAGATGGCTGGGAATATTTGTACGAAAATGGTCAACAAGTGCGTGATAGTTTGGGAAATCCCATAAAAGTTGATAAATATATTATCGTACGAGCCGATTTAGAAGAAATTTTTCAAGAAAAAGATGCTTTGGTAGAAGGTCGGGTGAATTTAATTGATTTGAAAAATAATAGAGTTTTGGACTACGAAAGACTTTATAGCCAATATGGATTCAGGAATCATTTTGCGCGATATCGCGGAGATCGTCGTGCATTGGATCAAGAAGCCATGATGCTGGCACAAAATCGAATGCTACCTTTTCCATCTCATGAACAAATGGTTTATGATTGTGGTGAAGATTTGAAAAGTCAATTACGTCAAATGTTGAAAAGAAAATTTTAGTTGATTGACATTTAATAATTTAACCTGAAAATTAATGGTATTATAATTGAATAAATTCCGAAAAATATTAATTTATGTATAAATTAAGCTTCACCATCCTTATTTTATGGACTTTGATTTCATGTGTAAAAACCGCCGATGAAAGGAGTTTTGAAAAAAATGTAAATTCCAATAATTCCGAAATTTTACAAAAAGATTTGGAAAAAGAAGTGGATACCACTTTTATTATAAAAAAGCGAACATTTGTCGATGCGGGTTATTCCAAAAGACATGAGGGCAGCGACTGGATTGCCATAGATGTAGATTCTATTGCGCCAGATACTGTTTCTTTCAAAGTGTTTGCACGAAATGATATCAAAAAAGCCACTTGTAATTTTTATTCAAAAGCTTATGAGCTGGAAAAAGGAATTTATAAATCGATTCATACAGACCCTGTGGTTTTGTTAACGCTGGATGGAGAAAAATTACATATTGGAACTGCTTCAAAAGAAGATGATCAGAAATTGATGTTTTACTGTTCTGGCGGTGGAAATTTTATTGGAGATTATGACTTATTAAAAGAACCAATGGATACAATTAAACTAGATACAATCCATTGAAAATAAAAAAAACTGCCTGGAAATTGATCTAAGCAGTTTTTTATTGACTAAAAAATAGTTTTATTTTTTAATAAATTTTTTAGCTGTGGTTACACCATCAGTCGAAATTAAAAGTATATAAGATCCTGTTTCTAAATGAGAAACATTAATATTATTGGATTCCATGGATTCATTTTGAATAATTCTACCATCCATATTAATAATTTGAATTTGTGATTTTCCTGTTAATCCATTGATATGTAAGATGTCTTTGGTTGGATTTGGATAAATATTCAAGTTTTTACTTACCACATCATTCGTAGAAGTATTGGCGAGTCTTGCTCCAGAAATTACAAGAGCATAATGTTGACCCAATCCTCTAAGCGAGTTTTTATGTGTTATTGTGAGCGTGTGCGATCCTTGTGCAGGATTATCAATTAAAATTTGCTCTACATTATCCAAAACATTATCAGCGCGAATAGCTGCATCAGCGGGATTTTCTACATCCAATACCCAAGGCATATGCTCAGTAAAACTTATATTATCTGTAATTCTCATATCTAAATCGTTTACCAACATAGGCGTTCTATCGTTCAATGTCAATTCCATATTTTGAATGGAAGGAACAGGATCCATCCATACGAGCGTGGCTCTTATAGGTTGATTTCCAATAGGTTCAAGGCCGATATTTATTGGGTTCGCCATTTTAATACCCGACATAATTACTGCATCATTATTTTGTTCATCTACTACCAGACTTGCAGCTTTAAAAGCATCTGCAAGACCAAATCCGAATCGGTAATCAGGTCCGGGATATAATCCTACTTCATTGGTTGTATTTAATAATAATGCTTTCAATGAAGCTGAATTCAAGTAATTTCCATTGATTTGATGATATAGTTGTTGTAACAAAAGTGCTATCCCAGAAATACTTGGCGTTGAAAGCGAAGTTCCGCTAGAGGTATAATACGTATTATTATTCATGGGAATTGTCACCATAGCTCCTTGCGCTACAATTTCGGGTTTGATTCTACCGTCATCGGTTGGGCCAAATGCACTGAAGCCAGAAGCAACAACACTTTGCGGTCCTGTATATCTACCATTTCCAGCCAACGGATTTACTGAACCTACGGTAAGAATATTTTTGGCCATTGCTCCATAGGGAATACAGTCATAACCAGTTTGTGCACAATTTTTTGGTCTGATACCTTCGGCAATTGTCCATTCGTTATTATCGTCCAAAACCGCATGTTCAGTAGGAAAGTTTGGACCTTGATTTCTATCATTTCCTGCCGCTTTAATAATTAAATGAAAAGGTGCAGCACGTGAAATCTGGTCTAGATAACCATCTGCTTGCGTATAAACGCCGTGCAATGCAGATTCATTTTCACCAAGAGAGGGAAATCCAAACCAATACCATCCCTCACCCAATCCAGCATCATATTCTCCATACCTCCAACCGGCTTGATATCCGTAGGAATGATTTGAAATCATATAATTTTGATTATTAGCAGATTCCAAAGACATTTCATTAAAATTGTTATTATAATCATAGGCAATAACATCTGCATCTGGTGCCATTCCCTGTGCACTGGGCGCAATACCAGAGGCTATCATAATTCCTGCTACACCCGTGGCATGGTCTGACAAAGGGGAAGTTGTATCTTCCATATTGGTTACACGTCCCGTCATTTCATTACTTCCTGCATCTACTCGACCACCATCCCATTGATATACAGTCATTCCCAGTCCTGTCACAGCTACACCTGGCAACGCGTTGTTATACAATAAATCCACATTGGTAGCAGCTTGTTGACTTTGATCTAGATTGTCAATATAGACCAATTGATTTCCTATCTTCCCTACTAAATATTTTTTGAGCTCTGCGGCATCCATACCTTTCTCGGCCGCACGATTTTCTATAAATATTTGATTTTGTTCATACTCCAATTGAAATTGTTGACTTAATTTTTGCAGTGCTTGTAAATCTGTTTCTTGAGCAAAGGCAATTGAAAATGAAGCTGTTAATAGGAAAATAAAGAGTTTATTCATTAAATTTTAAATTTTTTCAACGTCAAAGATACTTATTTTTGTGCGAAATTTTCCATAATTAATGGTAATAGTTTGATTTTCGACCTTTTCCACGGTTCCAGAACTCACGCTACCTTTTATTCTTACACGATCTCCAATCTTGAGCGAAGCAATTTTATTTTTGGTAATTTCTTTTTCTTTTTCAACCAATTTTTCCTTTGCTTCTTCGATTTTATCTGCATTTTTGTCCAAATCAACTTGCAATTTTTTCAAAACCAATCGTTCTTTTCGCTTCTCTGTAAAATGTTGTTTGGTTTTTGACGCATTTTGCATTTCAATCATTTTCAAAAAGTCTGAAATCAATTTTTTTCGGCTTTTCTTGCGCATATATTCATCGGCCATTTCATCTATCTTTTTTCCCATCTGCACATATTTTTGCTCACTTTCATAAAGTCGTTGAAAATCAACCAGTTTTGATTGAATTTTATCCTGAGTTTGCTCAAGTTGGTCTTGCTTTTCTTCTGATTTATTTTTGAGCTCTTGTAATTGATTTTTGGTTTTTTGTACGTCAAACTTTTCTTGCTGAAGTTTCAGAATAGTTTTATCCAATCGCACTTTATTGCGTTCAATTTTTTTCTTGGCACGATTAATCAAACGAAAAGGAATATGATTTTTTTGAGCTACCTCAAACGTGAACGAACTCCCTGCTTGTCCAGTTTCTAATAAATACATTGGTTCCAGCGTTTTTTCATCAAAAAGCATAGAAGCATTTTGTGCTGATTCCAAATCTTCAACTAAAATTTTGATATTGGTATAATGCGTTGTGAAAACCCCAAAAGCTTCCATTTCATAAAACTCCTCCAAGAAAACTTCTGCAAGTGCACCGCCTAATTCCGGGTCTGAACCTGTACCAAATTCATCTATTAAAAGAAGTGTATTTTCATCCGATTTTTTTAAAAAATATTGCATTTGCTTCAATCGGTAGGAATATGTACTTAATTGATTTTCAATAGATTGATTATCTCCAATATCTGTAAAAATAGAACTAAAAATACTCATTTCGCTATTTTCATGAACCGGAATCAAAATTCCACTTTGTAGCATGAGTTGCAAGAGTCCTATTGTTTTCAAGGTGATACTTTTACCCCCTGCATTAGGTCCAGAAATTACCAAAATTCGGTTATTTGAATCTAAACCTAAAGTTTGAGGAATGATTTTTTTCTGTTCCTTTTTGTGCTTCAACAAAAGTATAGGATGATAGGCATCGATTAAATGTATATGTTTTTCCTCGTTGATTTTTGGCAAAATTGCATTCAATTCATAGGCATATTGTGCTTGAGAGGAAATTAAATCCAACTGAAATAGAAAATTTTGATATGAAATTAATTCAAATTGAAAATCACGCATCAAATCTGTTAATTCAAGTAATATTTTATCAATTTCTCTTTTTTCTTCTTCTATTAATTCATCAAATTCACGTTGAATTCTTAATACTGACTCCGGTTCAATATAAGAAATCGAACCAGATTTACTGTTTCCGAGCAATCGACCGGCCACTTTGCGCCTGTGCATCGCTGCTACCGCCAACACGCGTTTGCCGTCGATGACAGATTCTCCAATGTCATCCAAATATTCACGATTGGCCCTCATGGTATTCGAAAATGTTTCGCTGAGTTGCTGAGATTTTTCCTTCAGGTTTTTTCGAATATTTTTTAAAGTTGGACTTGCATTATCCTTTATTTCACCATGTTTATCAAATACCCTTTCAATATTGCTTAAAATTTCGGGTTTATAATCAATTTTTTGAATATATCGGTGAAAAACAGGGTAATATGATTCAAATTTATTCAAAAATCGAATTAATTCTAAAATTTGAAGCATTTGTGAGCGAATAGAAAGAAAAGAAGAAGCAGATAATCTATAATTTTCAATTTCTAATTTTTCTAGCTCATCACGAATATCACTATAATCGCCAAATGGAAAACGATTGGCACCTTGCAAGGCAGATAGAAATTCATCCGTAGCCTTGAGCCTGAACATGAGTTGATTATAATTTTCTATGGGCTTAGTTCTTTGAATGACTCGTTTTACTCGTTCTGTTTTGGCAAATTTTTCAATTTCTAACAAAACTTTTTGTAATTCTAAATCATCCAAGGTTTTTTGCGGAATATTCATTCTTGCAAAAATACAATCTTCTACAGATTTTTAATTAATTAATTCAAATGCTTGGGATAAATGATAATTCGAGTAATTTTGAATAAATCATATGCATGTTGACTGATAATATTCATCCACAATGGAAAGAAATTTTGAAAAATGAATTTTCACAAGATTATTTTCTCAAAATAATTCAATATCTCGATTCTGCTTATTTAGAAAAAATTATTTATCCTAATAAAGATTTGATATTCAAATCTTTTCATGATTTACCTATAGATAAAATTAAAGTAGTAATTTTAGGTCAAGATCCCTATTACAAACCCAAAATGGCGCATGGTTTGGCATTTTCTGTTCCAATGGATGAAAAAATCCCTCGTAGTTTGAAAAATATTTTCAAAGAAATAGAAAATGATATCGGAAATATTCAACCCGAAAATGGAAATTTGGAAAGATGGGCCAAGCAAGGTGTTTTTTTACTGAACACTGCTCTCACGGTAGAAGAAAATAAGCCTATGAGCCATTATAAAATTTGGGAAAAATTCACCAATCAAGTTATTCAATTGATTTCGGAGAAGACGCAAAATGTGGTTTTTATGCTTTGGGGAAATTTCGCTCTTCAAAAATTACCATTAATTGATGATCAAAAGCATCTTATTCTCACAGCATCTCACCCATCTCCACTATCAGCGCGCAAAGGATTTTTTGGCTGCCAACATTTTTCACAAGCAAATTCATATTTGCTGTTACATCATAAAACTCTGGTGAATTGGTAAAAAAATCCGCTCAATAAGAAAAATATTGAACGGATTCATTTAAAGAATAAATTAAAATTTTTTATTCAATAAAAACTGTGAATTCTGTCGTAGGATCAGCCATTTGAGTAGAACCTGTGGGTAAAGTGCCTACAACTGTGTATTCCCCTGGTTCTAAACGCAATGTTTGATTTTCTCTTGTAGCTTTTGCAATGGCCTCTCCGTTTCTATGAGATACAATGTATTGAATTTCAGGATTTTCTGATTCAATAGAAAAACTATAATCTTGTGCATCGAGAACGGTAAAAGTATAGGTTTGGGTTTGTACACTTTGGAATGAACCTTTGAAGTCTTGCTTTTTAAGGGCAATGTTTTCGTCTGCTACCATATTATTATTTCCTTCATCAACTCCTGTACTACCTTGATATTGTGAAGGAGTTTCGTTGTTGCTCAACACTTTTTGAGAGGTTGTGTCCTCTTCTTGTATCGTTTCTGCTTTTCTTTCACAGCTGGTAAAAATAAACATGCTTGCCGCTGCCAGAACAATAAATTTTTTCATAATTCTAATTTAATTAAGGACTTAACAAAACAAGTACCAAAAGTTTATCACATTATAAATATTATTGTTTTATTTTCTGATTCGAACAGACCAGAATCTTTTATCTTTACATCCAAATTAGAGAATATGAACCATATTTCGGAATTGGTTGATTTGATTGAACTTAAACGGATAAACGATAATATTTTTTCTGGTAAAAGCGAACCAATTGGCAGTGCCAATGTCTTTGGAGGACAGGTCTTGGCTCAGGCATTATATGCCATGGCGCAAACAGTGCCAGAGGATAGATTATGTAATTCCTATCATTCCTACTTTATCCTGCCGGGAGATTTGCGTCAAGAAATTTTATATGAAGTTCAACATATTCGTGATGGAGGCAGCTTTTCTGTAAGACGAGTAACAGCTCTGCAAAACAATAAAGTAATTTTTTTTATGGGAGCCAGTTTTCATGCTTTTGAACAAGGATACGACCATCAAATTCAAGCACCTGAGGTCCCACATCATAGCGAACTTTTTAGTTGGGATGATATGTATTCGGAATTAAAAGATTTTATGCCCAAAGAAGTGCGGGAATTTCTTTCTATTCAACGCCCAATTACATTTAAACCTACATTAATATTCAATCCGGCAGAAAGAAAAAAAATAGAACCTTTTCAAAATGTTTGGTTCAAAATTAAAGGTGAAACCGAAAATAATTCTGTGATGAACAGAAGTTTAATGTCCTATATTTCTGATTACAATATCTTATCCACTGCATTACATCCCCACGCAGATGTGGCACATTTTGGGAATACTAATATGGCTACTCTCGACCATTCGATGTGGTTTTTCAGAGATTTTAATATCAATGACTGGTTTTTATTTAATATTGATTCCCCAAGTGCTTCTGAGGCAAGGGGTTTTACCAGAGGAAATATTTTTACCGCAGACGGAACGTTAATTGCTAGTGTAACACAAGAAGGATTGATACGTCCATTAACATAAATTACAATACATATTTAATTAAATTAAAAAATGAAAAATTTATTAATTATTTCTTTAAGCCTAATTCTTGTCCTGATTTCTTGTCAACAAGAACCCAAGGATTATGTTCGTTTTTCGGGTGAAATACATCAACTAGAACCCGGTATCGATAGTGTTTTAGTTTTTATTCCAAATGGTTTTGAACGCCGGATTGCTATTGAAACCGACGGAAAGTTTTCAGATACAATGAAAGTTCAAAGTGGAAAATATCGATTTAAAATTGGTGATGAATACGGTACCTTTTATTTAGAAAATAATGATGAAATTCATTTAAAAACCGATTATAAAGACTTTGATAAAAAATTGCAATTCTCTGGAAAGGGATTGAGCGTACTCAAATCACAAGTAGAGACAGAAAAATTGCATTTGATGATCGATGGATTGTCTGCAGAATCTGCAAAACTTTCTCAAGAAGAATTCAAAAAAAGAATGGAGAAATTGCGAACGGATTATGCGGAATTGAAATCCAAACATGCCAATTTGGATGCCTCTTTCTGGAAAGATTCCGATACCGAAATCGATGAAGCTATCGGCGGATTTGAAGAATATATCAACCAAAAACATATGGTTGCAGAAAAATTTATAGGCAAAGCCTCTCCTACTTTTACTTATGAAAGTATTGATGGTGAAAATGTAAAATTAGAAGATTTCAAAGGAAAATATGTGTATCTCGACATTTGGGCTACCTGGTGCGGGCCTTGCAAAAGAGAAATTCCGGCATTGAAGCAACTCGAAAAAGAATATGAAGGCAAAAATATTCAGATTATTAGTATTTCAATTGATAAATTAGGTGATAAAGACAAATGGAAAAAATTTGTTGAAGACGAGCAATTAACTGGCGTTCAATTATTTGCAGATAATGATTGGAATTCAGATTTTGTAAAAGCCTATGAAATTAGAGGAATTCCCAGATTCATTCTTTTAGATCCTAATGGTATTATTATAGACCCAGATGCAAGTCGTCCAAGCGATCCAGATTTGAAAAAGCAATTTAATGAATTAGGAATTTAATCAAACAGTTATAATTGTTTTTTGGGTCTTTTAATAGAAGAAAATAGAGTTAATTTTAATAAATTTGTAAGATAATTTTTATAAAAATGAGTGAGAAAACATTCAGAGAAGTAATTGCAGAGGCCATGAGTGAAGAAATGCGTCGAGATGAATCCATATATCTCATGGGCGAAGAGGTGGCAGAATATAATGGAGCCTACAAAGCTTCCAAAGGAATGCTGGATGAGTTTGGTCCTAAACGTATTATAGATACTCCAATTTCAGAATTAGGCTTTTCGGGCATTGGAATTGGTTCGGCTATGAATGGAAATCGGCCTATTATCGAATTTATGACTTTTAACTTTTCTTTGGTCGGAATAGATCAAATTATAAACAATGCTGCCAAAATGCGCCAAATGTCTGGTGGTCAATGGAATATTCCCATTGTTTTTCGCGGACCTACCGCCTCTGCTGGCCAGTTGGGCGCAACACATTCTCAAGCATTTGAAAGCTGGTATGCCAATTGTCCTGGCTTGAAGGTGATTGTTCCGTCAAATCCATATGATGCAAAAGGATTATTAAAATCTGCTATTCGCGACAATGATCCTGTTATTTTTATGGAATCAGAACAAATGTATGGTGACAAAATGGAAATTCCGGATGAAGAATATACCATTCCTATTGGTGTAGCAGATATTAAAAGAGAGGGAACGGATTGCACTGTTGTTTCTTTTGGAAAAGTAATCAAAGAAGCATACAAAGCTGCTGATGAGTTGGAAAAAGATGGAATAAGCATCGAAATTATTGATTTGAGAACGGTGAAACCATTGGATTATGATACGGTTTTGAAATCAGTGAAAAAAACCAATCGACTTGTAGTACTTGAAGAGGCTTGGCCATTTGGCTCTGTAGCTACAGAAATTGCCTATATGGTTCAGCAAAAGGCATTTGACTTCTTGGATGCGCCCATTAAAAGAATTACTACACCAGATGCACCTGCACCATTTTCTTCTAAATTATTCGAAGCCTGGTATCCAAAAGCCAAAGATGTAATAAACGCTGTGAAATCTGTAACTTATAAATAACACATGCAACCAATCGATATTATTGTAGAAATCCCAAAAGGTAGCAGAAACAAATACGAATTAGACAAAGAAACAGGAAGAATAAGACTGGATAGAACGATTTTTTCTTCTATGCACTACCCTGCCGATTATGGATTTATTCCAAATACCTTAGGCCTGGATGGTGACCCATTAGATGTCTTGGTGTTGGTAACAGAACCTACTTTTCCTGGATGCTTAATTGAAGTGAAACCCATCGGAGTTTTCTATATGGAAGATGAAAAAGGCTCCGACGAAAAGATTATTTGTGTACCGATCACAGACCCAGTTTGGAACCGAATGAATTCTCTCAATGACATAAACCCGCATTTAATGAAAGAAATTGAACATTTTTTTCGAGTTTATAAAGATTTAGAAAAAAAGAAAGTAAGTGTCAAAGGTTGGGGAACTCTGGAAGAAGCAGAAAAAATAATCAAGGAAAGTTTTGAAAGATATTCTGAATAAAACCAAAAAGCCATTTCGAAAATAAACGGCTTTTTAATTTAAAATAAGTTTCAAAAGATTAATTACAATTTATCGCGCAAACTCATCCATCCTCCCCCATTATAAACCGTGTATCCTTCTTTGCTTAATATGGCTTTTGCGTTTGCACTACGCATACCCGATTTGCAACAAGTAATAATTACTTTATCTTCAGGTAAATTTTTAAGTTGATTTTTAATATTTTGTAAAGGAATATTTTTTGATCCTTTTATATGGCCTGCTTTGTACTCTTGTGGCGTTCTTACATCTAAAACCAAAGCACCTTCTTGAACCAATTGTTTGAAATCAACCGATTTTTTGAACAAACTGCTTATTAATTTTCCAAACATAATTCTCCGTTTTCTATGGCTTGATCTACCTGTTCCCAACCGCCACCATTAAAGCAATTTACACCTTCTTTCGTCAAAAATTCTGTTGCTACACCACTCCTACCACCACTTTGGCAGCACAAAACAATGGGCTGTGCAAGAGATTTTATTTCATCCAACCTTTCTTGTATTTGATCCAAAGGTATATTGATACTTGACTCTACGCGTCCTTCTGCATATTCTCCTATTGAGCGAACGTCTAAAATAGTTTTGAAATTTTTCATTTTTAATTAATTTGATGGCAAAATTAGTTCAAAAAAAATAATTGAATGTTACTCTGGTTACGAGCCTTGTGTTTTTAACAATTGGGAGGCTTGTTCCATCGCCGCCGCAGATACCTCTTTTCCACTCAACATTTGTGCAATTTCTGTAATGCGCTCTTGCTCACTCAACGCTACAACTTCTGTAGTGGTCACTTGATTTTTCTCTAATTTCAAAACCTTGTAATGCGCATTACCCAAGGCAGCAACTTGTGGTAAATGTGTTATCGCAATAATTTGTAAATTCTTACCGGCTTTAGCCATAATTTCACCCACACTTTGTGCGATTTTTCCCGAAACTCCTGTGTCGATTTCATCCAAAATCAAAGTAGGTAATTCCTTGTGTTGCGCTACCGATTGCTTAATAGCCAACATCAAGCGACTTCTTTCTCCGCCAGAAACGGCTTTATCAATATCTTTGGGCTCAATACCTTTGTTGGCAGAAAACTTTAATTCTATACTATCTTTTCCAAAAGCATTAAAATGGTCGGAAGTCGTTTGTAGAATGCTTAAATTGGCATTCGGCATTCCTAATTGTTGAAGACTATTTCCGATTTCTTTTTCAATTAATGGAATTTGTTTTTTTCTTTGTTGAGCAATTTTTTCAGATTCGGTTTTCAACTTTTCTTCCAAATCCTTTAATTGATTTTTCAATTTTGAAATAGTATCATCTATTTGTAATGTAGATTCGAGTTTTTTTTCTAATTCATTTTTAATTTGAATTAAATCCTCTACTTCCTGAACCCTATGTTTTTGAAACAATAAATTAATTTGGTTTAATTGGGTCTGAACTTCGGATAATCTCTGCGGATTCATTTCAATATTTTCCAAATCTCTAATCAATTCAATCACAATATCTTTGATTTCGATTCTTAATGTATTGATTCGGTTTTTGAGAGAATCAGAAAAAAATCGAGATTTAGAATTAATTTCATTTAATTGCGCTAAAACGCCAATTTCTTCATTTTCAATTAATTGAATGACATCAGACATTTCCAAGGATATTTCTTCTGCATTTTCTAGATTAAACTGCTCTTGTTCTAATTCTGAAATGGAAATTTGTCTCAAATCAATTTGATGTAATTCTTCAAATAAATAAGAATTATATTCGAATTCCTGCAAAAATGCTGATTTTTCTTCTTGTAGTGATTTTAATTCATTTTTGTTAAGATTCCATTCCTGCCATTGATGATAAAATTTTTGAACATCTGCCTGTTGCTGCGCTACAGCATCTATCCAGTTGAATTGAAAACTATCTTTTAATAAATCTGCCGTTTGGAATTGAGAATGTATATCGATTAAAAAACTACTAAAAGTTTGAAGTGTAGCTAAAAGTACAGGAACATCATTGATGAAGGCTCTGGATTTGCCCGTTGGAAGAATTTCTCGCCTTAAAATCGAAATCTCTTCAAAGTCCAGATTATTTTCTTCAAAAAACCATTCTAAATTTAGTTTAGAAATGTCAAAATGTGCTTCTACAACGCATTTTGTATTAATATCTTTGATTGAGCTTAAATCTGCCCTGCTGCCCAAAACTAATTTTAAAGCACCCAATAAAATCGATTTCCCGGCACCGGTTTCGCCGGTAATGATGCTGAGCCCAGGACCAAAATCGAGTTGAAGCTTGTCGATAAGCGCATAATTAGAAACGAAAAGATGCGTTAACATATTTTACTGAATCTGGCTCCAATTGGATTTATTCCCTGGGGAAATCGTATTGAGCAAGTCCTTTAATTTTGTAATTTGAATACTTGGTTTGATTCCGCCAGAATACACCTGACCAATTTCGCTTTTCTTGGCTTGGAAAAATATATCTAATGGATAGTTTTGTGCGTAATTATTGCTTTTTTGAAAATTCTCCAAAGTCAATAATGCGTTACCCATGGCATTTTTAGCGTTTAGTTCACTTTTGGCCATCATGTCCATTCCTGTTCGGTGATAGGTATAATAGAGTTGACGCAGAACTTTGTTTTTTGGATTTAAAATATCATTTACTAATCCCGAGCGACTTCTTGGTCCTGACATGCTCGACCAACCTGAATATCTGGAGGATTCTGAATTTCCGGCAATATTCTGCGCAGTTTGAAAGTATGTTGTTCCGCCTTCTCGCGCAAAGGTATCTGCATCATATCCCAAAATCAAATAGATATAATATCCAATTACATCTGTGAGATTTTTGTCGCTAAATCGACGCGGATTGAAAATCAATTGTTCAAACTCTGTATATTCAAATGAAAAATCAGAGTCATTGATATTCAAAACAGGTGAGTAATAATTGGTGTTGAAAACAGGTCTTCGGCTTTGTACCAAAAGATTTGCCTGATATTGATTCGAACCAATTTTTTCTCTGATTATAATGGTAAAATTACATTCAATTCGTTCTTGAATTTTATAATTTTTGTCAGTCCATTTGGTAGTATTGATAAAGTCTTTTAAACTTTTTTCCAAGGCTTGGTAAGCGGTTGTACTAGAACCCTGTACCTGCGTGTAATCTACACGTACTTCGGCCATTAGTTCTTGTGCAAAATTTTGTGCACATAAAATTAAGGCTGTTATTATAAAAAAATTACGCATTCTTTTTTAGATTTTGAGCTATAAAGTTAAGGATATCTTCGGCAACTTCAGCTTTTGATTTCAATGGAAAGCTCTGCGCTGGTTGGTCGCGGGTAACAAAAGTTACTTTATTTGTTTCTTTCCCAAAACCTGCACCTTCGTCTTCGAGGCTGTTCAGTACTATCATATCAGCATTTTTACTCAATAATTTTCCTTTGGCATGTTCCAGAGCATTATTGGTTTCTAGGGCAAAACCCACCAAGAATTTATCCGATTTTTTTGTTCCCAAATATTTTAGGATATCAGGATTCTTAACGAGTTCTATCGACATTTCGTCTGTTTTCTTCTTAATTTTTTTATCAAATACTTCTTTTGGACGATAATCTGCCACGGCTGCAGCCATAATGATTACGTCTTGTTGGTCAAATTTTTCGTCGATGGCATCTTTCATTTCCAAAGCAGAAACGACATCAATACGCGTAATTTTTTGATTATCAATAGATAATGAAGTTGGCCCAGCTACAAGGGTAACCTCTGCTCCCATTTCTTCTGCTTTTTTTGCAATTTCAAATCCCATTTTTCCTGATGAATGATTTCCAATAAATCTTACAGGATCGATAGGCTCATAGGTGGGACCTGCAGAAACCAGTATCTTTTTTCCTTGTAATGGCTGATTTTTTTGAAAAAATTCCTCGATGAATTGTGCAATATTTTCAGGCTCTTCCATTCTGCCTTGACCTATTAAACCGCTTGCCAATTCTCCACTTGCAGCAGGAATTACATGATTTCCATTCTCAATAAGCTTTTGAAGATTATTCTGCGTGCTTGGGTGTTGATACATGTCCAAGTCCATAGCTGGCGCTACAAAAACTGGACATTTGGCAGATAGATAGGTTGCCATAACCAAATTATCACAATAGCCATCTGCCATAGCAGAAAGAGTTCTGGCAGTGAGTGGGGCTATAATCATCAAATCAGCCCATAATCCCATCTCTACATGATTATTCCACTGGCCTTTTTCTTTGGTAAATTCCCATTCTACCGGCTTGCCCGAAAGCGTAGAAAGTGTGAGTGGTGTTACAAACTCCAATGCTTCTGGCGTAATAATTACACGAACATCTGCATTTTTTTTTACCAATTCACGAACCAATAAAGGCGTTTTGTAGGCGGCTATTCCTGCCGTAACTGCCAAGAGAATTTTCTTGTTTTTGAGTACTGACAAAATAAATTTAAATTAAAAATTGTCTCGTTTTTATTCTAACGAATTCGAATAAAAATAAGACAATTTTGTTTTAAAAAAAATATTATTTTTCTTCTGTTTCAGGTCTTCTGAAATAGATATCATCGTCTAGCCATTCTTTGATGGCAATAGCTGTAGGCTTTGGCAAACGCTCATAGAATTTAGAAACCTCGATTTGTTCGCGGTTTTCGAATACTTCTTCCAAAGAATCTGAATGTGCGGCAAATTCATCGAGTTTTTCGAGTAATTCGGTTTTTAATTCACTTTTTATTTGTTCTGCTCTTTTGCCCATAATAGCTATAGCTTCGTACAAATTCCCCGTGCGTTTTTCTAATTCTCCACGGTCGTATGTTTTTGTAGTTAATTCGGCATCTACGTTTTTGTAATCCATATTGTTTTTATTTTTTTTCTTCTTTCAATTGTGCAACAAGTGTGGCATGTGTTTGTAATTCCTTTTCAATTTTTTGATGCAAATCATTTGCTTCCTTGCTGAATTTGGAATTAGGATATGTCTGTGTGAAAAGTCTATAAGTGGTTAATGCGTCTTTCAAACGATTTTCTTTTTTGCTGAAAACACTTTGAAGTCCAAGTTCTGCACGCGCTCTGAGCATATACATAAAAGCCTCTTCACGTAATTTTGAATCGGGAAAATCATCTAAAAAATTAGCAAATGAAACCGATGCAGCTTGAAATTTAAGTGTCTTGTGATAGGATTGAGCAATTTCAAAAGCCTTTCTTTCCAATTTCTGCTGAAGTTCATTTATATATTTATTGGCGTCTTTGACTCTGTTCGAAGTTGGGTATGCATCAATAAATCCTTGTAATTCTCTTATAGCTTCGTAGGTATTGGTTTGGTCCAAATTATATTTTGGCGAACCCATATAATAGCTATATGCCGACATAAATAATGCCTCTTCTGCTTTTTCACTGCGCAAATTGGCAGTATAGAAATTCTTGAATTGTCTAGCAGATAACACATAGTTTTTATCATAAAAATTAGCATAAGCGCTACGATAATTGATATGTTCTGCTTGTTGTGTTCCTGCGTAGGCAGAAGATACTTTTTGATATAATTCTATAGCATAAGGCCATTTTTCTGAATCATACAACTCATCTGCTGCGTTCAAAATGAATTCAGGTTCTTTGCTTTTCATGGCTTTTTCGTATGTTTTGTTGCATGAAAACAACAACATCATCGAAAAAAATACCCATACGGCTTTTTTAATCATCATGCAAAAATATGACATTTAATTGAATTGTTTATAATATAGTTTTTTTCTATGCTCTAGAAAGCTTTTGCCATAGACTATGTATCTCTTGATTCAATTTATCAGAAGCAGAAATTAAAGGTAATCTCGTATCGCGTTGGCAAACTCCCACAATTTCTAGCAATGCCTTGATACCAGCAGGGTTTCCTTCTTTGTATATGGCGTTTGTAAGGTCAAAAATTTGATAAAAAATATCGTAAGCTTCATCCACTTTTCTTGCGATTCCCAGACGAATCATTTCGCTATATTGTGGAATTGCTTGACCAATTACAGAAATTACTCCTGCCCCACCAGCCAAAACCATGGGTAGCGCAAATGCATCATCTCCAGAAATAACCATGAAATCTTGAGGTTTGTTCTTTAAAATAAATGAAGATTGCATATAAGCAGGCGCAGCTTCCTTGATTGCGATTATATTTTTGAAGTCATGTGCAAGCCTTAGGGTGGTTTCTGGTTCTACATTTGTTGCTGTACGACTAGGAACGTTGTACAAAATTATGCTCTTATCAGTAGATTCAGAAATAGCTCTGAAATGTTGGTAAATTCCTTCTTGAGTAGGCCTGTTATAAGCAGGTGAAACAGATAAAATCGCTTCAAATATCGACAAATCTTTTGATTGAATCTGTTGAATTATATCTGCTGTATTATTTCCTCCAATTCCAAGCACTAAAGGTTTTCTACCGTTGTTGGTAGCAATAATTGTTTCTAAAGCAGCTTCTTTTTCACTTTCCAAAAGTGTAACCGACTCTGCTGTGGTTCCCATCAACACCAAGTAATCAACACCACAATCAATGGAATGATTTACTAAATTGGCCAAGCCTGAATGATCTATGTTACCATGTGCATCGAATGGAGTGATTAAGGCGACACCTGTTCCGATAAGATTTTTATTCATTTTTGAATTTTTTCATTCTACAAAATTAATTGAAATGTAAGTAATTACCTAAACGAGACTATAAAATGACGTTCAGACTTTAATCTGGTTGCATTTAATTGCTTCAAAAACCTAATTTTTATTTTTTTTCTGAACGATAATAATAAATTAAAGTTAAAATTACTAACTCGTAGTGCATTTTATATTTGCCACGAAATCGAAGATTCTGATATTTAGCAACTTATATTACAATCGATAATGTACTACGAGTATTACTCATAAGAAATTATTAAATTTTTAGATTAAATAATTGTATTTATTTAAAAATCAATTAATTACATCAAATTGTGTATATGGCTTTAGGACTTCTGGCACATCTATACCGTTTTCTGTTTGATAGTGTTCCAAAACAGCGGCAAGAACACGTGGCAATGCCAAAGAACTTCCATTGAGTGAGTGGCAAAGTTCGTTTCCTTTTTCTGTTTTATAACGCAATTTTAAACGATTGGCTTGAAAAGTTTCAAAATTGGATACCGAACTCACCTCGAGCCATCTATCCTGAGCGGCGCTCCATACTTCAAAATCAAAAGTTGATGCCGAGGCAAAACCTGTATCTCCTCCACACAAATGCAAAATTCTGTACGTCAAACCTAATTCTTTCAGAATTTCAGCGACGTGATTTTTCATCTCTTCAAGAGCATGATACGAATTTTCAGGTTTTTCTATACGAACAATTTCCACTTTGTCAAACTGGTGTAAGCGGTTTAATCCGCGAACATCTTTCCCATACGAACCTGCTTCACGACGAAAACAAGGTGAATAAGCGGTCATTTTAATAGGAAAATCCTTATCTTCTAAAATTACATCTCTATAAATATTGGTAACAGGCACCTCAGATGTCGGAATCATATAAAATCCATCTAATGGAATCTCGTACATCTGCGCTTCTTTGTCGGGCAATTGGCCTGTTCCTCGTGCAGACGCTTCATTTACCATAAGTGGAGGAAGAATTTCTTTGTAACCTGCTGCTGTATTTTTATCCAAAAAATAATTGATTAGGGCCCTTTGTATTTTGGCTCCTTTGCCTTTGTACACAGGAAAACCCGCTCCTGTAATTTTAGTCCCGAGTTCAAAATCAATTATATTATACTTGGCTGCCAATTCCCAATGTGGCAATCCGTCTTTATGATCTGCCTTACCAAAAGTCGAAACCACAATATTGTCTTCTTCTCCTTTCCCAGCCACTACACTTGGATGAAGAGCGTTGGGAATCTGAAACAAAAGTGCATCAATTTTTTCTTTATAAGCATTCAATTCTGCCTGTAATTCCTTGGTTTTTTCTTTTAATTGAGTAGTTTGAGCTTTGATTTGATTGGCCTCTTCAGTTTTACCTGATTTATACAAATCCCCAATTTCACGCGACAATTGATTTGACTCTGCCAAGAGATTATCTAGCTCGAATTGGCTTTTTTTGCGCAAATCATCTGCTTCTATAATTTGATCTAATACGCTGAAATCGGTGATATTACGTTTTCTCAATCCAGTTTCTATACGTTCGCGCTGGTCTCTAATGTCGGTAACTAATAACATGAATCTGTGTTTTAATCTAAAGTCAGCAAAATTAGGTAAAGATGATTAAAGAAAAAATTTATGTTGAAGTTCAAAAAAACTTGTTTTTTATACAATTCAAAACAGGTCTGATTGTATTTTTTTAAACTCTAAAATTTCGATTATATCCAAGTTTTTATTCTATCTTGTTCAATAATTAAGTAAAAAATAAAAAATGGCTTGGAAAGAAGAAAATAATAAACTCGTAAAAGAATTTGAATTTAAGGATTTTAGCGAAGCATTTGCATTTATAACTCGTGTGGCATTAGCTGCAGAAAAAGCAAATCATCATCCAGAATTGTACAATGTTTACAAACAGGTTACCATCAAACTTTCAACGCACGACGCTGGAAATAAGGTAACCCAAAAAGACCAAGATTTAGCGCAAGAAATTGATGAATTTTATAAAAAATAAACGAATTTTTCAGTTTTTTTGTGAATTTATTCTAATTCTTCCCACCATTTTTGATATTCTTTTTCATCATTTACCCAAATCAATTTTTCACCGATTTGCGGAGTTAAAATTTTAATATCACTTGAATTTTGCTTCAAAGTTTCTACCAAAGGATCGTTCCAGGCATGCTGTGACAACGAAAATTTGGAGTTATGAACAGGTAAAAATCTTTTAGCTTTCAACTCTTTGATAACTTGTTGGTGTTCACCTGGTAACAAATGAATATAGGGCCAGTTGTTACTGTATTGCCCTGTCTCTAGAATGGCTAAATCAATAGAATCATACCTATTTCCTATTTCGCTATAATGCTTTCCATAACCCGAATCTCCACCAATATAAATGCGTTGTGTTGGAGATTCTAAAACAAAACTCATCCATAAAGTTCCATTGCGTCGCAGGCCTCTACCAGAAAAATGTCGTGCCGGTTCCCCCGAAATTCTAAATCCATTTCCTAAGTCTGCCTTCTCAAACCAGTCTAATTCAATAATTTTTTGTGAATCCTGTCCCCAATATTCCAAATGTGCTCCAGTTCCTAATCCTGTAATCGATTTTTCTACTTTTGGAAATAATTTTTTCACCGTATTATAATCCAAATGATCCCAATGATCGTGCGTAATAATCAAATAATCAATTTTTGGAATATCTTCAACCTTATAAATATCACTTCCCTCAAATGAATGATTCATAAATGAAAAAGGTCCGGCATAACCAGAAAAAACCGGATCTATTAAAAACCTTTTTCCATCCAATTGAATAAAATAAGTTGAATGTCCCATCCAAATCAACACATTTTCATCAACAGATAATTGATGTAAATCTGTTTTTTCAGATTTTATAGCTTGCTTGGGTTTTTTATCTTTCCTACGCTGGGTAAGCATTTTCCAAAATATACCAGTTACAGAAATATCTTCTGCAAACTGTGATGTTTCTTCTAAATTATGAAAGGCTCCGTCCTTATAATGCGGTGAGGCCTTTATTCGATCAAGTCGCTTACCAGTAGATTTTTTACCAAATGACGATTGATTTGTTACTATACATCCCGCCACGAGCAACAAAATAATTATCGAAACTAGAATCAGCAACATGGGTTTTATCCAATTTATCATAAGCTGCAAAGATAGCTTGAGCCAAGTTTATTTAGCTAATAATAAAAAGTTAAATTAGTTTTCTTTATTCCTCTTTATCATTATGATTTTGTGATAATTATAAATAATTACAATTTATTTTTCATCCCCAACTTTTCATAAACTTTCAATAAAATTATTAAAAAATTATTATTCATAATTCTATATCAAATTATTTTATTGATTTTGTATAATATATGCATTTCATCAACGGTTTTCTTTACATTCTATGACGAAATTAAAATCCGGTAATTTTATCCTAATATTTTGTAAATTTGGTGTTGACTTTCCATTATGATTAATGAATCTGAAGACGAATTTTGCAAGCCTCCAAAATGGGCGCAAGAAGCCATTTGGTACCAAATTATGGTCGAAAGATTCTATAATGGTTTGAGTAAAAATAACCCTGTTCCTGCCAGTATGCAAGGAGCATGGCCAGGCGATGTTGATGAAAACTGGAAAATAACGCCCTGGACATCAGACTGGTACCAGGACGCACCTCATTCTCAAGAGCCACAAGAAATGAGAAAATGGTACGACAAATTACAAAGTCGAAGATATGGCGGCGACTTGCAGGGTGTGATTCACAAACTCGATTATATAGAATCTTTGGGGGTGAACGCTATCTATTTGAATCCTGTAAATGATGCGCCCTCTCTGCACAAATATGATACAAGAAATTACCATCATGTTGATATACATTTTGGACCCAATCCAGAAGAAGATAAATTAACCATAAGTCATGAAAACCCTTCTGAACCCTCTACTTGGCAATGGACTTCTGCAGATTTGCTGTTGCTAAAACTCATAGAAGAAGTGCATAAAAGAAATATGAAAATCATTTTGGATTTTTCATTTAATCATACAGGAATCGAATTCTGGGCTTGGCGTGATATTCGTGTAAACGGCATCAATTCTCCTTTTGCAGATTGGTACGACATCAGTATGTTCATCAAAAATAATCCAAATTATCCCGAAATTCATTTTAATTCATGGTCTGGAGTGAAAGAACTGCCACAATTTCGGAAAAAATATTATTCGCTGCATCAGCGTGGATTTTCGTATCGAGGTGATATTCATTCAGAAGTAAAAAAACACATTTTTGATGTAACTCGGCGCTGGTTGGCACCCGATGGTGATATTTCTCGTGGTGTAGATGGTTTCAGGCTCGATGTGGCCGATGAAATTGGTTTAGACTTTTGGCAGGATTTCAGAAAACATGTAAAAAACATTAATTCTGAGGCCTTTTTGGTTGGCGAAATTTGGTGGGAAAACTGGCCCGACCGCATGATGAATATTCGGCCGTATATCAGCAATGGCGTTTTTGATTCTGTCATGTTTTACCAGCCATATAAGCCCGTTCGAGCTTTTTTTGCTAAAACTGAAGAATATATGGGTGCCGAAGGAATGCTGAATCATTTGAAAGAAATTACCGATGGTATTCCAAAAAATAACCTAAAAGCATTGATGACGATGAGCGCAAGCCATGATTCTCCCAGGCTTTTAACCTCTTTTTATAATAAAACAAAATATAAATTTCACGCCAAACCAATTGAGAATCAAGATTATAAAACGCAAAAACCCGATGAAGAAACATTTCGTAGAGTCAAAAATTTTCTGATTTTTCAATTTTCCATGCCTGGCGCTCCTCAAATTTGGGCAGGTGACGAAATGGGAATGTGGGGCGCAGACGATCCTGATTGCAGAAAGCCCTTGTGGTGGCCAGAATTTAGTTTTGAACAAGAGACAAAGTTTCCGTTTCATCCCGATAAAAAACATGAAAAAGAACAAGTTGGATTTAACCAGGAATTAAATTTATTCTATAAAAAAATAATAGACATCAGAAAATTTTATCCTATTTTCATACACGGTACGCTACAATTTATTTATGCCAAAAATGATATTTTAATTTACAAACGAAAATACCATGAACAAACGGTATATTTGATTTTTAATAATAGTGCAGAAGAATTATATTTGGAACATCTCAACTTATCTGGTATCGATATTTGGAACCACGGTTTTATTTCTTCAGATGATATGCGGCAACTCGATCCAATAAGTTTTAAAATTATAATGGTGCAGGATGAAATCAATTTAAAATTAGAAAAATTATGAATACAAAAGGAATTCCGTCTGTAGATTTAGCAGATTTTTTATCAAATGACCCCGCCAGAAAACAAAAATTTGTGGATGAAATAGGGGAAGCATATGAAAATATAGGCTTTGTTTCACTCAAAAACCATTTTTTATCTGATAATTTGGTCCAAAATCTTTACGATGAAGTAAAGAATTTCTTTGATTTGGAAGATGATATCAAGACAAAATATGAAATTGAAGGAATTGGCGGACAACGTGGATATACTTCCTTTGGTAAAGAACATGCAAAAGGTTCGAACAAAGGAGATTTAAAAGAATTTTGGCATTTTGGGCAATATGTGGACGAGGAAAACTTGTCTAAATTCAATTATCCAGAAAATGTAGATGTGGAAGAAGCGCCCGAATTTGCAATCGTGGGCAAAAAAGCCTATCAGCAATTAGAAAAAACGGGCGTTTATGTATTACGTGCTTTGGCATTACATTTAGGTTTGGATGAATTTTATTTTGATGATAAAGTAAAAAACGGAAATTCCATTTTGCGACCTATTCACTACCCTCCCATCACGGGTGAACCCGATGGCGCGGTACGAGCAGGAGCGCACGGCGACATCAATCTCATAACGCTTCTTATGGGCGCATCTGCCGGTGGTTTACAGGTTTTGAGAAATGACGGTGAATGGGTGGACGCGATTCCAGAAAAAGACGAATTGGTCATAAATGTTGGCGATATGCTGTCCAGACATACCAACAATCGTCTCAAATCGACCATACATCGAGTGGTGAACCCGCCTCGTGAACAATGGAACAGTCCTAGATATTCGATTCCATTTTTTATGCACCCCATAAGTGATATGGACTTGTCTGTTCTAGAAAATTGTGTGAATGAAGAGAATCCAAAGCAGTTTGATGATATTACTGCAGGTGAATTCCTGAATCAACGATTGCGTGAAATAGGATTGATTAAATAATTTAATCTGAATAGAAAATTGATTTTTAATTTATGGATTACGCTTTGATATGGATTTAAAAGACCAATTGAAAAAACTTTTTCCTGAACACGAAACGAAGAAAACCCCCGAAATTTCTGACGAAGATGGTTTGTGGATTCCAGATACAACATTGTCTTGTCATTACGAAAAAAGAAATGGAAAACCTGTAACCATCATCAAAGGCTACACAGGTCATGATGAAGATTTTAAAAATTTGGCAACAGATTTAAAAAAAATTTTAGGTGTTGGAGGTTCTGTAAAAAATGATGAAATAATCTTACAAGGAGATTATCGTGACAAAATCATGAAATTCCTTTCAGACCTAGGGATGAAGGTGAAACGAGTGGGCGGATAATGGAGAAAAAAAAAGAAATATGAATAAAATAATTGCAGCATCTGAATTACCATTAAATAACGATGGAAGTATTTATCATTTAAATTTATTACCAGAAGATATAGCAGAATCCATTTTTTTGGTAGGCGATCCAGAAAGGGTTCCGCGAGTTTCAAACTTTTTTGACACAATTGAAATTCAAAAAAGTAAACGCGAATTTGTGACTCACACCGGAACTAAAAACGGTAAGCGATTCACTGTGATTTCTACCGGTATAGGAACTGATAATATTGATATCGTACTTACCGAACTCGACGCCTTGGTAAATATAGATTTAGAAACACGTCAAATCAAAGAAAATAAAACTAAATTACGATTGATTCGTTTGGGAACCTCTGGCTCGGTAAATCCAGAAATAGATGCAGGTAGTTTCGTAAAATCTAGATATAGCACGGGTTTTGATGGATTAATGCAATTTTATCCAGCGCATAAAGATGCTGATTTTAGAGATGATTTTATTAAAAATTTTCCATATTCCAACCTTTTACCTCTACTCTATTTTTCTGAATGCAATCCAGATTTGTTCTCTCACTTTGACCAAGGATTTGTTGCAGGAAATACAGGTTCACTTTCGGGTTTTTATGGACCACAAGGTAGAGAGGTAAGGCTACACGCTATGGATCCTGTTTTTCTGGACCGATTGCACCAATGCGGACTCGATAATTTCGAAATGGAAACTTCTGCCATTTATGCACTTGCAAGTTTGTTGGGACACGATGCACTATCACTCAATTGTATCATAGCCAATCGTACAACTGGCAAATTTTTGGACGATTATAAAAGTCATGTGGACCAAATGATTGAAACAGCACTTGAAATGGCAACAACTCAATAATTCCTATAATTGACGTAAAAATTTTATCTTTGCAAATTGAAATTCTCTGAATATGCTCAGAAACACCATTTGGCGTTCTACAATTTATCTATTTCTACTGGCGATGATGGTTTTTTTTATCGTACAGTTTTTCTTCAAGGATCAAAATTATTTTCAAATATCTGATTTTCAGTATATTTTGACCACGGGTGTGAGTAATTCATTCGTAATCACAACTTTATTTGCTATTGTAGCTGCTTATAATATGTTGAAATGGGATGGAAACAAATCTAGCAGTTTCTGGAACATTTTCAAACTTTCGTTTATTCCAGGCGTTTTGGCAGGATTTTTTACTTTGATTAGTGTTTTTGCTTGGTATGAATATGTGGATCCTGCGGGAATAGAACAGCTCAAAACTGAATATCTAGATTATAGTTTGCTACAAGCAAAAGATAACGAAGCCTATGAAGAAGTAGAAAAAGTAGTAAATTCAAAAGAAGTTCGCGGAACCAATTTATTGAGTTTCAGAACTTTTACCTTAATTCTGGGTATTGTTATTTTTTTTAATCTCAGTTTGGCACTTATGGTAACTTTTCTGTGGAAAATTAGAAACTCACCACGAAGATAATTATGGATATTTCGGTTGTAATTCCTTTATTAAACGAAGAAGAATCATTGCAAGAGCTGCATCAGCGCATTGCTACAGTGCTTCATGGAAAATATTCCTACGAAATAATTTTTATCGACGATGGAAGTACCGATAATTCATGGGAAATTATCAAAATCTTAGCCAATTCTTTTCCAGAAGTAAAGGCGTTAAAATTCAGGAAAAATTACGGAAAATCTCAAGCACTCAATGCTGCATTTGAGCGCGCTCAAGGCGATGTTGTAATAACGATGGATGCTGATTTACAGGATTTTCCGGAAGAAATTCCAACATTATACCAAAGAATACAAGAAGAAAACATGGATTTGATTTCGGGCTGGAAACAAAAACGAAAAGATCCTGTTTTAAGTAAAAATATTCCTTCCAAATTCTTCAATACTGTTGCGCGTAAGACCAGTGGTCTAGATTTGCACGATTTTAATTGCGGGCTCAAAGCCTATCGTAAAGAAGTAGTAAAATCACTCAAATTACGCAGTGATATGCATAGGTACATACCTGTTTTGGCAAAAAATGCTGGATTCATGCGAATTGGTGAACAAAAAGTACAACACACTGCGCGTAAACACGGAGAATCCAAATTCGGCAGTAGTCGATTCGTTCATGGATTTTTGGATCTTATAACCCTCTGGTTTGTAGGAAAATTCGGACATAGACCCATGCATTTTTTTGGTGCTATCGGTACGCTAATGTTTATCATAGGATTTTTTATGGCATTCTGGATAGGCGCAGAAAAACTCTATTACGTCTATAAATCTGTATCTGCCAAACTGGTCACAGACAACCCTTGGTTTTATCTAGCCATGTTGTGCATGGTGTTTGGATTACAACTTTTTTTAGCTGGATTTTTGGGCGAACTTATCGTGCGCAACAACACCAATGGAAATTCATTTGAAGTAGCTGAAAGTACTGGTTTTTAAACTTTTAACTTGAAAATTTAAATAGATATAAACAGCAAAAAAATAATTCATTTTAATAATGGTTTGAAATTTATTTTAATTTAAAAACCAAACCACCGTTGAATCCTATATATGAATTTTTACCTATTTTATCCTCTCGAATATCTGTCAATCCAACCATTGATACCATTTCTAATACCATTTTGAGATGCGGATTTATTCTATATTGCCAGCCCAATCCACCATTAAAACCGAATTGAAGTGAATTTACATTGTCTGTAACCTCTTCAAAGCCAAGACCATCGTGTTCATCAGCTTCTATATTCAATAAAGAACTGGCGTTGATACCATAATTTACAAACCAATTTCGTTGTGAGCCAAAATGATAATTTATTAATAAAGGTACCGTCAAATATTGGGTTCTTTCCGAATAGGTTTTATTAAAAATTAGAATATCGTTTTCTGTTCCCATCTTTTGATAAAATAAACCGCTTCGAAGACTCCAACGATTATTTAGAAAAAAATTAACCCAACTACCCGCTTGAAAACCAGGAACACTCGAGGCGTATAAATTGGAGTTGAGCAAAGAATTACTTATGATATATCCTACAACCGGAGATAATTCAATACTTCCTTTTTCGTTGACTTGGGCCTGCATTTTCAGACTTATAAAGATGAGGAGGAATAAGAAAAATAGGCTGATTTTTTTCATTACGTTTTTATTTGCATATGGATTCAAATTTATCCAATTTATAATTTAAAAACGTAAAATTCCAGTTAAATACTGAAAATTATGATTCAAATCTAATATGTCCATGTATAAAGAAAAATTTATCCCACAAAATCCTTGAGATATAAAGGTTCGAAATAGGCAATATCTTCAAATTTTTCTTGCTGGAATTTCTTAAAACTCAATGCATGCATATCGCCTGCAGAAGGTAGAATTTCTGGTAAAAAAGTGGCATGAGATAAATTCAAAATGGTTTTGGCTTTTTCTGCACCATCTCCTAAAAAAACTATACGTTTATCATCAAATTCCTGAAAGGACTTTTCGTCTAGTATTTTTGCTTCTGTGGCCGAAATAATATTTAATTCTTTATCAAAAACAGCTGTATAAACTTCTTTGCGGCGGGCATCTGTCATTGGAATTATCAGATCACATTCAGGAAGATTTGCATTTGCCATGATTTCCAGCGAGTTCAAGGCGATCAAAGGGATTCCTAATGAAAAACAGAATCCTTTGGCTGCAGCAACTCCGATTCGTAATCCGGTATAACTTCCAGGACCTTTGCCTACTGCCACAGCGTCCAAATCTTGAAGTTGATAATCGCAAGCCTCAAAAGCCCATAAGACAAATTCATGCAGTTTTTCTGCGTGTTGGTAATCTGGAGTTGCCGTTTCACAAAGGACCAGCTCTTCCCCGTTCAATGAGATGGATACAGAGCAATTTCGTGTAGAAGATTCTAAATTAAGAATTAATGCCATCTGAAAAAGTTAGTGGTTTTCCGCCATAAAAATCAAGTACTTTCAATCTAAATAAATAATTATATTTGGCTTGTAACATTTGAGAACGTGCGCTGAACAAATTGTTGGCAGCTTGATTGAAATCATAAATCGTAATTCGCCCGGCTTTCAAACTTTTTTCAGCAAATTCAAAAGACAATTGTGCCGATCGCACAGCTTCGCGAGAGGCTAAATACTGCTCATAAGTAGAATTTACTAAAAAATAAGCAGCTTGAATATCTTGTTTCAAAGCTTGTTTTTGTAATTCGATTTGATTTTCTGCTGCTTGCACACGAATTTGTGCATTTTCTACATTCAAATCTGTCAAAAATTTATTGAAAATCGGAATATTAATTTCTACTCCAACCGCATGTGTGTGATTGTCCCACCATTGCTGAAATAGCCAGTCTGAATCGAAATTTCCATTCAAATATGCTCTGTAGTTGGTTCCAAGATTATAAAAAGCCGTGGCTTTGGGCCAATATTCTGTTTTTGCAATATCGATATCAACCTTATTACTTTCTACCGCCAGTTCTGCACTTTTAATTCTGGGTTGATTATGAAAAGCATATTCCGTAATCGAATGCATATCAATCAAGGCTGCATCTGGCTCTTCTGGCATTTCGACTAGAATTACATCAAATTCTCGATAATCATCGAGTTGCAATAATTGAGCAAGGTTGAATTTGGATTGTTCTACCTCTATGTTAGAGGTTGCAACACGTTGTTTATTCTGCGCCACCAAGGATTCAGATTCATAAACCTCACTCAAAGGAATGGCACCACCATCGTATAAAACTCTGTTGCGTTGTAATTGATCTTGAGCGATTTTCAACTGTTCTTCTGCAGTTTGAACCAACTCACGATTGAGTAAAATATTCAAATATTGATTTACAATATTTAATGAAATATCATTTATCGTAGCTAGAACTTCCTGCTCAGCAGCCTCCAAATCTATACGAGCCTTATTTTCGTCTAATTGGTATCTACTACGATTAAATAGATTCATATTTGCACTCACGCCCCAAGAGTTTTGGTACATTTGGTAGCCACTGGTGAGACCGGTGATTTGTTGATTGGAGTTGGTAATCGGGATTCCTTCTACACCTATAATTACGGAATTATCAAAATTTGCATTTACAGCGGGAAGTCGTTGGCGCTGTGCCGCAATAATATTATTTTCGAGCAACTTATTATTGATTTCTGCACTTTTTACTTGAAGGTTATTCTGTGCAGCATAAGCTACCATTTCTTGTAAAGTCCACTGTCTCACTTCCTGCGCATAGGAAAAAATAAAAAATAAAAGCGCTGGAATTGTAACATATTTCTTCATTTGAATCAACGAATTTGGCTTATAAGTAGGTGTTTTAAAAAAAACGTTACAATTTCAATACATATTTATCTGCTCTTACTGCTATAAGTTGATTTGTGAAAACGAAAAATAAATAATTATTCTAATTTGATTTTGAATTTATTCCTTTTTAGTTTTTAATAAATTCTGAATTAATTTAATCATCAGACGAAATGATAAGTCATTATAAGACAATTGATTAACCGTTCCAGAAATGAAAATATTTTCTTGTGGAGCATAAAATGCCAGAGCTCCAGACAATCCAGAATGGCCAATAAAATCTGGTATCGAACCCACAGGATTGAAATACCAAGGCAATCGGAATAATTGAATTCCTACGCCAGATTTGAATGGAAAAAAAATAGGATTCCATTCCTGCATTTGACTGATATATTTTTCTGAAAAAAGTTTTCCACCAAAAAATGCTTCCAAAAAGACAATCATATCTGCAGAAGTTGAGACCATTCCACCATCTATACCAAAGGAAGTCATAGCTTTAGGAATTTTCAACTCCTGTTCTTTATAATAAAACCATGACACATTTTCATCTTGAATGTCTCTATAAATATAGGTATTAGACAGATTCAATGGATTTATTATCATTTCATTACAATTTTCATCAAATGATTTTCCAGTAACTAATTCAATTATTTTTCCTAAAATTTGAAAATTCGTATCGGCATAGTGTCCTTTATTTTTGGCTCCAGGAACAAAATACGAATTCATCATTTTCACCCGAATAATTACATCCTCAAAGGTCCAGATTTGATCTTTCCCAGAAATTAATTCTTGTTCAAGGCTTTTTTCCATAGAGCCTTTGTCTTGAAAATAATCTGGCAAACCACTGGTATGAGACAATAATTGCTTGATGCTAATGTGGCTAGCGCAATCATCATCTTCAAAAATATGAAGTCCGTAAAGGAATATTTCATCAAAGAAATCTCCCAGTTTATGGTCTGGTTTTAATTCTCCAGTTTCAAAAAGCCTGTAAATTATAGCTGTGGCAAATAGTTTGGTTGTACTGGCAATAAAGTAAGCTTGATCAATTTCGAGATTTCCAGAGGCACCTTGCCAATAATAATCATCTTTTTTCAATGCAAAAGAAGTTCCGAATATTCGCTTATTGTCAACAGCTTTGTCAAGAATTTGTTGGAGTTTTTTTCCTTTTTTATCTTCAATTAATGGCTTTTCTAACAGCATGAATGTTTTTTTTTAATAATGAATTTTTCAATTTATATTTTATCCAGAATTTCTAAAACTACGCTTCCTTTTTTTCTATTTGTTTCGACATATCGATGGGCTTCTACAACATCAGATAATGGAAAAATCCGATCAATTACAGGAATAAAATTTTTATTTTCAACTAATTTCTTCAAAAATTGAATTTGTTCTAGGCTTTCACTGGCAATGTCTAAACCTTTTACACTCAAAAACTTAGCTTTTGGTTTTAATAAATGTTGGCATTCCTTTTTGTTGATATGGCCTACAGCATCGAAAATAATATCAAATTTTTGATGGCATTTTGTATAATCTTCTTTATCATACAAAATATAATGTTTTGGATGAAGTAATTGGATTAATTCTTTTCCGCGACTGCTACCCACTGCCCATACATTTGCATTGCAATAGTTTGCAATTTGAACTGCAGAACTTCCCACTGCTCCGGTTGCTCCATAAATCAAAACCTCTGGATTTTGCATTTGAAAAATGCCTGATTTTTTCAAAAAATAATAGGCACTCTGACCACCAAATAAGACGGAAGCAGCCTCTTGATGTGTGGCATTTACTGGTTTTAAACAAATATTTCCAAGCGCATTTACCGCAGTATATTCTGCATAACAACCAAATCGAAATCTGGTAAGACCGAATACCTCATTCCCCGTGGTGAAATTCGAAACAGATGAGCCACATTCTGTAATTATTCCCGAATATACAGTACCCAAAATTGATTTTCGTGGTTTGCTCCAGCCCATTATTAGCCTCATAATCAGTCTCATGAGTCCATTTACACCCAATGATCGAACACGGATATCACCAGAATTAACAGTTGTAGCAATTATTTTGACAAGAACTTCATTTTGTTTTATTTGCACAAGCGGAACCTCTTGGATTTCCAATACTTCTGGCGGCCCGTAAGATTTACATACCACGGCTTTCATATTCGTCTGGGCCATAAGCTACTTACTTATTGAAAGATTAGCCAACGAAACTATCCATTATTTGTTGAATGTAGGTTAATTTAATGTAAAGAAATAGTTAATTATCTTTTTCAAATAAAAGGAATTCGAAAAAAATCAAATAAATTAGGAATCAATAATACGAAACTGAAAAATTTACTTTAATACTTCCAAAGTTTTAATAATTTTTGCTCAAATTCTGTAGTGGGTAAAAATTGCATTTCGAGTCCGGCATCAAACGGTACTGCAGTATTCATCGCTCCTACTCTCATTACTGGTGCGTCCAAAAATTCAAAACAATCTTGTGCAATTACCGAAGAAATTTCTCCACCGAATCCTCCAATTTCTACATCTTCATGCAATACCAACACTTTTCCTGTTTTTCTTACAGATTCCAAAACTGCCTCTTTATCCCAAGGAACCAAGGTGCGCAAATCAATCAATTCTGCCTGAATTTCAGGATATTTTTTCATAATATCTAATGCCCAGTGTACGCCCAAACCATAAGTTACAATAGTCAAATCCTTACCTGTTGTACGAATTCTGGCTTTTCCAAAGGGGATGGTGTAATATCCAGCAGGAACATGGGATTTGATACTACGATAAAGTTTTTTATGCTCAAAATACATCACAGGATTTGGGTCTGCAAATGACTGTAACAGCAATCCTTTGGCATCATCTGGCGTGGCGGGATATACTACTTTTAGACCAGGCGTGTGTGTAAACCAAGCCTCTGTACTCTGTGAATGATATGGGCCTGCAGCCACACCTGCTCCAGTAGGCATACGCACCACGACATCAGCATTTTGTTTCCATCGGTAATGTGATTTGGCTAAATTATTTACAATTTGATTAAATCCTTCGGTTACAAAATCAGAAAACTGCATTTCAACCATAGATTTATAATTCATAATCGACAGGCCTAGGGCAGAACCCAAAATAGCCGCCTCACACAAAGGTGTGTTACGCACGCGATCTTCGCCATACTTTTCTATCAATCCCTCTGTAATTTTGAAAACGCCACCATATTGTGCAATATCTTGACCCATAAGAATGAGATTGGGATATTGTTTCATTGCCTCGTCTAGTCCTTCTGCAATCGCATCAATCATCCTCAACTCCCGTTCTTCTAATTTTGCAGGTTGATGTACAGCATTTTCAAAAGGAGCGTACATATCTTGTAATTCCTTATTTGGGTCGGGAACAATTTTTGGCTCTGAATTGGCTATTTCGAACTCCTCCATCACTATTTTCCCAAAATCTGATTTGATATTTGTGATAAATTCTGATGTAATTATTTTATTATTTAATAATTCATTTTCAAATTGAGCTACTGGATCTTTGAGTGTCCATTTGTCGATCAAACCTTCTGGGTAATAGGCAGTTCCGCTGGCTTCTTCATGTCCACGAAGTCTGAAGGTATTACATTCAATCAAAACAGGTCTTGGATTTTTTCGAATTTCTTCTGCCCAGAACTTTACCGTTTCATAAACTTCCAAAAAATTATTCCCATTGATAGAAACCGCATCAATTCCATAACCTATACCCTTGTCTGCAAAGGATTTCATTCTAAACTGCTGACTGCTTGGGGTAGAAAGTCCCCAATGATTGTTTTCTACAATGATAATAACAGGTAGTTGCCACACTGCGGCCACATTCACTGCTTCGTGAAAATCTCCTTCGCTAGCACCACCATCACCGGTAAATACAAGGGTGGTTTTTCCGTTTTGATTTAGTTTATTGGCCAATGCAATTCCATCTGCCACACCCATTTGTGAGCCAAGATGTGAAATCATACCTACAATATTATACTCATGCGTTCCAAAGTGAAATGACCGGTCACGACCTTGGGTAAAACCGTTTAATTTCCCTTGAAATTGTGAAAATAATCTTCTTAATGGAATATCTCTGGCCGTAAAAACGCCTAAATTCCTGTGCATAGTAAGCATGAATTCATCGGGTTGCATGGCAAGAGTACAACCTACAGATATACCTTCTTGTCCCCATGAAGAGAACCATTTAGAAATTTTTCCCTGTCTCAAAGAAATTAGCATTCTTTCTTCAATTATTCTGGGTAAGAGTAATTTTTTATACAGTTCAATCAGTTGCTCGGGAGCATATTTATTCAATTCCAAAACGTAAAAATTATAAGGGCTAAAGGTAGGAAGAAAATCGACAAAATATCTGATGAATATCTTTTGAAATTTTAGGGTTAAAATACAATTGATACTGAATCTTAAATTTACTTTTGAATAGATGAGTTGTATAAATTAATTATTTTAAATTATTTTATTTGGATTTGAATAAATAAAAGAATTATATTTGCATCCGCTTTACGAAAAACAAAGCAACTGGAGAGATGGCAGAGCGGTCGAATGCGGCGGTCTTGAAAACCGTTGACTGTAACAGGTCCGGGGGTTCGAATCCCTCTCTCTCCGCTAATTACCTTGATAATCAGAACATTACAAGGTTTACATCCAAAATTACACCCAATTTTATTAATTGGGTGTTTTTTTTTGCATAAAAGAACAATTGTAATTTTCGTAATTATTGATTACCAATAGGTTAATCAATATTTGAAAAAATCAATTTTAGTGGGTATTTATCATTAATTTATATTTATTTTGTACGTCATAATAAATATATATTTTATGAAAAAATTACTATTACTTTTGAGTTGTACATTTTTCGGTTCAATTATAGCACAACAAACAGTTTGGGAACAGGTTGTACCTGAAATACAAGGCGCACCAGAAGTTTCTTCTAGTGAGGAATGCAATCAAAGTATTCCAACCAACGGATTTGAAAATGGATTGTTTTTTAACGGAACCATTAATCAGTTTCTGGCAATTGATATTCCAGTTACAACAGGGAATTCATTCACCATTAATACGATTAAATTAAATATAATTAATGATGTATCTACTGTTCATAGCGTGAAGTTTTACAATGAAGACAGTAATGGGATGCCAGGAGAAATAATCGCTGAAATGATGAACCTACCTATTGTTTCTAATGTGATTGCTGGAACGAATCATGGCGCAACCTTTAGAACTATAACTATAGATTTCCCGAATCCTGTTGTGCTTTCGGGTGAGCCAAAATTTTGGATGGCAGTAGATACAGATGCGCTTGGTTGGGAACTTACTTCTAATCATGGCAATGTAATTGAAAATTGGGCGGCGGTGAGAAATGATAATACGGGGCAAAATTGGCAAACTGCAAATTATATGTCTGATTTGGTATATGAACTTGTGGGAGAATGCGAGACCTTATCAACAAATGAATCTGTAAAGAAAACTATTTCGATATTTCCAAACCCTGCACAAGATTATGTAAAGGTATCAAGTGACAGTCTGATTGAAAACGCATTTATCACAGATATGCAAGGTAGAAAAATGCATATTTCATTCTATGGACAAAATATTGATGTATCTCAACTAAAAGCTGGGGTTTATATTTTATCGCTCAATTTCAAAAATGGTGACATTCAAACTGTAAAATTCATCAAGAAATAATGTAAAAAATTTTTACAACGCCATACGATTGATTCTGTAAGAATTATTAACAATATTGAATATTTAATTAAATCAAAGATTATTTACTCCTATTTATACAGGAAAATTTTGATTTAAAGATTTGAAAATCAGACCCATTGTTAATTAAAAAAATAAACGAATTTTTAAACAAAGTAATTTATTGCTTTCCAAAATTGAATTCTAAACTATTAATTATTTTCAAACATTTGCTTACATTTGAAGAAAAATTTAATCCATCATGAAAAAATATTTTACAATTGTTTTGATTGCATTTCTTCTTAATCCTGGTTTTTCTCAAATATTTGAATCGGGTTTTGAAAATAATAATGGCGTGCCTTTATCTGAATATGAAATGATAAACGTAGACGGGTTAAGCGTTCCATTTTATGCGCCCGTTTTGGAATTTGACACCAATGCATGGATTCAATTTTATGATGGTTTTGATAATAAAATCGCCTTTAGTACATCTTGGTATGACCCAGAAGGTCAATCAAATGACTGGCTAATAACCCCCGCAATTACCCTACCAACAGACGGAAACCCAACCTTGTATTGGAAAGCAAAATCCTATGATTTTGAATTGTCTGAGAGTTACGACATTATGGTTTCTACAACCCAAAACGAAATGTCAGACTTTTCCGTGCTTCATAGTGTTTTGAATGAACAAGCTTTTGAATTTAATTCTAGAACCTTGAATTTGTCTGAATTTGCAGGCCAAACCATTTATTTGGCATTTGTTAACCGTACGAATAACGGGTTTTATTTAGCATTGGACGAAGTTTATATTTCCAATTCTGCCGATTGTTACAAACCCTCAATTTCAGATTTAAACACCATAAATCTTACAGAAAACAGTTTCACAGTTTCATGGACAGAAAGTGATGGAATTAGCAGTTATCGTACAGGTTTAACGACATTTGACGCGCCTGTTGTGCAGGATGGAGTTCAAACACTTTTATCCAAATCTTATGAAAATTTACTTCCTGGAACTCGATACCAGTTCTTTTTAAAAAATGCTGATTGTGGTTCGGGATTCACCAATCCAAAATCGATTTGGACGGCAGCAATTCTACCCTATAGTTATGATTTTGAATTCACAGAAGAGAATTACGGCGAATACGACTCAGATGGCTGGACTTCAAATACTTGGATTAATGGCGAAGGAGAAGTTGCACAATCTGGTAGTGGATATGTATTTAATAATACCAGTACTTCTTATGCCAAAAATGACTGGATTCACTCCTACCCCATCAAATTAAATGCAAATGAAGAAATTCAAATTTCTTTTCATGCGCAAATGAGCACAGAAAATGCATCTCCAGCAACCCTCAAAATTGCCGTAGCAAATGCACCCGACAGAGATGCGAATTTTGCAGAATTAAGTGAACATACCATTACCAGTGGTCCTTTTACCCAATTTACATCCACATTTACAGCGGCTGAAGAAGCTGTGTATTATTTCGGATTTGGAAATGTGACCCCTGTTGTTACTAATAATGCAGCACTTCGTTTAGACAATATTCAGTTTAATGCGGCTTCAATGGCTACTGTAGAAACGCAAACCGCTCAAATTTCAATCTATCCTGTTCCAGTAAAAAATATATTACACATTCAGTCTTCTGAAAATGTAATTTCTGTAGAAGTTTATAATATCGAAGGTAGATTAGTAAATACAGCTAAAAATTCAAAGTCTATTGATTTTTCTAGTTTGAGAAAAGGAAATTATATTCTAAAAATTACAACAGATTCAGGTGTAATTCATAAGAAAATAATTAAATAAAATCCAGATAAATCAAGTTAGGTTTTCGGTTTTTAAATCCCAATCCACAAACATCATCTGCTGCGGATCTCTTGGAAGAAACAGGATGTCTTTCACACCTTTCTGATAATTGTAAAGCTCTGTGAGTGGAATTATTTTTTTGAAATTGACCGATTGTTTTTGGCCTTTATCATCTTCAAAATTTAAAATGAATTTTAATTGTGGCTGCTCGTTTACGTAAAGCCCGGTTTGCTCGGCACGCTGTATCGTAGCTTTGGCAGGTTTTCCATAAAGTAGTATTTCATTATCATTAATAATATTTCCCTTGGAAAAAAACTTGTAACTATCGAGTATTTCGTTTAAAAATACAAAAATGAACAATCCTATGGCCGGCGTCATCAACCATGGATGCCAAAAACTCAAGAATCGCCAACCGCGGCCGTTACTGAAGAAATAGTAATGCGCCGCAAAAGTTCCAATCATATAAATAATCAGAAAAATAATGGCAAAAATTCCAAATTTTGGATTAAAAACAGGATTACTTTCTTCAAAAATTACAGGCGGATTATTCTCTTTGGTATTAAGTCGAAGATGAATGGAATTTCCCACTTCATAGCGATTGAGATAAGGTTTACTGTCCAAAAATACAAAATCATGCGTCACCCAAGTTCCAGATAAATTTCTGAATTCAACCTTAATTTCTGTAGAATTCATACTGTCTTTGGTTTTTTCCAAAATAATTTTGTCTAAAACTTTACCACGTTCTAAATGTCCGTTTTTCATCAGTTCGATGATTTTTTCCTTCATCCTTTTGGGATCGTAAATGGTTTGCCGAAAAAAGGAAAGAATAAAAAGAATCCAAAGTACAAATCCTAATGCCAAAGCTGATGTAGAAACAATTGGCGAATAATTAAACTCACCAGAATAAGAAAAAAACAATGGGAAAATAAAAATGAAAAAACCGATGAATACTACCCAAAATTTACTTAACATAACTGCATCTCTATTTATGCTCAAATGAAATTTCATTACCATATCGGTCGGCTGTGAAATCGTAATCTGCCCGACTTCCCACTATACTGGCCGTCCATTCCCATTCTGGACGATAAAATGAAAAAATAACCGAAGTGATGGGTTTGGCACCTTCGATGTTTTTTGATTTTTCAAGTAATTGGATATAAACTTTGTTAATAATGCCCAAATCCATTTCATTTATTGGAACTGGTTTATGGTTTTCTTTGTCATAAGCCGATATTTTTACCGGACTCTCCTTTTCCCATTTTGCATTTTTGTACTTATAAATATACCAGTCCACTTCGCTTTCATTCGAAGGATTAACAAGTTTTAACCGAATTCTATCTCGTTCAAAAAAAATATGTGGTGGATAAACTTTCAGCGTTTTTCCCGGAAACATATTTTCAAGCTTGGCTTGTGTTTGAGCTAGTTGCACAGCATCAGACAGCAGATTACCTTCCAATTGATCAGTTTCAAAAAAATCAGAATAAATATCGATTGATTTATTTTCTAGTTCTGAGCTTTGAGATTCCTCAGAAAAAGTTTCTTCGTAGGCTTGCTTTATGAAATCACAAGAAACGAAGAGGCAAGAAAAACTTATCATAAAAAGAATCGGTTTTAACTTCATAAATAATCAACTTTTACCCTATCAAAGATAAGGATACAGAAGGCAAGATGTATTAAGTTGATGTTAATTCATTCTGAAACAGAAAAAATCTTTTGAAGTAAAAAATCCCAAAAATTGGGAAAAATTTCTGTTCAAATTAAAATTTTACTTCAATTGAAATCATAGAAACGACTCCATATTCCAATTCCTTATCCAAAATTTGAATTAAAGTTGAAGTAAATAACAAAAATTCTCAAAATTTTAAATTTGGTAATTAAAGAATTCTTTCCAATAATTACATGGGTAGCATTTTGTTACAGAACGCAGACGATTCGTGATCCAAAATCACTTCCACCTTGGGATGCGTCAACAAATAGGTCGCTGGAACATCAGCAGAAATTTCACCTGTAAAAGTTTTCTGAACGATTTCAGATTTTTTATTTCCCCAAGCAATCATAATAATTTCTTTGGCATCCAAAATAGTTCTTACGCCCATGGTAATGGCCTGTGTGGGAACATTTTCTAAGCCATTAAAATCAGAAATCGCATCATTTCTTGTTATTTCACACAAATTTACCAGCCTTGTTCTGGAATCTGTAGCAGATCCTGGCTCATTGAACCCGATATGGCCAGAGCGACCAATTCCTAAAAGTTGAATATCAATGCCACCAAGGTCATATATTTTCTTTTCAAATTCTGCACAATGATTTTCGATTTCTTCAAGCTCCAAATCGCCATTGATAATATTCGTATTTTCTGCAGGAATATCGATATGATCAAACAGATGTTCCTTCATAAAAGTGTTGTAGCTCATCACGTTTTCAGGCAACATCCTATAATATTCGTCCAAATTAAAAGTATGCACATTTTTAAAACTCAAGCCTTCATCACGGTGAAGCCGAATCAATTCACGATATACACCTTTGGGTGTAGAACCGGTGGCCATTCCAAGAATAGCCTTCTTTCCTGCTTTTTGCTTTTCAGAAATTACATCTGCCAAACGTTGAGCTACATAGGCAGAACCGTGATCTTTTTCTTTATAAATTTTCATAAGTAAGTTTTCTGACCACCTATGATTTTCGAATTGTGAATTGGTTTGATTCATCAACAATTATGCTTTTTTAAATATTTCCCACCCAATTACAATTTGAGCGGACGCAAAATTACGTAATTTTACATTATGACCTAAGGTTTCTTTCAAAAAAGCCATTCTTTTCATTCTTAAAAAAAAAGATCCTTCAATTTTAAATGAATTCTATTCGTTTTTTAAAAACTTTTCCAAAACATACAATTGTTTTGAAAAAATATTTTCGGAATTAAAATAAAAAAGGCCACCGCTCCCGGTGACCTTCGTGTACTTAAATTAAGTACCATGAAAACTCAACTACTCTTATGAAAAAGAATAAAACAAAAATAAGCCGAATTCCGCTGATAAACAAGGATTCATTTGTTAAAGTTGATATATTCAAGGTAATTCATGTAAACTTTTTTTACACTAGAAGCAAATAATATGGGTAAAGTACCATCTGTATGGAAACTATATTTATTTTTTAGTGTTTTTAAATTTTCTGGAAAATTGCGATGAACAGCCATAATTGATTTGTTTTTTAACTCTTTTTTCGGATTTGTTAATTTATTTAACAATTTAAACACTCGACCTGGATAATTTTCCAGCAAATCATCACTAGAATATAAATGTGTATTGGGATGAAATTTTTTCAATCCGAGACGATTTGCCAATACGTCTCCTCCACCCGATTTTAATAAGGCTGAATTCGGCTCATAAATAAACTTACTTGCATCAGCATATTCAATTTTATTTGATAAAATTTCTTTGGGATCATACGTAAACACCAAATCATTACTTTCTAAATTAACGGCTGTAATCATTCTTTCTTCTGTTGAATTCGCACCTAACTTGACAAGAATTTCCTTTACTTCATTCCGAACCGCCACAACATGAATTTCACATGCATATTTTGTAAAATTGAATTGATCCAGCAAATATGAAATATCTATCAATGGTGAGAGTTTAATTAAAATCGTATTGGCTCTTCCCATCAAATCAGGTAGGATTTTCAGAATTTCTGGCTGTAAATCCTGCAATAAAAATACTTTTTTCTGAGAAGCGTCTCTACGCGAAGGATCAATATAAATCACATCCATAGAATTTTTGAAGGATTTCAAAAACGTCATTCCATCCGTAGAATAACTTTGAATATGATGATATTGAAGTGTTTTGAAATTTTCTTGGGCAATTTTCTGCAAATCAATATTGTGCTCTATATGATAAACCGTTTCAAATCTTTTAGAAAAAAATATAGAATCAATTCCAAAACCACCCGTAATATCTGCAAGTGTATGACCTTGTACCAATTGGGATTTATAAATTGCGGTGGCTTCAGAAGAAGTTTGTTCCAAATGAATACGAGCTGGAAAAATCATCCCTTCTCTTTGGAGTGTTGGGAATTTTTTTTGAGCAATTTGCCGCCCTTGAATTTGTTGAATTAAATAGCGCATCTCAACGTCTGGAAAAGGGGATTTCATCAAAGCTAATGTATAAACATCATCATTCTGATGCATTTCAATCCACTTTTGAATCTCTTTTTGCCGAATTAATTTTAAATCCAAAATAATATTTTTCTTGATTAAAAAAAGAAATTAAATATTTTTAGTAATGCTTTGAACAAATTTAAATTCAGAAAAAAATTCTTTCAAAATCACCCGAATTATAGTATAAAATGGAACGGCTAATATCACGCCGCCTACACCCGCAAGTAAGCCACCTATAATTATGATTAAAAAAATTTCCAATGGATGTGATTTTACACTTTTGGAATAAATCAATGGCTGATTTACAAAATTATCTATCAATTGTGCAAATAAATATCCCCCTGCAATCCAATAAACTTTTGGCAAAATCTCGGCAGATAGTTCAAATCCCTGAGAATATAAATTGCTCATAGACAGCAAAATAATCATAAAAAACCCGACCAAAGGACCTACATAGGGTACAATATTGCACAAGGCACACAACAGCGCAATGATCAACGCCTTGTCTGCCTCTACGCCACCAAATAAAAGTAAAACCAAATAATACAATGAAAACATAATAAAAACCTGCATCGTAATTCCAATAAAATAACGTGAAAGTAAATTTTTAATATCTTGAATGACGCTTGCAACTCTATTCACATACATATCTGGAACCGGCGACAACAACATGCCATTGAATAAATTACGCTCTTTCAAAAAGAAAAAAGTAATAAAAAGAACAGAAAAACTTCCAATGGAAAATTGGGTTAAAATTTGAATAATATTAGAAAACCAACTGGTTAAAACAGAAATATCAAACGCATTTCGATATCCAGATTTCAAAAACTCATCGAGCACATCAATCCGATATCGTAATAATACTTCGTTGAGCGCACTTAATTGTTCGAATATAATGGTTTGAATCTGAGTGGTATCCATTCCTGTAATGGTATCGGCCTGTTGCAAAATGAGCGGAACCAAAAAATACAAACTAAAACTGAGTATAAACAAAAAAATAAGCACAGTAATACTTGCGCTAAGCGTAGAATTCAACCTAAGTTTACGATGTAGCAAAAACATGAATGGACGACCCATCAATGCCAAAATAGCCGATAAAATAATGTACAAAAAAACGACTCGAATCGTGTATAAAAACCATAAAAAAAGTGCTAAAAGACACAATCCTATTACAGCTAGGCTAATTCCCTCGGCTATGCTACGACTATTTGGATTGATTTTGAACATAACTTTCTTCTACACCTTCAGATAATCGTCTGGTTATCAAGGTTTGTATTTTAACTTGACTCTTGTTCAACTTCCTTGCTTTAGCTTGAAATTGAACAAAATCGTCTGCTGATTGCGGGAATTTATTCACGCCAATTAAACTGATTTGAGCAGCATCAAATTTTTCTTGTTCTTTTTCATGCGAAAAGGCTATCATTTCCTGAATTTTACCCGAATACAATCCCGCTGTAAAACCACCATCAGACTCGAATTTCTTGAATAATTCCCAAGCTTTTTCTGCCAATTGTTCCGTTAAAAACTCTACATAATAAGAAGATTTTAAAGGATCTGCATAAAAATCCAAATACGATTCTTCACGCAAAACCAATTGTTGTTTAAAGCTCAAATCATGCGCAGAATCCTTTTTTTCTACAAATAATTCATCATAGGTATGAACTTGAACCCAATCTGCATTCCCAAAAATCGCCGACGCCGCCTCATAAGTGGTGCGGATAATATTGTTGTGCCTGTCCATCAAGGATTTGTTTCGCATCGAACTTTTAGCCAAAATGGTTATTTTACTATCTACTTCCAGGGAATTTGCCAAATTTGCCCACAGAATTCGAATGGCGCGCAATTTGGCAATTTCAAAAAAGAAATCGCTACCTACTGACGTGCAGACCAGAGTGGATTTCAATATATCTGCAGAACCTGTAAGTATCACATATTCATGCGCTTCCAAAAGCATCATAGCCAATTGCTCTGCATGGTTGGCCCCTGCGTTTTGGTAAGAAGAAATATCAATACTCAAGGTATTTTGATACGAATTTTTCAATTCTTTCAAAGTTGGGACGAGCTTGGATTCATCATCTACAAAATTTCCATAAAACGCAAAATCAGATAAAAAATCCCAATCAAACCATGCGTTTTTATTCAAAGCTGCAACAGGAAATTCTTGTTCAAATTTAGTTATAATTAATTCATTTTCTGCAGGTTGAAAAGAATCAATTTGATTATTTTGTAAAATTACACCATCGGCAAAACTATAATCAATATCTACCCCAGGTCTGAAATGAGTGAGAATTTTCCAACGATTGGTATCTACCACAAATTGATTTGATTTTACATCCTTTTTTGTATAAATTGGCTTAATTTGAAATCCTTCTGCCACATTTTCTACCAGGTTTTCTGCAAAATCTGCACCTTTCAATTCAGCTTGAACCAAATTTTTCCACTGACGATCATCTACTGAATCAAACTCTTTAAATAAATCACTCATCTTCTACTGTATCAAGTTTTTGTATCACAAAAATATCTTCATTTTCACGTTTCATCAGGTATTTTTCCCTGGCCAAACGCTCAAATTCTTCTGGATTTTTATCCATTTTTTCCAATTTCTCGCTTTCCTCTTCTATTTCTCCTTTGAAGAATTTTCGCTCTTCTTTTAATTCAATAATATCATGGTCCAGACTACGATGCAACAAATAGGAATTTTGATCAAAAAACACCATCCATACCACAAATGCAATCCCTACAATCATGTATTTATTCAAGAAATAAGTCCACCATTTTTTCTTTTCAGGCATGCTCATTATTTACTTTTAAACGGTTGGTAATCACCGATGTTATCACATCAATTGCAGCAAAATTACGCGTTTTTCTTTCATTCGGGATTATGATGTCGGCATGCATTTTTGATGGCTCTATAAATTGGTCGTGCATAGGCTTCAAAGTTTTTTGATAACGCGAAATTACTTCATCCAAATCACGCCCGCGCTCCTGTATATCACGACGAATCCGCCTGATCAATCTCTCGTCAGAATCTGCATGAACAAAGACTTTCAAGTCAAACAAATCTCTCAATTCAGGATTGGTAAGTACAAGAATTCCTTCCACAATAACCACCTTTTTGGGCGGTGTAATCAAACTTTCGCCTGTTCTGGAATGCGTTAAAAATGAATAAACTGGCTGCGCAATAGTTTGCCCACTTCGCAATTTTTTCAAATCGCTTACAAGCAACTCAAAATCAATCGATCGCGGATGATCAAAATTAATCTGAACCCGCTCCTCAAAAGGTAAATGACTGCTGTCTCGATAATAATTATCTTGCGAAATCACAATCACATCCTCTGCAGAAAGTTGATTGAGCACATTATGAACAACCGTAGTTTTACCCGACCCGGTACCGCCCGCAATCCCGATTATGAGCATAATTTAATTTTTACAAAGATAACAGCAATATAATTATTTTATCGAATTCAGATGCAATTTTTTGGATAATTTCTACGCAAAAAAACCTGAAATAAATTCAAAGCCACTTTTCATTTATTTTTTTTTTGAAGCTATTTCCTGCTCTACACTATATCCTGCCACACAAATGCTTATAAAACATCAGTGCCCCGGGAGTTCCATTCCATTCCACTCCGGCGCACTGTGTTTTATTCACGCATTCGTGTGCCGTGATGCCGTTACGATCAGGGCTAAATCCAACCTACTAACATCAATATCAAATTATAAATGACTTCCCACTATTCCAAACCCGAAAATAAGTGCAAAAATCAACGTCATAAGTGCTGTTTTCTTAAGCTCTGAATCAAGTTTTGCATATTCTTGCGTATTTCCGACATTGATCATTTGTAGCGTAGCCGGAATTAATAATAGCAAAAATAAAAATTGAGTCCAATAGATTTCCTTAAAAATTAATACATATAAAAGACCCAAAACAAACGGCATAAACAATAAAATTGCATGATAAAATTTGGAATAAAACAAACCCAGATTTACAGCTATTGTTCTTTTTCCTACTCGTTTATCTTGCGGAATATCTCGCATATTATTCAAATTCAAGACGGCTGCACTCAATAATCCAATGGCAGAAGCAGGTAATAAAATACTCCAATTCATGGATTTTGTGTATAATAAATAAGAGCCCATTACAGAAACCCATCCAAAAAATAAAAATACAAACAAATCTCCCATAGCACGATATCCATAAGCCCTTTTACCAACGGTATAACTTATGGCAGCCCAGACAGATGCAGCTCCCAATAGGATAAAAAATGCAAACAAAATAGGATGATTGGGAAGAAAAGAAATTGCCAAAAGTGCAATGGCCGAAATTGATGCCAAAATCGCTGTTATTTTAACTGCCTTCTTCATTTCGCCTGCAAGTATCAACCCAGAAGCTACGGCTCTTTTCTCACCCGTTCGATGGGCATCGGTTCCCTTTATTCCATCTCCGTAATCATTGGCATAGTTGGACAAAATCTGCAATAACAATGTGGTAAGAAATGCCAATCCCAAAATAATCCAGTTGAATTTCCCTTCGGCAGCAGCCAATAAACTGCCCAAAAAAATACCGCTCACCGAGAGCGGAAGTGTGCGCAATCTTGCGGCTGTGATCCAATTTTTCATGCTGCAAAATTCATAAATATTTTTCAAATGATAAACCTGCAACTTGAGAAAGTGGCAAACCATCAAAAATTTCTAAAATAATCTTACGACATTTATTTTTGGTAAAATATCCCTGATAAGATCCACCCAAATCTGGCTTGGGAATCTCTATCAACCAAACGTATTTATTATATTTCATAAATTGTAAAGATTCATCATCATCATCTACAATTCCAATAAAACTTCCGTCTTCCTCGGGTAAATTATCAAAAATATCCAATACCTGCCAAATACTGCCATACAGTGGTTTGCCAGTCGGAACACCTGTTTTTTCACGATAGTTCTGAAAATAAACGCGCATAAGGCTAATTTAAAAAAAAATATTTATTTAGCAAACATTTGATGATATTTCAAGATATTTAGAGTAATTTTAGACTTTATCACACAGTATCGAAAACATCTTCCCTAATCTTTTATTTTACTTAATTAATAATGTAATAATATTATAGGACTTATTTTTTATCAATTTTGAAATAAAACTGAACTTTATCAGAATTATTTATTAAAATAAATATTAACTTTACAAATCTTTTTTAGTGATACGATTATGAAAGTTTTGGTGATCAATTCAGGTAGTTCATCTATTAAATTTCAACTTTTTCAAATGCCGGAACAGAAAGTTCTAGCCTCTGGTTTGGTAGAAAAAATTGGCTTGCCAAACGGTGATATTCATTACAAAACCCCAGAAATTCAACACAGCATTAATCTAGAAATTCCAGACCATACCACTGGATTGAAAAAAGTTGTAGAGCTTCTTCTTCATCCAGAGATTGGCGTAATATCTCATGTCAATGAAATAGAAAATATAGGCCATCGTGTGGTTCATGGAGGTAGTAATTTTGTAAAAACGACCATCATCACGCAAGAAGTCAAAGATAAAATTCGCGAATTATTCAGTTTGGCTCCTCTTCACAATCCACCCAACTATACCGGAATCGAAGTGGCAGAAGAGGTTTTTCCGCATGCCAAACAAATTGCCGTTTTTGATACGTCTTTTCATCAAACCATGCCCGAGGTGGCGCACACATACGCTATTCCGCTCAAATTCAGAGAGATGGGAATTCGTGTGTATGGTTTTCATGGCATTTCACATCAATATGTCTCGGGAAAAGCCTTGGAATTTTTGAATAATCCAAATGCAAAAATTATTGTAATTCATCTAGGAAATGGTTGCAGCATGACGGCAGTACAAAATGGAGAAAGCATCGATCACAGCCTTGGATTCGGTCCCAATGTGGGCATGATTATGGGCACAAGAAGTGGAGATATAGACCAAGCAGTCATTTTTTATCTGATGGAAAAAATGCAAATGACATCCGAAGAGGTAACTCATTTGCTTACCAAACAAAGTGGAATGCTGGGACTTACGGGTGATAGTGATTTGAGGCAAATAGAAGAACGCGCTTCACAAGGTGATGTTCAGGCAAAATTGGCACTGAACCTGAGCACTTATCGAATCCAAAAATATATTGGCGCATATACCGCAGTTATGAACGGACTTGATGCCATTGTTTTTACCGCTGGAATTGGCGAAAACAGTAATGTTATTCGTCAGATGGTTTGTGAAGAAATGGACTATTTCGGGATTGAAATAGATGAGGCAAAAAATGCAGTACGCTCTAGTGAAATTAGAGACATTTCGGCTGCAAATACCCGGACAAAAGTCCTTGTGATTCCTACCAATGAAGAACTTGAAATTGCAAAAGAGACCTATTCTATTCTAAAAAACCAAGAAAAAGTTTCTTAAAAAGATTTTTTTTCAAATAGAATTAAACGTACAAAGCATGGCTTTTCCATACCGTTTCTTCCCATTCCTTTTCGGGCTCACTTTCTGCTAGCAAACCTCCGCCTACATATACAATATTTTGGTTTTGAAATAGTTGAGCACATCTCAAATTCACAAAAATTTCTGCCGCATTGGGGTCAACATATCCATAATATCCTGTATAAAATCTGCGCGGATATCCTTCATTTTGAATGATGAAATCTTGAGCCTCCTCCTTGGGAATACCGCAAACAGCTGGCGTAGGATGCAGAATAGAACAAACCTGCTCCAAAGATTTTTCTGAATTAAAGGTTCCAGAAATATGCGTAATCAAATGTTGAATCTGACCAACTTCTATGGTTGCTGTTGGCCGAATTTGCAAATTCAAATCTTGTAAATTTTTTGCAATATAATCTACTACAATTTGATGTTCTTTTAGCTCTTTTGAAGTCCAATCTCGGTTTTCACTTATGGCCTTTGTGCTGGCTAAAGCAACAGTTTTCAATTGATTTCCTCTTTTTTGAACCAATCTTTCTGGACTTGCACCTATCCAGGTTTCGTTGTCAAAATGGATGAGATAAGTAAAAGCCGAAGGGTATTTTTCGCACAAAGCAACGAATTGGTTCTGTAGGTTCTCAAACTTGGGCTTCACTACTCTTCGACTTAAAATTAATTTGCCAAAATTATTTTTTTTGATTTCGTTTATAAAATGATGACAGCGATGCAAGTACAATTCTTTTTCGTTATCTATCGCTTTGAAATCACTCATCAAAAGCTCAGGAAGTATTTGAATTTGATCAAATTCTTTCCAAGAAAACTGTGTCAATTGTTTTAATCCAAACTTTATACTTGTTTGATTATCAAATGAATGAAATATAAAATAGGCTTTATTTTCAATAAACTCGGTTAAATTGGCAACTTGAATAAAATCTGTATCTGGCAGCCTGAAAACCACAAAATCTTTTTCGAATTTCATACGTCAAAATTCCGCTTTAAATTCCAAATTTTCGACTTTTTTCAATGATTTTGGTAGTGAGAATGGCTCTCGAAATTTGCGAATTATTAGCGTCGTAAATTTCAATTTCAATAACATGAATTTGATTTCCTTTTCGAATGAACTTGGCGGTGGCTGTAATTTTTCCTTCTCTCACAGAGTTCAGATGATATATATTCAAGTTGGTACCCACGGCACCATGTGTTTTAAAATCATATTGTAAAGCCGACAAAAAACTACCTACAGTTTCTGCCAAAGCCGCACTGGCACCGCCATGCAGTAGTCCGTAAGGTTGATGCACTTTGGGCCCTACCTCCATCTCTGCAGAAAGACGATCTCCTGTAAATTCGGTATAGGTGATTCCCATGGTTTCCATCATGGTATTTTTATTGGTTTCGTTAAGTTGTTTCAATATTTTATCTTTATCCATTCTATTATAAAATTGTGAGATTCAAATTTAATCAAAAAGCCCACATTGGCCATGTAATTTTTACAATCTTTTGCTTTATGCTATCCTCTTGTGAGAATATTTTAGAATTACAATTTCCATGGATAAAAAAGGAATCAGAATTTCCATTGGCTTCAGATGAATTATTTTACAAGGTGAAATGGGTTTCAGACGGGGATACTTTTTGGATAGATGACGGAACACAAACTGGTATAAAAGTAAGGCTTTTAGGAATTGATGCGCCAGAATCTGTAGATTATGGTGATAAAATTCAACAAGAATTCGGGAAAGAATCACATCGTTTTGTAGATTCTTTGTTGAAAAATAAAAAAGTGCGACTGGAATATGATATTGTAAAATTCGATAAATATGGACGAACGCTGGCCTATGCGTTTTTGGAAGACGGAACCTTTGTGAATCAAAAAATAGTTTCACATGGATTTGCTGTGAAATTAACCTATGCACCAAATTTCAAATATACAGAAATCTTGCATTCGGCAGAAGATTCGGCTTACCATCATCAATTAGGTTTATGGAGAAAATAATTTTATTAAAATAAACTCAATTGCGGATTCAGGTTTTCTGCAATGAGATTTACTTCATATCCGGGAAAAGCAAATTCCTGAATTTCAGCTCCTTGCAGCCATTTTTGTTCATCTTCAGGTTTTAGAATCACGGGCATTCTTTTTTTGATATTATGAATTTCGCTCATTAGAACATTTGCTTGTGTGGTGAGCATAGTAAATGTATTCAGAATTTCGCCTGTATCTTCATTTACCCATTCGGCAAACAGGCCAGCAAATGCAAATAATCTGTCATTTCCAACGCCAATTTCAAATTTATTCTTTGATTTTCCTTTTGAATCCAACCATTGCCATTCATAAAATCCATTTGCAATAATAATACAGCGATTATCCAAATACGAAGAGAAAGCAGGTTTTTCGTGAACCGTTTCAATTCTGGCATTCAAAGTTTTACTTCTGATTTCTATATTCGAACTCCATTGCGGAATCAATCCCCAATTCCACATTTCAATAATAGACGTATTCTGGCTAGCAATTACAGGCATTTTGGGATAATCAAATGCATTGAAATGTTGTGTAGGCTTGAAAATTTCTATTTGTGAAATGGAAGCATTAAACCTGTTTTGAACTTCGGTAGCAGATTTGGTTTGTTTGGTATGGTAACACATTTGTTGCGTTTGAGACTCAAAATTAAGTAGTTTTTTTCACGAATTAATAGATTTCTTCAAAAATACAATTATTCCATTTAAATGTTTTTATTAAAAGTTTGAATTAGGAATTAATTGAAAAAATCTTTGATTTGAGAAGGTTTTATCATTTTATCAAATAAGAAGCCGGCAATTATAGCCGGCTTCAAACAATTTTAATTTTTTTTATCCACACTTACTGTGTCCACAACTTTTACAATTGAGACAACCTTCTTCGTAAACCAATCCTTGTGGGTCGCCACAATTTGGACATTTCTTGTCCACGGCAACGGTTCCATCGGGAACATAGCGTTTCAGTGCACGTGCAACGCCGTTTTTCCAGGTATTAATATTGTCATCGTATAGATTGAGGTCTGAAACCAATTCAACAATATAATTTATAGGCATTCCATGACGTAAAATTCCCGAAATCAATTTGGCGTAATTCCAAAATTCTTTATCGAATGATCGGCTCAATCCTTCTATGGTAGTACGATATCCTTCTTTGTCTATATATTGAAAATCATATCTACTTTCACCTTCTTCGGTTTTGTTTTTGATAACCCAACCTTCTTCAACAAAAGGAGGTAAATTAAATGAATCTTCCATTCGACCTGTGAAAATCTCATAAGGACGTCCATCAATTTTGCCTACAACTGCCATCCATTTTTCGTAATCATTTTGGAACCGAATCACGTCTGCCGATAATTTTTTGGGTCGTTTTGGTGCAGAAGTTGAATCAAATTCCGTTGATAAGTTCAATTGAGATTTATCTTCACTATTTGGTTCAGATTCTTTTTTATCGTCTGCAGCCACCAGAACTCCGCTTCTAGAACCATCGCGATACACGGTAATACCTTTTAAGCCTTTTTTCCAAGATTCTACATAAATTTCGGCTACTTTATCTATAGCAATATCTTCGGGTAAATTAATGGTAGAGCTAATGCTGTGAGTTACATATTTTTGTACCAGAGCTTGCAATTCTACTCTTTTCAGCCAGTCAATTTCGGGGGCAGTTGCGCCAGCATAAGGGCTGTTTACGGGGTCAGTTTCGCCAGAAATCTTCATCCATTCTTTTAATTTTGGGTGAAAAACATCGAATTCTTCCCATGCATCGCCTAGATCATCCACAAAAGAAATTTGCGCATCTCCTGCATCTCTATTCACTTTTCGGCGTCGTTTATATCCCAGCATAAATACGGGCTCGATTCCAGAAGAGGTTTGTGCAAGCATACTCAAAGTTCCGGTGGGTGCTACGGTAGATATAGAAATATTTCTGCGTCCATTTTCCATCATTCTATGGTACAAATCTGGAAATTCCTTTTCCATCATTTGAATAAATTCTGATGAATTTTCTATTTCTGGGTTAAAGTCTTCAAATGCACCTCGCTGAATGGCCATATCGATAGAAGAATCAAATTCTGCTTCGAGTTTGGTTCGCATGATTTCATCTACAATTTCCAATGCTTCGTTGGAGTCTATTTTGAAACCTAGAGCTGCTACACAATCTGCTAATGCAGTAAAACCCAGACCGGTTCTTCGGCCTTTTTGCCCGGTTTGGTACAATAAATTCCAGGTAGATAATTCACTGGATTTGATGTGTTCTGGTTCGGGATCACTTTTTATCTTGTCGATGATTCTTTCTATATGTCCTAATTCCAATTCTACCAAATCATCCATTAATCTCTGTGATTCATAGGTGATTTCATAGAATTTTTTGAAATTGAATTTTGCATTTGGTGTGAAGGGCTTATCCACAAAACTATAGAGATTCAATGCGATTAGGCGACAGCTGTCACCACCTTGCATAGCAATTTCTGAACATGGATTTGTAGAAGAGTTTTCAAATCCAGGATATACGGAAGATGTTGAGTACCAGTGTTGTCTATCCCAGAAAATAAGTCCAGGTTCGGCCGTGTTATGGGCGCAAGCTATGATGGTATCCCATAGTTCTCTTGCTTGTATTGTTTTCACATATTGGGCTTCTGATAATGATGCATCAATGGGCCATCTGTGCGTATATTCTTTGTCTGCCACAACGGCCTGCATGAATTCGTCTGATAATCGTACAGAAATATTAGCGCCAGTTACTTTGGTCAAATCTTGTTTAATAGTTACAAAATCCTCAACATCTGGATGGGCAATATCTATAGTAAGCATCAATGCACCTCTTCTTCCGTTTTGAGCGACTTCTCGGGTTGTATTAGAAAATCTGTGCATAAAGGAAACTGCGCCTGTTGTGCTACCGGCAGCATTGGAAACCTTGGCATTAGAAGGTCTCAAGCCAGAAATATCTACTCCTACACCACATCTGCGTTTGAACAGTTGGGCAAGTTGCTGGTCTGTATGCATAATTCCGCCATATGAATCAAACACGGATGGAACTACAACGCAATTGGATAGTGATGCAATCATATGCGGATGTCCCAAAGCGGACATAACACTACCTTGTGGAATTACATATTTAAAATCTTTGAAAAGTTCAAAAATCGCTTTTTCGGTAAGGGGTTTGCGGTTTTTTCCGTAATCGGATAAATCATCGGAAGACTGATCGTTGCCGAAATTTTCTTCAATTACTGCAAATTCCGCTGCCATACGATGATGCATTGCTTCTGGTGAAGATTCTTCGTATTCACCGTCGGAATTGCAAACAGCGTATTTCTTGATCCAAGTGGTGGCGGCAAGTTCGTCTCCATTAAAATATTTCAAAGAATCGGCAAGAACTTCCTCGTAGCTATAAGTTTTTGCCTTTATAATTGTTTCTGTTCGGCTCATAAATAATTAATTGTTTTGGGATTTATTTTTTTTCAGCGTGGTTTCAAAAGTATTTAAAACTTAATTCAGAATAAAACATTTTGAGTTTTACTTTTGAACATGAGATGTTACTAACTCAAAATTGAATGTTTAAATGTGATAAATTAATAAATTGATTTAAAAGTATTTATGATGTTTTAAGCGAAGTTTTAGTTTAATGTATATCTTTTGACTAAAGCTTGATTTTTTTAAGAAAAAAAATTCATGAGCTTCAAATTTTTTGTTTTTAAAAAAAAATAAAAAATAATTCCCGATAAATTTTTTTATCGGGAATTAAAATAAAATTTTATGTGTTGAAATAAATTTTTCTGTTTTGCAATGGAAAAAATTTACAAGCCATAATCCTCGTCGTCCATATCATCTTCGTCTTCATAGGCTTGAATTTCATTTTCAAAAAACTGAAATGCTTCCTCTAACAGGTCTTTGACGATATTTTCGAGATCGGGGTCTTCGTCTATTTCATCGAACCATTCTACTTCGTCGGTGGTCATGTTCATAAGAAATCTTGGATAATCGGTATGAAGTACAAATGCGTCTTCGTAATCAGAATTATCTGCCAGTAAAAATTTTGGTAATTCCATTCCTTAAAAAATTTAGATTAAACTATTCATTCAAAGTTACATTCTATATTTTGAATTTACAATATAATTCTGGTATAAAATTGAAATGCGTTGGGGATTGTTTTTTTTGCTGTTGGTCTATGGACGTTACGCAGTAGGGATTGTAGTGAAAAGCCCGGAAAGCTTGTGCAGCAACAAAATTGGTATTGCTACAAGTGGATACGTAGTGAACTTGTAGCGATACCTATTTTGTCTGCATCAAGATTGAGGACTTGTAACGAAAAGCCCGTTAAACTGCCCTAATAAATTTGGAAGATGTTCTATGATATCTTATGAGTTGTAGGGATGCAGAAAAAGTGAGTCCGATTCCGAGGCCAATCCACATTCCGAATGCGCCCATTTTTAAAGGTATTGTAAGGTAATATCCCAATGGTAGGGCAATGACGAAATAGGCTATGAGTGTGATAAGTGTTGGGATGTTGACGTCTTGCATTCCTCGTAATGCGCCCAGTGCCACTACTTGCACGCCATCTGAGAGTTGAAAGAGAGCTGCGATGATGAGTAGTTTTGCCGCAAGAGCTATAACAACTTGATTATCAATATATATAGCGGGTAAATAATGGCGTAAGCTGATGAAAAGCAATCCGCTTATTATCATGAAAACGATGGCCATATATATGGCAGACCATCCGGCACGTTTCATGGTGTTGAAATCTTTGTGACCTAGCTGGTTTCCGACACGTACGGTGGCAGCGATTCCCAATCCTGTGCATAGCATGAAGGTAATTGAAGCGAGATTGAGTGCAATTTGATGAGCGGCGAGGTCGTCTTTACCAGCCATTCCACATATAAATGCTGCTCCGGCAAATGCACTTACTTCAAAAAACATTTGCATGGAGGTTGGTGCGCCGAGTTGAAAGAGTTTTTTGAAAATTAAATTTTTGAATTTTTTGAATTGAACTGCTTTCAGATAGGATTTGGATTTGCTGTTGTACCACATTGCACCCAAGAGGGTGAATACCATGATAATACGAGATAAAAGGGTTCCGTAGGCCGCCCCTTCGACCCCAAGTCTTGGCATGCCTAAATTTCCAAAGATAAGTCCGTAATTGAAAAATATATTCATCAAATTGGCTATAATGGTGGCTATAGCTACGATGAGTGTGAGTGAAAGACCTTCTGATACTTGTCTAAAGGATTGAAATATCATGAGTGGAATCATGGAAAATCCTACAATCTGCAAATATGGAATAGCCTGATCTACAACATCTTTGGGTTGATTGAGATGGTACATAAAAGGTAAAAATGCGAAGAGGAATACGACCAATAAAATGGTGAGAACCATGTTGAGTACCAAGCCATGGGTCAATATATCTGCTCCGCGACGTAAATTGTTTTTGGCATCTGCTTGAGCTATGAGTGGCGACATGGCAAATGAGAATCCCAATGCCGTTACCATAATCATAAAAAACAAGGCGTTACCTAAAGAGACAGCACCTAATGCAACTTTTCCTAGTTCTGGGTCGTGTACATTGTCCCATTTTCCACCCAGTGCTCCCACCATTACATTATCTGCGACATTCACCGTGATTTGTCCGGCTTGTGAGAGCATTACAGGCCAGGCCAAAATCAGGTTTTTACGCATATGTTCCCTGATTGTCATCGCGCAAAAATAGGCTATTTATTGTATAGAACTATTGATATTTTAGAGAATAGGTTTGATTTAATCTATTCTTAAAATTAAAAATGATTCGTTTTTTTAATTTGTTTGTAATCAGCGTACTACAAAACTCTCGATATCCTTCTTGGTTACTGGATTACTACCTAGAATGATAAGTCTTTCAACCACGTTTCTTAATTCTCGAATATTTCCTGTCCAGGATTTTTCTTTGAGTGCGTCGATAGCTTCTTCGCTGAATTGCTTTGGCACTTGTCCGAGCTCTGCTGCTATATTATTCGCAAAATGTTCTACAAGCGATTTTATATCTTCTTTTCTTTCGTCTAATCCTGGAACGCGAATCAGAATTACTGCCAGGCGATGGTATAAATCTTCGCGGAATTTACCTTCTGCAATTTCTTTCACCAAATCTTTATTGGTTGCTGCCAAGACGCGAACATCTACATTAATTTCTTTGTCGCCACCCACACGTGTTATTTTGCCTTCTTGCAAAGCGCGTAGAACTTTGGCCTGTGCCGAAAGCGACATATCACCGATTTCGTCTAGGAAAAGCGTCCCTTTATCTGCCAGTTCAAATTTTCCTGCTTTGTCTTTGTGTGCACCTGTGAAGGAGCCTTTCATGTGCCCGAACAGCTCACTTTCAATAAGTTCTGAAGGAATTGCAGCACAATTGACTTCTATCATTGGCATTTTGTTTCGGTCACTTTTTTGATGAATATGATGTGCCACCAATTCTTTTCCGGTGCCATTGGGGCCTGTAATCAGCACTCTGGCTTCTGTAGAGGCCACTTTATCCACCATATCGCGGATTTGCGTCAGCGAATTAGATTCGCCTACCATTTCATACTTTTTATTTACTTTTCTTTTGAGTGCTTTATTCTCATCTTGCAAAGTTCTATTTTGGTGGATGAGACTTTTGCGGTCGAGGGCATTTCTTACACTATTGAGCAATCGATTGAGGTCTGGCGGCTTGGATATATAGTCGTAAGCACCTTTTTTGATACTTTCTACGGCAGTTTCTATATCTCCATGTCCAGAAATCATAAGAAACGGTATATCTGGATTGTAGTTGAGTGCGAGTTCCAGAACTTCTATACCGTCTTTTTTGGGCATTTTAATATCGCTGATTACCAGGTCGTAGTCGTTGTTTTTGATAAGATTCAGACCTTCTTCACCATCTGCGGCTTCATCTACTTTAAAGGATTTGTCTTCGTCTATAAGAATATTTTTTAGAACATTTCTAATTGCTTGTTCGTCTTCAATAATTAGGATATTGGCCATTTTTCTATTAATAATACTAAAATTATTCAAATATAAGATTAATTAAAAAATGGTGAAGTAATTTAAAAAATTTTGTGGAGAAATAAATATTTCTAAATTTGCGCGCTTATTTATAAAAATTTAAAAAACCATGAAAAAGGTATTATTTACATTAGGAGTTGCAGGATTGTTTTTTGCTACTTCTTGCAAGAAAGAAACTACAAAAGTGGCAGTTGAGGAGACCCCAGTAGTAGAAAATACAGAGGTAGCAGATGCTGCTTTGTTGGATGCAGAAAAATCTATGGAAACTGCCCAAGCCAAATTTGATGAGGCCACAGCTTCTGGAGATGAAACAGCAATTGCTGCAGCACAAGCAGAATTGGATGCTGCTATTGCCAAATTGGAAGAAGCCAAAACCGCTGTGGTAAAGGTAGGTGAAACTATGGAACACACCATCGAATCAGGTGAAAACATGCTAAACGAAACGGTTGAAGCAGGACGTGAAGTTGTAGAAGGCGTTGAGAATTCTGCAGAAAACACTTCAGAAGCAGTGGAGGAAACTGTAAATGATTTGAAAAATGTGATAAAATAAATCCTATTTTGTCAAACGAAGAAATCCCGCTTGATGTGGGATTTTTTTTATAATTTATATTAAAAAAATCATTGCAGAGTTGAATTAAAAATTATACCTTGTTTTAAATTTATATTTTGATGAGAAAGGAAATATTAGACATTATTGTTGCCAGCCAAACGGATTTGGTGAATAATTTAAAAAAATCGCTGGCGACCTATGAATCTGCTACAGATTTGGATGAAGAATCTACAATCGATTTGGATGATCAATCGCATCAAGCTGATTTGCAGGATTTAAAAATGGAAATGAATCAAAAACTACGTATGGAAGAGAATGATTTGGTTCACATCAAATCCTTGCGTACGCGAGAGGCTGATCAAATTCAAGAAGGTGCGTTGGTAGAAACCGAAAATGCATTTTATTTTGTTGGTTTTGCCTTTGCTCCTATTGAATATGAAGGAAAGAAAATTTTGGGTGTTTCATTACATGCACCAGCTTTTGCTGCCAATGAGGGTAAAACCAAAGGTGACGAAATGGTTTTAGGTGAAAATAAACAGAAAATTAAAAATATTTATTAAATTCCTAAGAAAAATAAAAGCCAGATTTTTGTTCTGGCTTTTATTTTTATACTCTTTACGAGAAATATTTTACTTTTTACAAAGAAAAAGAAGTGAGCGAAGCGTTACCTGTAAGATGTAATGAAGAATTAAAATTAGCCAAATCTGGAGCCAAATCCAATAAGTTTATATTAATTCCAGCTATATTGATTTGTGTATTCATATTCACATTATTGAATGAATATAGATAATCCGATTTTATAATTCCTGTGTTTTCTGCAAGCCACAAATCTAGTGTGCCGTATTGCTGTGGCGAAACCAATTCATGCGAACGTGTAATATTCATAACTTGCCCTCCCATATTGGCATTGGCATCGATATCAAGCACAACTTTAATTTTAAATAAAACTCTGTTTTGAATAATATTTTGGTAAGAATTATTGTTCACAGCCAGGGAATTTGATTTCCCGACATGCTGGGTAGATATTGTAATAAATGTACGTGGTGTAACGGTTCCGTTGATATTTGCATCAGGAATTTCCATGGGTTCGCCCACAAATTCTTGGGTGCTTTCGCTCAAAACTTCATTAGAAGACATCGCGTTTTTAATAAAGTTTAAATTATCAAATAAACTGCCCGTAGGCAAAAAGTCCACATAGCTAAATCCACTTGCCAATGGACGAATTATAACTTCGTTTTGCGAATTTTTTTGAAATGGAACTTCATCCAAGGCTCCTATCACTTCAGCAGTATTACTCAACACTTGGTAGGAACTTCCACCTATATTTTGATCCAAGCCCATGTTCATAATGCTTGTACCAGAGCTACTGCTTCCTTGGTTATTGATAGAATAATTAAAATTCCATTGGGCTGAATTACTATTAGGGAAATAATCGCGATTATCTGCTGTTGAACCTCCGTTGTTATTGTCATCACTGCTGCATGATAGAACAAGCGTTAGTGAAAACAGGCAAAAAAGTATTTTTTTCATAGTTTAATTTGGTTTAAATTGGGTATAAATGTATAAATTATTTTTTGATGAATTCGATAAAAACCTCATTTTTCTGCCGTTGAGGAATAGAATTCTGAGCGATTTCCAGCTTTTTAATTTCAAATAATGGTGCAAATAATTCTTCATATTCTGCCTTATTTCCTCCGAATGGCGGACCTTCATTTTCGAAATCACGGTTGAAAAGTAGTCCAACCAGTTTTCCATTGGTTCGCAACAATTGATGCATTTTTTCTGCATACGCCTTACGCAAAGAGGGATCAAGCGCACAAAAAAAAGTTTGTTCTACAATTAAATCATACGAATCGGAATGATCAAAAAAATTCTGACAAATTATCCGAATTTCTGGGTAATCATCAAATTTTTCATTCAATCGAATCACGGCTTCATCAGAAATATCCAAAATCGTAATAGCATTAAAACCAAGATTATACAAGGCTTCAGCTTCATACGCATTTCCACAACCCGGAATCAGAATTTTTGCATTTTTATTTTTAATTCCTTCAAAGTAATGCACAATTGCAGGAGAAGCATAACCAATATCCCAACCGGTTTGGCCGGTTTTCCAGCGGTTGTTCCAATAAGATTGGGTGAGATTTTTCATTTTATTTTAAAAAGGATTAATAATTTAATTCCAAAAATGTTTAGGATTTATTTTTTTTAAGCGTAAAATTAGTGATGAATAGTCTTCAAAAAATTATTTAGACTTGATACGCATACGACTCGTAATTATTCCACAAATTGAAATAACCAAAATAACCAATATTATTCGAATTTCGACATCGATTGGCAATGGAATAATAACCAAAATAAGTCCAATAAGAAAAATGGCGATAAAAGCTTTTTTTCGTAATAAATAATAAAAATTATCAACAGAAGCCAGTAAAATCTTGAAAGAAAACACAAGCAAAAATAATATCAAAAAGCAGAAAAATAATATCCCTATCATCCTTTCAGATTTAAATGTCAATTTTTTATTAAATTCAAAAAATATCCTTTCAATTATAATTTTATAATAAAATTTTTAATCGCAAAAATAAACTTCCCTGCACAAGATGATGAACAGGGAAGTTTTTTTAGTATTTCTTTGGTCAAGAAATTACAAAGTTCCTCTCTTTTCCTGTTCTCTTTCGATAGATTCGAAAAGGGCTTTGAAGTTTCCGGCACCGAATCCGCGTGCGCCCATTCGCTGAATGATTTCAAAGAATAATGTTGGACGATCTTGTATGGGTTTGGTGAAAATTTGTAACAAATATCCTTCCTCGTCGGCATCTATCATAATTCCTAGTTCTGCCAGTTTTTGGATATCTTCTTTCATTTCATGTTGAAATTCTTGTAAACGCGCAGGAACTGAATCATAATAGGCCTGTGGCGGATGCGAAAGAAATTCCACACCACGTTTACGCATTTCGGTCACGGTATGCAATATATCATTAGTGGCAACCGCTAAATGCTGAACGCCAGGACCTTCATAGAAATCGATATATTCTTCGATTTGCGATTTTTTCTTGCCTTCTGCAGGTTCGTTGATAGGGAATTTCACGCGTCCGTTTCCGTTGGCCATTACTTTTGACATCAGTGCAGAATATTCCGTGTGAATTTGTTTGTCGTCAAACGAAAGGAAATTTACAAATCCCATCACGTCTTCATACCATTTTACCCAGGTATTCATTTCGTTCCAGCCTACGTTACCCACCATGTGGTCGATGAATTTCAATCCAACAGGCTCTGGATTATAGTCTGATTCCCATTTTTGATAACCTGGCAAGAAAACGCCGTTATAATTTTTGCGCTCTACAAACATGTGAACGGTTTCGCCATAGGTGTAAATTCCTGCGCGCACGGTTTCGCCGTGTTCATCAGTTTCTACCGTAGGTTCCATATACACTTTGGCACCACGCTTGGTGGTTTCTTCAAATGCCGAACGTGCATCTTCTACCCAAAGGGCAATAATTTTGACACCGTCTCCATGTTTTACGATATGGTCATTCAGTTTGCTGTCGCTACGCAAAGGAGTTGTCAAGACCAAGCGGATTTTGTCTTGTTTCAATACATACGAAGCGCGGTCACGCACGCCGGTTTCTAGCCCTGCATAGGCCAATGACTGAAAACCAAAAGCGGTTTTGTAGTAATGAGCTGCCTGTTTGGCATTTCCTACATAAAATTCGACATAATCCGTTCCTAAAAGCGGCAAGAAATCTTCTGCCCCTTCAAAGATTTTTTCTAATCCGTATTCGGTATTTTTTAATTCTGTGCTCATATTGTTATTTGTTATTTAAAATTTATTGGTGATGAAGCATAATTTTCTTTAAGGACACATTTGATGATATTCTTCAAATAATTGTACAAATGCATCCGCGGTAAGCACAGCTTGTCCAAACAGTGATTTACCTTTATATTTTTCTATCATTTCAGCCTTTTGTTTTTGTGAAATCTTATTATTATCCTGTGCTTCATAGCTTTCTAGGTAATCGTTAAATTCCTTATAATCTCTGGTAACCCATTTGATTGAGTTATAAACTTCATGTTTCGCCTTTTTCTGACTCAAAATTGTGAAAACATTCATTTTTACTTCAAAATAAGGAATGGCAAAATCATCTTGTGCACTTTTAAAATAGCATTTAATTTATTTAAAATCAATATTTTACATAAATTAAATAACCAGAATAATTATTCTATCTGCGGCGGAATACCTTTTCCGTCTTCACCTTCTAGCCAAGAATGAACGTAGGAATTGTCTTCCATATCAATGGCGGCATGGGTAATTTGTACTGGCTTGAAAGGGTCTATCATCACAGCGAGTTCTTCCGTTTTTACCTGACCGATTGATCTTTCCATGGCTCCCGGATGTGGTCCATGCGGAATTCCGCCTGGATGCAGCGTGAAAAATCCTTTTTCTATATGATTACGGCTCATAAAATCTCCATCTACATAGTATAGAATTTCCTCTGAATCTATGTTGGAATGGTTGTATGGTGCTGGAATCGCCTTGGGATGATAATCGTATAGTCTAGGCACGAAAGAGCAAACCACCCAGTTGTGTCCCTGGAAATTCTGATGTATAGGCGGTGGTAAGTGAACACGGCCTGTAATAGGTTCGAAATCATGAATACTGAATCCATACGGGAAGAAATATCCGTCCCAACCTACCACATCGAATGGATGTGTGGCATAGGTTACGTCATATAAAAATCCATCTTTTTTTACTTTGACTATAAATTCACCTTTTTCGTCTATAGGCTCTGCATAGGTAGGTAATTTGATGTCTCTTTCACAAAACGGAGAGTGCTCCAGTAATTGTCCAAAATGATTTCGGTAACGCGTTGGCGTCTCTATAGGCGAAAAACTTTCGATAATCAATAATCGGTTATTTTCGTCGTTGAAGTGTAATTGATAAATGGTTCCTCGTGGGATGATTAGATAATCTCCATATTTGAATTCGATATCGCCCACAAAGGTTTTCATGGTTCCGCTCCCTTCGTGAATAAAAATCATTTCGTCACAATTCCCATTTTTATAAAAATAATCTTGCATAGACTTTTTGGGAGCAGCCACGGCAATATTCAAGTCATTGTTGAAGAATAAAATCACCCTAGATTTCACAAAATCATCTACGGGTTTTATATTATAACCTTTTACAAGTCTGGGTGTGATATTGTGCTTGACAGCCGCCACGGGGCTCACATCTATGCCCTCGCTTATGTTCAACATTTGTGTAGGCCTGTGAATATGATATAATAAGGAAGATACGCCATGAAAACCCTCTGTACCAAAGAGTTGTTCGTAGTAATGTTTTCCTTCTTCTGATTGAAAAACTGTATGTCTTTTGGGTGGAATCTTTCCTAATTTGTGATATAACATAAGAATAGAATTTTGATTGGTTGAAAGGTACGAACTTTTTGATTCTTAGAAAATTCAATTTAAAAAAATTAGCAGAAATTATTTTTTTTGTGAATAAACAGTTAAAATTAGAATGAAATGGAAAGAATTGCCTTTGTCATATCATTTTATTCAATAAAAAATCGCTTTTAAATTCGCTAAAAATGCAAAAAAATCATGTTTTATTGAACATGAATAAAGTTGAAGTTAACCTCTTCAACTTTATAATAAACTAATTTCTATATAATTGAATTTGAATCAACTAGAAACGAATTTCAATCCAATAATTGAAGAAATAAGTGTTGTGATGAAGAATAATCGCCAAAAAGTTGCGGGTTCTTTAAATACAAAAATCCCAACCAAAACAGTTCCTACGGCCCCTATTCCTGTCCAGACTGCATAGGCGGTGCCAATAGGTAATGATTGTGTAGCCTTGATCAACAGTACCATACTTATTGCCAAACATACCAGAAAGCCTATGTACCAATACGTGGCTTCTGTGCCAGATGTTTCTTTGGCTTTTCCCAGACAAGAGGCAAACGCGACTTCGAATAATCCTGCAATAATAAGTATGATCCAATTCATCGAAATAAATATTTGGTTAGAAAATAGATGGCGTAAAAATAAAATTTTTTTCCTGCATGTGATGTATTGGCATGGGAGTTTTCAGAATTTTTGTAGTTTTTTATCAATTTAATTTTCTATAATAAAAATATCTCGCCAAACCAGCGGTCGTTCGTCTTCGCGCCAAAGAAATTCGGGTAATTTCCTTTGATCTTCTGGTAATTTGCTGGGTGGATATAGTTGGCTTTCTGCATTGATGCGACAAGAAATAACATTGATGTCACGTTCTTCAAAATCAGCCTCAACAATTCCACAATCCGAGCGATTAATTCCCACCAATTCCTTGACGGGAGCCTTGTTGATCTGCAGCGAATCTTTTTTTTCCTCTTCCATATACAACAAGGTTTGAGCATTGCCTTCAGCTTGTACCCAATCCAAATTATCATTGACAAAAAGTCCTAGCATATCACGGCTTTTCAATTGGTGAAACTGAGTTTTTGTAATCGAATCTGTTTTAGAAATGGCAAAAGCTCTTCGCCTTACTTGAATCGAATCCAGGCGCTCGGCTTCTGTATTGATATAGACCAGAATGGTGTCGCCTGTAATTTGACGATAACCACTCCAAACCACCGGTTTTTCAAAAAATTTCAAAACGCCGCCCTCTTCTGCAAAGGATATGGAATCTGCTTTTCCTTGTAAATTACTTTTAAAAAATTTGGCGTGATGATAGGCTCTAATCAGGTTTTTATCGGCAAACTTGGTGGTCATCAGCGTATCTGCATGTATGTAGAGCGAATCTTTCTCAAATGCACGTACAGCATAGGCATCCTTTGTAACATAAGCAGAATCTTTTTGCTGAAAATATTCGCCAAAGCCGCCGCGAATAAATTGTTTTTCTTCTGGATTTTCAATTAAAACATCGCCTTCTCCTCTACCATAACCAGTGAGTTGATTGAAATAAATATCATCTGCTGTCAAAACCGAGCCATCGCTGTAAACCGATGAACGATTTTTCAGATAGGCTTCTTTTTTTCCAAGGTAATAACGGCCTTTGGTCGATTTGATATACTGTCTAGGATTGCTTCTACTTTGAATAAAAGTTTCATCATAAAACTCCATATAATCACCTTGTGCAAAGTGCTGAATATTTTTACTTTCGATATAATAATCCTTGTTCGTAATGCGCACATCATCATCAAAACGGATAGACTTTGTGGTTAAATCATAGATTCCTTCCTGGCTCGTAATCGTTTCATTATTAGACACTATGGTTCCTCCGGTATTGAAATAAGCCTTGTTTGTAATTCGGTTATATTCTAATTTGTCTGTGTACAAAGTTTGTTCTGGATTTCGCAAAACCACATCACCACGTGCTTGTGCAATTTGTGTGTTTCCGTTGTAATCGAGTTCATGGGAAGTGAGTAGATTGTCTTCTGATGTGAAACGTACATTTCCGAAAGCTCTGAAATAGTTTTCTACTTCATATAATACCACACTATCTGCCTTGAGTACCGAGCCATTGTGTTCAAAAATTACGTTTCCGGTAAACAGCAAATTCCCATCGAATAAGCTGGGTTTGCGAATTATTTCATCTGAATGTACATGTCGAATTTTGGTTGGTGTTTTCTGAGCCCAAAGCAAGAATGGGCAGCAGAAAAGCAACAAAAAATATTTAAGCATTTTTTGAATTTCTGGTACCGTAAAAGTACAGCGAATGTTTATCAATTTTAATATCAAAGACCTCTTCTATGGTATCTTTTATCGACTGAATACGCGGGTCGCAAAACTCCAGCACTTCTCCAGTGTCTGTAAGTAAAACATGGTCGTGTTGTTTGTCGAAATAAGATTTTTCAAAATGCGCCTGATTATCACCAAATTGATGTTTTCTTACCAATCGTGCCTCCATGAGCAATTCCATGGTGTTGTACAATGTTGCCCGACTCACCCTATATTTTTTATCTTTCATTCGTATGTACAAATCATCGATGTCAAAATGATCGTTTACCCTATAAATTTCTTCTAGGATAGCATACCTTTCTGGAGTCTTGCGGTGTTTGTTGTCGTCGAGAAATTTGGTAAGTACCTCTTTTACAATTTCCACATGATCATCTATTGTCATTACTGTTTTGGGTTCTGTGGGCATAATATTAAATGTCTTTTACAAAAATACAAAAATTAGAATTAATCTTGTTTACGATTAATTTTGGTCACGCCTTGTACATTTTTTAATTTTTGCATTACAGAATCCAGTTGGGATTTATTGGCTACCACAACAGAAATACTTCCGTTAAAAATTCCATCGCTGGACGAGAAGTTTATATTTTTCATGTCAATATGCATATTATTGCTCAAGATATCTGTAATATCTTTTACCAGTCCCATCCGATCGATACCTCGTATTATAATTTCTGTACTGAAGGTGGAGCGTGATGAATCCACCCATTTGGCTTTTTGAATGCGGTAGGCATAATTTGCCTGTAATTCTACCGCATTGGGACAAATGGTTTTGTGCACTTTGATACCTCGGTTCACGGTAACAAACCCAAAGACCTTGTCCCCTGGAATTGGATTACAACAATTGGCTAATGTATAGTCTAGTTTTTTTTCTTCATCTCCAAATACGATTAAATCTAGTTCTTGCCTTGATTGAACTTCTGTTTCTTCAGCTTTCTTGTATATTGGCTTGGATCTGAATCGATTAATGAATCCTGCTACACCGGTTTTGCGGTCGGCAAATTTTTTAATATCCTGATTAGAAATTACGCCACTTTGAACATGAAAAAACAAATCTTGGGAGGATTTTTCTTTCAAGAAAGTCGCCATTTCATTAATTATATTTTCGTTGAGTTTCAAACCCAAATGACGCATTTTTCTTTCCAAAATTTCTCTTCCTTCCTCGGCATACACTCTGCGTTCTGCATTTAATGCAGCTTTGATTTTGGCTTTGGCTCTAGAGGTTTGGACAAAATCCAGCCAATCGGCTTTGGGTTTTTGATTTTTGGAGGTGATAATTTCTACTTGGTCTCCACTTTTCAATTCATGACTCAGCGGAAAGAGCTTTCCGTTTACTTTTGCACCTAGGCAAGTATCACCTACATTGGTATGAATGGCATAGGCAAAATCCAATGACGACGCCCCTTTGGGCAGATTTATCAAATCCCCCATTGGGGTAAAAACAAAAATTTCTTTAGAATACAAGTTCAATTTGAAATTATCGATAAAATCAACTGTATCTTGCATATCGTGATTTTCTAGCATTTCGCGAACCTGTGCAATCCATTCGTCCACTCTAGAATCTTCTACTTTGTAATTTTCCTTGTATTTATAATGTGCTGCAATACCTTTTTCGGCAATTTCGTTCATACGTGCAGATCGTATTTGAACTTCTACCCATTTACCACCTGGTCCCATTACGGTAATATGCAGTGATTCGTAGCCTGTGGTTTTGGGTTGTGTAATCCAGTCGCGCAGCCTAGCGGGATTGGGTCGATAAATATCGGTTACGATGGAATAAATTTTCCAGGCAATAAATTTTTCATTCTTTTTATCTGCGTGATATACGATTCTTATTGCGAATTTATCATAGACTTCTTCGTAAGCAATATTTTGGGAAGTCATTTTGCGATTGATCGAATGTATGGATTTAGGTCTGCCTTTGATTTCGTAGGAAAGTCCTTCTTCTTGCAATCTTTCTGCAATTGAATCACTGAATTTTCTAATATATTGTTTTCTTTCGAATTCGGTATCTTCTAATTTTTTATAAATTTCAAAATACCTTTCGGGTTGCGTAAATTTCAGGCTTAAATCTTCGAGTTCAGATTTTATATTATAGAGTCCCATTCTATGGGCAAGGGGCGCGTAGATAAAAGTAGTTTCAGAGGCGATTTTCAATTGTTTATTTTCCGACATTGCTTCTAGCGTACGCATATTATGCAATCGGTCTGCGATTTTGATAATAATTACACGAACATCCTCTGATAGTGTGAGTAATAATTTTCTGAAGTTTTCTGATTGAATGGATAAATCTTGGTTATTCAAAACAGAAATTTTGGTGAGTCCGTCGATTATTTTGGCGATTTTTTTTCCAAACAGCGATTCGATATCGTCTAGCGTATAATCGGTGTCCTCTACCACGTCGTGCATCAAAGCTGCAGCAATACTGGTGGCACCTAGTCCTATTTCGTCTGCTACGATTTGCGCCACAGCAATCGGGTGATAAATATAGGGTTCTCCTGTTTTGCGCCTTTGATCTTTATGCGCATCAACTGCCAAATCAAATGCACGTCGAATCATTACTTTATCTTCATCGGTAAGATTTCGATAGGTGTTTCGCAGCATTTCTTTGTATCTGCGTGCAATTTCTACTTTTTCCAGTTCCAGTTCTTCGGTGGTCATAGACATTTTATATTAAAAATCTAGGCGAAATGTAAATTTACATCAAAAACATTATATTTGAATAAAAAACAGAATGAAAAATATAGTTTTTAGTTTATTTATAATTTTTGGGATGAGTACAGTTTATTCCCAAATTGGTATGGGTACCAGTGTAAACGAAGGAAAGTGGCGAATTGGGGGTGGTGTAGGTTTGGGATTTGGAAATAATGGATATTTTGGATTCAATATTTCGCCTTATGCAGGTTATGCCGTTTTACCCAATATGGAAATGGGTGTAACTGCTGGATTTCAATATGGTAAAAATGATTATTACAAAAGTAATTTATTCTCAACCGGACCTTATGTTAATTATTATATTGCCAACCAATTTTTTGCACGTGGGCATTATGAATACTTCAGTGGAACGCAAACATTGCTGAACAATGATCAAAAATTTAGCTTTGATGAAAGCGCGCTCTGGCTCGGTGGCGGCTATCAAAGTACGGGTCGAGTTCGATTCCAAACAGGGATTTTATACAATGTTTTATATAAAGAAAATGAAAGTATTTTCCGTTCACCTATACGACCATTCGGGGGAATTGCAGTATCTTTGTAGTCTATGAATTCTATGATAATTGTATGGACCGCATTGATTTTTTTCATTGTTGGTCTCTTGATGTTTGATCTATTTGTTCTTCACAAAAACAATAATATATCCAATAAAAAAACGGCTCGGGAGACGGCTTTTTGGATAATTATAGCCTTATCGCAGTCGTTATTAATTTATCTTTTATTCAAAAATGAATGGGTTGATAATCCTACAGGATTGACGCCAAAAGATGCTGTAATGAAATATATTACAGGTTATCTCGTGGAATTATCACTTTCGGTAGATAATTTATTTGTAATTGCCATGATTTTCAATTCTTACAAAATTCCGATTCAATATCAACACAAAGCGTTGTTTTGGGGAATTCTGGGTGCAATTGTTTTCAGAGGAATTATGATTGCTGTAGGCGTCGTTTTATTTAATCAATTATCTTGGATTCCGTATGTTTTTGGTGGGTTTTTGATACTTACCGCCTTCAAAATGTTGTATGACGAGCTCAAAGATACCCATGATGATAATGTAAGAGAAACATTGGGCGCCAGGCTTATGAGGCGATATTTCAACTTTAGTCAAAATCTAGATGAAGACAAATTTTTCACGATTCAAAATGGAAAAAAATTGGCAACTCCACTTTTTGCTGCTTTAATTTTAATCGAAATTACCGATTTGATGTTTGCAGTGGATAGTATTCCCGCTATTCTGGCCATTACACAAGATGCGCTCATTGTATTTTGCGCTACCATTTTTGCCACATTGGGACTACGTTCCATGTATTTTTTCTTGGCCAATATGTTAGAAAAATTCAAATACCTGAAATACAGTGTCTTTGCCATACTATTATATATAGGTATAAAATTGATTTTAATGCACCACTACGAAATTCCAGAATGGCTGTCTCTTAGTGTGATTATCTTCAGCTTAACTGTTGGCGTCATAGTATCTCTAGCCAAACAAAAAAATGAAATGGCATGATAAGAATTGTAGTGGCTGTTTCAGAAAACAACGTTATAGGAAAAGACAATCAATTGATTTGGCACATTCCTAGAGATTTAAAACATTTCAAGAAGCTCACTCTCAATCATCCTATGGTGATGGGAAGAAAAACTTTTGAATCATTGGGTGGCGTTCTGCCTCATCGTTTGCATATTGTGATTTCTACTCAAGAACATACCAACACAGATCGAGTTATTTGGGTAAAATCCTTTGAAGAAGCCATTTCAGAGGCTCAAAAACACGATTCAGATTTCAGCATAATCGGTGGCGGAACCATTTTCCCCGAAGCGCTAAAATGGGCAGATACATTAGAAATCACGCGTATTCATGCCAATTTTGAAGGGGATACCTTTTTTCCAGAAATTCCCAACAATTTTGAATGCGTTTCAGATGAACGAATCAAGGAGGAAAATCTGGATTTTGCCTATAGTTTCAGAACTTACAAACGTATAGATTAAATAAATTTGAGATAAATATATCCTGAATAACAAACATTCATTAACTTTGCACCCACAAATTAATAATTATGAAGAAAATATTAATATTATCTATGGCCTCTATGGTCATTTTCAGTTGTAAAAAAGAAACCACAACCGAATCACCAACCGTTGAACCTACTGCTCCTTCCATCGAAGCACCAGCAGTTGATGTTACAGCGCCTACAACAGATACAGCTACCGCTGGAGAAACTGTGAAGTTGGAAATTACGGGAGATGATGCTATGAAATACAACCTGTCTGAACTGAAAGTACCTGCAGGTTCTACGGTAGAATTAACTTTAGTTCATATAGGAAAAATGAGCAAAGATGTAATGGGACATAACTGGACTTTGTTAACCAAAGGTACCAATGTAGAAGAATTCGGGCTAGCTGCAGTGGGAGCAAAAGATACCGACTATATTCCTGCGGGAACTACAGAAGTTATTATTCATACAAAAATGATAGGTGGTGGTGAAACAGATACCATTACTTTCCAAGCACCAGAAGCTGGTACATATGACTTCATTTGTACATTCCCAGGTCACTTTGGCGCTATGAGAGGTAAATTTATTGTTGAATAATAATACATTTCAATAGAACACAACCCTGATTTGTAAAAGTCAGGGTTTTTTTATGTAATTTTATAAAAAGACGACAACTAATTTATTTGTTTTGTGTAAAACATGGAAGATTTGAAATTACATTGGGCACAAGAGGAATTTATTCTATCCACAGGGCGAACGATTTTTCATCGCCAATCAAATAACCTAATTCTTGCAGATTTACATTTAGGAAAATCAACACATTTCAGAAAAAACGGCATTGGAATTCCCAAATCAATTGCAGAAAATGATTTGAAAATATTAGCAGAATCTATCAAAACTTTTCAGCCCAGTAAAATCATTATCGCAGGAGATTTTTTCCATGCTGAAGCCAATACCGAAATCGACTTATTTCTTGACTGGCGATTAGAGTTTAAAAATATTAAAATTATTGTAGTTAGAGGAAATCACGACCGATTAAAGCCTGCCTTATATTCGCAATGTGAGATAGATTTACTTGAAGAATTTTCTTTGAATGATTCCATTAAAATTGTTCATGAATCTCAATCCAATTCAGAATATTTCCAAATTAGTGGACACCTACATCCCGGCATTATAATATCTGGAAAAGGCAAACAAAGAATGCGATTTCCGGCCTATATTTTTAATGAAAAAAATATGATTTTACCTGCTTTCAGTCATTTTACAGGATTGTTTACCAACTTTAATATGAAGGAATTCAAATACGTAGGAATCACCTCACAAGGATTATTTTTTTAAAATCTTAAAATTCCTTATATTTAAGGTTAAAATTTGGACTTTTAGGTTCAAAAAAATCAGAAAAATGTCAAAACAATCATATTATATAAAAGGAATGACCTGCCAAGGTTGTGCCAACAATGTTAAAAAAATATTAGAAAATATTGAGGGAATTGTCGATGCCAAAGTCGTTTTGGAAGAACAAAAAGTAGAATTTACGGTTTCGGAAGAAATACCATTTCCTCAATTGGAACAAGCCTTTGCTTCAAGCCACTACTCTATTCACAAGTCTCTGGATGATGCTCAAACCCAAACTTTTTATGTAGAGGGAATGACTTGTAGCGGTTGTGAAAACACCGTAAGAAAAAGCTTAGAAACCATAAATGATATTAAAAATATTGAAATCGATTTAAAAGAAGGTTCTGTAAGCATTCAGGCGGATAAGAATATTCCTTTTCATCAAATAGAAAAAGCTTTGGAAAATACGCATTACAAAGCCTTTCAAAACCAAGAAGACAAGGAAAAGCGAATTAAAAACAAAGAAAAACAGGTAGAACAACCGGGGCAAAAGTGGCATTGTCCTATGAATTGTGAAGGAGATAAAACCTACGATTCCAATGTGGGCTGTCCGGTGTGTGGAATGGATTTGGTTCCTATTGCTTCGTCTTATTCCACAGAAACCATTTGGACTTGCCCTATGCATCCCGAAATTGAGCAAAACGAACCGGGAAGCTGTACCATTTGCGGTATGGATTTGGTGCCAAAAGCGCCCGATGCATCTGCAAAAGAGCAAACCTATTTGAAATTGAGAAAGAAATTTTGGTGGTCGGTTGTTTTTACGGCTCCCATTTTTGTTATTGCTATGAGCGAAATGATTCCTGGAAGTCCTCTTTATCAAATCATGCATCAAAAATACTGGAATTGGGTGCAAATGATATTATCCCTACCGGTGGTGTTTTATTTTTGTTGGATCTTTTTTGAACGTGCTTGGCGCAGTATCATCACATGGAATTTGAACATGTTTACCTTGATTGGAATTGGTGCTGGCGTTGCATGGCTTTTTAGCTTTTTCGGCTTGATTTTTCCCGATTTTTTCCCAGACCAGTTCAAGTCACATTTTGGTGAGGTTCATGTATATTTTGAAGCTGCCACGGTGATTCTTACCCTTGTGATGTTGGGTCAAATGCTAGAAGCTCGAGCACACAGCAGAACCAATGATGCCGTAAAAGCTTTATTGAATTTAACCCCGCATGAGGCTACAAAAATAATACATGGTGAAGAAATAAAAGTTTCTGTTCATTCTATTGAAAAAGGAGATTTAATACGTGTAAAACCGGGAGAAAAAATTCCGGTAGATGGAAAAATTACGGATGGAAACTGTTCGATAGATGAATCTATGATTACAGGTGAGCCCATTCCTGTGAATAAAAATATAGGAGATTTGGTGTCTGCGGGTACGATCAATGGAAATCAGAGTTTTGTGATGCAAGCAGAAAAAGTAGGTAGAGAAACTTTGCTTTCTCAGATTATAGAAATGGTCAATTCTGCCAGTCGCAGTCGTGCGCCAATTCAGCGTTTGGCAGATAAAATTTCGGCTTGGTTTGTTCCACTGGTGGTGTTGATAGCCACAATTACATTTATAGTTTGGGCTATATTCGGTCCAGAACCGGCTTATGTCTATGCTTTGGTGAATGCTATTGCAGTTTTGATTATTGCTTGTCCTTGTGCACTAGGATTGGCAACGCCTATGAGTGTAATGGTAGGCATTGGAAAAGGAGCACAAAAAGGTATTTTGATCAAAAACGCAGAAGCATTGGAGTTAATGAACAAGGTAGATAGCCTGATTGTGGACAAAACAGGGACCATAACAGAAGGTAAACCATCGGTAGAAAAGGTTTTGTCGATTAAAGATGATATTTCTACAACTGAAATAACACAAATTATTGCCAGCTTGAATGCTCAAAGTGAACATCCATTGGCCAAGGCTACTTCTACATTTGCCCAAACGAATCAAATTACTTTATTGGAATTAAAAAACTTTGAAGCTGTAACGGGCAAAGGTGTACAAGGTGAAATCGAGGGTAAAAAATATGTATTAGGGAATTCGGATATATTGGAAAATTCATTTGAATTGAATAAAAACAAAGCAGTTGAGGCCGCCAAAATTTATCAAGAAAAGGGAAAAACCGTTTCTTATCTTGCCAATGAGAATGAGGTTTTGGGATTTGTTGTGATAAGCGATAAAATCAAACTCAGTAGCAAAAAAGCGATTGAAAGATTACAACAAGAAGGTGTAGAAGTGATTATGCTCACAGGAGACAATGAACATACAGCAAAAGCTGTGGCAGATGAAATTGGGTTGGTGAATTTCAAGGCTTCGGTTTTGCCAGGTGAAAAGTTGGATGAGGTAAAAAGACTGCAAAAGCTAGGAAAAATTGTAGCGATGGCAGGTGATGGCATCAACGATGCACCCGCGCTGGCACAGGCCAATGTAGGAATTGCAATGGGTACAGGAACGGATGTTGCCATTAATTCATCAGAAATCACTTTGTTGCGCGGTGATTTGGAAGGAATTGCAGAATCCAAGGTTTTGAGCGAAGCTGTTGTGAGAAACATAAAGCAAAATTTGTTTTTTGCGTTGATTTACAATTCTTTGGGTGTTCCGGTAGCGGCGGGTATTTTGTTTCCTTTTTTTGGAATACTTTTATCTCCTATGATTGCTGCTTTGGCTATGAGTTTCAGTTCGGTGAGTGTCATATTGAATGCATTGCGCTTACGTAATTTGAAATTATAAAACTCTGAATTTGCTATTATTAAGTTAAAATTTTAAAAAGCTTTCAAACTTTTATCCTTATTAATTCAAAAATCCATTGCGGAGGTAGGTTTGTAAATATTTGAAGGAATGAAAGATGCGTTCGCGGCAAGGATAGTAGCGGCATCCCGGCCTTTGAATGCGTGTAGAAAACGCGGTGTATAGGATTGTAATGGAATGGAAATCCTATACACCGGGTTTTCTAAGCATTCAAAGGTTGGGATATAGCGGATAGCCTTATAAGCCGCCCAAAAAAAAATATTTTACTATATTATTCGACATTGAGCTTTGATTTAAAGAATTTGGCATAGAATTTAGAAATTTAATAAAAATTTTAATTATGGGGATTATTCCAGAAAAGTATGAGCAATATGTAAAATTTTTTGAATTTATCGTGAAATATCGTAAAAGTGATGTATTTCGATCGGCTACGGATGTTTCTTTAGATAATGATTCGGAATTTTCAACTGACCTGAATCCTGCGCCAGAGGAGTTGGCGAAAGATTTGAAGAAAATGGGGCCGACCTATGTGAAGTTGGGTCAATTGCTGTCCACGCGTCCAGACTTGTTGCCAGAGCCGTATCTGGAGGCTTTGGCGGAGTTGCAGGATGATGTTGAAAACATTTCTTTTGGGGTGGTAGAGCAGATTATTCAGGAGGAATTGGGCGTGAAGATGTCCAAGATTTTCAAGGATTTTGATTATATTCCGATTGCGAGTGCTTCTATAGGTCAGGTGCATCGTGCAGAGTTGTTTTCTGGGAAAATTGTGGCTGTGAAAGTGCAGCGGCCTGGTGCGCGTGAGCAGATTACCAAGGATGTGAAGGCGTTGCAGGAGATGGCAAATTTTGCGGTGAAACATTCAGAGGATGCGCGCAAATATGCGTTGGATGATGTGATTGAAGAGATAAGCTATACTTTGCTGAACGAGCTGGATTATAGACAAGAGGCTAAGAATTTGTTGATGTTGCAAGAGAATTTGAAGGAATTTGAACATTTGGTGATTCCGCAGCCTGTGATGGATTTTACGACTAAAAAAGTGTTGACGATGGATTTTATTACCGGGCATAAAGTGACGGATATTACGCCTTTTCGTAAGTTGGAGCATGATTTGTCGTTGCCATTGGAGGATTTGGTCAAGGCATATTTGAAGCAGATTATTGTGGATGGATTTGCGCATGCAGATCCGCATCCAGGTAATATTCAATTGACACGGGATAATCGTGTTGCGTTGATAGATCTGGGAATGGTGGCTAAATTTGGGAAAAATTTGCAGGAATCTATTTTGAAATTGATGATGGCGATAAGTCAATTTGATGGCGATGAGGTTTCAAAAATATTGTTGGATATTAGTAAATATGATGCGCATCATGCCAATACGATAGAATTTTCTAAGCAAATCGGGCGTATGGTACGTGCGAGTGAAAATTCTGATGCTCAGGAAATGCAAACGGGTAAAATGATGATTTTGATGAATCGTGTTGCGGCTCAAAATGACATAAAATTACCGGTCGAATTGAATATTCTGGGTAAAATCTTGCTGAATATGGATAGAATTGTAGCGTCCATGAATCCGAATTATCAAATTCAAGAAACGATTCGCAATTATATTCATGAAATTATGCAGAAAAAAATGTGGAAGGAATTGAAGCCTGAAAATGCTTTTTCTGTTTTGTTGGAATCGAAAAAATTGACCGAAAATTTGCCTGAAAGATTGAATAAAATTACCGAGAATCTGGCGAATAATGAATTACAAATAAAAGTAGATGCGATTGATGAGCAGAGATTTACGGATGCTTTTCAAAAGGTAGCCAACCGTATAACTGTGGGTTTGATAATAGCAGCCATGATTGTGGGGGCTGCCTTATTGATTCAAGTTCCAACAAAAACGACCATTATGGGCTATCCTGCTTTGGCCATCATCATGTTTTTAATTGCCGCATTGTTGGGTTTTTATTTGATATACGCGATTATAAAAAACGACGAGAGTTTTCGGTTGAGGAAATAATTTTTTTTGATGTTACATTTTAATTTTAATGATAAAAACTGAAATCAAAATTTCATTATGGATCTACATTGAAATCTATCCTAACCGATCGAAAAGCAGCAATTTGATGTAGATTCACCAAAGCTTCTTGTAATAAAATTTTTACTTTTTTGGCAGATTGGTCTGGATTTATTTTAATCAAAACTTTGAAATAATATTGATTATTCATTCTAGGAATAGTAGGAGCCTGCGGACCTAGCAAGAATTTTTCGTGAAAATATTTTCTTATAGAATCGGTAAAAAACTGTGCTGTTTTGCTTGCGCGTTTTTGATTTTTGTGTTTGAATGTAATTTCTATCAATCGTACAAAAGGTGGATACAAAAACTCTTTTCTTTCATACAAAATTTCTTGAGCCATTTGTTGATAATCAAAATTAGAAGCCAATTGCAAGATTTTGTGTTCTGCTGCAAATGCCTGAATAATCACTTTCCCGCGAACACTTCTACGCCCTGCTCTACCTGCAACTTGTACAATTCGTTGAAAAGCACGTTCATGTGCTCTAAAATCAGGAAAATTGAGCATAGCGTCGGCACGAATAATACCTACAAGATGTACATGCTCAAAGTCCAATCCTTTGGAAATCATTTGAGTACCAACTATCATATCTAATTCTTGATTGTCAAATGCATCCAGTAATTTCTGAAATGCAAATTTTTTGCGCATACTATCCACATCCATACGCGCGATTTGCTTGTTATGAAAAATGCGCAACATGTCTTCTTCTATTTGTTCTGTACCAATTCCTTTGGTTTCCAAATCTGTACTTTTACATTTATAGCAAATATTGGGACTGGATTGTGAATGTCCACAATAATGACATTTTAACATTCTTGTGAGTTGATGAAACGTGAGTGCCACATCACAATTGGGGCAGTATGGTGTATGTCCACAGGTTTTGCATTCCATAACGGGTGCATATCCACGCCGGTTTTGAAAAATGATGACTTGTTTGTTTGCTTTGAAAGTATCTTGTATTTCTTCTTCTAAACGGGATGACACGTTTCCGTTCATTAATTTTCGTTTATACGCGTTTCGTAAATCTACAATTTCCATTTCGGGTTGAAGCACATTTCCGAATCGTTGATGTAATTCTACATAACCAAATTTATTTGATTTTGCATGATGATAGGTTTCTAATGCCGGTGTGGCAGAACCCAAAATAGTTTTGGCGCTGTTCATTTTGGCCAAAACCAGTGCAGCATCACGCGCATGAAAAAATGGACGCATATCGTTTTGTTTATGAGAGGCTTCATGCTCTTCATCCACCACAATCAGACCCAAATTTTGGATTGGTAGAAACAAGGCAGACCGTGCGCCTATCAATATGTCATATTCATTATCTAGTGTTTTTTTCCATAATTCTACTCTTTCATTTTGATTGAATTTGGAATGATAAATACCGACTTTATTTCCAAAATGTAGTTGTAGTCGCTGGGTGAGCTGTGTGGTGAGTGAAATTTCTGGAACAAGATAAAGTACTTTCTTTTTCTTTTTTAATACTTCCTGAATTAATTTTATATAAACTTCTGTTTTACCTGATGAGGTAACGCCATGCAGCAACACTGTATCATTTTTTTGCCAAATCTTTTGAATTTGATCAAACGCCTTTTTTTGAACATCTGTTAAGGCTTCAATTTGTCGTGTTTCTTCTGTAAATTCTGAAATTCTTTGGGATTGTTTTTCAAACAAATCTATAATTCCTTTTTCTGCCATCGATCGTAATGTGGCATAATTTCCGCCGTTTTTCTTGATAAATTCAGATGCCAAAATGGGTTTTTTACGCTGTTGAAATAGGCTGAGTATTTTAAAGAATAATTCTCGTTGTTTTGGCGCTCGGTTCAATTCATCTAGGATATCGTGCAGGCTGCCATCTTCTATATCTATAACCGGTTTCAGATAATATTCTATTTTTGGCGTATATTTCTGAATCAGTTTTTCATCCAATTCTATCAAACCAAAATCCAATAATTCTTTCAGTACAGAAAGTACAGATTTCATCTCGATAATATCTGCTGCTTCTTGCACAGAAATAAGAGAACGGTGATGCAGAACCTGCCAAATATGGAGAGCATTTTCGCTCAATTTTTCATCTTTTGGAAGAGAAACTTCTTTTCTGAGTTTCACAAATGTATCACTTTCCAATTTTAATGCACTGGGAAAGGCATTTTTATATACCTCACCAAGCGTACACATATAATAATCTGCCAGCCATTCCCAGAATTTTATTTGCTGCTCAAGCACCAATGGCTCGTCGTCTAATATACTCTCTATTTGTTTGGTACGATATAGTGCGGGTTTGTTTTGATGAATCGAGTAAACAATACCGGTGTATATTTTTCTTTTTCCGAAAGCAACTGCTACCCTCTGCCCTACTTTCAATTCCCAACCCATGGGAACTGCATAGGTGAAAGTTCCGGGAAGTGGTAATGGCAAAATAATTTCGGAAAAGATTTCGTTCACGTTAAAAATAATTATTTACGAATTTACACAATTTAAATCCAAAGGAATACATGAAAATTGAAACCAAGGATGAATTTGTATGTGAAGTCATAATTAATTCATTTTGATTAAAACATATTATTTATATTAAAAATCCATAAAAAAACGTTTCAAATCCAGAGGTTTTTAATCTGGAAATGAAACGTTTATTAAAAAATATTTCTTACAAAATTATTTCAGATGTTCTGCAAAAAAGCCCATCATCGCTGCATATAATTCCATTCGATTTTCTTCTTTATGAAAACCATGCCCTTCGTCATATTTTACCATATACGGCACAGAAACAGCTTTAGCACGTAGGGCTTTTACGATTTGGTCGCTTTCGTCGATATTTACACGAGGGTCATTTGCGCCTTGTACTACAAACAAGGGTTTTTTGATTTTATCGATGTGGAAAACAGGAGAAACTTCTTTCATAATTTCATTTTCTGTTGGGACATCTGGGTCGTACCAAACGGCTTTCAGAATTGTCAAATATGGAGCCCAATAGGCGGGGATAGTTTCCATAAAGGTAAATAAGTTGGAAACCCCCACATAATCTACGCCACATGCATACAGCTCCGGCGTTTTGGTGAGTCCGCGCAAAACTGCATATCCACCATGACTTCCGCCATAAATCGCCGCTTTTTTACCATCAACCCAACCTTGATTTATTACATATTGTAAACCATCTTCTACATCGTCCATGGCTTTGCGGCCGATTTGCTTGAAACCACTTCTGAAGAATTCCTTACCATATCCTCCACTGATTCTGAAATTCACATGTAGAGTTGCATATCCTCTACTGGCAAATAGTTGTGCCTCTGGATTGAATCCCCAAGAATCACGAACACCTTGTGGTCCTCCGTGTGGATTCACAATTACTGGAACTTTTTTTCCGTTCAAAGCCTCTTTTGGCAAAGTAATATAACCATGAATTTCTACACCGTCTCGACTCATAAAAGAAATGGGACGCATTTCGGCCATATCTTTTTCATTGAGTTGTGGCATCAAATCAAACAAGAGTTTAATTTCATCTTTTTTTACATCGTAGGAATAATATTTTCCATAGAGTTTATCACTTGTAATTAGGATTAAATACTGACTTTCATCATCGGTTTTTCCTGTAATATAATAGTCATATTTTCCGAATTCTTTTCTAAGTCGAGCGTCCATTTTCTTGTAATAATCACTTACAGGAATTATATGGAATTTTTCACCTTCATAAGAAAAGTAATCGAGTTCCCAATTACGATGACGTGACAATGATGCACCAGAAACGTCATAATTTTCGTTGCTGAAAAGTTTTTTAATCACTTTATCTTTACCTAAATCATATAGATAAATTTCTACTTTGTCTGATTCTAAATTGGACATAACGTATGCCTCGTGTTTATTTTTTGAAGCATAATTAAAAGAAATAATTCCAAACGTATCATCCCAGCTGGTACTTTTGATTAATTTATAATTTCCAGGTTCTACGGCGTAATATAATTCAGAATAAATTCCGTCTTTGATTCGGCTAAATCCGCGCAAATTCCCGTCTTTATCGAATTCATAACCCATAATTGGGTTGGCTAAATCTGTATTTTCATACAATTGAGTCATTTCGCCTGTGTGAACGTTGATTTTATAAGGGTCAAAAACCTGAGGATTATTTTTATTCATAGACACAATCATGTGATCGGGATCATCCTTCAAGAATGCCAAAATATCCACTTTTACACCATCATAAGGCGTTAATTCCTTTTGATTTTTACCGTCTGCATCTACTGCAAACAAATGATAATCTTCGTTTCCGCCTTTATCCATAATATAAAGCAGTCGATTATCGGTTTTCCAGCCATATCCACGAATGAGTTCTTCACCTTCGGTGATAATGCGTTGAACTTTACCTGATTTGATATTTTTTACATAAACGTGATTTTTCAATTCCAAATCTTTTTCACGGTAACTCATAAAAGTTCCACCGGGTGAAAGTTGAAATTCAGAAGAAGCAGGTTGGGCAAAATAATCTTTTACTGCGTATTTATAATTTCCTGTTTCCTTGGCTGCCAATGCGGCAAGCTCTTCTTTGGTACTTGGAAGTGCGGTATCACCTGGTTTTTTGATTTCACCACGTAGCATATTGAGAGGAAATTCCATTCCGGCTTGTTTGAAGGTTCCTGTTAAAGATTCTCCGCTCAATTTGGCATCGTACACAATTTGTCCACCCATTATTGAAAGATTTAATTTCTCTCCTTGCAGCGTTATTTTATCCACAGGTATCCCCGCAGCTCCTTGTGCCGGCACATCCATTGTGGCGGTTAAGGCATTGTCGTCACCAGAAATATGGAAAATAATGTTCAATTTCTGACCCATTACATCCATTTCACCGCTCCAGTCTCCTTTTACTTTTTGTCCCATAGTACATGTTAACGAAAGCAAAAGTAAAACACCAGCTAAGATTTGCTTCAAATTTTTCATAATTATTTGATTTTTTTATTTATAAATTGGTCATTTTTATTAATGTAAATGTTACAAAATATACATTAAATTTTAGCCTTTTCTTCTTTTTAATTCCTTTTCTATCAGGTTCAATTCTCGTGATGATTGTCCAGCAACGGATGTGTTTTCTTGTGCACGTCTCACCAGATAGGGCATTACATCTTTTACAGGGCCATAGGGTACATATTTGGCGACATTATATCCCAAATCACCTAATACAAAACTTATATTATCACTCATTCCCAGCAATTGTCCAAACCAAATTTTATGATAATCGCGGGTTAAATTCAACCGATTCAATCCCTCCATCAGGAGTTGACAGCTTTTTTCATTATGCGTTCCCGCAAAAAGAGAAATTCTATCGTTATGCTGAATAATGAATTCTACTGCGGCATCATAATCTTTGTCGGTAGATTCTTTATCAGGTTGTATGGGTGAAGCATAACCTTTTTCGGCTGCACGTTCTCGTTCTATTTCCATATAGGCACCTCGTACAACTTTGAATCCTATGAAATAATTTTCTTCCAGTGCATTTTTAAATATATCTTTCAGATATTGCAATCGATCGTGACGGTACATTTGGATTGTGTGCACGACAACACAGCGATTTTTGTTGTATTTGCGCATCATTTCTTCTACCAGTTGGTCCACGCTGTTTTGCATCCAAGAGTGTTCTGCATCCACCATTATGGTGACGTTTTTTTCGAAAGATTTTTTGCAAACAGCATCATATCTTTCTTTTATTTTGTTCCAACTGGTTTGTTCATCTGCAGAAAGTTTTTCTTTGGAATCGATTTTGGAATAAATTTCCATATCTCCGAATCCGGTGGGTTTGAATACTACAAAAGGGATTTTGGGATTGTTTTGAGCGATTTCTATGACTTGCATAATTTCGTTGAAGCAACGGTCATAGTCTTCTTCTGCATTTTTACCCTCTACAGAATAGTCGAGAATACTTTTTACATTTTGTTCGTACAATTTATCTATAGTTTCTAGAGATTCTTCTCTGGATTCGCCGCCACAAAACTGTGCAAAAACGGTGTTTTTGATAATTGATTTAACGCCTGGGATGTGAATGGCCCAGGGTAAACTCCATGCGCCAAAGTCGGTAATCCAGTTTTTATCTACAGCCTCAAACAATAGATGCGCACGGCGTAATTCTCTATTTGATTTTAGTTTGAATGCAACTTTGGTATTCTCAAAAATAGACATGTTTATTTTTATATTAATCAGGCTAATTTAAATCAAATAATAGAATTTTGAAATAGAAATAAACCTGATTTATTCCGTTTAAAAAATTCGGAATGAAACTACGCGACCGTGATGGAGCCTAGTAGCGCGCAAAGTTGTAGCTGCCAACAAAAAACTGCTTACAAGAGTGGAATGAAGAGAACTCCTTGTAAGCAGATTTTTTGTAAAGCTACAACTGCGTACTACTGGGGACAGCACGCAAGTCACCCAAAAAGCTATTGATATTCTGGCTTGAACAAATGTTTGAATTTTTGAGTTACTTTTTCTACTTTGCTCGCTACCACTGTAGAACAGTAGGGTTGTGTAGAGTTCAACTCGTAATAGTCTGTATGATAGTCTTCTGCGGGATAGAAATTGTCGTTTAAAGCAGAAATTTGTGTAACAATGGGTTGTGGAAATACTTTTTGATTTTCTAAATTTTGAATGGCGTATTCTGCTTTACGCTTTTGAATTTCTGTATGATAGAAGATTTCTGAGCGATATTGCGTTCCTATATCATTGCCTTGTCGATTGAGTTGCGTGGGATCATGAACGGTGAAAAACACGTCTAAAAGCGTTTCATAGGAAATAATTTGAGGGTCGAAACTTACTTGAATTACCTCTGCGTGGCCTGTGTTTCCTGTGCAAACTTCCTTGTAAGTTGGATTTTTGTCGTGTCCACCGGCATAGCCAGATTGCACGTGGTGAACGCCTTGTAAGCGGTCGAATGCGGCTTCTGTACACCAAAAGCAGCCTCCTGCCAATGTGGCTTTTTCTAGATTTATATTTTGTTGCATGGTTTGTGATTTTACATTTTTGGAGATTTCATTATTGTTTTGGCATTGCAAAAAAAGGGGTGAAATCAGGATTAAAATTTTGGAAACTATATTTTTCATAGTCTCATTTTTTCTTTAAAATATTTAAAACTTTTGTCCAGAATTTGGGTTGCATCTTGCGTAATATTTAATTTTTCTGAATGCATAGTCAGCGTTTTAAATTCTTGATTGGAATTGAGATAGGCGAATTCTAATTCAGGTATTTTTTCCATGACAAAATCACGTAAAAAATTCATGTTTTGATTGAATTCCACTAAGTTATAAATTCCGCTGGAAGGATTTTTAATTACAAAATCTGCAATTTGCTGAATTACAGTATCTAGCGATATAAACGGACGGAATTGATTTCCGCTGCCGTGAATTTTGATTTTATGGTATAAAAGTCCTTCAAACATAAACCGATTGATAACGGAATCTAAGCGAATCATTGGATTATAACCAAATACATTGGCAAGCCGAAGATGATAAACTTGACTTTTTGAGCTAAGAATGTCCAAATATCGCTCTGCATTAATTTTGGAGGCCGCATAGAAGTTGGCTGGAGACGTGGCAGAACTTTCTACGGCATTTTCTGAAAAACCATATACGGCTGCAGAACTGAGATTAATCACCTTTTGAGCAGGATATTTTTCTAATAAATTAAACAAAACCACTGTGCCATAATGATTTACCTGCTCAAATTTGTAATTGTCTTGATAGCTATAGGGAAATTCTACATAAGCCGCCATATGAATCACAACATCCTGGTTTTTAATTACTTTTTCCAATTCATAAAGATTGAGAATATCTCCTTTTACAAACTTGGTTTTGGACATTAATCGGCCTTCTGTAAAAAAATGCGTGTTGTTGCGATATAAATTATCAAAAACGGTAATTTCCTCAATTTCAGATATTTGCTCCAACAGATTCACCAGAGAATATCCAATATACCCGGCACCACCGGTCAATAAAACTTTCATCTAGGATTTTGTTAAATGAATTCCACATTCTGTTTTTTTGCTACCAAACCATCTTCCACTACGTTCCATATCTTCTGAAACACTTGTGGTACAAGGCATACAGCCAATAGAAAAGTAACCTTTGTCTTCTAGTGGATGACGTGGCAAATTGTTTTGTTTGGCATATTCGTAAATCATTTTTGAATTCCAATTGAGAATTGGATGGTATTTTAAAATTCCATTTTCCTGAAATACTTCTTCTTGCAAATCTTCTCTGAATTTGGTTTGATCTCGCCGCAGTCCAGCGATCCAAACATCGTATTGTAACAAGGCCTCATTGAGCGGTTCTACTTTATTAATAACGCAACAATACTCTGGATCTGTAGCATATAAAAACTGGCCATTTGTATCAACTTGTTGATTTTTAGGCGTTTTGCTTTGAACATTAATCAGATTGAGCTGCCATTCTTGTGTAATTTGATTACGAAAGGCATAAGTTTCTGGAAAATGATATCCTGTATCTATAAAAAGTACAGGCAAATCTGGAATAGCCTGTGTAACAATGTGTAACAATGATAAACTATGGGTTTGAAAAGACGATGAAATACATAGTCTATAACCCGCTTTTTGATAATTTAGAATTTTATTCTGAATTGTTTCTACTTGTATTTTCAAGTCCATAATATAGTATTAGCACAAAAATCATGCTTCATATTCAAGATTTTTTTTTTCAAAACTAGCTTGCATTTTCCAATGAAGTATGAATTATTTTTGATTTACTCTAAGTTTAAACTGAACATGTTGGTCATCAATCAGTTTATAATTAAATTCATTGGATTTTTCATCTACAACTCTGGCCCTTACAACAACAAATTTTGCATCTGTTTGTACAGAATTCCATTGATCAAAACCCAGTAAACAACAGAGGTTGAAAGCGTTGAATAAATTTTCTTCTGTATAGCGCATAGTCAAATCAGCTTTGAGAAAAGATGTGGAATTTTCATGATGATAAAAATTCAATTCACTAAAACGATAGTATTTGTCGTCGCGCTGGGTAGTAAATTCATACTGAATTTGATTTTTGGCAGAATTGTAACTTGGTAATTTTTTGGTTTTCAGATATTTATATTCGTAAATAAGTCCATTTTCCTTTTGCAATGGTGTTACTTGAAAATGGTGAATTTGCATAGCTTTTTTGTCGAATATTTCTGCATATTCTCCTTTTTTATTATCAATTAAATGTAGGTAATAATCAGGATTTTCTGTATTAAAATACAATTGAATCGTATTTTCATTATTTTCTTCATATTGAACCAGCCTGTTAAAACTGTAATCCTGTGCAAATAGCACTGTACACAGAATCAAGGAAAAAATGCAAATTATTTTTTTCATATTTTATGAATTATTATTCCGCAACCAATTTACAAATTTTTCTATTCCAAGCTCGAAGTTGGTTTTGGGTTCATAACCGAGCAATTTTTTGGCTTTGGATATATCTGCATTCGTTTTGTTGACATCTCCAGCTTGCAAGGGAAGTCTTTTCAGTTTGGCTTTCATTTTCATTTTCAATTCTAGCGTTTCAACCATTTTTTGCAAGGAGATGACTTCATTTTCACCTAAATTAATGATTTCGTATATTTTTTCATGCTGTAATAAATATATTATCGACTTGTAAACACCATCAATGATATCGTCAATATAGGTATAATCGCGAGAAGTAGTACCATCTCCATAAAATGGCAATTCTTGGTGATTTTGTAAAAGTGAAGCAAATTTATGTATTGCCAAATCGGGTCGTTGTCTTGGGCCGTAAACCGTAAAAAAACGTAGTTGTATCATATCTATTTCATACAGTTTATGATAAACATGACCCATAACTTCTACCGCTTTTTTGGTGGCTGCATAAGGTGAAATGGCAAAATCCACGACATCTGTTTCGGCAAAGGGAATTTTTTCATTATTTCCATAAACAGATGATGATGAGGCACATATAATTTTTTTGACTTGATGAATTTTGCAATTTTCAAAGACTTGCATGCTACCTTTTATATTTACACTTTCATATTCTATAGGATCTTGAATAGAAGGTCGTACGCCGGCAAGTGCAGCCAAATGAATTACCAAATGAAATTTTTCATTTTCGAAAATTTGACCCAACAATTCTTCATCTCGAATATCACCATAAATTAATTCAAAAAAATCCGTTTTGGTTTGTTTAGCAAAGGCTTGAATATCTTTCTGTTTGGAATCACTTTTTGGAACTAAATAAAAGGAAATGGCTTCGGACAAATTTTTGAGTTTGATTTGATAATCATAAAATTCATGAAAATTATCTAGAACCACTACTCTATGTCCTTGTTTCAACAATTTTTGGGTAAGATGTGAACCTATAAAACCTGCGCCACCTGTAATCAGAAAATTTTTCATACTTCCAAATATGAATTCAAAATTACTATTTTAAAAAATGAAAACAGATTTTAATTGAATTTCTACAATTAATAAAACTCTGCCATATCAATTTTTACGGAGAAAATATTTGAATACAAGGCTATACTTTTATCTCCGATATCTGTTAAAGCATAATCGATAGAAATTCCGTTGTACTTGAATCCCAAGCCTATATTGGGTTGAAACTGAATCTCTTGATTACCGTCGAAGTTGATTGTTTTTTGAAAATTATTCACGCCAGCACGTAAAAAAATCATATCATCATAACCCACTTCTATTCCCGCGGCAGGCGAAAAGCTGAGTCCACCAGCAGAAACTAATTCATTACCATTTCTGAAGTTGAACATCAAATCCAGCTCGCCAAGACCTGTAAATCTTTCTCCGAAATACACTTTTTGACTCACGCCTACCTGTACTTTTGGTAAGGTAAGTTCTAGTGTTTCTTCTGGCGGCTCGTTCAAAATTACGCCGTTTATTTCTAATTGATTAAGTGCATCTTCATTAATGCTCCAAACATTAAAGGTAGATGTGATATCACGCAACATGATGCCGGCAGCAAAATCTCCTTGTCGATATTGCGCTCCTGCATCGAGGCCAAAACCATAAGAATTGGCAAATTTTCCTACATTTCGATAAATTAATTTGGCGTTGAGTCCAAAATCGAGATTTTCTATTTGAAAGAAATTTCCCGCGTATGATAAGGCGAGTGCGTAATCAGAGGCAGAAAAAGAAGATATTCTATCGTAATCTATATTTCCCTGACTATCAATTAATTCTGTTGTATTTAAAATATTATCAACTCCAAACCGAAATACTGAAACGCCTACTACATTGTCGTTTCCCAAGGGAATGGCTGCAGCAGCGAAATCATATTTGGCTATGGATTGAAAATACTCTGCATGCATGGCTGCGGCTTGCCATCGATCACCAATTTGAGTTAATCCAGCGGGATTCCAATAGGTAGAATTGGCGTCTGAAACATTGGCTACTACCGCATTTCCCATAGCAAATGCCCGTGCATCCACTCCAATATTCAGAAATTCGTTGGAATAGGAACGGAACTGGGCCGTAACCGTAGTGTAAACCAATAAAAATGTGACAAAACAAAGGTTTCGCATAAATTGAAAATTGCAACAAAATTCGTTGCTTTTGTATTAAACACCAAATCCTTTGAATTATTGTATATTCGCAGCAATGAAAATCAAGCGACATCTACCAAACCTATTGACTCTCACCAACTTATTAAGTGGGTGCTTGCTGGTTTTTTTGTCAGCACAATTAGACGAAGTACAATTTCAGTATTCAAGTAACACCTATGTTTTTCTTGTTTTAATCCTGATTTCTCTTGTTTGCGATTTATTGGATGGCATGGTGGCGCGCTGGTTGCAAGTGTCTTCTCCACTGGGTTTGCAATTGGATTCATTGGCAGATATGGTGACTTTTGGCGTTTTTCCAGGCGTGTTGATGGTCAAAATGTTGGAAAATTCCTTAAGCGAAGTAAGTCAGCTTCTCGCATTATTAGGATTTGGAATCACACTTTTTTCTGCTTTGCGTTTGGCTAAATTTAATGTAGATCTCACTCAAACCTCCTATTTCAAAGGGCTAGCCACACCGGCAAATGCAGTTATGATCTTTGGTATTTTTATTCTTTTTCAAAATTATCCCGAATTTTTTATAGCCAACGGATTTAATGTTTTATTGGCTATTACGATTATTTCAAGTTATTTATTGGTATCAAATATTCCATTATTTTCTTTCAAACTCAAATCATACAATATCAAAAATTTATTGCCGCATGCAATATTTTTACTTTGTGGCATCATAGCATTATTGATGACTGGATTGAATGCGCTTTCCTTCATAATCATATTATATATTGTAATTTCGATTATTTTTAAAAAATCTTTTGTTCATGCGTAAATTAAATTTGACCAAACCTATTTGTTTTTTTGATTTAGAAACCACCGGAATCAATGTGGCTACTGATAGAATTGTAGAGATTGCCATTTTGAAAGTATTTCCAACAGGTGAACAGGAAAGCAAAACTTGGTTGGTGAATCCAGAAATGCCGATTCCTGAACAATCGTCTGCCATTCATGGAATTACAGATGATGATGTTGCAGAACAACCTACTTTTAAAGAGATAGCTCCTCAAGTAGTTCAAATGATTCAGGATTGTGATATGGCTGGATTTAATTCAAATCGATTCGACATTCCTGTTTTGGCAGAAGAATTAATGCGTGCAGGTCAGGATTTGGATTTAAAAAAGTGTCGTACTATTGATGTTCAGGTCATCTATCACAAAAACGAGCCACGAAATCTCTCTGCCGCTTACCAATATTATTGTAACAAAGAATTGGTAAATGCGCACAGTGCAGCTGCCGATACACATGCAACCTATGAAATCCTGAAAGCCCAAATAGAAAAATATGAAGATTTGGATAATGATATGGACTTTTTGAGTGCCTATTCACAACATCATGACAATGCGGATTTTGCTGGATTTATTGGCCTTGATGCAGATGGCAAGGAAATTTTCAAATTTGGAAAATACAAAAATCAACCTGTCGAAGATATTTTCGACAAGGACAAAGGATACTTTAGTTGGTTACAAAATGCTGATTTTCCGCTATATACCAAAAAAGTATTTACAAGAATTCAATTACGTAAATTGAGTAATAAGTAATTTGTAAAGGCTTTAATTTTTGATAAAATTTCTAGCCAATTCCAACACTTTTCCTAATCCGCTTACTTCTTTCCCACCAGCTGTAGCAAAAACCGGTTGGCCACCACCTCCACCATTAATTTCTTTGGCCCATTCGCGCACTAAATTTCCGGCATTCCAGGATTTTTCTTTTACCAAATTATCTGAAATTCCCACCGAAATTGTCGGCTTGTCTTCAAAAGAATTCGCTACCACGATAAATGCACTTTCAATTTCAGCTTTCAACTGAAAAACCAAATCCTTGATGCTGGCATTATCCATCGAAGTTTCGACCAAAACAGCATTGATTTCACCGAATTTTACGGCTTTTTGCTTCCAAACATCTTTTTGATTTCCAGCTTCTTTTTTGCGAAATTCTTCTATATCTTTTTTCAAAGATTCATTCTCATTTTTCAACTTTTCAATACTTTGAACCACATTGGCAGGGTTTCCAAGTTTTTCTGCCACTTGATTGAATTTATTCTCAAAATCTTTGAAATAGTTCAATGCTTTTTGTCCTGTAATAGCCTCTATACGCCTGATTCCGGCAGCAGATGAACTTTCAGAAATAATTTGGAATAAATATATATCTGATGTATTCGAAACATGCGTTCCACCACACAACTCAATCGAATCCCCAAATCGAATAGTTCTTACAGAATCACCATATTTTTCACCGAATAATGCCATAGCACCAGTGGCCAAAGCCTCTTTAAAAGGCATATTTCTATTTTCTTCTAATGCCAAATGATCATTAATTCTATCATTCACAAAAGTATTAACCTGTTCCAACTCTGGATTTGTGAGTTTGGCAAAATGGGAGAAATCAAAACGCAAATAATCGGGTCCAACATAACTTCCTTTTTGCTCGACATGATTACCAAGAATATTTCGTAACGCCTGATGCATCAAATGCGTAGCCGTATGATTTTTCATAATATCCAATCTTCTTTTTCTATCTACGGCAATTCTCAAATTATTCGTATTTGAAGGAATTTGATTGGTGAGATGAACAATCAGGTTATTTTCTTTTTTGGTATCCAAAATTTCAATAAAACCTTCTGGTGTATAGATTTTTCCTGTATCCCCAGTTTGTCCGCCACTTTCAGCATAAAAAGGGGTTTGATTAAATACAATTTGAAAAAATTCCCCAGCTCTATTTTCAATTTTTCTGTATCTTGTAATATTCACATCGGCTTCCATCTGGTCATATCCAATGAAATTTACTTCAATTCCATTAGAATTTTGCTCTTTATCCAAAATTATCCAATCAGACGTAGAAGAAGCTGAAGCCTTTTGTGATCTTTCTTTTTGTTTATTCATTTCGACTTCATAGCCTTTTTCGTCTATCGTAAATCCTTTTTCTTCGGCTATAATTCGAGATAAATCTGGCGGAAAACCATAAGTATCATGTAATTCAAAAACCTCACTACCGCTCAGAATTTTATTTTTTGAATTTTGAATCAAATTTTCGAGTCGAACCAATCCTTGCTCAATCGTACGCAAAAATGATTTTTCTTCCTCATGAATGACATCTGTAATCAGATTTTGTTGTTTGAATAATTCGGGAAAAGCTTCTCCCATTTGAATTGTTAAAACATCAACCAATCGATAAATAAAGGGATCTTCTAATTTCAAAAAACGATATCCATAACTGATGGCACGGCGTAGAATTCTACGAATTACGTATCCTGCACCCGTATTGGAAGGTAATTGACCGTCTGCAATAGCAAAAGCTACGGCACGCACATGGTCCACAATTACTCGAATGGCAATATCTGTTGATTCGTTTTGGGCGTACAAAACGCCAGAAATTTCTTCTAATTTTTTAATCAAACCAGAAAATACATCTGTATCATAATTAGAACTTTTACCTTGCAAAACCATACAAAGTCTTTCGAATCCCATCCCAGTATCTACGTGTTGCTGCGGTAATTTTTCGAGTGAACCATCGGCTTTGCGGTTAAATTCCATAAAAACCAAATTCCATATTTCGATTACTTGTGGGTGATCCATATTTACCAGCGATTTTCCATCCACCTTATTTCTTTCAGCTTCTGGACGAATATCTACGTGAATTTCAGAGCAAGGTCCGCAAGGTCCTTGATCTCCCATTTCCCAAAAGTTATCTTTTTTATTCCCATTCAGAATGCGCTCTTCATTGATATATTCTTTCCAAAAATTATAAGCATCTTGGTCTTTGGGAAGATTTTCCGTATCATCACCTTCAAAAACGGTAACATAAATTTGCTCTTTGGAAATTCCATAAATCTCGGTAAGCAGTTCCCAAGCCCAAGCAATGGCTTCTTTTTTGAAATAATCTCCAAACGACCAATTGCCCAACATTTCAAACATGGTATGATGGTAGGTGTCTTTTCCTACATCATCCAAATCATTGTGTTTTCCAGAGACACGCAAACACTTTTGCGTGTCTGCAATTCTCACTGAGTCGGGTTTTTGATATCCAAGAAAATAATCTTTGAATTGTGCCATCCCAGAATTACTGAACATCAAAGTAGGGTCATCCCGCAGTACAATTGGCGCAGAAGGCACTATTTTATGATGTTTCATTTCAAAATAGGACAAAAACTGATTTCTTATTTCGTTGGCTTTCATATATCTTTAATATGCATTTAAGTTTTTATTAACTAAAACTTTAAGATTAATTCAATTATTTTGCAGCGCAATAGCGGCAAATATACGTATGTTGCTTTCAATTTCAACATGATTATGAAGAAAAAGAAATTCTACTTCGACAAAGAAACCGGTAATTATATTCCGGTAAAAAAATCAAAAAGAAACACGGCAAAATTAGTGTTTTCTGTTATTTTCATCACCTTATTCTTTTCAGCAATAGGTACGGCTCTGGCCTATCATTACTTGATTGAACCACGTAATGCAGGACAGGCCAAACTAGCTAGTGATTTGGAAGAAATGGAACTTCAGTATAAATTACTGAATAAGAAATTTGAAAAAACTCAAGAAGTTTTGGCAGATTTAGAAGATAGAGATGATAATATTTATCGTTCATTTTTTGAGCTAGAGCCTGTGTCCAAAGATGTGAGAAAGGCAGGATTTGGTGGTACCGACAGATATTCGGCTTTTGCAGATTTATCCTATGCAGATTTGGTTACCGAAACATCCCGAAATCTCGATATTCTCAACAAAAGATTGGTTGTACAATCCAAATCCTTGGATGATGTTTTAGACGCGGCAAAGGACAAAGAAGATATGTTCCGTCATATTCCCGCCATTCAACCTATTGCAAATAAACAGTTAAGTTCTATGGCTTCTGGTTATGGAATGCGCTTACACCCTATTTTGAAAATTGGAAAAATGCATGCAGGTATGGATTTTGCCGCCTCTGTAGGTACGCCGATTTATGCTACAGGAGACGCCAAAGTGAAGCAAGCGGGGAATTTGGGAGGATATGGAAATGTTGTCGTATTGGATCATGGGTATGGATACCAAACCGTTTATGCACACATGAGCAGAATCAAATCCAAATTAGGACAATCTGTAAAAAGAGGTGATATCATAGGATATGTAGGAAATACAGGATTGTCATCTGGACCCCATTTGCATTATGAGGTGCATAAAGACGGAGAAAAAGTAGATCCCATTTCTTTTTTCTACGAAGACATCAGTCCAGATGAATTTAAAATTTTATTTGATAAATCTCAAAAAATGACTGTATCTTTGGATTGATGCAAGTCGAATTACCAGATAAATTATATTATAGTATTGGCGAGGTAGCAAGAGCTTTTAATGTAAACGCCTCGCTAATTCGCTTTTGGGAAAAAGAATTTGACATTCTCAAACCCAAAAAAAACCGTAAAGGCAATCGTTATTTTACGCCAGAAGATATACGCAACCTCAAAATTATATTTCACTTGGTAAAAGAAAGAGGATACACCCTAGAAGGCGCGCGTATAGCCCTTGTAGAAGATTCCTTTTTGGAAGATGAAATTGAATTAATCTTTCGCCTTGAGAAAATAAAAGCCGAAATCCTGTCGCTTAAAACCTATTTCGACGAAATGGAGGATTAATTATCAGTAGTTTCGATTCTATAATATCCAACCAATAAGTCAACAAACCTGTTATAACTTTCGATTCCGTCTTCTTGTCGATTAGCCTTCAAATATAAATTATTCATAGCAGAAAAAGTGAGGTCTGCAGTGCCAGAATACTTTTCATGATATGCACGTTCTGCCAGACGGTCACGCCGCATCCCATCAGAAAAACCCTCTAACTTTTTTCGCACAAAAACAGTATCATAACGATAAATTTCGTTTAAAACATATTTTAATGCTTTATAATTTCCCGCATAATTCATAGCCTTATCTTTGGCCTGAATACAAGTTAAATAACCAATAAAATTGGCTTCAAACTCTGTAGCATATCCCATTTGATGAGCCTGTTCATGCGCCATAGAAAAAGGTATGGAAGTTTTGGGCATTCCAGAGGTTATTTGCGCCTCTCCAGAAAATGGATTATAATAACCCGCAACACCAAAATAGCGCATAAAATAACTGAAAAGAGAATATTTTTTCTCACTACTCACCGGAATTTGATTATAATACAACTGTAAATCAGATGTTTGCAAGGATTTGGGTAAAGACGAATAAAATTGTTTCCGTCTAAAAGTGAAAACACCATTTTTATCTTCAACAATAGAATCGCGCAATTCTTTACTTTTATTCAATAAATCATCAGCCATGAATTTAAGCTCATCTAATTGAATATCAACAATATTAAAATCATCTTTTAGATTGGGTTTATAATAATTAAATCCCCAAAACAGATGAAAAATTATATAAAAGGTCGAAATAATAAAAATGAGCCTTGAAACAATCCTGATACCGCGCCAAGTTTGCCCAAAAACAAAACAACGAACACCTAAAATAAGCGTCCAAATCAACAAAATAATTAAAACTATATAAAAAATATCACCCACAGAAACAGGAATCCAACCCCATAATTTAGCATAAATCGGATAAAATTTTTGATAAAAAGAGGGATACATATTATTAACGAAATAATGGGATTTACTCAAAAAAAGTATTCCAATCCAAATTACAATCGCGTAGATTATGGCGTAAATCAATGGTTTGTAATTCTTAAATTCGTTTTTCATCCAATAGTTTGATTAAATTTTTATATTTACATGAAATAAAATACCAACATGTCTATAAACAAAGATATAAAACGAATAACTACCGAAACGCTTCGGTTGATGAAATTTGAAAATAAAAAAATTGCCATGCTCACCTCCTATGACTTTACCATGGCGCAAATGGTAGATAAAGGTGGTATAGACGCCATTCTGGTTGGTGACTCTGCTTCCAATGTAATGGCAGGACATGAAACCACGCTTCCCATCACCCTAGATCAGATGATTTATCATGCACAATCTGTTGTGCGTGCGGCGCAGCGATGCCTTGTGGTCGTAGATTTACCCTTTGGTACATACCAGTCAGATCCACAAAAAGCACTTGATTCTGCCGTAAGAATTATGAAAGAAAGCGGTGCTCATGCCGTAAAAATCGAGGGCGGTGAAGAAATTAAAAAATCCATTAGCAAAATCGTAAACGCAGGAATCCCCGTCATGGGACATTTGGGGCTCACCCCGCAAAGTATTTACCAATTTGGTACCTATAAGGTGCGTGCCAAGGAAAAAGATGAAGCACAAAAATTAATTGAAGATGCTAGATTATTAGAAGAATTGGGCTGTTTTGCCGTAGTTCTGGAAAAAATTCCAGCAGATCTAGCCCAAAAAGTAACAGCTTCCATTCAAATTCCAACTATAGGAATCGGGGCTGGACCCCACGTAGATGGACAAGTGCTTGTGGTACATGATATGCTGGGAATGACCTTTGAATTCAAACCAAGATTTTTGAGACAATACATGAATCTACACGACGAAATTACCGCAGCCGTTCAGAAGTATGTAAATGATGTCAAATCACAAGAATTCCCCAATGAAAAGGAACAATATTAAGGCATTAGGATTTAAAAAAAATGAAAAAATACATGTATAATATGTAAAATAAATCCGGTTTGAAATGGAAAATCATTTGAAAATCCTCTACGAGGATAATCATTTAATCGTTATCAACAAAAAATGTGGCGATTTGGTGCAGGGAGATAGTACGGGTGATACCACATTGATGGATGAAATCAAGCAATACATCAAAATTCGCGATCACAAACCTGGCAACGTATTTCTTGGTTTAACGCATAGATTAGACCGGCCCACGAGCGGAATCGTGATATATGCCAAAACCAGCAAAGCACTATCCAGAATGAATGAAAAATTCAAAAATCGAGAAATTGAAAAAATTTATTGGGCTGTAACTTCTCCACTACCTTCCAATATTTCAGAAAACGGAACTTTGATTCATTATTTACGAAAAAATAACCAAAAAAACTTGGTAACCGTTTTCACCACCCCAACACAGGATGCCAAAAAGGCTGTTTTACATTACCAATTATTGCAAAAATTACAGAATTATTGGTTGTTTGAAATCGAACTCGAAACAGGTCGCTCCCATCAAATTCGGGCACAAATGGCCAAAATTGGGGCCCATATCAAAGGAGATTTAAAATATGGTGCGCCCAGATCCAATCCCGATGGCGGAATTCATTTACATGCCAGAAAAGTAAATTTCGAGCATCCTGTCACCAAAGAAAATATACAAATTGTCGCCCCGCCTCCAGATGACACGATTTGGAACGCATGTCTGCTCTAGGAATAATATAAATTTTATAATCAAATCAAAATATGGCCACAAGAGCCTACAGCATCTATGAATTTTTTTTTGGGCGTTCCCTACGGTCGGGCTTTCCGTTCCAATCTTTTTGTTCGTTCCTCACAAAAAGGATTTCCACTGCAATCCCTAACGCAATTCCTCGTATTAAAATGAAACACTCAAATAGCTCTTTTTAATTTTAGCAATACAGTTTGAAATATTGAGATTGTGACACAAATGTGTTACAATGAAAAAAGAAACAGCCACTCACTTACTCGTAAATGGCTGATTTTTTAACGTGATCGCGTCAGGATTCGAACCTGAGACCGTCTGCTTAGAAGGCAGATGCTCTATCCAGCTGAGCTACGCGACCTCATTACAAATTTAAAACTCGCTCAAAGGGAGTTCAAACAAGTTTTAAAATTTGTAATTTATTCTTGTCTAAAATTCTGCCTGAATCAGACAAAATTTGACTTAAAAAAAAATTCTTCTCATTATGTATAACAAAAAGAATTTGTCGGGATGGCAGGATTCGAACCTGCGACCTCCTGGTCCCAAACCAGGCGCGATGACCGGGCTACGCTACATCCCGTAGAAAATTTCTATTGTTGCGGAGAGACAGGGACTCGAACCCTGGCGACCCGTAAAGGTCGACAGATTAGCAATCTGCTCCGTTACCACTCCGGCACCTCTCCCAACTCAATTGAGTTTATAAAACTTCTGTATCTCAAAGAGCGGATGCAAATGTAAGCTTTTTAATTCAATTTCAAAATATTTTTAATGAAATATTATTCAGCTTTATCTTTTATTTGAAATTCAATCAACTAGGAATTTTGTAATTATTTATTTGTATTTTCATCCAAAATAAATCATGCCCATGTTTCCACTTATTTCTGCAAAACAATTATCAAAAATTAACTTGAACCATAATATGGTGATGCTAGATGCAACTTATGCCGCAAATTCTTTAGAACTTTTTCAACAAAATCATCTACCAGGAGCGCAATATGTGGATTGGGAAAAAGACTTAAGCGTCCACAACCCAAATCCTGCAAATGGCGGAAGACACCCCTTAGTTTCTGTGAAAAAATTCAATTCATTTCTTCAAAAATCAGGGATTTCTTCAAATTCACATATCATCGTTTATGATCAAAACGACTCTTCTATGGCTGCTGCCAGACTATGGTGGATGCTGCGTGCTGCGGGTTTGAAAAATGTACAAGTACTCGATGGTGGTTTATCTGCCGCGATAAAAGAAGGAATGGATGGCTTTACAGATAAGCAGGTCATAAAACCAGGAAATTACGCTTTTGAATCTTGGCAATTGCCTTTGGTTGAAATGAGTGATGTGCAAAAAGCTGTTGAAAATGAAGATAAAATCATCATTGATGTACGTGCACCCGTGCGTTTTCATGGCCTAAATGAACCTATTGATCAGATTGCAGGACATATTCCAACCGCTATAAATATACCGTTTGTAGAGAATTTAAATGAAAATAAAACATTTAAATCTCCTGAAGAATTAAAAAAAATGTATTCGAAATTACAAGAAAAAGATATAATAGTTCACTGTGGATCAGGCATTACTGCTTGTCATACATTATTGGCATTTGCTGTAGCAGGTCTGGAAATTCCTGCACTATATAATGGTTCCTGGAGTGAATGGTCTAGAAATAATAATAAAATGATAACTGCCGATAATTAAAAACTTATTTGAAAAACTTCCATTTTGGAATAATTTCAAATAAACCATATCCGCTATACACAAAGAGAGTAAACATAGGTGCAAGCGTTCTCAATAGGTCGAATTCTGGATTGATAATCACCATTAAAAAAAGTGCAGCAATTGTAAGATAAACGCCAACTTTTCTGTATTGCCATGTTAGCCAAACTCCAATTAACGCAATGATAGACAGCACAATACTGGAAATATTGTACCATAGTGGTTCTCGATAAAGTGTTGGATCTGGTGCTACATTGTATAAACTAAGGCTGTAAACCCTTACCACAATAATGGATAATATCATCAGCGCAACTAAAGTCATAATTACTTTGAAACCGAATGATTTTTCGGGGCTTTCGTTTGGGAAATAATCTTGTGTCATTTAGAAAAGAAAATCGTAACCTTTTAAGGTCATTTTTTGGTATTTATCCTGGTCGAATTTGTAAAGTTTAGCCGTTTTTCGGGTTTGTTCTGGGTCGGTTTGATTTCCCGTTTCAACAATTAATTCAGATTTAAATATTTTTTTTCTGAAATTTCGTTTATCCATTTCTTTGCCCAAAGCAGCTTCATATAATGTTTGCAATTCTGTGAGTGTAAACTCTTGGGGTAAAAGCGAAAATCCTACGGGTCGGCGTTTGAATCGTCTTTTGAGTCTTTCTTTTGCGTAATCTATAATTTCGTTGTGGTCATAGGCCAGATCAGGAATTTCATCATAAGGAATCCAATGACCATTTAATTTTTTTGTCCGAATTTTGATGTTTTCGTCTAATTTAATCAAGGCATAAAAAGCCACATTCACTACTCTGCCTAATGGATTGCGATATACATGCGCAAAAGCTTTGAGCTGTTCTAGATATATTTGATCGATTTGTAAATGGTCACGAATCAATTTGCGGATGGCTTGTTCGTTGTTTTTATCTGGCAAGACATACACACTGGGCAGAATATACAAGGTTTTTTGTGGCTGTATCTGTTGTTGATGGATATAAATAAGCAATTGATTTTGTTCAAAACCAAATAGCACTACGCTGGAAGCTAGTGCTACTTTGAAATATTTTTCAGGGTCAATGTTTTCTATATCCATTGTCTTATTTGAAAGACAAATGTACTATCCAAAAATTGAATTTAAAAGTCGGGTTTTATCATTAATTTCTTCTTCCAAAGAAATCATTGATTCTGTACGTAATACATCGTCGATATCGTCGATAGCATAAATTACATTTTTGGCATCAGCGGTATCTTTTGCTCTGATTTTACAGAAGATATTATATTTACCAGAAATAACACTTGCCACCGTAACATTTGGGATTTCACGCAGTTTTTGCATTACAATCTCTGTTTTATTAGATTTGGTAAGCAAAATACCTACATAAGCTATAAAGTCATATCCCATGCGACCATAATCAACAATCAAAGTCGTTCCTTTGATAATACCTGCTTCTTCCATTTTCTTAACACGCACATGAATTGTACCCGCAGAAACATTCATTTGTTTTGCGATTTCTGTAAAAGGTGTACGTGTGTTTTCAATTAAAAAATGTAGAATTTGTTTGTCAACGTCATCAATTTGATAATTTGATTTCATATTTTGAATGTTTAGATTAATCTTTGCGCAAAATTACGTAATTAATTTTGAATAATTATTATTATTAGGTGATTTTTGTTATTTTTCCTTATAAATAATTATTTTAGTAATATTTGATAATTCAATAATATTTAAGCAAATGCATCATTTTTCTTTTTTGAAATCATTTTTTGATTAACCTCCAAAATGTATCAATCTATTTTTTCTATTCAGACTCAAAGTATCTGCTGAAATTTTAGGTTCCTCTATTTGGGTAGAATCTGATGCTTTGTAGATAGTAGGATTTTCTTCTCTTATATCTTTTTTTCGTTTAAATAATTCTTTAAAATTATTAAAAGACCTGTTATAAACTACACCCACCCCATAACTTTGTGCATACGTGGAATTTACATTAAAATTTTCTATACCTAAAGTGGTAGGACGTGAAAATCCTTTTAGAATTAATCCTTTGTCGGCATTTTTTGAAATATCATATCCTATTTCTACCTGCATTGTTACAGGTTCATTATACTCTGATCCCAATGGAGTACCCACGGCACCATTGATTGTTAATCTCTCATTTACAGCTAGATTGGCTTGTGTTTGAATCAAATCTGAACGCGAATTTTTGTTGGTAGTTTGCAGATAAGAAGCGTTGAGCTCTAGACCTGGAATCAGGGAAGAAAGTAATGTACTCACCTGTTTGCTCAACAATTCAAATGCAGAAGCTGCAGCAGCATTAGTAGCAGTTCCCGCAGAAAGAAGTTCCTCCGTTCCGAATCGGCCCAAAACCAGTAAAAAACTGGCTTGATTCATTTTTTCATCTTCATTTGCCATTCTGTTTACAAGTGCAGACCGTGCCTGGCTACCCGCTTCTGGAGCTTCTATGTCGAATTTTATATTCATATTTTCCAAAGAGCCCGTTATAGAAATAATTAAATCTACAATGGTCGCTTGGGTTGTAGTAAGTCCTAAATATTCTCCGAGATTATTCACATATCTACTGTAAACCGCCTTGATATCTAGAGATGCATTGTACGGATTTCCATCAAAACGTATATATCCTCCTTCTTCCAATTCAAAATCCTTGTCGATGACCAAGGCCTCGCGATAATTATAAATTCCATCAGAAATTCGATATTCACCATCGATGGAAAGCGTCCCTGCTTTGTTCATCCTAATTCTGAAATCCTCTGCCTGTCCACGTGCAATAATTTGATCGCTGGATTGAGCGTCTAATACAAGATTCACGGTAGTTCCTTCGTCCACATCTACAATTATATCCATGGTAAATCCAGAGACATTGAGTGCGTCATCGTCAGGTTCTACCAGATTTCCAAATTCGTCATAAGAGTAAAACTGGATAAAACGATTGTCCTCGACGGTTGCCGTGGCACCAGTATTGAGACTGAGATTGGAGCCGCGAAGCACTTTTGCATCATAACTCACCAATTCCAAATCTGATGCAGGTCCAAGCATACTGAAATTACCTCCGGCAAAAACTTTTCCGTAAAATAATTCGTTATCAACCACGCTGGTATTCAAAACCAATAAACGGTCTGCTTGGAATTCTAAATCGAGAAACCAATCAGACAAATCCCTGAAAATCAATAAACCATCAACAGAGCCTTGTGTTTTGGACGAAGTTTCGGTAAAAGCAACATCTGGCAGTGTGAGATAACCAGCCGTTCCAGGTTCTTTTTGCAGAATAAAATCATTCTCTCCATCCATTCTATATTTGGTACCAAGATAAACCACTTTGAATCCCAAATTTTCTGCCGTTACAAATCCTTGAACAGAAGGATCCATTGCATTTCCTTTTAAACTAACATCTCCGGATAAGGTTCCGCTCCAATCACTCAGTACTTCTTCTAAAAAAACAGATAAGATATTTATATTAAATCCATCGAGATTGGCAATCAAATCCAGCTCTGGTGTCGCGCCCTTATTATCAATAGAGCCTGTAAGATATAAAGTATTCACATTGTCGCGGTCTAAACTTCCTTCTATATTAAATATTTCATTTTCAATATCATAAGAGGCATTGGATACAAAATTCCCAATTTCATAATCATTCATGGTAAGTGAATCTATACGCAAATCGGCAACCGGTTTCAATTCATTACTGGTTTTGGACATATCTATTTTTCCATTCGCAATTCCGCCAATTTTAAAATCACCCAAAATACTTGCAGGAATTACTTTGGCTAAATTTACATTTTCGATATCCGCATCAATTTTGAAATTATTGTTATTAATGAAATCTCCATTAATGCGTAAAAATTGATTTTCTGATTGAAATAATATGTCTTTTGCCAGAAATCTGTTTCGATTAAAATCCAAAATAGCATAATTCGACTCCTGATCATTATTTGGGTTGATATGCCAAATCTGATTTTCGATTTGAATCGTAGATGGAGCAAAACCCGTTTTTACCTGATTTTCTTGATTAAACGTCTGGTAAAAATTCAAATTAAATTCTCCTTCTCTTTTATTTCCACCAAAAAAATGCGCTTGAGCCACAATGGTATCTTGTCTAGAATTTCCATTGACAATAAAATCATGCAATAAATAATTCTGAACATTTACCTGTTTAGCCGTTAGATTAAAGGATTTATTATTCGTTGTGCTTAAAAATAAATGAATTGAATCTGCCTTGTAATCAGCATATTGCATAAAAGGTGAATACATTTCAACTTCAAATAATTGTTGATAATCATCTGCCACACCACTGATTTGGGTTCGGGGTTGAATGTAAAAATTTGGAACAAAATATTCTATAATATTGTCCTGAACATCAATATTGAAGGTAAATTGTTGATTGGGTGAAACATGTTTTCGATTATAGTCAACCAAGAAGTTTCCTATCCCGTTTTGCAACACATCTGGCAATTCTTCTATTTGAAATTTACCTAGAATATCTGCATATAAATATCCTGGAACGTCAATTCGCAACTCTCGCTGCATATTGCCTACCGAATGAACATCCAATCTAGCTTCAGGAATTTTCAAATTGATGGTATCTGAGTTGAAGGTAACCTCTGTCATATAAATAGAGCCTTCCAAATCGTTTAAATCAGAAAAAGAGGCGTCACCTATAACATTACCTCTGAACCAACTGTTTTTTCGCGAAGTAATTCCAAAATAATTTAAATTAATAAAATCTACCTGAGAGGTGAAATCAGCTTTTAAATGCGGTGTAGAAAAATCAAAAATTCCATTATAATTCAGTTTGGCATTGCTATCATTTATAGCCAGAAGCCCGTCATACCGTTGTTGATTGAGCACACCATCCATCGTAATATTATGATATCTGGCCGCGTTGATATCAAGATAATCCAATTTGCCTTTGGCCTGGATACGCATCGTTTCCACATCAAAACCCCTTCCATCAAATGCTATATTTCCAGCAATTTTACCTAATTCTTTCGTATCTGTAAGTCTTTGTAAATCAAATTCTTTCGTATTCAATCGACCATTATATATTGGATTATTACCGCTATAATCATACATTTTCAAATTGATTGCGGCATTACCCAAAGCAGAAGTCAAGAAACCATCTGCATGCAAATCAGATTCATTTATTTGCAATCGACCTTTATAGGTCATATTCCCGAATCTATTTATATAATCCGTTAATTTTGAAGCGATTTCGTCTGGCAAAATGCGTTTTAATTCGGCGTAAGAAGTGTTCACTTCAACATAATCAGAGCTTATGGCATATTTTCCATTGAGCAATTCTCCTAAATTGATTTGTTTTGTTTGAATTCTAGTATTCCCGTTCCATACTACAAAGTTTTCCAAATTCAAATCATTGAGCGTTCCTGTGGCTTTTCCCGAGATAGAAATTATTTCATCCTTGCTCCAATCTGGCACAAAATACCGTAAATCCTTATATGCAACCTTGTCCTTATCACCCAATTGAATATCCCAGCGAACTTTATTTCCAAAATCACTGAAATCTGAAATTGAATCATATAATAAATGTACATGACCATCTACCAAAGATGATTGGGTTTGCAATAACAAATTATCAAAATAAATTCCTGTTTCTGTATATTTGAAATCTGTGGTAAGTTCTTCTAATCTAAACTTTTCACCATTTTTTTCGGCATCAAAATTCATATCAAAGATACGTGCAGAATAGGTAGATCCAGAAACATTCACATCAACAATTTCTGCATTGAACTGTTTGGCATCTAGCCAAACACGCTCTTTTGGAGGCAAATTATAATTTATAATGGATAAATTACTTTGAATAATATTCAAATTTCCTCTTAGCAAAAACTCAGATTCTTCTTCCTTATCCGTTACAAAACTATTGACAAATTTTATGAAATTAGACGTATCGTCGCCTTCATAAGTAATTACATTTACCGTAGCATATTTCAAATCAATTTGATTCAAAGAAATTTTACTTTGATCTCTTATCAATGCCAGATAACTAATGTCGGCGGTAATTTGTGGCGCTTCGATAAAATAAAAATCCTTATGATCTTTTATTTTTACATCATATAAATTAACATCACCCCAAAAATCAATTTCTATATTGCCCACCTCCATTCGGGTACCAAACTGTTGATTCAGATTCACCAAAACTTTTTGTGCAATATAGTTTTGAACGTATGGGGTCTGAATGGCAATAAAAAGTCCTATAATCAGGAATAGAATTACCACTATCAGAATCGAAATTATTTTTAGTATACTACGCAAATACAGGTTCTGAATTAATTTATAATTTTGCACGTTATGAAATCACCTCTCATTCTGGGCATAGAATCTTCTTGTGACGACACTTCTGCGGCAGTGATCCAAGGCAACACAATTTTGTCCAACATCATTAGCAGTCAAAAAGTACACCAAAAATATGGCGGTGTAGTCCCCGAACTGGCATCACGTGCTCATCAACAAAACATAGTTCCTGTGATACAAGCTGCCTTGCAGGATGCAAAAGTAAAACAAAATGAATTGAATGCAATAGCTTTTACAATAGGTCCAGGATTACTCGGCTCATTATTGGTTGGAGCCAGCTTTGCCAAATCCCTTTCCATGTCGCTCGATATTCCATTAATTTCTGTAAATCATATGCAGGCGCATATTTTTGCCCATTTTATTCAAGATGCAAATCCTTCACCACCAGATTTTCCTTTTTTATGCCTCACCGTGAGCGGCGGACATACACAAATTGTACTTGTCAAAGACTATGATGACTTGCAAGTGATAGGCGAAACACGCGACGACGCGGCTGGAGAAGCTTTTGACAAAATCGGAAAATTATTAGGCCTTCCCTACCCTGCCGGACCACAAATCGACCGATTGGCTCAACAAGGAAATCCCGAAAAATTCCATTTTACCAAACCCAAAGTGGATAAATACGATTATAGTTTTAGTGGATTAAAAACAGGCGTAATGAACTTTTTGAACCGTCAAATACAAAAGGATGCCGATTTTGTAGAAAAAAATTTAGCCGATTTATGCGCCTCCATTCAACATACTATTACAGATATTTGTCTGGAGAAACTTTTCTTGGCTGCCAAGGACCTCAATATTCGCAACCTGGCATTAGCTGGCGGTGTTTCTGCCAATTCAGACCTTAGAAATAAATTAAAAAGTAAAGAATTAGAAAATTACAAGGTTTATATTCCCAAATTTGAATATACAACGGATAATGCAGCCATGATAGCCATGGTCGGGAAAATAAAATTTGAACAAAATGATTTTGCCCAACTCAATGCAAAATCACAAGCACGATTCAAATTATAGAAATTTATTGTTGAATTTGATTAAATTTGCCGCTTATGAAAAAAATAAGTCCAAATCTATTGGGTTTTATCATCGCCCTTTTTGTAACTATAATCAGCTTATGGATTTATTTCAACTATATTCAGAAAAAAAATTATCAACTTATAGATAATCCAACCCAACAAACATTACAAGTACAAATTGGTGATAATCAATACATTGTAGCCCCTGGTCAGCAACTACAAATCTCTTTACCCACAGGTCAATACAACATTCAAACCCAAACACTGAATGATACGCTTTCCTATCCACAAACCTCTTTTGAAGTAACAAAACAACGTGGACTCATCAATCCTACGCTGGCCACATACTATATATATGGTATGCCCTACGGACCTAGAGTAAACAAAGATTCCATTTTTGAAAATTTGAAAACAACTTTCAAAGGAAAAACCTACTCTGGTGATTTACAAATAGATTCAGCCGTATATACTGAAAATTTTTATTATAATATGAATGAAAATTTCCCCGGCCTCACCATCAAATCCGAAAATGAAGCCTTGAGAAAAAAAATATTCCGTGAAAATGATTTCAAACAATTTTATTTTAAAAATTACGAATAAACATTACTTTTAACATCAAATTCTACTATGGCAGAGGAAGTGAAACCATACGGTTCGAACATGGGAAAAAAAGAAGAAGTTGAAAAAATGTTCGATAATGTTTCCCATCGATATGATTTTCTCAATAGATTACTATCTGCGGGAATCGATATACAATGGCGCAACCAAGCCGTAAAATTAATCAGTGAACAACAACCTTCCAAAATTCTGGATGTAGCCACCGGTACCGGTGACTTGGCTATAGCATTGGCGCAAAAAATTCCAAATGCACAAATCACAGGATTCGATCTATCTGCGGGAATGCTGGAATATGGTAGAGAAAAAATCAAAGCCAAAAACCTGAATCACCAAATACAAATGATACAGGGCGACGCAGAAAATATGCCCTTCGAGGATAATAGCTTCGACGCCATTACAGTAGCTTTTGGTGTACGTAATTTCGAAAATCTAGAAAAAGGTCTCAAAGAAATACATCGCGTACTAAAACCGGGTGGCACATTCCTGATTCTGGAATTCTCACAACCACAAGTATTCCCCGTAAAACAGGTTTACAACTTTTATTTTAAAAATATTTTACCTTTTATTGGAAAAACATTTAGCAAAGACCACAGAGCCTATACCTACCTCAATGAGTCTGTTCAAGCCTTCCCACACGGAGAAAAATTAAATCAAATTCTGAAATCAGTAAATTTTGTTGCGCCTAAAGATAAAAAACTTACCTTTGGCATTGCGAGTATTTACCTATCGTCAAAATAAATACACAAAGAATTCGTTTAGAGAAAGTATGAGAAAGATTTTTGCCCTTTTAACTTTATTTTTCCTGGTTACCGCTCAGGCACAATGGAAACCCAATTTTGATAAAGAAGACAAAAACAACGCAGAAGACCAGAAACGCCTGTCCTATGGCTATTTTCTGGGCTTAAACTACTTTGATTTCAAATTACACCCATCCGAATACGGAATCGGTGAAGAAGGTCGATTCACAGTAGAATCCGAAGGCGGAATGGGTTTCTCTGCCGGACTCATGGGTAAAATGAAAATCAACGAATATTTTGATATGTTTGTGCAACCCGGTGTACACTTCACCGAGAGAAAATTCTACTTCAATGACGTACGTGCCAATGCAGCTTTCGAAAATCCGTATAGCGGCGATATCTACGTTGCAAGCGCACAAGACTCTGTACGAGACGTAAAATCTACCTACATAGATATCCCCATTTTCTTGCAAGTTCATGGCGACCGCTGGTTCAACACACGCCCCTATTTACAAGCTGGCGTGGGATACATGATCAATATGCAAAGTGAAGAAAGTAGCGAAGACGACAATTTCGATGGCGTTTTTAGACTCAAAACACACAGCTTCAGCTACCAAGTAGAAGCCGGAATGAGCATCTATTTCAGACGATTCAAACTAACGCCATCTGTCAAAGGAATCTTCTTTTTCAACAACGAATTGGTGGCAGATGACCCGGCAACACCTCCCATTTGGGCCGGCTCACTCAAATCCGTACACTCCAGAGCCGTACTTTTCTCCATCAAATTCGAATAAAATTTCAAGTCGCCAAGTGCGGCTTTTTTTATGATTTGGGCAGCAATTCGTGCTGTACGCTATATACAAAGCATCTGCTGCACACAAAAAGTCGGCTTACAGGGAGTTTGTTCCATCACGCCACTCCTGTAAGCCGCTTTTTGTACGCACAGCAGAAGCATTGTATGCCGCTGCCATCACGGCCGCAAGCACGCATCTCAATCTACAATCCAAACCCGAAAACTCAATCAACGACAAACATTTAGCTTTAAACAAAAAAATAACATTTATTAATTATATTTGAAAAAAAACCTTACCCAATGAATATAGAATCCTTACCAATTCTAGAAAATCCGATATTTCTCATTTCCATTTTATGCGGTATTTCTTATGCAATTGCGGGTGTAATTATGTATAAATTCCCACCAGATTCCATCAATTACCTCTACGGATACCGAACCATAAACTCCATGGAAAATCAAGAAAAATGGGATTTTGCCCAAATTTATTCCTCCAAAGTATTAATACAAGCAGGAATTCTACTTATCCTTATATCTTTTATTGGATTTCTTTATCAACCCGACGAAATCACAGGCCTCATCATTGCCTTAAGCATCCTGATTGCCGTGACTATAGGAATTTTCTTAAAAGTAGAAATTGCCCTCAAGAAAAAATTCAATAAAAAATAAAAATGTTGTAAAAAGTTTGAATACTGAAAATGATTTTTATCCTTTCAACTCACATTACATCCACTTATCTTTACTCCCATTAAACCATTGAAAATATGAAATACGTTGATATTCACGAAGCGGTAAAAGAAATAAAATCTGGTGACAGAGTTTTTATTCATAGCGCGGCTATGACGCCAGTTCCTTTACTAGAGGCACTTACCGACCGCTACCATGAATTAGAAAATGTAGAACTATTAGGAATTCATACAGAAGGAAAAGCACGTTATACAGAAGAACCTTATAATCAATCATTTAAAGTGAATGCCTTATTTGTGGGTGGAAACATACGCAAGGCAGTCAATTCTGGAGGTGGATATTATACTCCTACTTTTCTGGGCGACATTCATCACCTTTTTAGAAGAAATATTCTACCCTTGGATGTAGCTTTAATTCAAGTTTCACCACCCGACAAACATGGATATTGCTCACTCGGCGTATCTGTAGATATTACCTTACCTGCCATTCAAACAGCCAAAAAAATCATAGCGCTTGTCAATAAAAATGTCCCAAAAACGCATGGTGACGGCATCATTCATTCCAGTCAAATTACAGCAGCTGTAGAATTCCATCAACCCATTTTTCAAACAGAATTACCTCATATTACCGAAATCGATCAAAAAATAGGTTATCATGTGGCAGGATTAATCGAAGATGGCGCAACTTTGCAAATGGGGATTGGCGCCATTCCCAATGTGGTTCTAAATAATCTCAAAAATCATAAACGACTAGGGATTCATACCGAAATGTTCTCAGACGGTATTCTACCTTTGGTTGCCTCTGGCGTAATTACAGGAGAAGAAAAAAAAGTAAAAACAGGAAAAATTACAACCTGCTTCGCTTTGGGCAGTCAGAAATTATATGATTTTATTGATGACAATCCTGTGGTTCATTTCAAAGAAGCTGGCTATACCAATGATACGGCCATCATACGGCAAAACCCAAAAGTTACAGCCATTAATTCTGCCATAGAAATCGATTTAACAGGTCAAATATGTGCCGATACCATTGGTAGCATGCAATATTCTGGCGTTGGTGGACAGATGGATTTTATTCGTGGTGCTGCACTCTCTGAAGGTGGTAAACCTATTTTTGCCATGAGTTCACAAACCCACAAGGGAATTTCTAAAATTGTTCCACAACTGCGTTTGGGTGCAGGCGTCACCACTACACGCGCGCATGTGCATTATATCGCCACAGAATATGGCGTAGTAAATTTATTTGGAAAAGATTTACATGAAAGAGCTCGCCTATTGATTTCGATTGCTCATCCTAGCCATCGCGAAAATTTGATAAGAGAAGCTTATGATTTTTTACATTTAAAACTTTAAAAATTCTTTCAGAATCATTGTAAAACTTCCGTTATTTTTTTCGGAACGTATTTTGTCCGTTTTGTTGAATGAATTTAGACAAAAACAAGACTTTACAACAAATTGAAGAATTTGCACGAAATGCACATTCTGGGCAAATGCGCAAATATTCCGATGAGGAATATATTATACATCCCATTCGGGTCATGAAAATTTGCCAACTATATACTCATGATATTGCAATTCTATCTACGGCTCTATTACACGATGTTTTGGAGGATACAAAAGTTACTTCTGCCGAATTAGAACAATTTCTATCCGGGATTTTTTCAAATCAAGAGGCACAAAAAATCTTGCAACTTACCCAAGACTTAACTGATGTTTTTATAAAAGAAAATTACCCAAATCTTAATCGAAAACAAAGAAAAGCCAAAGAATGGGATAGAATGGAATCAATACATTACGATGCTCAAACGGTAAAATATGCAGATATTATAGACAACTCTCAAGAAATTCTGGTTTATGACCCCAACTTTGCAAGAGTTTATTTAAAAGAGTGTTTAAAAGGCTTGCAGAATATGAAAAAAGGCAATTCGGAATTATATCAATTAGCTTTTGAAACCGTTCAGGCAGGCATGAAAAAACTCCATATACGCTAATTCTTCTTTTTCGTAATAGGATGTGCTCAATGTATTTTTCTATGTTAAAATAAAATTAAAATATTCAAAGTTCGGTAATTACCGAACCAATTAAATTACTTTTGCATTCCATGGAAATTAAAGATTCTCTTTTTCAAGATATGAGTGCTAATTATGCAGAAATGTTTCATTTCACGCCCCTTACAGCGCATATCTTCACCTATTTATTATTTGATTTTGAGCAAAATGGACTTACATTCGATCAAATACAGACCAAAATGTGCGCCAGTAAAAGTTCGATTTCTAATGCATTGAATCGATTGGTACAAAGCAATTTTGTTGAATATATCAATAAAATAGGCGACAGAAAAAGATATTACAGAATCAACAAAGAGATTTTTTTAATCCAATTTCAAGAAGAACTTACACAATTAAAGAAAAATAAATCCATACTGAATCGTTATGCAAATTATCGCCAAAAGCAAGTTGGACTCGATATTCATTCCCAAAATATCGAGCTTCATTTGCAATTATTAGATACCAAAATCAAAATGCACGAACAGACTATGGAACAACTACAACAACTGAATAAAAGTATTAAATAAAAATATGAATAAATTTCTTTCATTATTTGTCTTAATTTTTGTTTTTACAGCCTGTAAAAAAGAAAATGAAATGCCACCACAACAAGCTATGCCCTATCCTGTTGTTGAAGTGGAACAACGTGACCTGACCAGTTTTCTAGAGTTTCCTGCACAGATACAAGGTGTAAATAATAATGAGGTTCGTGCAAAAATTCAGGGATATATTACCCAGGTTTTGGTAGATGAGGGACAATATGTAGGGCGAGGCCAGGTACTTTTCAGGCTGGAAACCAATACTTTGAGCCAAACCGCATCAGCAGCAAGAGCCGGAATTGAGGCTACACAGGCCAACATCAAAGCCGCTCAAGCAGCCGTGAATGCAGCACAAGTAGAAGTTGACAAATTACAGCCCTTGGTTGAAAAGAATATCATTTCGCCTGTACAGCTAGAAACTGCCAACGCCAATCTTATGCGCGCACAGAGTCAATTGAGCCAAGCGCGTGCAGCTCATAGCCAGTCGAATGCCAATTTGAAAGAAGTTCAGGCCAATATTGGATATTCTGTAATTCGATCTCCTATTTCTGGTGTTGTAGGCAAAATCAATCAACGTGAGGGAAGTTTGGTGGGTCCGTCGAGCAGTATTCCCATCACAACTGTTTCAGAAACCAGTGCTGTTTATGCCTATTTTTCCATGAATGAAAGTGAATATTTGGATTTTTTGGATCAAAATGAAGGGGCAAATCCCGAACAAAAACTCAAAAATATGCCAGAAGTGGATTTGAGATTAGCCAATGGCAAAGTGTATGCAGAAAAAGGAAAAATTGAAGCGGTTACAGGTCAAATCGATCCCAACTCGGGAACAGTTCAGTTTCGTGCTTCATTCAAAAATCCTGAAAAAGTGTTGAGCAATGGAAACAGCGGAACTATTTTAATTCCACAATATTACAAAAACGCCATCGTTGTCCCACAACAAGCCACCTTTGAGCAACAAGGCATTACCTATGTTTTTAAAGTAGTAAATGACACCGTGCGTTCTACCTCTATAGAAACACAAACCGCAGTAGATAAATTGAGCATCGTAACTTCTGGCTTGAAACCTGGCGATCCTGTGGTTGCTTCGGGGGTGGGAATTTTACGAAATGGCTCGGCAATCAAAGCACAACCTGTAAAACTAGACAGTATTGTAAAACCTTCGGGAAAATAATATTCAAATATGATTAAAACATTTATAGATAGGCCGGTTTTATCCACTGTAATCTCTATTATCATCGTGATTTTGGGAATTCTGGGAATTACTGCTTTACCGGTGACAACCTATCCCGATATAGCCCCGCCAACGGTGAATATTCGCGCTTCTTATCCCGGTGCGAACGCCGAAACCGTAATGCGCTCTGTAGTAATTCCGATTGAAGAGCAAGTAAACGGGGTTGAAGGAATGACTTATATTACTTCAACTTCAAGTAACAACGGCTCTGCCTCTATTACAGTGAATTTTGCACAAGATGTAGATCCAGATATGGCAGCTGTCAACGTTCAAAACAGAATGGCACAGGCTGCTTCTGTACTACCAACAGAAGTAAATCAAAGTGGAATTACCGTAAGCAAACAAAACTCATCGTCTTTGATGTTTTTGACGTTTTATTCCGAAAATCCGGCTTACGATCAATTATATCTTCAAAATTATTTAGATATTAATGTGGTTCCATCTTTAAAAAGAATTAATGGTGTTGGAGATGCGCGTGCCTACGGCTCACGTACATATTCGATGCGAATCTGGCTGAATCCAGATAAAATGGCAGCCTACGGCGTAGTTCCAGCAGATGTATCCGCAGCCATTAATAGCCAAAGTTTGGAGGCGGCATCGGGTTCTGTTGGTGAAAGCAGTGATGAAACTTTTGAATATATCATTCGATATAGCGGAAAATTTGATGAAGTAGCTCAATACGAAAATATCATTATTAAATCCATTGGCAATGGGCAATTTCTACGCTTGAAAGATGTGGCAGATATAGAAATGGGCGCACAATCCTATACAGCCACCGCATCCCTCAATGGATTCCCGGCGGTGAGTATGGGAATCAATCAAACCCCTGGATCCAATGCACAACAAATTATTCATAATATCAAAGATTATTTAGAAAACGAAGTTCAGCCCAATTTTCCAGAGGGAATTACCTATCAAATTAATTATGATACCAATGATTTCCTTGAAGCTTCGATTCAAAAAGTAATAGTTACCCTACTCGAGGCTTTTGTCTTGGTGTTTTTGGTGGTTTTTATCTTTTTACAGGATTTCAGATCTACGCTTATTCCGGCTATTGCCGTCCCCGTATCTATAATTGGAACTTTTTTCTTTTTAAATCTTTTGGGTTATTCCATTAATTTATTGACACTTTTTGCCTTGGTTTTGGCCATTGGAATTGTGGTAGATGACGCCATAGTCGTGGTCGAAGCGGTGCACGCCAAACTGGAACATACCACAAGTAATTCCAAAAATGCTACCATAGAAGCCATGCACGAGATTACAGGTGCCATCATTACCATTACCATTGTTATGGCGGCCGTGTTTTTACCAGTAACCTTTATTACCGGTCCGACTGGTGTGTTTTATGAACAGTTTGGAATTACATTAATGATCGCCATAGCGATTTCGGCTGTGAATGCATTGACATTAAGCCCGGCATTGTGTGCATTATTTTTGAAATCTACACATTATGACAAGGCGTATGAAGAAAAAAGTTGGTTGATGAAATTTTTCCACAAATTCAATATAGCTTTCAATGCTGGAACACGACGATATGCCAAAACTTTTACCTTTTTCATGCGACATCAATGGGTTACCGGTATTTTGTTGCTACTTGCCGGGCTCAGCATTTGGTATATAAATTCAAATATGCCAACGGGATTTGTTCCGAATGAAGATCGTGGATTTATCATGTATAATGTAGAATTACCTACTTCTGCCACACGTGAGAGAACCGAACGCGCGTTGGCCGATTTTAATCAAAAGGCAAGAAGCGTAGAAGGTGTAGAAACCGTTACAGCTATTTCGGGATTCAGTTTAATGACTGGTTCGGGTGGAAATTATGGTTTTGGATTTATCAAATTAAAACCCTTTGATGAAAGAACTACAGACGAAACTTCCATTGATAATATCATCAAAAAGCTGTTTGGCGTAGGTGCCACAGTGGACGATGCACGAATGATCTTTTTTACGCCACCCAGTATCCAAGGTTATGGCGCAAGTTCTGGGGTTTCTTTCTCTTTAATTGACCAATCTGGAGGAGATTTTCAACGCCTTGAAGAAGTGGCAGCGGCCCTGGAACAAGCCTTGACACAACGACCCGAATTTCAATACGCCAGAACTTCATTCAATGTGAATTTTCCACAATACGAAATGGAAATTAATGTTCCCAGAGCTGCAGAAGCGGGTGTATCTACTTCTGCCATATTATCTGCAATGCAAGGCTATGTGGGTGGATTATATTCAGCCAACTTTACCAAATACGGAAAACAATATCGCGTAATGATTCAATCTAGCCCAGAAAATAGAGCTACCATTGATAATATCAACGAATTATATGTTCGAAATAGCCTAGGACAAATGACACCGATTTCTCAATTTGTAAATATGAAGAGAGTTTATGGTCCACAAACGGTAAATCGATTTAATTTATATACCGCAGCCGACTTTAATGGTGCCAGCAATCCTGGATACAGTACCGGTGATGCCATCAATGCTGTAAACGAAGTTGCCGCTCAAATTTTACCCAATCAATTTGGAATTGAATATTCTGGATTGTCGCGTGAAGAAGTTTCTTCGGGTAAACAAACGCTCATCATTTTTATTCTGAGTATTGTATTTGTTTATTTCTTATTAGCCGCACAATATGAAAGTTATATAATTCCATTAAGTGTATTATTTTCTTTACCATTTGGCGTGATGGGCGCTTATCTGGGACAATGGCTTTTTGGTTTAGAAAACAACATTTACTTTCAAATTGCATTAATCATGTTGATTGGATTATTGGCCAAGAATGCGATTTTGATTGTCGAATTTGCCATACAGCGACGACGACAAGGAATGTCGATTTCCAAATCTGCCATTGAAGCTGCAAAAGTACGTTTACGCCCGATTTTAATGACTTCATTCGCCTTTATTTTTGGAATGCTTCCCCTTGTTTTTGCCTCTGGAATCGGGTCGGTGGGTAATCGTTCCATTGGAACTGGTGCCGCAATTGGTTTACTTATCGGTACATTCTTCGGTGTAGTGGTAATTCCTGTATTATTCGTTATTTTTCAAAAAATACAAGAAAGATTTGTGCCGATGAAATTTGAAACAAAAACTGTTGAGATACAAAATGATGAATCCTTTTAATTTTAAATTTGATTTTATGAAATGGATGAATTCACCCTTCATTTTTATAATTATATCTGGGTTATTTTTACAATCCTGTTTATCATTAAAAAAATATGAACGCCCAGCCGAGCTGATTTCAGAAACGCAGTATAGAACAGATAATTTATCTCAAGACAGCATTTCTATGGCAGATTTGGGCTATCGTGAAATTTTCAAAGATGTTTTGCTACAAAATCATATAGCCCAAGCACTGGAAAATAATATAGACATTCGTGTTGCATTAGAAAATATTAATATTTCTGATGCTTATGTGAAACAAGCCAAAGCAGCCTATTTTCCCAATTTACAGGTTGGCCCTGGTGTTACCTACCAGACACAATCCATGAATACACAATTTGGTCAAATCATAGGCGATAGAAGTCATTTGATGAATTATGACATTTCTGCATCGGCTTCTTGGCAAGCCGATATTTGGGGGAAATTAAAAAGTGCCGAAAAAGCACAATATGCGAGTTATTTGCAAAGTGTGGCCGCACATCAAGCGGTGAAGTCGGAAATAGTAGCCCAAATTGCCTCTTCGTATTACAGATTATTGGCGCTTGACGAGCAGAAAAGAACCACAGAAGAAACCATATTATTGCGCGAAAAAAGCTTGGAAACCACTCAAGCGCTTAAAGATGCTGGTGTATTGACCGAAGTTGCAGTGAAACAAACCGAAGCCTTGTTACTGAATCATCGTGCCTATTTAATTGAAATTGAAAATTCCATTCATATTTTGGAAAATCAGATTTCGTATTTGATGGGAATTCCTTCACAAAGCATAGCACGCTCTGATATGGATCAACAAGAAATTCCTACAGAAATAAAACTGGGTGTTCCTGCAAGTCTTCTGCGAAATCGACCCGATGTTATGGCAGCAGAATATGGATTGATTCAAGCGTTTGAGGATTGGAATTTTGCCCATGCCAATTTATATCCTTCCCTCAACCTGTCTGCCAACACGGGATTGCAATCTGTAGATTTGGATAAACTTTTTTCTGTGAATTCTTGGTTTGCTACCGTTGCAGCAGGTCTCACGCAGCCTGTTTTGCAACAAAGACGGCTCAAAACTCAAAAAGAAGTAGCAGAATTTCAACAAGAAAAAGCTTTGTTAAACTTCAGAAAAACCTTGCTTTTGGCAGGTAAAGAAGTATCGGATGCATTACATTTATATAATTCTCAAGATGAATTCATAGCGTTGAAACAATTGGAATATGAACAATATTTTGCCGCAACAGCGTTTTCCCAGGAATTAATGAATTATGGAATGGCCAATTATCTAGAAGTACTTACTGCACAGCAAAATGCGCTGAATGCACAATTGGCAGCCATTCAAGCAAAGTTTGCTCAATTGAACGCATTGGTGAATTTATACAACGCCTTGGGCGGTGGTTGGAAAGAATAATTGAATCATTCTAGCATTCGTATTTTTTTGAAGTAATTTTCCTTTGGATATTCGATGCTGAAGGAAAATTATTTTTTATCGAGAAAAATAAATCCTTTTTCAAACCATTTTCCGATAAAAGGTAGAGGTGATTGTTTATCATTAAAGACATTATACATTCCTACCAAAAACAAAACCAGCAACATAAGTGATAGAAAACTCACAATCAACCCCAAGATGGGTGATGCTTGGAGCAAATAAACGATTAAAAAACCGAGAGCAATAGATGTAATCCACAAACCAAGCCCTTGTTTGAGGTGATATCTACTGAATTCATCGCGTTGATGGCGACCTGCAAAAAACGCAACCAACCATAGAATACCCACATAAGCAAATAATGATTGTAGTTTTGAATTCATATTTAAATTTTAGGAATAATTCAAAGATAATATAAAAATCAATACAAAATTACTTCATCCTAGATTCAATTTTATTTTTATTTTAATTTATTTGAGCAAGAAATTGATAAATAAAAAAAATTCTGAACCCGAAGATTCAGAATTTTTTTATTAGTTCGGACTAAATTTAAGCCTTCACATTAATTTCATTTACCGCCAAATTAGTTAAAATATTATTGGTAGCTTTTTCTTCGTTAAGCGTATCTCTCAGAAGTTTTTCGACTTTTTCTTCACCCAAATGTTTAGCAAACATAGCCAGTGAGCCGTAGCTGGCGATTTCATAATGTTCAATTTTTTGTGAGGCAAGAATAATTCCGGCATCGCGCACCGCTCCTTCTACTGTATCTTTTAATATACTTTCACCTTCTTTTAATAATCCGGCCATGGCAACGCATTTTTCTTCTTCCGCCTTTTCGCCCATAGCTTCAAAAGCATCTTCCAGTCTGGAGATATGTTTTTGTGTTTCGGTATGGTGATCTTCTAAGTATTGTTTGAGTTTGGCAGAAGTGGCATTGACATTCATCTGTTCCAAGCCTTTTAATAAGTTATTTTCTGCCCAGTACAAATCTTTCATTCCATCCAGTAGTAAATCTCGTAAACTAGAGGCGGCATCTGCCTTGGCTTTTACTTTAGTTGATTTTTTTTCTGATTTTGCAGCAGACGTTTTTGAACTTGCTGCGCCAGATTTAGCTGTAGATTTTTTTGCTTTACTTTCTGATTTTTTGGTTCCAGAAGCTTTTGTTGTTGCTTTTTTGCTCATAATAAATAATTTTTTAGGTTTTGTTAAAATTCAAGAAATATGCCGTTTATCATGATTTAAAATAGGATTTTGGGCAAAAAATAGCTTTTTATAAATTATTTAACAAAGCCTTTGCGAATTTTTTGGTTAAGAGTATGGGAGAAATTTTTTTATGTTTAGGAGATACTGGCGAGCGCGTCCGCGGCCTTATGCGTTGGCCCCAAAAGGAAGGCAAGCCGACAGTATCTCCGGTCGCGCCTAGACTGCCCCACTCGAAGAATAAATCGATAACTGCGCGAAAACATTATTTCATAAAAAAACCTGACCATTTAAATTCAATTAAAATGTCAGGCTTTTCATGGCAACCTAATAAATTTTAAGGTTTTTGTTCGAGAATTTCCTGTAAAATAATCGCTTGATTATGTTTCTCGTCCTTTGCGGCATATACTAACGTGAGGTTTCTGGTCTTTGCCCTCATGTTTAAATAGTTGATTTCTTGCGTTTTATCTTTTAACTGAGAAATATACTTTTCTTTGAACTCATCAAATCTTTCTTCTTTGTGGTCGAACCATTGCCTTAACTCGGCAGAGGGTGCGATGTCTTTCAGCCATTCATCGAGATTTGCCTCTTCTTTGCTTATTCCACGTGGCCAAATCCTATCTACCAACACACGAAAGCCATCGCTTGTTTCTGCCTTTTCGTAAATTCTTTTGATTTGAATATTTTTCATTAGATCAATTTTAGTTGATTTTCTCTAATCAAATTCTATGCTTGCTTGTTGGGTCATGACGGCAAACGCATGAAAATCTTCTACAATCTGGAGCGCATGAAGTTTTTGTGCCGGAATCAATAGGCAGGTACCCACGACAAGTATGTGCTCTTGACCATCAATTTGCAGTACTGCTTTTCCTTTTTGCACCATCACAACGGCATCGCTGGTGGCGTAATGCAAGGGCATTTGAGCTTGTGCGGGAGCGGTAATTTCTAGTATTTTCAATTGCTCACCCATTTGGTACGGCGTGAGTTGTGGTCGGTTTGGAGTTTTCATTTTGTTATATTATAAAAGTTTTGCAGTAGCCTCAATGGTGGCTGTACCGCCAGCAAATAGTCTAGAAACAGGGCATTTTTCTTTGGTGATGGCTGCGAGTTCTTGCAGTTTTTCATGGGTCAAACCCGTACATTTCACTTCACATTCAATTTCGATAGATTGGATGAACGGGCCAATATCGTCCTTGTTCACTTGTACAATGGCCAAAGTGCTGATATTTTCGGGTTGCAAACCTTGTTCGGTAAGTAGTAAAGAAAGATACATGGAAAAGCAACCTGCGTGTGCTGCGCCCAAGAGTTCCTCTGGATTTGTTCCTTCTTCATTTTCGAATCGTGTGGCAAAGGAATACGTACCGTTGTATCCAGTAAAATTCATATTTCCCTTTCCTTCTTTGATGCTGCCTTGCCATTCGGCACGGGCTTTTGATGTAGCCATAATATTATTAATTTAGAATGAGTATAAAATAAAAGCATTGATAAACAATGAATTGCATTTTTAGTATTGCTTTTATGGGATAAAGGTACGTTAAAACTTTTATTTAAGATAAAAATATCTTAAATACTTAAAATAAATTTTTTAAACTAACTATAGATACTTGGCTTTTTTGCAAAAATTACATCTTTTTGCATAGAAAAGCTCCCTTAAAACTCATTATAACTTCAAAAGTTTTGAGATAAATTTTGATTTTTAACTTCGGGGATTATTGCATAATTTAGTAAAAAACTAATTATGGCTAAAATAACTCCACCCAACGTTAAGGTATTAGCAACTGGAGAAAACCTGATTGTCAAGCAAATGCAGGCCAAATCTGGCGCTCAACTTCCACCCCACTCTGCCAATCTAGAATCGGTAGTAATTTTGCTGGAAGGCGAATGTATTTTTATTCTGGATGAAGAAAAAAGAACACTGGTACAAGGAGATACTATTGTGGTTCCACCGCATATTCGGCATCAATTTATTGTTACACAAGACTTTAGGGCAGCGCATATTATGCCCAAGGAAATCAAGTTTGAATTTTATGAAATATGAAAAGGAAATATTTTACATCGGGGTAAATTATAAATATGTTTTATTTGTAAAGCTTAACCTATCAAAATTTGTAATGATAAAAACATCATGTAAAAGTCAATTTTTAAACCCGATAACAAGTTTTTTGATTTTATCAACTTTAAAAAATGAATTGACATGCACTGCCACGAGTGTGTAATCAACGCTATTGCAGCATTAGAATCAAAATTGAAAATCAAAGCCTTGCAACATTTCTATCAACTGATATATTCAGCAAATACGACTAGTTTACTAAATTTGTCAAAATTCAAGAAATAACAAGAAATAAACAAATGGCATTTACAACCAAACAAATCGAAGAAATTGAAAAAACCGGGGAATAGTTTTTGAGCCTGAAACAATCGCCAGATGACATCTGATGAGGGGAAATCTGAAATGATATCCCTATGAACACAAAACTAAGGTGAAAAACGCAAAAGATTTTTCAAAACGGTATTAGCGGATTCGCATGGCTGTTTTTTTGGCTGATTCCTGAGATAAATCAATATTCATCCTTCTCAATCTCCCCCGCAACGCTGTCCCACACCATTTCGTGCAGTGAGTAATCAAACCAATCCTCAAACATGGCAAAATTGCGCTTTTGTGACCAAGCCTCCTCATCGGTAATCCAGCCAAACAGCTGTTCACAAAAAAACCAATCAAAATTCTTTTTCAGCCAACGCTTCATTTCCTCTTTCGTATCAAAATCAGGCAACAAATACACATCCTTAGGGCCAAAATCGCCTGCATTTTCACTCGTATTCGGGTAAACTTCTTTTACCCAATTATAAAAGACCTTGTTGGCGTTAATACCAATGCAGTTCTGCTTACAAACTGAAAAGAATCAGCTATTTTCATAAAAATAAATTTAAAAATACAAAAATACAATCAGAATTCCTTCCATCCACCTTCAACATCACACTTATCCACCACAAATCCAAGCGCTACCCTCACTCCCAAAACCGCAGCATATCATAGCTGAAACCTCCATTGGATTGCACCTCCTCTAGTCTATACAACCTGTTGATTTTGAAATTATGCCAAGAAAGCTGCTCAGGCACAACAACCGTATCATCCTCATCAATCACTTCCTCCCCATGAATTTTGTATTTCCCGGTAAGATAATTCACACTATACTTATCAAATGTAGCTGTTGCACGACTCCCTTCACCATAATCATAGCCTATCAACTCCATTTTATGATCCCGATAACGAAACCTCAAGGTCTCACTACTCACACCCCAAGACCCCATAGTCATAAATTTATAATATTTGAATACCAATACACCCTTCTTCGTAAAATAAACCTCTTCCAAGGGCTCGCTTTGTGCTGGCGAGTAACGTGTAAGTATAAACTTGTCCGACCACGTAAACAAATCATAACTACCCTTCTTGTTTCTGAGATAAATCGCCAAAACCCGATATTGCTTTTCAAAATCAATTTTCCAAACCTCCTCATATTCCAAACCTGTCCCCTCAATATACTCATACTTCTCCACACCCATCACCATCACCAAATCCTTCTTTCCATCACCATTTATATCCTCCTTCAACGCATGCAACGACACATATCCCTTAGGTAATATTTCAGCAAAATCCTTCACATTTTGCGGTAAATTAACAGACTGCCCATAAGTGAGAGCACCTATACACATAAATAAAAAATAACTTAATCTCATAGCAAAAAATATTTAACAGATTTAATCAATATACATGCCAATTTTAAGATAAATTTAAGATTTAAAAAGGTTTTTGTTAATAAAATATTAAATGAAATTGTCAAACCAACAACCACTTTTGCACTAGGCATCAAATGTAATTTTATAAATAGGAGGAGCCGGGAACCCGCTGCCCGCTGCAATCTTGCTCACAATCCGCCACATCCAGTCGGTTTTCTGGCACTTCCGCATACGCTACAGTACCAGAAAACCGCTGGCTGTAGAGCGGCTTATTTCACAAGGATTTCCGCTCGCATCGGGGCTAGGCAAGCCTCAATACGCCGTGGCGAGAATCAATTCAATGATTCTTCTATAAAATATTTGGGCCTGTTTTTTACTTCACTATAGATTTTACCGATATATTCACCTATAATACCAAGCCCCAAAAGTTGTACACCACCCAAAAAGTATAATGGCAAAACCGTAGAAAACCAACCCGGAACTACATGGGTAAAATACAAAGAAATTAGCGCATATAGTGAAGCCAAAATACATAAGGCAAAAACACAAAAACTAAGCATAGTGACAACTTTCAAAGGAAAATTACTGAAAGATGTAATGCCTTCCCAAGCAAACGAAATCATTTTTTTCAAAGGATATTTGGATTCGACCGCCCTAAACTCTTGTCGGTTGTAGTAAACAATACCGCTAGAAAAACCAAGGCTGCGGCTAATACGCCGATTGCAATTACAACCACGCCTATAGGGTTGGCATTTAATAAAAAATTAAAAACAGCTACGACCGCATTAACTCCCATCATTACAGTTTTAAAAATTCCAAACCCCAGCATGGTTTCTGCAGACTTTTGGATAGATTGATTATCATAGGGCGTGATGTCCGCATAGCGGTTTAGCTTACCCAATAGCGCAGAGGCCTTTTCTGCAGAACCCAGTAGCACTTCAAACTTAATATTGGTTTGTTCGAGCTCTACGCCTTTGTTGTAAATTGCTTTGATGCCATTCCACGCACCCATTGCGGCTCCAAAGGCCCATGATATACCCACAAGGCCTCCCATTTGACCACCAATCTGCCGTAATCTTCCTATAAACCCCAGCGGAGGTAAATTTTCCAGTTTTCGCAACTCCCTCTCGGTTTGTCTAATTTCGGTAGTAAGCTCCCGAATGTTGCGTGTACTGGTGGATGCGGTTCGCTGTGAATTTAAAACTTGTAATTTTAACCTTAAAGAATCAATGGAATTTACAGGTTAATCAAAAGTATTTCGTAAATTTGATTCCAATCGATTGGCCTGATTGTCAATGACACTCAGGGTGGCCCCGAGGTTCATCAACGAAGATGTGGCAAAATCTTTGACAAATATTGAAAAACTGTAACTCATGATTTTATTAGACTTCCTTAGCGTTTTGGTTTGGCTGGCAATTGGATTGACGGCCGCTTCCTTTTTAATAGTGATAGCTATGGCTTTTTTAGCAATCAATGGCCGACTTGCCTTAGATGGTGCTTTTATAGTCAGTAACTCTTACAAAAAGTCTTGGTTTTGGTTGATTCAATTACCCATAACCGCATTTTTACTCCTTTCTATCTTTCACGCAGAATGGGGAGCCACATTGCTATTAATTTTTGTGAATTTGCTTGTTTTTGCATTGATTCATTATATTGGTGTATTATTGAAAATGTAAATTTCCGTCGGACTCTCGTTTTCTGATATCCATTAATTGCTGCCACTTTTCTGCCCACTGCCGGTCATTCAATTTATCGGGTGATATACCTAAATAATATTCCATTTCCGTATCCATATAGGCAAGCATATTGTTTTCAATATCGCCTTGAGAGCCCTCTATAACTTTTTTAGCTCGGCCTGCTTTATTTCAATTATTTTATCAATTTGGGTGGACGCACCAAACAAATAACTGTCATTACCTTCTATGTTATCGCCACCCAATTGGCAGTTTTTTATAATGGTTTCCACCATTCTCAGAGGATCTGTCTGTAACATGGTCATGGCCAGCTTCAATACCTGTCGTGTGGGTTTTTTCAGGTAAATGGATTTTCCATCTTCAAACTCAATTTTAAAGATTTCGCCATGCTTTTTTTTCCAATCCTGGATTTGTTTGTCTGTAATTTTTTCGTTCATATCTCGTGTTTTTTTTGTTTTAAAAAAAAGCCCGCCCAAAAAAACGAGCGGGCTTTTATTCATGCTTAACTATTAATTTACTGTTGCTTTTTCACGCCCAAAAACATAATAGGGAGCTCTATAATCTTATTTTTGTCGCCCTGGGCCATGCCTTTTGGCATCTCTTTGAACTGAACCCCTTGCAGAATATCGGTGACGATCTGCCCGCCATCGTGTGGAACGTATGCCACGGTTACAGCAAAGCTGAGCCTTAGCACATCTTTGTCGCGCGCATCACGCACCATCGCCTCGTATTCACTTTGCCAAAGGGAAATTTTACCGTCATAGGTTCGGTTGCCGGTGACAACATCATGCGGATTGCACCCGCGCCCATAGAGGTAATGCCTTTAAAAGCAAAAGTTTTGAAAAAACCTTGAATGAAATGCTGCAACAAAACGGTGGCCGCGTAAGTTGGGAAGACTTTCAAAAAGCGGCTATGGCGGCCAACCAGGACTATAACAAAAACTGGTTGAAAACCGAATACCACCAAACCATTGCCACGGCGCAAATGGCGGCCAAATGGGAAGATATACAGCGTACCAAAGATTTATATCCCAACCTGCGATACGTAACCGTAGGCGATGAACGCGTACGCGCCCAGCACCGTCAATGGGACGGCATAGTGCTGCCCATAGATCACCCCTGGTGGAAAACCCACCTGCCACCTAATGATTGGTCGTGCCGCTGTGATGTGGAAAGAACGGATGACGAACCCACCCAACCCAATCTGCAGGAAAATGATGTAAAAAAGGAATTTGCCAATAACCCCGGGCAAAGCGGCATGGTCTTCAAAAACTCGGCCTATGAAAATCATTTGAATGAAAAGGAACGGGAAGAGGCGTTACGCCTTTATGAGTTTAATCAATATAATAATAGCCCTGACTATTATAATGTTGAAATGAATAGCAAAGGGGGGCTGAAAGCAATACACAAAAGACATAAATTTGATAAAACACTGGGCCATTATGAAACTGAAGTCCAAGACTTTTTCTTTAACCGCGGTGAAAAACTAATACTTGAGCAGGAGCTGAACACGGATAAACAACTTGACGGGCTGCTTAATGATTTAACTATTGAGATTAAAAGTATAATGGGGAATAGTTCAAGGACAATTCAAAAGAGAATTGCCCAAATTCAAGAAAAAAAAGCAGATGTAGGAATTCTGTATTTTCCTGATAATTTTTATATGGCCAACTTGGAAGAAGCTATAGAGAATTATTTCGGTGAAATGCCAAAGTTGATTATTATTCATAAGAATAAAATAATAAAAGACGGCCGATAGACCGTCTCTTACAAACACAGGGAAGGTCTACGCCAATCGCCCTGCTCTTGTTTGCATTGCAAATATACAAACAAATTTAATACCAATTAAAAAGCGGTTAAAAATCACTTAACCGCTTTTTTAATAAATTTGAAGTGCCAACTTTAAATTTATATTATGTCATCTTTCACATTAGAGGATCTATACCGATATGTTTGTGCCCCATCTTCCACACCCTTTACCGATGTACAGCACCAAAAACTGAAACTCGCCTGCCAAAAAAACTATTCTTGAGAATCCGGGAATCGATTTTGATTTGGCGGTGAAGGCTGTTCAGATGTATCTTCAGCTGATTGCGGACTTTCCTGAACTGAGTTTATAGCCCTCAATAAGGATTCGCGTATAGCACCGCCCAGTTTTTCAACACTTTCGGGTCCGGTGTCGGTGATGATTAATTTATCTATCAAATGATTAATGTGAAGGTGGATGATTGTTTTCATAATTTAGTAGTCATATCCCGGCTGGCGCATAATAATAGCCTCTACCGTGCGCGGTGCAATGAAATAGCGCGCCTCTATCTCGGCATAGATGGCATCTACACGCCACTGTGGGTGCTTGATCACCAGCTTATCAAACAGATCGCGCACGGCCTTGTTGCGTTGGGTAAGTCTTTCCTTTTTGGTCATTTACCACAAAAATAGGGCAGAATGCCGGATTCTACAAGCCGGTGTTTGTCTTACAAAAAAACCGCCCCGAAATCGGAGCGGTTTTCATATTTATTTCAAAATTTCGCGCCATTGCGCCTCCGTGGGCTCCGTCTCTTTGAGCCATTCTACTATACCTACCTGGACATCACCACCGATATAGTTTTTGTTGTCATGCTCCCAGATAGCATCATACAAGGCCTGTCTTCTGCGGTGCAGCTCCTCTCCCGGGCAAAAATGCTTATCTACCGGAATCACAATCACCAGATTGCCGTCATTATCTATATGTGCGAACGTCGTATTTGACCTACAAAACTATCCTTATGACATGGATAGCTTATTGAATAAGCTCAAATCAAATTTTAAAAATGATGATGCATATCCATTAATGAAAGAAATTTACATTATCTATAATAATGAAGCTTTTTATTTCACAAGGGAAGAAATAAAAAAGCGGCCATAGAAGCCGCTTTACAGGGAAAAGGAATCGCCGTTGAAAAGCTCGCCAACTATCTAAACATTTCCCTACTGCAAATATAAACAAAAATTAAACCACTATGGCAACAGCAGAACAAATTCATGAAGAAATTCGTAAAAAACTGGCAAATACCTTTCGCTCATTGCCTCCTATTCTGGGCGAAGAGGTGGTGAACTTTGCCCAAAATTCATTTGACCAGGAAGCATGGAGCGGGCACAGCCAAGAAGTATGGCCAAAGCGCAAAAATCCTACTAAATGGGGCAAAAAAGACGATACCAGCCGTAACCTTTTGGTAAAAAGCGGCGCACTACGCCGCAGCATACGCGTATCCCGCACCGAGGGGCCACGCTTCTGGGTATCTGCAGGCGGCACAGGCATCAACTATGCACGCGTACACAATGAGGGGTTTCGCGGCCCAGTAAAACAACATGTAAAACCCTTTACGCGAACCGTAAAAGGTAAAAAACAAAAAGTAAAGGCACATGACAGAACCATTCACCAAAACATTCCGCAAAGACGCTTTATTGGCGGTTTTCAACATTCTCCCTATCTGGCTGCACGCCTGCGACGAGTGGCATTGGCCGAACTGAAACACGGACTTAAATCATAACAAAATGAAACAATTGTATCTCAAAATCATTGAACTGCTGGCACAACTGCCAGAAATACGCTATGCAGATCTGGACTGTAACCAACTGCAAGAAGAAAAACCACCCATCAGCTATCCGGCAGCACTGGTAGATATGGATCTTACCAAAATAGACGAAATAGACAGTGCTACCCAATCTATAGATGCCAGCATAGGCATTCGCCTTGTGTTCAAAGCCATCGGTGAATCCAATGCCATAGCACCGGCTACAGAACGCCTGCGCGCTACAGATTATTTGGATGTGGTAGAAAAGGTACAACACCACCTGCAAGGCTATGAAGATGATGTCTATTACCCATGGCAATGCACTTCTATTCGCCCGGAACCGAGCCGAAAGGGTTTGAAAGTTGTGCGCTTGACATTTGCGACATCGTGGCATGATTATATGTCCAATAAAGATAAAGGTATCCTTTGGCAAGCCTCAATAGGCCGTGGCGAGAATCAATTCAATGATTCTTCTACAAAATATTTGGGCCTCTTTTTTACTTCACTATAGATTTTACCGATATATTCACCTATAATACCAAGCCCCAAAAGTTGTACACCACCCAAAAAGTATAATGGCAAAACCGTAGAAAACCAACCCGGAACTACATGGGTAAAATACAAAGAAATTAGCGCATATAGTGAAGCCAAAATACATAAGGCAAAAACACAAAAACTAAGCATAGTGACAACTTTCAAAGGAAAATTACTGAAAGATGTAATGCCTTCCCAAGCAAACGAAATCATTTTTTTCAAAGGATATTTGGATTCGCCCGCCCTACGCTCTTGTCGGTTATAGTAAACAATACCGCTAGAAAAACCAATGCTGGGAATGATGCCGCGCAAAAAAATATTCACCTCTTCATATTGGGACAATGCCACTATAATTTTCTGACTCATCAATCTGAAATCGGCGTGATTATAAACCAAATTTACACGCATCCAACGCATTAACCGATAAAAAAATAATGCCGTATTCTTCTTGAAAAAAGTGTCTGTACTTCGCTCTTTTCGCACACCATATACCACCTGGATATTATTATCTTTAAATTGATCTATCATTTCCTCAATTACGCCTATATCATCCTGTAGATCAGCGTCTATAGAAATCAAAGCATCCGCAATTCTGTGGTAATGCATCAGTCCGGCATGCAGTGCATTTTGATGGCCAACATTTTTACTCAGTTTCAAACCTTTGATATGGGAATTTTCTTCTGTTAATTTCGAAATAATTTTCCAGGTATCGTCTCTACTTCCATCATCTACAAATGCCAGAAAGCTATTTTCAGAAATTTTGCCTTTAGAAATAAGCCTTTGTATCAAATTCGACAATTCATTTGCCGTTTCATGCAGAACACTTTCTTCATTATAACAAGGGGAAACAATTCCGATAACTATTTTCTTCATTCAAAAATTATTTAATTAGAATTGATTTACCAAATGGATTGTAAAAGGTATTTTCATTCTGATTATCAACAATCAAAATACCCAATTCATATTCACCTACCGGCAAGGAGTCTTTATCGAAATTACACACAAAGCCCGAAAAATCATAATCATTTCCATCATTCAGCCATTTGGTGATGTCTTCTCTTTTATAACTTTTTGTTTTTTTGATAAATCTATTCTCTGCATTGAAAATAATGAGAAAAGTTTCTGAATCATTGGAAGAAACGCCTTGTAATGCAGACCATCCTATGATTTCTACGCTATTATTTCCTTCTCTGAATTCATCAAAATTCCCCACAATTTTTTTATTTTGCTCAGGCAATTCCAGAATGGACGTTATTACAGAAGCTTCTTCTTTGATTTCTGATTGAAAAGGCAAACGTGCACCCGCCCTTTCGGCAAGTTTTACCGCAACTACATTGTCAGAAATTACTATAGAACCGGGATTGGGCCATAAGGGCATTCTCGAAATAGAATCTTTTATTTTATCAAAATTTTCTTCTGAACTTACATATTTATAATCTCCTAAATCATGATACCGAAAAAAATTCAACATACGCCAATTGCTGCCACGATCCCATTGAAAAATACTGCTCGAAAATATTTCAGAATTGGGAATCTTCATAGATTGATAAGGAACAGAAGATGGGGCACCATGCAAATAGACATAGGTTGAATTGGGTTTGTATTTCCCGATTACTTGCTTAATGTCTTGATCCAGTTGTCTTGCCATCATCAAGTCATGCGTATATATGCGATGCGCAGCCACAAATAATTGGGTAATGTAAAAAGTATTGATAAAAAATACTAAAATCCCTAACCATAATACTATTTTATTATGTAGGAATTTTTTTAAAACAAATACCGGCAAAAAACCAAAAATTATACTGCTTCCAATAAAAATTCGTGGAGGATGTGAATTGTTTGTGATAAAATATGAAATTGCATAAGGAGTTACCACAAGAAAAATAAGCACGAATAACTTGAAAATAAACCACTTACGTTTAAATATAATATAAACAAACAATATCACAGAAGAAAGCAACACAATTATATTTAATTGATTACCATAATAGAACTTCCCCAGTATTTGGGATTTAAAAACTTTCCAAAAAGTAAGCCATTGGTTTTCTAATGAGCCAGAAGCATACGAACTCAAATATTGACCCTCACCTGCTGGAACCCAAATTTTGACCATTAATAAATAGCCTAAAAATCCAAATATCACAAGACCAATAAATGAAAATAATCTTATCAGCTCTTCTTTTATCCTGAATTCTTCAAATAAATTCTTGAAAAAATAGGCCGCATACAGCATCACAGGTACATAGATTAATGCTTGATAAATTGAAATTGTAAATGCAATGAGAAGAAATACTACAAAAACAATCCAAATATTAGTGAAACGAATCCAAGATTTGAGCTCTAATCCTTCCAAATAACGTATAAATACATACACCGCAAGCGCACCTGTAAAATATCCAATCCCAATGGCATCTGCCTGCATGGTAAATGCCAACTGATAAGCGTGTTGGGGAAAACTTATAAATAAAAGAATAAAAAGTATCTGCCATAATCCCGTAAACCGAAATAATTTCGTCATGATTACAGCACTGTAACTTAGAAAAAATAATCCTAAAAGTTGCGTGAAATAAGGCCATAATCCACCAAAAATATGGTATCGAATGAGATTGGTACCCAATCGGCCATGTTCCAATGAATAATGCGGATAAATAGGAGATTCGCTATCTACCATCAAACTAAAATTGGTCAATGAAAATCCATAAACGATTATAGAAGCAAAAAACGCAAATAGAATGAGCGAATAAAACTTTATTTCTTTTGCCGAAAAATTCATGAAGTCATTTTTAACTTTCATAATTCAATAGGCTGACGTTTAGAAATAGACAACAATTGATATGTTTCGAAGTTGTTGTTTACAATATTATCAATTTTAATAAAAGTGGCTAATTCTCCATTCTTAAAAGAAATTTCATTGCCGAGTTCAGTCAAAAAGAAAATATTATTGATTTTTCTTTTGCAAAATAAAGTCTCCACAACTTTCATAAATAAATAATTCAAAACCAAAAGTAAGCAAAATTAATTTATTCGAATTCTTTAGCTCAATTTCAACTCAATTAAATAGAATTTAAATAATTTTCATTCATGGATAATGTAATTTAACCTAATTTTTAAATTTAAAATCCAATCGTAAAAGCCAACCGTGACCAATTTTATTGAAAAATCCATTTTTTCTTATGTATCTTTGTCCTGCACGGGGTGCCAACTTTTTTTTTCAAAAAAAATGGCTGAGAATATACCCGAAACCTGAGGTGGATAATGCCAACGTAGGGATGCAGAAACTTATTTCCGTTTCATTGCGCTGAAATCCCGGCTTATTCTCTTCTTTTTAAGTCAGAAAACAATGAAAATGGATATCGAAAAAAGTAACAAAGAACTGGTCCCTCAGGAAATTAAAACCTGGCAAGGCCGCGACGAATGGTTCTTCAACCGCAAATACACCGACACTTATGAGGAGTATTATGAAGGTCCTTACAAACGTGCTGAAATCTGGCAGAAAGACGTTTTGGAAAGTTTAATTTCCAAAGACAAACGCGTGAAAACGCTTCTGGAATTCGGTTGTGGTACCACTCGTTTCACGCGTTGGTGGCAGGATATTGGCATCGAAGCCACCGGCGGAGACATTTCGCCTTTTATGCTTTCTCAGGCACTTTTCCGCTTTGATGGGGATTTGGTGATGGCCGATTCACATCATCTGCCGTTCAAGGACAAAACCTTTGATGCCATGGCGTTTATCACCACTTTCGAATATTACAAAGACCCGAAAAAGGTAATTCGGGAAGCTGCTCGTGTGGGAAAACACGGCATTATTTTCGGGATGATGAACCGAAATACACCCAAATTGATTCGGCGGAGAGCCCAACAAGCAGTAGGAAAAAATAATTTCTATATGACGGCAACCTTTTACACACCCAATAAGCTGATAAAACTGATTGAAGAAGCCTTGCCCGACAGGGATTTTACGATTAAATGGACCACAACCGGACTTCCGAAATGGTTTCCTGTGCAGAAATGGAATGTTCCTTTGGGTGATTTTTTTGGTTTGTATGTTCAATTCAAAGATTCTGGCGATGAATGAGCAGACAGGTAAATTCGAAAAGGGATTTTTCTCGGATTTTATAGCCAATTATTGCGGAAAAAACCGCTCAGAAGTCAAGACCAAACCCAGCTTTGGAGTGGATGTTTCGGTAGTGAATTTATCGGATGAACTGGATATGGCGATGGCGAGTGATCCGTTGTCATTGATTCCGCAATTAGGACTGAAAGAATCGGCCTGGCTGTCGGTTCAGCTCACGGCCAATGACATTGCCACCACAGGATTTGCTCCGCAATTTGGTCAGTTTGTTCTGAATCTTCCGGCCGGATTTCCTGCAAAGGATTTTAAGGATTATTGGCGGTATATTCATGCGTTTTGTGAAGAAATGGGTATGGCCATCACCGGCGGACATACCGGATTTGTGGAAGGTCAAAATTCTACGATTGCAGGCGGAGCAACTTTTATAACCGTGGCACCCAAAAATCAGCTATTAACTTCGGAAATGGCCCAAATAGGCGACCGGATTTTGGTCACCAAATCCTGCGGAATTTCGTCTTCAGCCATTTTGGCAATGAGTTTTCCCGAAACGGTGAAAAATAAAGCGGGAATAGAAAATTATCAGAAAGCAGTGGATTCATTTTATGAGATTTCGGTATTGAAAGATGCACTCACGGCAATACAGCACAGAAAATATATCACCGCGATGCATGATGTAACCGAAGGCGGCGTACTGGGAGCGGTGTATGAGATGGCATATGCATCAGAAAAAGGAGTGCTGATTGATGAAGATAAGTTGCCGGTAAGCGAGGCGATGTCAGCAGTTTGTAAAATATTTTCTTTGGATCCAAAACGCTCTATCGGCGCAGGTTCTCTGATTATTTGTTGTCGTGCAGAAGGCGTAGAAAAGGTAATTCATTCATTGAAACAACAACAAATAGACTGTACGGAAGTGGGTGAAATTACAGAAAAATCTTCCGGAAATCAATTGCTGAGCGGACAAGGAAAAAGGGAATTGAAATATGAACCTAAAGATCCGTACTGGGCGGCATTTTATAAAGCTTTTCAATCGGGATGGAAATGAAAAAGGAATTAAAACTGAAAGAAAATAAAGGTATCTATCTGGTAATCAACCCAAAAATGGAGGAAACGAAATTATTGGAAAGACTGCAATTTTTGATGGACAAAGGGATAGTAGCGGTTCAGATTTGGGATAATTTTGATAAAATTCAAGATAAAATCGCTTTGATTGAAAAAATCCTGAAAATCTGCAGAAAGGCTGAAGTTCCGCTGTTGATCAATAACCGTTGGGAATTGTTGACAAAACTGGATTTGGACGGAGTTCATTTTGATGAAATCCCGGAGAATGGTCTGGAAATAAAAAATGAAATCGGGAGGGATTTTCTATTGGGAATTACTTGTGAGAATGATTTGAAAGATGTGGAATGGGCGGCGAAAAATAGAGCAGATTATATTTCATTTTGTTCAATGTTTCCGTCGGTGAGTGCGGGTGCCTGTGAGATTGTGAGTCATGAAACCGTTCAGAAAGCCAGAGAAATTTTTCCGAATCGTATATTTCTGGCAGGCGGCATTTCGCCGGAAAATTTGGAAGAATTGAGTGATTTGGATTTTGACGGAATTGCCGTGATTTCAGGATTGATGAATACCGAAGAACCCGAAAAAGAATTAGAAAAATACAAAAACAATTTAATCAAAAAATGAAACTGAGTACGATAAAAAAGCTGTGTTGTCCGTTTGATAAGTCGGATTTGGAATTGAAGCCCGTAACTTTGGGGCAAAATGATGACATTTTGGAAGGAATTCTGATATGCGAGGAATGTGAGCGGGTATATCCGATTGTCAGCGGTATTCCGATTATGAGTCCGGATGAATTCCGTGATTTCCAGATGGAACAGCCCCTGTTGGAAAAATGGATGAAGCAATTGGGGATGAGTGAGAATATAGCATCTATCCGTCACACTGAGTGATTTTTATAATTTATGAAGCGTAGCGAAATAAATAATAAAAAGTCGTATCGAAGTGGGACAGGGAAGAACGCATTCGTGTATTTGTGGCTTATGTCACGCTTCGATACAATTTTCCCATTCCATTTCACTTCGTTGCATTGCATGGGAAAATCACTCAGCATGACAAGGATCGATACAATTTTCCCATCCCATTTCACTTCGTTGCATTGCATGGGAAAATCACTCAGCATGACTAAGAAGAACGTATCCGTCACACTGAGTGATTTTTATAATTTATGAAGCGTAGCGAAATAAATAATAAAAAGTCGTATCGAAGTGGGACAGGGAAGAACGCATTCGTGTATTTGTGGCTTATGTCACGCTTCGATACAATTTTCCCATTCCATTTCACTTCGTTGCATTGCATGGGAAAATCACTCAGCATGACTAAGAAGAACGTATCCGTCACACTGAGTGATTTTTATAATTTATGAAGCGTAGCGAAATAAATAATAAAAAGTCGTATCGAAGTGGGACAGGGAAGAACGCATTCGTGTATTTGTGGCTTATGTCACGCTTCGATACAATTTTCCCATTCCATTTCACTTCGTTGCATTGCATGGGAAAATCACTCAGCATGACTAAGAAGAACGTATCCGTCACACTGAGTGATTTTTATAATTTATGAAGCGTAGCGAAATAAATAATAAAAAGTCGTATCGAAGTGGGACAGCTGTTAACATTCGCCCGAATCAGTACACTAATATGGAAAAGAACAGATATGATGCAGTTGGGTATGAAAAAGGTTCTGGCTTTGCTGCAACCTTGCAAAAATGAAATTCCGACTGCCGAATTACGAACTTTACATCGTTGTTTTAATTCCGGATATTTACAAAGAAAATAAACCGGATTCAAATGTATTTATGGACTATCTTGCGCTCAACCTAAACTGATTGATATGAAAACTTTGCGAATCTTTACCTTACTATTTTTAATTACTTTTTCCAGCAGCTGCACTTCTAAAATAGATCAACAAGTGGGAAAAAGCCTTTCCGAACTGAATCAATAACGAACCGCTCTACTAGAATCCAAAGACAATCCGGTTTTCAGTAATATAGAAAATAGCCATTGTTCATCACTCGGCAAATACCAAATCGGCCAACGCGGTTACAGTCAGTGGGGTGTCCGCACCAAATGACAATTTTATGATAGTAGATCCCATGCCGAAAAATAGTACTAAGCCCGTATTGATGTGGATTTATCAGTAATAATCTAATTATTCCAAATTACATTTAGACTAATAAAACTACCTGAAAAAATTAATTACAAAAATTTACATTCTAAAGAAATCTTGAGATTATTTCCAATAATTTAATTCTAAAATCCTATTTTTTTCAAAGATTTTCGTTTAAAACTTAAACCCTACCCAAGGATTTTTTTGTGAATCTTATTTCTTTATAAAATTACTATGAAATCTTTTTTCTCCTTGCAATACGACAATTCGATACATTCCTGCAGGCAAATCAGACACTTCCAAAGAAATTAGGTTTTGATTTTGTGAAATTTTCCGAATCAGCTTTCCTGCGTTATCAAATAATGAGATTTCTGATTTTCCAATTGTCGGAAGCTGAATATGAACTACAGATTTTGCGGGATTAGGATAAATCAGAGTTTTGCGTTTTTGTAACGAGTTGTCGAATGTACCCATATTCGTACAGAAACTCCAGTCACCAAAATGAAAAAGAACCGGTGGAACTTGATTATTCGAGCTTATGGCACACCAGTCTGGACACACATCCGTGCAAGCGTCAAATGTATAATCTCCAGATTGGGTTACGGCATAATTGGCTTGCGTTTCACCTTCTATTAAGTTGCCTTGGTTGAACCAAGAAATATCGTGAATAAAGGGTTGATTGGCCAAAAGCGTAATCGTTCCACCATTACAAACGTTGTACTCGCTATAATCCAGTTGCTGGTATTCACTCGTGCCAAAATCTATAGACATAGAAGGAAGCAGAAAAGTCCATCCGTCTATTGCAACCGCCGGACTTTCTTCTGTGCAACCGTTGACCGTAGTCGCCACCTTGATATCATTTACCACATAATTATAATAATCAATCACTAGTTCCTGATGGGTTTCTCCTGCTATTTCTGCCCAGGTTCCGCCATAAGTCTCTTTCTTAAACCACTGATAACTATCGGCGGCCTGCGTACTTACCGTCATCGTACTCGTAGAAGGAGGGCACATCATAATGACACCTTCGTCCATGTCTGCAATAACCGTTGGATTATGCTCACATTGTGCTCCAACGGCAATACTGATAAATAGGACTAATAAACTGAAAGAAGTTTTCATAAAAATTGTTTTTTTGGTTATTTCTTGACGAATTTAAAGAAATATATTGAATTAATCATTCATTTATTATGCTTAAATTGCATATATACTAAAAATTTGAAAAGGTTTCTAAAAAAAACTTCTTGTTCATAATGTTTTTATTATGACTTCTACAATTTTATTAAACGAAAAAAATACGAGAACTCAATTATTAGTTTCAGGTTTGATTTCTGAACTGATTACCAAAAAAAAATTCCGGCTTTCACCGGAATTCTGTCTTTTAATCTTGACCACCTTTGCGGTTGGCATCTCTCACTTCTGGCCATGTCATCAGCTCTCCAGTACGCTCGTTGATAGGCATTTTAATTCTTTCTCTATCCACCAACTCGGGTTCTTCACAAGCCATATAGGTCATAATGGCTAGCATTATAGCATTATTTCTCACCTCTTCAAATACAATTTTGTCATAGGTGTCGAGCTGTGTATGCCAAGTATAATTTCCATAATCCCAGCTGTTGCTCAGTAGAAAAAAGGCTGGAACACCTGCTGCTAAAAAAGAAGCATAATCCGAACCTCCGCCTGAAGGGATTCCGGGATAAATAGTTTCTACCTCATTACGGATATGCTCTGGCACGGGTTTCATCCATCGTCCCATAAAATCATAGGCGTGTAAAAATCCCATTCCGCTGATTCTACTGAATCGACCGGTTCCATTATCCTGATTGAAAACCGCCTGAATCTTCGGCATCATGTCCATATGATCTTGAACATAAGCACGAGAGCCGTTTAGACCTTGCTCTTCACTTCCCCAATGTCCGGCAATAATCGTACGTTTCGGGTTGGGGTAAAATTTCTTCAAAATACGCATTGTTTCCATGAGTAAAATCGTTCCCGTGGCGTTATCGGTGGCTCCGGTTCCACCATCCCAGCTGTCGAGATGGGCAGAAAGCACCACATATTCATCTGGTTTTTCCGTACCGCGGATTTCTCCTATGGAGTTGTAAGTAGGCACAGGCTTACCTGTTTTATTTTCTACATTAATTTTCAGTTTTGGCTTAGAACTGAATTTCGCCAAACGGTAAATCATTCCATAATCCTCTGGATTCATGCTGATCATCGGTATATTTTTGGTATCAGCACCAAAAATTCGCACCGCACCCCAACTGTCAGATGCTTGAGAATTTATAACCGCAACTGCACCAGCGGCTTCCACAATTCCCGGCAATTCACGAACTCCTGATTCAATCGCCTTTAATGCGTCACGCCATTCTTTATACTGAGCTTCTCTTTTCGTTTTGTATTCATTGAAAACCGAATCAGTAGCGTATTCTTTCCAGTTGGATTCGGGTCTTCCTGAATACAGCGTGGGATTAATTAATACAATTTTACCTTTCACAGTTTTCAACCAGTTATCAAATTCCGCTTTGCTTTTAACAACCGGAATGGCCACGGCCTCGGCCTCTATCGGCTTTTTGGTGGCTGTGCTCCATGCCAGTTGGCGGGCAGTAAGTTCTACTCTGCGTGGGTGAATCAAATCCACATGTGTGATTCCTCTTTGCCAGTTGCGCCAGGTCCCCCATTGTTCGTTCCGGCCAGTGATTCCCCAACCTTGATAGGTATTCACCACCCAGTCGTGCGCTTGCTGCATTTCGGGCGATCCAACCAGTCGAGGACCTATTTTATCGGTCAGTTGATGAGCCAGTATTTCAAGTTGAGAATTGTTTGTGGCTTCATTGATAATGGCGTCTATAATTTTTTGATCTTGCGACCAACTCATAAAACTTATCAATAAAAGAGGTAATAAAAATATTTTTTTCATTTTATTTATGTAAAATTTATTTCAATGGTTAAATATATTAGAAAATAATTAGAAATCAGTTTTTCTTGTGAAAACAAATGATTTTTGTGTGAATTGTAATTTTAATTGATATTTAAAATTTCTTTAAAAATAATATATTTCGATACTTCAAATTTTTTCTACGAATTCCATTTTTAAAGAAATTTTAGGATTATTTACTTGTAAAAATGTAATCTTTATTTTTACAATTATTACCTTTAACCCATGAAATCCTATAGATTTACAAACGGAGATTCCATGCCCCTTCTTGGTCTGGGAACTTGGCGATCATTTGAGGGAGAGGCGTATAGCAGCGTGCGTACCGCCATCGAGCTGGGTTACCGACTTTTTGATTGTGCCTATCTTTATCGTAATGAAACTGAAATCGGCCAAGCCATTCAAGATGCTATAAAAGCGGGTGATGTACAGCGAGAAGAGCTTTTTATAATTTCTAAATTATGGAATGATGTACATGCCAAAGAAGATGTGATGCCCGCATTAAATGACTGTTTACATCGTCTACAACTAGAATATCTCGATGCATGGCTTATACACTGGCCTGTAGCATGGAAAAAGGGAAATATGATGCCAAAAGATGCACAGGATTATTATTTTCCAGACGAAATTCCCTTGAGTGAAACTTGGGAAGCTATGATTTCAACCAAGGAAAAAAACAAAGCCAAACATATTGGAGTTTCGAATTTTAATATAAAACATCTGGAAGAAATTATAGCCAAAACTTACACTGTACCAGAAATAAATCAAATAGAAAGTCATCCGTATTTGCATCAACAGCCTTTGAAACAATTTGCGGACCAAAACAATATGTTGATGATGGCCTATAAACCTTTGGGTTCTGGAGGAACTTTGAGGGAAGACATGAAAAAAATTAATTTACCACCTCTTCTAGAACATCCTATAATCCAAGAAATTGCCCTAGAAATTAATAAAACTGTGGCGCAAGTTGTCTTGGCCTGGCAAATGGCACGTGGTGTAGCTGTGATTCCAAAATCTGCCGATAAAAAAAGGCAAGAAGAAAATTTGGAAGCTGCAGATATTCTGTTGAACCCCACTCAAATCACCCGGTTGAACGGCTTTGAAAGTAATATTCGTTTTGTGGATGGCGTAGTATTTACAGAAAATAATTCTCCTTACACTTTAGATTACATTTGGGGAAATCAATCCTCAAATACAGTTTAAAGTTTTGAAAATCAATTAATTAAAATTAATTTAAAAAGATTGATTTCTGTTATGATAAACAAATGTTTATAATCCTTGTTTTACCATTGGAATAATTTGTTTTCCATATATTTCTATGGCTTCCATCATTCGGTCATGATTTGGCGCGCCCGTATCCATGTGAGCAGAAAAACGTGACAATCCAAATTTTTGAATCGTATAAATAATTTTCTCGGCTGATTCTTCGGCATTTCCAATAATTAAATGTCCTTCGCGGGTTCTTCCAAAGTCATATTGCTCACGAATATATGGCGGCCAACCGCGCGAACGTCCTACTCTATTCATTTGCCCAGAATAAACAGGATAATACCAATCTGCAATTTCTTGAGAATTTTCTCCAAAAAAGGAATGCATATGCACACCGATTTGTATATCTTCTGGTGCATGACCACTATCTTCCCAAGCTTGGCGATAATATTCAATCAAAGGTAAAAATCGATCCAATGTACCACCAATAATGGCAAACATGACCGGTAATCCCAATTTGGCTGCCCGAATTACAGATGCAGGCGTACCACCCACTGCCACCCATATAGGAATTTTTCCATTCACAGGTTGCGGAAAAATCTCTTGCTCATTGAGCGAAGGTCTGAAATTCCCCCTCCAGGTAATTTTTTTATCTTCATTTAAGGCAACCAATAATCTTAGTTTTTCATCAAAAAGTGCATCATAACTCTTCAAATCTTGACCAAATAATGGAAAAGATTCAATAAATGAACCACGACCTGCCATAATTTCGGCTCGACCGTTTGACAATAAATCAATCATGGAAAAATCCTGATATAGCTTTACCGGATCTGCAGAACTGATTACTGAAACCGCACTTCCCAATTTGATACGCTTGGTGAGAGGAGCTGCCGCTGCCAAAAAAATTTCTGGGGCTGCAACAGCATAGTCTATACGATGATGTTCACCCATTCCAAAAAAATCAATATTGACTTCGTCCATGAGTTTCACCTCTTCTAGAATTTCTGTCATGCGCTCGCCAGATGACTGAATATATTGTTCTTTTTCGTTGATATGCACATCACCGAACATTCCGATTCCTAGTTCTATCATTTGTTTTTGAATTAACCTGTTAAAGTACAAAACTAAAAATTATACCGAAATGATTTTAATTATTAATTTTAATAAAAAAATATTACTTAACTTTCTGATTTAATAATTGAATATTATGAAAAATATTTTTGTAAGCATCGGGCTTGTTTTGACCTGTATTGCCTATGGGCAATGGTATGAAGGCGTTTGGCAACTCGAGGATTTAAATCATAAAAAAGTAATGGATCAAGTGGTTTTGGCTATGATTCAAGATGATTATCTATTAATGAATGCTCGAAACCAAAACCATGAATTTCTATATACGTGGGGAGGTCCGATTCAAATCACTAAAAATAAACTTAAGATTCTAGTAGATTTCAATTCTAAAAATCCTAAAGAGGTGGGTAAAACAAAATATTTTGATATTGATATTAACGAAAACACCATCTCATTAATCAATGAAAATGAACGACTTACCTGGTCATTCAAATCAAATCATAAAGATGAATTGACAGGAAATAAAGTTTTTACCGGTCGGGAAAAAGATGGTGAAATGTCAAGAACGACTCCCGGAGACCGACGTACGCTCAAAATGCTTACAGGAAATCATTTTCAATGGGTAGCTTTCAATTCGGCTACAGGTGAGTTTAGCGGTACGGGTGGCGGAACGTACACGGCAATTGATGGCGCTTATACAGAAAAAATTGAATTCTTTTCTCGTGATAACAGTCGTGTAGGTGCTGTTCTTACTTTTAATTACCAAATTATGGATGATGACTGGCATCACAAAGGAAAAAGTTCTAAAGGTGAGCCCCTGTATGAAATTTGGAGCACTTACGAAAAATACGTTAAACCTTGATTCATCAAAAAATTGCAGCGACAAAAGTTATGTGCTGCAATTTGTAGTTTAGGTTAAATATTTTGTTTGATTCTTTGTTATTATTTTTATTAAAAAAGCTGAGCTGCAATAAGTTCGTGCTTGAAATTGAATAAAAACATGAGGAATATGAGAAATTTAATGATGAACGGATTACAGCTCAGCTATTAAATTAATTCAATTATTTTCGAATATTTACCGTTATACGTTTTTCATCAAATTGGATACATTCCATAGTCATTTCATTTTTCTTTTTGTTTGAAGTTTTATCCATATATTGAACATACATCATGAGTCCTGTTGGAATATTGTGTATATTTTCTTTCATTGATTTCGGCATTTGTGAAGTAGATTCAGAAAACATATTTGTAAAATTCACATCGATTTGCGGAGCTACATACATTTTCATTTGCATTTTATCATTTTCCATCAAACGACCTATGCAATTGTATCCCAAAAAGGTTTTGTTGGGTAAATTTGTTATTTTGATATCAGAAAAATCTATGTCTTCATCTTCCTCATCAAAATCGCCGAACCCACTTGTATCAAACATTTTAATGGCTGTAAATTTCCCATTGGTTTCCTGAATCATTGCTTGGTTTTCGGTATCAATTATCATAAATCCGTGCTCCATACGCAAGCCCATTGCCGAGGAATTCTTGCTGAATAAATAGGTGAAATTAACTGCGTTTTTACCAGAAGTTGATTTTACTTTATATTCATAATCAAAAATATATTGTTTTGGAAGTTTGGCCAAATCGATCATACCCATATCTCCGCCTCCAAAAAGACCTTCATATTTTTTCATATTTTCTGCCATATCAGTATATTCGTTTGACTCATTATATTCTTCTTGATCTGGCGAATCTTGTGATTTAGTTGCTTTATTTGTGTTTGAATTATTTCTTTTTTTACCCGTTGATGGGTCCAAGACACCGTCCAACACCTTATCACTTGTGCGCTCTGCCTTATTAGAAGTTTTTTCGATGATAGAACGTTCTACTTTTTCTGCAACTCGATTTTGGATTTTTTTGAGTATTTGTGCATTTGCTGGCAACATAAATGCAGACATTATAATCAGTAATAAAATTTTCAAAGTTTTCATAATGATTTGTTTTAATGATACAGCAAATTTATTTCAATAACATGCTGCATAAATCAACAAATGTATAAGTGGCTCATTAAATTACATGAAGTGTACGAAAATGTGTAGGAACGGTAAATAGCTTCCTATAAAAGAATTTATTTTCCTCGAATTATAAATAAAAAACCGCCGAAAATCTCGACGGTTTGTAGTTTTAGTTTAAGATATAAAACAAGTTTTCAGGCAAAGGATTCTATTTCGCCTTTTCCATTTCGTAAAATTTCTATTTCGCCTTCACCCGTTGTAGCGTCAATCACAGACGAAGGGACAATACCTCCAGGTCCACTATCTATAATAATATCTACTAATTTGTCATAACGATCTGCAATCATTTCTGGGTCAGTATAGTATTGGCCATTTTCGTCTTGATGCAAGGATGTGGAGGCTATGGGACTCTCTAGCATTCTCACAATTTCATAAGGCACCTTATGATTGGGCACGCGTATTCCAACGGTTTCTCTGCTTTTGTAATAACTCGGAAGATTATTATTTGCATTCAATACAAAGGTAAATGGCCCGGGCAGAGCACGTTTCAACATTCTAAAGGTTGAGTTATCTATAGGTCTGGTAAAAGTGGATAAATGCGTTAAGTCATTACACACGATAGAAAACTGTGTTTTTTCTAAATTTACTCCTTTGATTTGCGCGAGTCGTTCCATTGCTCCTTTGTTGAAAATATCACAACCCAATCCATAAACTGTATCTGTTGGATAAACGATTACCGCACCTTTTTTCAATGCTTCCACTACTTGTTCCACTGCCCTAGCATGAGGGTTTTCTGGATGAATTTTAAGAATTTTTGCCATAAATTAAAATTTAAACCCGGATAAGTCTCATGAAGAATTCTATTTTTTGATTTCTGCAATGAAATTTATCCGGCTTGATTCATTTGTTAAATTTATAAAACTATTTCTGATTTGTTCGCATTTAATTCCTTAAAATTCTATTAAAATTTTCCCATTTTCTGTAATCGCCGCTCTGAACATTCCCTGGGTGTTATACTGTGCGGTCATTTCACCATTTTTGTCAAGGGCGATCATACCTCCATTTCCTCCTAATTCTTTGATAGACGCCAATGTATTTTTCACGGCCTCGGAAAGTGATGTTTTGCTGTATTTGATTTGCGCAGCCACATCATATGCAGCAACTACACGTATATAAAATTCTCCCCAACCTGTAGAAGAAATTCCAACTTGTTCGTTGGCATAGGTACCTGCGCCAATTACAGGAGAATCGCCTATTCGTCCCCATCGTTTATTTGTCATTCCGCCAGTAGAAGTTCCTGCTGCAAGATTTCCATCAAAATCCAGTGCAACCGCACCTACGGTTCCAAATTTATTATCTGAATTTTCACTTTTCATGCTTTTTTCTTTTTCTGACTTTTGCACACGTTGCCAAGCATCATATGCTGGTTGAGAAAAAAAGTAAGAATTTTCTACAATTTCAAGTCCTTGTTCTGCGGCAAACTGCTCTGCTCCTTCCCTACTCAAAAGCACATGAGGAGATTTTTCCATTACCGCACGTGCAGCTAGTATGGGATTTTTAATTGATTTTACGCCAGCCACGGCTCCAGCTGATTGGGTTTTGCCGAACATGACAGATGCATCCAGCTCATTTAATCCCTCGTGTGTGAAAACAGCGCCTTTTCCTGCGTTGAATAAGGGTGAATTTTCTAAGATAATAATGGATTTTTCTACTGCATCCACCGCTGAATTGCCTTTGAGAATTTCTTCATATCCAGCCAAAAGAGATGATGTAAGTGCATCTTGATAGGCCTGCTGATTCTCTACAGACATATTAGCCTTGTTTACGGATCCTGCACCTCCATGAATTACCAAAACATATTTGTCTTGGGCAAAAGTAATCCAAGTAAATAATAGAAAAATACAAATAAAAACATGCTTCATATATCGGATTTAATTTGAATTGGATAGAAATTAAAATCTAATAGTTTCTTTTTCCAAAAATAGCACTTCCCACTCGAATCATATTACTTCCTTGTTCTATGGCCATTTCAAAATCGCCACTCATTCCCATAGACAAAATTTGAATTTGTTGAAAATCTTTCTGAAGTTGGGAATAAATTTGATTTAAATATTGAAATTCCTTTTGAATTTGCTCTAAATTCTCTGTGAAAGTTGCCATGCCCATCAATCCCTTAATATTTACATTTGGCCATGGATTTTCCTTCACCAATTCCATTACTTGCCTCGCTTCTTGCTCATTCATTCCAAATTTTGTTTCTTCTTGAGCGATATGAATTTGGAGCAAAACATCCTGAATTCTTCCTGCATTTTGAGCATGTTTTTGCACTTCATTCAGTCGTTTCACTTTATCTATTCCATGAATCAAGTGCACGAATTCTGCCATAAATTTAATTTTATTGGATTGCACATGACCAATCATATGCCATCGAATATCTTGAGGCAGTTTTTCATATTTTTCTATCATTTCCTGCACCTTGTTTTCGCCAAAATCACGATGTCCCAGATGATAAAGTTCTAGAATTTTATCAATAGGTTGGGTTTTGGAGACGGCGATAAGCTGTACGTGAGCAGGTAATTTTTGCAGAATCAGCTCATAATTTTCTTGAATAGGCATTAGTCCATCAAATCTAATATGGTGAGTGCAGAAAGGAATTTCGGTTCTATATAAGTCGATTTTGGCGGCATAGTGAGTCCTTCGTCAGCAATCAAAATCAAGTCTGAAATAGCAATTGGGTAGAATCCAAATGCAACTTTGAATTTGCCTGAATCTACTTTTTCTTTCATGTCCATAATACCTCTTAAATCCCCTGTACCTTTTTGAAAGGCTACACGTGCATCTACCCGAATATTTTTAACGCCAAGAAGTGGTTTTAAAATATGTTCTTCCCAGAGCCAGGTATCGAGTTCTCCATATCCTTTGGGGATTCCTCGTAAATTTTGATTTACATATAAACCATAAAATTTACCATCCAGATACATAGAAATATGATGTTTATGAGATGGGAAATAGGGATTTTCGCCTTTTTCTACAATAGTAAACACTTTGTCCACTGCTGCCAAAAAATCTTCTGTAGTCATTCCGTTCAGGTCGGTAACCATACGGTTGTAATCGTAAATATTGAGATGATTTCCCGGAATCAAAATGGCCATTGCATAATTGAATGCTTCTCCGCCAAAAAAATCTGGTTCTTCTTTTCGCATGGCCGATGTGTAGAGAGAAGAACTGCCCATTCTATGATGCCCATCGGCAATATACAAGGCAGGAAGTTTTTCGATTGCGGTTTTGAGTTGTTTCATCACCAGCCGATCCTTTACTTGCCAGAGTCGATGAATTTTGTTGTCATTTCCTTTGAATTCTAAAGTGGGCGTGTTGCGTGTCGTCATAGACATTATCAACTCTATATTTTGATTTTCAGGAAAAGTAAGCATTACTGGATCCGACTGAAAATGAGTTACTTTCAAAAATTCAGCAAATCTTTTTTCTCTTTCTTCTAGGGTATTTTCATGTTTTTTGATAAGACCTTTATTAAAATCGTCTGTACTTACGGTACCCAAAATACCTGGTACAATATTACCTTGTGCATCTTGTTGTTCGTAGATATAATAGGATTTATTGTCTCTCATTAAAATTTCCTCTGCTAGAAATCTTTCAAAATTATTTCTAACTTTTTTGAATCTATTGTCGGGAGATTCTTCAGAATGCCGGATATTGGGCTCTAGTACTTGTAAAAAGGACTCGTCATTGGTTGCAAGTTCTTTTTCCATTTCCTCTTCATTGTAATAATCTATATTACGAGAAGTTACCGTGGTGGCTTTTTGTTTTGCCGGTCTCACTGCTCTAAAAGGTCTGAAATTTATCATTTTGCAAAGATAATAAATTAATTAGGCTGTTAATAAGAAAAAACTATATTGCATAAGGTTGATTTATTATGAAATCCATAATAAAAATCATCTTATTAATGCTTGCCAGGCATCATGTATTCTACAATTGTTGAGTAATTGCTTGGCGCGTGCATGATCGTGTACATCTCTTGAGTACACACCTGGCGGAATCGCTTCGATATTTGCGAGTTTGGCAAGATCGTTTCCGGTTAGAATTTCACTTTCCCGTATTTCTCTGGGTAATTTATCAAATCCTGCTCCAAGTGTGTGCAAGGGTTTTGAAATTTCGAACAAAGCATCACCAAAGGCTTTTGAATACCAATTTTCTCCCATTCGAGCAACAAGTTTCATTCTTTCTGTACATATTCTACCGTCGTCTCCCAGTACTTCTCCGTGAATGTGCATTTTCACCACTTCACATACGACAAGGCTGCCTGCACCTGCATCTGTTCCCAATTCTAAAATTTCTTTTACCTTACATTCAAACGAAACCTTTGATTCTAGAACTCTAGGCGGTGCTACCAAATCTGATTTTACCTCATGAAATCCTGCTTTTTCAAATTCATTTATTCCTTTTTCGAATTCGGTGCTGGACAAAGAAGCTTGTTGTACAATATCCTCAGTTACAACATTGATGACGCATTCCCGAGTTTTTTTCACGTTTTCTAGGGTATGCTTGGTGCTATTGTCGCGAACTCTACGGGTTGGTGAAAAAATCAATACCGGTGGATTGGCACTAAAAACATTAAAAAAGCTAAACGAGCTCAGAGCTATTTCTCCATCTGCAGAAACAGAACTCACCAAGGCAATAGGTCTGGGTGCCACAGATGCTCGTAAATAATTGTGCATTTCTGCCACGGGAATTTCTGATGGAATTATGGATTTTACTGTATATGGAGGCTGTTTCATTTATTCAAAATTTAAAATCACTAATTTACAGCAATAAGAAGCTCGAAGCAAATTTTTACACATCAAAAAATAATGGTTTTTGGATTAAATAAAAGTCATCTTTCGATAATATTCCATTTCAAAAAAAATCAGACACCTGCAGGAAATGAAAACGAAGATCCAATTCCTAACGGAATTCCAAACGCCCAGAATGCCAGTAAAAATAAAGTCCATAAAACAATCATGGTAATTGAATATGGTAACATCAATGCAACCAAAGTTCCTATGCCAGTGGATTTTACATATTTCTGACAGAAAATTACAATCAACGGGAAATAGGGTAATAAAGGAGTAATGATATTACTGGAAGAATCTCCAACTCTGTATGCAGCCTGCGTTAAATCTGGAGAGACGCCTAATTCCATGAGCATTGGAACCAATATTGCGCCTATAAGTGCCCATTTGGCAGAAGCCGATCCGATTAATAAATTTACCATGGCAGAGAGTATTACAATTCCCACTAAGGTAAAACTCATGTGTAAATTCATAGCTTTGAGCCAGTTGGCTCCTTTAATTGCGAATAATGCTCCCAAGTTTGACTGACCAAAAGAGTAAATAAATAATGCACAGAAAAATGCCATGACGATATAGTATCCCATACCGCTCATCGATTTGGACATTCCTTTTACGATTTCGCGATGATTATTGGCTGTTTTGGCTACATAACCATATACTACACCCGGAATCAGAAAGAATATAAAAATAATAGGTACGATAGAACGCATTAATGGTGCAGTAGAATCTGTAATTTCACCTCCTGCAGCGCGCCATGCAGAAGTTGCTGGAATCACCGAAATAATGAGTAAAACCAAACTTAAAATCATGGCAAGTGTTGCGCGTGTGAGACCTTTGCGTTCTAAAGCCGTCAAATTTTCCATTTTGGGCAAATCGGATTCATCACCATCGACTTGGGTTTTTTGTAATCTGGGTTCAATAAATTTATCTGTTAAAATCCAGCCTATAGCAATGATCAAAAACGTAGATGCTGTTGTAAAATAATAATTATTTAATGGATTTATTACCATATCAGCCGCAGCTGGATCAGAGGATAGACGTGCAGAAACCTCTGTGAGTCCTGCCAAAAGAGGATCCAAACTTGAAGGAATAAAGAAAGTTGCAGAAAATCCACCAGAAACTCCAGCAAAAGCAGCAGCAATACCTGCCAATGGATGGCGACCAGCTGCGTAAAAAATTACCGCTCCCAAGGGAATAACCAATACATAACCCGCATCTACAGCCACGTGACTCAAAATTCCAACTCCGACCAAAACAGGTGTTAAAAGTGATTTTGGCGTTACAGACAATATAGCTCGTAATCCCGCATTGATATAACCTGTGTATTCTGCTACGCCTAGCCCCAACATGGCCACCAAAACAACTCCCAATGGAGGAAATGTAACAAAGGTATTCACCATATTTGACATAAAATCTGTCAATGCGGCGGGCTCTAAAAGGTTTTTAATTTGTATTGCCTCACCGGTTCTTGGATCAATTTCGGAAAAATTCACTCCTGAAAATATCCATGAAACAAACCAAACAATAAACATCAATAAAGCGAATAAAATAGCTGGATCTGGTAATTTGTTACCCGCTTTTTCTACGAGATCTAGTAATTTATTGGCAAATCCTTTCCTCTGAGGCGTAACTGCTCCTTCCATATGTTTAATTAAAAAAGTTTATAATCTTGCTAAAGTAAGCAAATTTTTTTATTGAATTAAAGTTTAGAAAATTTTACGGTTCTTGTGTAATTAGAAGGATACGCACCCACTTGTAATAACTCTGGACGTAGAGAAAATTCTATATCAAGAGCAGAAACTTTTCCCGATTTATCCATATAAAACTGCATAAATTCTTCGCGTAAAGCTCTATTTTTCCAAATAATCCTAAAGGTGTCATAGTGCCAATGCTCCAGCACACCTTCCATTTGCAGATCATCCCATAGTCGAATTACCAATTGGTTGTTTTCTATTTTGATTTCTGCTTGACCATAAGCATCAGAATGAAACAAACCTGTATATTCTGAATTTCTAAAACTTTTATTTGTATTTTTTATTTGGGAATTATCTATTTCGTTACGCTTTTTTTGAACCTTGGAATACAAATCTTTGTATCGTTCTAGAAAAAATTGATTCCAATCTCTGTCTTTTTCGTTCAAGTAATGATCCATGATATGATAGGCTACGGCTACTCCAAAGCTGTTGAAGGTATTTCCGGCCATCACAACCCCCAATTCTAGTTCTGGAAATAAATACATGAAGGAATTAAAACCATCGGTGGCGCCGCTGTGTGTCCATACCCTTTTACCTTTATAATCAAAAATTTGCCATCCCAAACCGTATGCAGACTGTGGTGCAAGCGGGTCTTGGCCAGCAGTAGAAATTTGCGGACGATGAATTTCATTCATTTGCTTGGTAGAAATTATCGTTTTTGATTCAAATTCGCCAGAATTTCCCAATTGCATCAACATCCAATGATTCAAATCATGAATACTGGAATTTACGCCACCAGCAGGTCCTGCATTGTCCCAGTTTCTTCTGTCTATGGGTACAATTTTGCCATTTATTTCTTGGTGCGGAAATGCGATGTTGGTCATTTTTTCTAAATCAATAATACTCGTATTACTTCTGTACATTCCCAAAGGCTGAAAAAGTTCCTGAACCAAAAAATCATCCCAACTTCTACCATCTGTGTAGGGAATTACTTGGCCTGCAAAAGAATACATCACATTACTGTAAACAAATCCCGAACGAAATTCTTTTTCCAAATCCATAAATTTGACGCTACGCAATACGTCGTCTCTAGAATTCTGTGTCATGAATTGGAGTCTATTGCCCAAAACTCTACCCAAACCTACACGATGAATCAACGCATCTCTTATGGTAATTTCTCTTGTATTATACGCATCTTTCATTTGAAACCAAGGAATATGTTCAATTATTTTATCATCCCAGTTGATTTGCCCTCGGTCCACCAAAATAGCCAATGCCGCAGCTGTTATATTTTTACTGACGGATGCAATACTGAAAACGGTATGTTCGTTTACTGCCTCATTATTTCCCAATTGTGTTTCACCAAATCCTTTTGCATAAATTATCTTACCATCTTTTACAATCCCTACGGCCATTCCTGGAATTTGCCAATCTATTCGACCATTTTCCAGCCATTGGTCCCAATTGTCGGGAAGAGAATTTTGAGCTGAAAGCGAAAAAAAACAAAAAAACGGCAAAAACAAAATACATCGTTTATACAATAAAAACATGAAATTCATTTAATTTTTATAAAGTAGATTTTCAAAGTTAAGAAAATGTAACTTTTAATTAAACTTAATATTTCCTTTTGTATTAAAAATCATTTTAAATTTGCCCTCATATTTTCTATATTTATGGAGCAGTATTATTTAATTCTTGTTGGCTTGCTTGCCATTACAGCTATTTTCGATTTAATGGTTGGAGTCAGTAATGATGCAGTAAACTTTCTCAACTCATCCATCGGGGCAAAAGTGGCACCCTTCAGAATCATTTTGATTGTCGCCACCATAGGCATTATCGTTGGTGCTACAACATCTGGCGGGATGATGGAAGTAGCACGAAAAGGAGTTTATAATCCAGAACAATTTTTCTTTAATGAAATTATGATTTTGTTTCTGGCCGTAATGATTACGGATGTGATTTTACTCGACCTTTTCAATACTTTGGGTTTACCAACAAGTACTACCGTATCTATAGTTTTTGAATTATTGGGCGCGACGCTTGCACTTTCTTTTATTAAAATTTTACAAAACAACGAACCGCTCAATTATTTATTTAATGTAAATGATCCTGCGGCCGGCATTGTAGGCTACGTAAATTGGGGAAAAACAACAGAAATCATTACGGGAATTTTACTTTCTGTAGTTATAGCTTTTACGATTGGAGTTGTTGTACAATATATAGCTAGGTTTCTTTTTTCTTTTGATTATAAGAAAAAATTGAAATCCATCGGTACGATTTGGAGCGGATTTGCATTTACGGCAATTCTTTATTTCTTATTGTTTAAAGGATTTTCTTCGGTTGTAAGTGATGTGGATCCAACCAATATGAATCCTCTACAACAGTTTTTTTCTGGCATTTTTGACTGGCTAAACGCAAATGTTGGTTTGTTTTTAATCATCAGTTTTTTACTTTGCACACTGGTCATGTTTTTGATTCAAAAACGCAATATAAACCCATTAAAACCTGTTGTCTTATTTGGAACCTTTGCTTTGGCCATGGCTTTTGCTGGAAATGATTTGGTGAACTTTATCGGAGTTCCAATAGCTGGATGGCAATCTTTTCAACTCTGGATGGACAGCGGTGTTGCACCCTCTGAATTTTCTATGGCGCCTTTGGCTGGAAAAGTAGAAACGCCTTATTTTTTATTATTAATTGCCGGATTTGTAATGGCTTTGACATTGTGGTTTTCTAAAAAAGCCAGAACGGTAACAGAAACCGAAGTGAGTCTAGGAACACAAACCGAAATCGAAGAGAAATTTAGACCTAATTATCTGGCAAGAGTCATCGTAAAAGGTACATCACAAGCCAGCAAAACTGCCACAAAATTTGTTCCTGGTCCTATACTTGAAAGGATTTCAAAAAACTTCACGCCATTGGATATTACCGAAAAAGAGGAACTGGCACCCGCATTTGATTTGGTTCGAGCATCGGTAAACCTCGTTGTTGCGAGTATTTTGATTGCTACGGCTACTGATCTCAAATTACCACTTTCTACAACTTATGTAACCTTCATGGTGGCCATGGGGGCCTCATTGGCAGACCGCGCTTGGGGACGCGAAAGCGCTGTATATCGTGTTGCTGGAGTAATGCACGTGATTGGAGGATGGTTTATGACCGCAATATTAGCAGCCACGGCTTCTGCCCTAATTGCTACATTTATGTATTTTGGAGGAATGTGGGGCATCATTATTTGTATTTTATTGGCTGGTTTCTTTATTTTCAAAAGCGGAAGACATCACAGTTTACAATTATCAAAGAAAAAGAAATATGCAGAAAAAACCGCCATCAATTTCAAAGATGTTAATGAATCACTCAGTCAGCTATCGACCAACTTGTCAAGTTCTATGGATGAAGTAAATTCTATCATGGACAATACTCGTGTAGGACTTTTCAAAGAAAGTCGCAGACATTTGCAAAAGGCCAACACTAAATTGGATAACTTGAGAGAGGAATATTTGATGGTAAAAGATGGATTGTACAAAATTATCAAAAATAATATGGATGAATCTACGGCTAGTGCACAACTCTATGTACGCACATATGACCTGATTCAAGATATGATACAAAGTTTGAACAAAATTGTAATGGCTACCAATGCGCACGTGCAAAACAATCACAAGCCCATGGATATCCAACAAACTCAAATTCTACATAATGTTTTGGATACTTTCAAAGAAAATATTCAATACTTAAGTCAATATTTGTCATCTGGTGAAATGGATAAAGTAAACGAAATCATTGCAAGAAATAATACATTTCAACGATTGATAGAAGACTCATTGAGCGGACAAATCAAAGGAGTAATGGATAGAAAATATGGATTCAAAAACACAGATTTATTCTTTACATTAATGCTGGAGTTGAAAGATTTATCTGCTATTTCTACCCGATTCATGAAGATGTATTATAGAGTTTCACATGAAGGAAGAATCATTAAATAATTAGAACTAATATATTATAAATCATTAGATTATAATTAATTATTTAAAGTTTAAAATTAATACCTACATGATAATTTCTTTTGGCGGATGGATTGTAATATCTGCCGCCAAAAGCATTGATATCATAACCTTCTGAATAGCTAGAATTATACAAATTATAAAATTGAAAACTGAAATCGATTTGAGGAAAAATCTTGAAATTTATATTCAAATTTCCCACCCAGTACGGCTGGCTTTGTGTAGAATTGGCATCATTCAAATAAAATGATGACGTGTAATAATGAGAAATACCAAATTCAAAAATATCCAAAAGTGTGAAATTCACAAAACTCTGAAAACCTAATTGTGGAACACCAGGAATTTGATTGCTAGAAAAATCCTCAGTATCTTTTTGATAATTTAAAAATGTAAAATTAAATTGGTGAAAGGCCAGCCAAAATTTGATGTTATTGATGGTGTTTGAATGGGTTTGAATCGCCTTGGAAAAAGCCAAAAACTCCCATCCTCTTTGACTTGTACCTCCTGCATTCACATAAAATTCCTCGCCATTGTCATCTTGTCTGCGCACAATGGCACCCTTCATTTCAAAATCAAAAAAGTTGGTTTCGATATACAAAAAATCACCTATTTTCTTACGAAATCCTATTTCTTTATTCCACCCAAATTCGGGTTGTAATTCATTATTAATTTGTCGATTAGATGATCGAATCTCCTCTACTGTTGGTGGCGAATTACCTTTGGCCAATTTGGCTCGAATAGCAAAATTCTCCCAAATTTGATAGCTAATTCCAAAATTGGGCAAAAACTGATTTTTCAAATGTATTTCTCCTTGTTCGTTCACGGGAAATGTAGTTCTCCAATTGTTTTGCACCATATTATAACTTGCAGAGGCATCTAAAAATAGCTTTTCTTTAAAATTCAATTTTTGAGAAAGGAAAATAAAACTATTGTGAGTTGTAATTAAATCAAAATTCAACGCATGTGTCGGATTTCCGTTTTCGTTTCCAAAGTTTCTAATATGACTTTGATTTTTACCTCCTTCAAATCCCAATCGTGTTTGCACAAACCAATTCAAAGGTTTTTGATGGAAATTAATAAAAGTTCTTATCGCCAGATTATTCTCATGTCTTTTTTCATAATTGGTAATAAATGGATTGGTGAAATCTGTATAAGAGCCTTGTAACGCCAAAAAATAATCGAATTGCTGTGAAATACGCCATTCATTTGATACGCCCGCCAATAAGGTTTTATTATAAATTCCCGCCTTTTGTTCTTCAGCACCAGGCAAAGTAGCAGTTGCCAATCGTGCTTGTCGTGGGTTTTGTTGCATTTGACCCAAGGTTAATCCACCTGGAGTTTCGTATTGCAAATCCGTATATAACAACATAAAATTCAGCTGATTATGCCAAGTATTTTTCCAATTATTTTTTAGCATAAAGGAATTTCGACGATGCGCAGATTGATATCTATAATTATCTGCCCTATAATAAGATTGAAAAACCTGCAATTTATGCGAACCCAAATTTTCAATCCAATTCAAATTGGCTGCTGCCATTCCATAACTTCCTGCATTCAAATTCAATGAATTTTCTTTCTTTTCGGTATGAAAAATTGCCGTACCACCCGTTACAGCACCAAAATCACCACTTTCTGGCCCCTTGAATAATTCGATAGACGAAATCATAGCAGGGTCTAGTAAATTGATATAGGTGTTCCCCGCGGCATCGGTTAACATAAAATCGTCTAGATAAACTTTAATATTTCTCACGCCAAATGGAGATCTAAGCGAACTGCCTCTCACCGCTAAGCGAAAACTGCCAGGCGATCGTTCTTCCATTTGAACTCCTGGAACCAAATTCAAACTTTCCAGCAATCTAGCTGGATTATTTTTCGTGATTAAATCTTCTGAAATCAAAGTAGCAGATTTGGTAGTATTTAATATATCTTCTGCTGTATTGTAGGAATTGATTTTAAATTCGGTAGAAATGTAAATAGTGTCAATTTGGGATTTTGACTTCACAAAAACCAACAAAAAAATAAAAATAATTAGCCGCTCAAACCTCATATTGTATTTCTACGAAATTAAATAATAAAATTTGAAATCGAAATGATAATTTTTCAGCACAGAAAATATATTTTTAAACACATATTGCATTATATATTTAGCAGCTTATATATCGATTGATAATGCACAACGAGTATTTTGTAATTTAATCATAACTTTAATTTAATATAATAAACTTTATAATAAATAATATTACCCATATTTTTGAAAAAATCTGAATTCAAATAAATTCATTCAATGAAACAATTCATAATTAGCCTTTTGGTTATATTTTTTACATTTCAATTACAATCTTGTCAAACTACTGCAAATCAATCCTTAAAGTCCCATACCGTACGTTCTTATGGTTGGCAGACCCACCAAATTTCAGGTCATAATCATCAAGACAATTCTACCTTGTTGCGTGTTGCATTTCTTGGCGATTCTGAGCCAAAGCCGTGTGCAGAATTTCCACATACGTTAGCTGCTGTACAGCATATCAACACATTGAATTCCAATCAAAAGGTAGATTTTGTGATAGGAATTGGAGATGTTGCGCATAAGGGGACAGAGATTCAATACGAAGAGGCCACTGAGGTATTTCAGCAACTTCAAGTTCCATATTTTCCTATCATGGGAAATGAAGAACATGGAAGCACGGTAAATCGCTATATGGAATTTGCCCAACAATGGAATAAAAATTTGAAATCACCCAATCATATTTTGAATCATGAAAAACTGGCTTTTGTACTTGCTTCTCCAGATTATAGTCGTGATTTTGACAATAAAAGTGTGCGTAATTTAGCTCGTGAAATGCAAAAATTAGATTCAAAACCTGTAATTCTTATCGTACACAGTGCGCAAAAAGGTGTTTATAGCGAAAGAGCAGATAAAGGAATTGGGAATGAACTTTTCAACACATCCATTATTACACAACCGAATTTGGCAGCTGTTATTTCTGGTGATTTGCATATGGATTTGGACAGAACTCATCATTCAAAAGAAATAAATGGCGTACATTATATGCACATTCCAGCATTGGAGCGCACAAAAATTCCTGATGAAAACCAGCATAGTCCTATGATTCGTATTTTGACGGTGGACAAATCTGGAAATGCCACGATGGAGACTTTTCATACGGGAAATTTCACTCCTATCAGCAAACATCATTATTCCTTTAAATTGCAGCCTTTTTAACCCAAATCAGCACTCGTATAGAACGGCTTGAATAATCTTTGATTAAATTATTTTTTTGAATTGGAAAATTTAATTTTTTTCAAGTTATTGTATCATGAATGAAAAAAAGAATACATAACTTTTTGAAATTCATGATTTCAATTCAGAATAATAATTACATTTGTTAAAAAGACTTAATATGCCACAAATAGTTTATACCGATTATTATTCACACATCCTTGGTAGAAGTTTAAAGGTAGAAGTTACAGGTCATTGGGGCTATCCCATACTTATGTTTCCCACGACAAAGGGACAATTTATTCAAAATCGTGATTTTGGACTCAATGATTCTGTACAATGGTTCACCAATAATGGATTGATCAAATTGTACAACATAGAAACTTTGGATGCCGAAAATATTTACAACAAATCCATTCATCCCAATGAAAGAGTTTGGCGTTATCATTTATATCATCAATTTTTAACCCAAGAGTACGTGCCTTATTTACAGCGAGAAAATAACACGCATACCATTGCTACTGCGGGTTGCAGTTTTGGTGGATATCATGCAGCCAATTTTGGTTTTAGAAATCCTGGAATTGTATCACATATATTTTCAATGTCGGGGGCGTTCAGTATCAGAGATTTTGTAAAAGGTGGAGATTCGGATTTAATATTTTTTCATTCGCCAGATGAATTTATGCGCAATGAGCAGAGTTGGCGCTACAATCATCTTTGGGTCATATTAGGTACGACCGATCGCGATGCATTGCGGCCAGACAATAGGCAAATGGCAGACATACTTTCAGAAAGACGTATCAAACACTGGTATGATGAGAAAAAATGGGCCAACCATGATTGGCCGATTTGGCTAAAAATGTTTCCTGAATATTTAGGAAAGTTTTTTTAGATAATTTATTCAATCCTAGGAGTTTATATATTTTATTATTCTTAATTAATAAAATTAAATTAAATTTCTTTAAAAAAAAGAGTCATCAAGTACAATTGTCAAATATTATATTTATTTTTAATCAATTAGAAAAAGAAAAATAATGAAAAAAGTTGGAATATTATTCGGAAAAGAAGATACATTTCCGTGGGCATTTATAGATAGAGTAAATGAATTGGGTAAAGGAAAAGTTGTTGCAGAAGCCGTTAAAATAGACAAAGTACAACAAGGCGTACATTATGGCTATGATGTTATTTTCGATCGAATTTCACAAGACGTACCTTTCTATCGTGCTTATTTGAAAAATGCTGCACTAATGGGTACCACGGTTATCAACAATCCATTTTGGTGGAGTGCAGACGAGAAATTTTTTAATAATTGCCTTATGACCCAGATGGGAATTCCGGTACCCAAAACCGTATTACTACCTTCCAAAGAAAGACCGGATGATACTACAGAGCAGTCTTTTAGAAATTTGGATATAATGGATTGGGATTATATCTTTAATTATATAGGATTCCCAGCTTATATGAAACCGTTTTCTGGTGGAGGATGGAAAAGCGTTTATCGCGTTACAGATGCTCAAGATTTATGGGACAAACTCGACGAAACGGGGCAACTGGTGATGATGTTGCAAGAAGAAATCAAATTTACCGACTATTATAGGGTATATTGTTTAGGACAGAAATATGTTCGAATTATGCCCTACGCACCAGAAAATCCGCATCATTTACGATACGCCACTCAACCTAGAACTACAGGTGAAGATTATGATAAATTGATGGAAAAAATTACAGATTTGACCATCAGAATGAACCAAGCCTTGGGCTATGATTTCAATACGGTAGAATTTGCTTTGCGCAACGGTGTGCCATATGCCATTGATTTTTGTAATCCGGCACCAGATGCCGACATCAACTCGGTTGGGGAAGAAAATTTTGAATGGGTAGTAGAACATGCGGCCAAACTAGCCATTGAAAAAGCACTCGAAAATAAAGCAGGATTTAGCGGAAATGTCAGTTGGGGTGATTTTATTAAAAATGCTGTGAAAGAAAATAATTCAACTAAATCAACTTCCAAAAAAAACCTGAAATCATCTCCAACCAAAACGCTTGCAACTTCTGTAAAAAGAAAAATAAAACGAAAACCAGGAAATTCAGGTTTATAAACACTTAAACTAGGAAACTCATTCAAAAAATAATCCTTATGAAACATATCTTTACCCTCGGCATCGAAGAAGAATATCAAATCATAGACCCCGAAACCAGGGAACTCCGTTCTCATGTTTCAAAAATTATTGAAGGAGGTCAGGCCATTCTCAAAGAGCGCATTAAATCTGAAATGCACCAAGCCGTTATTGAAATGGAAACCGGAATTTGTATGACTGCAAGGGAAGCAGGTGAAGAGATTAAATTCTTAAGAAAAAATCTATTGCAAATTGCTGCCGCACAAGGATTGGCTATTGGTGCCGCTGGTACACATCCTTTTTCACATTGGTATGACCAAGATATTACAGAAAATCCAAGATATGCCGAGATTGTAAATGAAATGCGTGATGTTGCACGTTCAAACCTCATTTTTGGACTACATGTACACGTAGGAATCCCAGACCGAACAGAAGGATTGCGATTGATGAACGTAGTGAGATATTTCTTACCCCATATTTATGCACTTTCTACCAATTCACCATTTTGGGTTGGTCGCAATACTGGCTTCAAATCCTATAGATCAAAGGTATTTGATAAATTTCCAAGAACAGGCATCCCTCCCTACTTTGGCAGTGTTGGAGAGTATGACAATTTTATTGATTTACTCATCAAAACCAATAGTATTGATAATGCCAAAAAAATCTGGTGGGATGTACGATTACACCCGGTTTACCCTACGCTAGAATTTAGAATGTGTGATATACCTATGCGATTAGAAGAAACTATTTGTATAGCGGCATTGTGCCAAGCTGTAACAGCCAAAGTAAGAAAATTACACTTAAATAATCTAGATTTTAGAGGTTATAGACGAGCATTAATTGCAGAAAATAAATGGCGCGCAGCACGTTATGGAACAGAAGCCATGATGATAGATTTTGGCCAAGAAAAGGAAAGACCATTCAACGAATTGATTATTGAACTTCTCGAGTTTATAGACGATGTGGTAGATGAGCTAGATTGTCGAAAAGAGGTGAATTATGTGCATCAAATTTTAACAGACGGAACAGGTGCAGATCGCCAACTCTCGGCTTTCGATAAAAGAAATGACCTGAAAGATGTGGTAGATTTAATTATTTCTGAAACCGCCAAAGGATTATAAAATCTAAACGAATGAAAAATCTGAGAATTGCAATTCTAGACATGAACAATGGCGTTCCAAATCAAGGAATGCGTTGTATCATAGGTCTGGTAGAGCAGTTTTTTACACAAACTGAATTTGACGGAACTTATGACATTTTTGATGTGAGACAAAAAAATGAAGTTCCTCTATTGTCCAAATATGACATCTTTATATCAAGTGGTGGCCCGGGTTCTCCCTACCCTACTGGAGAGGAATGGGAATTTAAATTTAATGAATTTCTGGATAGAATATTTATACATAATAAACGAAATGAAAAGAAAAAATTCGCTTTTTTAATTTGCCATTCGTTTCAATTGGCTTGTTATCACTGGGAATGTGGCGTGGTAAGCCCTAGAAGATCCACCTCCTTTGGTATAATGCCTGTGCACAAATTCGAAAATGGAATGGATGAAATTCTTTTTGAAGGATTGCCAAATCCCTTTTTTGCAGTAGATTCCAGAGACTTTCAAGTGGTTGAACCCAATGATAAAATATTGAAAGAAATGGGAGCGCAAATCGTAGCTTTAGAAAAAATTCGACCCTATGTAGAACTCGAACGAGCGGTAATGGCCATTCGGTTTTCTGAAGAAATTTTTGGAACTCAATTTCATCCCGAAGCAGATGCCATAGGCATGCGTTTTCACTTTTCACAACCAGAAAGAAAACAAAATATTATTCAAAAATTTGGAGAGCAAAAGTATCAAATGATTTTGAATCACCTAGATGATGATGAAAAAATCATGTTGACAGAAAAAACCATGATTCCTACATTTCTTAGAAAATCTGCAGAAGCACTCAAACCTCAATTCATTAATGTTTAATCATTTATATCATGATAAAGGAAGTTCGTGAAAAATTCAACAAGGAATATTCAGACAATAAACAAAAGGAAATTTTTGATTATTTTCATTCCTTTCCCATTTACAAAACTGGTTTCAGAATAGCCGAATCACCTATTTTTCTGGATAAAGCTTTTGGAAAAAAAGTATTGGAAGCTTCTGAATCTATTATTGACCAAATTCTGCATGGGAATATAGTTCGTGAAGATTCAATTCCCAAAAATCTAGACGTACCAGGACATTCAAATCATTTTCATTTCTTGGCCATAGATTTTGGAATTTGCGAAAATGAAAATGGAGAAATAGAACCTCAATTAATTGAAATTCAAGCTTTTCCATCACTTTTCTTTTATCAAAAACATCTTGCCGAACAATTTTTAAAACATTATAATATTCCAGATAATTTCTCTATTCTACCACATAAAAAATTTGACGGAAATACTTATACCCAGCATTTAAAAAAACTGATTATCAAAGATTATAATCCACAAAATGTTGTGTTGCTCGATCTATATACACGCGAACAAAAAACAGGGATAGACTTTGCGCTCACCAAAGAAGAATTAGGCATCAAACCCGTTTGTATCACCGAAGTTTATAAGGAAAATAACGATTTATACTACATTCGCGAGGGGGTGGAAACACCGATTTACAGAATTTACAATCGATTGATTTTTGATGAATTACTTTCGCACAAAAATTTGAAATTAAATTTTGATATTACCGACGATGTTCATATTTCTTGGGTAACCCACCCTGATTGGTTTTTTAAAATTTCCAAAATTATTTTACCGTTGTTAAAGCACAATTATGTACCTGCATCTTACTTTGTAAACGAATTTCCATCTTCAGAAAAATTAGAAGATTATGTATTGAAACCTTTGTTTTCTTTTGCCGGTAAGGGTGTCATCATTCATCCCACTCAAAATGATGTTCAACAATTAAAAAATCCTGAAAATTTTATTCTTCAGAAAAAGAAAAATTATGCACCCATTTTTGAAGATTTGAATGGAGAAAAAGCCAAAGCCGAATTGCGCATGCTTTATACATGGATGCCAGGAGAGAAACGACCTCAGGCGCAAATCAATCTGGTACGTATGACTAAATCTGATAAGGTAAATGTGGACCATTTGGGATTAGAAAAAATATGGACCGGCAGCAGTATTGCATTTTTTGAATTGGATGCATAGGATGGTGTAATATATTTTTTTGTAACTTCAACCGTATAAAATTATATATTATGCGAAAATTAGAAAATTACACCGAAGAAGAATGGGAAGTAGTAAGTTCTCTACCGCATCTGGTAGGTCTTGCTATGTCTGGAATTGCGGCTAGCGGCATTGTTGGCACCACCAAAGAAATGATGGCGCACAGCAAAGCCTGGAAGGCTGCAAAAGAAAAATATCCTGACAATGAGTTGATTCAAGCCATGATGCCCAATATGGAATCCATAGAAAGCGCTATGAGTGATGCCAAGGAAAAACGCGAGGCGATTTTGGATAAAATGAAATCCAATGATGTGCGTGATGGTGAAGGATTGGCAGCAATTGTGATGGAAGATGCTGCGCGGGCAATTGATATTCTAGAAACAAAAGAAGAACCTCATGTTGTAGAAGAATTCAAAACTTGGCTCGCAGACATTGCATCTGATGTGGCGCATGCCGGAACCGAAGGAGATTTCTTCGGGTTTGGAGGCACGCAATATAGCGATAAAGAGAAAAAATTATTTGATAATTTGAATGAGGCGATGAAATCGTAGAAGTATTGAACCAAAAAATATTTACAAAAAAAGCCGTCTCAATGAAAGAAGACGGCTATTTTTTGTGTCATTTTATAATGATTATTCTGCAATCACATCAAATGTAAACTCGTGTTGAATCTCTCTGTGAGGTTTCAAAACTGCATGATAGTGACCTAGACGTTTAATGTTCCGACCAAGAATTTGTACATGCTTGCGCTCTACGTTTACACCATTTTTATTCAAGAAATCTGTTAAATCTGCGTTGTTTACAGATCCAAATAATCTGTCGCCTTCGCCAACTTTGGCAGGTAATTCAATAGTAAGACCTTCCATAGCTGCAATAATTTCTTTGGCAGAAGCAATAGCAGTTTCTTCTTGCTCTCTACGACTTTCCATAATTTGGTTCAATTCTGCCAAATTTTTAGTAGTCGCTTCTTTTGCCTTTCCTTGCGGAATCAAAAAATTTCTAGCATAACCCGGCTTCACTGATACGATTTCGAACTCAAAACCAAGATTTTCTAAATCTTCCTGTAATATTACGTTCATTCTATTCTGTTTTATAAATAAGGGTTATTATTTCAATAAATCGGATTCAAAAGGCAAAATTGCAATATGACGGGCACGTTTAATAGCCTGTGCAACTTTTCTTTGATATTTTAATGAAGTTCCTGTATATCTGCGAGGAAGAATTTTTCCTTGCTCATTTACAAACTGTAACAGAAAATCAACATCTTTATAATCTACATACTTGATTCCAAACTTTTTAAAACGACAAAACATTTCTGTTGATTGCGTTTCGATATCTATTGGGGTTAAATAACGGATCTCTGATTCACCGCCTTCAGCCACTTTTTTTGCCATTTCATCAATTGCCATAATTCTCTATTTTTTAGTTAGACGATGCTTTTTTATTTTCTCTGCGTTGTGCAGCCCAATCAATACCGTGTTTATCTAATTTCACGGTTAAAAAACGTATAACACGTTCATCTCTTTTAAACATAAGCTCTAGCTCTGCAATTACATCACCCTCGGCTTTGAATTCTACCAAATGATAAAATCCATTTCTTTTTAATTGAATGGGATACGCCAATTTGCGCAAACCCCAATTCTCCTGGTGTACAATGTCAGCCTTCTTTTCCTTTAAGAAGTCTTCGAATTTTTTAACTGCTTCCTCCACCTGTGAGTCAGATAGAACGGGAGTTAAAATGAAAACAGTTTCATATTGATTCATTAATTAAAAATTTTGAATTGGAGTGCAAAAGTACAATATTTTACCGAATTGAAAAAAAATATTTATACAAATTAAATACTTCATTCACCAAAAAAATACTTAATCCATAGTAACTTAAGATTATACAAGTGATTATCCATTCCTAATCGAATGAAATATTTTTGTCTTGTCTAAATTCCTAATCTACGAAATACAAAATATTTGAGTAAAATTTGGTGTTAAATTTGCAAATTTCACAAAAAAATATTTTAAAAATTTATAGTTTCTAATTTAAATAAAATTCATAATTTTATACCAATTGCTTATTCCTATTTTATGATGACCAAAAAATTCAAAATTAATGGAATTATGTGCACGGGATGTGTGCAAATTGTACAAGATATTATTTTTATGCTGCCAGGTGTTCTGACGGCTGATGTGAGTTTAGAACACAATGAAATATCTATTACCTCTGATCGTGATATTTCGGCCAAAGAAATTCAGGATGCTGTAAAAGCCGGTGGTAATTTGTACGAAATCTCTGAATGCTGATATTCCATTTATTTTCGAAAATGAAAATTTGAAAGCCTATATCGGTTTGAAATGGATTAGTTTTTGGTAAAGTTGATTTTCAAAATTCAGAAAATCATGTATTACCGAAAAAAACATGGCAAGGGTTTTACTTATAAAGATGCAAATGGTAAAACCGTTACAGACAATAAGTTGAAGGAATGGTTTGCCTCTATGGTTATTCCTCCAGCATGGACAGATGTGGAAATTTCTTCAAAAAAATCAGCTGATTTATGGGTTACTGGTCGTGATGATAAAGGTAGAAAGCAATATATCTACAGCCCTAAATTTAGAGCTAAGAAAGATTCAGAAAAATTTGACAGAATTATTGATTTTGCAGATCAACTGGAACACATGCGTCGTGTAACAGGGCAGCACATGCGAAAGAAAACACTTTCACGCGAAAAAGTTTTGGCTGTAATGGTGAGGTTGCTCGAGACAGCCTTCTTCCGACCGGGAAGCGACACCTATTCAAAAGAAAATAAAAGTTATGGACTTACCACTATGAGAAGCAAGCATTTGAGTATTGAAGGTGACGAAATGATTTTTTCCTATACAGGAAAATCGGGTAAAGAGCAGGAAAAACATATTGTAGATAAAAAACTGGCCAAAATCGTTCAAGAAATTGATAATTTACCAGGATATGAAATTTTCAAATATCTAGATGAAAATGGGCAATTAATCGATGTGAAAAGTGAAGATTTGAATGCATACATTCGTGAACATATGGGTGAAGAATTTTCTGCCAAAGATTTCAGAACCTGGTCAGGAACTATGATTGCCGCCATTGCGCTAGATGAGTTGGGCGTTCTGGAAGAAGAAGATCAAAAAAAATTAGACAAAAACATTCGTTCTGCTGTGGTAAAAGTGTCTGAAAAACTTGGAAATACGCCTGCCGTAGCCCGAAGTTCCTATATCGACCCACGTGTGATAGATGAATACATAAATGGACATACACTACGATATTTTGAAACTGAAATTGATAAATTACTTGAGCAATCAGCGTCCTTGTCACGATCAGAAATTGGTTTGCTTTGTATGTTGAAATCCAGACTGGAAAAATAGAAAATTCATAAAATTCAAATTAAAAGGCCTTTTCCTAGTATGTATTTGTTAATTTTGCCTGCATGAATCCCGCAATCAATCCTAGGGTCAGAAAATTCTTACCGTATATTGTCGCCGTAGCGATTTTTATGCAAATGCTGGATTCGACAATACTCAATACGGCTTTACCAGCCATTGCCGAAGATCTCAACGAATCTGCACTTGCTATGCAATCGGCCATTATAAGTTATGTGCTCACGCTGGCGCTTTTTATCCCTGTAAGTGGATTTTTAGCAGACAAATTCGGAACTAGAAAAATTTTTATTACCGCTATAGTACTTTTCAGTTTAGGTTCGGTATTCTGTGCATTGTCCACAAGTCTGTTGCAACTGGATATGGCGCGGGTTTTTCAAGGTTTGGGTGGTGCATTTATGACACCTGTAGCACGATTGACAATGATAAAGACTTATCCCAAACATGAGTTGGTACAAGCCATGAATTTCGCCGTAATTCCTGCGCTCATCGGCCCTATCTTGGGGCCACTTGTCGGTGGATATCTTGTAGAAATGATGAGTTGGCACTGGATTTTTATTATTAATATTCCCATGGGAATTTTAGGAATTATTTTCAGTTTGAAATATATGCCTGATTTCAAAGATGAAAATCCCAAACTAGATTTAGCCGGTTTTCTCATCTTCGGCTCCGCCTCTATTTTACTTTCTGTTGGATTGGAAATGTTGGGTCATAGCCATCGAGTTTCTATTATTTTAGTATTATTATTGGCCGGTTTTATAGCTTTGTATTTATATTATAGACATGCATTAAAAAAAGAAAATCCTTTATTTCCTTTACATTTATTTCAAGTGAGAACTTTCCGTCTTGGAATCATAGGAAATTTGCTCACACGATTAGGAATTAGTTCTATTCCATTACTCATACCTTTAGTTATCCAGATTGCTTATGGAAAATCCGCATCAACGGCAGGCTGGATTGTAGCTCCACTTGCTTTGGGAGCTATGATTATGAAACCCGTAGTAATTCCATTGATTGATAAATTCGGATATCGTAATATTTTGAGATTCAACACTATAATGTTAGGTTTTTTAATCTGTACATTTGCCATTCCAGGATTGCAATCTTCTATTTTTTGGTTTATACCTGTAGTTTTCGTCTTGGGTTTGCTTAATTCTTTACAATTTACCGCAATGAACACTATTGCGCTCTCAAACCTCAGAAATTATCAAAATAGCTCAGGAAATAGTTTACTTACGGTAAATCAACAACTTGCAATTGGTTTTGGTATTGGTATTGGTATGGCTGTACTCAATTTTTTTCAAACCAATGACGCATTAACTCAAGGAAATATTCATACTGCTTTTCGTTTTACTTTTGTGGTTATAGGATTTTTAACGATACTTTCTTCCTTGGTTTTCAGAAAATTACACCCTACAGATGGTGATAATTTAAAAAGTACTTCACAATAAAAAAGACTTAATTTTGGCTAATTTAAATAAGAGAAAGCAGCTATTCGAATTCTTTTTTTCATAATTGATGACTTTTATTCCTGTACGGATATGAAATGAGTTTTGACTAAAGTCAATCCATTTAATTCAATTTAATATGCAAAAAAAAATCACTTGAATTTGAATCCAAGTGATTATTTAACATTGTTACAAATGAAATTTAAAACTCATCAGAGTACCAACGGTCATATAATTCTCTACCCTCTTCTTCATTTCTAGGTTTGAATCCCATATAGATTCCGCCATCTTGTATTTCATCTTTGTATCGAGTAGCCTCATCTTCTGGTACGCCTGCACCCGTAAGTGCACCAATAAGCCCTCCAGTTGCTGCTCCAGCTCCGGCTCCTGCGAGACCTGCTGCCAATGGTCCAGCTACAACCAACCCCAATCCGGGGAAAATCACATTAGAACCTATGGCTGCAATGGCACCAATTGTGGCTCCGATTCCGCCTCCTATAAGCGAACCTTTACCTGCATTTTCTGCAACTTTGTCGCCTAATTCGCTATCGATGCTTTCGTTTCCAAAATGCTCGTCTCTGGTTCTGTCAGACAACATTACGTTGATTTCGTCTTTGGTATAACCACGTGACTCCAATTCGTCAAATGCTCTATCTGCACTAGCTCTGTCTCTAAATACACGCGATACATAATCTCTATTGTACTCGGGTGTGAAATGTTCTTCGTTCATAATTAAATAATTTTTTTGTTATATTTCCAAACTGCCAAGAATCCTGCCACCTTACCCAAATTAACATTGTCCTTTTCTATTTTAACGGGAATTTGTGAAAAACAAAAAACCTTATTTAGCTTGAATTTTATTTAATTATTTGTAAAATAACAAGATAATAAATACCAAAGTGTTAATTTTTTTAATAAAACAAAAAAAGCCCTACGACAGGGCTTTCATTTATATGGAATGAATTTTTTACTTTTTAGTTCGAGAAAAAAGCCAAATTACCAGTGCTATTAATCCTACTACGAGGACAACGCCCGTCCATATTCCTGCTTCGAATATATCACCTGCCAATTCACAAGATGTAAGCGTGAAAAGCAATAAAAATATACCGAGATGTAAGAATTTACGCATTGTAATTATATTTCAAGTTTTCCTTCTTCTCCACCTTGTGTTCCCGTGTCAGATCCCGTTACAGCAGCGTATAACATCAAAGCCATATCGACAAATTTACCATGCTTTGTATCCCAATAACGTACATCTTTTGGATTTACACCAATTATAGAAACGTTTGGATCATCTTTACCCTCTTCAAACCAGGCATTTGCCATGGCAGACCAGTGTTCTTCTATCGTTTCGCGGTCTGCATATATTTCGGCATGACCATAAATTGATAAATATTCTGAACTTCCATTATTAGCAAAGAATAATTGCAGCTCACTATCTTTTTGGAGTTGATAATTTTTATCGGAATCTTTTCCACTTATAAACCAAATAATTCCCTGTTCATCAACCTCTTGCACAGTCATTGGCCGCGCAGCCATAGGTTTGGCGTCCAGTTGAGTACACATCATACATATACGTGCATCTTCGGCTAGTTCTTTCAACTTTTGAATCGCTTCTCGGTTGTAGTAATTTTTTTCTGACATAATTAATTTTTAAGTTATTTTATTAAACTGAGTATCATTCATCAAAATAATAACTCATTACCTACTTGTTTTCAAATATTACACCGAAAAAAGAAAATAAATCATAAAATTTCTAAAGTTTCTTTAATGAAAAAATACAATTATACGTTATATATTTCTTAAGTTTCCATTAAATTTACCTAATTTTAGGCCGAAAATTTAATAATTCATGCGTTTTCTCATTCTTATAATACTTGTTTCCAGTTTTTTTTCTTGTCGTTCCGAATCAAAAAAAATTCAAGAAAGAAATCAATTAATTGATAGTGTAATTGATCTTTTTCAAGTCAATTTATTGCAAAATGGTTTGGATTCATTACTCATGGAAACCAATTTTAACGGAAGTATTTCTATTTACAAGGATTCAATCAAATTATATGAAAGAACACAAGGATTTGCCAATTTTTCACAAAAAAAACCACTTGATGCAGAAACAGTTTTTGCTGTGGCGTCCATCAGTAAACAGTTTACAGCAGCACTCATTTTACAATTACAAGAACAAGGAAAATTAAATCTTACAGACAAAGCTGCGAATTATTTATCCGAATTTAATCAGAATAATTTTCACAAAATCAGCATTTTACAATTATTAAATCATACTTCGGGCCTAAATGATTATGCCTCAACATTGGCGTTCGAACCTGGCACCGATTATAAATATTCGAATAAAGGATATAATTATTTAGGTAAAATAATTGAAAAAGTAAGTGGAAAATCTTTTGAAGAAAATCTATATAAATTATTACAAAATGCGGGAATGACGCGTTCCTATTCACCAGAAAATCTAGCTGACAACAACTTTGCCTCTGCATATTACAGCTTTGGCCAAAGTATCGAAGAAGTTCCAGATATGCCCAAAAGACTTCAACAAAATCATATTGGCACAGCTGCAGGTGGTTTGCTCACAAATATAGCCGATTTGCATCGTTGGAATAAGGCATTATATTCTGGAAAAATTCTGGATTCTATGTCTATGAAACAATTTACAACCAATTATACCATGCGTGAACATTTTATCCTGGGAAAAGTGGGATATGGTTTGGGAATCATGATGAATGAAGGAAAACCGCAGTCCTATTTTCATACAGGTTATGTAAAAGGCGCCCCCTCTTTGATGATTTATTACCCAGAAAATCAAACTTCGGTAATGATATTATCGAATTTTGCTAATGAGAAGAGTTCAAAAGAAGAAATTTTTCTACCGCATTATAGAATAAAGGAACTAATTGATTTAAGTCAATTTACGGCAGGAGAATTACGTCAAAATCTTCTGAAACAAATAAATACTGATTGAATTTGAACAAATTTTCAACTTCTATCGGTTACAAAATTATACAAAACTGGATGCAATCCAAAGGTATAAATGCATTTGACTTTCAAGAAAATACTTGGGAAAAATACCATTCCAATTATAGCGGAATGGTGATTGCCCCCACTGGCTATGGCAAAACTTTTTCTGTTTTTTTGGCAGTTATTATCGATTATTTGAACCGACCAGAAGCTTTTCAAAAAGGTTTGAAACTATTATGGATTTCGCCTTTGCGCTCTCTTTCCAAGGATTTGCAAAGAGCTATGCAAGAAGCAATCGATGAAATTGGCATAGACTGGATAGTAGAAACGAGAAATGGAGATACCCCTCAAACGGTGCGTCAACAGCAAATAAAAAACATGCCTGATGTATTGATTACGACACCAGAAACATTACATCTTTTATTTGCAATGAAAAGGAATTCTCGTTTTTTTTCTTCTTTGCATTGTGTAGTAATCGATGAATGGCATGAATTATTGGGAAGCAAACGAGGAGTAATGACAGAGTTGGCTTTGTCTTATTTAAATCAACAAATTCCAAAAATTAAAATCTGGGGAATCACCGCCACCATCGGCAATTTGAAAGAGGCATTGGATGTATTAATCCCGTATAAAAAGAAAAAGACGGTAATAACAACAAAACTTAAGAAAAAGACAGAAATTATAAGTCTTTTACCAGATGAAATAGAAGTTTTGCCTTGGGCTGGACATATTGGGTCGGGCATGGCCGATCAAATTATACGTGTAATTGACGCCAGTAGAACCAGTTTAATTTTTACCAATACAAGAGGACAAAGCGAAATTTGGTATCAAATTATTCTAAATAAAGCTCCGCATCTAGCCGGAATTATGGCTTTACATCACGGTTCTATCGACAAAGAAGTGAGAGAATGGATTGAGGATAGTCTGAGCACAGGAAAATTGAAAGCTGTAATTTGTACCTCATCACTGGATTTGGGTGTGGATTTCAAACCTGTGGATACGGTAATACAAATTGGCTCTGTGAAAGGGGTTGCACGATTCATGCAACGAGCAGGCCGAAGTGGTCATTCTCCATTTGAAACTTCAAAAATATTCTTTGTCCCAACGCATTCTTTGGAATTAATAGAAATTGCGGCGTTACAACAGGCTGTAAAACAGAACATTATAGAGAGTAGAATTCCCATTGTTTTGAGTTATGATGTTTTATTGCAATTCTTGGTGAGTATTGCGCTTGGAGAGGGATTTGAAAAAGAAAAAATCTTCTTGCTGATTCGTGAAACTCATGCCTTTGCTATGATTACAGAAAAAGAATTTGATCAAGTAATTCAATTGATAACACAAGGAGGCACAGCCCTAAAAAACTATGAAGAATTTCACAAAGTTGTTCAAGATGCAAACGGTGTTTACAAGGTTGAAAGCAGAAAAATAGGCATGATGCATCGCATGAATATGGGTGTAATTGTGAGCGAGGCAATGATAAAAGTAAAGTTTCTAAAAGGCGGGTATATTGGAATGGTCGAAGAATACTTTATCTCTCGACTAAATCCCGGCGAAAAATTTAATTTAGGAGGAAAAGTACTGGAACTTATTCACATCAAGGAAAATACGGCCTATGTGAAGTTGAGCAAAGGAAAGGCCATAACTCCAAGTTGGTTGGGTGGCAGACTACCTTTATCCTCTGATTTGAGCCAATTGATGCGCTCAAAATTGAGCGATGCCTTGCAACCCGATGCGGATGAAATCGAACTGAAATTTTTGCAACCGCTCTTACTCAATCAAAAAATACGTACGCATATTCCCAAAGACAATGAGTTTTTAATTGAAAAAATAACAACTCAAGATGGACATCATTTGTTTATGTATCCTTTTGAGGGACGATTGGTTCATGAGATTTTCGCATCTATTATTGCATATAGAATTTCGAAAATGATGCCGATTACATTCAGTTTGGCCATGAATGATTATGGATTTGAATTATTGAGCGACCAGCCGATATTGTTGAATGATCAAAATGTATATAAAATTTTGAGCAAAAATAATTTAATGCTAGATGCTGCAGCAAGCGTAAATGCTACAGAAATGGCATCCCGCAAGTTTAGAGATATTGCCGTAATTGCAGGTTTGGTACTTCAAAATTATCACAATACTCAAAAAAACTTTAAAAATTTACAAAGTTCTTCTGCTCTTATTTTTAAAGTACTAGAAGAATACGAACCCGAAAATATTTTGCTTCGACAAGCCTATACAGAGGTTTTTGATCAGCAATTTGAAGAAGTAAGACTGAAAAAAGCATTTGATAGAATTGCCAAATCAAAAATCATTATCAAAGAAGCAAATGTCTTTACGCCACTCAGTTTTCCAATCAAAGTTGACAGTTTACGCGCAAGTATGAGCAGTGAAGATTTAATGCAACGAATTTTGAAAATGAAAAATATTGGTAAATTTTGAAATATAGTCAATGGGGTTTTAATTGCGAATTAAAACTGAATTTCAACAAAAAAAATCCCAACGCTCTGTCGGGATTTTTAGTAGCGAAGACGGGAATTGAACCCGTGACCTCAGGGTTATGAATCCTGCGCTCTAACCATCTGAGCTACCTCGCCGTTTTAAAAAGGATTGCAAATATAATAGCTTTTATCTGTATTTTCCAACTATTAACAAAAGTTTTTGTTTATAAAATATGTAATGCTGTGAAATCCCTATTTTTGGAATAAATAAGAAATTCAAAAAACTATGATTTATGCGTTATGATTAATTCTTAATATTTCCTTGGCAAGTTCTATCATTCTTGTATCACCTGTATGTTTTCCTGGCTCATCAGATAATTTTACAACAGGAACCCAATCGCCGTCAGATGTTAATACTTCGGTCATTTTCATCACTATATTCATGGGTTTTAGTCCTACGTCATTGGTAAGATTCGTTCCTATACCAAAAGAAATTCCGATTCGGTCATTGGTAGCTCTTGTAATTTCTTCGACTTTTTGAGTATTTAATCCATCCGAAAAAATGATGTATTTGTATAATGGATTGATTCCATGACGTTCATAGTGTTGAATGGTTTTATTGGTAAATTCAATAGGGTCACCACTGTCATGTCTTACACCATCAAATAGTTTGGCGAATTTGGTATCAAATTGCTTAAAGAAAACTTCGGTGGTATACGTATCAGATAACGCCACGCCCAGATCTCCGCGATACATATCTACCCAGTGTTCTAGTGCCATGGCATTAGACATTTTGAATCCATATTCTGCGGCATGAAACATGAACCATTCGTGCGCGTGTGTGCCGATAGGTTTGGTATTATACAACATGGCCATATGTACATTGCTCGAACCTGTGAAAGTTTTTTGATTGTACTTGACAAGTGTTTGCATCACCAATCTTTGAACTTGGTAACTATGTCTGCGCCGCGTTCCGAATTCGGCGAAATTTACTCCTAATTCATTGTAGAATTCTACTTTTTTTCGTGTATTTTCGATTACTTCTTCATCAACCCAACGTTCTTGCTGTGTCGTGTAATAAAATAATTCTGAAATCATGGCCAATACCGGAACTTCCCAAAGTATGGTTCTGTACCAATTTCCTTCTACTTCTACTTTCAAATTTTCTCCTTCTTGAACGATATGCACTTCGGTTGGGTCGTAACGATATCCTTCCAAAAAATCTACATATGTAGGTGGCAAATATGGACAAGTTACCCGCAAAAAGTGTTTTTCGTCCCGTGATAATTGCAAATTTGCCATTCGGTCTATGGATTGACGCAAAATTTGATCAAATCCCAGAGGGAATTTATGCTTCCCCCTATTTATAAAGGTGTATCTAGCCTTCACATTTGGAAATAGCTTTACCACAGCTGCCTGCATGGTAAATTTATAAAAATCGTTGTCTAAAATAGAATTAAACGTAGGAATACCTGGATGCATCATATCAAGAATTTAATACCTAATTTTACAAAATTCCTTTGAGTTCCTTTACAGAACCTCCAGAGCTTTTGTCGATTCCTAATTTAATATTTCCATTTGCCTTGTATTTTATAATACCTCCTGAAGAAACATCTCCTTTCAAATCTTTATTAATGCCAATTTCAATATCGCCTTTGGAAGTTGCTTGTGCCAACACATGATCTGCGTTTAGCCTACGTGCTTTTATGTTTCCCTTACTACTGGCGTTCAAATCTGCATGGTCTGCTTTACCTCTTAAATCGAGAATACCTTTGGAAGTAGCTGCTGCCTGTAAATGATTTACTTTCAAATTTCCTGAAATTACACCTGCACTGCTTGCCTCTACTGTCAAATTTTTGCAATCTGCATTATAGGTAATTTTCCCTGTACTGCTGGCATAAACCTGCTGCTCATCGTCCTTGAATCTACCATCTACAACCAATTTGGCATTCGAAGCCGCTTGAAACCGATTCACATTATTGGCCCAAACTTCAATTTTGGTTTTATTTTTTTTCAATACTGAATTTGAAGGTTCATCAATATCAATGATCAATGTTCCGTCATTTACCTTTAACCTGACATATTCAATAAAATTACTTTTGGCTTCTGCTCTATGATCAAACGATTGGTGAAGCACTACTTCTACGCCTTCATTTACACTAATAGCCGAGAACGGTTCCAATGTAAAAGATTTATTTTCTATCTGATCAGATTCCAATTTTTGCGTGGTCGAACAGCCAAATAACAAAGCTAAAATGCCAATAAGATAAAGGTTTTTCATAATATAAAATTTAAGTACTAATTTATCAATTTCATTTTGAATATCAATTGATTATTTCATTAATTATTTTGAATCTATTTACTTCAATTCCAATATAAATCGAGTGAGTAATTCTACGCCATATCCTGATGCACTTTTATCTTTACTATATTCCTGTTTTCCGAATGCTACACCAGCAATATCCAAGTGTATCCAATTGGGATGATGATCAGTAAACTGTTCAAGAAATTTTCCTGCGTAAATTACATCTGCCACGGGCGTGAGGCTTATATGCTTCAAATCTGCAACGTCTGATGTAATATCTTCTAAATATTCATCCCACAAAGGAAATCGCCATACTTTTTCGCCTGTTTTGTAACCCGTTTGGCTCATTTTTTCAGCCAAATCATCAGATACTGTAAGCATAGCAGCAGCTTTGTATCCCAAGGCCCGAACCGCACTACCTGTAAGGGTGGCAATATCTATCAAAATTTCTGGGTTAAATTCCTTTTTCATATAGGAAAGGCCGTCTGCAAGCGTCATACGACCTTCTGCATCTGTATTAATTACTTCAATATTTTTTCCAGAAAAAGACGAAATAACATCTCCTGGAAGATATGAATTATTATTCACAGCATTATCTGTAGCAGGTAAAACGGCAATAATATGATGAGGCGATTTCAGCTTTGAAACCGCTAATAGGGTTCCTAGAACAGCACAAGCTCCGCCCATATCACTCTTCATATAATGCATATTTTCTGAAGGTTTGATTGAAATTCCACCTGTATCAAAAGTGATACATTTTCCCACAAGTCCTACTGTTTTTTGAGGATTTTGGGGTTTGTATTCTAAAATTATAAAAGCTGGCTCGAACGCACTTCCTTGATTTACAGCCAAAAATGCATTTAATCCTTGTTGTTCACATTCTTTTGCATTTAGAATTTTAATGGATAGATTTTCTTCTTTGGCAAAATTCTGTACAAATTCAGCCAATATTTCAGAATTTTTGAAATTAGGCGGAAGGTTAAGCAAATCCATCGACAAAAATTTCCCTTCACATATCATTTGAACCTCGCGGGCAGCATTTATCAAATCAAATTTTGCATTTTTCTGAACCATAAATATTTCTACATCTGAATTCCATAGCGGATGTTCAAATTCATTTTGTTCACTTTTTATTTCATAAGTGCCTTCAAACAGACCTGTCAACAAGGCTTTGATTTGAGATTCGGACAAAAATTCAGAAAATACAATTTGCGTAGGCTCAGAATTGAGTTTCTTTCGAAATTGGTACGAAAACCTTTTGGCGATTTTCTTTAATTCAGACAAATTGGTTTCATTTTCAATTCCAACTCCAAAGCATTTTTTATGATTGAGTGACATGATTTGAACTTCATTTTTATCTGCTTCAAAAAACAAAAAATCAGAAATAAATTCAAATCTAGAATGCAAAATATCTTCTTTAGACACAAATACAATACTTTGATAAGCAGGATCGAATTGTGAATTTTGTTGAAAAGGATTCATATAAAAAAAGTTAATTTATTTAATTTACAAATGTTTGATGCAAGTTTTTAAGGAATAATATGGATAATTTTCCTTGAAAAAAAGCTATTTTTCGCTTAATAACTTTTGTGCAGGATCTTCCAAAGTATCGTAAAATAGCCATTCCATAGCTTTTGGAAATTCTTGGGACCAATAATATTCATCGTGTTTTCCATCGGGATTGATACTTACTTTAAAAACAAAATCTTTTTCTTTGTCGTTATCGTATTTTTCCATTTTGTCTCTAAACCGATAAATTCTTTTTACCATTTGGGATCCTTCTTTTTCTCCTCCATATAGATAAATTTTTATTTCAAAAGGATTATAAAATTTAATCATGGGGAAATTTATCTTGGGAACCGCCCATAATGAGGGTGAAAAAATCATTAATTTACTGTAAACCTCGGGATAGAGAAAACCGCCGTAAATGCTGATTAATCCGCCGAGCGAACTACCGCCAATACCGGTATGTTCTCGTGATTTTAATGTTCTATATTTATTATCTATAAAGGGTTTGAGCGTATCGGTAACAAATCGAATATATTTTTTTCCATCCCCTTGATGAACCAATGGATTGGATTCAAAAAGATACTCTTTGATCCTGTCTTCACCTCCATGTTCTATGGCAATGATTATGACATCACCACGACCATATTCAGCAAGAATTGAGAGTTTTTTATCAATTTCCCAATTTCCAAATTCAGAGCCTTCTGCAAAGAGATTTTGGGCGTCCTGCAAATACAAAACTGGATAAGATTTGGTTTCATTATAATAATTGTGAGGTAAAAGTGCCCACACTCGGCGAGTTTTATCCAATTGCGGAATTTCGAAATTATCTGAAATGAGCTCTACAATGGGGAAAAATTCTTTTTTGTAAGGTGCCCAATTTTGTCTGAACAACTCTACAACATCATGGGTTTCTGCTATTTGATTTGTATTTAGTTTTCGATTTCCATGAATATTACCATAGCGGTCAATTTCTACATTTTCCCATCCACCTTTTGTGTATTTATATTCTAAATCTTGTGGAATTGCGAAATTGGTTAAGTAAAGTTCATAGCTGCCATCTTCTTTTTGTTGCATTCGAAAATTCTCGTCCCGTGGATTCCACTGGTTAAAATTTCCCGTAATATATATCGGTCGATCGTCGTTTACCGGGGTGCGCATTACAAAATGCAAACTTTTTTCATTTTCCATTCTCTGCATTAAAACAAACCGTTGATTTCTGCGTCCACTCTTTCTATAATGGAACCTAAATCTTCTGGATTATTTACAAAATCAAGATTATCGACATTGATAATCAACTTCTTACCCTCGTCATAGCTTTTTATCCAAGATTCATATTTTTCATTCAACCGATTCAGATAATCGATACTGATACTGCTTTCATAATCACGTCCCCGCATATGAATCTGATTTACCAGGGTGGGTATAGAAGCTTGTAGATAAATTAATAAATCGGGTGCTTTCACAAAAGAATTCATAAGATTGAAAACGGTAAGATAATTTTCATAATCTCGAGTCATCAACAAGCCCATATCATGCAGATTACTGGCAAAAATATGGGCATCCTCATGAATCGTACGGTCTTGAATAATATCCATTCCGCTTTCTCTTATTTCTTTTATTTGGCCAAATCTACTCCCTAGAAAATATATTTGTAGATTAAAAGCCCATTGTTCCATGTCATTATAAAAATCGTCTAAATATGGATTTCTATCCACATCTTCGAATTGAGCTGTCCAATTAAAGTTTTTTGCCAAAAGCTTTGTGAGCGTTGTTTTTCCGGCACCAATATTTCCGGCAATAGCTATGTGCATAAATTATTTTTTGAAAGATTTTGTAAAAATATGAAAGAAAAATAAATGATTTAAAAGTTTAATGAAGACTTGAAGTTTCCAACATTAAATCGGTTGTACCAATTCCAAAAACCATTTCTTCACATCGCCTTCTAGATGCGTTTCCAGCTTTTCTCTACACCATTCATGATAGTTGTTCAACCATTCTTTTTGAGGCGCGGTAAGCATTTCTGGTAGTATAGAATCTACAAAAAACGGGCAAATCGTAAGGGTTTCCCATGTATAAAATTTCCCGAAATCTGATTTTTCTGCTTCCGTTACAACAACAAGATTTTCATGCCGAATTCCATATTCATTTTCTACATAAAATCCAGGCTCATTGGACAATACCATTCCTGGAATCAATTCTTGTGGATTCATATCTTTCCGAATATTCTGCGGTGGTTCGTGAACATTCATAAAACTACCCACTCCATGACCCGTTCCATGTCCGTAATCTTTGGCGTGCATCCATAGCGGCAATCTAGCAAATGCGTCTAAATGAACGCCTTTGGTTCCTTTTGGAAATTTAACAAGCGTCAAATTGATCATTCCTTGTAAAACCAAAGTCATATTTTCTAAAAAATCATGAGAAACCTCTCCCAAAGCCAAAGTGCGCGTAATATCGGTTGTCCCTTCCAAATATTGTCCGCCCGAATCAATGAGAATACTTCCTTCTGCTTTTACCACTTTACTCGAATTCTCTTGTGCCGAATAATGAACAATTGCGCCATTTCCTTGATATCCAATAATACTTCCAAAACTTTCTCCAACAAAATTCTCACCTTCTGCACGAAAATCTTTTAATTTCAAACCGATTTCATATTCTGTTAATCCTTGTTGACAACCCTCATGCCGTAGCCAGTACAGAAACTTTGTCATTGCAACTCCGTCTCTAATCATTACTTTTCTGAAACCTTCCAATTCTGTTTGATTCTTCACAGCTTTCATCAAATTACCTGGAGCAGCTTTATCTATGATTGTATTTTTGGAATTTAATGAGTTAAAAATATTCTGATTGGCAGCGCCAGAAACCAAAATATTTCGATTATTTATAGATTCTAAAAATGAATAAAATTCAGAATAGGGCTTAATTTCTACATGATACTTTTGTAAATGATGCAAAACCGCTTCATCCAATTTGTTTTCATCTACAAAAAGAATTGCTTCACTTAAGGTTAAATAAATATATCCCAAAAAAACCGGATTATAATCCACGTCGCTTCCACGCAGGTTCAAAGTCCAGGCAACATCATCCAAAGCAGTAATTACATGAGAATCAGCATTATTTTCTTTTAATTTTTCTCGAATTTCCTGTAGTTTTTCACTGACAGATTTTCCGGCCCATTTTTCTGGATGAATAAATATATGAGATGTGCTTCCCTTACCTCTATCTTCCCAAACTTTGTCCAACAAGGGTTGATGAATTAAATCTATTTGATGTAATTGGAATTTCTCTTTCAACTTATTCCAATTCTTGTGAGAAGTAGCAAGTGTATTCACAGCCACTTTTGCATTTTCACCCAAATTTCCTATAATCCAGTCAGTGTAATCTGGTGTTTCTGCTTCACCCTCTTTCATCAATTCAATTCCACTGCCTTTCAATTCTATCGGCGCTTGTACAAAATATCTTGAATCTGTCCATAACGCAGCCTTTTCTTGGGTAATTACCACAAATCCCGCAGAACCTGTAAACCCTGATAACCAAGCACGTTCTAGCCATTCCTCAGGCAAATATTCACTCATATGTGGATCTGCAGAATATACAATAAAGGCATCGACTCCGGCGTTTGCCATCTCATTTCGAAGGCTTTTTAATCTATCTTTAATCATCATTTTTGAAAGTTAAATAAAGGTTTAAAGGTACAAATTTCATTAGTTTTGAATGAAGAAATGAAAAAAATAGTCTAATACCTGTCATTTTTGATTTTGGCATTCTTAATTTTTTGTATTTTTAAACCTTAAATTAATTTTATGTCATTTCCTACAGATTTAGAAATTGCGCACGGCGCAGACATTCAACCCATTGAACGTATTGCCGACAAACTTGGAATCGATCGTGATTCACTAGAATTTTATGGTAAATACAAAGCTAAATTACCCTTGAATTTATTGAATCCAGAAAAATTAAAACAATCCAAACTCATTCTAGTTACGGCCATCACGCCTACGCCTGCCGGTGAAGGCAAAACTACCGTAAGCATTGGATTATCAGACGGTTTGAACAAAATTGGTAAAAAAACCACCGTTGTTTTGCGTGAGCCCTCTTTGGGCCCTGTTTTTGGCATAAAAGGTGGCGCAGCTGGCGGTGGCTATTCACAAGTAATTCCGATGGAAGATATTAATCTACATTTTACTGGAGATTTCAATGCGATTGAAAAGGCCAATAATTTGTTATCTGCTGCCATTGATAATAATATTCAAACCCGTTCGAAATCTATTGGTATAGACCCCTCTACCATTACTTGGAAACGTGTGATGGATATGAACGACCGCTCTCTGCGCCAGGTAATCATCAGTATTGGCGAAGGGAATGGAGTGGTACGAGAGGATGGATTTAATATTACTCCTGCTTCAGAAATCATGGCAATTCTTTGTCTTTCAGAGAATTTTAGTGATTTGAAAGAAAGATTAGGTAATATATATATAGCAGATAAATTTGACGGCTCGCCTGTATTTGCGCGTGATTTGAAGGTGGTTGGCGCGATGGCAATTTTGTTAAAAGATGCCATCAAGCCCAATTTGGTACAAACTCTAGAAGGTAATCCTGCCATTCTACATGGTGGACCATTTGCAAGTATTGCACAAGGTACCAATACAATTATTGCTACCAAAATGGGACTTTCTTTGTCTGATTATGTGGTTACAGAAGCGGGTTTTGGAGCAGATTTGGGCGCAGAAAAATTCTTGAATATCAAATGCACATCTGGCGGATTATCACCCGATGCAGCTGTTGTAGTGGCTACAATTCGTGCATTACGACATCACGGTGGCGCTACCAAAGACGAATTACAAACGCCAGATTTGTCTAAATTAAAAGCAGGATTTCCCAATCTAGAAAAACATATAGAAAATGTTCAAAAATATGGCATTACACCTGTGGTTGCCATCAATTATTTTCCAAATGATTCTGAAGAAGAAATCCAATATATTATCGACCAATGTGCCGAAAAAGGCGTAAAAGCGGTTCTTGCAAAAGGATTTGCCAATGGAGGTGAGGGCATGACCGAATTGGCAAAAGAAGTAGCATCTGTAGCCGATGCGAACACAACTGAATTTACACCATTATATGACCACAATTGGAGCATTACCAAGAAAATTACAAGTATAGCCACAGAAATTTATGGCGCTTCCAAAGTTAATTTTCTTCCAAAAGCAAAGCGTGTAATGAAAGTATTAGAGAAAAACGGCTTTGACAAATTACCGGTTTGTATGGTAAAAACGCCCAAATCTCTAAGCGATGACGATTCCAAAATAGGCCGACCCACTGGATTTGTAGTTACAGTCCGTGATTTTGAAATTGCTTCTGGAGCTGGTTTTATAATTCCGATGCTTGGAGATGCCATGCGTATGCCTGGACTACCTGCCACGCCTGCCGCCGAAGGTATGGACATCAATGATGAAGGTGTGATAACAGGATTAAGCTGAAAATCGCAACTTTTAAATCTTGATTTTTTTGTAAATTACTTATAATGATTTGATTGAGGTATTAATAATTTAAATTATTAGTACCTCAACAAAACACTTCCCCAGGTAAATCCGCTACCAAATGCTGCAAGAGATATCAAATCTCCTTGTTCTATTTTTCCTTGGCTTATAGCTTCACTCAAAGCAATTGGAATGCTGGCTGCGGTAGTATTACCATATTTCATTATATTATTAAAGACCTGATCGTCTCTCAATCCCATTTGCCTTTGAATAAATTGGCTAATTCTTAAATTTGCCTGATGTGGAATGAGCATTTTCAGGTTTTCTATGCTTTCTCCTGCATCTTCAAATGCTTCTAAAATGGCTTCTGGAAATCGTGTTACAGCATGTTTAAATACAAAATTTCCATTCATGTAAGGATAAATTTTGTCATAATCTGGTTCGAAATCCTCGTTCAGCATCAAATCTACCCAGCCGTATTTGGTGCCAGGGAATCCCATCATTAATTCTTCTGCATACTTACCTTCTGAGTGCATATTACAACTCAAAATTCCTCTTGATTCATCATCTGATCTGCCTAAGATTACAGCTCCAGCTCCATCTCCAAAAATCACAGAAACTCCTCTACCTCGAGTTGTCATATCCAAACCAAAAGAATGATTTTCTGCTCCTACGACAAGAATATTTTTGTACATTCCAGATTTGATGAAAGCATTGGCCGTAGAAAGCGCATAAATAAATCCTGAACATTGATTTCTAACGTCCAGCGCGCCTATGGTATCGAGTTCAAGATAATTTTGTAACAAAACACCACCACCCGGAAAGTATAAATCAGGGCTTAAGGTAGCGAAAATGATAAAATCGATTTCATTTTTATCAATTTTTGCATTTTCTATGGCTTTTTCCGCTGCTTTGAATCCTAATATAGATGTGGTTTCGCTTCCATTTCTTCCAACGTGCCTTCTTTCTTCAATTCCAGTTCGTTCTTGAATCCAAGCATCATTGGTGTCCATCAATTTTTCTAAATCTTGATTGGTTACTACTCTTTCGGGGACATAATGTCCAATACCTTTAATTACTGCTTTCATTGGATTGAATTAGGCTGCTAATTTAGTTGAAATTAAATTTATTTTAGACGTTTTTGTTGAAATTAGCCAAACATACATCGCTATTTTATCTGATTTATTGCCAATTTGTGATTGGCCATTTGCCAAATTCTATAAAATAATAGTCCGGAGAGACTGCCAATTAGAGTCCCCGAAAGCACGTCGAGCGGATAATGCACTCCGATATAAATTCGGCTATATGCAATCATGGCTGCCCAAATCAGCAAAACAGGCAAGACCCATTTGAATTTCCTGAAAATGAGACCTATAAATACTGCAACAGCAAAATGATTGGAAGCGTGACCAGAAAAGAATCCGTATTTTCCACCACATGTATCTTTTACCAATCTCATTTTGTCTATTAATTCTTCGTTGTAACAAGGGCGCAATCTCAAAATCAGACTATCCTTATAAAAATGAGAAATTTGATCCGTAAAAAAAATCAACAATCCTGCTGTAAGAATTGATATATAAAGAACTTTGAGACCAAAATTTTTAAAAATAAACCATGCAAATAGAAGGTAAAGTGGAATCCAAGTGAGTTTTTCGGTAATAATCAACCAGAATGAATCCCAGGCAGTGGTTCCTAATCCATTGAGATAGAGGAAAATCTGTTCATCAAGCTTAATCAAGTCCATCATCTTTTACTTCTTGTCACAGGACCCACGGCATCATCGATTACTTTTTTCGCTTCATCGATTTCGTTTTGAATCTGTTTTTGCGTTTTTTGCAATTCGCTGGATGGATTTGCTTGCTCTGCAGATTCCATTACTTCTCGTTTAATTTCATCTGTTGCCTCGCGCATTGCACGAAGCCCTTCACCCAGACCTCTTGCTATTTCAGGGATTTTTTTTGGGCCAAATATCAATACTGCAATTACCAAAATCACAACAATTTCTTGAAATGCCAAAAAGCCAAATATCATAGACAACATCTTGCAAAGGTATTAATTTTTAACTTTAGATTTTATTCGAATTAGGAAGAGAAAAATAAATGATTTCTGAAAAACTCAATCAAATTTGCGTACACGTGGATCCAAAACGCCATATAAAACATCTACAAGTATGTTTATGATAATGAAGGCAACCGCAATCACAAGCACTGCACCCATTATGACGGGTTGGTCTAGCGTGTTGAGTGCGTTTACAATTTCTTTTCCCAAACCATTCCAACCAAAAATAAATTCAACAAATACAGATCCGGTCAACATTCCAGCAAACCAGCCAGATGCAGCTGTTACAACAGGATTCAAGGCATTTTTCAAGGCATGTTTTCGAATAACTTGATTCCTGGTCAATCCTTTTGCATAGGCGGTTCGTATATAATCTTTATTCAAAATTTCGAGCAAGGAATTGCGTGTGAGCTGAGTGATTACCGCCAAAGGACGAATTCCCAAGGTAATTGCAGGTAATATTAAATTCTTGATATTCAAATGTTTACCGGTTCCGTAATCATCTACTTCATATAAACTTCCTGTCATATTCAATCCAGTATATTTTTCTAACACAAAGGCAAAAAACCATGCCATGAGTATGGCTGCAAAAAACGAAGGAATACTCATTCCTACAGAGGTGAGAACCAAAAGCAAACGATCCAACCAACTGTCTTTTTTCAAAGCTGAAATTATTCCTAAAATAATACCCATTGAAAAGCCTATTAAAATGGCCGAAACAGCTAATAATAAGGTGTTGGGAAGCGTTTCTGCTATAATATCTGTAACGGTTTTTCCTCTTTTCTGAAAAGATTCGCGTAAGTATGGAGTTTTGAGTGCTAATTGATAATGACCTGCGTCAAAAATAATTTTTCCGTTGTATTTATTTTTGTTAAAATAGGTGTAATTGTCTTCTTGAACAGAGTGTAAAGAAATTGGCGATAAATCGTTGAGATAGTACAAATATTGCACCCATACAGGTTGATCTAGTCCCAAGTTTTTTCGAATTGCTGCAAGTTGTTTGGGATCCTCGTTCTGGTCTAGCATCATACGTGCAGGATCTCCTTGCATGACATTAAAAAGCAAAAATATCACCGTAATGACGCCAAAAAGTGTCAAAACCCCATACCCTATTTTATTTATAATATATCTAATCAATTAAAAGCAGCCTGAATTTCACTTTCTGTCGGTATATCATGCCAATTGTATTTTCCTACAACAGTTCCATGTTTGATGAGGATAATTCCTGGGTTGCTGCGAATCATAGTTTTAAGCGTAGTGGGATCCATAAAGCAATTGGGAATATTGGCAATTCTGGCTTCGTCTGATGCCACGCTCAATATTTCATAATCTTTTGATTTCAAGGATTCTGCAAATTGTGATACACGGTTCAATCCTTGAGCAGAAGCCTTAAATGGCACCGATGTTACAATCAAAACAAGTTTGGGTTTGGCTAAATAATGATAGGTCATATCGCCATTGTCCCCACAATCAATCACAAAATCATGAATGGGCGGCTCATATCCTTTTTCTACTACTTTACTATCCGTTTTTTCTATTTCCCAAGGCGTTCCACTTTCCCAATAACTTTTATCATTGATATATTTATCTTGAGAAAGCGTAATTTTTTGATTATTTAATTTGTTTTTTAGAAAATATTGGGTTTCGATTCTAGGTGGATTCAATCCTAGTTCTTCGGCCGATTTCATTCCATCTGGAATATTCTTACCTACGGCATACGGCCTGAAATCGATTAAAGGTAAATGATAAATTCCGTGAAAAGCAATATAAGCGCATATTAAAAATACGGCTAAAGTGATATATGTTGCAAAACTTTTAACAAAAAGTGGTTTTATAAATTTTTGCCCAAACCACAGAACAACTATCATGACCAACAAAATAATATCCTTGAAAAATGATTCCCAAGGAGTTAATTTAATGGCATCTCCAAAGCAACCGCAATCCGTAACTTTGTTGAAATAAGCGGAATAAAAGGTGAGAAATGAAAAGAAAATAATTAAAATCAAAAGACTCCAAAGGGTAAATCTTTTATAAATTCCCAAGATTAATAATACGCCGAGAACTACTTCAAAAATTACAAAAAATATAGCCAATGGTAAGGCCAAATTCATTAAAAATGGCAAATCAAATACAGAAGGTGAAAAATATTCTTCTAATTTGATGCTGAATCCTATGGGGTCGATGGTTTTTACTAATCCCGAAAAAATAAATAACAAACCTACAATCCACTGGAATAAAGTAATAATAAATCTCATATTTTAATATTTTTTTTGGGATAATTAAGATGAATTAAAGAAAAAACAGCATAATTCAAAATGTCGAGATAATTGGCATCTAGGCCTTCAGAAACAATTGTTTTACCCTGATTATCTTCTATTTGTTTGATTCGTAAAATTTTGGTTAAAATCAAATCTGTTATAGACGAAACTCGCATATCACGCCAAATTTCACCATAATCATGATTTTTTCTTTGCATCAATTCTTTGGCAATTTGGGTATATTTATCATATAATTCCAATGCTTCGTTCTGGGAAATATCAGGGCAGTTTGAATATCCTAATTCCCATTGAATCAATGCAATAACTGCGTAATTAACAATTCCAACAAACTCGCTGGACTCGTCATCTTCTACTTTTTTTTCTAAAAGAGTTTGTAAACTCCGGATTCGGCTGGCTTTGATATATATTTGATCTGTAACCGAGCTCAATCGCATGATGCGCCAAGATGCCCCATAATCATGTAATTTGTTTGAAAACAGAGCTCTGCAATCTTTTATAATTTCGTCGTATTCCTGTAAAGTTTTTTCCATAAATTCGCAATCCTACTTGGAGTTGAAAAATCCAAATTTCTACAAAAATATAAAATCAAAGATGATTTAACCTATGACGATGCAATGTAAAGGAAAATTAATTGATTTGAGTCGTCCCAAAATCATGGGAATTATGAACCTCACACCCGATTCTTTCTATGACGGTGGCAAGAATACTGAAATCAAAGAAATTTTACAAAAAACGGAACATATGCTGTTCCACGGCATGGATATTCTGGATATCGGTGGACAAACCACAAGACCGGGCGCAAATCGAATTTCTGCTGACGAGGAATTGTCTAGAATAATGCCCGTATTAACTGAAATATTACATAATTTTCCTGAAATAATTGTTTCTATAGATACATTCTGGAGCCAAGTTGCACGCGAAACCATAGCCGCTGGAGCCGCTATGATCAACGATATTTCGGCAGGTAGTATAGATGAAAAAATGTTTGACACCATTGCAGATTTACAAGTGCCTTATATCTTGATGCACATGCAGGGTGAGCCCAAATCAATGCAAAACAATCCCGAATATGAAGATGTAGTTTTGGAAGTAAATCAATTTTTTTCGGAAAAAATAGGGCAATTAAAACAAAGAAATATCAATGATATTATCCTTGATCCTGGTTATGGATTTGGAAAAACGCTGGAGCAAAATTTTACATTATTAAAAAATCAAAAATTACTTGGATTTGGAGAATTCCCCATATTAACTGGAATTTCAAGAAAATCAATGATTTGTAAAGCTTTGAATACCAACCCAATTAATGCACTCAATGGAACTACTGCTTTACATATGTTGGCCTTACAAAATGGCGCATCTATTTTGCGTGTTCATGATGTGAAAGAGGTAGCAGAATGTATTAAATTATTTGAAATGTATAAAAAAGTATAATTAATTGTACATTTACCGAATGAGCGACAGAATTTTTGGAATACATCCTGTTATTGAAGCCATAAACAGTGGCAAAACAATCGATAAATTATTGATTCAAAAAGGATTACGAGGTGAAGGTGCTTATGAATTAATCGGTCTGGCCAAAGAAAGAAATTTAAGCATTCAATATGTTCCAATTCAAAAACTAAATAAACTTACTCGCAAAAATCATCAAGGTGTTTTTGCCTTTATTTCCCCTATTGATTTTTATGCAATAGAAGATATTTTACCCAAATTATTTGAATCTGGTAAAAATCCTTTACTTCTGATTCTGGACCGTGTGAGCGATGTTCGAAATTTTGGCGCAATTGCTCGTACAGCAGAATGCACAGGCGTTGATGCCATTATAATTCCCGAAAAAGGATCGGCATCTGTCAATGAAGATGCTATTAAAACCTCAACTGGAGCTCTCTTCAGAATTCCGGTTTGTAAGGTAAAATCTTTGAAAGAAAGCATAGATTATTTACAATTATCTGGCATCAGCATTTCTTGCGCCACAGAAAAAACAGACAATAGTATTTATAATCTGGATTTTACGGTTCCTACTGCAATTGTTATGGGAAGTGAAGAAGACGGCGTTTCAAATGAAATTTTGAGAAAAGCAGACTATTTGGCTCGTTTGCCCATGGTTGGAGAAACGGGTTCACTCAACGTTTCGGTAGCCTGCGGTGCATTTTTGTACGAATCAGTGAGGCAAAGAATTCTTGCAGATAATATTTAAATGAACAAAATCTTATAAAACTATGACTTATTCTACAATCATCGGCTTGGTACTCACGGCAATTGGATTGTTGTGGTACATCATTGAAGAGCCCAACCTATCTTTGAAAGAATTTCCGATTGCCGCCATTTTGGGTTTAGGCATCGGTTTGTTCATTGGAGGCATAATGGGATATGCACAAAAGAAAAGAAAAAAAATAGTTGAACCTAAATTAGAAACGCATCCACAAGATCAATTTCGACAACAAGACTTGACTCGAAATGATGACCAAAGCGGACTCAAACTCTAACTCATTGAATGATATAAACATAAAACAATCAGAATAATCAAATTTATTATTGTGAGTTACCAAAATTTTGCTTAATTTTATTACAAATTCTAAAGAATATGAGAAGAAAAATTGTAGCCGGGAACTGGAAAATGAATCTATCCTGGGAAGAAGCCAAGACATTATTGCTAGGAATCAATAGGTTTGCAAACATTCACAAAAGAGATTGTAAAGTGATTATTTGTCCGCCTTTTGTTTATCTAGACAGAGCCAACGACATTTTTATAGGACATGCATCGGTAGGTGCACAAAACATTTCTGAATATGACAATGGTGCCTATACGGGTGAGATTTCTGGAGAAATCCTGAACTCTATCGGTGTACACTACACCATCGTAGGACATTCAGAAAGGAGACAATATTTTGGAGAAACCAATGAACAAGTGGGTAGAAAAGTAGATAAAGCTATCGAACGCAATATCAAAGCTATTATTTGCTGTGGAGAAACGCTGGAAGATCGTAATGCTGGAAGACAAAAGCATGTGGTAAAAGAACAACTTACTGCCGCCTTGCGCAATGTAAACAAAGAGGCTATGGAGCGTCAAATTATAGCATACGAACCTGTATGGGCGGTTGGTACTGGACAAACAGCATCACCTGCACAAGCTCAGGAAATGCACGCCTTCATTCGAAACGAAGTTTTAGAACCCATTTTTGGAGCAGAAGTAGCAGATAATTCATCTATCATTTATGGTGGAAGTGTGAAACCTGGAAATGCAGAAGATTTATTCGTTCAACCAGATATCGACGGCGCATTGGTAGGCGGTGCTTCTTTGTCACTAGAAGATTTCAACTCTATAATTCATGCAGCACAAAGACTGTAAATGATTTTTATTGAATATAATTTTACTGTAACTCCTCCTGTTCCTTGGTCTGAAATTTTGCTCGCCAAACTTTCACAAATAGAATTTGATTCTTTTGAAGAAAACGAAACGGGCTTCAAAGGATATATTCTGTCAGACAACGATGATGAAGAATTTATCAATTTTCAAATTAGCGAACTGGAGGAGGCACAAATTTCTTACGAAAAGAAAGAAATCCCCCAAATCAACTGGAACGAAGAATGGGAAAAGAATTTCTCTCCCATAGAAGTAGATCAGCGTTGCTTTATACGAGCAGATTTTCATGAGCCCAACCCTGATTTCCTTTATGAAATTATCATTCAGCCCAAAATGTCTTTTGGAACAGGACATCATGAGACAACAAGACTCATGGTAGAATTTATTCTCGATAACGATTTTGAAGGTAAATCCGTTCTGGATATGGGAACAGGCACTGGAATTCTGGCCATTTTGACCAAATTAAAAGGAGCTGATCATGTAGTAGGCATCGATATTGACGAGTGGTCCTACCATAATGCAAGAGAAAATGCCGAGCGGAATAATACGCAAATTGAATGGATTAAAGGCGGTGCAGAATCTATACCCCAAGAAAAATATGATTGCATAATTGCCAATATTAATAAAAATATTCTCATGGAAGATATGCCATTCTATACAAATGCATTGAAAACCGGCGGTACACTTTTATTGAGTGGCTTGTATGATTTTGACAGTGAGGATATTATACAAAAAGCAAATGAATTTGGATTAAAATTTGATGACATGAAATCCATGAATCAATGGATTGCACTTAAATTTACTTATGAATAAGCTATTTTTTTCTACAAAACGCAGAACACAAGAAGATGTTGACGTAATACTGCTTGAGGAAGAAACACATAAGCATCAAATTATTCTTCACAATGATGATGTAAATACCTTTGACTGGGTAATTGATTCTCTGGTCGAAATTTGTGAACATACCTATTTACAAGCCGAGCAATGCGCTCTAATTGTTCATTATAATGGTAAATGTGATGTAAAAACTGGCGAACTCGAAGATTTAAAACCTCGCTGTACAGCATTGCTTGATCGTGGATTGAGTGCAGAAATTGTTTAATAAAACTCTATCAATTGTCCCGAATTCTAGCTATTGATTACGGAAAAGTACGTACCGGACTGGCAGAGACCGACCCGCTTAGAATTATTGCCTCTGCGCTGGACACCGTCGAAACCAAGAATCTTATGGTTTTTTTGGAAAAATATTTATCCCAAGAAAATGTAACAGATTTGGTCATTGGATTGCCCATGCGTGCACATGGGATTCCGGGTGAAATAGAAGAGGATATTCAGGAATTTATTAAAAAATTTTTAGAAAAATATCCCCAAATTCAAATTCATCGTGAAGACGAAAGTTTTACTTCTATTCGCGCTTCTGAAGCCATTTTTTTGGCTGGAACCAAAAAGAAAAAACGAAGGGATAAAAAAATAATTGATCGTGTAAGCGCTACATTGATTCTGCAACAATTTATGGAAAGAAATTTCCCTTAATTTTTTAACTTCATTTTTGCCATATAAAATCCATCGTAGCCCGAAGTTGAAGGTAAAATGCTCTTCTCTTCAATTAGTTCAAATTCATCATGATTTTCTAGGAAATGCTGAACTTGTAATTGATTTTCTGATGGTAAAATGGAACAAGTAGCATAGATGAGCAATCCACCTTTTTTTACCAATTGAGAATAAGAAGCCAAAATTTCTTTTTGCTCTAGAAGTACTCTTTCAAAAAATTCTTTATCAATTTTATACTTTGCGTCTGGATTTCTCTTCAATACTCCAGAGCCTGTACATGGTGCATCTATCAAAACTCTGTCGAATGAATTATGAAATCTTTTGAGTACTTTGTTCGAGTCGATGAGCTTGGTTTGAATATTATGAGCTGCATTGCGTTTTGCACGTTTTTTCAATTCATTCAATTTCCATTGATGAATGTCCATAGCCACGATTTGACCTTTATTTTCCATAATATTGGCCAAATGCAATGTTTTACCCCCTGCACCTGCGCAGGTATCTGCCACACGCATACCTGGTTTTGCATCTACAAAAGGTGCAACCAATTGTGATGATACATCTTGCATTTCAAAAAAACCATTTTTGAATTCCTCTGTAAGAAATAAATTTGTTTTTTCTTTCAACGTATAGGCGTTTGGAACTTCTGGAATTCGTGAGATAAAAATATTTTGCTCACCCAGCTTTTCACGCAATTCTTTGGGCGTTGTTTTCAAGGTGTTCAATCGTAGAATGGCTTCTGCAGGTTCATTCATACTTTTTAGTTCCTGTTCCCATGCTCCGCCCAATTCATTTATACCTATTTGAAATAGTTCATCAGAAACAGAATTTTTAATTTCAGGAAATTTCATTGCCTGTAAATAATTTGCCTTTATTTTTGAAGCTTTTATTTTTCCAAATTCTTCAAAATCAGGCAATTTAGCATCATTTATTATCAACCAAGTGGCTATAAAATCCCAATAATGCCGCTTTTTGAGCGCATTGCCAGACGCGTAATCGACCAAGCGCTTCCAGCGCACCATATCATATACCATTTCTGCCACAAATCCCCGGTCTCTACTTCCCCACAATCGATTTTTTTTGAATGTCTTTTCTATGGTGCGATCGGTATATTCACCATTTTCAAATACAGATTGTAAAATTTCTATAATTCCAACGTAAAGATTGCGATAAGGTAAAACTTGCATGCTGCAAATTTAATAATTTTGTAATGACTTTGAATACATGACAAGCATACAAAAATGAATAAAACTTCTGAATTATTTTACCAGTGATTTTTCAATTTCTTCCTTGTTGTTTCTGTGTACCCATTTGACAATCAAAATGCTCAATTCGTATAAAATTAATAAAGGAATTGCCGCTATAAACATGCTCAACAAGTCTGCAGGCGTTATAATGGCTGCAATGGTAAGGATTACGATAAATGCATGTTTGCGATAAGTTGTCATAAATGTAGGCGAAATGAGTCCAATTTTTGCAAGAAAATACACGATTATTGGTAATAAAAACACTATGCCCATGGCGAGCGTAGTTTGTACAAACATATTAATATAGGTCATGATCGTCCATTGGTTTTCTGCATCGAAAGGTGTAAAATAATACATGAAATTTACCGAAAGCGGAATAACCATATAATAACTGAAAGCTACCCCTGAAATGAAGAAAAATACGGTAAAAAACATCATGAGATTGGCGTATTTTCTTTCTTTTCCCGTCATACCTGGTTTCAAAAATTGAAATAATTGAAAAACAACCCAAGGCAAAGCCAAAATCAATCCTGCAACCAGTAAAACACCAATCATAGAGGTAAATTGCCCACTGACTTCGAGGTTCATTAATTTAATGTCAAAGGATTTCCCAAACATATCGTCCAGCCCAAACCATGAACCAATGATATTAAAATATTTAAATGTAATAAAATCTGATTTGAGCGGCGCCATAATAAAATCCTTTATCATCGGCCAAAAAATTCCTACGGCTCCCATCGCCACAATTACACCAATAATAGCTCGAATCAAATGTTTACGCAATTCTGCTACATGGTCTAAAAAAGGCATTTCATTTTTCATTTTATTCTTCTGCACGTATCCCTTCGTTTGTTAATCCATGAAAATCAATAATTCCTACATATTCATTATCATCTCCAACGACAATCAGCTGGCCAATTTTGTGCATGTTTATAATTTGCAGTGCTTTGCGGGCCAAGGTTGATTTATGAATAATTTTTGGATGGAATGTGGCAATATCACGCGCAGAAATATGCTCAAAACTGGAATATTTTTCTAGCATTCTTCGCAAATCTCCATCTGTAATTACACCCACTATTTCGCTCTTATTCATGACCACCGTAATTCCAAATCTACCCGATGACAAAGATTCTATCACTGTTTTGATATCTGCATCAATATCTACTTGCGGTCTATGCATGCCATCCAATATATCTTCTACCTTCAGTAATAATTGTTTTCCTAATGAACCACCAGGATGAACCCTACCAAAATCTTCACTATTGAAATTTTTAAGTTTTTTCAAAACCATGGCTATCGCATCACACAATACCAATTGTACTGTAGTGCTGCTTGTTGGCGCCAAACGCTCTGGCCCTGCCTCTTGCAGAATGGTAGTATTCAGCACTATATCTGCATGTTGAGCCAGATAAGAGGTGATGTTACCACAAATAGCAATTGTTTTGGCACTGAACTCTTTTACAGAAGGTAAAACAGATTTAATTTCGGCGGTATTGCCTGATTTAGAGATAATTATACAAATATCTTTTTTTTGAATTAATCCAATATCACCGTGTAGTGCTTCGCCTGCATGTAAAAACTGAGCAACCGTACCGGTAGAATTGAGCGTTGCTACCATTTTTTGAGCAATCGGAGCATTTTTTCCTACACCCATCACTACTACTTTTCCTTCACAATTCCGTAATAATTCTATAGTTTCTACAAAACAATCATCCAGCATTTCAGCCATTCGTTGAATTTCAACAACTTCTTTGTGAATGATATTTTTAGCGAATGTTAAAATTTCTTGATTGTTCACTGAATTCTATTTGCTCGATTAAAAATTATTAAGTACTTTTAATGAGACAAAAATAACAAGTCTTTTTGATTTTATACTATGACCACTAACAAACCTAATCTCTCCCAAGCGTTGAAGCATTATTTTGGGTTCGATAAGTTCAAAGGAGAGCAGGAAAAAATTATCCACAGCTTGCTCGATGGCAAAGATGTATTTGTATTGATGCCCACAGGTGGCGGAAAATCCCTGTGTTATCAATTACCTGCATTATTGTCGGAAGGTATGGCGATTGTAATTTCTCCTCTTATTGCTCTTATGAAAAATCAGGTAGATGCCATTCGCGGAATTTCTGCACATGACGGAATTGCACATGTGTTGAATTCTTCGTTGAACAAAACCGAGATCAATCAAGTGATGGAAGACATCAAATCCGGACACACCAAATTATTGTATGTGGCACCGGAATCGCTCACCAAAGACGAATATGTAGAATTTTTAAAAAACATTAATATATCATTTTTTGCTATTGACGAAGCACATTGTATATCTGAATGGGGTCACGATTTCAGACCAGAATACCGTAATATAAAAAGTATTATAGAAAAAATTGGCGAGGCGCCCATCATTGCACTTACAGCAACAGCAACGCCAAAAGTGCAGGAAGATATTCAAAAAACGCTGGGAATGCTGGATGCAGAGGTATTTCGAGCCTCGTTCAACCGTCCAAATCTTTTTTATGAAGTTCGCGCCAAAGTAGAAATTGATAAACAAATTATCAAATTCATCAACCAACGCAAAGGGCAATCGGGTATTATATATTGTCTCAGCCGAAAGAAAGTAGAAGAAATGGCACAATTACTTCAACTCAACGGAATATCTGCCATTCCATATCATGCCGGTCTAGATGCCAAGACCAGAGCCACGCATCAAGATATGTTTTTGATGGAAGATGCTGATGTTGTAGTGGCTACAATTGCCTTTGGGATGGGAATAGACAAACCCGATGTGCGATTTGTAATTCATTACGATTTCCCAAAAAGTCTGGAAGGCTATTATCAAGAAACAGGAAGAGCCGGACGCGATGGCGGTGAGGGATATTGTCTAGCCTTTTACGATTACAAGGATATCGAAAAGCTCGAAAAATTCCTGTCAGGGAAACCGGTTTCAGAGCGTGAAATAGGAATGCAATTATTAAATGAAGTCATAGCTTTTGCAGAAACTTCTATGTCTCGAAGAAAATATTTGCTGCATTATTTTGGAGAAGATTTCGATGAAATCCATGGCGAAGGTGCCTTGATGGATGATAATATGAAAAATCCAAAAAAACTAACCGATGTAAGCCAAGAGCTCAGGATTTTTTTGGATATCGTAGAAAAAACCAACGAAAAATTAAAATTAAAAGATTTGGTAAATGTATTGATGGGGAAAATCAATGTAATTATCAAATCCTATGGAATTCAGGATGAAGATTTTTTTGGAATTGGAGCGAAAAGAGAAGAATACTTCTGGAAAACTATTGGCAGGCAAGCCATCATCCATGGTTATTGTACCAAGGAAATCGAAACTTATGGAATTATAAAAATCACACAAAAAGGTATTGATTTTTATAAAAAACCACACCAATTTGAAATTGCTGTTGACCATAATTATACCGAACTCATGGAAGCATCCGAAGAGGATATGAGGTCTGGTGGCGGAGCATTGGATACAACTTTACTCGAATATTTGAAAGATTTGCGAAAAAAAGTAGCCAAAAAAATGGGAATCCCGCCATTTGCTATTTTCCAAGATCCCAGCTTGGAAGACATGGCTTTGAATTACCCGACAAATATGGACGAATTATATAATATATTCGGCGTTGGTGAAGGAAAAGCAAAAAAATTCGGAAAAGATTTTATTGCACTTATTTCTAAATATGTGGAAGAAAATGATATCGAAAGACCCGATGATTTAGTCATTAAACAAATAATTAATAAATCAAATAATAAGGTTTATATCATAAAATCTACCGACCGCAAAATGAATTTTGAAGACATTGCACGTGCCAAAGGTCTAAGCATGGAAGAACTGCTCGACGAAATGGAAAGTATTGTGTATCAAGGCACCAAATTAAATATTGATTATTATGTAGATGAAATGATAGACGACGATTTGCAGGAAGAGGTAATGGATTTTTTAATGGAAGAAGCCAAAACCGATAGTATGACAGAATTGCTCGAAGAGTTTGGAGATGATATGGATGAAAATGAAATTCGTTTGATGCGGATTAAATTCATAAGTGATGTTGGAAACTAAATTGGCATACTATAAACTGCCGCTTTTATTACAAATTTCCTTTAAAATTATTCATTGACCCAAAAATTCGGAGATTTTCATGATTTTTTTAACAAAATTATAATGGCTCTGTAACCTTGGTTCTGTAAATTTTCTAATAATTAAGGTAAATTTGCATGCATAATTAAAAATCTGAATGAAATTGGAGCAAATTCTCATATTGATATTTGTTGGTATTCTAGCTGGATTTATTGGAGGAATTGCCGGTGTTGGCGGCGGTCTTGTTATGGTTCCTATGCTGGTTATGGTAATGGGCATGCCACAACACCAAGCTCAAGGTACTAGTATTGGCGTTTTGGTATTGCCAGTAGCCATCATGGCCGCCATGAATTATTCAAAAGCAGGCTACATCAATTGGAAGTATGTCGTCTTTTTGGCAGCAGCAGTGCTTTTAGGCGGCTATTTCGGGTCTAAACTTGCGGTAAATCTCGATGGAAAAATGCTGAAAAGAGTTTTTGGCACTGTGATGATAATTGGTGCTATCAAAATGTTTTGGGATTCTATGAAATAATTAAATTTAATTAAAAATAAATTTTTCTATGAAATTGATTATTTCTGCATTGGTATGTTTTACCCTATTCTTTCAAATAATTTCGTGTAATCAACCATCTCAAAATGCTGTTTACCAAGAGGTAAAAACTGATTTGACTCCCCAAAGGGATTCTACACAATATGTTTTCTGGAAAAATCTAAAAGAAATATGCGGCAATTCCTATGAAGGAAAAATTACTGCTGGTGGAGAAAACGACACTATGTTTGCAGGAAAACGCCTTGTAATGCATGTTCGAAGTTGTAAAGAATCGCAAATCAAAATTCCATTTTTTGTAGGACAAGACAGTTCCCGAACTTGGGTGTTGAATTTACGGAATGATAATTTACAATTAAAACACGACCATCGATATTCTACTGGCCGTCCAGAAGAATTGACAATGTATGGTGGTCACACATTAAATTTTGGTGCATCCACTCGGCAAATTTTCCCTGCCGATCAACAAACTGCCGACATGTTACCCCCAGCCATCGGAAATGTTTGGTGGATTGATTTGGTGCCCAATAAATATTTTAGCTATAATTTACGCAGAGTAAATACCGACAGAGTCTTTACAGTAACTTTTGATTTAACTCAAACTGTACAAAACCCCGGTAAACCCTGGGGTTGGGATTTTGTCATCGATTGAGGCGATAGCTTATAAATTCGTAATATTTTAAATAATAAAGGAATTATTCCTTTCAAATACTACAAGTTGGGCAAAATTTTTCCCTAATTAATTTTCCGGTTCAAGTAATACGTATAATCTGTAATTTCAGCTTGATAGTTCTGTGTCATGAGTTGAGATTCCAAAACAAAATCTGCGGTAGCTGGATTACAAGCCATAGGAATATTCCACACAACTCCCAAACGCAAAAGTGCCTTGACATCCGAGTCATGAGGCTGTGCCTCCATCGGATCCCAAAAGAAAATCACCATTTGAATATCACCATTGGCTATCATGGCGCCTACTTGTTGGTCGCCTCCCAACGGACCGCTCAAGACTCGATCTACTTTTACTTTTAATTTCTCCTCTATCAATTTTCCCGTCGTAGCAGTGGCCAATAATTGATGTTTTTTAAGCTCAATTTTATGTTTTTCTATCCAATCTAGCAATTCATCTTTTTTGTGGTCATGCGCCACGAGTGCAATGGTTTTCTTGACAGGGATATTGCGTGAACTCATTTTTCAAGTTCTTTCTCGATAATCCGAATAAGGTCTTGAGATTGCAAAACTCCACTTTCTTTCCAGACCTGTTCACCATTTCTAAAAATCATAAGTGTAGGAACCCCTGCAATCATCATCTGCGCAACGAGCTTTTCATTCTTTTCCACATCTATGGTAACAACTTTAATTTTATCACCCATATGATTTTTTACTTGTTCCAAAATGGGAGCCAACATCTTACACGGCCCGCACCAATCTGCCCAAAACTCTACCAAAACCAAATGATTTGATTTTACTATTTCCTGAAAACTTGCCATAATTAATATTTCAATCTTTTTTGCAAATTTAATGTATTAATAATACTATTACATTAATTTTTGTTTAATTTCTTGAATCTCGGTATAAATTTGATTCAGAGTTATTAAATCATTGTTTTTTCCGAAATTCAATTGACTGTGAAAGTGCCAAACTTCAACCACATTTTCATATTCGGTCTCCATTTCTGCATATTCTGGATTCAAAGATATAAGTTTTAATTTTTTCTGCATATCATCTTTTTGAATAACTTTTAACCGAATACTTTCCTGCTCAACAATTACATAAATCTCATTATTCTTGATTTGGTCCAAACTTTCTACCGCACTACAAATCACCCAACTCTTATCCTTTACCAGTGGCAGCATACTGTCACCCTGCACTTCAAACCCTCGAAAACTAGAATTCCGATACTCTGGCAATGGAATCTGAAACTGGGGCAGCGCAGACAACCATTGGCTGTCTTCTATATTCAAACCGTATCCTGCCGCCGCCTTTTGGCTCACCAATACAATATTTTCTAAACCCTCTGCATCTACTGTAATGACACGCGGCATTACTGTCAACTTTTCTTCTCGAATTCTTTTATGCGTGTTTTCACCAAATAACCAAATGGGGTTGATACCAAATCTGCGATAAAGCTCCTTCACCACTACCCCATTCAATTTTACCTTGCCGCGCTCAATATCCACAGTCGAACTGCCTGCTCCAATCATAGCCGCAAATTCCGTCTGGGTATATCCCAATTCTTCACGCAATTCCCTTAATCGTTGATTTTCAATAGGAATCATTTCTTAATTATTAATTTTATTCATAGTTAAACGCATCAACATTTCGTTTTACCTTTTCATTATATAAATCAAAATTCAGAATATTTTTTTAAAAAATCGATACTTGATTCATTATCAGAAACAAAGATACAATGATTTTTTGGAATAATTCCATATTGTTGGAATATTTCCATTTGATAGGAGTTTTTCCATATATTTGCATCTATAATTTGAAAAGGTGACAAGAAGTATTTTACATTTAGATTTAGACACTTTTTTCGTCTCATGTGAGCGATTGCTCGATAGTAGGCTGGTGGGAAAGCCTATTCTTGTGGGCGGAACGGGAAGTCGTGGCGTAGTATCTGCCGCAAGCTACGAAGCTCGGGCTTTTGGTGCGCATTCAGGCATGTCGATGAAGCTGGCGCAAATGATGTGCCCGCAGGCAATTGTGATTCGTGGAAACGCTGGAACCTACAGCAAGTTTTCGCGTATGGTAACCGAAATTTTACAAGAAAACGTGCCCATACTCGAAAAAGCAAGTGTCGATGAATTCTATGCCGATATGACGGGAATGGACAAATTTTTTGGTTGTTATAAATACGCCAGCGAACTGCGTGAAAAAGTAATCAAACAAACTGGATTGCCGATTTCGTTTGGCCTATCAGAAAACAAAACAGTTTCTAAAATTGCTACCAATGAAGCAAAACCCAACAATCAATTAAAAATAGATTACGGAATGGAAAAAAAATTCCTTTCTCCTCTGTCTATACAAAAAATTCCAGGAGTAGGCGAAAAAACCTACCAGACCTTGTGTCATCTCGGCATCAAACAAATAAGCCTGTTACAGGAAATGCCACGAGATATGGTAGAAAATGTACTCGGAAAACACGGCACATCGCTGTGGTACAAAGCTCAAGGCATAGACCATTCACCAGTAATCAAATATCACGAGCGTAAATCTATTTCTAATGAGCGTACCTTTGGAAAAGACACTACAGATATGGACATGCTCACCCGGTATGTGCTGGCTATGGCCGAAAACCTGGCGTATCTGTTGCGCAGAGGCAATCGCTTGACTGGATGTATAAGTGTAAAAATTAGATATTCCGATTTTAATACCTATTCCAAGCAAGTAAAAATTCCCTACACAGCTGCCGATCACATCATCATGCCATTGGCACTGGAATTATTTCAAAAATTATACGACAAACGATTGTTGGTGCGGCTTATCGGAGTAAAATGTAGCGATATTACCAGCGGAAGCTACCAAATTTCTATGTTCGAAGATGTGCGTAAAACTGCCAATTTATATGATGCTATGGACAAAATACGCCAGCGCTTTGGTAGTCGTAGCGTGATTCGTGCCAATTGCATGGATACCCACAGCATCGGCAACGACTTTAACCCGTTCAACGGAGAGCCGCCTACTGTACTGGCTCACAGACATGTATGATTTTTATAGAAAGAGGAAAGACTTAAGACGGAAGATTTAAGAATGAAAAAACAACTGAACACTCATAACTCTAAACTCTGAACTGATAACTAAAAAAATGTATCTTAACAACCACACATATTACAGTCTGCGATACGGCACCTTTTCGGAAGAGGATTTGCTGAAAATGGCTAAGGATATGGGTTATGAGAGTATTGCGATTACCGATATAAATAACACTTCGGCCACGCTCAACTTCTTCAGGCTGGCGGCAGAATATCAAATCAAAGCCTTAGCAGGAATCGATATGCGCAACGGAATGAAGCAACTCTATATCGCCATTGCCCAAACCAACAACGGGTATTTACAACTCAACCGGTTTTTGTCTGAACATTTACACTCCCATAAACCGCTGCCCGAGCAAGCACCTGATATTGATGAAGTAATTTTTATTTATCCATTTGAACAGATTTTACATTTAGAAAAAGAAAAATTCAGGCCGAATGAAAAAATTGGAGTAGATATCAAGGATCTTAGAAAAATTGCTTTTAATCATCATATACATAATCAAAATTTATGGGTGCTTTGTCTGGCCAATTCATTCAAAAATAAAAATGATTTCAATCTGCATAGGCTCATGCGTGCAGTTGACAAAAACACCCTTTTGAGTAAGCTGGAATTTACTGAACAGGGTTCACCTACTGAAATGATGCTTCCAAAAGAGCAATTACTCGAACGTTTACAAGATTTTCCATTTTTAATAAAAAACACACAACAATTGATTGAGAGTTGTGAGACTGAATTTTATTTTCAACAAGGACATCAAAACAAGAAAAAATTTACCAACAATCAACAAAATGACATCCAATTACTCAGAAAATTATGCCAAGAAAACCTGTCTGAACGCTATCCTATTGCCACGCCAGAAATCACCCAACGTATTGAAAAAGAATTAAATACGATTATAGAAATGGATTTTGTCCCGTTTTTTTTGATTAATTGGGACATCATAAGTTATGCGCGGCGTAAAAACTATTTTTATGTAGGTAGGGGAAGTGGTGCCAACTCTATTGTGGCTTATTTGCTGCGGATTACAGATGTGGATCCTATTGAGCTCAATTTGTATTTTGAGCGATTCATGAATGTTTATCGAACCAGCCCGCCAGATTTTGATTTGGATTTCTCTTGGCGTGATCGCGACGACGTAACGCAATATATTTTTAACACTTATGGAAAAAATGGTGAAACTGCGCTTTTGGCCACCTACTCTACTTATCGGCATAGTGCTGCAATGCGTGAGCTGGGCAAGGTATTTGGTTTGCCAAAACACGAAATCGATATTTTATCTGATGGAAAATACCATCCGCAGCAACTCGACGGATACGCGCGATATGTGCACCAATATGGCAAATTATTGCATGATTTTCCTAATTTGCGTAGTGTTCATGCGGGTGGTATATTAATTTCAGAAAAACCGATTCATTATTTTACTGCCACCGATTTGCCGCCCAAAGGATTTCCTACTACACATTTTGATATGGTGATTGCAGAAGATGCTGGATTGTACAAATACGATATTCTTGGGCAGCGCGGACTGGGAAAAATCAAGGAAGCCTTGGAAATTATCCAATACAATCGTCCCGAAGTGCCGTTGCCTGATCTTCACCAGACAAAATCTTTTTTTACGGATAAAAAAGTGAACAAAATGATTAGCGAAGGCAATTGTATCGGCTGTTTTTATGTAGAGTCGCCTGCCATGCGAATGCTGATTCGGAAATTAAAAGTAGATAATTATTTACTATTGGTTGCAGCGAGTTCTATCATACGCCCAGGTGTGGCGCAAAGTGGGATGATGCGTGAATATCTGCTGCGGCATCACGATGAAAAAAGGCGTGAAATGGCGCCTCCAGAATTATACCAAATCATGCCTGATACTTATGGCGTGATGGTCTATCAAGAAGATGTGATAAAAGTGGCGCATCTTTTTGCGGGTCTTGATTTGGGTGAGGCCGATGTATTGCGTCGCGGGATGAGCGGGAAATTCAGGTCGAGAAATGAAATGCATCTGGTTCAACAAAAATTCTTTAACAATTGTGTTCAAAAAGGATATGATGGTGATTTGGTAAAAGATATCTGGAGACAAATCGAGAGTTTTGCTGGATATGCTTTTGCCAAAGGGCATTCGGCGTCGTATGCGGTAGAGAGTTATCAAAGTTTGTTTCTCAAATGTTATTTTCCGCTGGAATATATGGTAGCGGTGATTAATAATGGTGGTGGCTATTATTCGCGGGAATTATATTTTCACGAGGCTAGAATGAATGGTGGGGTTTTGCATGCGCCTTGCGTCAATCGCAGTTGTGCACAAACTGTTATTGATGGTAAAGATATTTTTTTAGGATTTGATTTATTACAAAATTTTGATACAAATTCGATTCATCAAATTCTTGAAGAACGCTCTGCGAACGGTGAATTTTGTTCGTTTCAAGATTTTGTGAATCGGGTTAAATTAGGGATAGAACAAATGGATATTCTAATTCGGATTAATGCTTTTCGATTCACGGGTGTTCCCAAGAGAAATTTGTTGTGGCAGGCGCATGCGCTGATTTCCAAACACAAAAGTAGTTTGAAATCAAATGAGCTTTTTCCTACACCAGAAAGGAAATTTGTGATGCCTCTACTCACCACCCAGCCCTTAGAAGAAGCTTTTGAGCAATTAGAATTATTGGGATTTTCGTTGATGGATCCTTTTTCATTAACAAAAGAGCAGGTTCCGGAGGGATTGCTGGCCAAAGATTTACCGGTGCATGTGGGGAGGATTGTAAGGATTTATGCTTATTTGGTTACTGCAAAATATACCAAAACTTATAAAAAAGAAGTGATGCATTTTGGAACTTTTCTAGATCGTGAGGGTCATTGGGTGGACACGGTTCACTTTCCGCAGGTGGCTGCCAAATATCCTTTTCGGGGTAAGGGAATTTATGAACTTATAGGAAAGGTGACGCAGGAATTTGGTTTTTATACATTGGAAGTTTCTCAGATGATTAAATTAGCTTTTATGCCAGATGTACGATTTTTGCAAGAATCTGGATAGTGTGAATTTGGTTTGTGATTTTCTGTAAAAGGCAATAAAAGATAGGCTGATGGTGGGGATTTATTTGTTCAATTTTTTGGGGTTGAGGGAGGGATATTGAATTGTTTGGGAGGAATTGCGGCCCGGATTGTAGTGGCATCACGCGGGCTGTGTGCGCTAAGAAAAAACGGTGTGTGACGGGTGGAGCGATGAGCGGAACCCGGCAGACATCGATTTTTTCTAAGCACACGGCCTGTGGGATATAACGTAAAGCCGGAAAAGCCGCCCAAATGAAAATTGCAAAAAACTTTACTCATATTAAAGCTATAAGACTTGTGATGTACCGATTGAATTGCTTAATTTTGGGACCAAATTACATTTTATGCAAAATTTTGATGTTACGATTATCGGGTCTGGACCTGGGGGATATGTTTGTGCCATTCGATGTGCGCAACTTGGTTTTAAAACTGCTTTGATAGAAAAGTATGACACCTTGGGTGGTACTTGTCTGAATGTGGGTTGTATACCGTCGAAAGCTTTGTTGGACTCTTCGGAGCATTTTCACAATGCGCGTGAGAATTTTGCAGAACATGGCATAGGATTGGAGAATTTGAAAGTTGATTTGTCGCAGATGATTTCGCGTAAAAATTCTGTGGTAGAAACGACTACCAAAGGTATTGATTTTTTGATGGATAAGAATAAAATTAGTGTTTTTCATGGTTTGGGAAGTTTCAAGGACAAAAATCATATTATTGTTCAAGGAAAAGAGGGTGAGCAGGAAATTGCGTCTAAATATATCATTGTTGCTACGGGTTCTAAACCTTCGAATTTGCCTTTTATAGAGCTTGATAAAGAGCGAGTTATAACTTCTACAGAGTGTTTGAATTTGCCAGAAGTGCCGAAGCATTTGATTGTAATTGGTGGTGGTGTTATTGGTCTAGAGTTGGGCTCGGTGTACAAACGATTGGGTGCAGAAGTAACGGTTGTGGAGTATATGGACAAAATTGTTCCTGGCATGGACGGGGCTGTGTCCAAAGAGTTGTTGAAGGTGTTGAAAAAACAGAAAATGAAGTTTAATTTGTCTTCTAAAGTTACTGAGGTTCAACGAAATGGAGATGAAGTAAGTGTGACTTTTGAAAATAAAAAGGGTGAAAATGAAACTATAATTGGCGATTATTGTTTGGTGTCTATTGGTCGACGTCCTTTTACCGATGGTCTGGGTCTGGAGAATGCGGGCGTAGAATTGGATGAACGCGGCCGCATAAAAGTAGATGAACAATTGCGTACCAATGTGGATAATATTTATGCTATTGGAGATGTGATTCGTGGTGCCATGCTGGCGCACAAGGCTGAGGAAGAGGGAGTTATGGTGGCAGAAATTCTTGCAGGTCAAAAACCGCATATTGATTATAATTTGATTCCGGGAGTGGTCTATACCTGGCCAGAAGCTGCTGGTGTAGGGAAAACCGAAGAGGAGCTAAAGGAAAGTGGTGTGGAATACAAGGTGGGTCAATTTAATGTTCGTGCGCTGGGTCGTGCGCGTGCCAGTGGTGATATCGATGGTATTGTAAAAGTAATTGCTGATGCAAAAACGGATGAAATTCTAGGTGTTCATATGGTGTGTGCGCGTGCTGCTGATATGATTGCAGAGGCGGTGACGGCGATGGAATTCAAAGCTAGTGCCGAGGATATTGCTAGAATTTCTCATGCTCATCCTACGTATATGGAGGCTTTGAAAGAGGCTGCTTTGGCTTGTGACAACCGCGCCTTGCATATGTAATTCCAATATGTTTTTTGAGTTCTTTTTAATTTTTTTTAAAGTTATAATTTGAGCCTATTTTTTCCTATAAGCAACCTTTGGGAAAAGTTTTCGTTTATACTCTACAGTTGAAAAATATATTATGAAAAAATTAAGTTTTATTCTTTTTTTGATGGCTGGATTGAGTTTGGGGCAAACCGTTGAAGAAGAAATTTCTGATCAATCTTTGAATGAAATCACGTTGAATTTACCTGTTTCAATATTTGCAGAGTTTCCTATGGTGAGCTATGAAAGGTTGATAAATGCTGACATGGGCATTGGGGCCAGTGTAGGATTTGGTACAGGAAGTGAGTTTATAGAGGATGCAACATTTATGTTGAGCCCATTTGCGCGATGGTATTTTACGGGGATTTCTCCTAGAGAAGCTTTTGGCAGAAAGTTTTTTGTAGAAGCAAATGGAGCCATGATAGGGTTCAAGGATAATGAGGAAGTAGAATATTATATCAATGAAAAAACGGGTGGTATTTCTTTTGGGTTGGGTTTAGGAATTGGATATAAATATGTGAATCGATCAAATTGGGTGGCTACTTTGGTACTTGGCGGTGGGCGTATTTTTTCTTCGAAAAACTCGGTTGAAGCCTATCCTGCTATGGGCATAAATATTGGAAAAAGATTTTAAATCTTATTTTAATTCCACTTCTGTTGCGCCAAGCTTATATTGTCTAAAATCGGCATCATAAAATGTAAAATGCTGTGCATCGAGATATTTTTTTATTTCTTCTTCGAGCACGCCTTTTCCTTTTCCATGTACTAGAATAATCTTGGCGTAGCCTTCGTTTTTTGCTTTTTCAATTCCATTGATTGCCGCATTGAGTTGTCTTTTCAGAATATGCTGAACCGGCAATTGAGCAGAGTAATTTTCTAGTTGGCCATAATGTAAATCGAGTACAAAAGTACCTTTTCGTTTTTTGCTGATTTTGATTTCTTTTTTATATTTTTCTTCTAATTTTTCTCGAAAATTTTCAGAATTTTTTACAAAGTTTTCTTCAATTAATTCCTTTAATTCATCATTTTGAATTTTTTCTTTATCCTGCTTACTTTGTTTTTTACTGACATTATTTTTTATTTGCGGAATTTCCTCTTCCAATCCAATATCGGGCAGAATTTCTGAATTTTGATATGTTTCTTCGAATCCAAAATCGGATATCATTGTTATGGAATTTTCTGAAATTTTGGTAATGATACCGTGTGTATTATCGTCGATGACTTTTACCTTATCACCAATTTTAAATTTAATCATAGCTTAATATTTACCCAATGTTTAATTAACCTGACGTATCAAATTTAAACTAATTTTGCAGATAGTTTATGAAAAGACAAGTTGAATTGGTAATTGTTTCTGATTTTCACTTAGGAACCTATGGTTGTCGAGCAGAGGAGTTATTGAAATATCTAGATAGTATTCAGCCCAAAACGCTCATTTTGAATGGTGATATAATAGATATGTGGCAATTCAAAAAACGCTTTTTCCCTAAAACGCATCTCACTATTTTAAAAAAAATCAGCAATTTTGTTACTGAAGGCACTAAAGTTATTTATATTACTGGTAATCATGATGAAACATTAAGAAAATTCACTGATTTTCATATGGATGATTTTTCTTTGGTAAATAAAGTTGTGTTGGAATTGGACGGGAAAAAAGCTTGGATTTTCCATGGTGACGTATTTGATGCCTCGATTCAACATTCAAAATGGTTGGCCAAGTTGGGCGGTTGGGGTTATGACACCTTGATTAGAATCAACAATGTTGTGAATTGGATTTTGATAAAAATGGGCAAGGAGAAATATTCACTTTCTAAAAAAATTAAGGCATCGGTGAAGAATGCAGTGAAATACATTTCTGATTTTGAAGAAACTGCTTCTGAACTTGCCATAGAAAACGGCTATGATTATGTGATTTGCGGACATATTCACCAACCTCAGAAACGAACCATCACCAACAAACTCGGTTCTACCCTTTATTTGAATTCTGGCGATTGGATAGAAAGCCTTTCTGCGCTAGAGTACCATAATAAAGAATGGAATCTCTTCTTATACGACTCTATGAAAGACAAGATTCAGAAAATTTCTACACCGACCTCACTTACCGATTTGAACTATCAAGATTTACGAGAAAATGTGATTGTAAACGGGGACAAGACTGTTTAATTAATCTAATTTTGACTTGAATTCAATGTGAGGAATCCTCTATAATTTGGATAGCATTTTTACACCAAAAAAAAATGGTAGCCATGTTTTAATTATGACTACCACTTTTAAATTTATAAAATCCGTATTAATTCTCTTCTGCAGATTTTTGTTGTACAGAAATGATAATTCCATCTTTGGCTTCGTTCAATTCTAGAAGGAGTTTATCCCCTTCGTGAATTTCAGAATTAATAATTTCTTCTGCCATTGGGTCTTCAATATATTTCTGAATGGCTCTTTTAAGAGGTCTTGCGCCATAATCTTTGTCATACCCTTTTTCTGCAATAAAGTTTTTGGCTTCTTCTGTAAGTTCCAGAAAATATCCTAATGCGGCAATACGTGTGTACAATTTATCGAGTTCGATATCAATAATTTTCATGATATCTTCTTTATCCAAAGCGTTGAAGATGATAACATCGTCGATTCTGTTCAGGAATTCGGGTGCAAATGTCTTTTTCAAAGCGTTTTCGATTGTACTCCGTGCTCTTTCATCAGTAGAAGAAGCTCTTGCAGAGGTTCCGAACCCTACTCCATCACCAAAATCTTTGAGTTGTCTTGTTCCAATATTAGAAGTAAGAACAATAATTGTGTTTCTGAAATCAATTTTTCTACCCAAAGAATCGGTAATATGACCATCATCTAATACTTGTAAAAGAATATTAAATACATCGGGATGCGCTTTTTCGATTTCGTCCATTAAAACAACTGAATAGGGTTTTCTTCTTACCTGTTCTGTAAGTTGACCACCTTCTTCGTAGCCCACATATCCGGGAGGCGCCCCAACGAGTCTAGACACCGCAAATTTTTCCATATACTCGGACATATCTATTCTGATCAATGAATCTTCGGAGTCAAATAATTCTTTTGCGAGCACTTTGGCCAACTGCGTTTTACCTACACCGGTAGTACCTAAGAAAATAAATGAGCCTATGGGTCTGTTGGGATCCTTTAATCCTGCCCTATTTCTTTGAATTGCCTTTACTACTTTGTCAACTGCAATATCTTGGCCTATGAGTTTATTTTTCATAGAAGTAGCCATATGCGCCAGTTTTTTCATTTCACCTTCGGCGACACGATGTACTGGGATTCCGCTCATCATAGAGACTACTTCCGCTACGTTTTCTTCATCTACGATTTCACGGTTTTCATTGGCTTCAGACTGCCATTTATCCTGCTCTTCTTTGAGTTTATTTTCGACATTTTTTTCATCATCCCGCAATTTTGCAGCCTCTTCATACTTTTGTCCTTTTACCGCTTTGGCTTTAGCTTCACGCACTTCATCGAGTTGTTGCTCTAGGTCCACGATTATTTGCGGTACTTTTATATTTTTGATATGAACTCTGGATCCTGCCTCGTCTAGCGCATCTATGGCCTTATCGGGTAAAAATCTATCTGTAATATATCTTGCCGTAAGGCTTACGCAGGCTTGTAAGGCTTCGTCGGTATAGGTTACATTATGGTGATTCTCGTATTTATCTTTGATTTGATTCAAGATTTCCAGTGTTTCTTCTGGTGAGGTAGGATCTACCATAACTTTTTGGAAACGACGCTCGAGTGCTCCGTCTTTTTCTATATATTGACGGTATTCGTCGAGAGTAGTTGCACCAATACATTGGATTTCACCTCTTGCCAGAGCAGGTTTGAACATATTGGAAGCATCCAGACTTCCTGCGGCTCCTCCTGCGCCAACAATGGTATGTAATTCGTCAATAAATAAGATTACGTCATCATTTTTTTCGAGCTCGTTCATAATCGCTTTCATGCGCTCTTCAAATTGACCTCGATATTTGGTACCTGCTACCAAGCTTGCCAAATCTAGCGTGATTACGCGTTTGTTATACAAAACTCGTGATACTTTCCGCTGATTGATGCGTAATGCCAATCCTTCTGCTATAGCAGATTTCCCTACTCCAGGCTCACCGATAAGCAAAGGATTATTTTTCTTTCTTCGACTTAAAATTTGAGAAACTCTTTCAATTTCTTTTTCTCTTCCAACAACAGGATCCAATTTTCCGTCATCGGCTAGGCTGGTTAAATCGCGGCCAAAATTATCCAAAACCGGCGTTTTGGATTTAGGTGCATTACTACCGGTCTGACCTGTTTTTCCAGGGTTTCCGCCTCGCCTCATATTGTCATCATCTTCTGGATAAGATGCATCCATACTGGGATTGGGCGTTGTATCTTCTTGATAATGGAATTTGAATTCTTCTTTCAAAGTATTATAATCTACATCTAATTTTTGTAATAATTTCGTTACCGGATCACCCTCGTTGCGCAAAATGCACAACAACAGATGTACGGTATTTACCGATTGGCTGTGAAAAAGTTTGGCTTCTAGAAAAGTTGTCTTCAAGGCTCTTTCTGCTTGTTTGGTCAATTGCAGATTTCGTTGAGGGTTTACATTTCTATCGACCATGGGAGATAGATTTTCTATTTTGGTTCTTATCTCTTGTAAATCAACATTCAGTGCCTGAAGTAATTTAATAGCCTTGCCTTCACCATCACGTAGAATTCCCAACACCAAATGTTCGGTGCCAATGGTATCATGCCCTAATCGTAGGGCTTCTTCTTTGCTGTAAGCAATGACATCTTTTACTCTTTGTGAAAAATTATCGTTCATATTATGATCTCTCTAACAAATATAATAGGTATTGGCTTAAAATAAGCACTAACTATGCCATAAAAAATAGAAATATATCAACACATTATTAATAAAAGCCAGAAATTTACCATCTTTCATATTTTACACTACAAAATTCCGAATTTCGTTGTATTTGTGTCGTAGATGTTGTTTTAATCATAGGTAAATCTGATTTATATTTCCAATGTAATTTCTGGTGTACATGCGACAAATTGTCAGGAGTGATAGGGCTGAGTTTTTGTAAAGTCTTCTGATGTAATTGTTTTTCTGATATAGAATACAAAGTAGCAGAACTGGTGACAAAGAAGTTTTCTGATATTTTTCTAAATAATTTTTGTTTCCCGTCCCATTTCAAATCAAAAGCATCATTATTAATATGATTTATCACTATTTGAGTGAAAGGTTCGATTTCTTCTAAATTTACATTTTCCCAAAAGACTTCAATCTCATCGTATTCCAGCAAAAGAAAAGGAAAAATACCTCGACTGTGTCTGTAGGGCGGATTTCTATTATGAAAATGTTCGGCACCATTCAAAATGGCGGTCGTCCATTTATTGGAAGTCAAAATCCATGTTCCACCAGCTTGAACATCTTCTGGAAAAATAGCTTCAATTCCATTCCAAGTTTTAACAACAAGCTTTTCAGATGACTTTCTTTTAAAATCCTCATCGCGATTATGAGTAAGGATGAATTCCTTATCATTTCTAAATAAACTTAAAATACACATGTTACAAAGTTGATAAAATTATATATTTGTGCAAATATCCTTTATGCTGTACGATTATTCGGTAATGCAATTAAAAAAATTCGAAGCATTACTTTATCAAATCAACCAAATTGAATTCACTTCTACGATGGAAAATGTATATCATAGCAGTATCGGAATGCACAGCAGACATATTATTGAATTTTATGAAATGTTCTGTTCAGGTTATGATGTTGGCGTAATAAATTATGAAAAAAGAAATAGAAATTCCGCTTATGAAACTGATGTAAATCTAGCGATCAACAGAATTAAATTTTTACAAGAAGAATTATTCAAATGCAGACCAGACAAGGATTTGAAGCTCATTATAGAGCTAGATGAAACCAAGATTGAAATGCCAACCACTTCTAGGCGTGAGTTGCTTTACCTCATGGAGCACACCACCCATCATATAGCATTGATACGCATGGGTTTACAAAACATCAATGCAGCTAAAAACACTTTTGAAAAGTTGGGAATGGCCTATTCTACACCAAGTAAGTGATATGATAAAACACGAAATTAAAAAAATTACCCATTTTGAATACTGGCCATATTGGTTATTTTATATTCCATTTGTGCCGGTTTGGTTATGGTATAGCATCAAATCTGGTTCATTATTTTATTTCACTGCGGCAAATCCAGGCATGAAATTCGGAGGTTTTTTTAATTATTCTAAATTTGAAATCCAGAATCAAATTGATTCCAAATACCGACCTGCACATACATTATGGTCCACGGATATGCGTGATTCGCAAAATATACCGTTTACTTTTCCATTTATTGCCAAACCCGATTGGGGAGAAAGAGGAAAAAAAGTAAGTAAAATTGAGAATGAACGCGAATGGAAAATGTATTTAAAACAAAATCCTACAGAAATTCTATTGCAGGAATTTGTTGATTTACCATTTGAATTTGGAATATTTTACGCCAGAATGCCCAATGAAAAAAAGGGAAATATTTTATCCATTACGGGTAAAAATCTTTTAACCTTTTATGGAGATGGAAAAACAAGTTTGCGCGAGTTTATTGAATCCGATTCAAGGGCGTATTTCAATAAGTCGTATTTATATATGAAATTTCATGATCAACAAGAGTTAATTTTGCCTGAAGGTGAAAAATTAATTCTTGAAGAAATTGGAAATCATAATCGTGGAACCTATTTTTTTGATCGTTCAGATTTGATAACAAATGAACTTACAGAACGAATGAATTCCTTGTTATCACCCTTGAAAGGATTTAATTTTGGCAGGCTAGATGTTCGTACTTCTAGTGAAGTAGATTTACAAAAAGGAATTTTCACGGTGCTGGAGGTCAACGGTTCCAATTCGGAAGCAACACATATCTACGATAATAAATACAGCCTTTTTGGCGCATATAAAGAAGCTTTAAGACACCTACGCATTCAATACCAAATTGCCCGTCAAAACATGAAATTAGGTCACAAACCTTCGGATTCCAAGCTGTTTATGAAGGAGTTATGGGAATTTATCTGGAAAGAAATTTAATCATAATCCTTTCAGTTCTTTGCTGGATTTGTGTTCTCATGCGCAAAAATGTCAGATAAAAATGATTGGAATGAAATATGACTGATTGATTTGAAATAAATTCTTTTGAAAAAAAATCAAATTCAACGAGAGGCCATTCTGATTCCTGTAATGCTATCTCTTATGCTCATTATAGTTCATTTAATGCAGTTTGATGGCTGTTATGGCATAATTCCTCGCTATACTGGCGGGATTCGGGGGATATTACTGGCTCCTTTATTTCATTCGGGTTGGGAGCATCTTTTTAACAATATTTTTCCCATTTTGGTATTGGGATTTATGATATTTTCCTTTTATCGTAAGGTGGCTTATCTGTTATTATCACTGGGTTGGATGCTCACAGGAATTTTGGTATGGTTATTTGCAGATTTAGGTGTTTTACCTTCAGATAATCATGTTGGCTGTCATATTGGCGCGAGCGGAATTGTATATATGATGGCTTCATTTGTCTTTTTTTCTGGAGTTTTTCGTCGTTCCTTGCCTTTGATTGCGGTTTCGTTGGTTGTTGTTTTCTTATATGGTGGAATGTTATGGGGAATTTTTCCTGAGGAAGTAATCATCTATACTGATGAGCAAGAGCGCATCTCTTGGGAGAGTCATTTTTTTGGGGCATTTGTTGGGGTATTATTTGCATATTTATGGCGTGGATTTGGCCCTCAGCGTAAGGAATTTGCTTGGCGCAAGCCAGATTATTATAATGTACAGGACGAGGAGCTTTGGGAAAAGTATAATGAGCAATATCCTGTAGAAGAAACCGAGTTGGAGCCAGAAAAGCCCAAATTCAAAGATTTGTTTTGATGCAATCGCGGCAGGATTGAAGCGGCATCACAAGTAATATGCTGCTTTTACAAAAAACGAGTTACAGAAGTGGAGCGATGAGCAAACTTCTGTAACTCGAATTTTTGTAAGCAGCATGTACTTGTGATATAGCGGAAAGCCGTAAAGCCGCCCAAAAAATAATTATTTCGTTAAAATGGCATACCTGGAATTTGCGGCAAACCGTCTTTTGCAACTCGTTCTATTTCTGAATCAAATTCAGCTTGAGCTTTATCAAGCGCCTTGTTGATGGTGAGTATCAAATAATCGATAAGCTGCTCCTTGTCTTGTAATAGCTCTTCTTTGAATAGAACTTCTTGTATTCGGCCATTTTTGAAAACATTGACTGTCATTAAATTATCAGATGTTGTTTCTTGAATAACTTCATTTGAAAGCCTTATTTTTGCTTCTTCTACTTTGCGTTGAGATTCTTGTAGTTGTCCCAACATTTTCATCATATCCATTGAGGTAAAATTTAAGGTAAATATAAGGAAATTCTATGAATAAAATTGCTAAAGTTTTATACATTTGCGTTTAGGTTATGAAAAAGATTTCTATTTTCTTGATTGTTTTTGCCCTAATTTCTTGTAAGAAAGAAAGTGGTGAAAGCATCACATCCAAACGTCTAGAAGTTTCTGATAATGAGATTATAAATTATCTTGAATACTGTAACGACCGTTTTGAAATTTGTATTGAATATCCCAGTAATTTTAGTGCGCAACCCGAGCCGGCAAATGGTGACGGACGAACTTTTGTAAACCGTATTGATTCAGCAGAAATTATATTGTATGGATTTATGGATTTGGACAATGAGGGACTTGAAGGGCAAATGTCGATAATTAATGAAATGATAGACGTAAGTTCGCTTGAAAAATCTCCTAACGGACTAGATATCAAAGGGATAGATAATGAAACGGGAAGAATTCATTACGAAAAAGTCCGGATAAAAACGGATAGCACTGCGGGCTTGAATAAGGATGGAACGCCCATCAATATTATATATTCTTTACAATTCGTTCATCCCAAGAGCAAGGAAAAGAAATTTCGTGATTATTGGTCACGGATTCATTCTCGATTCAAATAATCAATCTTGATTCAATTTGTGCCATAACAAATCCTTGAGTTCTGTAAGTCCTGTTTGAGCCACTGCAGAAATAAAAACATGTGGCACATTGGATGGTAATTGCTTGGATATTAATGCCTTGAGCTCTTCATCTAACATATCACTTTTAGACACTGCCAGTATGCGATCCTTGTCGAGTAATTCTGGATTGAATTTTTTGAGTTCGGCTAATAATATCTCGTATTCTTGTTTATGATCTTTGCTGTCTGCCGGGATTATGAAGAGAAGCAGCGCGTTGCGTTCTATATGTTTCAAAAATCGATGACCTATGCCTTTTCCTTCGCTGGCACCTTCGATAATTCCTGGTATGTCGGCCATTACAAATGATTGGTGGTTTCTATATTCGACGATTCCCAAATTGGGCGTGAGCGTGGTGAAAGCGTAATCACCGATTTTGGGTTTTGCGGCTGTAACCACAGATAATAAGGTGGATTTCCCTGCATTGGGAAAACCTACCAATCCAACATCTGCCAACACTTTTAATTCAAAAGTTACATCCATTTCACTTCCAGGCTCGCCGGGTTGTGCATAGCGTGGAGTTTGTGTGGTAGAAGTTCGAAAATGCCAGTTTCCCAGTCCTCCTCTACCTCCTTCGAGTAGGATTAGTTTATCATTTTCTTGTGTAATTTCGCCCAAAAAATTATCATTTTCATCTTTCATAATCGTGCCTAAGGGAACTTCTATGATGATATCTTCTCCATCTTTTCCTGTTGAGCGTTGTTTTCCGCCGTTTTCTCCTTTTTCTGCTTTGAGGTGGCGAGTATATCTGAGGTGAAAAAGTGTCCACATATTTGGATTTCCCACTACGATTACATGGCCGCCGCGACCGCCATCTCCCCCATCAGGCCCACCTTTTGGAATATATTTTTCTCGACGTAAATGTGCAGAACCTGCGCCTCCTTTACCCGAAGCTACATTTATTTTGACATGATCAATAAAGTTTTTCATTGAATGATTTTAAAATGGATTTCAGCGTTTTGTATTGATGTATGATTTTCTGATTCTTTAACCTAATTTCTACAAAAATTGTACATCTTCTAAATAAGTTTTGCCGATAAATTGATTAATATAATCCAAAATTTTAGTTTTTCCATAATTTAATTCATTTTTCAAAGCTGGCGAATTGAGTTTAATGAAAAGCACCCTATTTTTCACAAAAATACGTTCGGTATAATTTTTCATGAAGTCGCCCATTTGGTCGTGCCATCCATCAATAGCCATGCTTTCCAATATGCGTTCTTCCATTCCATGTTCTCTGATAAAGTATTGAATGGCTTCTGCAATATTAACTTCATTTTTCTTTTTCATCTTTGAAAGGTACAAGAAATATAAGGAAAATTAGAATTATAATTGAAAAATTTGATGGTCTTCATTTATTTTTTCCAACATCATGCGGGTTCGTTCAGGATGTGTATCAGAGAGAAATATTTGTCCGAAATGCTCTTCATTCACCAGTTTAATAATTTGTTCTACCCTGCTTTCATCTAATTTATCAAAAATATCATCAAGCAACAACAATGGTGTAATTTTGAGCTGATTTTTTATTATTTCGAGTTGGGCAAGCTTCAAGGCAATTAGATAGGATTTCTGTTGTCCTTGCGAGCCGAATTTTTTTATAGGATGAGCGTTGATTTTGAATTTTAAATCATCTTTATGTACACCCGCAGAAGTATATTGAAGCAATCTATCTTTGCTCAAGTTATCCTTTAAATAACTTAATTCATTATTCTTTAAATCAGAAGTATAGCTAATTTCAACAATTTCTTTTTCTGTGGATATGAAGTTATAATATTTCTGAAAAATAGGTTTAAAGTTTTTAATAAATTTTTGACGTTGCTGAAAAATATATTCTCCGATTTTCATGATTTCATGATCAAAAATATCTAGCTGAATTGCATCAAATACGCGGTTGGCTGCAAAGAATTTGAGCAAGGCATTTCGCTGTAGCAAAACTTTGTTATACCGAATAAGCTCTGCTAGATAAACGGAATCTGACTGCGCAATAATGCTGTCTATAAAACGACGTCTTGTGTCGCTGCCTTCTGTGATAAGGTCGCGATCGTAGGGAGAAATAATGACTACGGGAAATTTCCCCAGGTGGTCTGACAATCTGTCGTATGTTTTTTCGTTTCTTTTGGCCAGTTTTTTTTGTTCGGTATGAACGCTAATCAAGACATGTTCTTCTTTTTTATCTTTCTGAAACCAGCCTTCTATCATAAAAAAATTCTGCTCAAATCGAATATTTTGCTTATCTTGATGATTGAAATAGCTTTTAAGAAAACTCAAATAATAAACGGCATCCAAAATATTGGTTTTCCCTTTACCATTATTTCCTACGAAAGCATTGATTTTGGGTGAAAATTCGAATGAATTTTCTTCAAAATTTTTAAAATTTACAAAATGTAGTCGTTGAAGAAACATTCAATCTTTTTATAATGCGCTAATCCAGAGCCTGTCGTCTTCTTTTTGCACGTTTGCCAATTTGTGACCTGTTAGTTCTTTAATTGCTTTGTCCCATTTTTTATTAGAAATGGCAATAATTTCTTTAAATTCTATTAAATCCATTTTGTCTGAGCGTTTTAAAGTATCTAGAATCATTTTGGCATCGTCGGAGAGATTATATTCTGGAGTCGTATTTTCGGGTTTCATCTGTGGAAAGAACAAAACTTCTTGTATAGACTGTTGGTTTGTAAGGAACATGATAAGTCTATCCATTCCTATTCCTAAACCCGATGTTGGCGGCATTCCATATTCTAGAGCACGTAGGAAATCCTTGTCGATAAACATGGCTTCGTCATCACCTTTTTCAGACAATTTAAGCTGTTCTTCAAATCGTTCTTTTTGATCAATTGGGTCGTTTAATTCAGAATAGGCATTGGCTACTTCCTTTCCACAAATCATTAATTCAAACCTTTCTGTAAGTTGAGGATTATCACGATGTTCTTTTACCAAGGGGCTCATTTCTTTTGGATAATCAGTAATGAAAGTGGGTTGAATATAATGATGTTCACATTTTTCACCAAAAATTTCATCAATTAATTTACCTTTACCCATACTATTATCAATTTCCAATCCCATATCTAGTGCAGCTTTTCGCACTTCTTCTTCTGATTTGTCTAGAATATCGAATCCAGTGTGTTCTAATATGGCATCACGCATACTCACACGTTGATATGGCGCTTTAAAATCAATTTCATGCTCACCGAATTTCGCCTTTGTGGTGCCGTTTACAGCCATTGCAACATTCTCCAAAAGCTCTTCAGTCATATTCATCATCCAATAATAATCCTTGTAGGCCACATAGATTTCCATCATGGTAAATTCTGGGTTGTGGGTACGATCCATCCCTTCATTTCTGAAGGTTTTGGCAAATTCATACACGGCATCAAAACCGCCAACAATCAATCTTTTGAGATAAAGCTCACAAGCAATTCTCATATACAAATCGATTCCGAGCGCATTATGTTTTGTAACAAAAGGTCTGGCAGCTGCACCGCCTGGGATGGGTTGCAAAACAGGTGTTTCCACTTCGAAATAGCCTTTTGCATTGAAGAAATCGCGCATGGCTTTGAACATTTTACTGCGTTTTATAAACACTTCTTTCACTTGTGGATTCACAACCAGGTCGGCATATCTTTGTCGATATCTTTGTTCTGGATCTGTGAAGCCGTCATGTACATTTCCTACTGCATCGGTTTTGGGTAATGGAAGAGGCTTCAAGGATTTGCTCAACAAGGTCAAATCCTTTACCATAACGGTTTTTTCCCCTACTTGCGTGGTAAATAATACACCTTCAATTCCTACAAAATCTCCAATATCGAGTAATTTTTTATAAACTTCGTTGTACAAAGTTTTATCTTCTCCAGGGCACATTTCATCTCTGTTAAAATAAACTTGTATTCTTCCTTCACTGTCTTGTAATTCGGCAAAGGAAGCTTTTCCCTGAATTCGTCTTGCCATAAGACGGCCAGCAATCTTCACTTTTTTACCTTCTTCAAAGTTATTTTTAATGGATTGGGACGAATCCGTCAATGTGAAAGCTGCTGCTGGATATGGATTGATTTCTAATTTTCTTAATTCTGCTAGTTTTTCTCTTCTGATTTGCTCCTGTTCAGATAACGCCATGATTAAATTTTAAGAAATGCAAATTTACTATAAAATAAAAGTATAAGTCAGGATTTTGTTCAAAATCCAAATCAAGAAAAATTAAAACTATTTATTAAGCGTATTTGTTGATTTTTCTATGTGTAATTCCAGATTATGAAGTCTTGTAAATCCACTTGAATTTCCAATTTCATTGCCCAATTCTACCGAAGTTAAATATTGCGTTGCATCAATCAGTTTTTTTTGAATGAGAAATTGTAAAAAATAATTTAAATCTACCGTGCCTGCGTTTCTTTTTTCTTTTCGAATAAAGGCAAAGTATTGCCAATCCTGACCAAATTCTTCATTTTTGATATATCCCGACCAGAATTCATAATCTCCAAAGGGCGTTTTGATTTCTTGAATTTTCTTTCCAAATGAGCGAAAATCATAAAAATCTTCCCAAACCATGATTTCGGTAGTTATCGTTTTGGGATGGGAAAAGTACGCTGAACTCAACCATAAATCAAATGCAAGATTGTATTTTTTGTGCTTAATATATTGTTCGGCCGCAAATTGCACATTCAATACAGTCAAACTATCCAATCTCACCGGAAAACCATGCAATGACTGTGTCGTTTCCCACGGTCCTTGCCCCCACTGTACCGCTGGATATCCGATGACGCCTCTAGCGTTTTCGGGTAAATTCCATTTCCAACCCACGGCTTTATCAGAATAAAATGAGCACAAACTGGCTCGTGCTCCTTTTAATCTTGATTTTCCCCATAGATTATTTTTTACAATGAATTGATCTTTTTTTATTTCTGAATTTAAATTACAATTGATGGAATCAGCATTGTTTTCTAGACTTTTAGCTGCGAATGACCGACTTGCCATCAAAGTTTCAAATGAAATGTTTTGATGTAAAGCAGGTGCGCAAGAGGTGAAAATTAGAAATAAAATTACAATAGAATTATTCTTCATTCTTATCGGTGGACTCTTTTTCTAGAAAGTCCAAGGAAACAGAGTTCACACAATAGCGCAATCCGCTTGCTGTAGGCCCATCATTAAATACATGGCCCAGATGTGAGCCGCAATTGGCACATAGGATTTCCATGCGTGTCATTCCGTGTGAGTGATCCAATTTTTCTACAATTTTGCCGGGCAAAGCCTGGTCAAAACTAGGCCAACCACAATGCGCATCGAATTTGGTATCTGACTCAAAAAGAGGCTCATCACAAGCGTTGCATGTATAGATTCCGTCTTCAAAATGCATATTAAATTTTCCTGTGTGTGGTCGTTCTGTTCCGGCTAGACGCAATACGCGAAATTCTTCTGGTGACAATATTTGTCGCCATTCTTCTTCGGTTTTTTGGATATTATAGGTATGTTGTTTCATTTCAGTTTGTTTTAATTGATTTTCGTTGTGATTTTGACATGAGCAAAGATTTGCAATCAAAATAAAAACGATAAATATTTTTGAATAATTCATGAATTTATAAGGTCTTATAAAAGGAAAAAGCATCTTTTACAAGTTGTAAATCAATGGTATAAATATCATCTTTTGCATTTCCTATTTCATTAATTAAAACACATTTGATTTGATTTTTCTCATTTTTTTTATCTTGAATTAAATACGGCAAAATTTGTTCCGAATCAGGCAATTCCAACAACGGATAAAAAAGATTTAAGCCATATAGAATTGCATAAAACTCGTTTTTAGGTAGAATTTTCAATTGATAACTTATATAACTTTCTAGCAGCAAACCCGCAGCTACAGCATGGCCATGGGTAATAGGATTTTTGTCCATATACCAAGATTCCAGCGCATGTCCTATTGTGTGTCCGGCATTCAGAATTTTGCGCAAATTACTTTCTTTCGGATCTTTTTCTACTATTTCTTGTTTTATTTTGATTGAACTTGGAATAAATGGCGTCAAATTTTCAGGAGAAATTTCTTTTAATTCAAGCATTTGATTCCAGAGATTTTTATCTCGAATCAACGCATGTTTCAGCATTTCGGCAAATCCAGACAGTAACTCGTCGTAAGGCAATGTTTGTAAAAATTCAGTCGAAAAAATAATCAATTCGGGCTGGTTGTAGGTACCTATTTGATTTTTGGCTTGGTTCAAATTAATTCCGGTTTTTCCTCCTACAGAGGCATCGACCATGGCCAACAAAGTGGTTGGAACTTGAATAAATCGAATTCCGCGTTTGAATATCGACGCCACAAAACCTCCCAAATCTGTAACCACTCCACCGCCACAATTAATCAAAACTGAGTTCCTGTCGGCTCCAAAATCTGCCAAAGTTTGACAAATGTGATAGACAATTTCTATAGACTTTGAATCTTCTCCAACAGGAACTTCAATAATTTCTATTTCGCTAATTTCATCTAATTCTGCCAATAAAAGCGGGAGACAAAATTCATGCGTATTTTCATCTACCAGAAAAAAGTACATCGCCTCTTTATTAGCATTTATAAACTCCTTTAATTCTATAAAATTATTATTGAAAAACACTGGAGACTGCCGCATAGTTGAATTTTGATCAAAATTACAAAAATTTAAACTCTAAAATTGAGATTTTAAAAATTTAAAAAATCTTTAAATACCCATTTATTCAAATGAATTATTTTGAAAAAACTTCAAATTTGATTTATTTATTTATATTCGATTTACTATAATTATTTCATAAAATATTCAAAATACGAACAACTATTTTGTAAATTTCTTACAGTTTCGGTATTACTATATTCGGTTTTCAACAAGCTGAAATAGTTTCTATAATGTTGATTCTTGTGCTGTTTCAAATTTTGTTCGCGTTGCTTCATCTGCTCATTCCAATCGGGTGCATCGTATTGAATTTGCTGTTGTTGGGTTTCCCATTGGTAATATTTTCCTTGTTCGGCACTTGCCATTTGAAAAATAATTCTCGCTTTTTGTTCTGGGTCGTCAGAAGTAATTAAGGCTTTTTGATAATATTTGATAGCCAAATCAAAATTATCTTGTGGAACAAAGCTCGACATAGAATAGTTTTTGTAATAAAATTGATAAGAATAATCTGTGTTTTGGAAATTAAATTTTTGGTTATAAAGATTATTTACATCCATCACAAAAATTTCTCTGAAATAGCCCAACATCGAGGTATTATACAATAAATTTCCGATTAATTGATTGGCTTTTGCTGCATTTTTTCCATTTGTCGAACCCACTTTTTTCAATTCGATTAATGCATTGGCGAGTTCGAGTTTATTCATTTTTTTGGATAGAAAAGGAAAACTTGAAAGATCTTCTGCTTTCATACTCATTTCTTTTGGGCTTTCAAAACTTTCCCATACATTATGTCCAAAAACCAAATCTGTTATATTACGGAATCCATCATAGAAATTTGCGCCATAAACCATGGGTTGCGTATCAACAGAATCTTCATCCCAATGGTAAATAGTTCTTGGAATTCCGGTAAATGTTGTAGCATTTTTATAAAATTCGGCCGCCTTTTCAAAATTAGCATTTCTCATTTCATGGTCACCATAAATCAATTGAAAAAAAGCATCTGCATTTTCTACATCTGCATTTTTCATAATAACCTGTTGTTCCAGTGTAGATTTATTTGGTTTTTTATAAAATTCTTCAATACTTTTTGTGAGATTGACATTCGGCCTAAATTGTAAATCCGATAATTTATTATTCATCAAAAATGATTTGCCATATTCTTTTTGGAGAAAATACCTATTTGCCAAGACATCTTTCAAGAACTCCGCGGTAGTAGGCATCTCCAATTCATAATTAAATTTGGATTTGGTTTCGATTAAAAATAAATCTCCATAATTTCTCCATATTTCCTCTTCAAAATCGGCATTTATTTTAGGTTTAGACACAATTTCGTTCAGCATTTTCATTCTGGAAATTTGATTTTTATATTCTGAATTATCTGTTGTAATTTCTGATAAAATTTTATCACTGGCTTTATAGTCATTTTTCAAAAACTTCAAATACGCAAAGGCAATTTTCCAAAATTCATCATTTGATTTTTCCTGTGTTTTTTCAATGAATTTTTCCAAATCATTGATGTAATTTACGGGTTGATTATTGTAATATTCTGTAAAATGAGGATTAAACCATGGAATTCTATTTGCATTGAATTTCCCTGGATTTTCAGTATAATTTTCTTCTTCCTTATTATCAGATTTTGAATGAAATAAATCTGAAAAAAAGGCTAGGAATTTTTGCCAAAAACCGTTTTTATTCCCTTTTTCTGTATTCGTTGACTTAACAGTATTCACAGTTTCGTCCATCGTTTTCATTTCTTTTCCAGAAATATATTGAATTGGTAAGTACTTGCGCTCCAGCTCGTTGATGCTTCTAGCAGCAAGAACTTTCAAGATTTCTGAAGAAGGATTTATTTCATACATTTTTTCCATAATGGGCAGAGGATTGTTGAATCCGTCATACGCCAATAGAAAATACGCCATGTTTTTTTCTTCTTCATTTTTTGCATTGGATAATAATTCTTCAAAATTATTATTGAACAATAATTTCATAGAGGTGAAGGCACTTTCTCTGCGACTGTTGCAATGCATAAAAACTTGAAAAAAATTACGATTGGCTTCGTCGTCTTTACCCAAACCTCTTTGAGCACCCGCTTTTTGATCCAATGCCCAGTAATAAATTGCTGATTTCAAGCCTAATGGTTCAACATAGGTAGAAAATGCGTCAATCGCTTGAGAAAAATTTAAGGTATAGTGTAAGAATCTCACTATTTGGTAGCCATAACGTAATTTAATTTCGGGATTTTGAACATTTTTATACGCAGAAATCAATGTTTCCAAGGTTTGATTATAATTCAATTCGGTTACATCATAATTTTTCTCGTGTTCTTGCCTAAAAAAATAGTTTTCATTCGGATTTTGCATTCCTCCCACTTTCATGAATGGTTCCATCTTTTTTGCCAGAATCAAATAATCAATCGCCTCTGAATTAGACGAATATGCTCCAATTTTACCAAGAATGGGATGTGTAGATTTACCTGAAATGTATTCATTAAGTCGGTCCAAACTTATCTCATGCACCAAGGTTTTAGTTTCTTTATAATCTAGTTTATTTCCGAAAAAATTTTGCCATGATTCTATATTTTCATTTTTGATTTCGTAATGCTCATGATCATAAAATCGATTAGAATAGGCCAGCAAAAAAGGAATATACGATTTGTCGCGAATAATGGATTGAGTGAATAGATTAAAGTAGTCATAATCTGCATCATACCAACTACAAGCCTTCATTTCTGAATAAAGAAATGTTGAAATAATGAAGGATAGAATAATTTTTTTCATAAATTTTTCTAAGTTTTAAAGTTTTCTACGTTCTACAAATCTACTGTCTAGTTGATAATAAATAATATTAAAATTCGGAATTTTTGGTTCTAAAAATTGAATAACTTCTTGTAATTGTGCTTCTGAAATTTCTTCAATTTTGATTGTAAATCCTTTGTTCATATAGTTTCCAAAATAAAATCCATCCTCCAAAACTTTTACTTGATTATCGGTTATTTTTTCAAATTTAGGATTATTTAAATCATTAATTGACAAAGCGTTAATTAATTTTCTTTTTCCTAAGTGATTTGATACAATTCCCCAAGAATAAATCGGCAAAGCAACGTCTATATCTTGTATAGGATACTGCTCTAAATCGGTAAGATAATTTTTAAGAATCTGCAGATCCAAGATCGAATTTTTATCTGAATTTTCTAAGGGTGAAGAAGTCGAATAACACATCAAATAAACTTTAGAAACTGGCGGAATACCCATCGTTTTGCGGTCTCGGACTTGATGCAGACGTAAAGTTGAAGTAATATTTTTACCCGAAATATGATGTAATTGTTTCAGAAATTGAAAAAAATCATCACGAGTTCCAGCTGTCCAATCACAATCGATTTGAATTTCATTATGGGTATTGAGTGATAAATTTTTAGTTTTTTGTTGAATTAAATTGGAAATATGATTTGCCAAAGAGGAAATTTCTTCTTTTTTAATATTTAGGAAAGTTCTGTTTGTAATAAACACGACGGGAACAATTTGTTTATCGGAATCAAAATCTGCGTTTTTTGAAAGTGTTGCGATGGGCAAAAATTCATTATTTTTCTTATCAACATCAAAAAAACGTGTGTAGAGATAGGGAATTTGTGCCTGCTCAAGGGCTTTTCTCTCGATTTCATTCAACCGAAGTTCTGTGCGCCAATAATAATAGGAATGAAGTTTTGATTCTTGTCTTTTGCACGAAACCATGCATGCCAGCAACAATACAACGAATATTACCAGATGTTTATACTTCATTTTAATGGATTGAAATAAAGGATTATACTTTACAAAATGGGTAGAAATTCATTCAAAACCTCAATGAAAATGCCACATTTCAACAGCCAAATTAGCAATAATTATAAGATTTTAAGGAAGAAAAACCAGCTTAAAATACGCTAAAAAAGCAATTTAAGCTGGTTAAACACTTCATTATTAATATTTTCAAATCAATTAAATTCTTCTTTGTCGAATTTCTTCTTCAATTTTAAAGTTATGAAACTGCTCCATAATATTGGTAATCATTCTGCGGTATTCTATAGCTTTTGCTTCATTTCCTAGTTTTTCATAGGTTTTTACCAGTCCGCGAATGGACGGAACGTGTGATAAATTGAGCTCCAAACCAGATTTATAGGAATGTATTGCTTGTTCGTAAAATCCTTTTTCAAACAGACTTTCACCAGCGGCAAAATGCTCTTCAACGTTTCGTGCTCTGGTTTCGAAGTTCAAAAAATCTTCTTTTTTGGAAATAATAAATGAGCAAGCCACCTCGCGTGTAACTTTTTCGGCAACGCTTCCTAAGAGAATTTTACTGATGCCAGATTTTCCAGTGGTACCCATTACCAATAGATCAATTTCTTTTTTATTTATTACATCCAGAATTTCATCAGCTGGATTTCCACCACGAATTTCAATTTCATATTCCAGGTTGATGAGGGTGTGTTTTTCTAAAAATAACTGTAATTCTTGAGCTTGTTCTAGGTTTCTTTGTTGATTTACTTCATCTGGGTCGATTCTAGTAATGGTCTGAACAAATGGAGTATAAACACTCATTATCAATAATTTAGCATCAAAAATTCTAGCTACAGCAATGGCATTGTTAAGAGCGGCAGAAGATTCTTCAGAAAAATCTACAGGACATAATATTCGGTTAATTTGATTTAAACTTTCATTATTTTTAATGACCAAAACTGGAACAAAAGATTTTCTAATGATTTTGCCAGCAGTAGTACCTAGTGGAAAGCTGTCTCCTTTCTTTTTTTCGCCTGAACCAATAATTACAAGATTGGCACCTGTTTCTTGCGCTGCTAAAATTACATTTTCGCTGTATTCTCCATGTTTCAACACGGGATCGCCCATTTCGATTCCATGGTTTTTGGCCTGATTCGAAATTTGCTCCAATTGCTCCAAGGCCGCTTTTTCTACCAATGAACTCACCTTTTCTTGTTTGATATCATCGGGTAAAACATAGGTAAAGTACAGTTTAGCATTAAATTTACGTGCCATTTCTATCGAATTCTGAACGATTACCTCTGAAGATTGCCTGAAATCTACTGCGGCTAAAATGTGATTTACAATTTTCATACTCTTTTGTTTAATAATATGAAACAAGGTAATACATTTAAATGATTCTTGAAAATAATTTCATTCAAAAACGCATTGAAATAGGTATGATTTTTATCTTGCAAATAAATGGGAATGAAATGATGAATAAAAATTTATTCCATAAAAAAACCCGGCACAAAACCGGGTTTTAAATTTCTTATGAGCTATAATTAGTTTACAGCTTTTTCGATGTCTTTTGCAGCATCTTCTATGTTTTCTAATTGAGTTTCTGCAGCGTCTGTAGTATTGTCCAATACTTCTTTTGCATTGTCTGCAGCACCATCAACAGATTGAATTACAGCACCAGCACTAGCTTGTAATTCGTCTAGTTTCACTTGCAATTCATCAATTTTTGCTTTTGCAGCTTCTACTAAAACAGCATCACCTTCAGCTTCTGCTTTTGCCAATTCTTCTCTAGCCTCATTTAAGGCATTTTGCGTATCCATAACGTCTGCATTCAAAGTTTCTTGAGCATCTGCAACGTTTTCACCTTCAACGTTTTGTACGTCAGTAGCAACAGCTTCGGTGTTAGTTTCTTTTTTACAAGAGGTTACGGCAAACAATCCGATTACCATAACTGATAATAATACTTTTTTCATTTTTATAAAATGTTAATTTAACGCTGCAAATATACAACTTTTTTGAATTTATCATCACAAGCCATTGATATTTTTAAAATAAATTAAAACGGAATGGAAATTCAGATGGATTTTAGCCTTATTTACATTTGAAAATATCCAAAATACAATGCTTACAAATTCTTTTATTAATTTTCAAATATTACGTAATTTCGCCATTCTCTAATTTTAAAATAACATAAGGAATATTATGCAGCATAAATTCCCAGAATATAAACAACTAGATTTGGTGAAAATCGCCGAAGAAGAACTTGCGTTTTGGAAAGCAGATCATACTTTTGAAAAAAGTATTTCAACGCGTGAAGGCAATACACCTTATTTATTTTTTGAAGGTCCGCCGTCTGCAAACGGAATGCCCGGAATTCACCATGTTCTAGCAAGAGCTATTAAAGATATTTTTTGTAGATATCAAACCCTAAAAGGCAAACAGGTAAAACGAAAAGCCGGCTGGGATACCCACGGTTTGCCTGTAGAACTGGGAGTAGAAAAGGAATTGGGAATCACCAAAGAAGATATAGGAACCAAAATCTCGATAGAAGAATATAATCAAGCGTGTAAAGAGGCTGTGATGCGCTACACTGATATTTGGAACGACCTCACCGAACGTATCGGTTATTGGGTGGATTTGGATAATCCTTATATTACCTACGAACCCAAATATATGGAATCTGTTTGGTGGCTGCTCAAACAAATTTACCGTAAAAACCTGATGTACAAAGGCTATACAATTCAGCCCTATTCTCCCAAAGCAGGTACAGGCCTCTCCTCTCACGAACTCAATATGCCCGGAACCTACCGTGATGTTACCGACACCTCTGCGGTGGCTCAGTTCAAAGTCAAAAAAGAGAGTACCAAGCTTTTCAATGGAATTGATGGAGACATATTTTTATTGGCCTGGACGACTACACCTTGGACTTTACCATCGAATACAGCTCTTACCGTCGGTCCTAAAATAGATTATGTATTGGTTAAGACGTTTAACCCTTATACACATCTTCCTATACATGTGGTATTGGCTAAAGCTTTGCTGAATTCTATATTCGACAGAAATTTTGTAAATACTACTTCTGAATCTGATTTTGAGCAATATACAGCAGAAAGTAAAAAAGTTCCTTTTCAGATCATTGATGAGATGAAAGGTATTGATTTGGTGGGAATTAGATACGAGCAACTTTTAGCTTGGGCACTGCCCTATCAAAATCCTGAAAAAGCATTTCAAGTAATTTCAGGCGATTTTGTAACTACCGAAGACGGAACAGGAATCGTACATACCGCTCCTACTTTTGGTGCAGATGATGCCAGAGTGGCAGAAGAAAATGATGTTCCACCAATGTTGGTGCTAGACGAAAACAACAATCCGGTACCTTTGGTAGATTTACAGGGTAGATTTATTTCTACATTGCCAGACGGATTTGGTGGTAAATACGTTAAAAATGAATATTATAATGAAGGAGAAGCACCAGAAAAATCTGTTGATGTCGAAATTTCTATTTATTTAAAGGAAAATAACCGCGCCTTCAAAGTAGAGAAATTCCGTCATAATTATCCACATTGCTGGCGTACTGATAAACCTATATTATATTATCCATTGGATTCTTGGTTTATCAAAATCTCTGAAAAAAGAGAGCGTCTTGCAGAGCTAAATAAATCCATCAATTGGAAACCAAAATCTACAGGCGAAGGCAGATTTGGAAATTGGCTAGCCGAAGCAAAAGATTGGAATCTTTCGCGTTCCCGTTATTGGGGTGTTCCGCTACCTATCTGGCGTACAGAAGACGGTAAAGAAGAAATAATCATTGGCTCAGTTGCAGAACTTATCATTGAAATTGAAAAGTCAATACAAGCAGGCGTGATGGAAGTTAATCCGTTTGAAGGTTTTATTTTACATGATTTTTCTGAAGAGAATTACAACAAAATAGATTTACATAAAAATATTGTTGATAAAATTGTTTTAATATCTGCATCTGGAAAGCCAATGCAACGCGAGGCAGATTTGATTGATGTTTGGTTTGATTCTGGCGCAATGCCTTATGCGCAATGGCATTTTCCGTTTGAAATTCCAGAAGGTTCAAATATTGCACTATCCAATGAAATTGTTCCTGAAAATACGTTTACCGCCGAAGAATTAAAGAAAGTGATTCCTGCAGATTTTATCGCCGAGGGAGTGGATCAGACACGCGGCTGGTTCTATACTTTACATGCTATTTCGTGTTTGGTGTTTGACAGTATAGCCTACAAAAATGTAGTTTCGAATGGATTAGTTTTGGACAAAAATGGGCAAAAAATGTCTAAAAGACTAGGCAATGCCGTAGATCCATTTACCACTATAGAAAAATTTGGTCCAGATGCTACAAGATGGTACATGATTGCTAACGCGCAACCTTGGGAGAATTTAAAATTTGATTCAGAAGGAATTGAAGAAGTTCGACGCAAGTTTTTTGGTACATTATATAATACGTATTCATTTTTTGCACTCTATGCTAATGTAGATCAATTTAAAAATCAAGAAGAAAAAATTCCCGTGGCAGATCGACCCGAACTCGACCGTTGGATATTGTCTGAACTTCATACATTAATCAAAAATGTAGATGAATATCTATCTGATTATGAACCAACAAGAGCAGCAAGAGCCATTCAAGAATTTGTAAGTGATTATTTGAGTAATTGGTATATACGATTGAACCGCAGACGCTTTTGGAAAGGAGAATATACGCAAGACAAAATTGCAGCTTATCAAACACTATACGAAGTGTTGACCACGGTAGCGCAATTGGCATCACCTATTTCGCCATTTTATATGGATCGCTTATATCGTGATTTACAATCGATTACAGGCAGCTTAGAATCCGTACATATTTCAGACTTTCCCGTTTATAATGCAAGTTTGATTGATACGGAATTGCAGGAAACCACACATTTGGCACAAAAAGCTACAAGCATGCTCTTTTCGCTTCGCAAACAAGCCAATATCAAAGTGCGTCAACCATTAAAGAAGGTAATGATTCCAGCAGGAAATGACAGCAATCGTGCGCGACTAGAACGAATTTCTGAATTATTGAAATATGAGGTAAATGTAAAAGAAGTTCATATCATGACCGATGAAGAAGCCGCAGAATTACTGGTAAAAGAGGTTAAACCCAATTTCAAAACCTTGGGGCCTAAATTCGGAAAGGATTTAAAACAAATCATCTCCGAAATTGGAAAAATGGATGCAAAAGCCATTCAACAACTTGAAAATCAAGGAGAATATAGCATCCATATAAATGATGAAACTCACATTTTGCCTTTAGATGATTTTGAAATTATTACCAAAGACATTCAAGGATGGGTAGTGGCTGTTGATGGGAATTTGACCGTAGCTTTGGATACAACGCTTAACGAAGAGCTGATAAGTGAAGGCATTGCACGTGAATTAGTTAACCGTATTCAAAATTTACGTAAACAATCTGGATTAGAGGTTACGGACCGCATCAATATTCAATTTCAAAAAGAGGCTACATTGAAAAAAGCAGTTGATAAAAATTTAGATTATATTAGCAACGAAACATTAACGGATTCAATATCGTTTTTTGATGAATTAAATAGCGAGAATTTCGTAGAAATTGACGATATTGTATCCAATATAGTAATATTAAAAGTATAGTTATGGCACAAGAAGCAAAAACAAGATATTCTGACGCAGATTTGGCAGAATTTCGTAAAATAATAGAGTTTAAAATTGAACAAGCAGAGCGCGATTTACGATTAATACGTGAGTCGTTTATCAATGATCAAAATAACGGAACGGACGACACATCACCTACTTTCAAAGCCTTTGAAGAAGGGTCTGAAACCATGAGTAAGGAACAAAACGCACAATTGGCAGCAAGACAAGAAAAGTTTTTGCGCGATTTACGAAATGCCTTAATGCGTATTGAAAACAAAACTTATGGCGTTTGTCGTGTTACTGGCAAATTAATAGGTAAGGAAAGATTGAAACTGGTACCTCATGCTACCTTGAGTATTGAAGCAAAAATGAGACAATAATTGATTTGAAAGGTTTACAAATACAATTTATCCATCATCCATATCCAAATCTAAAAGTTTGAAGAAAATTGCGATTATTGCCGTTATCGTTGTGTTAATAGATCAAATATCGAAATATTACATCAAGACACATTTTGAATTAGGAGAAAGTGTAACGGTATTCGAAGACTGGTTTCAACTGGTTTTTGTAGAAAATCCTGGAATGGCCTACGGTATGCACTGGGGCGGTATTGCAGGGAAAATCGGATTGACTGTAATGCGCTGGATTCTAATAGGTTGGGGTATTTGGTTTTTGACGCATGCGGGAAAGAAATACACCAGCAACATTTATTTTGTCATTCCAGCTGCATTAATATTGGCCGGAGCCCTGGGAAATGTCATTGACAGTACTTTTTACGGTTTGATTTTCGACTCGGGTACTACTTGGAATGCAGAACGCGAAAGTTGGATGGGATATTTCAATCAAGTTTCTGAAGCAGATTTTTCTGGTTATGCTCCTATTTTTCAAGGTTGTGTTGTAGACATGCTTCATTTTCCTTTGTTTGATTATACTTGGCCAGATTGGATTCCATCTGTTGGCGGAAAATCGGGGACGTTTTTTGCACCGGTTTTCAATGTGGCCGACACTGCCATTTCCATAGGAGGCATATTTTTATTATTGTTCAAAAACAAAGCATTGGGTGAGTAAATCCATTTTACACAAAATTTAATTATTTATGAGAATTCTTACTGGGGTTCAAAGTACAGGCACGCCGCATCTAGGGAATATTTTAGGAGCAATTTCTCCTGCAATTCAAATGGCCAATTCTACCGATGAAAAATCCTTTATTTTTATTGCAGATTTACACTCTTTAACCCAAATAAAAGATCCTGAAATATTGAAGCAAAATACGTATGAAGTGGCTGCTACTTGGATTTCATTGGGATTGGACACACAAAAATCAGTTTTTTACAGACAATCAGACGTCCCACAAGTCACTGAACTCATGTGGTATTTATTAAATTATTTTCCTTTTCAACGGCTCACACTCGCGCATTCTTTCAAAGATAAACAAGATTATTTGTCTGATGTAAATGCAGGTCTTTTCTCCTACCCTATTTTAATGGCTGCCGACATATTATTATATGATGCAGATGTTGTACCTGTTGGGAAAGACCAATTACAACATTTAGAAATTACACGTAGTGTTGCCGAAAAATTTAATCATCAAATGGGAGAAACATTTGTGATTCCTCAAGCACAAATCAGTGAAGATGTGATGATTGTTCCGGGAACAGATGGAAGTAAAATGAGTAAATCCAGAAAAAACATCATCAATATTTTCTTGCCCGAAAAACAATTGAAAAAGCAAATCATGTCTATTGAGACAGACAGCACACCTCTGGAAGATCCCAAAAACCCAGATACAGACAATGTATTTGCTCTATATAAACTTCTTGCGTCTGAATCCAATATTTTAGAAATGAGAAAAAATTACGAGAACGGAGGTTACGGTTACGGGCACGCAAAAAACGCATTATTGGGAGAAATTCTAGAAAAATATGCCGATGTACGAGAAAAATTCAATTATTTCATTCAAAATAAGGAAGAATTGGATAATTTATTGTCAATTGGTGCCAAACAAGCAAGCGAAATTGCAGACCAGACTTTGGAAAGAGTGCGGGCAAAATTAGGATATCAATCCAAAATCAGATAAAAATATTCTTCAAAAAAAATTAGCTGAAAACAAAACCCAAAGAGAATTTCAACTGAATAAAAATTCCATTTTAAACCAAAAAAGAAAGTCTCCTAACTTTGTATATACTACTTAGTTATGAGACTTTCAAAAATTCGTTTTAAACAATTGGAAATTACATCATCAAAACAGAACGTTTCTAACCTTTTCCGTGAAAAGAAATTTCATTTAGATTTATTTTTAAAAATAATAAACCATTATGAAATAGATAGTGAATTCAGAATTATTGATGAAATGTTATGTCAATCAAAATAAATTTGATGTGTAATAACAAATTCTGAAATTCAACTCGGAAATAAAATTAATCAATCAAATCTGAGCAAATTAATCATATTATGATACCTGTTCAGTTTATTCATTGATTATACATCTTTTCCGGTTCGTGAATCTGGTAAGAAATGAATTGTTTTCATTTCTCTGATGTAATTCAGGTAAATTCCATTGTGGGAATTCATATGTCTAAGAACGAATTGAAATTATGTTTTCATTATTTCTATTACAAAGATAATTCAAGAAATCTAAAAAGCAATAATGAATTAATAGAACTTATTATTCTAATATGAACAAGGCTTATCAACATTTGTTAATAAGATAGACAAAGCGTTACAACTAAAGCTTTATAACAATAATTTCAAGTGAAAAATTCGACTTTATCAACAATAAAATTTGCAATAATTTTTAGCTTATTCACAAATATTTCCAAAAAATTGATTGTGATTTTTTCTTATTATTTGTAAAATCCGAATTTTCAATGCCTGTGGACTAATTCTATAGAATTTTAGATTAAAGGATTAAGGAATCCATTTTTTATCAAAATTCGGCTTGCGTTTTTCCAAAAATGCATTTCTGCCTTCTACCGCCTCATCGGTCATATAGGCCAATCGTGTGGCTTCGCCGGCAAATACTTGCTGCCCCACCATTCCATCATCGGTGAGATTCATGGCAAATTTCAGCATTTTGATAGAAATTGGCGATTTGGCCAGAATTTCTTGCGCCCATTCATAAGCAGTATTTTCCAGCTCATCATGCGGAATTACAGCGTTCACCATGCCCATTTGAAAGGCTTCTTGTGCTGAATAATTTCTTCCTAAAAAGAAAATTTCGCGTGCTTTCTTTTGTCCGACCATTTTGGCTAAATATGCCGAACCATATCCACCGTCAAAACTGGTGACATCGGCGTCGGTTTGCTTGAAAATCGCATGTTCTTTGCTGGCCAGCGTCATATCACACACTACGTGCAAACTGTGTCCGCCGCCCACAGCCCAGCCGTTTACCACGGCAATTACCGCCTTGGGCATAAAGCGAATTAAGCGTTGAACTTCCAAAATATTTAATCGGTGGTAGCCGTCTTCGCCTACATAACCTTCTTTTCCGCGCGCTGCCTGGTCGCCGCCGCTGCAAAACGCCCATCCACCATCCTTGGGCGATGGTCCTTCTGAACTCAAAAGCACCACGCCAATCGACGTATCTTCTTGCGCGTCGTGAAAAGCGCGCAATAATTCAGCGGTGGTTTTGGGGCGAAAAGCATTGCGCACTTCGGGTCGGTTGAAGGCAATTCGGGCTACGCCGTTGTACTTTTTATAGGTAATATCCGTAAAATTGAAATCGGTAGTGATTTCGTTCCATTCTATTATCATAATCTTTTATTTTAATCATAAAAACGATTCGCATAAAGATAAGGTAAAAAATCCTGAATTCGACTGCTTACTTCTTTCAACTTTTTAAATGAAAAATAGGTGTAAACGGCTGTAAAATAAATGAAAAACAAGAGTGAAAAATAAATTACCAAATCAAATATGTTCACATCAAAGGATTTATTAAAATTAAAATCCCAAAAAAATAATTGAGGCAATAGCACACCCACGGGAACAATTGCCATCCCTTCATCATACACCGATAGCAAATAGTTGTCATATTTTTTGCGAAGTCTCGTCCAATTTTTGATAAATTTAAAATTCATCGTAAAATGTAAAATAACGTAAAGAATTAAAATTCCGGCAGAAAAATACAATACGTACATCGTGTTGAATTGAATTGCGAACACAGTAAAAATGATTGCCATGCACAAGCCAATAATAGCAGATTTTTTTACAATTGCCCACATCAAACTCCATTTCATTCGTTGATTTAATTTGGATTTATTATAGGCAAATATGAGATTGGGATTTACTTTTAAGTCGTAATGCCAGGAATCCTTAACATCTTCCAACGCATCTTCAAAATCAAGTCCATCATCCATCAACTGCTGAATCTGCGCTGCCATGTGGTCAAAAATCTCAATGGCCAAATCCACTGTCAAATCACGCGAAACGATGTATCTGAATAGAAATTGTTTTTGATCTTCCTTCATCATACATCAAAAATAGTTTTGAGGCTGGTTAAAAAAGATTTCATTTCAATTTCATGTGAAGACTGCTGTTTTTTACCTTTTTCGGTCAAAAAATAATATTTCCTTGCCCTTCCGTTCACCGTTCGCGTTTCAGAATCAATCATGCCTTCGCCTTCCAGTTTGTGCAGCAAGGGATACAATGCGCCCTCGGTCATTTCCAGTTCGCCTTGGGTCATTTCTTTTGCCATTTGCGTCATTTGATAACCATACATGCGTCCTTCATCTTTCAACAATTTCAGAATGATGTTTTTCAGTGTTCCTTTATACAAGCTGTTTTTCATTTCTTAATAAGTAAAATACAAATATATATAAATTACTTAGGTATAGAAAGTCTTTTTATGGAATTTTTGTTTTTCTGCTATGAGAAACCAAGTGTTTTTCTGTTAAATTTTATAACTTTTCGATTGCATTTCAGTCTTACTTCTCAAATAATTTCGGTTTGAAAATAATCAGAAACACCGTAAACAATACCGTCAAAATCACAAATAAAATTCCAAAAAACACAATAATAATTGAAATCGTCAACAACACCCTTTTGGCAACACTGCTACGTTTTTTATCCGCATAAAATCCAAACATAAACCACAAGTACAGTGGAATTGCAATCACAAAAACCAAAGAGGAAATCAGCATGATCACTTTTGTATTTTCACTAAAAAAATAGTAAAACGGGTACAAAAACATGGTTACCAGTGTGTACAACGACTGAAAAAAAGCATTTGCTACAATGTGTTCATAATAATTATCACCGTATTTTTTGAAACCCATCCATGAAGCTAAAGCAAAAAGAGGAATGATTCCAACCATCATCAAGCTGTAATAATTCTTGATAATGCCCATATAGCCTTCCATGAAAGTTTCGGTTGGCATATCGCCCGTAGAGGTGGGCAATTCGTTCATCATTTTTTCCATATCCATCAACTGAAAAGAAATGAACGCCGCTATGGTAGCCAATAATAGCGAGAGTAAAATGGGTTTATAATGTTTTTGTCGATTTCCTTGGATGTATTCCCGAGCGGTTTTTCCCGGATTTTGAATCAATTTTCTGAGTGTGTAGAAAAATCCCTTGTTCGAAGCAATAAAAATACTTCTGAATTCGTCAAGAACATACCCACGATCAATCCTCCTAAACCTTCGCTGACCGCAATTGGCACAGTAATTTTCAGTAATTATGGTATTACAACTACGGCAGATTTCTTCAGAATTATTCATTCTTCAAACTTACTTAAAAAAGAATTCCAACCTATCGATTTTAATTACTTTGTAAGGATAATTTATAAAAAAAACCATCTTAGGCTTTTCGACAAAAGATGGTTTATACTTGTGATGAACAGGCGTTCATCAATTTATTTACTCAAATTAATTTATTTTAAATAAACAAATTAATTAGAAATTGAATCATTTGCTGTAGAAATGCTAATATTACTTGTACCATTTTTATCTGTTTTAATAATGAGTGAATCTGAATTTGTTTTAATTTTTAAAACACCGCTTTCGCTTACCGAGTCATTGTCCTGAATGGTGTATTGCTCTTCTTGGCATTGAACACATCTGAACTTTTGGTTGTCAAATTTATAAAAATAATCTGAATTTACATCCAACCAGCTATAAAATCCTTCTTGAAATTTTTGCACATCTAGATTTTTGAACTGCACTTGTTGTCCTTCTGGTAGATACAAGTACAATTTCACTTCTTGTTTTCGCCACTTTCCGGCATCTTCTTTCAAAAAAATATGTTCATCTAGGTTTACAAGATTCCCTTTTACCTCGTAATTATATAGGATAGGTTTCAAATTTTGCGCAGCATTATTCAAATTTTTACCTTTTGCAGAATATCGTAATTCCAAATAGGCTTTTCCGGTTTTTGATTCCTTTACATATATATCATTTTCCTTGGGAAAAGCAAGATATCCAGGTCGAATAAGAAGTAGATCATCGCTACTAAACCTGTTTTCTTTTTCTTGCATTTGAACTATAATTGTTTCGTTGCCATCTGGAATCGGCACTGTATGCGTCTCTACTGCAGTTTGTTGAAAGTGGCGTAATGTGGTAATCGTAACTACCGTAATTCCAATAAGGCCCAGCAACCACAAAAAAGGCAAACCAAAACCAATAACTCTAGGAACGCGATATCTGCTAGATATTAGCCTAAGAATGAGCAATATAAGACCAATAGCTGGCAATACCATTATCAAGGCCAAACTGATGTAGGTAATCCATTGCTCCCAAGAGCTTTCAAAAATATAAGGGAAATACGAATTGAGCGAAAAACCTGCTAATCCCACTCCAAACAAAGCGCCGCCTATACCCAAAATAGAGGCAACAAAGGCTACCAACAAGGAAATGGCTACAATAAGCAAAATTCCAAGAAAAAAGATTCCAATTAATTTTATCAAAAATTTGAACATATCTCCTATCACAGAACCAGAACGAGTCGCCACCCGGTGAGCATTTTCTCCTAAATTTTTTATATTATCTTGAACGGTTTCCGGGCTGTTTCCAAAAAAATCTTTGATGGAATCAAAATTTACAGGCTCTCCACGCATTTGTAACTTGTCCGAGGTAGTTCTAGCCTCTGGAACGACCAGCCATAATATGAAATAGGCAATAATAATAGTACTGGCAACTGAAAAGAAAATGGGATCTACAAATAAAAGTACGACCGTAATGATGCGCACCCAAGTGGCGTCTATACCCAAAAAGTGACCTAATCCGCTGCAAACTCCACCTAGTTTTTTATCATCTGGATCTCTAAAAAGTTTTTTGGATGACTTAGAAAAATGAGTTTGCTGAAATTTTGAATGTTGCGTACCATGTTCATCATCCAAAAATTCTTCATTGTAAAACTCTTCGGGTTTTCCCATAATACTAATGAGGTAATCTACATCTGCTGTATTCACTACTTCGCGGCTCTTCAATCGTTCGCGCAGTAGTTCTGCCATACGAAATTCTACATCAGATATTATTTCGTCCACATCTGTTGTATTGAACAAGGAAATTCGAATGTCTTTCAAATATTTGTGTAAAATATGATAGGCTGCATCTTCTATAAAAAATGCAAATCCGCCTAAACTTATGCTTTGTGTCTTATCCATTATTGTTGTGTTAATCGGTTTACGGTTTGTTGTAATTCTTCCCAAGAGTTTTGTAATTCTGTGAGAAAATGCTGACCCTCTTCTGTAAGCGAGTAATATTTGCGCGGTGGCCCGGAGGTCGATTCTTCCCAGCGATAATTGAGCAAATTTGCATTCTTGAGCCGTGTAAGTAATGGATACAAGGTACCTTCTACCACTATCATTTCAGCTGATTTCAACTCGTCTATTATATCTGACGCATACAAATCACCACGTTTGATAATACTTAGAATACACAACTCCAGAATGCCTTTTCTCATTTGAATTTTGGCTTTTTCTGTATTCATATCTTGCAGATTATTTTTATTAAAATAAATTAAATAGAACTATCCGATACAAATATACTAACATAGGCAGGTACTATGCAACACAAAGTAGTGTATAGATTTAAAATTTAACAAAAACTTAACATTTTTAAAATTGTAAATACCTTATTTACTATGCTTTACAATGAGTTGATTTATAGATAAATTTGGAATAAATTTCGCAAATATTTCACACCTTTGATTTTTATCTGCTTTTGGAATGAAAAAATTTTTCAAGTTTTCTATACTCTTTTTAATTAGTTTACCATTGATATATTTTTTGGGTGCATTGATTACGACCTATATTCCTGTAAATTCTGTTCAACCCAAAGAACAGTTTTCAGATACGATTTATTTACATTCTAATGGCGTTCATTTAGATATTGCACTACCTAGGTATTCTCTTGATTCAATTCAATTTTCGGGATTATTTACCTTTTCTTCCGACCAGATAATTTCGTTTGGTTGGGGAGATGCGAATTTTTATTTAAATACCCCAGAGTGGAAAGATTTGAGTTTTGAAATTGCGTTTCAGGCGGCTTTTCTTAAAAGTCCTACTTTAATGCATGTTTCCCGATATTCACAAACTGGCGATGATTGGCGTAAAATTCCGGTAACAAAAGAACAATTACAAATGTTAAATCAACACTTATCAGAATCATTTGAAAAAGATACTGAAGGTAATTTAATGATTTTACCTGGAAATGGCTATTATCAACATGATGATTTTTACAAAGCTCACGGAAACTATCATTTGTTCCAAACCTGTAATTCTTGGGCGAATGATATTCTGAAAAAAAGTGGGTTAAAAGCCAGTTTATGGACGCCTTTTGATTTTGGATTATTGAGTTTTTATGATTAGAAATTTCTATCTTTTAACTCGTCGTGCATTATATATTTGCCACTATTTCACGAATTTTTATAAAAACGACAAGAATTTTTTAAAATTTTCTCGCTTAAATGAATGATTTGTATTCAATTTATAGATTTTGGTTGCTTCAATGATGAAATTCAAATAATATCTAATTCGTGGCTTAAATTAATATTCTGATAGTTAGCAGCTTATTTTACGATTGATAATGCAATGCGTATTTTTTATTTAAAAATAAAAAATCCCGTTAAAAGTTAACGAGATTTTTTAAATGAGGACTAATAGTTTTTATTTATTAATATTTACAGTAACCTGCACTTCATCTTTAATTTTTACCAGACCACCCAAAATCCGTGGTGGTTTTAAATTAAAATGATGAATATTAAACCATTGTGTGATTTGATAATGATTATTGTTTAACACAACTGGCATATTATAGCGTTTGGTTTTGCCATTCATATTTACATCAGATACCGTATTTATTTGTTTATTACTGGTACTGTTATGCGAATTTACTGTAATTTTAATGTCTGGATTTTTATCTGCATTCATCATTTCCTTAAATTCCTGTGTCATTTTTTTGGAGTCGCATTCAAAGTCATTTATTTTTACAATAATTTCCTTGATAGGTAAATCAGAAGGCGCATTATGTTTTTGTAAATGTACTTTTTTACTTATACATTTAAAGGAGTTGATATTTGTGAAGCCTTTAATTTCCACTGATCCTTGTGAAAAAAGTTGCGTAGAAAAAAGGATGAACAAAATCCGAAACATATTGTGATTTTAAAAGAAAAGTGAGACAAAAACCGTCCCACTTTTCATATAAATTACTTATTTAATTAAAAAGAAATAACCGCTTCGGCCACAACACCGTTAAAGTTACCATCTGCATAAATATGATCTGCAGGATAACCGTCGTATGATTGATTTACATACTCTAGTTTCATCAACATATTAGGCGTCATAAACCAGCCACCACCAATGTTGAATCTATTCACATCGATATCATAATTTCCAGCAGTTTCTCCACTTACAGTATTATATCTACCTGCCAAGTATAGATTTTCTGTTTGTCCGAATCTGTAAACTAACTCTGCAGCTAATTGTGTATAATTACGTTTATCAGCCTCTGTACGGTTTGCTCCGTTTGCAGTTTCATAAACTCCAAAGAATTCAAGACCACCATATTTGATGAATGGGTTAATTTGAATAGCTGTAATTTTGTGAGCAAAATCTGGCGCTATACGACCTGTTTTATAATTTCCTGCAGAGGTAGCATCGGCAGGTTCCAAAGCCATATAATATCTAGCTCCGGCACGGTCACCATTATATAAATATACTCTTTGGCTATGCGCTGTGTGATATACAGAACCTGTAAGTCTCACTCTCAAATCAGGCTGAACTTGTTTGTCATATCCAATTTTGGCAATCGTTGACGGGCTGGTTCCAGAACTTGCAGTTTGGTTAAGACGACCGTTGGTAACTCCCAACATGGCCAACCAACCATTTCTTTGATAGTATGCTTCAATAGCAACCTCTGTGTTGAATGCATCCATAATCATATTACCAACAAAAGGATTGTAAAGTGCAGCAGCATTATCACTTCTACGGAAGTGTGCATCACCATAATTCACCTCCATATGTCCAATTTTGAAAGTGGCATAATCCATAATTCCTTTCATAAACCCTTCTTGGATAAAGTCGAGTTTATCTATAGTAATATAACCTCCTTTTACATATGGTTCTGGGTGGTGACGAGAAGAAAGATAAGTTCTCAAGTGCATATTAACACCGTCGTATAATCTTACGTCTATATCCATATTGGCAGTAGCCAAGTTGAAGTTGTTTCCGATATTATACAATGGCACCTGGCCATTATTTTCGTGTCCAATAGCCTGAAACTGAAGCGCAAAGTCGCCACCTAATTTTACTACCAGATTATTGGAAGTTGATGTTGTGTCTTTTACCGGTTCAAAAATGTGCAGACCACTTTGATCATAAGGTCTAAAGTTTTTGAAGGCGCTGTCATCGGTCAAGGTTACCGCTTTTTCTTGCGCAGTTCCCACCATCATAGCGGCAACTGCTAAAATACTCATTAATTTTCTCATTGTGTTTATTTGAATTTCACATTAAATTTTACTTCAACTGCATCACCTGTTTTGATGGTTCCCATCAAAGCTGTAGGTGGAGTAATTTTATAATCCGTTAAATTGAATTTATGGGATCCAGATAGCGTAATAACACCACCAGAAGTGCTTTCAGATACATTAAGCGTAACCGCCTTGGTAGTTCCAGCAAAGGTAAAATTACCTGTCATAGTCCATGTATTTCCAGATTTCTTAGCAGACGACAACTTGAAGCTTGCATTGGCATGGCTATTGGTTTTCATAGCTTCATAAGCTTTTTTGTCCATTCCAGCTTTTCCACTTTTCAAGGTAGTTGCCTTCATCACCACTTCCAAATTCTGAATTGCAGACAATGAATTACCGCTCATAGTACCTTTCAAAGTACCTGTAGCTGTATTTGATTTCATTTCCCAATCATGCATTGTAGATGTACCCGTTATCGCAAGGGACGGATTACTTTGAAGGGTGAAAGTCTGTGCCATGGCTAGGCCAGAGAACATCACCATCATCGCTACTAATATTTGTTTCATTTCTTTCATTTTAATAAATTTAGATTTTTATAGTCAATTTTAATTTTACAGTACAAAAGTAAGTGTAATTAGCACACAGAAAAATGATATTTGTTTCCTTTTTGGGTTTAAATCAAAAATTATCAATGATTTTTATCAATTCTAAAAATAAAAACCAAATAAACGTCCGAAAAATGAACTTATCACTTTTTATTCATCAAATTCACTTATTTTTTAATAAAAAAAAATTATATTCGAAAAATTTTATCGTAATAATAGATGAAATTCATTTTGTGAATAATCCGTTGATTATTTTCTACTAAAACATTTCTGAATCGCCTACGAAAATCATAACTTTGAAAATTAAAAAATCAAATAGTCTTATGAGCGAATTGCAATATTTCAATCCGGCCGATGCAGTAGTAGAAAAAATTAAAGAAAAAGGCGGATGGGTGAACACCCATGCCCATCTGGACCGTGCTTTCTCTCTACAAAAAGACACATTCTCTTACACCAATTCTTATTTGAAAGAAAAATGGCATTTGGTAGATGAGATGAAACGCAACTCTTCTGTAGAAACAATTTATGATCGTATGGCACGTGCCATAGAACTATTCTTGAAACAAGGCGCACAAGCAGTAGGAACTTTTATAGACGTGGACGATGTGATGGAAGATAAGAGTATTATCGCCGCACAACGCATCAAAGAAGATTTTGGAAAAGATATAGAAATTCGATTTGCAAATCAAGTATTGAAAGGCGTTATAGATCCCAAAGCCAAGCAATGGTTCGATCTTTCTTCAGACTTTGTTGATATTATAGGAGGATTACCTGCCAAAGATTTTGGTCAAGAAGAAGAGCATCTAGATATCCTCATGGAAACAGCAAAATCAAAAAACAAATTGGTTCATGTACATGTGGACCAATTCAATACAGACGAAGAACGTGAGACAGAGCTGCTGGCACGCAAAACCATAGAACATGGTATGCAGGGCAAAGTAAGCGCAGTTCATTCCATTTCGGTGGCAGCACATCCCAAAAAATACAGATACGAGTTATACGAACTCATGAAACTAGCAGATTTGAACGTGATTTCTTGTCCAACTGCCTGGATAGACCACAACAGAACAGAGCGACTTGCTCCAAGTCATAATTCTGTAACCCCTGTGGACGAAATGGTTCCATTTGGCCTGAATGTAGCTTTTGGAACAGATAATATAAATGATATTTACAAACCATTTTCAGATGGTGATCTATGGACAGAACTTCGCGTAATGCTGGAGTCATGCCATTATTATGATGTTGAAAAACTGTCTGATATTGCAACTGTAAACGGATTGCGCGTATTGGGAATAGAGAAATAAATTCATAGAATTCGAATTTTTTCGATTTTTCTATCATTTCTATAATTTTTTCATCCAAAAATTTCAATTCGAAATTTTAAGAAAAATTATTCTCAAAACTTTCACAAAACAAAACCATAAATTCTGAATGAAATACATCATTTTTGACACCGAAACCACCGGATTACCCAAAAATTACAATGCACCATTGTCTGACGGCGACAACTGGCCGCGACTGGTTCAACTGGCTTGGCAGATTCATGACGAAAAAGGGCAATTAATTGAAAATCAAAATTTTATTGTAAAACCCGAAGGGTTTACAATTCCATTCAATGCAGCTAAAGTGCATGGAATTTCGACCGAAAAAGCACTTGCCGAAGGATTGGAATTGCAAGAGGTTATGGCTAAATTTCAACAAAATTTAACCCAAGACACCCTAATTATTGGCCATAATATTGAATTTGATATTAATATTGTTGGGGCAGAATTGTACAGATTGGGCATAGAAACAGCTCAACTCACCTCGCTCCCCACGCTTGATACCAAAAATGAAGGAACAGATTATTGCCAAATTCCAGGCGGACGAGGCGGTGGATTCAAATGGCCCACTCTTTCGGAATTGCACCAAAAATTATTCAAAACCCCGTTTGACGAAGCACATAATGCAGCCGCAGATGTAAACGCAACGGCAAGGTGTTTTTTTGAACTCGTTCGTTTAAATATTATTTCAGCCAAAAAAGCCGGTTTCAGCCCCGAAAATTTCACGGCTTTTCAACAAATTTTTTCATCTACAATTCAAGCATTTGACATTCAAACTGGAAATCAAATTGCAGAAAAAGATGCCAAAATTTCATCCGTTGTAATTCAAGATTCCGCTACCCAAACAGAAATTATTGAGTCCAATTTTTTTCATTATCACAACCATAGCTCTTTTTCTGTTTTATCTGCCACCTCCACCGTTAATGCATTAATTCAAAGAGCAGCCAAAGAAAATATGCCTGCAGTTGGCCTCACAGATTTGGGAAATATGATGGGTGCTTTCAAGTTCATAGCTGCAGCAGAAGCCTTCAACAAAACAAGGGAAAATCCCATCATTCCAATTTTGGGTTGTGAAGTTTATATTTCTGACCGATACACGCAAACAAAATTTACCAAAGACAATCCCGATCGAAGATTTACGCAAGTATTATTGGCTAAAAACAAAGCGGGTTATCACAATTTGGCCAAAATTTCATCTACTGGATATACCGACGGTTTTTATGCAGGATACCCACGCGTTGGCAAAGAGGTTATTTTAAAATTTAAAGAGCATTTGATTGCTACTACAGGCTCCTTGAGTAGTGAAATTCCCAATTTAATTTTGAATGTAGGCGAACATCAAGCAGAAGAAGCATTTATTTGGTGGAAGGAACAATTTGGTGAGGATTTTTATGTAGAATTAAACAGGCATGGACTAGAAGAAGAAAATCACGTAAACCAAATATTACTACAATTCGCTCGTAAGCATGATGTTAAAGTTCTTGCACAAAATAATACATTTTATATCGACCAAAAAGACGCCCAAGCGCATGATATTCTTTTATGCGTACGAGATGGCGAGAAAAAGGCTACACCGATTGGGCGCGGACGTGATTTCAGATTTGGCTTTCCCAATGATGAATTCTATTTCAAATCTCAGGCTCAAATGCATGCCCTGTTCGAAGATGTACCAGATGCATTGAGAAATTTTGACGAATTTTTGAATAAATTTGAAGCTTATTCTTTAACCCGAAAAACATTACTTCCCAAATTTGATATTCCACCGCAATTTATCCATCCAGAGGATCAAAAAGACGATGGCGTACGTGGTGAAAATGCCTATTTACGACATTTAACCTATGAAGGAGCATTAAAAAGATATACTGAAATTACAGAAGAAATTCGCGAAAGACTTGATTTTGAATTAAGTATTATAGAAAAAACCGGTTATCCTGGGTATTTTTTGATTGTACAGGATTTCACTTCACAAGCGAGAAAAATGGGAATTTCTGTAGGTCCAGGACGTGGTTCTGCTGCAGGATCGGCTGTGGCTTATTGTATTGGAATCACCAATATTGATCCTATAAAATACGATTTGCTTTTTGAGCGTTTTTTAAATCCCGACCGGGTGTCTTTGCCAGATATTGATATCGATTTTGATGATCGTGGCCGAGATGACATCATACAATGGGTTGTAGATAAATACGGCAGTTCTAATGTCGCCAAAATCATTACTTATGGCACGATGGCAGCCAAATCTGCAATTCGCGACACCGGAAGAGTTCTTGATTTGCCATTGCCCAATACCGATAAAATCGCAAAAAAAATTCATGTTAAACTTGCCAAACTTTTAAATTCTACTGAATTAGAATTAAAGAAAAATCTTTCCAACGAAGAGTTTGCCGACACCAAAGATATACTGGATTTGGTACGAGCTGGTGAACTCGAAGGTGAAACAATAAAGCAGGCCGCCGTACTCGAGGGCAATATTCGAAATACAGGCGTACATGCTTGTGGCGTGATTATTACACCCACAGATATTCGCGAATTGATTCCTGTAGCAATCGCCAAGGACAAAGGAAATTCTGAAGAAAAGTCCCATCAAATAGTAACACAGTTTGATAATGCAATTGTAGAAAATGCAGGTCTTTTAAAAATGGATTTTCTAGGTTTAAAAACCTTGACCATTATCAAAGATGCAGTAGATTTGGTGGAGCAAACTCAGGGAATACGTTTAGACCCGGATGCATTTCCACTTGACGATGCAAAGACGTATCAAGATATTTTTCAAAAAGGACGTACCACAGCTATTTTTCAATATGAATCTGATGGAATGCAGAAGCATTTAAAATCATTAAAACCAGACAAATTTGATGATTTAATTGCGATGAATGCACTCTACAGACCCGGTCCAATGCAGTATATAGAAGATTTTGTAAATCGAAAACATGGTCTTCAAAAAATTGTTTATGACTTGCCAGAAATGGAAGAATATTTGGCAGAAACCTATGGTATTACGGTCTATCAAGAGCAAGTGATGCTTCTATCCCAGAAACTTGCCAATTTCACCAAAGGTGAAGCGGATGTACTGCGTAAAGCCATGGGTAAAAAACAAATCGATGTGTTGGCCAAAATGGAAGGGAAATTTATGGAGCAAGCACAAGCGAATGGCCATGATGAAAATATTTTGAAAAAAATATGGACCGATTGGACCGCATTTGCAGAATATGCATTTAACAAATCACACTCAACCTGTTACGCTTATTTAGCTTTTCAAACCGCTTATCTCAAGGCGCACTACCCTGCCGAATTTATGGCAGCCACTTTGAGTAATTGGATGAAAGATTTGAAAGAATTAACTAAATTCATGAATGAATGTAAACGTATGAATTTAGCTGTTTTGAGTCCAGATGTCAATGAATCTGAAATGAATTTCAACGTAAATAGCAAAGGTGGAATTCGCTTTGGGATGGCCGCTGTGAAAGGCGTTGGAGAGGGTGCAGTAGAAGCGATTTTAAAGGAAAGAGAAAAAAACGGCCGTTTCGAAAATATTTTTGATTTTGTGCAACGTGTTGACTTATCGGCTTGTAACAAACGCGCGATAGAAAATCTGATTTTGGCAGGAGCTTTTGATGAAACAGACAAGTTTCATCGTGGGCAATATTTCTTTGTATCCAATGATTCTACTTCTATTGAAAAAATAATAAAATTTGGGATTGCTTGTCAAAAAGGTACAAACGATAATCAAATGTCGCTTTTTGGCCAAGAGGAAATGCAGAGCTCTATTCAAAAACCTGTCATACCAGATTGCCCTGAATGGCCTATAATTCAACTCCTTAACAAAGAAAAAGAAGTAGTAGGTATTTATATTTCCTCTCATCCATTGGATAAATATCATTTTGAAATGAAATTATTGAATACAGTAGAAATTTCGAATATTAAAGGATTTGAAGATCAACTTATAGGTCGTAATATACGTGTATCTGGCATGATTACGGATTTCACACATATGTTCTCGAGCAAAGATGGTCGCGAATTCGGTAAATTTGTACTGGAAGATTATAATGATAACTACGAATTTGTACTTTTCGGAGAAGATTATTTAAAATTTAGACATTTTTTACAAAAAAATCTTTTTGTAAGCGTTTTATTGAACGTTACTCAAAACAAATATTCACAACGGATATATACCAATATCCTTCAAATCGACTTATTAGACAACGTAATTCAAGATAGTGCAAAATCCATTCGAATTAAAATTAATTTAAATGTTGTAAATCGATTATTAATCAATGAATTATATGAAATTCTAAAAAAGTTTGGCGGTGATAATCAAGTAATTATAGAAATAAGTACCGAAAATGAAAACTTGAGCTTCTCGAGTATTTCACAAGATATCAAGACGGATATTACCAAAGAATTATTAGATGAACTGGACGATTTAGGGGGATTCTCATTTTCTTTGAATTGATTCAAATACTACAATCAGTTATTTTTATAGGTAAATATATCTCCAAGACAAAGAATATTCATAACTTTACAACGCTAAAAATTATAGACTATGGCATTAGAAATAACAGACAGTAATATTGCAGAGATTTTAGATACTGAATTACCTGTAATGGTCGATTTTTGGGCTGCTTGGTGCGGACCATGCAGAATGGTTGGCCCATCAGTTGAGGCTCTTGCAGAAGAATGGGAAGGTAAAGCTGTAATTGGTAAAGTAGATGTGGATAATAATCCAGATACGGCTGCCAAATATGGAATCAGAAACATTCCTACTATTTTGTATTTCAAAAATGGAGAAATCGTAGATAAAGTTGTGGGCGTAATTCCGAAAATTCAACTAAGTAACAAGCTAGAAGCTTTGATGTAAAAAATAATAAAAAATCATGAAACAGGTGATTCAATTTGCTGAATATCACCTGTTTTTTTTATCTAAAAATTTAAAAATGAAAATTATCTATATATTAATAATTATATTGTTAGGAAGCTTTATTTCTGCACAATCAGTCATTTCGTTTGAGGCAAATGAAAACTACATATTAGGAAATTTGCATGGGCAAAATTCATGGGAAGTAACAGAAAGCAGTGACGGTATTGTTCAACACCAAACCGTAAGTAACGAACAGGCATTTGATGGTGTGAATTCGTTCAAAAATGCTTATGAACCAGATTATGATTTTCAATGGTTTCCAATATTTGGAGGAAATTTCAACTTCAACGTTCCAGTACAAGCTTCAGCAAATTTTTCAATTTCGTATAATATATGGGTAACTGGCCAACAAGGAGCCGATTTTGAATTTGCACTATATGGCGTGAATGCCAATGAGGAGTTTGCTCCTGTTGCGGGTGTAGGGATAGAAAACAGAGGATTTATTTATTTAATTACAGACGAAAATTATGGATTTGAATATGCCGATGCAACTTGGGAACCCAATACCTGGGTGAATGTTCGGGTGGAATTAACAGCCGAAGAAATCAAATACTTTATTAATAATACCTTACAACTCACCGTGGATCGATTTAATTCCATCGACCTCAAGGGTTTTAATTTTTTACATAATAATTATGGTCATGATGCGTATTATGATTACATCTTAATAAATTCTGGAAATATGTCAATTTCAGAAAATCAGATTTCGAGCGATTTCCAAGTTTATCCTAACCCTGCAACAAATCAAATTAAAATCAGTGGAGAAAAAGACATAATTCGTTTACAAATTTTGGATATTCATGGCAGGATTTTGAAGGAAACGAATAATTCAAATATGAATATTGAATATCTAGAAAAAGGAACTTATATCATAAAAATTCATACAAATCAAGGAATATTCACGCGAAAGCTTCTTAAGAAATGAAAATAAATATCTGCTTAAATAATTTTAAAAATATTTTTATTATTATTTAAAATTATTTTTGTTTAAAGAATTTATTTATCTATATTTGCATCCGCAATTGAGCCAAGAACCAGATCCGGTAGTTCAGTTGGTTAGAATACCTGCCTGTCACGCAGGTGGTCGCGGGTTCGAGTCCCGTCCGGATCGCTTAAACAAAACGCCTTAAATCATTGATTTTGAGGCGTTTTTGCTTTTACGGTAGTTGACTTTCTTGCGCCAGACTACATTTTCGATATCCTCAATTCTTCTTTTACTGAAAAAATGTTCTCTTTGGGCAATGATTCCCATGACTTTTTTGATTTTAATTGACATTCAAGCTCATAAATCGAAAGACTTGTAAATTTCGCTAATCTTTGGGTCGAAACAGGAATTTAAAGCTCTGACAAAGTTTTATTTATTTCATTCCCGAATAATAATCATATTCGATATTATTCTTGTTCAGAAATGCAGTGAATACATCGATAGCATCGACTTCATTATAATACGAATAAAGTAATTTTTCATCAAGATCGTTACGGTGACATTTTAAAGCTTCACATACTTTTAGTGCATCATAAACGAAAATAGATATTTCTTTCTCACCATCAGGTCTGAGGTCTTGCATATGCAAACGAATTGAAATTTTTTCGGTATAAAACCATATTTTTCTTCCGAAGTCATCTTCATATACTACCGTAGTAGAAGGATCATCAATGATTTCACCTTTCAAATATTTCGCATATTTTTCAGGGTCAGAAATTATGGGTGCAGCTGAACCGATATGAGAAATGCATTTTGGGCACTCAAAATCAATGATACCACTCATTTCGTGAAATTCCCCTAAAGACAGCTGGCTTCCTTTACCCGTCCAGCCACATTCAGAACAAGTGAAGTTTTCATCAAGGTAGGTTTGTATATTAATCTTCATTATTTAAGAATTAGTTTTTGCGTTTTTGTATTGTAAGCGTAATTTATTATCCCACCAGAAATAATCAATTCAATCACTTCATTGATCACCGGAAGTGGAACGACAAACCATTCGCGTGGTGTAATCCGTTGTTTCTTTTCGTTATAAATATCAATATTTAAGCAACTTTCACCAAAAAAACGATGGATTAGATTTTCAAAATTATGCGTATTCAGATTATAACACACGTAAGATGCAGCGATTTCAACATCTGCAAAAAGATAAGTTGCTTCCTTTGAAGCGTTCTTAATTCGGTTTTCAACTTTACTGGTGGAAAACCCGATTTTGTATAAATCTTTGATTCCGGAAATTTTAGGATTTTGTGATTTCGATTTCAAAACATAAATCCAGCCGCTTTTTACATCTTCTTCGGATACCAAACCTGCATTTTTGAAAAGTTCATCTTCTATGTTTTCATCAGTATTCGTGACGAGCCTTCCATTCTTCTGAATGGCTTTGCCTAAAGACCTGAAAAGGAGATTCGAAATTGTTCCATTTTCAAAAATAGTCACGGTTCTGCCTTCTAATCTAATGCGGTCTCCTGATTTATTTTCCTTTAAAATTTTTTCAGCATCAGAAACTTCCAAATACGCTAAAATACCGTCAACAAGATAAAAATTACCTTCTATTAAGTTCTTTTCAGCATCACTAAAAGGCAAAAGTTTTCTTTTTCCTTCTTTTAAATCCCTATGCACCTGCTGAAACATTTCTTCATATTTTCTGAAATCTTTTTCAGACATAGGCTCTCTTTGCGCTACAAAATCAGTTTTCGCTCTTTCTTCCTGTTTCGGAGTATGTTTAAATGTGTGGATAGATAAATCCGAATCATCTTCTAACAATCCGAAATCATCGTCTTCAATAATCTCTGAAAGTGTTGGTTTGGGAATTTCAACATAGCCAAGCAAGTCGTATTTGTCAAAAGGTTTCAGAATTACCTTATGTTTTTCATTCGTCCTAATTGAGCGTAATCTTGACAATAAACCGTATTCTGACATCGAAGTTGGAGACGGTTCACGCTTATTCTTTTCATAGAAATTATTGATTTCCTGAAATGAGTCAATCAGCCGATCCTCATCTGTTTTTATATTGGAAGTTTTTGGCTTAACATCAAGCAAACCAAAATCATCATCATTGAAAATATCGTCTAAAGTAAGTTTCATTTTTTTTTCTGAAAACTTTGCCAAAGTTCCAAACTTTGGCAAAGATAGTTAGGATTATAATCTTTTTCTTTTCGCTTCTCTTATAAATAATAATGCTTCCGCCATTCGCACTTCCTTTTGGTCGAACGACTGCAAACTCGGTTCTTCACCTGTTTTCTCTCTAAATTCCTTGATTTTTGGCCATAGGATTATGGCTTCCTCTTCGGTCATTTCAATCTGGGTAAAACTAATCGTGTCCTGAATCGCTTTTAGCATTCTTACGGTAACATTCTTGGATAGAATTTCAAATGCTCTTTGGAACGGATTAATCGAATCAATCAAATCAATATGAATGTCATCAATATTGATAAAACTTCCTGCCATTTTGATAAATTTTTTACCGCCTTCTTCAACAACAGATCCTGCTTTAATTACGGAGTCCACCACTACGTGTTGTCTAACTGCTTCTACATCTTCTTCAGATAAATCGGGGTAAATTTCACGGATGATTTTTGGAATTAGAACTGTATTGATGACCTCAGGTTCAAGATTTCCGGGCATTGCTTTCAGCATCGTTTCATCCTGAAGAATCCGGGCTTTCAAATCATTCAAGTCGCTTTCGATGATGTCTTTGGCTCTATGTGACGTAGGAAGTTTAAAGCCTTGGATGTAGAGTGTATTATCGTAGTTGTCTACATCAAACTCGGTTTCTGCTTTATCTTTGGATTTGAATTTGAAATTCGGTGCCAATACCTGTTCCATTAAAAGTGAAGCCGTAATTGCTTTCAACATATTGTTTACTGCCACTTTCACATCATCATCTTCTGCATCTGGTGAGGCAATCAAATTGGTGAACTGTGCGTGTGTTTTATTAGGAGAATCTCGTGTTGCTCTCCCAATAATCTGAATAATTTCAGTTAACGAACCTCGATATCCAATAGTCAAAGCGTGTTCGCAGAAAGGCCAGTCGAAGCCTTCTTTTGCCATTCCTAATGCAATAATCATATCAATATCTTCAGGACTTGAAACGCCACGGAGATAGGCAACCACCTTATCACGACTTTTTGGGTTGTCGTTTACCAAATCAGCAATTTTCAGGATTCTGCCGGATCGTTTGCTTTTTACGTACATGATTTTGGTTTCCTCATCCTGAAACTCCATTTCACCAATACAGTCGATAATATGGTTGACTTCTTCATATTTTTGTTTGGATGATTCCGCAGAGTTCACGCTCGGGATGTGAATAATGGTCTTTTTATCTTCATCAAGGATTTCTTCCAGGGCAGAAATCTCTTTATCGGGATCTACTTTGTAATATCGTCCACGATAAAAATGATACCCAATTCCTAAAGATTTCAGATAATCATAACCGTTTAATTGTTCGTAATAGTTGTAAGTTACTTTGGTGAATTTCTCTTCATCTTCGGGCATTAAGACGGGAACACTGTCGCCGCGGAAGTATGAACCGGTCATCGCAACAATATGAGCATTGGATTTTTGCATAATACTGCGCATCACTTCACCAAGACGGTTGTCGCCATCGGCTGAAACGTGGTGGAATTCATCAATGGCAATCAGACAATCATTCAAATCGGTTGGCTGAATGCCTTCAAAGGCAAATCGTAAAGTGGCGTGCGTACAAATCAGAATTCTTTCGTCGCTTTCAAGGAAATTAATGAATGCCTTTACTTTGCTTTTATCACTTCCTGCCGTGCAGAGATTATATTTTGCGTTGAGTTCCCAATTCGCAAAAAAACCGTATTTGGTCAATTCTGTTGGGCTGAACGAACTTCCAATGCTTCGTTCAGGAACGGCAACAATCACTTTTTTGATGCCTTGGTTTACTAATTTGTCTAAACCAATAAACATTAACGCTCTTGATTTTCCGGAAGCAGGAGGTGCCTTTAATAATAAATATTGCGCTGAACGTGCTTTGTATGCTTTTGCCTGCATTTCACGCATTCCCAATTCATCGGTAGATTTACTCTTTCCTGTGCGTGCATATTCTACTTCAACTAAATTTATAGGTTTCAGATAGTCCGGATGAGTGATCTCTACTTTTTCTCTTACTTTTTTTTCTTTTTTTGAGGCAGGAATCAACACTGAAAAATTCACCGAATCATATTCTATTTTACCAAGAATTAGATTTATAGAATCATCATATCGTGCATAGTTGGAAAAGTCGGCATCCGAGGGATAATTTTTTCCTTCAATTACCCACCCTTTACATTCAATCAACATTCTTGGACTTGTTGTGCTATAACCTTGCTGAAAAAGAATATGCGTAATTGGCTTCATAGCCACATACTTTCCCGCTTTGTCTTTCTTGAAAATTCTCGATAAATAGAAATCAGTAATATCGCGATATTCTACATCTTTTTCTCCTGCCCGGATATGGTGAAGCCATTCTCCCTGCATAGTAAGATAGAGGATGTTTTCTTTTTTAAGACCAAGTTCATCTATTTTATCCTGAAGTTGTTGAGTTAATTTCATTTAGTTTTTTTCTAAAAATTGATTTTAAAGTTTTGTCCCTTAATGGTAGTAAATTACTCCTTAAGAATGTTTTTCAATTGATTATCAATGTTTTACATTAATATTTCTCTGTCCCTTAATGGTAGTGAAAAGTTCCTTAATGTATTTTGATGCGAATAAATCTACGGATTTTATCGTTGTGATTCCTGTCCCCTAATTGAAGCATGAAGTTCCTTAAGCGTCATTTTGCACTGTATAATCGGGCATTTCTCATAAACTAAAAGTGTCCCTTAGCAGAAATATAAAGTTCCTTATTCTTTTTTCAGAACATATAAAGCATTTATATCTCTCTGTTTTTCGCTAAGTTTTTCTATTATTCCCTGTTCTGAAAACGCATTCAAATATCTTCTAATTGTTTTTTCGCTTGCGCCAGTGCCTTCTACGAAATCTGCTAAAGTCGCTTTATTCTTCAAAAATAAAAATTGTAGAATCTTAATTTGCAGTTCACTATATATATTCCAATCATTCTCAATCGCTTCCATCACATTTTGCGAAATGGTTTTGGAATGTCCACTAATCTTATTCCGCAATGTCAAGTAAACGGTATTGTTCACCTCTCTGTACTCAGGTTTTGAAAGCATCGATTTTTCCATCGATTCATAAATCCTTGAAACGCCTTCATTAAGTTGTCTCACATATCCCAAATCTTCCAAAGTTCTGGCTATTCTCGGATTTCTGGCAAACCTTTCAGTCTTAATATTTTCTACGGTCACTTGTGCAGGCAATGGACCACTGTTACTGATTTCTATCCTGTCATCAAAATGCTTGATATAAACTGCGCTTCCCTGCACATTATAAGAGCGATGACAAAGTGCATTTACCACACCTTCCAGCCAAGCATCTTCAGGATATTCGGGAACTTTGTTGAATTTTCCTGTTTCAATGTTTAAGAAATAGTAGTCTTTTAGCGAAGTTCTTAGAAACGCTTTTACGGTATCGATAAGATTAGGAATATTATCTTCGAAACGCTCATCTTTTACCACATTGTGTTTTGTGCCCGTTAATGCTTCCGTTCCTTCATACCGAATGTAGCGCACAGATGCAGAAGGAATATATTTTTCCGGATCCTTTGAAAACAACAGGACAGCAGCATTCTTAAACCCAATTTTATCCTGTGTTTTCTTGGTTAAATGTCTTGCCGATAACAAATCGATGGCACTACCGCGATAGTTAATTTTCTGTTTATACTCTTCAAGTAATTGTTCATCAAGGTCTGATTCTTCGAAATCTTTTACAACTTCTTCCTCAAATTTCCTGATTCCTTTGTCGTATTCCAACTTCTTAACCTGATCGCGAGTTAATTCCCTGTTGGTATCTAAAACTCTCAGATAAATCTTATCGTTGTCTTTTCTCGAAAAAAGCCGTTCTACATCCTGTTCCACGTGATATAGAAAAATCTTTTTTCCTTCCACCATTATTTCTTCCAACTCAATATTACAGGCAGGATGAATATACTCGAAAGCCAAAGTACGGTATTTGTCCAACTCATTTTCAATTTCTGAAAGATCCTGTATTTCACCATTATTCGCAACGCCAAATGCAAGAATTCCTCCGTCGGCATTCAGCATTCCGATGAGTTCTTCTGCAATCTTGGTTGGTTTTGTTTCCTTTTCGCCAATTCCTTTTCTTTCAAAGTATTGGTTCTCCGAATGCGTTTGGAGATACTCCAAAGTTATGATGGTGTTTATCTTAGAAAGGGATTCGTTCATAACAAATGATTTATCAATTAAAGATAATTTTTTTTTTGCTTCAACAGCATTATTAGTTTTTATTTCTTAGTTGGTTTTCAGAATACACATTCATTTTTTTTAATTGTGAATTAATCTCTTTTAGATAATAAGGTATTTGTCCCATATAAGTTTCGGGCGGAGAAGAATAGTTTTGTCCAAAAATTTGGTTAAATGGAAGTTCAAAAATATTACTAAAGTAACGATTATCAAGACTTTTATATGAAATTTTTACCACAATTTTTTCATTTTCATTTTCTTCATAAAGTGTAACCATAGAACCTACATAATATTTAAAAAAATGATTTGGTGGAAAGTAGTTTAAACCATTTTGAGCAATTCCAACAGAAGAAAAATATTGCTCATCATTATTAAATCTTCTAAAATCCTTAATGAAATTCACTTCAACATCTTTAGCTACTCCTTCGCCAAAGTTTTTAATATGCAACTCCATAGCAATGTGATTTTCTGCACTTTTTAAGAAGGCAATTATGTTAGGTGTACTTTTTTGTAAGCGCACCTTTCTGCTTTCAATTAATTGAAAAATAGTAACTATTGTGTAAACTATAGTAGCAGTGGCTATGACACTTGAAAGTATAATTTCTGTATTCATAAACATTTTTTGGTTACTTGATTTTCGTCAACAATTCAAAAGTGATTGTTAATGATCTGTTCTGTTTAATATGCTTTCTATTTTACTCACCCAATGAATTCCGAAATATTCGTTCATTAGAGTTGCTAACTGTTTGCCATTGATTAATTCAATACTTGGATTATCCATTGCGTAATTAATGGCATCTTTAGAATAGTCTGTTGAAGTTACAAAAATCCCTTTTGTTGCTTTTTCACTTGTAACTGTTCCTAATAATTCATTAACTTCAGAAAATGTAATTTTCCTTTTCTCAGGTCTTTTACACTGAATTACAGTCTTTTCTTTTTTTGAAACGGAGGTTTTTCTTATCAAAACATCTATGCCCTTGTCATGACTTCGTTTTGTTAAATTAGCCTCATACCCTAATTCTGAAAATAATTTCGATGTTAGTTTCTCAAAATCAAGGGGACTCAAGGTTTGATATATTTCTTTGGGATGTTCGTACTCGATGAACTTGGCTCTAATAATCATACAGCTATCTAACAACCCACTAATTGCATAATCTGGCAAATGCCAAAAATTAGCATGTAAATATGCTGTTAATATGTCTAATGCTAATTTAGGTTGGTTTGGAAGAAGATCGATGATCCATGTAATACCTTCCCACACAAGGAAATCCTTATTTTGTCTTAAAATCAATAAACGTCTATACCTTTCGGATTCCAATGTTTCTGCTAAATCTATCTTACCACTTTGTAAGTGTTCCCACAAAATTTCTGCCGCGGTTTCGTCAGCACCAAAAGTACTGTTTTTAATCATGAATTTTCTTAAAATATTTTTTATACTTTTCTCACTCACAAAAGTAATATTGGAAATAAATAAGTCCCCCATCTCTTTTGTTGGAAAACAGTTATTAGGAAAAAGCAATTCCGATTCCTTAGAAAAGAGCTTTTCTAAAAATTCATCAAGTGTTAAATTTTTTCCTTCAATATACTCCATTACTTCTTCCTAGATTTCTTTTTCTCCCCCGCAAACAGCGTATCCCTCTTCGTCATCTCATCATACATTTTAAACAAAAATTCCAAACGTTCGGCATCGCTTTCGAAGGGGCGTAATCTGTAAATACGCTCAATTGCCAAATCCAAATCTTTGTGTGCCTGTTTTAATCCTGAAGGCATTGTGTCGGGATTGTAGAGCCACGCCATTGTTTTTTCGGGGAATTTGGAACGCTCGTCGAGAACGGCAAAAACATACTCCGAAATATGCTGCTTATCTTTTTCGGTGATGGGTGGAAAAGGGAAGGTGTTGTAACAGAGTTTTGCAGAATAACGGTAATCAGTTTTCAATTTTCCGCCAACTGCATCTACCCAAACCATATGCATTTTGGAGTGGAGGACACCGAAAAGCCAGGGTTGAGCGTCGTAAATAACCATTGCTGAATCGCCAACAACAGTTTCTGAATTTAAAAATCCCATTGGTATATATTCTCGCCTCTCAGATGAAACTCTTGGAATAATTAATTGATATTCCAAACCTACATTTCGATCTCGAAATTGATGTGATCTTTCAGCAAGTTTATTCGTGCCTTTATCCTTGCTCGATAATCTGTGATTTTTTGTTGTCGCTATTCTATTGATAATAAATTCATTTTCGAGTGCTTCAGACAAATCTTCGTCTTCAATCCACAAACAGTATCTTTTAAAACCATTTAAGAATTCTTGCGAACCGATATATTCTTTGATGAATTTATTTACATTTTGATGATTTTCAATTGCCTCATCTTTTTCAGCTTCAGAAAAAATCAAACCTCCTCCGTCATTTGGCATATTTCCAAAATTCATTTTTTCAAAGTTAGATATGGATTTTGTCGCTTCGAAAACAAATGAGTTAGAACCTTCGATCAAATAACCATTAATATTTTTTACTTCCTTTTTTATGCTACCATTAAAAATAAATTTTGGTTGCTGTGATGAATTTCTAATTCCAACTATAACAACTGTTACTCCTGCATTTCCTTTTGCACTGTTAATCCACTTAAATGATTGATGAGCAAACTCAATTTCAATTGAATCATTTAATAAATTTGACCAAATGAGAGAAACTTGTTGTCCTTGAAAAATTGAATTTGTTGAAACAAACCCCAATTTAATGTTATATCCTTCAATATATTTAACACCTTTGTAAAACCAAATTGAAATATAGTCTAAATCCCTATATTTTTTTAAATGAGAGAAAACAATATCCATTTCCTCTTTTTGCGCATCATTTTGCATTCTTGCACCCAAATACGGCGGATTCCCAATAATATAGATTTCATCAGTCATTGAACGCGGACAAACCGAAGTCCAATCCATTCTCGCCGCATTATCACAAACGATCTTTCCCGATTCTTTTAGCGGCAGTATCGGTTCGGATTTTCCGTAATCCATCAGTTCGGTTTCAAAGATTTTATTCATCTGATGTTCCGAAAGCCAAAGGGAAAGCATCGCCATTTCGTGGGCAAAATCCTTAATCTCGATCCCATAAAACTGCGAAAGTTGTATGCTGGAGTAGAATATTTTCATCTGTCTGCCGGCAAAACTCATACGTGCCTGCGTTGTGGGTATTTCTATATCCTTTTGGGGGTTATCAAAAACCATATTACTTTGCGCTGCTGTTTGGTTTACAACATCTTCAACCATTAGGTCCATAATCCGCTGTATGATTTTTATTTCGAGCAAACGCAATTCTTTATAGGTTATAATTAAAAAATTGCCGCTTCCGCAAGCCGGATCAAAGAATTTCATCTTTGCCATTCGATTGATGAGTCCGTACAAGCGTTTTTCGCTATGATAATTTTTTTCGAATTCCTCATAAAGTTCATCCAAAAACAGCGGTTCTATCAGTTTTTTGATGTTGGGAACTGACGTGTAATGCATTCCCAAATCAGATCGTTCTATAGGATCTGCCACCGCCTGAATCATAGAGCCAAAAATATCTGGATTGATTTCATCCCAGTTGAGATTTCCGCAGTTCAACAAAATTTCCCTTGATTTTCTTGAAAACTTTGGGCAAATAATATCATCTTGAAACAAACCGCCATTCACATAAGGAAAATCGGAAACATACGCAGGGAAATTTCCGTCTTTGGTATTGAGTCGTTTGAAAAGGTCGGTAAAGAAAACATCAACATCGGAACCATCTTCCCGGGTATAATTGGCAATAGAATCAGAAAAAATGCTTTCTTTTTCAAAAATTCCGGTGTCTTCCGCAAAGAAGCAAAAAAGCAAACGGGAAAGAAACACATTCAGGTTATGGCTGTTGCCTTCAAATAAATCTCCATTATCTTCCACGAGAATATCGTAAAGTTTTGCCAACTCATAGGATGCATCGCGATCCGCCTTATTATCGTTGGATGATCGGTAGATTTCTGCACCGGTTAACGGCAGAAAAAAGGCATAATTTCTTGAAAGTTCTGTAATGGGAAACTCTTTATTAACCTTGGTTTTAAGGTCTTTTGCAACAATCTCTTTATCATCAGTAAGAATAATGAACCTTGGCTTTTGCTTCAGAAGACGTTCATCCTTTGCTAGATTTTCAATTTCGAAAAGCATTTGTCCGGCTTCACTTTTTTTGTAGAAAATTTTCCCTTTATACAGGATTTCGCCCGGATTTTTCGACATATTGAAGTCGCCCTTTTTCAGTCGGGCAATGGTTGTTTTGGAAATCCCGAACGACAGAAGAAAATCAAAAATAAATTCTTCAGGATTATAATTTTCGGAAATGAGTGCGAGCTTCTGTTCTATTTCTTTTGAGGTCATTTAATTTTCTGGTAATAAAAAATAATTATTTCTAACGCAAAATATTTGGCTTGATGTGGTATTATTGTATCCTTGGTCTTGGTTTTAAGAATAAAAGTTGAAATTTACAGAAATTTTTGATTTTATAAAAGTAATGCAACCGTGCAATTCTCCCATCCCCTATTATCTTTGAAAGACATGCCTGCATGCCAAGTGTGGTGCACAGCCCGGATTGTAGCGGCATCACGGTCATTGTATGCGCCAAGAAAACTTGCTGCACAGGGATTGTAATGGAATGGAAATCCCTGTGCAGCATGGCTTTCTAAGCATACAATGGGCGTGATATAGCGTAAAGCCGGATAAGCTGCAAAAAAAAAAATTGTTGTGAATTATATTTCTATGCTGTCACCTATGGGTAATAGTATGAGTTGTTTTCCTGCTTGGGTAAATGTTTTTTTGACGTCGTCGTGGTTGATTTTGATGGGTGGAAATGTGTCGTAATGGCATCCTAATATTTGGTTACATTCTACAAAATCTGCGGCGATTACGGCTGCTTCTGCGTCCATTGTGAAATTGTCTCCTATAGGCAAAATGGCTAAATCTAGCTTTCCGAAAAGCCTGGGAATGAGCTTCATATCCATGGTGAGCGCGGTGTCTCCAGCAATATATATGGTCTTGTTGTTGGATTGTAGTACGTAGCCATTGGGGTTTCCGCCATAGGTACCGTCTGGAAACTGGCTGGAATGGTGGGCTACGACGCTGCTCAATTTTCCGAAAGGGAATTTTGCTGATCCGCCTGTATTCATTCCATGGCCTCGGAATCCTTTTTTGTCGAAATAGCTTACGATTTCGAAATTGGATATGATTTGCGAATTTCCAAGGGTTGCCAGTGTATCCACATCTAGGATGTGGTCTTGGTGGGCATGTGTTAACAAAATATAATCTGGGTAGTAATCTGTGACTTTGATATTATTGGCTAATTCGTTGCCGCTGATAAATGGATCGACCATTATTTTGGAGTTTTGGGTTTCTATCCAGAGTGTATTGTGTCCTAAGTATGTGATTTTCATTTGATTATTTTAAATTTATGATGGAATTATTTTTTCTATCCGCCAATGACGGTTCCGTTTGGAATTACGGCATTTTTTTTGACGACTACGATTCCATCGACTATTTTGTATTCTTTTGTTTCTTTTTCTTCTAAATGCTTGTTTCCCATAATAGTTACATTATTTCCAATGCGTACATTTTTGTCTAGAATGGCATTTTTGATGTGACATCTCTCGCCTAGTCCCATGGCTGGAATACCTTGCTTGTTATATTCTGCGATATCGTCTATAGTTTCGTAATAATCGCTGCCCATGAGGTAGGAGTCATAGATATTACATCCATGTCCTATACGTGTACGAATGCCAATAACGCTATTTTCTATACGGCTAGCGTGTACAATGGCTCCTTCTGAAAGCACGACATTTTCTAGGGATGTTCCTACGACTTTGGCGGGTGGCAACATACGTGCATGGGTAAAGATGGCGTTGTCGTTGTCGTATAGATTGAAAGAAGGGATGTTGCGTGTGAGGTCGATATTGGCCACATGAAATGAGCCTATGGTTCCTATATCTGTCCAATAACCTTCGAATTGATAAGAGTTTACCTTGTATTCATTGATGGAAGCGGGAATAATATTTTTGCCAAAATCAGTTCCGTCGTATTTGAAAAGCAGGTCTTTTAGTACTTTTTTATTGAATAAATAAATTCCCATTGATGCGAGATATTCGCGACCTTCTTTTTTCATTTTTTCACCTGTTTCTGACACCCAATTTTTGAGTTCATCTTTATCGGGTTTTTCTATAAATGACAGAATATTGTCCATTTCATCGGTTTTCATAATTCCGAATCCTGTAGCATCTTGTGCATCTACGGGAATGGTGGCTATGGTGAGGTCTGCATTGTTGTTGATATGGTCTTGCAGCATTTCTTTGAAGTCCATTTGGTATAATTGATCTCCAGACAAAATCAAAACGTAATCATGCTCTACTGTGGTAAAGTGTTGATAGCTTTGGCGTACGGCATCTGCGGTGCCTTGATACCATTCCGAACTATCAAAAGTTTGTTCGGCGGCGAGAATATCTACAAATCCTTTGCTGAATAGATCGAAGTTGTAACTATGCTTGATGTGCCTGTTGAGCGATGCAGAATTGAATTGAGTAAGTACAAAAATTTTATTAATTCTTGAATTCAGGCAATTAGAAATAGGTATATCGACGAGGCGATATTTTCCTGCAATGGGCACGGCGGGTTTTGATCTTTGCTCGGTGAGGGGATGCAGTCTAGTACCACGTCCACCGCCCAAAATTAGGGCTAAAGTTTTCTTGTGATGATCGTCAAAGTTTTTCATATAATTCGATATATTTTTTTGCTGATTTTTCCCAGGAAAAATCCTGGTTCATGATAAATTCGCGAAGGATTTGTAATTTTTCTTTTTCATCAAATACTTGTCCTGCTCGATGAAATGCATGTAGCAAATCGTGTGTATTGAGATGAATAAATCTGATTCCATTTCCGTTTTCGTCGTTGATGTCTTGTACAGAGTCCAGTAATCCGCCTACGGTACGCACAATAGGTATGGTACCGTAGCGCAGCGCGTAGAATTGATTCAATCCGCAGGGTTCAAAGCGTGAAGGCATTACCAAAAAGTCTGAGGCTGCATACACTTTGCGGGCAAGATTTTCATTATATCCGATAAAACAATTAAATCTTCCGTCTGTAAAAATCTTCATTTGTTCTAGTCCGTTGGACAATTGTGGGTCGCCACTACCTATGATCAAAAAGCTCATTTTTGCATCAAATTCTCTAATGGCTTGCCAAATAGCGTCTGATAATACGTCGGCACCTTTTTGATCGACAAATCTTCCTATGAACGAAATCAAGGGATATTCTGGATTTAATTTAAAGGCTTCGCAGATTTGGTTTTTATTTCTTCTTTTACCTTCTTTTACATTTTCTATGTTGTAATTATGGTCGAGTCTTTTGTCGGTTTCGGGATTCCATTCTTCGGTGTCGATTCCGTTTAAAATTCCGCTACATTTTTGCCATTCTTGTTGGAAGAGTGGCGCCAAACCTAGATTTCCTTCCATCAATTCGCGCATATATTGAGGTGATACAGTTGTTACTCTCCAAGCGCATTTGATGGCAGAAGCCATGGCGTTCAATGTATTATCCCATTCCAGCAGAGGTAGATCCCAGGTGTTGAACCATGGAAAATAATCTACAACATCCCAAGGCATTTGTCCTTGATAATTGGCATTGTGAATGGTAAAAACCGATGGAATATTTCTGAATCTGGGAAACTGATGAGCGTGTTTCATCATAAAGGGTACAAAGCCGGTATGGAAATCATGGCAATGTATCACATCTGGTAAATGTGTCCATTGATGTATCCAATTGAGTGTTGCTACTTGAAATGCGGTGAAAAAATACGGGTCGTTTCGATAGCCATAAACATTTTCACGATAAGCAAATCCCTCTATCTGAACTAAATACAGATTAAAACCTAAATCGGTATTTTTCAGGATTTTTACTTGTAAATTTCTATTACCAAATGGCAGTCTCATTTCAAAATCGACGGTGAGAAGGTGTGTTTTGGTAAATTTATTTTCGACAAAAGGCATTACAACCATGGCGTTCATGCCTTCTGTTTTGTTCAAATATTTGGGCAAAGCACCCACTACATCACCCAAGCCACCTACTTTGGCTACTGGAAAACATTCTGCTGAAAGATGTACAACCTGCATACACGATATTTTTCTTAAAGATAAATAATTATCTTCAAAATGCAGCATATTAAAAAACTTAAAATCAGAAAAAACATGATTTAATTTTAATTTAATATATACCCAACAATAATTTAATCTGAAGTTTTTAAACGATAATTTACCCAGGCGTCATATAATTTCCCATCTATAGAAACTGATTTGTCGATAGAATTATCATGAATAAATTCCTTTTGGTGATGGGTTTTGAAATAATTCGTCATAATAACATGATTATAAGGCAAATCAAAATGATATTCTAAATCTCTTTCAATTTTGTCTGCGGTAATATTATATTGTGTAATTATCCAACTCCAGTTGAAAAAAGCTAAAATTAACATCGAATAATAAAATATTCTGATCATTTGGTTAATTAGAAATGCATTTGTTTTTTGATTTTTAATCTTGATCCAAGTAAATATCAGTCCGATAAATGCCAAAAGTAAAAAGGCAAAAACACCCATACGTTTTTGTGTTAAACCCATCATTTCTACATAGTGCATGTTTTTGACAAAAGCGATGGATACTAATAAAACATTAAGTACCAGCCAAATATAGCTTAAATTCTTTATTATATTATTTTTAGGAATAAAGTTAATTGCTCCTTGAAAAAACAATAAAATTAAAAAAACCGCTAAAATTATAGATCCAATAACCGCATAAACTCTTTCATGGACATTTTGACTAATGGACGTAACATCTGATGTATTGAAAAAATTCTCGTATCCATAAATAATGATGAAAATTAAAAGGATGATATTCAATAAAATAAAGGTAATTTCTCCACTTTTACGCATCAAATTTAAATGAATATCTTCCAAATTTTTTCTAGACTGAAAGTCGTCTGAAAGCTGGATTTGAACAATTTTCCAATCTTTTGGCATTCTGAAAAACCAGAAAAAATACATCAATATACTTCCTAAGGCAATCAGCAAGACCATGTTGAGAAAACTAAATTCAAAGTGCCAGTTTAGGTTTTGAAAAAATGCACTGAGCGTTGAACTTGCCATGGAATAAACAATGGCAAAAATCAGCGTAATCCCAACGGGAATGAGGACCAATGCCAGAATTAATTGAAATTGTTTGAATGTTTTTTTACTCGAAAAATTAAATTTGGTTTCGGCTAGATTTGGCAAAATAAGGAGGTAATTCAACGGAATCAAAACCAAGCTTTTTAGTAATTTTTGATTCGGATCAAATGCAAGCATAGCCAGCCAGTGCAGCGAAAATACCAAACCTAAGAAACTCGCTACATCTTGGTAATACGTAAATGTAAACGAAAACAGAAGGCTTCCCAACATCGCCAAACGAAAGTCTTTTGTGATTTTTTGTAATGAAAATCCATAATATGCCAAAACTGTAGTGATTACGGTAAAAATTCCTAGATTAATTCCAATATCGTTTTGGTAAAAAACTACAACAAATAGCAACAAGTTGATAAAGAAAAAGATAACTTTTTTGTTCATAATGAAATATTTTAAATTTTGAATCGTATTAACTTGTCATAAATATTAATAAAGTACTTTGAGTTACAAAGTTTAAAGATAAAAATTTTTATTTTAATAATTCCTCCAATGCTGAAAGGTGGTCTAGGAAGGCTTCCCTACCCTTGAGTGTAACGCGGTAAGATGTCTTGGGTTTCCGATTGACAAACTCTTTTTTGATTTCGATATATTCTCTTGATTCCAAGACTTTGCTGTGACTTGCTAAATTTCCGTCTGACAATTTCAGTAAATCTTTCATTTCTGAAAAATCTACCCAGTCATTTACAAGCAAAATCGACATAATACCCAGCCTTACCCTACTTTCAAAATCCTTATTAAGCCTATCAATCAAACTCATAATAATTCTATAATTTTCTCATAAAAAATCAAACAACCAATCAAGGCACTTCCCATAGAAAAAACCAATACAGCCGCTGCCGACATATCTTTGAGCCGGCCTACAACTTGATTGAATTCTGGATGATAAGTGTCTAAATATTTTTCTATTACCGTATTCAATATTTCTGCAGCAAACACCGAACTAATACAAAGCAAAATTACCGCCCATTCGATTATTTCTAAACGTAGATACAAACCAAGAATAATAGTCAATACAGCTGCTATCGAATGAATTTTCATATTTCTTTCAGATTTCAGCACACAAACAAATCCTTGTAAAGCAAACCCAACACTTTTGACGAGTTTTTTCAATTTAAATCGTATTTCTTATACATTAAAACGCCATATATGATATGCAATATGCCAAATCCCAACGCCCAAAAGACAAGGCCGTAGCCTATTAAAAATGAAGCAATTACCCCTATAATTATTTCAAAATATCCCAACCATCTTATGTCGCCATAGGTGTATTTGGAAGCATTCACCAAGGCAAGACCATAAAAAATCAACATAGATGGAGCAATAAAACCATGAATTCTATACGAAATTAAAGCTAAACAAAACATGCCTCCTGCAATCAAAGGAATGCTCAAATTCAATAATAAATTACGTGTAACCTTATTCCAAATCTTGAGACCATGTTTTTTACTTTTTCTAACCGTAAAATAAATACCAAAAAACAAAGAAAGTAATAATACGGTCAATGCAATCAAGAATAATTTCTTGACAATATCTTCGGTATAAACTCTTCCTGTTGCAGAAAAATATTCGATGCCATGGCATGTGAGTAAATGATGTGCGACAAATGCGCCAATCAATGCAACAAGCCCAGCAAATACACCCGATAAACCACTCAATGAAATAAAACTGGATGATTTCTCCATCATTGAACGTATATGCGATAAATCATTCTGATATTTTGAATTCATTATAAAGTACTTTGATATGCAAAGTTAGATAAATATTTCAAAACAGCAAGTAATTTATTAAAATGTTTAATTTTGAGTATGGTAAAAACTTTTATAGCCATTTTCATCGGGGGTGGATTGGGCAGTTTACTCAGATATTTGATTTCTAATTTATTCATTCAAAATTTCCCATACGGCACATTATTAGTGAATTCAGTAGGATGTCTATTCATTGGTTTATTATTGGGTTTTGCTGAAAAACAGTTTTTAAACCATGCGTCTTTTCTTTTTTGGACTGTGGGATTTTGTGGCGGATTTACTACTTTTTCAACTTTTTCAGTCGAAAATCTTAAGTTTTTACAAAATGGGGATTACCTACTTTTTGGGATTTATAGTTTTGGCAGTCTTTTAATTGGAATAATTTTCGTTTTGATGGGTTGGAGATTAAGTTGTTAGTAAGTTCCAGAAGTGTCAGGACGGGGGTTGGTAGTAAATCTATAAATAAAAAAAAGCCAGAAAAATCTGGCTTTTTTCAATGAATTTGTATTAATAAATTTAATTACATTTAATCCTCTACAATAGTTTCCATTTGAGGTTTAAAGAAGTTTGGAATATCATAGCCTACACTTATCGACCATCCATCACCGCTTTCTGTCGCAAAATCAGTAAGTCCGATATTATAAGCAAATCCAAAATTCAATCTACCTATTTCTGCTCCAAGCATAGGAGACAAAGTAAGGCCTTGTGAGTTATCTCCACTCATATCATGTCTATAATTGGCTCCAGCCCAGAAAGCATTATTTCCAGAATACATTTTGGCGCGTAGATTGGCATCGAGTTGTTTTCTGTCTTCTTTATTGAATCGATACATTAAAACGGGCTCAAGTTCAAATCCTTGCGTAATTCTAAATTTCTTTCCTGCCATTCCATAAAAGTACACCGGACTAGGTTCTAGTTCGTTTACCATGGGTTCGTTATAAGCAAGAGCCAAATCCAGAACAGAAATTCCGGCCATCCATCCGTTATATTGAATGCTTCCACCAAAATTCAAATAAGGTATGAAAATATTGGTTTCTCCTTCATAAAGTGGATCATTTGGTAATTCTGTAACACCTCCGAATCTGAATCCAGAAAAAGTCATGGAAGTTCCAAATGAAAACTGACCGTTTTGTCGCACATTCGGATTACCTAGCGGAATATGGTAGGAAGCTGCAATATTGAATGAATTCAATCTTGTATTTCCGTTTTGGTCGTTTAGAAAATACATCCCCAACCCTACTCTATCGATTACATTTCCGTGAATGGAAGCAACCGTAGTCTCAGGTCCTTTACTGAAATCTTTCCACTGTTGGCGATGATACAGCTTGAATTCCACCTCTTCTGAATCTCCAGCAAAAGAAGGGTTTATCAACATTTCTTCTGATATAAAATAGGATTCATACACGGGTACACTTTGCTGGGCATATCCAAAACCACATACCAACATCCCCAATACGGCCACTATATTATTTTTTAATCGTTTCATGTGTAATTTACAAATTGTTAATTTTGGTTTATCTTCCTTTTTCTGTTCTGTTCTTAACGGTGATGTGTCCATTAATTCTTCTTCCATCTCCTACATCGAGTATATACCAGTAATCTTGTGTAGAAACACGGTTACCGCTCATATCTCTTCCGTCCCATAATACATTACCGGTTACAGCAGATTCATATATCAACGATCCATAACGATCAAAGATTCTGATGTGTGATCCGGGATAAACCTCTAATCCTGGTACTCTAAAGGTATCATTGATTCCGTCACCATTGGGTGTGAAAAGCGTTGGCCACTGGAATACTGCAGCAACTTCTACCAAGCTTATACAGCCGTCCTCTCCCCGTACATAAACATTGTAGGTACCGGGGTGTAAATTAACAAACTCGTTAGAATCCTGCCAAATAAATCCGCCTACAGAATATTGATAAGGAGCTATACCGCCTTCTGCTGTAATCGTGAGTGAATTTGGTCCTTCTTCTACCAGCGTAATCACAGGCGCAACACCAGCAATAACTTCAAAATTATGTCTGAAGGTACAACCATTAGCGTCTGTAACATCTACCCAGTAATTCCCTAATTCAACAATTTCTATACTTTGAGATGTTTCTCCAGTACTCCAAGCATAAGCTGCAAATCCTGCACCTGCATCAACGTCTGCAGAATAGCCAGAGCAGATAGCAAATGTTTCAGGTATTTGAATATTAGGCTGATCATAGAATCCTAAAGAAATGGTTGCTGTATTTACACAATCTCCATCCGTCACATGTACGTACACCGTGCCAGGCACAGAAGTAGAATAAGCCGCAGGATTTGCAATTGGAGCATTTCCTGTTTGGGCATCAGACAAGTTGGTGTGATATGTAAGCGTTGTACCTTCTGCAATGTTTGCCGTTGTCAAATCAAAAGTACCTTGACCATTTTCTGCAAAACATGTAAATAATGTAGGATTATTTACATTGATACCAGGTGATAACTCAAAGGTTACCATGGCTACTGCTGCGCATTCACCTGCAAGAACTCTTACGTACACGGTTGTTGTACCTGTAAGCGTATAAGCCGCAGGTGTACTAATAGCGTTGGCAGAATTACCTTCATTTGCATCACTTTCACTTAGGTAATATTCTGCGGTTAAACCACTGGTGCTTGTAACAACGTCTGCAAAAGCACGTGTTAAATCTACCGTTTCACTACCATCATTGAAGTCGTCACAATACACATAAGGCTCTGCTACATCATTGGCTTGTGGAGCATCGAGTACATTCAAATTCAATGTTGTACTTGCAGAGCAGCTACCACTTTGTACCACTACATATAGGGTTGTTGTAGCTGTGGTATATTCTGATGTATTCTGAATATAATTCGTGTTTACGGCAGCAGCATCAGCTTCATTTTCGTAGAAGAAAATATCTCCAGATGAATTTCCAGCAATTTCATTTCTAAAATCATTTAGGTTAAAGGTCTCTGTACCATTACCATCTTCATCACAAACCGTATATTCAAAAGGATTTGCTACCAAATCTTCGAATAAATCAAGGCTAATTTCTGCTGTAGAAAAACAGTCACCTATATATACTACCGCATAAACTGTAGCCGGCGTTGTGGTGGAATATGCAGCTGGGTTATTGATAGGATTGATTCCATTCTCTGCATCTTCTTGGCTAGAATAATAAATAATATTGTCGTAATTTTCTGCAAGGTTGGCATGGGTAAGGTTGAATTCAGCTTCGGCCGAACCATCGCCACATACAAGCAATTCAGCATTTTGTACTACAACGCCTTCCATGAGTTTATAAATCACAGATTCGTATGCTGCACAGCCAAATTCATTTACCAATAGTACATAGATTACGGTATTCTCTGTAAGCTCAAATTCAGCAGGGTTTTGCAGTGCAGCATCAAAATTTGCTGTTTCTGCATCCGCTTGTTGGGTGAAATAATAAAATGTAGTATTGTCTGCAAATGAAATCAAATCTTCTTCTGCAATAGTCAAATCAATAATTTCTGAATTATCTGCGTTGAAATCACAGAACTCATACACCAATCCCTCTTCTGGATTAGGAGTTGGATTCACGGTGATAGTCAATTCTGCTACTGCATTACAACCACTAGAACCTGCTACATGCGCGTACAAAGTGGTAGAAAATGTTGAATATGCACCTGTATTTCCAATATAATTATCATTTCCAGCAATCGCGTCCGACTCATTTTCATAATATTGAATCGTTCCAGTATTATTATTTAAAATTACTTCATTGAAATTATTAAGGTTGACCACTTCTACGCCGTCATAATTTGTATCACAATATTCTGCAGATGCATTGTTCAACTCTAGCGTGTCAAGCAAAACTAATGTAATGGTTGTGGTGGCGTAGCAATCTCCTGCATCTGCACGAACATATATCACACCTGGACCCGACTCAAAATAAGTAGGATCTGTTATAGGATTTTCTTCGGTTTCTGCATCTTCTTGGCTGTGATAATATGTAAGCATCATGTCGTCTTCAGGATTCACCTTTACATTGGCTTGCGTAAGATCAAACAACTCTAAACCATTTCCATCATTATCACAAGCTGTGAGTGTAGCTTCTTGCAATTCTGGCTCTGGTACAAGCGCAAATGATAGAATAATTACCGTAACCTCTCCTGTCAAGAAATTCTCTTTTCGTACATATACGGTGAGAGGTACATTTGTAAGCGTTTGTTGAGATGGCAACGGGTCAATATAATTATTTGCGTTATAAGAAGTTTCATGGAATGTAACTCCAATATTTTCGTCTCCACCACTTATTTCGTTTATATAATCATCCAAATTTACAATTTCTATTCCATCACCACCTAAATCACAGTACTCATAATTTGGGCCCAGAATGGAACAGTCAAAGGTGGCTGTCATTTCTGGGTAACGAGGTAAGAGATTTACATATCCTGCATTTCCAGAAGAGTTATAATTGGTTACCAATAAAATATAATATTCGCCTTCATTAACCCATCCTGGGTTGAAAGGCCCCTCAATAGGCGGAGCAGTTGTACCTGTACCACCGGTAAAATCTACGATTTCAAATGCACGAGCATGGAAACTACAATCAATCATATTTTCTTGAGTCAATTGATCACATGCCTCTTCACTATCAAAAGGTCCCCATAATGCAAAATCTACATCTAATTGAGCACCGCTTTGATGATTGAGCGGATTGTCTAGGGCATCTGGATGTCTATATTGACTTAAATCAAAAATAGCATAACCAGAAGACGCCACACGCATATAAAACCACATAGGTCTTGGCTGTGAACCGAGACAGCCATAAAAGGGTCCAGTCTCCGATCGAATGTTACCCGTTACGTTGGGCATATTCACCCCAAAATTATTGTCAGGACACACCGGTGACGCAGTATCACATGTCTGATTTGTATTTTCCTGTGCTTGAATTGAAATTTGGAAAAATACCCCAAAAACAATAGCAAATAAATATGTATAAATCCTCATTGTAAATTTTATTTTTTAATAAAGTTTTCAGAAAACACAGGTCGAGTCACATTTCTTTTTAATCGATCATCGTACTTTACCTGCAAAAGATATAATTCGTATTCTCCATTTTTCAGTGAGGAAATATCAACTTTGAGGGTTTGCTTACCCCGATTTATATCATATACTTTGAATAATTTTTCATTTTGATTCAAATCCTTTTGACCGGCAAGCATTATTTCTACAAAAACCTTTTCTGCCCCAACAGGGTTGGCTTGAAGTCGAAGTTCATTTTCAAAAATATTTCCTAATAATTGGAATTTTTTTGAACTTGGTTCTTGTGCTCCTGCAATACTTATAAAGGAAATAAGTATCATGGAAAGTAAAAATTTTTTCATTTATTTTGATTTTTTTCAAATTAAATTCAAGTTTACGAATAAAATTTGAAAAAAAAAAATACCATAGAAATCTGATATTTTAATTTTTATTCTTTATAAATTACAAACGATCTGGGATAAAATATATTAATTTCCGCCTATGCATCAGCTAAGCCATGTAAATCAATTAATTTAAGGTAATGAATAGGGTTTATAAACGAAATAAAAACTCTAAAACTCGTCGTGCATCAACTATTTACGCCAATTAAAATAATTTCTGCATTAGCTAGAGCCTGGTATAAAATTTATTTACAATCAATTGCGTAAATCATAAAATATTTTGATCTCGAATTTCCTATATTCTTCTGTAATAATAGCATAGTGCACACGTTTAATACTATTAAAAAAAGTAGAAAATGTAAATTTTCAAATAATTTCTATTTAGGCTTGAATTTACTTATTTTTGTAATCTTTGTTTAAAATTTAATTTAATTCCATGTCAAAAATTTATTACACCATTACCGACGAGGCACCTATGCTGGCAACTCATTCTTTTTTGCCCATTGTAAAAGCCTTCAGCTCGGTGGCAGGTATAGATATTATTCCAACGGATATTTCTCTTGCAGGAAGAATTCTTGCCAATTTTCCTGAAAAATTAGAAGAAAATCAAAAAATAGAAGACGCGCTCACACAATTGGGTGAACTGGCAAAAACTCCAGAGGCCAACATCATCAAAACACCCAATATTTCGGCATCCGTTCCACAATTAGAAGAGGCAATCGCAGAACTTCAAGCGCAAGGATATCGAGTACCAAATTATCCTGCAGAACCTAAAAATGAAGAAGAGCAAGAAATTAAAAATAGATATTCTGTAGTATTGGGATCTGCCGTGAATCCTGTATTGAGAGAAGGAAACTCTGACAGAAGATCACCCAAAGCGGTGAAGAATTATGCCAAAACACACCCTCATCGTATGGGAAATTGGGAAAGTGATTCTAAAACAGAAGTAGCACACATGCAAACAGGGGATTTCTACGCAACCGAAAAATCGCTTACCGTAGATTCCAATGGGCAATACAGCATTGTTTTTGAAGATGAAAACGGAAATATAGAAACGCTCAAAAAAGCCGCTCCCCTCACCAAAGGTGAAGTCATAGACGCCGCTGTAATGCACTTGGCAGATTTGAAATCCTATGTAAAAGAAAGTATTGCTCTGGCCAAGGAAAATGACGTTCTACTTTCTGCACATCTCAAAGCTACCATGATGAAAATTTCAGACCCCATCATCTTTGGCGCCATTACCGAAACTTTTTTTGAAGATGTGTTTCAAAAATATGCAGAAGAATTCAAAGAGTTGGACATCAATCCAAATGCAGGACTTGAATCTCTTTTAGAAAAAATCAAAAATCATCCAAAAGAAGCAGAAATCAAATCCGATATTGAAAATACGCTGGCAAACGGGCCACGTGTGGCTATGGTGAATTCTGATAAAGGTATTACCAACTTTCATGTGCCATCAGACATTATTATAGACGCTTCTATGGCTGCCATGATACGTAACGGTGGCAAAATGTGGAACAAAGAGGGAAAAGAGGAAGATACGCTGGCCATGATTCCAGACCGCTCCTACGCAGTTTTTTATGATGCAATCATTCAAGAAAACAAAGAAAACGGAAAATTAAACCCTGCCACGATGGGAAGTATACCCAACGTGGGCTTAATGGCACAAAAAGCCGAAGAATACGGCTCGCATGACAAGACATTTCAAGCTAAAAGCAATGGAAGAATTTATATAAAAGACGAAAATCAACATATTCTACTTTCTCAACCTGTAGAAAAAGGAGACATTTTCCGGATGTGTCAAACCAAAGATGCCCCCATCAAAGACTGGGTGAAACTGGCCGTAAACCGTGCAAGACTTTCTGATACGCCTGCCATTTTCTGGTTAGACAAGGCTAGAGCCCACGACCGTGAAATGATAAAAAAAGTAGAAAAATATTTGAAAGATCATGACACCACCGGTCTCGATATTCGCATAATGGATGTGAAAGATGCCATGCGCGAGACATTAAAAAGAGCTCGGGAAGGCAAAGACACCATTTCGGTTTCGGGTAATGTTTTGCGAGATTATCTTACCGATTTATTTCCGATTCTAGAACTTGGCACATCGGCCAAAATGCTATCTATCGTACCATTGATGCAGGGCGGTGGTCTTTTTGAAACAGGAGCTGGCGGAACCGCTCCCAAGCATATAGAGCAGTTTGTGGACGAGGGATATTTGCGCTGGGATTCTTTGGGCGAATTTTTGGCTTTGGGTGCGTCTTTGGAGCATTTGTCACAGAATCAAAACAATTCTAAAGCACAAATACTTGCAGAAACCTTGGATGAAGCCGTAGAAAAGTTTTTGGAAGAGGATAAATCTCCCGCTAGAAAAGTAGGTGGAATTGATAACCGTGGTTCTCATTTCTATTTGGCAAAATATTGGGCAGAAGCTTTGTCCAACCAGAATGTAGAGATGGAAATGAAAGATATATTTTCAAAAGTTGCTCTTGCTTTGAATGAAAATGAGGATGTAATAAATGAAGAATTGATTTCTGCCCAAGGCAAACCGCAAACCATCGATGGATATTACCATCCAGATGATAGCAAAACATCGTCTGCCATGAGACCATCTGCTACGTTCAACCGCATTATTGAGGGAATAAAATAATGGAGAAAAATGAGTTTATAAAAAAAGTAACCCCGTTTTTTGTGGAGCGGGGTTTTAAAACGCTTACAGTGGACGAAATAGGCAGGGAATTTTCCATGTCTAAAAAGACGATTTATAATATGTTTTCGTCCAAGAAAGAGATTGTGGGATTGTCTTTTGACCATGTTTTGGATAAATACAACCATTTTTTTAAATTTTCGAGTGAGCATTCAGATAATGCGGTAGAAGCTTTTTTTACTTTATTATGTCTTATAAATTCTTATTTCCCGTATGACAAGCAGCGTCTCAACCTGCGCCAGATGGAATATTATTATAGAAAATTATTCGATGAAAAAATGGCTTCTGCACAAGAACTTGCCAAAGCGATGTTTACAAAATTCTGTACTAAGGGGCGTCTCCAAGGTCTTGTAAGAGAAGATTTCAATCTAGAATCACAAGCACATTTATTTTCGGTTTTGTACATTCATTTATTAAGTACAAATTATCTCAATCCAAATGAGAATTATGATCGAACGATTATGGATAATATAGAAATTAGTATTCGTGGGGTATTGACCATGAAAGGATTTGAAGCTTTTGAAATAGCTAAAGAAACATCCAAATCGATCAATTACAAGAATATTATTCTGGATAATTGTTTGTAATATTTGTTGAAATTTTGTTGTTCTTTTTACTTTAAATCAAATTGGATGGAATAATTTGAATTTAATATGAGGAAATAGATGGGTAACGCGGCCCGGATGGAACGGATAGCCCGTAAATGCGTAGGCATTGACAAAAAACCACATACAGGATTGGAAGAATGGAAATCCCTGTATGTGGATTTTTTGTATGCCTGCGCATGCGGACTAGGAGTGACAGCCGGAAATGCCGCCCAAAAAATAATTAAATCATTAAATGCTATGGTTTGTAGGCAACAAAATTGAAGGTTTATGCTTATTTTTGCTTATTAAGTTTTCGAAATTTTTTACATGAATAAATTTGTCTTAATTGTCTTATTTTTTGTGAGTATTTCTTCGTCGGCACAGTTTACAGCCGATCCTTTGTATAAGAATGAACAACAGATAAAATGGGTGAACGATGTATATAATTCTATGTCGCTGGACGATAAAATCGGGCAACTTTTTATGGTGGCTGCCTATTCTAACAAAGGGGCTGCGCATGAGGCAGAAATAAGAAAACTAATTGAAAATGAACGTATTGGAGGTTTAATTTTCATGCAAGATGATGCAATTCGGCAAATTGAATTGGTGAATGAATATCAGAAATTGGCAAAAGTTCCATTGTTGATGGGTATGGATGCGGAATGGGATGTTTCTATGCGTTTGAAGAATTCGAATAGGTTTCCATGGGCTATGACTACAGCTGCGCTTACCGAGAATCCGCTATTGACGCAAATGGGCGAGCGTGTGAGTGCTCATTTGAAGCGAACTGGCATTCATTTTAATTTTGCGCCGGTGGCTGATGTGAATGTGAATCCACAAAATCCCATTATTGGAAACAGGGCTTATGGATCTGATGCTGAAAATATTGCGGGAAAAGCTTGGGCCTATGCCGAAGGCATGCAACGCAACGGAATATTGACTTCTGCCAAACATTTTCCCGGTCATGGAGATACAGACCAGGATTCGCATAAGACCTTGCCATCTATTCCACACGATCGTGCCAGATTGGATTCGGTTGAGTTGAAACCTTTTCGGGATTTGATTGCAAAAGGAATTACGGGAATTATGGTGGCACATTTGGCCGTGCCTGCATTGGAACCGGATGCCAAAATTCCTGCTTCTCTTTCACATAACATTATTACCCGTTTGTTAAAAGAGGAAATGGGCTTCAAAGGATTGATTGTAACCGATGCATTGAATATGGATGGAGTTACAAAAAATTTTCCGAATGGAATGACAGATTATATGGCATTTGAAGCTGGAAATGATATTTTGTTGTTTTCTCAGGCTGTAGCAACAGGAAAAGCCAAGATAAAAGAAGGCCTGGAATCAGGAAAAATTCTGGAGAGCAGATTAGAGGAAAGCGTGAAGAAAATTCTCATGGCCAAGTATTTTGCGGGATTAAATCGGCTTCCGAAACTGGCGGTTGATGGTGTACACAAAGAATTAAACGACGCGCAAAGCTTGGCAGTGACGGCAAGAATTTTTGAAGAGGCTACAACCTTATTGAAAAATGAAAATCACATTTTGCCCATAATTGATGTGCACAAATCCAGATTTGGCTGGATGGGGCTCGAAGAAGGTGAAAAGGAAGAATTTTTTACCTATTTGAATAAATATACGCAAGTTGACAGAATAGATTTATCAAAAAGTTTTACGATAGATGATTTGGAACGATATGATTACGTTTTTATTTCAATTCACAAGGACAATTCTACACCCTATAAATCTTATAAAATTTCACAAAAATCACAAGATCTCATTCGCCAATTCAGTCAGAAAACGAAGGTAATTCTTACAATTTTTGGTAGTCCTTATGCTTTATTGAACTTTGATGACCAACTGGTAAAAGCGACGATTGTTGCATATCAAAATCATACTGATGCCATGCGCAGTGTTCCACAATTGATTTTTGGCGCCATACCTTTTAAAGGGAAACTACCTGTAACTTTGAATGAAAATTACACCTATGGAACTTGTTTAGAGACAGTAATTACGCACCGCTTGGGCTATACCTTACCAGAAAATGCGGGAATGAAATCAGAAAAACTGAATCGTATCGATGAGCTTGCCGAATGGGCCATGGAAATCAAAGCAACTCCAGGAATGCAAATTCTAGTTGCGCGTAATGGCAAGGTGGTTTATGATAAATCTTTTGGTTATTTCACTTATGATAAAAAAGACAAAGTGGCTTGGAATCATTTGTACGATGTAGCATCTGTGACCAAAATTGTGAGTACGATGCCCTTGTTGATGAGTCGTATAGAAAAGAATTATTTTTCGCTGGACGAACCCTTGCGTCATTTTATTCCACGTGCCATTTTCAGCGATAAAAATCAAGTAAGTTTGCGTGAAATTCTAGCACATCAAGCTGGATTTTATCCTTGGATTCCATTTTATAAAGAAACGATTGACAGCGTGACAATGAACTATAAACCTGGATATTATTCTACCGAAAAAAAAATGGGTTTTGAGACCGAAGTTGCCAAGAATCTTTTTATCCGTAATGCCTACAGAGATTCTATGATGAACAAGATTTTTTTGAAAGAAAGTGTAGCACGTCGCTATCGATATAGTGATTTGGGCTATTATCTATTTCAGGATTATTTGGAGCGGAACACTTATCAGTCACTTGATTATCAATTAGATAAATCTTTTTTTGAGCCATTGGGAATGAATTATACGACTTATAATCCTTTGAAAAAGTTTGAGTTGGAACAAATTGTACCAACCGAAAATGACCTAGTTTTCAGAAAACAACAGATTCAAGGATATGTTCATGATCAGGGTGCTGCCATGTTGGGAGGCGTTGCTGGGCATGCTGGGATTTTTTCAAACTCGAATGATTTGGCAAAAATGATGCAGATGTTTTTGAATAATGGCGTTTATGGCGGTCGCAAATATCTTACAGAAAGTGTAATCAAGGAATTTACTTCTTATCAATACCGAAATCAGGGCAATAGACGCGGGTTGGGATTTGATAAGCAATTGGGTACAAACGGACCTGCCTATTCTGGCGTTTCGAGTTCGAGTTATGGTCATTCGGGTTTTACAGGAACTTTGGTTTGGGCTGATCCCGAGTACAATTTGGTTTATGTATTTTTATCGAATAGGGTTTATCCCACTTCAGACAATCGCAAATTGATTCAGAATGAAATTCGTGAAAAGATTCACCAACGCATTTATGAAGCGCTTTGAAAATTAATATTTCACAAAAATCTGATTTAAACATTATGAATATAGGTATTGTATGTTATCCCACCTATGGTGGTTCTGGGATTGTAGCCACAGAGTTGGGAATGGAAATGGCCAAAAAAGGTCATCATGTTCATTTCATAAGTTATAGTTTGCCAGCGCGACTGGATGTTACCCTTGCCAATATCACCTTTCATCAAGTAAATATCCAAGAGTATGAATTATTTCATTATCAGCCCTATTCGTTGGCATTAAGCACATTGATGGTAGATATTGCCGAGCGTTATGGATTGGATGTGATACATGTACATTATGCCATTCCGCATGCGTATGCTGCCTATATTGCGCGTCAGATTTTGAAAGAAAGAAATATAGATTTGCCTGTGATTACCACTTTGCATGGCACCGATATCACGCTAGTGGGCAAGCATCCTGTGTACAAATCTGCGGTAGAATTCAGCATCAATCAATCGGATGTAGTGACCACGGTATCTGAGAGTTTGAAGGAAGAGACCTACAAGGTTTTCAATATTCGCAAGGATATTAAGGTGATTCCCAATTTCATAGACACAGACTTGTTTTCTATTGAAGGTGATTGCGTAAGGAAGTTTTTTGCAGAATCGAATGAAAAAATTGTGATACATGTGTCTAATTTGCGCAAGGTGAAACGCGTGCCAGATGTGATTCGTATTTTTAATTCCATACAGCAAAAGGTTGATTCTCGATTGGTGATTGTGGGCGAAGGTCCTGAATGGCAAAAAGCACAAAATCTGATTCAGGAGTTTGGTATTGAAGATAAAGTACGCTATGTAGGAAAGGTAAAAAACTTGTATTCGATTTTGAAAATTGCAGATTTGTTTTTGTTACCCTCACAACAAGAGAGTTTTGGATTGGCAGCATTGGAAGCAATGGCTGCAGGTGTTCCTGTGATTAGCTCCAATGCGGGCGGAATTCCGGAGGTGAATTTGGATAATTTTTCTGGATATGTAAAACCTATTGGAGCGGTGGAGGAAATGGCGTCTGCTGCGATTGATTTGTTGTCAAATGAAGAAAAATTAAAACAATTTAAAGAAAATGCCTATCGACATTCTCTGAATTTTAGTTTGGAAAATATTCTTCCTATGTACGAAAGCTTGTATTCTGAATTGAGCAAGAAGGAGATATAATTTCTTGATTATGTAAATTACTGATTTACATGTGGATATGTAAATTTTTAATTTAAGTAAACCATTTCATTTAAAGATTTGATGGGCGGCTGTATTTAGCCCCGATTGTAGCGGCATCACAGTCTTTGTATGCGTCAAGAAAATGCGGTGTACAGGATTGGAATGAAATGGAAATCCCTGTACGCCGGATTTTCTAAGCATACAAAGGCTGGGATATAGCGTAAAGCGGGAAATAGCTCCAAAAAAATTCTAAGGCAGTATATCGAGATGGTTGATAAAATCTTCTAATCTATCGAGAAAAACGGGAAAGTTTTGGGCATTGGCGATTCCGCTGTGGTCGCCATGATAACTATAAGAATGATGCAGGATATTGTGCTGAGCAAGTGCGGCTTCGAGTCTTTCTTTTTGGCTAATGGGGACCAATGGATCTGCATCTCCAAAAAAGGAAATGGTGGGCGTACGGCCTATGTGCGCATGGGTTACAGGACTGATATAAACGGAAGGGCTCACGTCATTTGGAATGGAATTTGGGTCGATAAGAAAATTCAGTAATCCTTGATATAGAGGATTTTGCGCATAATATGGGTCGGTAAAATCCACAGGGCCTACGATATTGCAAATGCCAGTAATTTGAGGTAAATTTTGAGAATAACTGTACAAGGAGGCAATATGTGCGCCTGCGCTAACACCTAATAAAAAGTAGTTTGAAGAAATTTGCCACTCTTGGCTGTGATCTCGTATATGGTTCATAATGAGATTCATATCATAAAATTGATTGGGAAAAGCATAATGATTCTCAGTTCCAAGAACATAATTTACGTTTAGGATGGCCATATCTGGAAATCTTTGTGATAAAACGTTGACCAAAGGTGTCATATCTGCCTTGTCGCCACCTGTCCAGCCGCCGCCATGTATCACCAGCATCACTGGGGTACGATGCATACTGCGACCTGCAGGAAGGTAAACATCCATATTTTGCTGATTATGAGCTCCGTAGGATTCATTTCTAATGACATAAGCTTGTAAATCTGATGCTTGTGAAATATCAATATGATCATCTGAATTACAAGAAAAGAAGAATAACAGGAGGAATAGAACTATTGAGGATTGAAAATATTTCATGATATGAATTGTTTATAAACGAATATTGAATCAAAAATAATGCAGAAATTGGAAAATCATAAAATTTTTGAGGAATCTCAAGCTATTTTATGGGTTTCGGAAATCATGTGGAGGGATGGGATTTTTGTCGCTCCAAATCCCTAATTTAGATTGGCGGGCTTGCTGCTCGAGTTTGTGATATCTACTGTCTGCGGAATATTTTTTGAAATGCCATGCCATACCAGATTTTACCATTTGCATATTTACATTTTCTTGGTTTTGATTGTAAATGGTTGCAATCATTCTTCCATTCCGATCACTTTCAAAAGTTCCATTTTTATTTAATTTGGCCGTGAGAATTACGATTTGACCAAAACATAAATCTGATAATTTTTGTTTAGATTTTTGCCAAAAAGGCTGATTTCCACGTTTTTCTGGTGCATCGATATGTGCCAGACGAATTTTCAATAACAATTCTCCGTTGTACAATGCATCTACAGAATCTCCATCTGTAATTCCTACAATTTTGGCCGAAATTCGTAAAGAATCTTTGGTTGAAAGAGAATTTGAATTTGTGGTGAATTTCATTTCACCTGCCAAAGTAATTTGCGAAATAAAAATTAAAACAATTGCAATTATACTCATATTTATCGTTGAAAATTTGAAAACATCTGATTATTACACGTTTTTACTAGAAAAATCTCCATTTAATTTTCAGTTTTGTAATAAATGTACTGCGGCTTCTGCCAAAAATTCAGCACCTAATGGCAGGCATTTTTCATCGAAAATTACTTGTGGATGGTGTAAAAAGAATTCGCCCATTTGTTCGCTCATGGCACCTATAAAATAGAATGCCGAAGGAACTTTTCTGGCATAAAAAGCAAAGTCTTCTGCGCCCATCGTGGGAGGAATGGGATGAATCCCCAATTGAAAAACGTTATCTGCTACGGGATGGAGTTTTTGTAATAAGGCATCATCATTAATTACCGAAGGATAAAATGATTTGATTTGAAGCTGGATTTCAACCGTGTAAGCTAGAGAAATTCCGTCTATTATTTGTTGTAATTTATTTTTAATCAAAGCAAAATCTTCATCGGTAAGTGCACGTATGGTACCAGTAAGTCTGGCTTGTCCTGCAATAACATTGGGTGCTGTTCCTGCATGAAATTCGGTAATAGACACCACCCCAGCATGTAGCGGCGAAATATTACGAGAAACAATACTTTGCAGGTTTTGAACCAGTGCAGAACCGGCAAGAATTGCGTCCTTGGACAGATGTGGAGCAGCGCCGGCATGACCAGATTTTCCTATAATTTCTATTTCAAAATTGGCTGCATTTGCTAATGCCGTTCCCGATGTAAAATGCAACATTCCTGCCGGTGCCAATGGGTTTACATGTAATGCTATGGCTGCATCTACATCATCGAGTATCCCCTCCTCTACCACGCGTTGTCCACCAGATTTATTTTCTGCATCCCCATTGGTTCCTTCTTCTGAAGGTTGAAAAATACATTTTACTTTTCCTTTGAAATCTTTTGACTTTAATAAATGAATAGCACCCAATAACATACTTGTATGCATATCATGACCACAGGAATGCATGATTCCGGGGTGGGTTGAAGAAAAATCCAAGCCGGTTAATTCCTGCATTGGCAATGCATCGATATCTGCACGCAGCAAAATGGTTTTTCCTTCTCCTTTGTGTAATTCTGCCAGAACTCCCGTGCCTTTGGCTAATCCTCTCTGAAAAGGAATATCTAATTGTTTGAGCGTTTGACAAATAAGTTCAGATGTTTTGAATTCTTGATATCCTATTTCTGGAATTTGGTGGAATTTGCGGCGAAGAGATATGAGGTCCATTTTTTTTTGAATTTCAATGTATGAATTAAATTAAAGGTCTAATCTATATATACTTTTCTGTTTTAAAAGTATGAAATTAATTTTCCTTGGCAGCATTTCATGAGTAAAAAATTATTTTAAGCGAAATTCTGTTTGAATTTTTATGACTTAAATCATTAAAAACCTATTACTTGCAGGCAATTTCTTGAATAAAATGAGATGAAATTTGGAAACTTTTTTTAAAATTAATTTATGATATTTTTGTCTTAAATAAAATTTTAGATTACATTAGCTCCATATTTAGAAAATAAAAAAGCCATTTTTCGTATGAACTCACACTCTTTTTATATAAGCATTTTTCTACAAAGTACCGACACGAGTAATTGGTTTACCAATCCTGGCGTTCTAGGTACCATGTTTTTAATACTATTTGTATTGGTGATTGCTGTATTGATTTTGACGCAGAGGGTATTTGGTTATGTCGAAAAAAACCGGATCAAGAAGGAACTCAAGGATAAATCCATTCTCGCCAAAGAGCTAATGTCGCTGGATACAGAAGAAATTGATCATATTTTACAGGCACGTAAAGAGGCATTGGATTACAAATTGGAAGGCACAGAGCTTGGCAGTGCGCAGACGGTAGTACAAGACCGCAAAGGTATAGTAAAAGAATGGGTCAACGATCCTGGATTTCCGTTGGTCGATGAAAAAAAACATTCTCGAGTCAACTTAGAGGTTTCGCCTTTTCTGCGACGTATTGTGTTGATGTTCATAGGAAGTGCTATTTTCTGGTTGCTATTTGGAACCTTGGTGGGTCAATATCTTGGGATGAAATTTTTCTGGGCAGATTTAGATCATATTTCATGGCTATCCTTTGGCAGATTGCGTCCTGTACACACCAATACCGTTTTTTGGGGCTGGTCGTCTCAAGCTATTGTAGGCTTAGCATATTTTGTTATTTCACGTACTTCCAACACCGAAATTTATAGTAAAAAATTAGCTTATGCCAGCTGGATTTCATTTAATCTGGCTGTGCTTTTAGGAAACTTTTTTTTAATGGCAGGTATTAACAATGGTGGTGGTGAATACCGTGAATATATTTGGCCTGCTGCATTATTTTTCTTTCTTGGACTCTTTCTCACATTTATAAATTTCTACAAAACAGTTTCCCGGCGCAAAATGTCTGATATCTATATCTCTAATTGGTATATAATTGCAGGGATGATTTGGACTATGGTTTTGCTCATAATTGGCTATCTTCCTTTTTATCAAGATGGTTTGGGCGAAACGGTAATTGCAGGATATTATATGCACCAAGGTGTGGGCATGTGGTTTATGACGACTACATTGGGTCTTATATATTATTATTTACCATCATCGCTCAACAAGCCCATATATTCCTATTCATTAGGGGTTCTAGCCTTCTGGACTCAAATGCTTTTCTACACCATGATTGGTACGCATCATTTTGTGTTCAGTCCATTACCTTGGTGGTTGCAGACTGTGGCCATTATTTACAGTGTTGGGATGTTTATACCTGTTTTTGCAGGTACTGCCAATTTTGCATTAACAATGAGGGGTAGTTTTCATGAGATTTCGAGAAGTTATGTATTACCATTTTTCATAGTTGGGGTCACTTTTTATCTTGTTGGGTCGTCTCAGGGAAGTTTTCAAGCGATGCGTTTTACCAATTTTATTTGGCATTTCACCGATTTCAATGTTGCGCATTCACATATGACGATGTATGGCATTATTGCATTTATATTATGGGCTTGTACCTATGCCATAGTTCCCAAAATTACCAATCGTGCACCATCTCAATTGATGGTTGGTGCCCATTTTTGGATTGCATTTTTGGGTTTAACTTTATATATGATGTCGTTGATGGTGGGTGGAAGCTTGAGAGGATTGAGCTGGGTTGAACAAAATCCATTTATAGAATCTGTTATTTTGATGAAACCCTATTGGGTATGGCGAGCGGTGGGTGGAACGATGATGTTTGTTTCGCACATCATTTTTGCCATTAATTTCATAAATATGATACCCAAAAAAGAAGCAAAACTGGACAAAATTGATATTAAAAATCTTTTAAAAACCGAAAGCCATGTTTAGAATTGGAAATAACCTCAGGAATTTGGCCTTAAGTTCATTTTTAGGCTTTTTTGCGCTCAGTATGATTGTGTCTATAATTCCGGCGACGAATATTCAAAAAACACAACCGCTTGAGTCGATGGAACCGCTAGACTATGGCCAGAAAGAAGGTTTAAAAATATATGTTAGAGAAAACTGTATGGCTTGCCATACGCAACAAGTGCGCAGTATAGAAATGGATAAAATGTGGGGAGATCGCCCGTCTTTGGCTTCTGATTTTTATTATTCCAAAAAGCGACAAGACATTTGGCGTCAATCACCATCGCTTTTGGGGAGTGAACGAACCGGTCCAGACCTTACCAATGTGGGCAAACGCCAGGCAGATATAGGTTGGCACATGCTACACCTCTATAACCCGAGACTTGTGGTAAAAGAATCTATTATGCCTGCCTATCCCTGGATGTTTGAAGAAAAAGAAGAATTTTTGCTAAAAGAAGAGGATGTTGTTTTGAATGTTCCGAAGGAAATGCTCAAAAATAAAAATGCCAAAGTAGTTGCCAAGGCAGATGCGGTTTATTTAGTACAATATTTATTGAGTTTGAAACAAGCAGATTTACCAGAACCCGGCAGTGTAGAATTTATTCCCAGTACACGGGTAGAAAAAGCAGCTGCAGGAGATGCCTCAAAAGACGGATTACCCGATGGCGAAATTTTATACAAAAATACCTGTTCGGCTTGTCATCAACCTGGTGGTGACGGTCTTCCTGGTGCATTTCCTAGTTTGAAAAACAGTCCGATTGTAAAAAATCAAAACTTTTTTCAACATGTGAATGTGGTTTTGAATGGATATAATGCCAATCCTAATTATGGTGCAATGCCTCCACAGGGCGAAAACCTATCAGATGCAGAAATTGCTGCCATTGTAAATTATGAAAGAGAACATTTTGGCGAAGGTGCACAACCCGTAACCGAGGCGGATGTAAAACAAATTCGAGATTCCTTGAGCAAATAAATACAGATATGAATAAAAAATACTTTTTCAGCGGAATTCTGATGATTTGGGTTCATTTTTCAATAGCCTGTGATATGTGTAATAAAGGTAGCGACCGCTCAAAATTTTGGGAAATATTCTCTCATGGGCGCGGACCTGATGGAAATGTAGATTATTTACTTTTTGCCTCGGGAATTATTATTGTCTTACTTACCTTAATATATAGTCTGAAATTTTTGATTTTTCCCAAAGAAAAAAATAAAAATCATATTAAATATTCAATTTTAAAATAAAGGGAAATGGAACCACGTAATAAAATAAATGTTTATCTAGACGACGAAACAGATCCGTTTATCACGCTCAATACGCCTGTAAAATTTATTTTGGATACTACCAAAATACCTGATGGTAAACACAAATTACGTATCGTTGCCAAATCTTCTGGTGGTGTAGAAGGTATCAAAATAATTCCGTTTGAGGTGAAAAATGGGCCTACAATTTCGGTTGTAGGATTGAATGAAAACGATGTGGTATCAGAAGAAATTTCGGTAATCGTAAATTCTTACGGAAGCGAAGGAAAAGATCAATTTGTCGTTTATGGTTCAGAAACACCCAAAGGAATTCCATCATGGATTTGGGCACTTGTCATTTTATTTGTCGCGTTTTTTGCCTTTTATCTAATAATGAACTGGAATCAGGAATCGTATAAATCATTTTTCTAATGATAAAATTACTAAATAATATCATGTTTTAATAACAAAAGACTTTAAATCAGTAATTTTGCTATTTATCTATCATATATGTTTTCGAAAGCTTGTGAACACGGAATCAAAGCTATAATCTATATAGCAGTACAATCCATGAACCAGCGAAGAGTAAAAATAGGAGAAATAGCAGAAAACGCTGGCTCTCCAGAAGCGTTTACTGCCAAAGTTCTGGGATTACTTACAAAACATGAAATTGTAAATTCTCTAACAGGCCCGTATGGTGGATTCTATATGGATGCCGACCGATTAGACGAAATCAAACTCATTCAAATCGTAGAAGCTATCGATGGCGATGCTATTTTCCGAGGTTGTGGCCTAGGTCTAGAAACATGTAGCCCAGAAAAGCCCTGCCCTGTTCACGAAAAATTTGCCACTGTACGAAACGAACTCAAAAATATGTTGCAACAAACCAGTGTTTATGATTTGGCCATGGGAATCAAAGATGGTAAAACTACACTAATAAGATAAGGATTGTAACTTTTCGGCTTTCTTTTACTGAAATTTTTGTTGGATTTTGAATTTCTAACATTTATCATATTTTTTAATTTTTATTTACGACAAATTTGTCTTAAATTAGTCCCATCTTATGATTGTGAAGATATTTTGAATGAAAAATTTACAATCCATGAATGAATTTATAAAATTAATCTTTAAAAATCAGTATAAATGAATGTACAATCCACAGACATTATTGGACAATTGGTAGCAGAAAATTATCAATATGCATCCATATTCAAAAAATATGACATCGATTTTTGTTGTCAAGGAAATAGAACTATAGGTGAGGCTTGCGACAAAAAAGAACTCGATACAGAAAAAGTAGTTAGCAGTCTGAACGCTGTAAACAAGGAACAAACTCTAGGTGAACCCGATTTTGATAGTTGGGATTTGGACTTATTGGCAGATTATATTCAAAAAAAGCATCACCGCTATGTCGAGAATAAAATTCCGGAAATCCAGCCCTATCTCGACAAAATTTGCCGTGTTCATGGAGGGCGTCATCCAGAATTACACCAAATCAATCAACTTTTTCAAGAAACTGCCGGTGAACTCACCATGCACATGAAAAAAGAAGAATTGATGCTTTTCCCACAAATTCGCAAAATGGTATCACAAAAAGGCGAAGGTGTAAAAGGAAACATGAAAGCCATGGTAGATGAAATGATGCACGAACACTTGAATGAAGGCGAGAGATTTCATGAAATTATGGAATTGAGCAATAACTACACACCGCCTGCCGATGCTTGTAACACCTATGCAGTAACATTTGCATTATTGAAGGAATTTGAAGAAGATTTACATCGTCATATTCATTTAGAAAACAATATTTTGTTCCCAAAATCAATTATGATAGCAGAAGAATTGCTAGAGATTAACTAACCGATTTTTCATTTTTTTAATTTTTATTGTCAATGTTAGACGCTGTGGTTCAATTGGATTACAGCGTTTTTTTTGATTTTTATAATTAATTTTTAATCGATTAAATTCATCTTTTTCAATGATTTGTCTTAATCTATTTCATTACAAAATTCAATGATTTCGTAATTTCCAAACTTTTTGAATTCCACTAAAAATACCAAAACTGATGAGACCACCCAGAATTCCCAATATGGCATCGGATAACAAACTAGGAATATTGGGTAAGAAATCATGAAAATAATCGATATTATGTTTGAAGATTCCGCCGGCAACAAGAATTAACGCAATAGTTCCCACAACGCCTAATATTCTGATAACGACTGGCAAAGCCATGACCAATCCTCGTCCTACATGTCTCAAAATCCCTTTTCCTCTGGAAGTTTTGATTAATTTATAACCAAAATCATCCATGCGTACAATCAAGGCAACAAGTCCATATACGCCCACGGTTGCAATGATGGAAACTACGGCTACGGTGAGAATTTGTACCATCAAACTTCTGTCCAGTACAGATCCTAATGCAATAATCACAATTTCTACAGATAGAATAAAGTCGGTTGAAACGGCTGATTTAATTTTTGATTTTTCGAGTTCTTCGGCTTCTACTGAAGATTCTGCTTTTTCGAGTGTATGTTCATGTTTTTTTTGAAAAATCCAGTGTATAATTTTTTCTATGCCTTCGTATGCCAGGTACAATCCACCAATAATCAAAATAATTTTGACTGCAATGGGCAAAAAGTAGTTTAATAGTAAGGCTACGGGTACAATGATGAGTTTGTTGATAAAAGAGCCTTTGGTGATGGCCCAGAGTACGGGCAACTCGCGGGAAGAGACAAATCCAGTGGCTTTGTCGGCATTCACGGCGAGATCATCACCGAGAATTCCGGCGGTTTTTTTGGTGGCGATTTTACTGGCGACCGCCACATCGTCCATCAATACGGCGATATCGTCTAAAACTGCAAAAATTCCTGATGCCATAACTATTTTTAATTGAAGTTCAAAAGTATTATTAATTGAAGAAATTTAATACAAAAAACATATATAATCTTTTAAATTTTGTAAAAATGCCAAGCGCGAAGCCCTAGCCACGATTGTAGCGGCATCACAAGGCTTGTATGCCTCTATAAAATGCGCTGTACAGGGATTGTAATGTAGTGGAAATCCCTGTACAGCGTTATTTTATAGGCATACAAGCCTTGGGATATAGCGTAAAGCGTGAAAAAGCTCCTAAATAAAATTAATGAACCAGGTTTTCTGTATCTGATTTTGGCTTTTTTGCTTATATTTGGTGCCCAAAATATGTTGAGATGATTTTACCCGTGAGGGCTTATGGAGACCAAGTTTTACGAAAAAAATGTGAATCTGTTCCTGTTGATTACGCAAATCTTAAAGAATTGATTGACAATATGTTCGAGACGATGTATGCTGCCAGTGGTGTAGGACTTGCGGCGCCGCAAATTGGCTTGGCAATTCGTTTGTTTGTGGTGGATATCAGGGCGTTTGCAGAGGACGAGGAGGATGAAGAGGTGAAGGCGGAGTTTGAGGACTTCAAGCGTGTTTTTATCAATGCAGAAAAGATTGAAGAAACGGGTGAATTGTGGAAGTTTAATGAAGGTTGTTTGAGTATTCCAGGTGTTCGAGAAGATGTTTTGCGTCATGAAACGCTGACTTTGAGGTATTTGGATGAAAATTTTGCTGAAAAAACCGAAGTTTTTTCTGGTCTTGCAGCACGTGTAATTCAACATGAATACGATCATATTGAAGGTGTACTTTTTACGGATTATTTGAGTCCTTTCAAGAAAAGATTGATTAAAAAGAAATTAAATAATGTGAAAATCGGGAATGTAGATGTGGATTATAAGATGCGTTTCCCAAAATAATAAATATGAATATTGATAAAGTAATTTCGATTTCGGGAAAGCCCGGTTTGTTTACGCTGGTTACCCAATCTAAGAACGGATTTATTGCCGAAAATTTGGAAACCCGTAAAAGAACTGCGGTTTCTGCAACGGCTAATGTGAGTTTATTGAGTAATATTGCCATATATACGCTTGACGAGGAAGTGCCATTGGCAGATGTTTTCAAGAAAATTTATGATAAAGAAAATGGTGGTGAAGCTATTGATCATAAATCTTCTGAAACTGATTTGCGCAACTATATGTCTGGGATTTTGCCTGATTATGATGCAGCCAGAGTTTATAAAACCGATTTGAAAAAGCTTTTTCAATGGTATAATATTCTATTGAACTGCGGCATCATTGGCCCTGATAATGCTACAGAAAATACAGATACACCGGCTATTGAATCTTCTGAAGAATAGATTGTGAATTCTCGTAAGGAACAGCTGGATGCGTTTGGACGATTGCTGGACATCATGGATGATTTGCGTGAAAAATGTCCATGGGATCGCAAGCAAACGATGGAAAGTTTGCGACATCTTACCATTGAAGAAATGTATGAGCTGGGTGATGCTGTACTGGAAAATGACATGCCCGAAATTCAAAAGGAATTGGGCGATTTGTTCTTGCATTTGGTGTTTTATTGTAAAATTGGATCAGAAAAAGCTGCGTTTGATGTGACCAGTGTTTTGAATGGGATTTGTGATAAATTGATTCATCGGCATCCGCATATTTATGGGGATGTGCAGGTGGCAGATGAGGAGGAAGTAAAGCGCAATTGGGAGAAATTGAAACTGAAAGAGGGCAAAAAATCTGTGATGGAGGGTGTTCCCAAAGGATTACCTGCCATGGTGAAGGCGTTTCGTATGCAGGAAAAGGCCAAAGGTGTTGGTTTTGAATTTGAAAATTCTGAAGATACTTGGGCTAAAGTTGAAGAGGAAATTGCGGAATTCAAGGATGAAAAAGACCTGGATAGTCGCGAAAAAGAAATGGGTGATATTTTCTTTGCCTTGATCAATTATGCGCGATACATCGGCATCAATCCAGAAAATGCATTGGAGCGGACAAATAAAAAGTTTTTGCAGCGTTTTCAATCTATGGAAAAAATGGCTGTTCTGGAGGGAAAAGTTTTTAGCGAAATGTCTTTGCTAGAACAGGATGCGCTTTGGAATAGAGCTAAAGAGGAATATTAATTTTCAATAAAAAACAAAAAAACCAGAATGTAGCATCCTGGTTTTTTTTGCTTTTTGAGATATTTTTACATTATAAATCTGATGGTTGTTCAACATTTCGGTTTTGAACATCAATTTCACCTTGCGCCTCGAGCATAGCAAAGAATTTGTCGAGATTTGGAAGAATTACAATTCTGGTTCGACGGTTGGTAGCTCGGTTTTCCCAGGTATCATTGCTTACAATGGGGTTGTAACTGCTCCTACCCGATGCTATCATTTTTTCACCAGCCACATTATATTTATCTTGTAATAATCTCACAATGGCTGTCGCTCGTTCTACACTTAGCTGCCAGTTGTCTTTGAAGTTTGATTTACGTATTTTCTGATCATCTGTATGTCCTTCAATCATCACTTCCATAGCTGGTTCTGAGTTGATTACGTTGGCCAATTTTTGTAACAATGGATAAGCTTTTTTATTGACATTGGCACTACCCGACTGGAAAAGTAATTTGTCTGAAATATTGATCATTACTACCGTTTTGTCAATAGATATATCAATATCATCGTTTTCTGTGCCGGTTCCAGCGTCTAGATTTCGCTTCAATCGATATTCAACGGCCAGATTCAGAGAATCTTCCAAAGTTTTGGCTTGAGCCAATTGCGCTGGATCCACATTTTTAAGCGTTTCACGCATGGCTGCACGAGATTTATTGGATAATGCGGTTACACCTTCTACATACTCTAATTTGGCTTCATTTTCTGCCGTAAGCGAATTAATCTTGGCATAATAATCATCTACACGTTGTTGTACAACTGTCATACGTGCCTCACATAGGTCTTTTGCGGCCAATGTTTCGTGATAATTGTTTTCCATTTCCACGTATTTCTTTTTAGAAACACATGACGACAATGAAATTGCCGCAATCCCTAAAATCAAAATTGGTTTTGTCATAGTATAATTTTGAAGAGACAACAATCAAGAATGTTGCAAAACCACTGTCAAAAACATGTTAATCTATGTTAAACTCTGTTATAGAAAAATTTAAATAGCTGTAATTTAATTGCTTAAGAAAATGTTTGAATTGTTTTTTCTATTAATTTGATATACTTATATTTACTAAAAATTGAATTATGAATTTACTTATTAATTTACTCATTACAGCTGTTGCTGCCTTTGTTTTAGGCGAATATGTTTTGGAAGGTGTTTCTTTTACAGGATTTGAATCTGCACTTATTTTTGCAGTGATTTTTGGCATTGTGAATGCGATTGTGAAACCCATTCTTACTACACTTACGATTCCGATTACCATTATAACTTTGGGATTATTTTCATTGGTTATCAATGCTTTAATGGTTTTATTGGTTGACTATTTGATGGACGGAATGGATGTGGTCAACTTTTGGTGGGCTTTGGGTTTCAGTATATTGTTATCGATAATTACCTCTGTTTTAGGTGGAATTTTTGGAACCAAATCTTGATGTTTGAAAGGTTTTTAACTATTTTTAATTAATAAAAAACCCAACAAAAAGCTAAAGAGCTCTTTTCAATATTTTAGGTATTGAAGTTTTAATTTGGGGATAAAAATCCTTTAAAATTTAAAAATTTCTATAGGTAATTAATATCTTTGAGGAAATTTTGACTTTAGATTTATTTATGTTAAAATAAAGTCGAATTACAAAGGAAATTAAATCATTGTAGAATTAGTGATCATCATCATTTCATCACTTTTACCATATCATGAAAAAACGAAAAAATTGATTTACTTCCGTTTTTTAAATTTAGTATAAATGAAATTTATCTTTTTAGTTGCAGGTTTTTATCTCATGTTCTTCATTTCTTGTCAAACCCAAAATTCAATACATCGATTAAACTTTGAGGAGCTGGCCAACACGGAATTTGGTTCGGAAATGTCTTCTCAGCATCGATTGATAGCGTCTCAAACAGAATTTGAGCAAATCTACAGAAAAGTATATGCGCATCAAATGCCAACGCCAACGATTCCTGCAATAGATTTCAGTAAAAATAAAGTACTTTTTATTCATTTTGGCACTTTTTCTCATGGTGGAAATTCATTTCGTACAGATAGTATAACATATTATGACAAAATCCTGAAAGTCTATCTACAAACGAGTTCACCAGGTTTGGGCCAACCCACGATAAGCGTTATTACCCATCCTTTTTTGATGTTAAAGATTGAAAATCTTACAGAAACGCCTGAAAAAATTGAAATATTAAAAAATAAAACGAAATAGAAATGAGCAAAGTTTATCTGGACAATGCAGCGACGACTCGTATGCATGACGAAGTGATTGATGTAATGGTGAAAGGAATGAAGATAAATTTTGGAAATCCTTCTTCAACCCATTTTTTTGGCAGAGAATCCAAAGCTGCAATAGAAAATGTGCGTAAAGTGATTGCTCGATTAACTGGCGTAAGTTCGGCAGAAATTATTTTCACTTCGTGTGGAACCGAAGCCAATAATCTGATACTTCGTTCTTGCGTGGAATACCTGAATGTGAAGAGAATCATCACTACACGCATCGAGCACAGCTGTGTACAAGAAACGGTAAATTCACTAGAAGAAAATCAACATATTCGTATAGATTATGTTCGAATAAATGAAAAAGGCGAAATTGATTTGACTCATTTGGAAGAATTACTTCAGAATTCTGATGAAAAAACCTTGGTGAGTATAATGCATGGAAATAATGAGATTGCCAACCTGAACCCTATTATAGAAATTGGAAATTTGGCTCGGGAACATCAAGCATTATTTCATTCAGATATGGTACAAACGCTGGGTCATTACGAAATTAATTTGGAAGAATTACCATTAGATTTCGCTAGTAGCAGCGCGCATAAGTATCATGGACCCAAGGGTGTAGGATTTGCTTATATCAAAAAATCAACAGCCCTCAAAGCGCAAATCACCGGTGGCGGACAAGAACGAAATCTACGATCTGGCACAGAAAACCTTCATGGTATTTTGGGGATGGGCAAGGCCTTTGAGATGGCAATTGATCATTTGGAGGACAAAACTTCTTATGTTTCTAATTTGAAAGCATATGCAATTTCAAAACTCAGTGAAGCTGTACCAAATATTAGATTCAACGGACTATCTGAAAATCCCGAAAAGAGTTTATTTGCCGTTTTGAGTATTTCATTACCTTTTAAAGATGATTTAATTGGCTTTGAGCTTGAACTTCGTGGCATTGCGGTTTCCCAAGGAAGTGCCTGCCAATCAGGCGCAGTTCAAAAATCAAGAGTTCTTACAGAAATTTATCCACAAGAATTTATTAATTCCACCACACCACTTCGTATTTCTTTTTCTAAATACAATTCTGAAAAAGATATTGATACGCTGGTAACTGCCTTGTCAGAAATCGCTCAAAAACATTCCAAATAATATCAAAAATTATTGTTAAACTTTTGAATTGATACAATATTCGTAAGCTTTTTGACTTATATACAATATGATTCTACGAATATTTTCCATTATTTTATTATTTTTCTTTTCAAATGCTGTGGCACAATCTAGTCTAGAGGTACAAAATAGTATTTTGAAACAATATGAAAAGTTAATTCCAAAAGATTCTTCCTTTGCTTCTTGGACGATGTACGAAGTTTATTTGAATGATGATAAAGTAAAGGATTATGTTTTCAGCTATATTCTATGCAAAAAAAATCAGCGTCATATACATTCGGGTTCTGGGGTATTGATGTTGGAAACTGTTGGTAAGAATAAATTTAAAATTTACGGACATATTCCGGCGTCGGGTAAGGATATTTATACCTTTACCGGATATTCTGGAAACACCTATTTCATCAATGAATACAGTGCGGCATCCAATTACAGTAAAATTAAACGTCAGATAAAATTTGAGAAAAGAGGCGAAAAACTCATCGCATTATAATCAAATCTCTGCAACTTTTGTTTTCGTTTTTTCGTCTGCAATTTCCAGTCCTTCAGTTACTAAATGAAAGTTTTGCATCTCTGATTTCAATGTAAAGAGTTGCTTTACTATAGCATCTTTAAGTTCTTGATTTTCTGCAAGTTCATACATTTCAATTAGCAGTAACCACTCTTTGGGATAGTATGAAATAATTTCATCCAGAATAGCCGATAACTGGGTTTCGTTCACCTCTTTATTTTCTCTCATTTGGCGAACATCTTTATACAGTTCATGCAGATTTATCAATTCCTTTGAAATTTTTCTTTCACGCATTTTTTCTGTTGGAACATGTGTAATTTGATCAAAAGATGCCGGATCTGCCGGTCCAGCAAATGCAGAAACTACTGAACTTCCTACCGCCATATCATATATTCCCCAATCAGGTTTGAATAGAATTTGATCTCGATATCTCACCGTACAGTTTTTAAAAGAAATGAGTAATACATTTCCAAATCGGTTTCTGGTACCTGTAATTACCTCTCCCTCCACGATTACGCCACCTTCAAATTCGAGTCGAGCATGCTCGCCTTCGCGGATATGATAGGCCTCCAAATCATAAGGTGACATATGTTCAATAGGAATATTTATGTTTATTAATTTGCCTATTGGAGAGCCAAATCCATCTTTATGTACATTTACTCCATGTCCAATAAGTTCTTTGTCACGATAAGAAAGAGCTGTTTCGCCAGTGGTTTTCACATAGATGGGTTGGTTGTATTCGTCTGTAATAAGTTCGGTAAAATTTCCCGAAATTTGAATTCCCGTATTCAATTCGATAGTTCCCAGGCCTTTGGATTCTACTAATTTTTGAATGCCATAGGTTCCGCCTTTGCGCAAAGCCATTTGATTGGCAAATTGTTCCAAAACAAAATTAAGGTGGGCAAAATCTGGCGTTACAAACAATTGAGGCTGGGGTTTGGTAATATCAAACTCTACATCCGCAGCAGAAATATCATAAGCTAACTTGGTGACTTGAGGCAACATACACGATTTACTTTCACCAATAGATGAAAGAAGTCCAGCGCCATAAATTTTGGGGTTTTCCAAACTGCCAATCAATCCATATTCTACAGTCCACCAATGCAAGTTACGAATTCTGGACATTTCACTGGGCTCGCCAAGGTTGTTTTGTAGATAATCTACTCTTTCTTCTGCTTCCCGTATTTCGTCTGCTGGTGAATGCGGATCTTCTTTTACAATAGACAAATGCCGTATGGCCTCATACATTTCATAATCTCTGGCAGAAGAGATGGCTTTTGCGCCAATTTCTCCAAATCTTCGCAAATACTCGGCATATTCTGGATTGGCAATGATAGGTGCATGTCCTGCTGCTTCGTGAATAATATCTGGTGCAGGCGTATATTCTATATGTTTTAATTGACGAATGTCTTCTGCAATCACCAATACATTATAGGCCTGAAATTCCATAAAAGCCGTTGGCGGAATAAATCCATCTACGGCTACGGCAGCCCAACCAATTTCTTTCAGAATTCTGTTCATACCATACATCGATGGAATTTCTTCTGTAGAAATCCCAGCTTTGTACAATCCATCCAGGTAAGAACTATGTGCGACCTGAGAGAGATACTTCACGTTTTTGCGCATCACATAACGCCATACTGCTTGATCTATAGGCGTATAAGCATCATAATCCTGATTGTTGATGAACTGTTTCAAATGCGCAGGAAGCTTTGCTAAAACTTCGTTTTCCTGATATCCCATAATAGTCAATTTTTGAACGTGTTAATATACAATTTATTCGAAATATATACAATTATTCATCTTTAAACAATAAAAATTGATGTATTTCTACTTTTTAGAAATTGATTTTTTTTTAAATTTTTTCAATTAAATGTAGCGTGTTCTTCAATATTTGACGCACATTCATATTATCGGATTGGCTAATGAGGTATTGGTCTATTTCTTCATTTCGAATTTCCTCATTTTTCGGAATAAAACCATAACCGCAATATTTTCCATTTTTAATGCGTACAAAGGCATCTTCATCGGGTTGCCTACCTTTTAATTTGATAACTCCATCGGGTAATTCTGCTTCTACAAATGCAAGTGCAGCTCGTACTTTTTCGTTATAATTTTCAACCGATTCAGAATGGCTACAAATTCCATCACAAGAATTGTAAATAGATGAATCACAATTGGTTACATTCTCTAACAATTGACAATATCGCGGACACAATCTATATTCTTCAACCAATTTTTCCACGAACAATCTTGCTTCTAGCATTCCATAAAAAATACGATGTGGCGCACTGGTTTTAGTCATATTCTGAATGCCGAGATTCAAAATTCCTCTTCGATTATAATAAGAAACCAAAGCCCATCCTTTGATTTGATTTTTGGAAGCAATATTGAATTTTGGAAAATTGCGTTTTATCTCTGAATCTTCCATTAATAACGCCAAAAGCTCTGTTCCTGCCACTGAAAAATCAACATGCGCAATTTCGCGTAGCATACTCGATTTGTAACGAGAAGTATTGTAAAAATGACTTAAAACTCTTTTTTTTATGTTTTTAGCCTTGCCTATATAGATGATTTCATGTCTATCGTTGTAGAAATAATAAATTCCAGGCGCATGTGGTAAGCGTTCAAATTCTTCTTTGTCTAGTCCAGACGGTATAGTTGCTTCCTGGGATCTGGCGTGCATAGCTTGTTCCAGACAGTTTTCAAAATGTTCATAGGTTTGAAGATGTTGTATAAGCCTTAGAGTTGCCTGCGCATCACCATAAGCTCTGTGTCTATCATAAATCGGAATATGAAGTGCGCCGCAAATATTTCCCAGACTATAGGATTTATGACCTGGAATCACTTTTCTAGACAATCTCACCGAACATAGTTTTTGGCGTTGAAAATCTCGTCCGATATTTTGAAATTCGGAACGAATAATATTATAATCGAAATTAACCGAATGTGCCACAAAAATACAATCTTGTGTAATATTATATACCTCATCGGCAATTTCTTCAAATCGAGGTGCATCATACAACATTTCTTCGGTGATGCCCGTGAGTGCGGTGATAAAGGAAGGAATTCTACCACCGGGATTCACCAGTGATTTAAACTCGTCTATTATTTGGTTTCCGTCATATACAATGACGGCAATATCAGTAATTCTATTGGCTGCACCATTGGTTTCTATGTCAACTACTGCAATTTTTTGCACTTAGATTTTATTTTAAGAATAAAGGTAAAAAAACCGGAACATTTCGGGTTGAAATGCTCCGGATAAATTTAAAAAACAAAAAAAATGAGTTATGAAAAAGTATTCAATGCTGTATCGTAATTGGGCTCATCGGTGATTTCTGGAACTTGCTCGGTATAAACTACCTTATGATTTTCATCCAAAACCACAACACATCTGCTATGTAATCCTTTCATAGGCCCGTCGCTGATGGTAAGCCCGAATTCTTTCCCAAAGGAACCATCCACATAATCTGAAAGCATTTCTACGTTTTCTATGCCTTCTGCAGCACAAAATCGTTTTTGTGCAAAAGGTAAATCACGTGATATACAAAGTACTTTAGTATTGTCTAGTTGTGCAGCTTTTTCGTTGAATTTGCGTACAGATGCCGCACAAACCCCTGTATCTACACTAGGAAATATATTGAGAACCAATCGACTACCACTATAGTCGTTCAATGATTTTTCACTTAAATCTGTTGCTTTTAATGTGAAATCACTTGCATTTGAATCTTTTGATGGCAATTCACCAGAAGTTTGCGTAGCGTTTCCATGTAATGTAATTTCTGCCATAGCGAATAATTTTCTTCAATATTACAAAAAGAACTTAAAGTAATACGTTAATTATTTTATAAAATTTTTCTAAATAAATTCCATGATACTCTTCCCTCCTATTACATTCCATATCTCCTTATCGGGTCAAAAGTTGTAATAAAAAATAAATTATTCCCAAAGTAAAAAATGAAACTGGAATCCCAACGCCCAGCATCATAGCGCAAAACCGAGGTTTGAGCCCATAGGATGTAGCGATGATTCCGGCGGTTACCATGGGTGCCATTGCTGCTTCTAGAATACTAATTTCTATGATTTCTCCTCTTTTGCCGAGTATTAAAACAAAAAGAATAATCAATAATAAGGGAAATAAAATTAACTTATAGGCTAGGCCATAAGATATTAAAAGCCAATGCCTACTGTGAGGGTCTAATTTCCATTGCATACCTACCGAAATCAGAGCCAGAGGAACCACCAAATTGCCAAAAAAAGTAAGTAACTTGATGACTTCATCATTCCATTTAAACTGCATAATATTCATGAAAATAGCCAACAAAAAAGCCATAAAAGGTGGAAATCTTAATATTTCTTTGAAGAGCGTTACCAACTTCACATCCGATTTGCCCGAGTAGTAATTTGCGATAAAAACCCCTATGGTAATCAAGGCTAAAAACCCAGGTTGATCTACGATAATGACGGTTTCAATCCCTTTTCAATTTGAACCAATAAAAACCGGGCGCACTTTTACACATTTAAAAATTAAGCCTTTCTATATCCCTAAAAATCGTGATCCAAATTTAGAACAAAAGGAATTGTCTCAACAAACATCCATTCGATGGGATATCGACAAAGAAACAGTTCTATATTTAAAAGAAGTTTTTAGTTTTACCGACAAAGGGCTAAAAAACAATAGAGAAACTATTAAGATGGCAACTGAACGAGAAGAATTTAGAGACTGGTGTCAAGAGGTTAATGCAATGGTGCGAAAATTCAAAATTAATAATCCAGCGGGGTTTTTTATAAGTGAAATTAAGAAACGTATTGAGGGTAATTGAGATTACCCTACTACGAACTTAAAGTCCATATTTTTCTCTTACAGCACCATTAATTAAACTTTTAATAGTTGTATTGTGTTTAGCCGCTAATATCTTTAACTCTACCAGAACTTCCTCGGGCATGTAGAGTGAAAATATTTTTTCATTTTCCAATATACTGTTTTTTATTGGTCTAATCTCCTGTCTTTGTGGTTCAATTTTTTTCTCTTGAGCTTTCTTAATCAAGCTGCTAATATCATTATTATTTTTCATACTTATATAATTATATTTTTACATATTTTATTAATTATATATTTATATAATTTTTTCTAATATTTCTTTCGTAAGACTATCAATTTGGCTTTTAGCATTACCACCCTCAACGCCTCCAAGTAAAATAGATCTGGTAAACACTACTAAGTCGCTTACTTGAGTTTCTGCTATCTTAATATTAAATTCTTTCATTTCCTTTTGAACATCTGAAGTAAGAGTAGTATTCGGCTTAATTAAATTAAAAACAATCATTGCCTTAGAATCTTGCTCCGCTTCTTTAATTAAATAAATCGTTCCACGTATTGCAAATAAGTCCAATATACCTGCCCGGGTAGGAACTAATATTAAATCAGAAATTTTGAATAATTCTATCAGATTTTCGCTCAAATATGGTGGTGTGTCTATTATAATGAAATCATAATCAAGTGAAACCACTCTTTCAACCTTAATATTATCTAAAATATCAAAATTTACCAATTCAGATATCTGAGACAAGCTACCTTGTTTATCATAATCTATTATGCACACTTTTGCATCCTTACTAATATTCTGTGCAACATTGTAAGCCAATGTGCTTTTCCCAACTCCTCCCTTCTGATGTGAAAATGTAATAATTCTGGGCATAAGATATATTTTTATACAAATATATAATTATATTTTTATATCATTATATATTTGTATATTGTAAGATTAAACGCTCCTTTTATGATACTTTTATTTCAAGATTTATAAATGTGCTTTTCTTGTCTTATTCTCCGTCTTTTTTTGTATATTTGTTGATAAACCTTTTTTAATACTATACATCCAATGAATCTATCTGCTCATAAAAGTAAAATTGATTTTAACTACATTAAGCCTCGGACTTTTTGGGATTGTGATTTCAACAAATTAGACCCTGTAAGAGATTTAAGTTTCATCGTGTTTAGAACACTTTTGAAAGGTTCGGATGATGAGATTAATTATATTCATTCTCTTTTTTCTGTAGAAGAAATATTTAATATTCTTTCTGAATGGAAAGAAAAAGACCCTATAATGCTTAACTATTATAAAACCTTACAGGATTATGAAAACAGCTATTTCAAAAGAGTTAGATAATCTTCTTTTAGAATTGATGAATAATCCCTTGTTGGATGACTATTTTCTTGTAGGTGGAACCAATTTAGCTTATCGTTATAATCATCGTGAATCAATTGATTTAGACCTTTTTACATTTAAGGAGTTTTCTTTAATTGAAAACCAAAACTTAAACATTAAACTTAATGAGTTCTATAAAAACAGAATTGATACCCAATCTGTTTCTAATGTTGGTATTTTTACTTTTATAGATAACATTAAAGTAGACCTTGTGCGGTATCCATATCCTTTAATGTGGAATGTGGAAATTTTTAACAATATGAGGTTTGCTCATCCTTTGGATATCGGCGCTATGAAATTAAGTGCCATTACGGATAGGGGGTCTCGAAAAGATTTTTATGATATCCATAGGTTGTTGAAAGATTACCCTCTAAGCACTTTGTTAAAGATTTTTCAGGAGAAGTATAAAATTAATAACCAAAATCACGTTCTGCGCTCCCTTACCTATTTTAATGATGCAGAAGATGTGGCTAAGCGACAAAATAATTTCGTTATGGTTGACAAAACCATTACTTGGAATAAGGTTAAGAATGACATTAAAGGCTCTGTTTATAATCTTTATCAAGAAAAAAATCATAAAACGGAAATCAAATTCAAAGGAAGAAAAAGATGAGAATAGGTTATGCACGTGTTTCTACCCAAGAGCAAAATTTAGATCCTCAAATTAATGTTTTAACTGAATTTGGGTGTGAAAGAATTTTTACGGATAAAATTTCTTCTACCATTAAGAACCGTACAGGTTTAATGGAGTTAAAAAACCATTTGCGCTCTGGTGATATTTTGGTGGTTTATAAAATTGATAGAATATTCCGTTCCTTAAAAGATATGGATGAACTTATAGAATGGCTAAAAGATAATCACATTGGGTTTGTGAGTATTTCAGAACCTGCGTTTGATACTACTTCTGCTAATGGTAATTTTTTACTGCATATTTTTTCTGCGGTGGCTGAGTTTGAACGAAATTTAATTTCTGAGCGCACCAAGCTTGGTTTGGAAAACGCAAGGAAAAGAAAGAAAATTTTAGGTCGCCCCAAGGGGATAAAACCCGAAACAAAAGAAAAATTTGATTATGCAAAACATTTGTTTGAAAATAAAAATGTGCCGATAGAAAAAGCTTGTAAACTCGCAGGAATTAGTAAGGCAAGTTATTATAGAATTTTGAATTGAATTTTCTTAAATTCTAAAAATATATTTATTTAAATAAGCAACAAAAATCCATAGGTAAAAGTTTCAGAATTATATTTTTTAAACAAAACACACTTCAATAAAATGAGTTCAGATATAATGAGAAATTAACACAAGAATTTGTTAAATAAAAATCCAATTAATACATTTACGATTCGTAACCTATTTGTTTCCAGTTCTAATTATGAAAAAACCCTTATACTTCTTGCTTGTCCTTACTTTAGGTCAAGTTTTCGGGCAAATTACTATCAGTGAAGTCTATTATGACACTCCCGTGGACGAAAGTTATCGTTATTCACCAGATTCACATGCGAGAGAATTTATAGAATTATTTAATTTTTCAAATGTTGTTATTGATATTTCAGGTTGGAGAATTAGTGATAATAATGGTATTGTTGTTTTCCCTACCAATACTTTAATAAATCCTGGTGATTTCTACATTGTGAGAAGGAATATCCCTAATTATATCGTTAACGGTGAAGACTATTTTTTCAATATGTTTCCGAATATAGATTTAGAATTAAACAGAAACAAAATAATTGGACATAATTTTAGATTAAGTAATTCTAGTGACGAAGTTTATCTATATGGAAATCATCTGAATGGTCAGGAATTTGAAAATGAAATACTAATTTCTACTTTTGAGTATGATTGCAGTTTAAGTAGCCAGATTAGTTGTAACCTTTCTCCTTATAACTCAGGAACTTTGGTGAATGGTCAGATTAATTATAGTTATAATTATTATAGAAAATCCGCGAATAGAAATGTTGAGAATTTTTCTCAAGTAAATTTTGTTGCAAATCAAGGGCTTTATTATAGAACTGCAACTCCCTTTGAAAAAGATTTTGAATTTGAACTGGTTGATTTATCAGAAATTCCTCATTTACAGCCTTATGTTATTTTAGATAATTGCTTTGATAATTCTACAGGTCAAGTTGACTTAGTTCTTAATCAAAGTTGCAATCATAATGTGCCTGTGATAAATGATGCTTCGTTTACAGATGATGAGTTGGCGTATTATTGTTTCAGCTATGATGCTGCAGGAAATCAAACAGGAAAAGTCCTTTGTATTAATATAGAAGACCCTGAAACAACATCAGAAAATGAGAACGAGGAAGACCAAACGAATTGGGCTAGTTATTTTTATTTAGCTCCTAACCCTACCAGTGGTCTAATAACGCTTGGGTGGCAGCCGGAGGTTAATAATTTAATGTCTGAGATCTATATTATTTCTTTAAACGGTGCATATCAAATTCCTATCGGTTTTCAAGCAAATTCCGGGTCTGTGATGATTGATTTATCTACCTATCCACCAGGGCAGTATGTTGCTAAATTTATATTAAACAACGGAGTTGTTGTCAATAAACAAATTACACGTTCTATCTAGAGTCCAAAACCTATAAGTTATGTTTCAAATCATGAGATTTATTTTTTTAATTATTTTCACATTTCTTGTGTCAAAAATTCACGCACAGGAAACCATAGAATTAAATGTTAACAAAACCCAGTACCTGGAAAACTTAGGGAATGTAACCCCACCTATCCTTGAAGGTGTTATTCCTACTATTAATGGGGAATTAAATGTTAATTCTCAAGGAGCTTTGACTTATATGGTTCCCATAGAAGCCTTTAAAGGAGTTAATGAATTTCAGCCCAACATTGCATTAGGCTATAGCAGTGACGGAGGAAACGGACAAGCCGGATATGGTTGGAATATTATTGGACTATCATCCATTACAAGAGGGGGAAAAACAAAAGAAATAGATGGGGTTTATGAAGGCGTTCAATTTGATGGAAATGACCCATATTATTTAGACGGACAAAGACTAATTGGTTTTGATGATAACTCACCCAATGAAGCAGTTACAGAAATATATTCAACTATAAAAATAACTAAATTAGCCAATGACGGAAATTACAAGTTTTTAGTACAGTATCCGGATGGCAAGTATGCAAAATATAAAGAAATTGCGCCTGATCAATACTATATTGGACTTTATGTTGATGGATTTGATAATGAAATTGAATATTTCTATGAATTAGAATCTAATACTGCATATTTAACTATGGTTAAATATGGTAAAACCTCCGGGCAACATCCTTTCACCATATCATTTTCAAGAGAAAACAAAAATCAACCTGTAAAGGCATATAGAAATGGAGTAACATATGTTAACAGTAAAATATTAAAATCTATATCTGTATCCTCAACAGAAGGATTGTACAGAAAATACACATTAACTCATGACATCTCAAGTTTGGGTTTAGAAAGATTAAGATTTGTAGACGTTGAAAATGCAAGTACGGATAAACTAAAAACTTTAAAATTCAATTATAGTGATGAAGGGAATTATACGATTGAAAATACAGTATCTGCTAACACAGGCCTAACAGAGAATACTAAAGAGTTGGGAAGTGTAACAATGGGAGATTTTGAAGGAACAGGGGAAATTTCTTCAGTTTACACTATCTATGATGATTCTGATTCAAATAATAATTTGGTTAGTTCTAAATTAGGACTCATTTCAGCAGAAAATATTAATTTTTTTAAAACGGAATTATTCTCTGGGAAAATCATTAATTCAGAGGGTAAAATTACGCTCAGAGATCAGTTGATTACGGTAAAAACCATTAATAATGGAAATATATTTATTAATGGACTTTATTATACGAATCAAAGAATAGAAATAAATTTTAGGGATTTAGTGAATGAAGAAGTTAATACTTTAAGTTTTGATCTTCCTATTGGATATGTTGGAGAAAGAACGGGTAATTGTCCATATATTCCTCAAGATTATTTATTGCGTGTCATTAGAAATCCGGACCCGAGAAAATTTTTGGTAGGAGATTTCAATTCAGACGGTTTGATTGATGTTATAATTTATCAAAACCAGCAAATGGGATCAATCATGGAATCACCTTATGGACAAACATATTGTGAAAACGATGGGCTTATAAACGATTACGAACTGTTGCCTGAAAAAGTTTATTTTATTGAAATAGGTAAAACTGTAAGCACGGATAACTCTATCACTAATCTAATTCCTTATGAATATCAAATTAATGATTTTAAGAATTTAGAACACTACATTGTTGAGTATAATGGAGATGGTATTCCTGAAATTTTACAACTCAATGAAAATACAGGGCGATTTGATATAATAAAAATAAATCACAAAGAGAAAAGCTTTGATACTTTACTTACACAATACCAACTTCATAATTATGAGATAAAGACTCCACTAATTTTCGGAGATTTTAATGGTGACGGACTTACAGATTTCATTACTCCAAAAAAGATTTTTGAACTATCTCAGGATAATAATGTAGCTGATTTAATACCACAGCTTAATAGCTCAGAACTAATCTGGAACCAGTATATCTCAACCGGAATTTCCTATCAACATGCTGTTAGAGATTTTACTGAACAAAAACTGGCTTATTGTGCCCCATCGTCAAGATATTATATACGTGAAAGCGGTTCTCTTTGGAAGAAATTATGGTCTGGACCAACTTATGAGTATGATTACTCTCAATATGGAGCGTGTACTGTAATTCCAATTGATTTTAATAATGATGGAAAAACTGATTTGGCAAGTTTCAGGAAATTTGGTAAAGCAAACTTTGATAGAGATATAAGTTTAAATGACATCAATATTCAGAACGTCAATGCTGTACAGATTATTCACCAAGAATTGGATTCTGATTGTTATAATCAGTGCATAGCAGATTGCACGAATCATGGCGACGCTTCTTCTGGTGAATATGGGTCATGTGTTGTGACATGTTTGGAAGACTGCTCGGAACAAACAATTGTAGAAGAGTACGATATCACAAACAATATCATATTTCATGAAAACATATACGATACTACAAAAGATTTTAATTTTGTAGTCCATGAAGAATCCTCTGTGAATGTTGGGAACATCCTTATTTCTCCTTTTTCATTTTTCATCAACTCTCAGAGCCAGACAGGGCTTAACCAATTTACTACCGAATTAAAACTTCATGACCCACAGCAGTCTAAAGATATCATTTTCAAAATCCATTCAAACGAGTTTTTTGAACATAGAATTGAAGAAATAGACAATGGTTCAGGAGTTGTTCAGACTGTAGAATATACCCCAATGGAATCCTCCTATAGCAATGGTGAAAATGATACCAATTGCTCTTATTTATACAATCCTGAAATCTTAGACCTGCCTTACCCATATTTTGTTCATAAGCAAGCTCCGCTTAAATTTATGGTGAGCAAGATTAATACACTTTTTGATGATAAGTCTATTTCAAAACAATACAGATACCAAAACGCTGTTCAGCATCTGGATGGAAAAGGTTTCCTTGGATTCACCAAAACTTTTGTTAGCGATCCGTTTGAATCTCAATATGTAGAAACTGAAAACACTTATGTACCAAAAAATTCCCAAAATCCTGTTTTCTGGAACATCAACAGTTTTGACCCTGAATTAGAAAATCAGTTAGTAGAAACAAGGTATGGCGAACTTTCCGGAACTTATTTCACAAAATCTGTAAAATCCTATGAAAAATTTACAAAAAACAACCACAGATACCTATATCACGTTTCTCAGGAAGTCAACCATGACAGAATAAAAAATATAACCGTTACAAATTCTTATACCTATGATGAACCTGGTGATCTTTTACTTTTAACTTCCTCCACAGATTATAATGGACAAGGTACATCTGTTACCAATATAGGATACCAACCTTCTTGGTTAGATGGGACTCACTTTTATCACGGTAGAATCAACTATAACGAGCAGATTACAAATGCCTACAACAATAGTTTTACTACGCGAGATGAATATTCAGCTTTTGGTACGGGCGGATTACCTCTTACGCATTTAAAATATGGAAACAATACTCCTGCCATCACCACAGAAACCACTTATGACGGTTTTGGGAACAAAACTTCAACCACAGTATCTGCACTGGGCGTTACTGCTTTAACCACATCTTATGCCTATGATGATAGCAAAAGATATATCACATCTGTTACAGACCCGGAGGGTCTAACTTCCGTTTCAGAAGTGGATATCTACGGTAAAGCGCTTTCTGAAACATCTGCTCTGGATAATTTCTCAACAGAAGAACTTGTTACAACACATACCTATGATAATTGGGGGAATCCTGCTACATCTACGGATGCATTGGGCAATGTAACCACACTTATTAAATCAGCATCAACCAACGGAAATTATTCCTTATACACAAGCACTCCCGGAAGCCCTAAAACCATTGTTACCTTTGATAAATTTGACCGCGAAATTCAAGTTAAAACGCAATCTATAAATAATAAATGGGTCGTTGTAGATACAGAATACGACGTATTTGGTAAAAAAACAAGAGTTAGCGAGCCTTATTTTTCTACAGATAACCCAACTTTATGGAATTCATTTGAATATGATGAATTAGACAGACCCATCAAGCAAACCATGTACAATGGTAAAATAATTACAACCTGCCATGATGGAATGACTATAACAGTAGATGATGGAGAACAAAAAACTTCCAAAGTTTTGGATGTTTTTGGCAACGTGATTATTCACAAAGATGCCGGTGGTGAAATTACCTATAACTATTACCCCAACGGAACATTGAAATCTGCCAACTATGGCGGAATCATTATAGAAGTTGAACAAGACGGCTGGGGGAACAAAACCAAACTTATAGATCCATCCGCAGGCGTCTATGAATATGAATATGATAGCTTTGGCAGAAAAACGCTAGAAAAAACGCCAAAAGGACAAACGGTATATCAATATGATGATTTTGGAAAGCTAATATCCGAAACCACTACCGGGGACGAAACAGATCTGTTTTTGGAATATTTGTATGATGCCAATACCAAATTGCCCACACAGATCAACGGATACAACGGAAACGATAACTTTTCTTATTCCACCGATTATGACTCGTATTTCAGAATAAACGGAAAAACCGAAACCACTCCTTTCTTCACTTATACTACCAATATCACATTTGATGAAAATTATGGTAGACCTGAATTTGTGACTACACAAACTTACCTTCCACAGAATGGAGAAACTGTAAATACATCCGTAAAAAATGAGTATGACAACAACGGGCTGCAAACAAGGCTCAGAAACCAGCTAACCAATGAACTACTTTGGGAAATAGATGCCGTAAATGCCAGAGGTCAGTTACAGGAAATGCTCTATGGCAATGGTTACCAGATAACACAGGGCTATGATGACTATTATTTACCTCAAAACATTTCTCACAGCAAAGGCAGTGAAACAGCACTTAGCATAGATTATACATTTGATGCTCAGAAATTCTTATTATTAAGTAGAAACAACCATGTTATCAATAAAAATGAAAATTACGAATATGATGATCTGCACCGTCTCACCAAAGAGCTGCTGAATGGAAACGTACTGAACGAATACGGCTATGACAAAAGAGGAAGGCTAACTTACAATTCAGAAATAGGAAAATACCACTATCCGCTGGATAACTACCAGATAGAAAAAATAGGATTCAACCAAAACGGATTAGACGTAAGAGACAACAGAGGATTCCACACCATTGTTTACAACAACTTCAAACAGGCTGTATCTATACACCTTCCCGGCAAAGAACGCATCAATTTTGATTACAATCCCTTCAAAGAAAGGGTGGTTATGTACTATGGTAGCGAAGATGAAGATAAAGCTTTGCGTCCATTGCGCAAATATTACACATCTGACAAAGCTGTGGAAATCAAACACAACCTGCAGACAGGCGATATAGAAGTACTCACCTATTTAGATGGCGACCCCTATACAGCCAATGTACTGCAACGCAATTATTTTGGCAGTAACCAAGCAGAAGAACAGGAATTGTGGTACCTGCACAGAGACTACCAGTCCACCATTTTAGCAATTACCAACCAAGACGGAGACATATTAGAACAAAGGTATTTTGATGCCTGGGGCAGCCTAAAAGAATACAAAGATGAAACCGGAACTTTGATGATTGTTACAGATGCCACCCAGATCAACCTGATTCTTGACAGGGGATATACCGGGCATGAGCATCTGTGGGGTGTGGACTTGGTGCATATGAATGGCAGATTGTATGATGCCAAACTAAGACGTTTCCTTTCTCCGGATAACTTTGTGCAAGACCCATATAATACGCAAAACTTCAACCGCTACGGCTATGTACTCAACAACCCTTTGCTCTATACTGATCCAAGTGGAGAATTTATACAAATAGGTGTTTGGGGAGCAATTGCCATAGGTGCAGCTTTAGGTCTGACCACCAAAGCCATTATCAATATTGCCACGGGGCAAACCTGGTGGTATGGCATAGGGAAAGCCACGGTAATGGGTGCTGTGAGTGGTGCTATAAGTTTTGGCATAGGAGAAGCCGCCATAGCAGCCACCCAGAGTTTTCTGGGACAATCTGCGCTGCAGGCTGGGATGCATGGCCTGTCCGGTGGTTTTATGAGCGTTTTTGACGGCGGAGAGTTTGGCAGCGGTTTCTTGAGTGGGATGGTGAGCTCTGTCATTGCCAGCGGTGTAAAAGTTTACGGAGAAATCGCTAGTATGTTTGAATTCTATGGAAGTAGCGGCATATCAGACAATACCATTATGGCAATACAAATAGCAAGTGGAGGATTGAGCGGTGGCATATCTTCTACCATTGCAGGCGGTAATTTCTGGAGTGGGGTAAAACAAGGATTGATTACCAGTGGGTTGAATCATGCGATGCATGGGGTTGTTAAGGACTTACAAAAAAGAAAATGGAATAAATACATGGAGTCAGAACTGGACAGAAATGGCTATGAGCCTTATGGTCCTTCAACTCTTAATAAAGATTATGCAGAGGGAATGATAAGAAAGATACCAATTTTATCGGCAGTAAAACAAAGAGGATTAAATAAAGGTAGAATTGCCGGATTTGAAGATCTATCGGATGCTGGTGGATCATCACATGGTAGAACAAATACTGAAAATGGTAATATTTATTTATCTAATACTTCTACCTTCGTGAAAACGAACTTTGGCATGGCACTAACTATTTATCATGAAATGCTGCATATTGTTTATAGATGGAATCCTTCGGTTGTGCCTCCACTGATGTACTCTGGTCAAAAGAGAAAAGATTATGAACACTTTCTCATTCATAGAGAAGTTTGGACTCATTTAGAAAGCTCCCAACCTTATGGTGTTAATTATAATGATTTAAAAAATATAAGTAATCGATATGGATGGAGATTGTAGGAAGATAATAAACTATATTTTACCTTTATTTACTTTATTAAGTCTTATTAATTGTAAAACTCAAATTTCAAGTAAAAAGGATAATTTAGTTTCTTTAGTAATACTAAACGATAAAATATCCTTATTTTCAGATACGGTATTTTATGAGATAAAAAACTTTAGTACAGAGAGTATATTAATGTTTAAACCTGATACATATACCTTTAGAACGTTTGAAACTTATCGGTCAGAAAATCCATTTAGGTTTGTTGGTCAGGTTTTTAATACATATGGAAAAATTGTAGAACCTAATATTTGGCAATTAAACATTTCAAGCAACACTTTACAGAAATATCTTGAAGTTAGCAAAGAAGAAGAGAAAATGAATAATTATTTTTTAAGTCAAAGTGATACAATTGTTGAAGACACAATTTTATATTTACAAAAAAATTACCTTTCCAAAAGATTGTTAATTTTACGCCCAAATGAAACATACAAAGGATTTATAAAATTAAATCTATGGGAAGACTCAAGAGATTATTATCCAGCAGAAGATGAATCGTATTTTGCAATTTCTAAAGATTCATTAGTTGAATTTAGATTAGCGTTAATACCAGAAAATTTTAATTTAGAAAAGTTTTTATCCAAAGAATTATTATATTCCATCGAAAACAAAAGAATTCAAATATTTAAGGATTCTTTGATTTCAAACAAAGTGAAAATAGATACGCTGAAAAAATGATTTGAATTTAGAAATATTTTATTAATTACTAAATATAAGGTTCCAATAAATTTGGTAGTGTATCAGAGTTAGTGATGGTATGAAATTCAATTCATAACTAACTAAAAATAAGAATGTTTTCAATTTAATAACACAGATAATAAGAGCAGGATTTACCTGCTCTTATTATTTTTGATACCCTTAAACCTTCTAAAAAGATGAAATATCAGACCAAGTGTTTCAGAGTTAGTGATGCGAAAATTTGTCCGCATTGTAAAAGGAATCAAATCATTAAAAACGGCACAACCAAATGTAAAAAACAGCAATATTTATGTAAATCTTGTGGTAAAAGATTTCTGGATTACTATACCTATAATGCCTATCACGAAAGAGTAAATTCAGAAATTATCCATTTCACAAAAGAAGGGTTAGGGATAAGAAATACAGCAAGGATTTTACATATATCCACAACTACCCTATTAAGAAGAATTTTGATTATAGCAAAAAACATAAAACCACCCAAGATTCCGATGGGTAAAGAATATGAAGTGGATGAACTTTGCACTTATGTAGGCAATAAGGAGAAACGAATTTGGGTAGTTAGTGCTATGGAAAAAGTAAGTCGAAATATTGTGATCTTTAATATAGGCAGAAGAACAAATCAGACACTCAAAAAAGTTACTGAAAGTCTACATTTTGCCAATTCAAAAAGAATATACACCGACAGATTGCAAAACTACAAATCACTAATAGAAAAAAATATTCATAAAACCGTTCGTTTTGGAACGAATCATTTAGAGAGATTTCATCTGACATTAAGAACTCATTTGAAAAGACTTAACCGCAGAACAATTTGCTTTTCAAAAAGCTTGATTATGCTTTCTGCTGTTTTGAAAATATATTTTTGGGGAGAGCGTAACTATAATTAAATTACTTCTTAATTCTAAACCTAAATTCAATTTCCAAATTTTTAAAATACGGAATAAATCCTCTAACTAAAGTAAGTATTAAAATAAAATCACTTGCGTCCATTATTTCAGTAATATTTGTCATTTATAAAATTTTTATTAAAGTTTAAATAAGTACCTAGATTAGTAAAGGACAAGATTTTTGTTAATTCTAAAACCCTTTATTTATAGGCAATACAAAGTAAATGAACTTATAAAAATTCTTTTCGGACACATCTTTTGGGTATGTCTTTTAGTGTTTTAATCGTGTTGGATGAGTTAAGCACAGTGGGTCATTTATCACCCATAGGCAACCCAAATGCAGAAAGAAAATAAATAATGCAAGGGTGGCAGATCAGAACGCAGTTCCTGCCATTCATTTACCCTTGCGGTTTTATTTTCTTTGTGGCTATCTTCGCCTATGGTGTAAATGATTATCTTCTATATCCTTTACTTTTTGGGCGTTCCCGCTCCTGTTCTCGCTGTTTTTCTTGCTCTCTAAGAGTGTTTAATTGTTGTTGTTTTGGATTAAGTTGTTCCGGACGGGTTGGTTCAGTAGAAACATGTATTTTTCTTTCCGCATCTTCTTTCTGCTGAACCTGTGGTTTTGTTTCTTCTTCATTATTCCCACTTTCCAAAGGCACATATTTCTTCAATTTATCCAAACTTATTCGCTCTACTATCTTTTGTTGATACGGTTTGAGATTATTATATTCCGCACTCATTTGCTTAGAATAATTCCAAAGTTTTTCTTCCCAACCATCTCCACCCAATTCACTAGACACTTTCCAAACATTTTGCTGCCAATGTGGAGCGGATGGGTCTTTAACGCCTGCAACTTCTCGTCTGATCAAAACGTCTATATCACAACTAACTAAGCTCTCTTTCAAGGATTGGAGCTTTATTTGTTCTCTTATCCTGTTCTCGGCAATTTTAAAGCGCTCTCTTTCTTCTGGCGTATATCCTGTTTGTAAAGAAACTTCTTTGTTTCTCTCAAATTCTGCCTTTAATTGACCTGCTTTAAAATCAATTTGAGAACCTTTAAAAGCATAGCCATCATATCGGAATGAAGTTCCAGACAACCCATTTTTATTGGTGGTAAACTCAAAATTTATCTTTCTTTCTATAAGTTTAGCTTTCAGTTCTTCAGGGCTTGTTACTTTATGCTCTCTGATTATTTCTAAAACATTTCTTTGAACATATTCTTTTTTAGGCTCTTTTGGCTTGTTTTTATTCGATTTAAGCAAGTTTGTTTCTCTTTTCTTAATTCTGTAACCCAATTCGCTTTGAGGGTCGTAAATGAAAGCTCTTGACTTCTCAAGCGAATTATCAAGCTCCATCTTCTTTTCCCATTTATCTACTGCCACTTCTAAACGCCTTTTGCTATGGCTGTCCGACAAAGTTTGTCCATCAAATCCAATACGGTTAACCGTAATATGGTAATGTGGATGCTTGTCATTGTGTTTCACCACAAGGGCTATATGGTTATCAGTTCTTACACCCATTTCAGACATCACATTAGACAGAAATTGTCTGCGGATATTTTTGGGAGTTTTATCATCTGCAGGAAAATTAATAGAAAATCGCATATAAGGGTTTTTTACCCTCTCGTTTTCTTTTGCCTGTTCTCGCATTTGCGCTTTAATCTCCGTTGGCTCTTAGCCTACAAGGTTCATTGTATGCGTAATTTCAGGCTGTTTTGCCTCTGCCTGGTATTCCCAACTGTTACGGCTCAAATCGTAATCTATTGAACCGCCTGCAGAACTTCCGCTCTTATGTATTTCTCCAATCGGCATCTTTAGTAATAGTGTTTTTTGAGTTGTGCTATTATTCGGTTTAATTCTTCCACAATTCCCAAAGGTATTTTATTGGTCGCATTGCAAAATTTTACGAGCTGATTAAAATTTCTGCCTATCCCGGTAATGTTCCTTTTTTCTTCTTCACTTAAAATAATCACGTTTCCGGAATGAATTTTCCGCCGGGCAAAATCGCTCAATGTCAGGCCCAAATTTTGGGCTTGTTTTTCAAGTTCCTTTTTCTCGCTTTCCGATACGCGAATTTCAATTCTGTGTGTCTTCTTTTCTCCCATTTTTGAAATCAATTTTTAGCGGAGCGTTAAGAAAATTGAAAGCTCCGCAGGACAAGCTTTGTCTTTGGGGACGGGCATTTCGTAGAAATGTACGGATAAAAGACACTTCTTGCTTACTGAGATTATTCCACAAAGATAGTGATTTATTCCGAATTTGTTATTATATTTGCTCCAGCGGTGAGGAAGGAAATGGGCAATGCAGAGGTGCAACCCATCAGCGCCAAATCCGTCGCTTTAAACGGAAGTTTATTTCAAACCATTTTCCCGATTCGTTCGGGATATGGTTTTTTCTTTTTAGCGGAACTTTTTCTTTTTTCTTATCACAACTTTATAGAAAAAATCTATAAAAATTAAACTTCCGGAAAAGCGGAAAATGCTAAAAAAACCTATCAATTTTCACTTTTTTGTGACTTACATTTAAAGTCAACACTTAGTATGACTTACCCCAATCATTTTTAACACCTCTCAATCCCTTTTATATAAAGACGTCTTTCGTTTTTTAAATTCTCTAACTACGAGTTTTATAGTACTTTCTACGAGTTTTATAGTACTTTTATAATTTCTAACTACGAGTTTTATAGTACTTTCTACGAGTTTTGAATATTTAGCTCGTAATATTACTTCTACGAGAATATTAATACTTATTACGAGTTGTTAAATTACTTCTCGTTTTATATATTTGTCTAATTATTATGAAATTACAAAACAAAGATTTAATTCAATCCTATATATTAACCACGGCAAGGTATAATTTTACTGCCTATGAAAAGCGTATTTTATATAGAATAATTGAAGTATTGCAAGCTCAAGTTAAGGGTCTGAAATTAAATTATAAATATTCCATACAAGAAACTATTTTAAAGGATAGAGACTTTATCCTACCTGTGTCTTGTTTTTTGAAAGACGAAAATGATAAAAATTATGATGAAGTTCGAAAAGCTCTTAGAGCTTTAAACAGAAAAACCATAGAATATGAAGATGAGAAAATATGGGAATTATTCAATTTAATAGAAAGACCTAAGTTTAATAAATATCAGAGTTATGTTACCATAAGATTGGCTCCAGAAATTTTTCAGGCATTTTTAGATTTTTCTAAGGGTTTTCGGAAATATGAATTGGAGGTGACGTTCAAATTTGATAGTGTCTATTCTATGAGGATATACGAATTGATTTCTGGAAAAAAAGAACCCATCATATATGGAATAGATGAGCTGAAAAAAATGTTTGGAATAGAAGGAAAATATAAAAACAGGCCTTCAGATTTTATCAAATATGTAATCAAGCCTGCGCAAAATGAGTTGACAAAAAACGCCCCCTATTCTTTTTCTCCATACAACGCCTGAATCACCGGAATGCCCACAAATGAAGTATTACCGAATCCTGCCATGAGAATTATGGCCCCTGTAAGTTTTCTGCTCCAGCCAAATTGTTGGCCCAAAATACCAAATATGAGCCAGGATAATATAATACCTATCCAAGGCGTAATCACAGGGAAAATATGTTGAGCATTGATTTTGATTTCTGGAATATATAATAAGGTAAGTGCAGGAAGCGCAAGGTATAAAACAATGATATTGAGTGATTTATACGCATTCGGGTCCAAGATTTTATACCTATGCATTCCATAACCTGCAAAAAGACAGATAAATATCAATACAATTTGCGCCAAATCAACGAGATTTACTTTTTTCAAAGCTAAAATTAATCAATAAAAATTTATATGCTTTTGAGATAAAAAAAACTTGAGAAAAGACAATTTCCCTTTCAATAGGCTTTAAAACCGTATGAATCAAGTTTTAATTCATTTACATGTTGAATTAAGCAGAATTTTTGGGCTAAAATTAAATTTTCTTGGGATTAAATTTGTTATGTATTTGATTTTAAATGAATTAAATAAAAAAAGTTGAATGCAATGGAGGCATTGGTATTTGGGTTGAAATATGGGTTTGGTGCGCGGTAGCGATTGAAACGGAAATCCTTTGCTGCAAATCTGTAATGCAGCACGCGACAAACGGCTTATGGAAGTATGGAATAAGCCGATTGTCGTTGTGATGCACAGATTTGCGGCAAAGATTGTAGAGAAAAGCGCGGTCCCGTCTCGTCAAAACAGGCAATAAATTTGGGGTTTTGGGTTGATTTGGGGTTTTGACGAGACGGGAACCGCCATAAAAATGATGAAAAATTGTAACGAAAGTATGATTTTGTTTACCAATACTAGTGGACGATTTTGGATGATTAATTTGGGTATATGATTACGATAAAAGATTTGCATAAATCCTATAAAATGGGTAAAAATTCTCTACATGTTTTGAAGGGAATAAACCTAGAAATAGCTGATGGTGAGTTTGTTGCCATTATGGGTGCATCGGGTTCGGGTAAATCTACCTTATTGAATATTATCGGAATGTTGGATACACATGATGCCGGTGTTTATGATTTGGATGGGGTACGAATAGAGAATTTGACGGAGCGTAAGGCGGCGATTTATCGTAATAAATTTTTGGGTTTTATTTTTCAATCTTATAATTTGATTAATTTCAAAAATGTGGTTGAAAATGTTGCTTTGCCCTTGTATTATCAAAAAATTAATCGAAAAAAGCGAAATGAAATTGCGATGTCCTATTTGGAGCGCGTTGGTCTGGGTCCATGGTCCAGGCATTTGCCCAACGAGCTATCTGGTGGTCAAAAGCAACGTGTAGCCATAGCGCGTGCATTGGCGGCGCAGCCCAAATTGTTGCTGGCCGATGAGCCTACTGGTGCGCTGGATAGTGTAACTTCTCGTGAAATTATGAAGATGATACAGGAGATCAATGATGAGGGAAAAACGATATTGATGGTAACGCATGAGGACGAAATTGCGCATATGTGCAAGCGGATTGTTCGTTTGCGGGATGGTATGATCATAGAGGATACAAAAATAAATCAAGTAAGAGCATAAATGTTTGATTTTGACCGTTGGGGCGAGATTTGGGCATCTATTAGAGCCAATAAATTGCGTACTTTTTTATCGGGCGTTACCATAGCTTTGGCCTTATTTGTTTTTATCACGCTGTTTGGCTTGAGCAAAGGATTACAAAACGGATTTGAGCGTGAATTTTTTCCTCCCAATGTCAAGGCTGTTCATATTTCTGGTGGCAAGGCCAATTTGGCATTCAAGGGTAGAATGAGCGATCGATTGGTTGAATTGAAGATTGATGATTATGAGCTGCTCAAAAAGGAGACTGCGGATCGTGCTGCCATGGTATTGCCACGTCTGGAAAGAATGATTTCTGCGCGTAATTTTTCTGAATATGGTAGTTATACGCTTATTGGCAGTATTCCGGAAGAAAAAGATTATCGTGAGTTTGAAATCTTGAAGGGTAGATTTTTGGATGAATTTGACGGTGAAGATATTGAAAAAAACATTGTCATAGGCCGTATGGTTGAAAAGGATTTATTCAAAACGGGTTCTGCGCTTGGGCAGCCGATTCAATTGGGTAAAACCATGTTCAGGGTGGTGGGTGTGTATAGTGACAAAAAGGATGAGGGTGATAATGAACGATTAATATTGCTTCCGTTGAAAACAGCCGAAGTGGTTTTTGGGACTGATGTATTGAGTGGAATGGTGGTGGTTCCGGAAGAATCTCTTCCTTTGAGTGCCATCAGTGAAATGGCCGATGAAATACGCAAATTATTGAAAGCCAAACACGATATTCATCCTGATGATACGGGCGGAATTCGCGTTTATGACCCCTCAGAAGGCTTGGAAACCACCAATTTATTCTTTTTGGTTTTCACGCTTATTGTTTTGATTATTGGCATTGGAAGTTTGGTGGCTGGCATCGTGAGTATTGGTAATATGATGGTTTTTAGTGTAAAAGAACGCACCAAAGAGATTGGCATTAGAAAGGCATTGGGTGCCAAACCTTCGAATATTATCGGACTCATCATGCAGGAAGCTATTTTGATTACCTTTTTGTTTGGAGCGATTGGGATTGTAGTTGCCGTTTTGCTCACCAATGCTATACAGGATAGTTTAGTTGATTATTTAATTTACGATCCGCGTGTAGAGCCGATTCGTATTGTGATGGCAGCTTTGGTATTATTTTTTGCGGGAATAATGGCTGGTTTTATTCCGGCGCGCAGGGCATCAAAAATCAAACCTATTGAGGCATTAAATGAGGGTAAATAAGTGTGAATCTGCTATTTACCAATCTTTTTTTTCATTCTTCTTTTATTTTTTGCTAATTATTTTTTTTGAGTTTGAATAAAATTCAAGGCTTGAAATTTTTAATAAAACTTCCAGAGCTGGATATAATTGCGTTCTGTTCTACATTTTTAAATTGTTAAATTTTGATTAAATTAAAAATAAACTTGGAAACTCATTTGGTTTTTCAGTTTTTAATGATTTATCTTTGCCGCCGAAAAAATTGATATGGACGAAAATTTTTTGGAAAAAGTATCCGAGCTATTTATTCTAAACGGTGCAAAAACGCTTACTATGGATGATATTGCACAGGAGTTTGGCATTTCAAAAAAAACCTTATATCAGCATTATAAGACCAAGGAAAATCTATTAGAGGATGTTCTTTCATATAAATTAAATGAAGTTATAGAAAAATTAACCATTTTGGAAAGCACAATAGTGAATGCTGTAGAGAGGATGTTTTGCCGTGATTCACAGATAGAAAAGGCCGTACAGGCGAATAATTCAATATTGATTCGGCAATTGATTAAATATTATCCGACGATTTTTTCACGACATATACAAACGTTTTCTTCAAAATTCACTGAAGTTTTGGTCAATAATATTAAACGAGGAAGAGAGCAAGGGTTTTATCATAATGATTTTAATTCAGAAATGTTTGCCCAACTCTATTTTCAATTAATCATGTCTTACGATTTTTCTGCGGTAATTGACACTTCTTCGATTTTGCGTCGTGATTTTCAAGAAAATGTCATGTGGTTTTATATGCAAGCCATTACTACAGAAAAAGGAAAGTTAGAAATGAATAGAATTCTTCAAAAATCCAAAAAGAATTAAATGAAAAAATTACTATTACTGCTGCTTCTATGCAGCCCATGGATATATGCACAAGAAGAAAGAGTTTTGAGTTTACCCGAAGCGATTTCCTATGCGTTGGAGCATAAAGCCGAGGCAGAAAAAGCCAGATTAGACATTAGAAAAGGTGATGCGCAAATCAAAGAAGCACGAGCCAATGCGTTGCCAGTCATTGGTTTCAACAGCAATACAACCTACAGTCCGTTGCTACAGGAAACTGTTTTGCCAGGTGAAATTTTTGGATTACCAGGCGAAAATGTAAAAGTAGCATTTGGCCAAAAATGGACCAGTAGCAATATGTTACAGCTCACTCAAGTGTTATTTAATCAATCTGTATTTACAGGATTGAAGGCCTCTAAATCGACCAAGGAATTTTATCAAATTAATTCTGAACTTACAGAGGAGCAAATCATAGAAAAGGTGGCTCAATCCTATTTTCAGGTGTATTTATCAGAGCAAATGCTGGGTAATGCGCAAAGCAATTTAGTCATTACAGAGCAAACGATAGCCATCATCAAAGGTTTATATGATGCGGGCCTTGCGCGTAAAATAGACTATGACCGAGTTGTAGTGGCCAGAAACAATATTATATCTGGGGTGAAACAATTGGAAAATGCAGTGGATTTGAGTGAATACGCCTTAAAATTTATGATTGGAATGCCTATGAATCAAGAAATTAGATTACCGGAGGCTACTTTTGAACCTGAAATGCTGCCAGAAGAAAACTCGGATTTTTCTGATAGAACAGAAGTAAAATTACTCAAAAAACAACTCGAATTATTGGAATGGCAACGAAAGGCTACAATTGCAGCCTACTACCCTACTGCTTCGCTTACTGCCAATTATGGTTTTCTAGGTCAAGGAAACAAAATGCCCTGGTGGCATGGAGAAAAAAATGGCGTTTACTGGTCTGATTTATCAACATTAGGATTGCATATTCAAGTTCCTATTTTTAATGGATTTGCCACCAAAGCAAGAGAAGAATTAAATACCATTCAAATTCTACAGGCAGAACAAGATTTGAAAGAGTTGGAATTGGGTCTTGATCTAGCGCATCATAATGCCATTACGCAAATGGAGAATAATCTTACCTTGATTTCGTCTCAAGAAGAAAACGTAGGTCTGGCAGAAGAAGTACTTTCCAACACACGCAGCAATTACCAGCATGGTCTGGCAACTCTCAACGACATTCTTGATGCAGAAAGGGATTTAACCGAAGCTAAAAACAACTTAACACGTGCCAAACTCGAGTATAAACTTGCAGAAATAGAACTATTAAAATCACAAGGTAAACTCAAAACTTTAATCCTATAAAAATCATGAAAAATAAAATTATAAAAACCATCGTAAGTGTACTTGCTATTCTGGGGATTTGTATTGCATTATTCCTCATTTTACAAATGAATAAAAAAAGTAATGAAGAAAAAGTGGCTATTGTAGCAGAAAAAAATACCGATGTTGCGGTACGCACAGCTCTTGTTCAATCAGAAAACATAAGTGGTGCTTTCCAAGTAAATGGTACATTTTTACCAAATAAACAAGCACAGATTTCTGCAGAAATGGGCGGACAACTCATTGCATTGAATGTGCGCGAAGGAAGCTATGTACGTGCAGGGCAAAGCATTGGAAGACTTGGTGGTGAAAAAGTAAATGTAAATGTTTCTGCCGCCAAAGCCAATCTAGACAATGCGCAAATGACGCTAAATCGTTACGAACAGGCGTTTCAAACTGGTGGTATTACTGCATTACAACTAGATCAAGCAAGGTTACAAGTAAAAAATGCCAAATCTCAACTTCAATCGGCACAATTAGTTTCTGGTGATACAAATATTATTTCTAAAGTAAGTGGAATTGTAAATCAAAAGTTTGTAGAAGTAGGTACTGTTGTGGGTCCTGGAACTCCTATTGTAGAGGTTGTAGATATTTCTTCACTCAAATTAAAAGTAGATGTAGATCAATCTTTAATTAGTAAACTAGGACTTGGGCAAACCGTTCAAATTTTACCCGATGTGGCCACAGATACTTTGAGTGGTAAAATCACTTTCATAGCGCCATCTTCTTCTGGAGCCTTGAAATTTCCAGTAGAAATCAATATTTCGAATCCGGGTGCCAAGCTCAAAGCTGGAATGTATGGCACAGCCATTTTTGATCAAAGCGCAGGTGGCAATGTACTTACCGTTCCGCGAGAGGCTTTTGTAGGAAGTGTAAGCGACAATCGAGTATTTGTAGTGCGCAATAACACGGCTCTTATTACACAGGTACAAAGTGGAGTAAACTATGGCGATCGTGTAGAAATAATAAGTGGGCTACAGGCTGGTGATGAAGTTGTAACGAGTGGTCAAATTAATTTGATTGATCAAACCAAAGTTAGAGTAATTAAATAATCGATATGAAAATAGCAGAATTATCGATAAAAAAACCCAGTTTGGTGATTGTAATGCTTGCCGCATTACTCATCGGTGGTATTTTCAGTTATACGCAATTGAGTTATGAATTAATCCCAAAATTTGAAGTAAAAGTTGTCACTGTAGCCACAGTCTATCCTGGTGCTTCTCCTGCAGAGGTTGAAAACACCGTTACTCGTAAAATAGAGGATGCTGTATCTTCTCTGGAGAGTATTAAAAAAATTCAGTCTAAATCCTATGAGAGTTTATCTGTTGTAATTATTGAATTTACCAGTACGGCAGATGTTGATTTTGCGCTGAATGAAGCCCAAAGAAAAATCAATGCAATTCGATCAGATTTGCCAGATGATGTGGATGAACCTGCTCTTACGCAGTTCTCGCTTTCGGATATGCCGATTATGAGTATTGGCGTTTCGGCTAATTTAACCGAAAATGAATTATATGATTTAATAGATCAAAGACTTCAGCCAGAATTATCGAGAATACCCGGTGTTGCCCAGGTGAATATTATCGGTGGACAGGAACGAGAAATCAGGGTGAATTTGAATCAAGAAAAACTCGAAGGATATGGATTAACCATTCCTCAAGTACAACAAGCTATTGCCATGTCGAATCTAGATTTCCCAACGGGTAATCTCAAAACTCGAGAAAATAATACGCTCATTCGATTGGCAGGTAAAATTTCATCTGTTGATGAATTGCGCAATTTGGTCATTTCGTCAAAAGATTGGCAAAACATTCGACTGTCTGATATTGCAGAAGTTCAAGATACACAAAAAGAAACTGATAAAATTGCTCGTATCGACCAGCAGAACACTATCATGCTGCAAATAATCAAACAAACCGATGCCAATGCTGTGGATGTGAGCGATTTGGTTCAATCAAGAATGCAGAATATGGAGCTACAATATGCCAATCAAGAGGTTAAATTTGATTTGGCACAAGATACTTCTGTATTTACATTAGAAGCAGCAAATGCGGTGATCAAAGATTTATTGATTGCGGTTGCACTGGTGGCATTCGTGATGTTATTTTTCTTGCACAGTTTCAGAAATGCCTTGATTGTAATGGTCGCAATTCCAACATCGCTTATTGCTACTTTTATCGGATTGAATTTACTAGGATACAGTCTCAATTTGATGAGCTTATTGGGTATGTCTCTGGTTGTAGGTATCTTGGTAGATGACGCGATTGTAGTGATCGAGAATATTCACCGTCATATGGAAATGGGTAAAAATAAGGTGCGTGCAGCCTATGATGGGGCAAAAGAAATTGGCTTTACCGTTACCGCCATTACCTTGGTAATTGTGGTTGTGTTTTTACCCATTGCTCTCAGTACCGGTTTGGTTTCAGATATTATTAAGCAGTTTTGTGTAACGGTAGTTATTGCCACATTACTTTCTTTATTAATATCATTTACCGTTGTACCATGGTTGTTTTCAAGATTCGGAAAACTGGAATTAATCAGCAATAAAACTTTTTTTGGAAAAATTATAGAAAAATTTGAACAGGGTCTCAAGTGGTTTACCAGAAATGTTGAATTTATTTTAAAATGGAGTTTAAACAACAAAATCAAAACTTTTGGTATTACCTCCATCCTTTTTGCCAGTGCCATTGCGTTGATGGCGATGGGCTATATTGGAAGTGATTTCTTTCCACAAACAGAAAAAGGTGAATTTATGGTTCAAATAGAATTACCGAAGGATGTTTCTTTGGAAGAAACGAATTTTATAACGCAAAAAGCAGAAAAATATCTAGAACAGAAACCCGAAATCATCAAAATGATTACCTCTGTGGGTCAAACCAGTGGTGATATGGGTGCCATACAATCAACCAAATATAAGTCTGAAATTCAAATCGAATTGGTCGATAAAAGTGAACGCGATGACGACACCAAGATATATGCAGCCAAATTGAAACGTGAGCTCGAAAACGTATTGGTAGGCGCAAAAGTTACAACAGTTCCAGTAGGATTTATGGGTGCAGAAATGGCTCCTCTACAAATGACGGTTACCGCAACAACACTGGAGGACGCCATGGAATTTGCAAAAGCGGCCGAAGATGAATTGAGAAAAATTGATGGTGCCACCGAAGTAAAATTGAGTGTTGAAGAAGGAAATCCAGAAATCTCTGTTAGTGTTGACCGTGATAAAATGTCTGCATTAGGATTGAACGTTGCCAGCGTAGGTCAAACGTTACGTACGGCCTTTAGTGGAAATACCGACAATAAATTCAGAACTGGAAACAATGAATATGATATCAATATTATCCTAGACGAAGGTAATAGAAAAAGTATAGAAGATGTAAGAAACATCACTTTTACCAATCCCAATGGGGTGAGAGTGCAATTATCCCAATTTGCAGAAATTAATTTTTCCTCGGGTCCAGCATTACTCGAGCGATATGACCGCTCACCATCTGTTACCGTTCAATCTCAAGTTGTAGGTAAAACCACTGGATCTATTGCCGGCGAGTGGGAAGAAAAAGTAAATCAACTAGAAAAAGCACCTGGCGTAAACTGGATTTGGGGAGGAAATATGGAAAACCAAAGCGAAGGATTCGGTACCTTGGGCGTTTCTTTGATAGCCGCAATTTTGTTGGTATATATGATTATGGTGGTATTGTACAATGATTTTGTAAAACCCTTCATCGTTTTGTTCTCTATTCCACTTTCCTTCATTGGTGCATTATGGGCCTTGGCTCTCACCAATCAAAGTTTGAACATTTTTACCATTCTCGGAATCATTATGCTCATCGGATTGGTAGCCAAAAACGCCATTCTACTTGTTGATTTTGCCAACCATAGAATGGATCGCGGTGAGCCAATAAAACGCGCATTGATACAAGCAAATCAGGCCAGATTGAGGCCTATTTTGATGACGACCATCGCTATGGTTTTTGGTATGTTACCTATTGCTTTGGCTTCTGGTGCCGCAGCAGAAATGAACAATGGTTTGGCTATTGTTGTAATTGGCGGATTATTATCTTCACTGTTTTTAACTTTGATTATTGTGCCGGTTGTGTACTATATTGTTGTTCGGGTAGAAGAAAAATTGTTTCCAGGTGAAAAATTGAATATAGAAGAAGCAATAATTGCAGATTACGAGCATATCGACCCAGAACACGAAATGGAATTCTAATGGTTATTTTAAAAATGAATCAAAAAACGCTCCTATACTTTTCCGGAGCGTTTTTCTTTAAAAACTTATGAATTTTTGAATTTTAACCAATCGCTTTTTGTTATTTCAAATTCAAAATTCCGTCGTATCGGCTCACCAAAATAGGCCATTTCTAGCTCTCTCACACAACGCGCATTCAATTTTTTTATAGCCGCTTGGGAGCGATAATTCTCTGCTCCTACATGTAAAATAACTTTGTCTGTAAATTGTAATATATAATCGAGCATGAGCGTTTTCACTGCGTGATTATAACCTTTTCCCCAATATTCTACGGCATAAAAAGTGTATCCAATTTGAATGGAATTTTCACTAGGTTGGAAGTTATAAAATCGTGTACTTCCTATGATTTTTGACTGTATTTTATCCCAAATCAAATAGGCACCTTTACTCGCTACGGCGCCTTCGAAGAATTTTTCAAAAACCTCTCTTTCAAATCTATTTTTATTGGGATGATTGGCCCAAACTTCTGGATCTGAAGCTACAGCATATAATTTTTCAAAATCACCTGACTGTAGTGGAATTAACTTCACGATATCATTTTCTAGTATGGGTTGAATAGAGAATTTCATTTCAATAATTTTCAGTAAAATTAATAGAATTTAATTTTTGAAAATAATAAAAATAATTTGAATTATGAGACATCTGTCATTTTTGAGTTTTGAATTCAAGATTTAATTACATTTGAAGTCTGAATCTTTCAGCTTAAAAAATCAAAATATGGTATTAAATAAATGGACACGCCCAATTTTTACAATTTTACTCATCATAATTGCCATAATTCTTATTCCAATCAAAATTCTGGATGATTTCTATTTAAGACCATTGATATTTGCCTTTGCATTTTTTGCATTTCATCATTCCATGCTCAAACCCAAACCTATTCCTGGATTACTTTTGAGTATTTTATTTTCTTATTCAGCTTACTTCATAGGCGTTGCCTGCTCCTATTTAGTGTCGCCCTTGCTAGATGTTTTGGCCCAAATTCTACCTATTTCTGCCATCAAAATGGAGATTCTGATTATGGTATGTGGATTTATTGCTATGCTTTCACTTTATTTTCTTTATCACAAAATTTATAGCAAAACAAACTTTTACAAGGGTTTGATTTTTATGAGTTTAGCCTATCTCCTCATTCCTGTTTTAGTCGAAATTTCTTCTTATTTTTTAGAAGAAAAACTTCTTACAGAATTTATTATTTTATTCAATAGATTTTGGTTAATCATCGTCGGATTTTCCTTATCTTATTTTTTAAATAAATATTTCAGGATAAATAAATCTATTTCCTGATTCAAAATAAAAATTCAAAGAATTGGTTTTAATTCCAATCCTTATTTTCAATTCAAATGATGTGAATTTCATAAAGAACTGAAAAGTCAAAAATTATCAAATCATTTGTAACTATTTCTATGAATTTCATACCAATTATTTTAGATGTTAATTCTCAAAAGAGATACTTGGTCAGAAATTTTTTATGCGCTAGACAAGAACAAAGTGCGTACGGCTCTCACTATTATTGGTGTAGTTTGGGGTATGTTACTTTTTGTATTTCTCTTGGGTTTGGTCAACGGATTGCGCAATGGGTTTGATAGAGATTTGAAGGGGAATTCTACAAATTCTCTTTTTGTTTGGACCCAGCAAACCAGTATGCCTTATGAAGGATTTGGCCGTGGTAGAACTTTTTCACTCAAAACCGAAGATGTTGATGCGGTAAAAAATAGATTCGAACATGTGAATATGGTGGTTCCGCGCAATCGGCAATCTGCAACAATTGTTCATGGAACGGCTTATTCAAATTATTCCATTTATGGTGATTATCCCGAGCAGAACAAAATGTTTGTAAAAAAAGTGATTCACGGAAGATTCATTAATGATGATGATTTCAAAAATGAATCCAAAGTCGTGGTAATTGGTGATGGTGTCATAGAAGATATTTACAAAAAAGGAGACCAGGTAATAGGTTCTTTATTGAGAATCAATAATATAGCATTTACTGTAGTTGGGATTTATGAAGGACAGCCCAATGGTTTTGAGGGAAATCAGTCGGTTTTTATGCCATTTACAACATTTCAAAAATTATTCAATCAAGGTAATAATGTGGGTTTTATGGCTATTAATATAAAAGATGAATACGACATAAAACAGGCAGAAGAACAAATTATTCAATTTTTAAAAACCCGTCACAAAGTACATCCAGATGACACACAGGCATTGGGTTCGTTTAATTTGGGAGCCATGTTTGCCAAATTGTTTAATTTCATGAAAGGCCTAGAATTTCTCACGGTGGCTGTAGGATTTCTTACTTTACTGGCGGGTGTAATTGCGGTGAGTTCTATATTGTTGATTAGCGTAAAGGAGCGTACCAAAGAGTTCGGGATAAGGCGTGCTTTAGGCGCAAAACCCAGTCAAATAATCGGTCAAATTTTATTGGAAAGTGCTGTTATCACGTTTTTTTCTGGATTAATCGGAATCATTGTAGGAACGCTGATTCTGGCATCTATAAATAATTATATAGAAAATCAACCCGACTCCAATGTCCCTGTGGTAAACAGTTCTGTAGATATTTATGTCTTGTCGGGAGCTTTTTTATTGGTATTGGTAATGGCAGTTTTGGCGGGATTAATTCCTGCTATGCGTGCCATCAGCATCAAACCCATCGACGCATTGAGAGAAGAATAATGTAACAATTACAAAAAATCAAATACTAATTACACATAATTATTGTAGGCAAAATTCTGAAACTGAAACATGAATGTAAAAAAAATATTACTTATCACCGGTATTCTCGTTCTCGCTTTGCTGGGTATATGGGCGTTTATGTACAACCAAAACAAAAGTTCGCAGGATATTGTAAAGTTTGAAACGACACAATTATTCAAAACGGATATCAAAAAAACTTCTGTAGCTACCGGCGATGTAAAACCTCGTGAATCTATTGAAATCAAGCCCAACATTTCTGGGGTAATTAGCAAACTTGCCGTAGAAGAAGGTGCACTTGTAGAGTCGGGTCAATTATTGGCTACAATACGCGTGGTGCCCAATGTAAACAGCCTCAATGCAGCAAGGCAGATGATAAATTCTGCAGAAATTTCTGTACAAAATGAAACCAGACATTACAATCGCCAAAAATCTCTTTTTGACCAAGGCGTTATTTCGCGTGCAGAATATGAAAGCGCACTTGCTTCTTTCAATATTGCCAAACAGAATTTAAGAAATGCCCAAAACGATTACAAAGTTGCTCAATCGGGCATTGCACCTGGGCTAGAGAGATATGCCACAACGCAAATTCGCTCTACAATCAAAGGTATGGTACTGGATATTCCGGTTGAAATTGGTGATAATGTTCAAGAAATCAACAACTTCAGTACAGGTACAACTATCGCCACAGTGGCCAATATCGACGACATGATTTTTGAAGGAAAGGTAGATGAGGCCGATGTAGGAAAATTGAAAGAAGGCATGCCGATTGAAATTACCATTGGAGCGCTTCCTGGACAAGTTTTTACCGGAAAGTTATATTTTATTTCACCCTCTGGCGTAGAAGAAAACGGTGTGGTACAATTCGAAATTAAAGCCACGGTAGATTTGAAAGAAGACACATTTGTACGCGCAGGTTATAGTGCCAACGCCGAAATTGTCACTGAAAACAAATCCAATATTTGGGCTTTGAAAGAGTCTGAAATTCAATACGATGATAAAAATAATCCCTTTGTAGAAGTCAAAAATGGCGATAATTGGGAAAAAAGAAACGTGAGGCTGGGTACAAGTGATGGCATTAATGTAGAGATTCTGGCAGGCGTAAAAGAGGGAGATTTAATAAAAATATATAATACGGATTTGAAAACCGATCAAAATATGCATCAAAGAAGGGATTAAATAATTTTGCTCCTATTGGGGCATTTTTTTTGATGTTTTTATAAATAAAATAAGATCACACCCATCTCAATGGCCAAAACGAGTGACAAAGATATTCTGAAACTTATAAAAACCGATGAAAATGCCGGTTTCAGGTTATTATTGAAAGAATTTCAGCAACCCGTTTATTTTCATATCAGACAAATGGTGTACAATCACGATGATGCCAATGACATCACGCAAAATGTTTTTTTAAAAGTCTATCGTAATTTAAGTAGCTTCAAGGGCGAATCCAAACTTTTTACATGGATTTACCGCATTGCCACCAATGAAGCCCTGAACTTTATTCAACAAAAATCTCGTAAGAATAATGTAAGTTTTGAAGATGTTTCGTATGAATTATCCAAAAATCTCGAAGCAGATATTTATTTTGACGGTGATGAGGCGGCAATTCGGCTAGAGCAAGCCGTTTCTCAACTACCAGAAAAGCAACAACTTATATTCAGGATGAAGTATTTTGAAGAATTAAAATACGATGAAATTGCAGAAATTCTCGATATTAGTGTCGGAGGTTTAAAATCCAACTATCATCATGCCGTAAAAAAGCTAGAAAACTTTCTGAAAGATGAAAATTTGGAAAAGGATTAAACCATTTATAAATTTAGCTGTCTAAATATCAACATCATGAAAAAAGATTTATCAAATAAATTCAAAATCCCTCAGGATTATTTCGATCAAATGGAATCAGAAATACTGGCAAAAACTGGTATCTCAACCCAATCCACCAAAATTATCCCTTTTTATTCCAAACCCATTTTTCAAGCGGCTGCAAGTTTGCTCATTGTGCTTATGACGGGTCTGGGTATTTGGCAATTAAATAAAGTAGAAATCAATCCGCAAGACGAAACTTTCGCCAAAGAGGTGATTTATGATGTATATTTCAACGATCAACCCAATCATGAATTCGATTTGGAAGAAGATGTAATCTTAGCTGAATTTATTTATGATTGATTTATTTATTCATAGTTATAAAAAAACATCCCGAAATCGTGATTTCGGGATGTTTCATTTTATCGTAAATTGTTTTACATACGACTGAGTATCGAAATATTTACCATATTATCTTCATCAATAGTTTTCACTTTCAGGCTGGAATTGGTAAGAGATAAAATTTCAACTTGCGTTTGAAAATCTTCAAAAAGAAGGCTAAGCATATTTCCAGATTGCGACCAAGTGCCATTATCTACATACTCACGGCAATCCACACCATAATAAAAATCTTTTGTTATCCCATTGTTCAAAAATTCAACATGATCAAATTTGGTAGGGCAATCATTTTCATAAGGTTCCAAAATTTCTTGTCCATTTATTAAATATCCTTGTTGTTCAAATTTCCATTTCCCAATTAAGGTTTGCGTCGAGGAATTATCATCGTCATTATTGCAAGCTGTAAAGCCAATCAACAAAATAGTGGCAATTAAAAAGTAGAGATTTTTCATTTGTTTTAAATTTAAAAATTTTCTACAAAAATAATAATAAATAAATATTTTGCAAATAAATTTATTTTTTTGGTAATATTTTTTCAATGATAAATTTAATCCTCAAAGTTAAATGTAACTATTTCGTAGTGAAACCGACAGATTAGCAAACGACAATTTTTATGGAAAATATCATTGAAATAGATGAATTAAATTTTGAGTTTGACAAGAATAAACCCATTTTAAAAAACGTAAATATTAAAGTTCCAAAAGGTTCGATTTATGGATTTTTGGGTGCAAACGGCGCAGGAAAATCTACGACAATGCGTTTGCTTATGGGTTTGCTCAATGATGACCAAAACGCTGTAAAGGTTTTTGGCAAACCGATTTCAGAAGTTTATCCTCAAGCTCTTCAAAAAATTGGATCTTTAATAGATTATCCTGCATTTTATGACCATTTATCGGGTTTTGATAATTTAAAAATCATCTGTATCATTCGTGATTTGAATGTATCAAAAATTGATGAAGTACTGGAAAAAGTAAATCTGACTCATGCCAAAAATATCAAAATGAAAAAATATTCATTGGGCATGAAACAGCGATTGGCTATAGCCTTGGCGCTGATAAGCGATCCAGAACTATTGATTCTGGATGAGCCGGTAAACGGTTTAGATCCTGGCGGAATGGCAGAAATTCGTGAATTACTCAAAAAAATCAATCGAGAAAACGGAGTTACGATATTCATTTCGAGTCATTTGCTTCAAGAAATCGAAAAAATGGTTACCCATTTGGGAATTATTTCTCATGGTGAAATGAAATTTGAAGGAAGTACAGAACATTTGAACGAACTTTATCGATTCCAACGAACCAAATTTGGTTTAGAAAATGCAGAAAAATACATTGAACTTATTCCCCATGCAGAATTACTCAATGAAAATGAATTGTCTGTACAAACGAGTTCTCCACGCGTTATTGCACAAATCAACAAAAAACTGGTCGAAAACGGCGCCGAAATCTATCAAATTTCTGCTGCCGGCGCATTAGAAGACTGGTTCATGGAAATTACAAAATAAAAAAATCATGGAATTAAAATATATTATTAAAACCATTGCCGCTGAATGGCTCAAAATAAAAAATTTGGGCTTGGTGTATTTAGCGATTATTATTGGATTATTTGTACCGGCCTTAGTTCTTGTTAGTTCCGTTTTTATTGAAACGATGCAACAATATAGCGGAATAGAAAAATCTGCTGTAATGAATAGTATAGAAAGAAATTTATCTGCGTTTGGAGGATTTTTTCTACTGCTTTTCATCATCATCGCCGCTACCAGAATTGCACAAACCGATCATAAAAATAACGGTTGGATTTTTATGGAAAGTCAACCCGTGAGTCGCCTTAGTATCTACACAGGAAAATTTATAACACTTGTTTTTTTAAGTATTATTGCCATCCTGAGTTATCTGATTTTTTCTATCATAATTTCACTTTTGAGTAAAGTAATATTTGAACAAGAAAATCTTAGCACACAAATTCCCGTAGCTTGGCTTTTTCATACATTTATTCGCTTATTTGTTGCCTGTTTAGGAATAATTTCCTTACAAATGATGCTATCAATACTCATTCGTGGATTTATTTGGCCATTTTTAATCGGAGTCTTTGGATTAATCGTCAATTTTGCCGGTCTGTTAAGAAAAGAAACATATGATTATTTTGTTTATAATAATTTATCCACTTCTCTGTCGATAAGCAATTCCAGTCAATTGAATTCTTATTTCAATTATACCGAATATTTGAGTGTGATGTGGGCGGCATTATTTTTTGTAATAGGATATTTATTTTACAGTCGTCGAGGCTTCAAAAATGCTTTTATCAAAACGCCAAAAGCCATCATTTTCTCATGTATAGGACTTTTATTCTTCGGTGGAATGTATTATTTCATTACGAAACCCAATTATCCCCATAAACTTGAAAATAAAACGATTATTGAAGGAAAAATCAAATCCAATACGCCTATTGAAAAAGCCATTTTATACACCTACTCACTCAACGAAAAAGTGGCAGAAATTCCAATTGAAAATGGTAAATTTTATTGGGAAACCCAAGATGATATTTCCTTTGAGCCCTATTTTTTAGATTTTAATAAAAAAAACTATGCTTTTATATTATCAAAGGGAGATCATATTCAATTGAATGTCAACAACGATCCCATCAATTTTTCTGTTGACATGAAAGGAAGCCGCAAAGCCGAAAAGGAATTTCAAAATATGGCTCAACAAGAAAACTCCTATTTTTATTGGTATATCGTCAATGGAAAAAAATTCACAAATGAGCCCGAAAAATTCTATCAAGAGGCCAAAAAAGAATGGGAATCCAATAAAAAGTTTATTAAAAATTATCGAACGCATGAAAATATTTATTTTTCAGAAGACTTTAGAAGTGCCAAAATTCAAGAAGCTGCCGTAAAAATGCTGGATGCCATTGCCGATTATCAACGAATGACATCTACATCGGATACTAAATTTGCTCCGCCCCAAGCATTTAAAGAAGAATTAGAAACTTTGTTGATGCAACCCGAGCACATTTTACTTATCTCTGATTCCTATAACCAATGGAAACTCAAATCTTTACTGCCCCAGCAGGGAAGTCATAATCCAGACAGCATAATTTTCAACGAATTGGTGAAATTACCTGCAGGAAATCAAAAGGATAATTTATTAAAAAATCAATTATTGAATTTCTTTAATAAAACCCATAACGAAGCAGAACGTAATCAGATTTTTTCTACGTATCAAACGCATTTTCAGGATAAAAAATATGTTGATTTTATTCAAAATGAATTAATCGTAATCAATAATCAACAAAAAGGCAAGGCGATGCCTCAACTTATTTTGGAAGATGAAAGCGGTGCTTCATCGGGATTGGATAAATTTTTGGGGAAATTTGTCGTTATTGATTTCTGGGCTACTTGGTGTGCGCCTTGCAAAATATCCTCACCTGTTTTTGAACATCAAGCCAGGCTATATAAATCCCTTGACGACATCGTTTTTCTTGCAGTTAGTGTAGATGAAGACAAGCAAAAATGGGAATTGGACATTAAAAATAAATCTTCGAATGTGTCTCAATTTTGGCTGAAAAACCAATCTGTTTTACCACAAATGGGAATTAATCAAATTCCCAGATTTATATTGATTGACAAGGAAGGGAAAATTTACAATGCCAAAATGCCAAATCCGCAAGAATCCAATTTTGAAGAAATTTTAAACCAATTATCCACTACCTCAATATTTTCCGTTGAATTCTAATTATAAAAGAAGAATACAAAATCAAGTCAAAATGCTGTATCTTTCACTTTTAAATTTCACAAATTATGTCAGACGATAAAAAGATTATTTTTTCTATGTCTAGGGTTTCCAAAACCTATCCAAATGCACAAACTCCTGTATTAAAAAATATACATTTAAGTTTTTTCTACGGTGCCAAAATTGGTATTCTTGGGTTGAACGGCAGTGGAAAATCTACACTTTTGCGAATAATTGCAGGAAAGGAAAAAAATTATCAAGGTGATGTTCAGTTTCAACCTGGATTCACAGTGGGATTTTTGGAACAAGAACCCGATTTGGATGATTCCAAAACCGTGATAGAAGTAGTAAAAGAAGGCGTGCAAGAAGTTGTAGATATATTGGAAGAATACAACAAAATAAACGATATGTTTGGCTTGCCAGAAGTGTATGAAAATCCAGAAAAAATGGATGAATTAATGGCTCGACAGGCTAAATTACAAGACCAGATCGACGCTACAAACGCTTGGGAGCTGGATACACGTCTTGAAATTGCCATGGACGCATTGCGCACACCCGACCCAGATAAGCCTATAAACGTGCTATCGGGAGGCGAAAGACGCCGCGTTGCACTTTGTCGATTGTTACTACAAGAGCCCGATATCTTGCTATTGGATGAGCCCACCAACCATCTGGACGCAGAAAGTGTGCACTGGCTAGAACATCATCTTGCCGAATACAAAGGAACCGTGATTGCAGTGACACACGATCGCTATTTTCTAGACAATGTTGCAGGTTGGATTTTAGAATTAGATCGCGGCGAAGGAATTCCCTGGAAGGGAAATTATTCTTCTTGGCTAGACCAGAAATCAAAACGACTGGCGCAGGAGCAAAAATCTGCAGGAAAACGACAAAAAGCCTTGGAACGCGAGTTGGAATGGGTTCGTACATCACCCAAAGGCCGACAAACAAAGCAAAAAGCACGATTGGCAAGTTATGATCGAATGATGAATCAAGATCAAAAACAATTGGATGATAAATTGGAAATTTATATTCCCAATGGTCCAAGATTAGGCACCAATGTGATTGAAGCTAAAAATGTTGCGAAGGCATTTGGTGATAAATTATTATACGACAATTTGAATTTCAGGTTGCCACAAGCCGGAATAGTAGGAATTATTGGACCCAATGGAGCAGGAAAATCTACTATTTTCAAAATGATTATGGACGAAGTAGAACCCGACAGCGGAACTTTTGAAGTGGGTGAAACGGCAAAATTAGCCTACGTAGATCAGTCTCACGCCAAAATTGATCCAGAAAAAACGATTTGGGAAAACTTCAGCCATGGACAAGAATTGGTAATGATGGGCGGCAGACAAGTTAATTCGCGAGCATATTTGAGTCGTTTTAATTTCAGTGGAAATGAACAAAATAAAAAAGTTTCTCAACTTTCTGGTGGTGAACGAAACCGGCTGCATTTAGCGATGACCTTGAAAGAAGAAGGAAATGTACTTTTATTGGACGAGCCTACCAATGATCTGGATGTGAACACTTTGCGCGCTCTGGAAGAAGGCCTGGAAAATTTTGCAGGATGTGCTGTAATCATCAGTCACGATAGATGGTTTCTGGACAGGGTTTGTACGCATATACTGGCATTTGAGGGTAATTCAGAGGTTTATTATTTTGAAGGCAGCTTTAGTGATTACGAAGAGAATAAGAAAAAACGATTGGGTGGAGATTTAATGCCAAAACGCATTAAATACCGAAAATTAAGCAGAGATTAAAGACAAATCAATTTTTTTCTAAAAAGAGATTGAAATCAATAAAAAACCACTGGAAATAATTGAATATCTCCAGTGGTTTTTATTTAATTTGGAACTAAGTTTTATCCTATCTCACTAGAAGTTTTTTTGTTATAATGCCATTTTCTGTTGAGAAAACAACAAAATACAATCCAGATGTTAAATCGCTGATATTTAGCCTTTCACCCTTCCAATTGATTGATTTTAACCTTTGACCATACACATTGTAAATGCTGACTTCTGCCCTATCTATACCTTGTATTTGGATGAAATCTTTGGCAGGATTGGGGTAAATTGATAATTGAATTTTATTTGCAAAAGAATCCTCTACCGACATATTTCCATCATTCAAATAAAAACCATTTACACCAATTCCAGTAGAGAATTGAGTGGTGGGTGATGAACTTCCGATTTGATAAACTTTGACTTGAGATGGAGCGGTAAAACCACTGGCATCACCCGAATAAACAAATCCATTCCACACGTTGAATCCATAAAATGTACTCCAGGTTGAATTGGATTCATTCAAAATCAATACAGGGTTCCCTTCCAAACTTGTAGGCAAACTATACACCTGGTTACCATTGGCCACGAAGAATAATAAATCATCTTCTATGGTAAATTTTGATGCACTGGCTATATTTTCTGTATGAAACTCGGCTTCAATTTCCAGACTTGTACCATTGATTTTGAAAATATGCATGAAGGTAGCACCTGTTGTAAGTACATACAAATGCGTGTCGTTGGCCACCATTCCGTTCAAACCGCCGGGGCTTAATTCAATATTTTGTAATAAAGTATCGTTTGAAGAATTAATTACCGAAATTACATTACCGCTTGCATACCATCCAATCTGGGCAAACACATGATTCCCAATAGATTCTACATTTTCTGGAGCACCAGCTACTGTAATATTCTGCAAAGGTGTATTGTTGGAAATCGAATAAGAAGAAACAGAATTTGTAACCGAATTGGAAACATAATACTTATCATTATTGAAGGTAATATATCGAGGTAAAACCACATTTTGTGAAACTTCTGCCTCTTTCACAAAAGTGGATCTATTTACAACAACCACTTTGTTTGAATTGTTTAAAACCAAATAAGCCTTATCTCCGTAGAAACCAATATGTTGCAAAACATCACCCAAGGGCTCATTGTTGGCTGTAGAATACACATTGTTTATAACCTGTTGATTTTGTGGATTATAAAACGAAACTTCTGCATTAGGCGCGCCAAAGTTCCCCTCGTTGGAAATGATAATTCCCTGGTCATATTGCGCTGATAAAAACCCAGAAATTAATAAAATTGCCCAAAATCGGGATGATAAAACTTTGTAAAATAAACTCATAATTAGATATTTAGATAATTAAAATTGAATTTGAATTTGTGCTGAAATATTTCTTCCAGGCATGATACGATATGGATAAGCCTCATACGCCTTATTAAAAACATTTTTAATAAAAAACCCAGGCTCAAATTTTATTTTTTTACCAAAAAGATATTTAAATCCTAAATTAAACACCTGATAATCAGACAAAGTATAATCTGGATTTTCATCTACGGTAGTAAATATTTTGCCGGTGTATAATCCTTGAAAAAACCAAGAGAAATTATGGAATTGATGAGAAAAGGTTCCGTTTATTTTATGAAATGGAACATAACTCAATTGTTTACCAGTTTGTGGATTCACCGATTCGGTATAAGCATACGAATTATTCAATGAAAAATGATGCTTTCCAACTGATTTTTTAAATTCAGAAAAAACCTCTAATCCCCGAATTTTCACCTCATCTACATTCATTGGACTCCAATACATCATACCACTCGGCAGCCATCTTATCATATCTTTTACTTGATTGTGATACAGATTGAAACCCAGTTGATTCCGTTGAAATTTGAAGATATTTACCATTTCAAATTGAATAGCAGTTTCAGCTTTCAAATCGGGGTTACCCCCTGGTTGCCAGTATAAATCATTGAATGATGGCATTTTGAAATTTTTTGAATAATTAAAATGAATTTCGTAAGCTTTTATCGGAATATATTCCGCCGAAAAAGAGAATAGTAATGGGCTGTCGTATTCAGTTCCAAATTCTTTTCTTATGCCAGCTTCGTAGTAAAATTTATGGAAAATCTGGTGAGAAAATAGAATGCCCGAATGCGCATAATCCATCCCAACTTCTTCTATTCCACCACCACTACCTGTGGCTTTGTCTTTCCTGTACTGCGCAAAAAAATCAATATTTGCCTTTGGATTCAATGCAAAACTTCCATCATAACCAGCAAGCCAACTTTGAATTTCGCCACCCGAAAAAGAATTAGCTTCCAATTGCTGCCAAAAATCCCAGTTTTCTTTCATCAAAGCCAATTTTACGACCGATGTTAATCGATTCCAACTTTGATCATACTGCAGTAAACTTCGTAAATTTTGATTCTGATATTTGGTTTTATTGGCACCCGGCATGGTCAATGAAAAATGTCTTTCGTCATTATAATTTTCAATAAAAGCAGAAATTCGATGAAATTCATTGAATTTGTATCCTGCATTTACATTGAAAGTTTGATTATAAAACTGTCCATTTTCGTTGATATAATTTAATTCTTTTACTTCATAATCATTGTCGGAGCTATTACGGTTGAATCCAACATCCACAGCGAATTTATCGTTGGAATACGCCGAATTTAAATAATAATTAAAGGTATTATAGTCACCCCAAGAAAACAATATTCTATTCTTTAATCCCTTGTTGAATCTGAGTTTATGATTTAAATGCACACTTCCACCAATCGCTCCAGAACCATGTGCTACACTTCCACCACCGGGTTTTACCAAAATTTCATCATAACCCAAACTGGAAATCGTATTGAAGTCGGTCTGACCCAAAAAACCAGAATTAATACGTAAACCGTTCCATAAAACTGTGGTTTGAGAAGCCGTTGTACCTCGAAAAGAAGGTGATGAAACCATTCCATAACCATTTTCTTTGAAGTAAACAGGGGTATTATAATTTAAAATTTCCGATAAAAGAGGTGAATTACTCGCAATGACAGAGTCATTTAATTTTTGAATATATTGGGTTTTATTTTTTTGAATTCGAATGTCGGTAACCACCAAATCCTTTAATACTATCGTATCTTCCTGTGCAGAAATTACCACAGAAAAAAAACAAACCAAGAATGTAAAAATATTTCTCATACCTGCCAACCTTTTGTCCCGAAGGTTTTACAAATTATACTTATATGGCAGGTCTCCTGGCTCGTTTCGATTTTTTGGCCTTCCCATTTATTCTGAATAAACAGTGGCAAAGATTAAAAAATCTATATATGAAACATACAGTTGCGGGTACAGCAGCGGAATTAAACCGCTTTCCCTTTTCATTCCGATTTTCGGAACACCATATTGGCAGCAAATGTAATAATTAAATCTTAATTCGTAATAGAAATTACATTTTTTCAGAAAAAAAATCAGAATCCTCTATTTTCGTGCATTTTATAGTTTGTATGCGTATATTTGAATATGAAAAATTTTTTGCTCGCAAGTACTTCCACTCTTCACGGTAGTGGATTTTTAGAATATTTGAAGGCGCATATTCAGGAACTTTTTGATGAAATTAAAGAAATAATTTTTATTCCTTACGCACGTCCCTCAGGAATTTCCCATGACGAATATACCCAAAAGGTTTCAGCATTTTTTGCTAGCATTGGCATTCAAGTTCAAGGTTTGCATACCCTGGATGATCCTGCCCACGCACTGCGCAATTGCAAAGGCGTTTTTACTGGTGGCGGAAATACATTTTTATTGGTAAAACAACTCTACGAGTTTAATTTATGGCAAATTTTAAAAGAAAAAATAGAAAACGGAATGCCATATCTCGGCACTTCTGCAGGCAGTAATATTGCAGGAATCAATATGAAAACCACCAATGATATGCCTATTGTTTACCCACCTTCATTTGACACCCTGGGAATTATTCCATTCAATATCAATCCACATTATCTGGATCCAGATCCAGATTCTACGCACAAAGGCGAAACCAGAGAAACACGGATTCTAGAGTTTTTGACCCAAAATAATATTACGGTTTTGGGAATTCGTGAGGGGAATTGGATTCGTGCAAAAAACGAAAAACTCAGCGTAGAAGGAAGTCATACCACACGTGTTTTCAAAAAAAATATTCCAGCTTTTGAAATTGAACCAGGTACAGATTTGATGGGAATTTAACAATAATTATTTCAAAATATCTTTTCTATTCTGTAACTTTTTTTAAATTAAAAATACCTATTAAGTATGGAAACACAGAATAAATTACATCGCTCGAATCACAGAATGATTGGAGGTGTTTGTGCAGGAATTGCAGAATATTTTGGATGGGATATTACAATTTTCAGAATTGTTTATCTGGTAGTTTCGGTGTTGAGCGCAGCTTTTCCCGGTACCATTGTTTACATAATTCTATGGTTGATTATGCCAAAAAGATCATAATCATAGAATTTCATCCATTTTTTCTGCCGGACGTGCAATAACAGCTTTTTGATTATGTATTACAACAGGCCTTTCCATCAACTGTGGATACAGAATCATAGCATTGATTATCTCGTCTTCAGATAGATTTTTACCGGCAAATTCTTCTTGCCATATTTTTTCTTTGGATCGAACAAGATGCATAGGTTTCATATCCAATTTTTGCAAAATATTTTTCAATTCTTCTAGTGATAAGCCTACTTTCAAATAATGAATTTCTTCAAAATCTACATTTTTATTTCTTAATAAATCCAGCGCCTCCCTACTTTTGCTGCATCTTGGATTATGATAAATTTGAATCATCCCTATAAAGTTTCGATAAGTTATGTAAATTTAGAGCTTAAATTAATCTTAGATCAAATAATTAGAAAATAAATGAAAAAAAATTTCGCCTTGATTTTTCTCTTTGCCTTATTTTGTGGCTTTGGGCAAAACAAAACTTTAACGCTGGAAGATGCTACATTGGGTTACTGGAAAGGTTTGTATCCAGAAACCTTGGAATCGATTCGCTGGCTGAACTCGGGCAATTCCTATATGTATGTGGTAGATAATCATTTGGTATTCTTTGACGCTGCATCTGGCAAAGAAACTTCAAAATACAGTTTAACCGATTTTCAAAAGGCTTATCCTCAGCTCAATAGATTTCCTTCACTCAAAAATATCAAAGAAAATTTATTTGGATTTCAATACAAAAATTCACTTGAAATAATTGATTTTCAGTTGAATGATAGATTTACCCTGACTTTCGACGAAAATGCCGAAAATATCGAAATTTCACCCAATTTCAATCATGTTGCGTTTACCCTAGATAATAATTTATTTTTTGCCTCTGGCTTGAATAATAAAATTGCAATAACCCAAGAAACCAATAGAAATATTGTTTCTGGGCAAGCGATTGCACGTTCAGAATACGGAATTTCGAAAGGAATTTTCTGGAGTCCTGAAAGTAATTTTATCGCATTTTATCAAAAAGATGAAAGTCTGGTGAGCGAATATCCGTTGGTTGACGAATCTACCTATCCAGCATCGGCAACTCCTATCAAATATCCAATGGCTGGACAAGGAAGTGAGATTGCGGCGGTAGGAATTTATGATATTAAAAATAATAAAAAAATCATGTTGAATATCGATACATCAGACCACCGATATTTAACAAATCTCACATGGACACCCGACGAAAAATATGTGTTGATTGCAGAAATTAATCGCTCAACAACGCGATATGATTTAAATTTATATGACGTAAATACAGGTAATAAAGTACGAACGGTTTTGTCTGAATCCAATAACAAATGGGTAGAACCAGAAAAAGATGCCGTATTCTTACCCAATTCAAAAACAGATTTTTTATGGTTCAGTGAAAAGGACGGATTTATGAATTTGTATCACTATAATACATCTGGTAAATTGAAAAATCAGCTCACCAACTTTGAATGGGTTGTACATGAAGTTTTGGGATTTGATGAGAAAGTTGAGCACGTTTTTATAAGCGGAACAGGACCAGATGCACGAGAAAATCATACCTATAAAGTACATATCAAAAACAAAAAATTCACCAAATTAACGCCACAATCTGGCTCGCACCAATCCCAGTTGAGCAAAAATGGAAAATATTTGATCGATCGATACAGCAGCTTAAATGTGGCAGGAGAAACCCAAATAATAAATACAGAAACAGGGAAAATTACTTCAATTCAAAAATCAAAAAATCCTCTTGCCGATTACCGAATAGGTACACAAGAATTTGTTGATATCATAGCAGAAGATGGAAAAAAACTGCACGGAATCATCATGAAACCTGCCGATTTTGATCCAACCAAAAAATATCCTGTACTGATATATGTGTATGGTGGCCCACATGCGCAATTGGTTACAAATTCCTATTTGGGCGGCGCATCTATGTGGTTACCAGCGTTTTCTACGCTCAATGATTATATAGTTTTTACCTTGGATAATCGTGGAACAGCCCATCGCGGTTTTGAATTTGAAAGCGGAATCCACAGACAATTGGGTGAATTGGAACTTAAAGACCAATTAAAAGGTGTAGAATACTTGAAATCATTGAGTTATGTGGACGCATCTCGAATGGCAATTCATGGTTGGAGCTATGGCGGATTTATGGCTTCTAGCTTGATGCTGCGCTCACCGGGATCATTTACTACTGCCGTGGCTGGAGGCCCTGTAATAGATTGGAAATATTATGAAGTAATGTATGGTGAAAGATATATGGATACGCCACAAGAAAATCACGAAGGTTACGAGAAATCACGAGTTTCAAATTATATCCAAAACCTGAATGGAAAATTACTTTTAATTACTGGAAGCGTTGACCCTGTGGTGGTTCCGCAGCATAGTATGAGTTTGTTGAAAGCGGCTGTGGATCACAACAAACAAGTAGATTTTTTCTCCTATCCCGGACACGAACACAATGTGAGAGGAAAAGACCGCGTGAATCTAATCGAGAAAATAGCGGAATATATTGTAGAAAATAATCAATAAAACTTCTATAAATTCTAGAAAAAAGCCTCTTCTGTTTTGAATGACAAAGAGGCTTTTTTGATTTTGGATTTGAAAGATATTTATTCTTGATTTTTCTGCCAAGCATTATAACCGCCCTTCAAATCAATTACTTTGGTGAATCCCTCTTCTTCTAATATTTGAGAGGCCTTCTGGCTTCTTTTTCCAGATTTACAGTACACCAAAACCGGCTTTTCTTTATCTAATTTTTGAATTTCAGTTCTGAAATTTTCGATTTGTAACACATCCATATTCTGTGCATTTTCAATATGACCATCTGTATATTCTTTGGCAGTTCTGGCATCGATTATTTGAACATTTGGTTCAGTTATTCTCTGCTCAAATTCTGTTACAGATACTACATCCACCACATTTGACTGTGCTTTGGGTTGACATGAAAAACTTATTGACAAAAAGAGCAAAACCAACCAATAATTTGTATTCATTTCTATTTTTTTTGATAAATACAAAGGTAGATGAAATAAATCAAAAATTCAGAAGCTCAATATGGCTTCGACCAATTTTGAGAATTCCTTGATTTTCGAGTTTTTTCAACATTCTAGAAATAACAACCCTCGACGAATTCAAATCTCTTGCAATTTCTTGATGGGTAACAAACAAAGAAGTATTACCCGTTACCATTGCTTTGTCTCTAAGATAATTATTTAATCTCTGGTCAAGTTGTTGAAAAGCAAGAACTTCTACAACTTCTTGCAATTCATTAATTCTTTGTTGATAACTGTCCAGCACAAACTTGCGCCATTCGGGATATTGGCAAATCCAAACTTCAAGTTTTTCTAATGGTATCAGTACGATTTGAGTATTGGTTTCAGCTTCGGCACGAATTTCACTTTGCACTTTTCCAAATCCGCTGTTCAGGGTTGTAGCACAGGTATCTCCTCTTTCCAAAAAATATAATAACAATTCATTTCCGTGCTCATCTTCACGCATTATTTTCACTGCCCCCGTCAAAAGCAATGGGATATATAGGAAAGGTTGTCCGTATCCAATTATTTCGTCACCCGCAGAAAAATTCATGAGTTTTCCTGATTTGGCAATTTCATCCAATAAGTCATCGCTGAACAAATATCCGAAGTGCTGGTCTAATAATTCTTTCATATTTGGTAAATTTAAAGAATTTGAAAGGAATATTTTGGAAATTATTCAAAAATAACCTTGAATTTATCAATTCCATGACTTTGGCAAATTCAAGAAAAACTGGTAGGGATTGCCGTTTACATTTGTGAGATAGGTAGCAATGCCCAGGCTTGTGCTGATCGTAATCGAAGCATAAACGGGTTGGGAAGAGCTGTGGTTGAGCTGTTTGATGGTGGCGTTTTTTTTTATTTTACCGTTTAACGAAATGTTTTGTTTCTGGAATTAAACTATCATAATTTTGAGTGAGCTAATAATTTCTTATTATTTTTAATTTTGGCTTCTTTTCTAGCAGGTTACAAAAAGGCTTATGATGACCACTATTGATAGAAACTGGAAAAGTAGGCGATAATCCTATTTTAAAAAGACAAATTTTTGGAATTAAATAGGAATTCTGAATCGAAGCAATTATTTTTGTTCAATATTGATTGAATTATAAAATCGAATGAACGACATATTTGAAATCCTGAAATATCTGCTCCCTATGCTGGTGCTGGGAGGTATTTTTTATATGCTGATAGAAAAATTCTTTGCAGAAGAAACGGCAAGGCGCCGATTGGAACTGCAGTTAAAGGACAGGGAAATTTTAACACCTCAAAAGTTACAGGCCTATGAAAGAATGGCTTTATTTCTGGAAAGAATACGCCCGACAAATCTTGTAAGACGTGTGGCATTGCCAGACTCTGCAGATGCCTATGAATATTCTTTGGTAAATGCCATTCAAGAAGAGTTTGATTATAATTTGAGTCAACAACTTTATGTCGATCCTGAAACTTGGAAAATTATTTTTTCGGCCAAAAATACGACTCAGAATTTTGTGAGACAATGTAGGCAATCCATTTCAAATCCAGATGATGTGAGTGCATTTCAAGCCGAAATCATACGTAAATCTTTGGATGGAGCTGCAGCTACAGATGCTGCCATGCTCAAGTTACAATCAGATGTACATGCACAATTTTAAATAAATTCTGTTTGGAATTTTAAATTCAGGGTAATAGAGGTTTTATTGTCCCTGAACTGAATTATTGGAACGATTTTTCATTTGTTCCATCATTTGTTTCACGTCAAAAATCGGAATATAAAAAGCGTTCAAGGCGGTATTTTGCAATCTTGTTACCAACATTCCGCGTACTGTAGAAATATTGGTTTGTAACAAAAATTCCATCAATTGATTTTTAAAATCAAAGGTTCCATTATCGTATTTTTGATAAACTTCTTTCATTCCATCAATCAAGAAAGTCATTGAACTTTTGAAATCCAATAGTTTTTCATTATGTTTTTCGTCGTTGAGGGTAATTAGGGTTTTTATCTCAAAAAGTTGTTTTTCTTCGTTGATATTGAATCCAAAATCAATCCCAAATCGCATTTGCATTGGGTCTTCTATGGGTTGTATTTCATTTTTGAGTTGAAATGAATCTTCCTTGATTTGGGTAATTGCAATTTGTACAGACATCCTATTTTATTTGACACAAAAAAACAAATAAAAATAGGAATCGCCTATATTTTTTGAATAAATTTTTAGTTAATAAAATAATTTATTCTACATATGAGTTCAAAAATCAAATTTGAAGTTGGCATTCACTATTGGCAATCTCGCGGTAGTGATTGTCGCGTAAATCCTTTGCTGACCTTACTTTTCAATAAAAAATTCCTATAAAAAAGGTCGGCAAAGATTGCAGCAGAAAGCACGGTCGCGTCTGGTCAAATAAACCTTTAATGAATTTAGATTATTATTTGACCAGATGCGAACCGCCCAAAAAATTAAAACAAATAAATTTTTATTGATCTACCAGCACCCATTCACCAGATTCGATCATAGGTTCTGCTTGTTTGTATTTCAGTTCTTTTTTCTCTCCAGAGCGAACGTTTCTCACGCTAACGCGCTCATTACGACCTATTTTCACCACTTGTCGAGGTGCAGTAACTTCTACCTGTTGTTGTGGCTGATTGGCGGCATTTTGTTGTGCTTGTTGTGATTCGTTTGGCGCTTCTCCGTTTTCTCCTCCTCTACCGGCTTGCATTTGCTGATCTCGTTGTTGACGAGCCTGTTGTATCTGTCTGGGATCGGGTGCAGGGAGTTCCCCTTTGAAAAGGAACGAAATCGTTTCGCGGTTGATGTCGTCTAGCATATTTCTGAACATATAGAACGATTCTTCTTTGTACACCACCAACGGGTCTTTTTGTTCGTAAGTCACATTTTGTACAGAGCGGCGCAAATCGTCCATATCTCGTAAATGTTCTTTCCAATGTTCGTCTATAAGTGCCAGTGTGATTCCTTTTTCGAAATCTCGTGTAAGTTGCTTTCCTTCAGATTCATACGCTTTTTCCAAATCAGAAACGACGGTAAGAGTTTTTACGCCGTCGGTGAAGGGAACTTGAATTCTTTTGAAATTCTGAACGTTATTTTCGTAAATATTGGCAATTATAGGATATACTTTTTCTGCGGTAGTTTTGGTTTTGATTTTATAGTCTTCCATAGCGGCTTTGTACACGGCACGCACGACTTCGTCTTCGTTTTTACTTCTGAATTCGTTTTCTGTAAGAGGTGAATCCATGGTAAAATGTTTGATTAAATCTAAAGAGAATTCGTCAAATTTTCCACTTGATTTGTGTTGGTTTACGATGCCGGTCACGGTATCAAAAATCATGTTTGCGATGTCTGAATCGAGTCTTTCGCCGTTCAAAGCATTTTTGCGACGGGTATAAATCACTTCGCGTTGCTTGTTCATGACATCATCATATTCTAACAGTCTTTTTCGGATTCCAAAATTATTTTCTTCTACCTTTTTTTGTGCGCGTTCTATGGATTTGGACACCATTGAATGTTGTAACACATCTCCATCTTTGTGGCCCATACGGTCCATGAGTTTAGAGATTTTTTCAGACCCGAACAAGCGCATCAAGCTATCTTCTAGCGAAACAAAAAATTGTGAACTTCCTGGATCACCTTGTCTTCCTGCACGACCGCGAAGCTGTCTGTCCACTCGACGAGAATCGTGTCTTTCGGTGCCTACGATGGCCAATCCACCTGCATTTTTTACGGCATCAGATAATTTGATGTCGGTACCTCGACCTGCCATATTGGTTGCAATGGTAACTTTGCCAGATTGTCCAGCTTCTGCCACCACGTCGGCTTCTTTTTTGTGTAATTTGGCATTGAGTACATTATGTTCAATTTGCCTTAAATGCAATGCTCTTGAAAGAAGTTCAGAAACTTCTACCGATGTTGTACCTACGAGTACGGGTCGTCCTTGTTTGGATAATTCGGTAATTTCTTCTATTACTGCATTGAATTTTTCGCGATTGGTTTTGTAAATTTTGTCTTCTTTATCGGCTCGTGCAATAGGTCTGTTGGTAGGAATCGCAACAACATCGAGTTTGTAAATTTCCCAGAATTCACCTGCTTCGGTTTCTGCAGTACCTGTCATTCCCGCCAATTTGTTGTACATACGGAAGTAATTTTGCAGGGTAATGGTTGCAAAAGTCTGGGTAGCATCTTCTATTTTTACATTTTCTTTGGCTTCTATGGCTTGATGCAATCCGTCTGAATATCGGCGGCCATCCATGATACGACCCGTTTGTTCGTCAACAATTTTCACTTGTCCATCCATCACTACATATTCCACATCTTTTTCAAAAAGCGTATAAGCTTTGAGCAACTGATTCATGGTATGTATTCTTTCAGATTTCACGGCAAAATCCCTAAAGAATTCTTCTTTTTTCTGATGTTCTTCTTCTTTTGGAAGATTTAATTGCTCAATTTTGGCTACTTCTTCTCCCACTTCGGGTAGGACAAAAAAGTTGGGATCTTCAGAAAATTTGGACAAATAATCGATTCCTTTGTCTGTAAGGGTGATTTGATTTTGTTTTTCATCAATGACAAAATAGAGATGATCGTCTATTTTATACATTTCGCGGTTATTGTCTTGCATGTGATGCGCTTCTGTTTTTAGAAGCTGGGTACGCGTACCTTCTTCAGACAAAAATTTGATCAAAGGTTTGTATTTGGGTAATCCCCGGAAGACTTTGAGAAGTTCAAAACCGGCTTCTTTGGCATGACCTTCGTTCCAAATTTTTCGGGCTTCATTGAGTGTTTTGGACAATTCTTCACGTTGTACACGAACAAGTCGATCGATAGTAGGCTTTAATGCATCAAACTCTTGTCTGTCCCCTTGTGGAACCGGGCCAGAAATAATCAATGGAGTTCTAGCATCGTCAATCAATACCGAATCCACCTCATCTATAATAGCATAATTGAGCTCTTGTTGTACCAATCCTTCTAGTGATGTGGCCATATTATCACGCAGATAATCAAACCCAAATTCATTATTAGTACCGTAAACTACGTCTTTTTTGTAGGCTTCTTTTCTACCCTCAGAGTTGGGGCGGTGTAAATCTATACAATCCACACTCAAACCGTGAAATTCCATTATAGGGCCTATCCATGCGGCGTCACGACGAGCCAGATAATCGTTTACTGTAATAACATGTACGCCTCTTCCTGTGAGTGCATTGAGGTAAATAGGTAATGTAGCCACCAAGGTTTTACCTTCACCCGTTTGCATTTCTGCGATTTTTCCTTGATGTAATACCGTACCACCAATTAGCTGAACGTCATAGTGAATCATATCCCAAATCACTTCTTTGCCAGCCGCATCCCAGGCATTTTTCCAAATGGCTTTGTTTTCGCCCAGCAATTCAACATAATCCTTGCTTCCAGATAATTCACGGTCAAAGGCTGTTGCGGTAACTTCCAGCGATGGGTTGTTATAAAACCGTTTGGCTGTTTCTTTGACTACTGCAAAAGCTTCTGGTAACAAATCATCCAGGATTTTTTCCTCTATTTCATATTTTTCTTTGTTGAGCTTGTCGATTTGTGCAAAAATATCTTCCTTTTCGTCAATATCTTCTATTGAATCGAGGGATTGCTTCAATTCAGTGATTTTATCGTCTTGGCCTTTACTTGCAGATTTGAGTAAAGCTTTGAATTCAATGGTTTTGGCACGAAGTTGATCTAGCGATAGTTTGGCTATTTTTTCTTCTTCTGCCTGCAGGACTTTATCAACATATTTGCGTAATTCACGCACATCCTTTTCATTTTTATCACCTAAAAATCCTTTTAATATTTTATCTAAAAAACTCATAATTTATTATCGTGTAAATAATTCAATTTCAACTTTTATTCAAAAGTTGTGCAAAGGTAATAATTTTGACACTCTTGCAGGGAAAGCTTGGATTTATTTATGTTATTTTATGACATTTTGTCTAAACTGAAAACAAATTTCCAGTAACCATAGGGAAATTGGCTGAATCGACCCGACCAGCATTTATTTTTTTTGATAAAATTATGATGTCCGATTGATTCATACTCCAAAATAATTCAAGTAAAAAAATTCTTTGAATAATTACAGATTTTAAAACCAAAAAATAACTTTCGGACTATTTCTTACATTTTGCAAATCAAATGTAAAATATTGAAATTCTAATGATTAGAAAATTTTATAAGATAACATCAACATCAGTTGATTTACTTTTCCGGTTTGTTTTTCATATTTGAGACCGTTGGCAGATGAATATCGTATTTCTGCACCCAATCGTTGGTTATACATATATCCTACTCCTCCAAAAAAACCAATTGAGCCTTCTGAAGTCATTTCTTGCACTGTATAAAGCGGTGTTTCGTCAAATTTCAATTCCAAATCACCCAAAATGTGATAATAGGTCGCTCCTAAATTAACAAAAGCCCGGTGTTTTGGCACTAAATTAATATAATACTTGGCACCCAGCGGAATTTCTATCGCTGAAAAATCGGCTTGAACGGGAAAACTCCTGGTTACGATATTGCCCGATGAAGGAACTTGAAAAGTTTCTTTGATTCCGGCATCCATATTATGACTTGAATAGAAAATCCCTGTAATGGCAGAAACTCCATAGCGCTTGAACGGGAAATGAACTTCAGCCTGCAAGCCCGCTTTTACTGGCGTTTTCACCTCGGTTTGTAATTTGTTGGTTTCAGTAGATTCAGATTTCATAGCTGCCAGACCTGTGCCTGCCATAAGGCTCAAACTGAATTTTGTCTTTAACTGATTTTTGGTATAATCTGTAAAAGATTGATTTTTACATTGATTATAAATTTGAAATACGTCTTTCAAATCATTTCTAGAATAGTTTGTTTTTTGTAAAATTTTATCCGTAACATCTTCACATGTAAGATGTGACCTAAGTTGGCCCCGAAAAAGAGCATTTTCCTTCAATTGGCGACCTTCTTGATACTGCTCATAAGAAAGTAATTGAAAATCGGCGTCTTCTGTTTCGAAATAATAATTATATCCATCGGTTTTAAGAAAAGAATACAGAGTAGCTGCGCCATCCAATATAACTCTTACAAAATTTTTCCTGAATGGAATTTTTTCATCATAGCTGAACTCCTTGGAACGGTAAATTTGTGATGAATTATACACTCCGAATTCCTCGATACTACTAGGATTTCCGACGATGGGTTTATCGCTTTCATTCACCTTATAACTGATGGATAAAGGTGATCTAGACCAATCTTGATTATCGATCCAAACGTCTTGTTTTTGTCCACCAATAACAACGTATCCTTTCTCAAAACTACTCTGTGAGAAAGAAAAAACAAATCCAAAAATTACATAAAAAAGAAATAAAAAGTTTTTCATAAAAATTGAAATTTAATTAATAAAATTAGTCTTGGCAGCTATTTGTTCAATAAGCTTCGTAAATATAGTAAAATTTTAATATGAAAACTATTTCATTCATTTCTCTTAAATATCATTTCATGTTTTGACGAATTCTATTTTTTTTAGAATAAAAAAAGCCCTTCTTTTCAAAAGGGCAGCTTGTTAAATAATATTTTTCTTTAATATTCATCCTCATTCCAGAGAAAATCCTCATCTGTAGGATAATCAGACCAAATTTCCTGAATAGATTCATAGGCGTCCCCTTCATCTTCGATAGACTGTAGATTTTCTACAACTTCTAGGGGGGCACCGGTTCGAATGGCGTAATCTATTAATTCATCCTTGGTCGCAGGCCACGGAGCATCACTTAAATAAGATGCCAATTCTAAAGTCCAGTACATAATTTCTAATTTTTTGCAAAAATATAATAAACATTGACAATTCCAAATGATATATTGAACTGTTCTAAAATTAAAATCTTGGCCAATTCAAACATCTTTGTCCCAACGCATAGCCTGCTCATTTCTTTTTCTCTTATATTTGAAAAATTTCAGTAAAAATGAATAGAATCAATACTTTATTTCAAATCAAATATCCTATAATTCAAGGAGGTATGATATGGAATAGTGGCTGGCGACTGGCGTCTGCAGTATCCAATGCTGGAGGTTTGGGATTAATTGGAAGTGGCAGTATGTACCCTGACGTATTGGCAGAACATATATCAAAATGTAAAAAAGCTACCAACAAACCATTTGGTGTAAATGTACCTTTGATGTATCCTGCCATTGAATCTCATATGGAAAATATTATTCGTCTTGGCGTAAAAATCGTTTTCACCTCTGCCGGAAGTCCAAAAACCTGGACAGAAATTCTGCAAAAAGAAGGCATTCAGGTGGTGCATGTTGTGAGCAGTGTTAAATTTGCGTTGAAATCACAAGAAGCTGGTGTAGATGCCGTGGTAGCAGAAGGATTTGAGGCAGGTGGTCATAATGGACGCGAAGAAACTACTACCCTATCTCTCATTCCAGATGTGGCCCATCATATAGACATACCCTTGCTGGCGGCAGGCGGCATAACAACGGGCAGTCAAATGTTGGCGGCTATGATTTTGGGTGCAGATGGCGTTCAAATAGGGACAAGATTTGCCGCAACTCACGAGGCGAGTTCACATGATTTATTCAAAGAACAAATTGTTTTGGCCAAAGAAGGTACAACGCAATTAACTTTGAAAGAACTTGCGCCCGTAAGATTGATTAAAAATGAATTCTGGCAAAAAATTCAAGATGCATATCAAAACGGAGCTACTATAGAAGATTTACAAGCACTACTAGGACGCGGACGAGCCAAAAAAGGAATGTTTGAAGGCGATTTGGTCGAGGGCGAACTCGAGATTGGACAAGGAGCTGCATTAATTCATGAAATCAAATCTGCTCAACAAGTTGTAGATGATTTGATCATGGAATTCAATTCTGCTTTAAAGCAAATTCCTGCAAGTTTTTAATCAATTTCCAATTAGATCGTTTAGGAATTAAAATTCTAGGTGATTCGTATTATCGTATTAAATTACGTACTTTTGTAAAATGAATCTAAATAACGATGATAAAGGTATCTGAAGGAGCAAAACTAAAGGTTTCACAACTCATGGCAGAAGAAGGCAATACGCTGAACGACACCTATGTACGTGTTGGTGTTACGAGCGGTGGTTGTAGTGGATTATCCTATAATTTGAATTTTGATAAAAATCAAAAAGAAGAAGATAAATTATTTGAAGATAATGGAGTTCGAATTTTAGTCGATAAAAAGTCATTTTTATATTTAGCTGGCACAGTGCTAGAATATTCTGGTGGCTTGAACGGCAAGGGTTTCGTTTTTAATAATCCCAATGCCAACCGAACCTGTGGCTGTGGTGAGAGTTTTGCCGTATAAATATATAATGTGAATTCAACTAATTATAAATCAATTTAATACAATAAAATGTCTAAATATACCGAAGATGATTTAAGAGAAGATCTTGCATCGAACAAAGAATATGAATTTGGCTGGACTACGGATATAGAATATGAAGATTTCCCTACTGGTCTGAACGAGGAAATCGTAAAAATGATTTCTGAAAAGAAAAATGAACCCGAATGGATGACCGAATGGAGATTGGAAGCCTTTCGAATTTGGCAAAAAATGGAAGAACCAACTTGGGCGAATATCAAGTACGAAAAGCCTGATTTTCAAGCAATTAAATATTACGCAGCACCTAAGAAAAAACCTGAGCTCGCCAGTCTGGACGAAGTTGACCCAGAATTATTGCGAACTTTTGAAAAATTAGGAATCTCTATCGAAGAACAAAAAAGACTTACAGGAGTTGCCGTGGATCTGGTTATTGACTCCATTTCGGTAAAAACCACTTTCCAAGAAACTTTAAAAGAAAAAGGAATCTTGTTCATGTCCATTTCGGATGCTATACAACAACATCCAGAGCTGGTAAAAAAATACATCGGAACGGTAGTTCCCAGAGGTGACAACTATTATGCTGCACTCAATTCTGCCGTATTTTCAGACGGAAGCTTTTGTTATATTCCCAAGGGAGTGAAATGCCCTATGGAGCTTTCAACCTATTTCAGAATTAATCAAGCGGGAACAGGACAGTTTGAAAGAACGCTATTAATTGCAGACGAAGATAGTTATGTGTCGTACCTAGAAGGTTGCACAGCCCCACAACGTGATGAAAATCAATTACATGCAGCAGTCGTTGAATTGATTGCAATGGACGGAGCAGAAATTAAATATTCTACTGTACAAAATTGGTTTCCAGGAAATGCAGATGGCTCTGGTGGGGTATTTAATTTTGTAACCAAACGTGGAATTGCGCATAAAGCCGCAAAACTATCATGGACGCAGGTAGAAACCGGTTCTGCAATTACCTGGAAATATCCAAGCTGTATTCTGATGGGTGATAATTCCATTGGCGAATTTTATTCAATTGCAGTTACCAATAATTTTCAACAAGCAGATACAGGTACCAAAATGATTCATATTGGTAAGAACACCAAATCAACCATTATAAGTAAAGGTATATCTGCAGGGAATTCACAGAATTCTTACCGTGGATTGGTAAAAGTGTCCAAAAATGCCGAAGGTGCTAGAAATTTTTCTCAATGTGATTCTTTATTAATGGGAAATAAATGTGGCGCACATACCTTTCCTTACATAGAAATTAAAAACGAAACTGCACAATTAGAACACGAAGCAACAACTTCCAAAATCGGTGAAGATCAAATCTTTTATTGTAACCAAAGAGGAATTGATGACGAAAAAGCTATCGCCTTAATTGTGAACGGATTCAGCAAAGAAGTATTAAATAAACTTCCTATGGAATTTGCCGTTGAAGCTAAAAAATTACTCGAAATTAGCCTCGAAGGTAGCGTAGGTTAAATTTTAACTTTTAAAAAAAATTATACAGGCCGACACTAAAAATCGGCCTGTTTGCTTTCCAATGGAGTACTTTTAACAATGAAATAAACACCCAACTTCAAAATGAAAAAACTTATAATTCTTCTCCTTTTCAGCTTTCTATTCATCAATTGTACCTCAACAACAGACAATAAGGCATACACCACTGAATATAATATGACCACGGATGAAAATTGGAGCATTGAACATGTTTCCTATCCGCAAAATAAAGTAATTTATTATTCAAATCTCAATACAAATAATTTCAGAGAGAATATCAATATTATAACTGAAATGGTAGGTAATGAAGTCAATTTGGATGAGTACATTCAATTGTCTATCAAAGGATTATCGGCAATACCTAATTTCAAGATTTATGAGCGTGAAGCCACAGAATTGCAAGGAAAACCGGCCTATTTTATTGATTATGAAATGGAATATAATCAAAATATGCAACGAAATTTACAATATTTTTTAATCGAAAACGGAGTTGCTTATATTATTACCTTTACTTCGGATTTGGAAGATTTTGAAAAAACCAAAGAACACGCCTTAAGAGCGATGAATTCATTTCGTTTAAATCCATAAAAAACATAGATTCAATATTGGATTTTGTATATTTGTAATTCATAATATGAGTCAATACATCGTTTCTGCCCGCAAATACCGCCCAACAAGTTTTGATGAAGTTGTTGGGCAAGAGGTTATTTCTACAACTTTGGAGCACGCCATAAAAAGCAATCAATTGGCGCAAGCTTTGTTGTTTTGTGGTCCACGCGGCGTGGGTAAAACCACATGTGCTAGAATTCTAGCACGCCGCATCAACGAAGAAGCAGGTGTGAGTTCTGATGATGATTTTGCTTTTAATATTTTTGAATTAGATGCCGCATCCAATAATTCTGTGGATGACATTCGCAATTTGATAGACCAGGTACGTTTTCCGCCGCAGGTGGGAAAATATAAGGTATATATTATAGATGAAGTTCACATGCTTTCTACCCAAGCGTTTAATGCATTTTTAAAAACGCTTGAAGAGCCACCAGCTCATGCAATCTTTATTCTGGCTACTACAGAAAAACATAAAATTATTCCTACGATTCTATCACGATGCCAAATTTATGACTTCAAAAGAATTCAAATTCCTGAAATCAAGGCTCATTTAGCCAAAATAGCCGAAAAAGAAAATGTGGCTTTTGAAGATGACGCGCTACATTTAATTGCACAAAAAGCCGACGGTGCGTTGAGAGATGCACTATCTATATTTGATCGATTGGCTACATTTGGAGAAGGAAAACTCACACTCGAAAGCGTTTCCGAAACATTGAATGTATTGGATTATGATGCTTACTTTCAAATTACAGATGCCTGTCTAGAAAACGATATTCCAAAAGCTTTGCAATTATTGAATCAAATCATTGATAAAGGTTTTGATTTACAATTATTTATTGCGGGACTTGGAGGTCATTTTAGAGATTTATTGGTTTCTAAACATGAACAAACTGTTGATTTGCTGGATGTTGGAGATAATACAAAACAAAAATATCTGGCACAGGGAAAATTGTGTAGCCCCAACTTTTTGATTCAAGCCATAGAAATTTGCAATCAAGCCGATATTCACTACAAGGCAAGTAAAAATCAACGACTTACTATTGAAATTACCTTGATGCAAATAGCTTCATTGTCCCAAACAGAAATTCAATCCAAAAAAAAAAGTTTAGCATAATTCCTTCCTTTCTTTTTCAAAAAGATAAAAATGAGAAGGATAATACAACACCGCAAGTTGAAAAAAATACGACGCTGAAGGAAACGGCTGAAATTACGCCTGAAATTACTCCAGAACCAGAAACTACAACTAAAAAAAATTATTATCGACGTCCAGAGAATTCTTTGTTTAGTATTCATAAATCTGTGCAAAAGGAAGACGAGGAAGATAATTTGCAAGAAAAAGATATTGATAAAAGTTTACCCAAGGACAATTTTAGTCTTGAGGATTTTAAATTGTTCTGGTTAGAATATTTATCTCAACTCAAATCCAATAAAAAGAATAAATCGCTTTTTAATGTTTTGGATACAGTTCAATGGCGATTGACTCAGGAAAAAAATATTGAATTTACATTTGATTCGAGCACGATGATTCTCGAATTTGAACAAGCTCGCGAACATTTTTTGAAAGCACTGCGCACACAACTTAACAATTATTCTATTATGGTGATTACAAAAGTTTCCAAGTCCAATGAAACCAAAAATCATATCAAAACCCGACGTGAAATCTTTCAGGAACTTGTTGACAAAAATCCATCGTTGGAATTACTTCGAAAAAAATTTAATCTGAATATAGATAATTCTCCAGATTAAAATTTCCGATTAAAATACATTTTGTACATGTGCAGCCTTCAACATCAAATGGTGTAAATCTGTATTTTTGGTAAAATAGGACATTAATTCACTTCCCGGTCCATACATGGCCAATTCGGTATAATCTGCAGAATGGTCCATACTTGCCCAACCTACAGAGGTGTATTCTCCCTGAATTCCGGCCAAAAGCCTAAACGGTAAATGACGTGGATTATAAACGCCTTCTTCTCGTTCTGCTTTTTGATAATAGTCGAGAATTTCTTTGATTTTTTCGTCTTTTACGGCAATGCCTGCATTTGCGCTTGCAATTCTTTCTTTCACAGTAGAAATTGAATCTGTAGGATTGATGCCTTGTAAAATCCATTCATTGGTTTGTGAAAATTTTTGAATTAAATCAAAATTATCATTTACATTTTTTCCATACGTAAGCGCAGGATTGGCATTACCATGATCTGATGTAATAATTACCAAAGTATTTTTATCTTTTTTGGCAAAATCCATGGCTACTTTTACAGCATCGTCAAAAGCGAGTTGATCGTACAACAAGCCAGCAATATCGTTTGCATGCGCTGCCCAATCTACTTTACCTGCTTCTACTTGCATTACAAATCCTTGTTTATGATCCTTCATTAGCTCAATGGCCTTTTGCGTCATTTCGGCTAAAGTAGGAATGTTTGTCCTAGAAAAACTACTGCTTTGCTGGTCAGTTGAATACGGCAATCCATCCTCATCAAAGATGGCCAATAAAGGTTTGTTTGCATTTGCCGACATCATTTCAGCTTTATTACGTGCTACTGAAAATCCATTTTTTTTGAAGTCAGAATATAATTCCTTTCCGTCTTTTCTTCTATTGGCAGCAAAAAATCTGTTGCCACCACCCATCATAACATCAAATTTCAATTTCAAATACTGTTCAGCAATTTCATCTTGTGCATTTCTACTTTTGGAATGAACGCAAAAACCTGCTGGGGTAGCATGTGTAATGGGAACTGTAGTAACGCAACCCACTTTTTTACCCGCTTTTTGAAATTTTTGCAAAATGGGCAAATAGGATTCCCCATTGATACCCATGTTCAAACTACCGTTGTTTACACGATGTCCGCTTCCCCAAGATGAACTGGCTGCCGCAGAATCTGTAACAATTGAATTGGCAGAAGCCATATCCATAAGTCCACGATTAACAGGTTCATTTTCGTATAATGCAATCCAATGCGATGGGCGACCATATTTTCTGCGACTGTAAATATCTGCCATAGCCAGCGTGCCAGAGCTCATACCATCACTCACCAAGAAAATAATATTTTGGGCTTTTTTATTTGAAAATTCTTCTTTTACAATTTCTACAGCACCACGAACCGGGCTTACAAGCAAACCGCCCAGAGCCAATGCACCTCCTTTTAAAAAATCACGTCTGAACATATATGTATTTTTCACAAATGTAAACTATTAAATTTTAAGTGAATATTAATTAATATGACTTTCAATTCGCATGAGATATAGAAATTTGTTGTTCATTTTAAGATTATTTTTGGTTAAAACTATTTTTTTTCTATATTTATAAATTAAACTTATTTCCCAAAATAAAATATAACATATTTGAGATATGAAAATAGAAAGATTATTTGACATCGTTTATCACCAAGCCAATACCAAACCTCTGGATGATGCTCTGGTATCCAAAACCTCTGGAAGCTGGGTCAAAACTTCTACAAGTAAATATATAGAACAGGCCAATCAAATTAGCCGTGGATTATTGAGATTGGGTGTAAATCCGGGTGATAAAATTGCATTAATCTCGACCAACAACCGCACTGAATGGAATATAATGGACATTGGTCTGCAGCAAATTGGCGCGATTTCTGTTCCCGTTTATCCCAGTATTTCACCAGAAGAATATGAATATATTTTCAATCAGGCCGAAATCAAACTTGCATTCGTTTCAGACCAAGCTCTTTATGATAAAATGTTGATTACCAAACCCAATACGCCAGATTTGACGGGGATTTATACATTTGATCAGATCAATGGAGCAGCCAATTGGAACGAAATTTTGACGTTAGGCCAAGATCAATCCAATCAAAACGATGTAGAGGACATCAAAAATAAAATTCAAACCCAAGATATTGTTACGATAATTTATACCTCAGGAACCACAGGAAAACCCAAGGGTGTAGTTCTTACTCATCAAAATATTGTAAGCAATGTGCTCGACTCTAACGAGCGGGTTCCCGACATGGGCGCAAATGGTCGTGCGCTTAGCTTTTTGCCTATTTGCCACGTATTCGAACGTATGTTGATTTATCTCTACCAATATAATTCTATTGCTATTTATTATGCCGAAAGTGTAGAAACCATTGGTGACAATTTGAAAGAAACTTCTCCTACCGTAATGTCTGTGGTGCCTCGTTTGGTAGAAAAAGTATATTCACGAATTTATGACAAAGGATCTACTGCAGGCGGAATCAAGACCAAAATCTTTATGTGGGCACTGGATTTAATCAAAGATTATGAACCATATAAGGAAATGCCCTTTATGTGGAAAATTAAATACAAAATTGCAGACGCTGTTGTTTTCAAAAAATGGAGAGAAGGCGTTGGTGGTAATCTGGTAACCATGGTTTCGGGCAGTGCCAAATTATCCGAAAGACTCAATAAAATGTTCTGGGCAGCAGGCATACCCATTCTAGAGGGATATGGCTTGACAGAAACTTCACCTGTAATTTCTGTAAACGCAATGACTCCAGAGGGATTCGCCATAGGAAGTGTAGGAAAACCCATCAACAATGTAGATGTAAGATTGGCAGAAGATGGTGAAATTCAAGTAAAAGGACCTAATATTTTCCATGAATACTACAAACAACCCGAAATGACCAAGGAAGTTTTTACCGAGGATGGCTATTTTATGACGGGTGATATCGGCGAATTGAGAAACGGACTTCTTTTTATCACTGATCGCAAAAAACAAATGTTCAAAACCAGTGGAGGAAAATATGTAGCACCTCAAATCATTGAAAACGTAATGAAACAAATTCCGTTTATAGAACAAATTATGGTGGTGGGAGAAGGCGAAAAAATGCCTTGCGCACTTATTCAACCCAATTTTGAATATGTACGTGAATTTATAAAACGAAACGATCTACCCTTTGATAACCCAACAATGAAGGAAATGGCAGAAAGTAAACTGTTAAAAGACTTGATTATGGAAGAAATCAAAGTTGTAAATAAACAATTTGGAAATTGGGAACAAATCAAAAAAATTGAACTTACACCAGAAGAATGGACCATAGACAATGGATTGCTGACCCCAACTTTGAAACACAAACGAAAAAATATACAGCAAAAATTCCAGGATTTATATGATAAAATGTATTCCGATAAGGATTAATAATTCAACAAAAAAACCGTCTCAACAACGGTTTTTTTTTGTTAAATCATTCCCAAAGGCGCTATAACTATTGTGAATTTTGAATGAATTTTGTATTTTTAAAACAAAAACAAATGCCAAAAAAACATATTGTAGTTTTGACAGGTGCTGGAATTTCACAAGAAAGTGGAATCAATACATTTCGTGATAGCAACGGTCTATGGGAAAACCATGACATTATGGAAGTTGCCTCACCCATAGGATTTGCTCAAAATCCAGCCTTGGTACTTCAATTTTATAATTTACGTCGAGCACAATTAAAAGAAGTTCAACCCAATGCTGCACATAATTTCCTAGCCGAACTAGAAGCCAATTATGATGTAAGTATCATCACACAAAATGTCGATAATCTGCACGAAAGAGCGGGCAGCAGTAATATAATTCATCTACATGGCATGCTCACACAAATGAGGAGTGTAAAAGATGAAAATCGTATTTTTGAAATTGATGGAGATATTAATTTGGGGGATTTGGCAGATGATGGCGGACAATTACGGCCTCATATAGTTTGGTTTGGTGAGGCAGTGCCAGAGATGAATCGTGCGGTAGAAATAACCCGTACAGCCGATATTTTTTTGATAATTGGCACTTCTTTACAAGTTTATCCAGCGGCATCGCTCATAGATTATGTTCCGTACGGAAAACCTATCTATATCATTGATCCAAATGAAGTTACATACAATTCTTCCAGTCATATTCATTATATAGCAAAAAAAGCTGTGGCAGGTTGTGAAGAATTAAGAAAGATTTTACTTTGAAATCCCTGTGCACAGCAATGAAATTCCTAATTTTGAAAAGGATTGAAAACGATAAATTTTGAATTTCATCAATAATTTAAATCTTCAATTATTCAGAATCTTTAAAAACATTTGTTATGACCATTCGTGCGCTTAAAAATAAATTCGAAAATGAACTTTCATCCATTTATTCAAAATCAGAAATAGATACCATTTTCTTTGTACTTGCCGAGAAATTATTACATCGCAAAAAAGCCATCATTCGCTCGGGAATGGATGAAGAGTGGAGCGAAATTTCATCAGCTCAACTGCATTTTGATTTGGCTTTAAATGATTTGAAGATGGGTAAACCCTATCAATATGTCATCGGAGAAACCGAATTTTTGGGTGAACGCATTTTTGTAAATCCCTCTGTTTTGATACCAAGACCAGAGACAGAAGAATTGGCAGAATGGATTATAAATGATTTTACCAGCCTACACAACCCATTCAACGGAAACATTCTAGATATAGGCACTGGAAGTGGTGTTTTGGCAATTAGCCTCAAAAAAGCTTTTCCGAATGCGGTGGTACACGCTATAGACATAAGCGATGATGCCTTGGAAGTTGCTAGGAACAATTCACTTTACAATCAAACTCCTATCAATTTTCACCAAAAAGATATTCTGAAATCCGATTTGGCCGATTTGCCTTATTTTGATATTATTGTAAGCAATCCACCCTACATACCCTACTCCGAAAAAGATAATATGCAGAGACAAGTGGTTGATTTTGAACCTGAAAAAGCCTTATTCGTAGCAGATGAAAATCCAACAAAATTTTATTTTCACATCAGCCAGCTTGCACAAGAACGATTAAAACCCAAGGGATGCGTATTTCTGGAAATTCATCAAAATTTCATGGGTGAAATCAGAGAAATGTACGAAATGGGTTTTGCAAAAGTAGAAGTACGCAAAGATATTTCAGACAATTGGCGAATGCTCAGAGCACAACAACCCTATACTTGCGGTTGATTACAATAAATTTAAAATTTTAGCCTTGTAAAGGCGTAAAATACTTCAATTACAAGGCTAAAATTTATAATACAACCTAATTTTTTTAATAATTATTTCAAAATCTGCCGAGCAATCACCAGTTTTTGAATTTCGGTTGTTCCCTCTCCGATGGTACACAATTTAGAATCGCGATAGTATTTTTCTGCAGGAAAATCTTTGGTATAACCATATCCCCCAAAAATTTGAACGGCATCTGTAGCAACTTCTACACAACTCTCTGATGCAAAAAATTTGGCCATAGCACCTTCTTTGGTCATATTTTCACCTTTTTCTTTCAATTCTGCACAACGCAAGGTCATCAATTCAGAAGCATGAATTTTAGTTGCCATTTCTGCCAGCTTGTGATTAATAGCCTGAAATTCTGCAATAGGTTTGCCAAACTGAACACGTTCCTGAGCATATTTCTTGGCTGCATTGAATGCGCCTTTGGCAATTCCCAAAGAAAGCGCTGCAATAGAAATTCTACCTCCGTCTAATACGGCCAACGCCTGCTTGAAACCATCTCCTACTTCTCCAAGTCGATGAGAATCTGGCACGCGTACATTATCCATAATCAATTCAGCCGTTTCAGAGGCACGCATCCCTAATTTATTCTCTTTTTTACCAGAACTGAAGCCCTTCATTCCTTTTTCCAAAACAAAAGCTGTAGAATTGCGACTTGCACCTTTTTCTCCTGTTCGCGTCATTACAACAGCAATATCTCCAGAAATCGCGTGTGTTATAAAATTTTTAGCACCATTTATTACCCATTCATCGCCATCTTTTACCGCAGTTGTACTCATAGAACCCGCGTCCGAACCCGTATTATGCTCTGTAAGTCCCCAGGCTCCAATCACCTTACCACTTGCCAATTGTGGAAGCCATTTTTTTCTTTGCTCTTCATTCCCAAACATATATATATGATTGGTACACAAAGAATTATGTGCAGCAACAGATAATCCAATAGAAGGATCTACCTGTGAAATTTCATCAATTATTCGAATATATTCAAAATAGGATAAACCTGTGCCGCCATAAGCTTCTGGAATTAATACGCCCATAAACCCCATCTCACCCATGGCATGGAAAAGCTCTATAGGAAAATGCTGGGATTCGTCCCATTCCATCACATTTGGAGATATATGTTGTTCTGCAAAACTCCTGGCAGATTCCATGATTAATTTTTGAGATTCGTCTGGTGTGTACATTTTTTTTACATTTTATAAGGTTCAAATATATGAATTTCCATGATAGAATCATTTTTTATATCTTTACTGCATGATGGAAAACACCAATTCCCCTATCGTTTTTGCTAGCCATAATGAAAATAAAGTGACAGAAATAAAAAATTTATTAACGCACTTTCATATTCTTGACCTCAATGATATAGGATTTCATGAAGAAATTGAAGAAACAGGCCAAAGCTTTAAAGAAAATGCAGAAATCAAGGCCGATGCCGTAGCAGGCAATACCCAATTTCCGGTTTTTGCAGATGATTCGGGATTGGTAGTGCCTATCCTCAATTTCGAACCCGGAATTTTCTCTTTTAGATATGCGGGTACAGGAAAATCTGAAGATAATATTGAAAAATTACTGAAAAATTTAGAAAATTCAGAAAATAGAGATGCATATTTCATGACAGTAATATGTCTTGTTTTAAATAATCAAAAATATTTTTTTGAAGGCCGCGTCATGGGAAAAATTTTACCAAACCCCATAGGTAATGCGGGTTTTGGATATGACCCGGTGTTTTTACCAGATGGATATCATTTATCTTTTGCCCAAATGAGCCCAGAAGAAAAAAACCAATTCTCCCACCGTGCAGTAGCTGTAAATAAAATGAGAAAATTTTTATTAGAACATTTATGATTGAAAATTTTTCGGTAGTTTTAAGGTTTCTTAAATTCGCAAAAAATTTGAACATGAAAAAAGTAGTTTTTGCTTTATCAATTTTGGCTTTTGTAAGCTGTAAATTCAACCAGAATGGGAACAAAAGCATACTCCCAGAGGAAAAAGGAAGTAAATCCAATCGTGCTACGGTAGCTGTATCCCATACAGATACTGCGCTATCTACCACAGAATCTAGCACAGAATCTATTTCTCAATTGGACGCCGCAGGTAATTATATCTACAACACGGGTGATATCCAAGAAATTCAACTTCCAGATGGTAGCGTGATAAACGTTGGATCCAATTCAACAGAAAGTAAATTATTCAGTATGCTGAGCGATGCTGGATTTACCGTAAATACAGACAAAACACAAGATTGGGTTACCCTGGATCGTGTATATTTCAATACTGGAAGTGATGAACTCACCGATGCTTCTAAAATGCAAATCGATAATATCGTGGCATTATTAAAGGCGTTTCCTGATGCTGAAGTAAAATTAGGCGGATATACAGACAACACGGGAAGCCAAGACATTAACAAACCTCTTTCTGAGGGGCGTGCAAAATCTGTTTTAAATGATATATCTGCAAGCGGAATCAATAACAACCGCTTATCTGCAGAAGGATATGGCGCAGAACATCCTATTTGCCCAGCCAATGATACAGATATTTGTAAAGCACAAAACAGACGTGTTGATATTCGAATTGTTAAAAAATAATACAAAATAAATAAAATGAAAAAATTGATTTTACTTCTTTGCATTGCATCTGTAATGAGCTGTAAGAACGAAAATAAGGTAACAGAAACACAAGTTGTCAATGAAAGCGAAATTACAGAAGAAAACCAAAGTTCTTCTAATGAATTAAAATTTGATGCAAGCAAAACCGTATTGAAATGGTCTGCTTACAAAACGCCAGAAAAAGTAGCTGTTCATGGCTCTTTTGACAGTATTGCGGTGAATAATACACAAGAATCACCCATTGCAGAAGAAGTGTTGAGTGGTGCAGACTTCCGTATTGAAACCTCTTCTATGACCACCGGCGACACATCCCGTGATGCCAAAATCATAGGATTATATTTCAATAACTTGAGTTCACCCACCATTACAGGAAAATTTGGAAAATTCGAAAATCAAAGCGTTCCTGTAACTATTAATATGAATAACGTGGAAATTAATAAAAATTTCAGCTATACTTTCGAAAATAAAAAAATCATCATCACTGGTGTTGTTGACATGTTAGAGGATTTTAAATCAGAATCTGCTTTCAACTTCCTGCACGAAGCCTGTGCCGAATTGCACATGAACAAAACCTGGACGGATGTATCCATCGAAATTATTTCTGATTTAGGAAACTAATTTCTAGATTTAAATTAGAAAAATAAAAAAGCCGTTTTTGAATTTTCAAAAACGGCTTTTTAAATGGATAATAATTAAATTTATTCCTTGTTCAAATTATTCAACATTTTTTCCTGAACATCCGCAGGCATCATTTGAAATTCTTTAAAAAATCGTTGAAACTTGGCCTTGCCTTGTGTTATCGACCGCAATGATTGAGAAAACCCATACATTTCTGCAATCGGAACTTGTGATTTAACTTGGCGATAATGACCCACATTATCAATTCCTGTAATCATAGCTCTACGCGCCTGCAAATCGGTCATAACATCTCCCATCACTTCTGAATCACACAAAACTTCCAATTCATAAAAAGGCTCCATAATCTTAGGACCTGCTTTCTTGAATGCTTCAGAAAAAGCCGCACTGGCAGCTAATTGAAATGCCATATCATTGGAATCTACCGGGTGCATCTTTCCATCAAAAACATAGACACGCACATTTTGACAATAAGAACCTGTAAGTGGACCTTCTTCCATTTTTTGCAAAATTCCTTTCTTAATCGCATTAATAAATCGATTATCTATACTTCCACCCACAATACACCACACAAAATGCAATTTTCCGCCCCACTCCATTTCTATGAGTTCCTCTTTTCTCACATTCAAATCTGTAGCCAATGGCGTGTCTTCACTATAAGGCTCAAGACGCATATGAATTTCTGCAAATTGTCCCGCTCCACCAGATTGCTTTTTATGTCGATACTGCGCTTCGGCCATTTTGGAAATCGTTTCGCGATACGGAATCTTGGGACGCTCCAAATCCATATCAATACCATACAATTGCTTGATACGCTCCTGAACAACCTCAAAGTGCATAATACCCTGGCCATGAATTATGGTTTGTTTCAATTCTGGATTATATTCTAGAATAAAGGTAGGATCCTCTTCTTGAATCGTATGCAAAGCATTGGTAAGTTTCTCATAATCAGCCTTATTGGGTGGCACCACAGCCATTCGTGTTTTGGCTTGCGGAAACTTAATTTTCTTGATTTGATGCTCAGTGCCTTCTGCATTCAACGTATTATTGGTATGTGAATTTTTTAACTTCACAGTTACACCCAAATCACCGGCAGATAGCTCTTTAGCTTCGGTTCGATCTTTTCCATTTACAACAAAAACACGACTTATGCGCTCGTATTCACCATTCATTTGGTTTACCAGCGTGTCACCATCTTTTACACTACCACTATATACCTTGAAATAAGACATCTCTCCAATCTGTGGCTCTGTCAATGTTTTGTAAATAAAAATCGAAGTTGGTAAATCCTTGTTAGCCACAAGAGTACCACCACTTTCCAGATTTTTTGGTGGACGCTGTAATGGAGAAGGGCAAATATCTCTAATGAAACCCATCACACGACCCGATCCCATATTTTTGAGTGCAGACACGCAAAATACCGGAAAAATATTTTGTTTTCCGATGGCAATTTGTAAGCCCTGAGTCAAATCCTCTTCTTCCAATGTTCCAAGCTCAAAATACTTTTCCATCAAACCCTCAGACTCTTCCGCAGCCGCTTCTACAATAGCATTATGCAACTCCTTTGCACGCTCCATCGCATCCTCGGGAATCGGCTGTTTCTCGGGCTTTCCTCCTTTTTCATCAAATACATACATCGTCATACGAAGCGCATCTACAATTCGGTAAAAACCTTCTTCGGGCCTATATGGAAACTGAAATTCCAACACCCCAGCCCCGAATCTCTCTTTAATTTGTGATAAAGTACGCTCATAATCAGCCTTTTCATGATCCATTTGATTCACAACAAAAATCGTAGGCGTCTTTAATTCCTGAATATAATCGCGATGAATCTCGTTTTCTACCTCTATCCCTTCCTTTGCATTTATCACCATAACAGCTGTATCAGCCACTTTCAGACCCGTCAACGCCTCACCTATAAAATCGTCTAGACCTGGCGTATCAATCAAATTTATTTTGATATTATCCCATAAAACATGCATCAATGTCGCATAAATACTATTGCCTTTCACCTTTTCGGTTTCGTGAAAATCAGAAACCGTGTTACCGTCTTCTACCTTTCCCATACGTGTAAGTGCACCAGATTCATACAGCATCGTTTCTACAAGCGTAGTTTTTCCACTGCCCGCATGCCCTAATAATACAGCATTACGGATTTTGTTTGTGTCGTAAACCATAAGATTTTTCAATTAAAAGTTATCCTTTTTTAGAATTATAAATTTACTAAATTTTAACAGTTTCTATACTTTTTTATACAAATAAATCTATAAACATGACCAAAATTATCTTTACCCATTCCATAACCATACCTACCAGACTTTTTACCGCCCGTTTTTTACTTATTTTTTGGGCAATTACGAGCCATTCGCAGTAGTCCTCGGCCATTTGTTTACAAAATATCGGCATATAAGGAGTTCCATTTCATTCCACTCTTATATGCCGTATTTTGTGTAAAACAACTGGCCTGTGGGCTACACGCTACTGTCTCTATTGCAGTACCCAGCCTGTCCCATGCGCATTCCCATCTTTTCAAAACACAAAAAAACCCGCCAAAAAGACGGGTTTTCAAAATTTAAAATCGAAACGGATTAATTTCCGCTTTCCATTCTTCTTTTCAACTCTGCAAGTTCGTCCAAATCACCCAATGTAGATTTTTCTGGAGCTTGCTGTGCTTCAATAGCACGTTTTGCTTCCTTGATTTCCTCATCACGGTAAGTTGCAGAATGTGAAACAACTACTCGTCTGAACTCTTTGTTGAATTCAATTACTTTAAACTCAAGTTCATCTCCTTGTTTGATACGCGAGCCATCTTCTTTGTCCAAAGTTCTTGCCGGTGCAAATGCTTCTACATCTGCATCTTCAAACTCAATATTAGCTCCTTTATCAAATACATTTACAGCTTTTCCAGTGTGTGAAGATCCCACAGCGTATTTAGCCTCATATTTATCCCAAGGATTTTCTTCAAGTTGTTTGTGGCCTAAGCTCAAGCGACGTGCAGCCACATCAAGCTCTAGAACAACAACATCCAATTTGTCTCCTACATTACAGAATTCAGAAGGATGTTTGATTTTTTTGGTCCATGAAAGATCAGAAATATAAATCAATCCATCAACACCTTCTTCCAACTCTACAAATACACCAAAATTAGTGAAGTTGCGAACCGTTCCGGTATGTTTAGACCCTACAGGATATTTTGATGTAATATCTGTCCATGGATCTGGCGTCAATTGCTTCATACCTAGTGACATTTTACGATCTTCGCGGTCAACGCTCAATACTACTGCCTCTATATCATCACCCACTTGTACAAAATCCTGTGCAGAACGCAAGTGAGTTGACCAAGACATTTCTGAAACGTGAATCAAACCTTCAACACCTGGGGCCACCTCTACAAACGCTCCATAATCGGCTAATACAACTACTTTTCCTTGAATCTTATCACCAATTTGAACGCTCTCGCTCAACGCATCCCATGGATGAGCCTCTAATTGCTTAACACCCAATTGAATACGAGTTTTATCTTCGTCAAAATCAAGTATTACTACATTAATTACGTCATCCTCTTTCACTACCTCGTTCGGGTGATTGATTCTGCTCCAAGACAAGTCGGTAATATGGATAAGTCCGTCAACACCTCCCAGATCAACAAATACACCATACGAAGTAATATTTTTTACTTGACCTTCTAATACCTGTCCTTTCTCTAATTGAGAAATAATTTCTTTTTTCTGTTCTTCGATATCTGCTTCGATAAGTGCTTTATGCGAAACTACCACGTTTTTGAATTCAGGATTAATTTTCACTACCTTGAATTCCATGGTTTTTCCAACATATTGCTCATAATCTCGGATAGGTTTCACATCGATTTGTGAACCTGGTAAGAATGCTTCGATTCCAAAAACATCTACAATCATTCCGCCTTTGGTTCTGGCTTTGATGTATCCGTTTACAATTTCTCCAGATTCGTTTAGATCGTTTACTTTGTCCCAAGCTTTTAGAGTACGGGCTTTGCGGTGAGACAATTGTAATTGACCATTCTTGTCTTCTCTTTTATCCACCATTACTTCTACCTCATCCCCTACTTGTAGATTGGGATTGTAACGGAACTCGTTCAATGAAATTACACCTTCTGATTTGAAATCGATATCTACAATCGCTTCTTTGTCGGTCATACGAACCACTTTTCCTTTGAAGACCTCATTTTCATTAAGCTCTTCTAGCGTGTTTTCGTACATTTCTTCTAGTTGCATTTTCTCTTTGCGGTCTTCTTCATCGAGTCCGCTTTCAAATGATTCCCAATCAAAAGCATCTGGCTCTACATTGGCATTCAAAAATGTTTTTTCGGCTTTTGCCGTTTCTTTGGTTTCAGATGTTTTTACTTCTTCTACCTCTTGATTTTGGTTTTGAGTCTCTTCAGACATAAAATAAAAATTTGTATCTCAATAATTATGGTGAATCAAGGGCGGCGCCATCATCATGAGAGAAATTAGAAATTAATTTTAATTTGCTTTATTCCTTACCGCAAAGCGGGTGCAAATTTACAAAAAATCATTGATAATAAAAATAAATAATTTAAGTAATTTTCAGATTAACAGATGGTTCGATTATTATCGATTCGAAAGTTTCTCATTTATTATCTGCATCACCCTTTCATAGGTTTGCTCACGATCCATGGCATCATTGTTTACTTCTATCGCGTCATCGGCCTTACGCAGGGGAGATACAGAACGATTGCTGTCGATAAAATCGCGTTCGATTATATTTGAAAGCACCTCTTCATAGCTGGTTTCCATGCCTTTGGCGATGATTTCTTGGTATCTACGATTGGCGCGTGTTGCAGCATTGGCAGTTAAAAATATTTTGACAGGTGCATCAGGAAAAACTACAGTTCCTATGTCTCGACCATCCATTACAATTCCTTTTTTGCCAGCCATACGTCTTTGTAAATTCACCAAAAAAGCTCTTACTTCTTCTATTTTGGCTATCTGACTCACCCAACCCGAAACTTCCATACTGCGAATTTCTTTTTCAACATTTCTGCCATTCAGATAAATTTCGTTCAATCCGCTCAATTCATTTATTTCAAAATCCAAATCAATTCCAGACAGCGAAGAGATTAATTTTTGCTGATTGAGTTCATTAACAGTAATCAAATTATTTTCAATGGCAAATAAGGAAATGGCTCTGTACATCGCACCTGTATCTATGTGCACATAGCCCAAAGTCTTGGCAACACGTTTGGCCAAGGAGCTTTTCCCGGTAGAAGAATGTCCGTCGATGGCAATTACATTTGGCAACATAGATATTATTTGGCACAAATATAAAATAATTTTAACCCGTTGAGCAGCTTTCAATAAGAATTGAAAGCAATGATAGGATTGAAAAATTATTTTGCGATTGCTTTTTAATAAAGTAAATCAGAAAATTAGATTATAAAAGGGACTCTCATTTATATAGGAGAATCTAAGAAATAATTTTCTTTAATTCTAAACCTCCAAGGCATGGAATAATATGGTTCAAACACGTTTTTTCCCATTCCTATGCGTGGAGATGCATCAATATTTTCTTGCGGAATTGATGCTGCGTTTTCTATCCAAATTTCATCACTCCAAAGACTTACAAGGTTGTGATTCAATTCTATACCTAGAGCAATACTCGTTAAACCTGGACCACTGGTAATATTGCGAGTGATTTGAGTCAAATTTCTTCTTTTCAGCATAAATTCAATACCATCCACAGGTTGAATGGCGCGTATCAAAACGGCATGTGGGTGGTTTTGCTCATTCGTTATTACATTAAAAAGTTTATAAACTCCATAAATTAAATACACATAAGCAATTCCTCCTTTTTCAAAAAAAGGCATGGTTCTGGGTGTCAACTTGCCTTTGTAGGCATGAGATGCAGGATCTTCTGGCGCACTGTAGGCTTCGGTTTCTACAATAATTCCAGAAGTGAAAATTCCGTTGATATTGGTGCAAAGTTTCTTTCCGAGTAGCTCTTGAGCTATTAAAACCACATCGTTTCTTAAGTAAAAATCGGGTGATAATTTATTTGAATTCATCTGTATAAAATTAAAGAAATTTAGTAACTTTAGTCAAAATAAAATTCATGAAAAGAATTTGTCTCATCACAGGCGCCACTTCTGGTATCGGTGAAGCTTTGGCCTATCAACTCTCTAGTTTAGACTACAAATTAATTCTTTGTGGACGCAAGCAATCCAAACTGGATAAACTGCAATCCGATTTGTCTTCTCAAACAGAAATCATTACGCTCAACTTTGATGTACGCGACCGTGAGGACGTTTTGGAAGCAATTCATACCCTGCCTGATGAGTGGAAAAAAATTAAGGTTTTGATTAATAATGCGGGTAATGCGCATGGATTGGCACATTTTTCTGAAGCTGAAATCGATGACCTCAACGCCATGATTGATATTAATGTAAAAGGATTGATGTATGTTTCTAAAGCTGCTATTCCGCTCATGATACAGAATGCGCCCGGTCATATCATCAACATAAGCTCTATTGCAGGAAAAAATACCTATAAAAACGGAGTCATCTACTGTGCGTCCAAAAAAGCGGTGGAAGCCATATCCGAGGGCTTACGATTGGAATTGCTTGATAAGGAAATCAAAGTAAGTAATATTGCTCCCGGCTTGGTAGAAACCAACTTTTCAATGGTAAGATTCAAAGGTGATGAAACGCGTTCCAAAGCTGTTTATGAAGGCTATACGCCGCTCTCTGCCAACGATATTTCGGATTTGATAGTTTATATTTTGCAGGCTCCAACGCATGTAAATATTGCTGATGTAACTATATTGCCTACGTCCCAAGCATCTTCTACTGATTTAATAAAAAGAAAATCTTTTTAAACTCAATTTGGTTTAAAATTAAAATTCCAACGCGCCTCTTTTCACTTTTCCGTTTGGAGTGCGGGGTAATTTTGGTACAAAAACCACCTCTTTGGGTTGTTGATTTTTAGGGATTAAATCGGCTGGATAGGTAATTTCAGCTATTTCATTAGCTTCAATTACCAAAACGACTTTTTGACCCAGTTTAGAATCGGTTTTGAAATGTACAATAAACTCATGTGAAATATACGGCCTTAGAAGATTTTCTAGTGTTTCTGGATTGATTTTGATTCCTCCGGAATTGATAATATTATCTATTCTTCCCAAAAGTTTAAAACTTTTGTCATTTAAAATTTCAACCACATCATTGGTTTGAATCTTTTCATGAAAATAGGGCGTTTTGATCACCAAACAATCTCTTTGGTCTGATGAAATTTCTATATTTTCGAGAGTATGAAAGGCTTTCTGATGGTTGAGTTGGCGCATGGCAATATGTGTAATCGTCTCTGTCATGGCGTAAGTTTCGTATATTCTTGATGGAATTTTTGCCAATTGATTTTCGAGTTGATGTGTCACCTGTGCGCCCCCTAAAATTAATGTTTGAATTTGATGTAAATCTTTCATAGAATTCTGCGCTTGCATGGGCGTCATGGCACAAAAATCATAAGGCTGCTCTATCAAAATTTGTGTTTTGGGTTCGGTGAAAAAAATTTTCATTTGGCTGTGAACAGCTCTTACAATCATCATTTTACCTGCAATATACTGCACTGGCAAACACATTAACGCAGAATCTGCTCGTTTCAAATTCAAAAAAGATGCAGTCATTGATGCCGATTGTAACATGGCTTTTTTCGGCAATAAAATTTTCTTGGGTGTTCCGGTAGATCCAGAAGTTTGAACAGGAATCATTTCATTTTCAAAAAAATAGTTGATAAAATCAATAATTTCCTGCTGTTGACTATTTTTTGCGATTGGAAGCTGAAAAGATTCATTTGAAAAATCAATAAAAAAGTCGGAAAATTCTGAATTTTTTGTCATAATGCTGAATTAAACCATAATTTTTCTCCTCGAATTTCGAGCGGACTCGGGAAATTATTCGTGAATAATCCTCCCGTTCCAAGACCTTGAGGCATAGGATTTTGCAGGTTAAAAGTCCATTGCGCTAGTGCATTCAAGCCGATATTACTTTCCAGGGCAGAGGTTATCCACCATCCAGCATCGTACTTTTTGGCCAAATCAATCCACTCCAGACTGCCCCTAAATCCCCCGACAAGTGCCGGTTTCAAAATGATATATTGCGGGCGAATGATGTGCATTAATTCATTCTTCACTTTTTCGTCAAAAACACCGATTAATTCTTCGTCAAGTGCAATAGGAACCGGGGTCGAGGCACATAATTCGGCCATTTTTTCCCAATTTCCTGCACGAATAGGTTGTTCGATGGAATGAATTTGCAATGTGTTTAATTCATTTAAAACTTGAAAAACTTCCATATGTGAAAAAGCGCCATTGGCATCGACACGTAATTCCAGTATGGAAGCAGAAAAATCGTTTCGAATAGCTGTTAAAATTTGCTTTTCTTCCTGCCAATTTTGTCCAATTTTCAATTTGAGGCAGGTAAATCCTTGTTCGAGCTTTTCACGAATTTGCAGACGCATAAACGCCGAGTCACCCATCCAAATCAATCCATTGATGCGCAAACCCTCTTTCCCTTGAGTGAACGCCGATGGAAACAGCACATTTGATTCTGAATGTAAAGATAGCCAAGCTTGTTCAAACCCAAATTGTATTGATGGAAATCTGCGCCAATCGTCAAGATTTATAGAATTACCCAGATTGATTTGCTGACAAAAATCGTTTAGAATTTGTTCATAATCTTCCACATCATCTGCACTTAATCCTTTGAACAAATTACATTCACCAATTCCCTGTTTTGAGTCCTTTTCTAGCTTCAACAAATAGGTATCTTTTTGGTAAAGAACACCTCTGGAAGTTCCTCCTGGACGTTTGAATTTTAATGTATATTTTTCTATTTCTGCTTTCAAAATTTGTATCATTAAAAAATGTTATGCAACTTCAAAAAATTTGAAAATTTGCATAACATTTATAGCGTTAAAGTCAATTTATTTTTAAACTTCTACTTTCAGCAATTCACAAATTTGCTCTGCCAATTCAGTTCCAATTCTCTCTTGTGCCTCTACGGTAGATCCACCTATATGTGGTGAGAGAGAGAGTTTTGGATTCATTAACAATTGAATTTCAGGTTTAGGCTCATTTTCAAATACATCCAATGCAGCAGCCGTGAGTTTGCCAGACTCCAGGGCATCTACCAAAGCCTTTTCATCTACAACCCCACCTCTTGATGCATTTACCAAAAAAGCTCCGTCTTTCATAGAATCCAATTGTTCTTTTCCAATAATATAATCTGATTGTGAAGGAATATGAAGAGTTACAAAATCTGCCAATTTCAAAACTTCTTCTATGGATTTTACTTCGATTTTATAAGGCACTTCTTCACCGTTAAACAATTTAAATCTAATAGTTTTAATACCATCTGTATCGCTTCGGTCCACGCCCATTACATGCATACCCAGACCTATTCCTATACTGGCAACTTCTCGACCAATTCTACCCAAACCTATGACTCCCAATACCTTACCCTTCAACTCTACAGATTTGGCATAAGATTTCTTCAAATCATTGAATTTTGTATCCCCTTCTAGCGGCATATTTCTATTGGAATCATGAAGACCTCTCGCCATACCAAACAAGTGAGCAAACACCAGTTCGGCCACCGAAATAGATGATGCGCCTGGTGTATTGATTACATAAATTCCTTTTTCTTTGGCATAATCTACATCAATATTATCCAATCCTACACCTCCACGTCCTATCAATTTGAGACTTGGAACGGCATCAATCAAATCTTTTCTCACTTTTGTTGCACTTCTTACAAGTATCACATCGATTTGATTTTCATTCATAAAATCAATCAAATGATCCTGCTCTACTTTATCTTGAAATAAAACAAAACCTGCTTCCTTTAATGCATTTTCTCCAGATTGAGAAATTCCGTCATTTATCAGTATATTCATCTTTATTTTTTCTACAGTTTATTTTTTGTATTACTTATGATTCTTTTTCTAATTGCTGCATACAGTCCACTACAACTTGAACGCTCTCTATGGTGAGTGCATTGTACATACTTGCACGGTAACCGCCTACTGTTCTGTATCCGCCAAGTCCATTTACGCCGGCAGACTTCCACAATCCGTCAAATTTATCTTTCAAAGATTCATCATTTAAAAAGAAAGTTGCGTTCATATAGGAGCGGTCTTCTACTGCTGCAAAGCCTTTGAATAAAGGATTTCTGTCGATTTCACCATATAACAGCTCTGCTTTGGCGTTGTTCAATTTTTCTATAGCCGTCACGCCGCCCAGACTTTCTAGCCATTGTAGCGTAAGCAAAGAAACATATACTGGAAAAACAGGTGGTGTATTGAACATAGATTCCTTGTTGATATGCACCATATAATCCAAATAAGAAGGAATGTCTCTGCCGGTTTTTCCTAAAATTTCTTTTTTTACCACGACCAATGTAGCACCCGCAGGTCCCATATTTTTTTGCGCACCTGCATATATGAGGTCAAATTGAGAAAAATCTAATTCACGGCTGAAAATATCTGATGACATATCACATACCAAAGGAACATGTACATCTGGGAAATTTTTAATTTGAGTTCCATAAATGGTATTATTGGATGTACAGTGAAAATAATCTGCATCATCTTTTATATTAAATTCTTTGGGAATTGAGCTATATCCATTGTCTTTTCCGCTTGCTACCACGTCTGTTTGTGTAAGCTTTTGTGATTCTTTAATCGCTTTGGACGCCCAAACACCCGTATCGAGATAGGCGGGATTTCCTCCTGCTTTGGACAAGTTAAACGGAACCATAATAAATTGAAGACTTGCACCGCCTTGTAAAAAGAGAACCTCGTAATCATCGTTTAGATTCATGAGTTTTTTTACCAGAGCTCGGGCATTTTCCATCACTTCGACAAAATCCTTGCTTCGATGAGAAATTTCTATAAGAGAAAGATCCAATTGGTTGAAATTGAGCACGGCTTCAGATGCTTTTTGAAGAACTTCCTGTGGCAAAACGCAGGGTCCGGCACTGAAATTATGTTTTTTCATATTAGAAAGTGTTTAAAGGACAAATGTACATGAAATACCATAGAAATACTTTAAATTAACTTAAAATTTAAGAGAAATCAGGTGTTTTTAGAAAAAGATTGTGTGTTATAATTTGAAAGATTTATGGGATAAATTTTAACAAAAAATCCCGAAGATCAATTTGAAATTCGGGATTTAGAAAACATTTATTGGGATTATGAGTGCATCATATCTTTTTTGAGAAGTAATTCCTCTTCGGTTTCCACATGATTTTCATCGGGCACGCAACAATCCACGGGGCATACAGCAGCGCATTGCGGCTCACTGTGAAAGCCCATACATTCTGTACATTTATCAGTTACAATATAGTAAATATCATAACTTATGGGTTCTTGTGGCTCGTCGGCATCGGCACTGCGACCGTTTTTCCCCTCTACATATCCTGTGAGATTGGTTCCGTCTGCAAAACGCCAATCCATTGCGCCCTCATATATTGCGTTATTCGGGCACTCGGGTTCACACGCTCCACAATTAATACACTCGTCTGTTATCTTGATGGCCATAATTGCTTAATTTTGTACAAATTTAAACAATTAACATGCAAAATACTCAAAGAATTGAGGCATTTTTGGCTTTGGGTAATAATTTGGAATCATTTATTCGTCATTTCAATGATGAAAATAGAGGTGAAAAACAAACAGAATTCAATCAAAAACTGGAATTGGCTAAGGCTCAAAACGCTTGGTTTGATATTGACAATCAACTTTTTGCTTTAAATTCTTGGGCACAAGCTTTACAAAAAGAAAATCTCATAAAATGGCTGAGTGCATATCATTTTCCTGAATCCCAAAATCCCAAAACCGTGGGAATAATTACTGCAGGAAATATTCCTTTGGTCGGATTTCATGATATTGTAACTGTGATTTTGAGTGGAAATATCGCTCAAATCAAACTTTCTTCTCATGACGCAGTGCTTATTCCGTATTTATTACAAATGCTTACGGAAATTGAACCTAAGATGGTTTATCAGTTTCAATGCGTAGAAAAATTACAAAATTACGATATGGTAATTGCCACAGGTAGTGATAATACCGCTCGGTATTTTGAAGCATACTTCAAACATGTGCCGCATGTAATTCGTAAAAACCGAACTTCTGCAGCGGTTTTGACCGGTGACGAAACATCAGAAGACTTGCAAGGTCTTGCGCAGGATATTTTGCAGCATTATGGCCTGGGCTGTAGAAATATTACAAAATTATTTTTACCTGCAAATTACAATTTAGACTTGATTTTCAACGCTTTATATTCATGGAAAGAGCTTATAAACCATCACAAATACGCCAATAATTATGATTATCACAAAGCGATTTATTTGATGGAAAATGCAAAATTAACAGAAAATGGATTTGTGTTGTTCAAAGAAGATGAAAGACTTTTTTCTCCCGTTTCTACGGTTTTTTATGAATTTTATTCCTCTATGAACGAGGTGGAAGAAAAGTTGGATAACTTGTCCGAAAAAATTCAATGTATTGTAGGTCTTGGTGAAAAATTCATTGATTTTGGTGAAGCGCAACGTCCGAAATTATGGGAATATGCAGACCATGTAGATACAATGAAATTTTTAATTTCTGCGTCTAAATAAAAATTTTACTGGAATGAAATAAGGTGGAAATAGAATATTGAATTAGTTTTCAAAAATAAATTTTAATCCTTTTTTCTTTTCACATCCAAATCCACAAAATCAAAGCTGAAATCTGTAATATCGGAAATAGGTTTCATGTTAAAACCTGTTGCCTTTCCATTTTCATCAAAATTAAACAACAAAAATGCATCGGCATCAAAACTACGATTTGTCCATTTGGCTATATAAGTTGTTGAATTATAAGGAATTAACTCTCCAATCAATTGAGGTTGATTTTTGAAATTTATCCACAATGATTTATCCTTTTCAGTAATTAAAATATCTCCCAACCAAGCATCTGAATAATCGCCTATCATATTTTTGGAATCATTAAAAATGCCTTTGGCTTGAAACTGTATGGCTTTTTCAAAAATACTTGCTTTTTTGGTATTCACATCTGCAAAATATTCATCCATTCTGTCACCATATCTTTTGATCCAATCGCGGTTTTCAAATCCCAAATAACTGTCTTTTATAGCATTATTAATGGCAGAAAACGCCGCACCCGATTGTTGATTGGTAAGGATTACAATACCGATTTGTTTGTCTGGCAAAAGGGTAAATTTAGTCACAGTTCCAATCAATCCACCAGAATGTTGAACTTCTAGCGTTCCAGCGACATCGCTCAAAAACCAACCCAAACCATATCCATAAAATCTTGAATTATAAGGATTATTTTTTGCTATCGGAATCGGTGTCTGCAGCGTCCATAATTCATGCATTTGTTTGTCAGAAAGCAATTGTTTTCCATCTTTTGTTACCGCTCCTTTCATTAAAAAATCTGCCCAAATCAACATATCGGTAATATTACTCACTATTCCGCCAGCTGCATCGGCCAGTTGACTCCAGTCATGCGGAATTTGCTGAATTTTTCCATTAACGGGAGCATGCGCTTCGATGATATTGGAACGATCGGTTACGCGATGATAAGAGCCTTTAGAATTTTTCATTCCTACCGGTTCCAGAATTCGTTTTTCTATAAATTCTGCCCATTCCAATCCAGAAACACGTCGAATTACTTCTCCGGCAATATTATACAAATTATTATTATAACGGAATTTGGAACGAAACGAACTTTCTGGTTTTAAATGAGATACGCCCTGAATGAGTTCGTCTATACTCATATCGTTTCCTTCTGGAAAAAACATCAAATCACCTGCGCCTAGGCTGAGCCCGCTACGATGCGTGACCAAATCACGTATCGTAAACTCTTCGCTTACAAAGGGGTCATACATTTTGAATTCGGGAATATAGGTGCGCACTTTGTCGTCCCAGTTTATTTTACCCTCATCGACCAGCATTCCAATCGCAAAACATGTAAATCCTTTAGAATTGGAAGCAATTCCCACCAATGTATTCTCATTCATGGGTTTTTGATTGTTAATAGATCTTACGCCATGACCTTTGGCGTAAATTATTTTTCCGTTTTCTATAATTCCCAAAGAAATTCCTGGCACATCAAATTTTTGAATCGCTCGTTTCACCAATGAATCCAATTGATTATCTGCCAGTTGCGAATAACCAAATGAAAAAATTAATAATAAAAAAAGAAGAATATGCCTTTTCATAAAAATAAATTAATTTTCAAATTTAATTAAACTGTTTAATAATTAAAAATATGAAATACTTTCAATTACAGTGAAAAAAATCATTCGCGCATGCATATTATATTATGTAATTTTGAAAAATTGATACATAATAAGTTTCAGGCGTAATTTTTTACCATAGTAAAACTGAAATTTTGAAAAGTAAAGTTATTGATTGAATGAAATGATTTCACGTGAATTTTTACCCAAATTTTTCTCCTTACTTCGTCAAGGAATTAGCAAAAAACAGCTGACAAAGGATGTCATTTCGGGAATAATTGTAGGCATTGTCGCCTTACCTTTGGCCATTGCCTTTGCCATTGCATCGGGCGTTTCTCCCGAAAAAGGACTCATAACAGCCGTTATTGCGGGATTTTTGATTTCTTTTTTGGGAGGAAGTCGTGTTCAAATCGGTGGACCCACTGGCGCATTTATTGTTATTGTGTATGGAATTGTAGAAACGCATGGCATTGGTGGGCTCACTTTGGCCACCTTCATGGCTGGATTCCTAATTATTGGACTGGGAATTATGCGACTGGGCAATTACCTCAAATTTATTCCATATCCATTAATTGTTGGGTTCACCAGTGGGATTGCAGTTATCATTTTTTCTTCACAAATCAAGGATTTTTTTGGTCTGGAAATGGGAGAAGTTCCAGCAGATTTTGTGGAAAAATGGAAGGCGTTTTTTTTACATTTTGACAAAATTAATTTGATTTCGGTAATAATTGCCTCATGTACAGTGTTAATTTCGCTTAATTTCAACCGAATTACAAGTAAAATTCCAGGCTCTGTTGTAGCGATAATACTGAGTACGCTTGTTGTTTATTTTTTTGAATTGCCTGTAGAAACCATCGAAACCAAATTTGGTGAAATTCCCAACAAAATTAGCTTACCCGAAATTCCGAAAATAGACTTTGCCACGATTCAGCAATTGATACAACCTGCCATTGCCATCGCCTTACTTGGCAGTATAGAATCGCTGCTATCTGCAGTTGTGGCAGATGGAATGATTGGGAGTAAACATCGCTCCAACACCGAATTAATTGCGCAAGGCACCGCCAATATTTTTTCGGGATTATTTGGTGGAATTCCCGCTACTGGCGCCATTGCGCGTACAGTAACCAATATCAAAAATGGAGGCCGAACCCCAGTGGCAGGCATGGTTCATGCGGTAGTTTTATTTTTGATTATGCTCTTTTTTGCACCTGTTGCCAAATTGATTCCCTTGTCTTGTCTAGCGGGCATTTTGGTCGTTATTGCCTGGCATATGGGCGAATGGCATCATTTTTTTGCTCAACTCAAAGGTAATAGAATGGACGCCTTGGTGTTATTGACTACTTTTTTCTTAACTGTATTTTTTGATTTGATTATAGCTATCGAAGTAGGTATCATTCTTTCCAGTTTTATTTTTATGAAAAGAATGAGCGAATCTACCTCTGTAGAGACAGTGAAATTCTTTGCGACAGGAGAAAATTCTGTTGAAAAACTGTTTGAAGAAGAACTTCCAGAAATTCCCAAAGGAGTCGTAATTTATGAAATTAACGGCCCTTTGTTTTTTGGTGCATCGCAGAAATTCCAGGAAGTAATTATGGATTTACACAAAAATCCAGAAATATTAATTTTAAGGGTACGAAATGTACCTTTTATAGATGCCACAGGAATTGCCAGACTCAAGGAAACCTACAAAAGTCTTTTGGCATTGAAGATAGAAGTTATCATATCGGGCGCAAATGATGAAGTGAAACAAGAATTATTGAAATCGGGTGTATATCAAGATTTGGGCGAAACTAATATTTGTAATGATATTGACTTGGCTATGAACAGAGCACTTCAACTTTTAGCCTTGAAAAAATCAAAAAATTAGGTTAGAAAAATTTTGATTTAATCATGATTTATCAATTGAGTGTTTTAGCCATAAATTTCATTTAGAAAATTAAATTTCTCTATTTTAGCCTTTTAATATTTTAATATGAAATCCAATTTTCTAGCGATTTATTTGTTTATTTTCGGTCAAATATTATGGGCGCAACAAGATATTTTCAGAACTGAACCTGAACGAATTAACAACTTGGTTCATACAAAATTAAAAGTTTCTTTTGATTTTGACAAAGAACAAATGCCTGGTGAAGCCTGGATAACACTTACACCACATTTCTACCCCACCGATTCTTTGACATTGGACGCTAAAGGCATGTTGATACATGAAGTTGCAATGCATCAAAACAATAAAAATTCGGAATTAAAATATAATTATAATAATGATTTATTAAAAATTCAACTTGGAAAAACCTTTTCAAAAAAGCAAGAATATACGATATATATCAAATACACCGCCCGTCCAAATGAGGTAAAACAACAAGGAAGCGCTGCCATAGCAGATGCCAAAGGATTATATTTTATCAATCCTCGAGGAGATGAACCCAATAAACCCACACAAATCTGGACACAAGGTGAGACCGAAGCCTCTTCTTGCTGGTTCCCGACGATTGACAAACCCAATCAAAAAACGACAGAAGAAATTTACATCACCGTTCCCGATCGTTTTGTCACATTATCCAATGGTACGCTCATCAGCCAGAACCAAAATAGCGATGGCAGCCGAACAGATTATTGGAAACAAACTCAAAAGCATGCACCGTATCTTTTCTATATGGGCATTGGAGAATTTGCCGTAGTGAAGGATAACTGGAAAGGAAAGGCGGTTGATTATTATGTAGAACACGAGTACGCGCCATTTGCCCGCGAAATCTTTGGGATGACGCCAGATATGATTACATTTTTCTCACAAAAATTCGGTTATGAATATCCTTGGGATAAATATGCACAAATGGTTTGTCGTGATTACATAAGCGGCGCCATGGAAAATACTACTGCCGTGATTCATATGGACCGTGCACAACAAAAACGGGGTCAACTTATTGACGAAAATGTATGGGAAGACGTTATCGCTCATGAACTTGCACATCACTGGTTTGGAAATTTAGTAACAACAGAAAGTTGGTCCAACCTCACTTTAAACGAATCTTTTGCCAATTACAGTGAATATCTATGGCGTGAACATCGCTATGGAAAAGCCTCTGCAGATGAACATCGCCTGAATGATTTGCAAATTTATTTTTCGGGAAATTTATTCGATAAAAATTTGGTTAGGCATTATTATCATGCCCATGAAGATATGTTTGATGCAGTTTCTTACAACAAAGGTGGGTATGTATTACACATGCTTCGTAGTTTTTTGGGTGATGAAGCTTTTTTTGCAGGTTTGAATAAATTTTTGAAAAATCATGAATATGGCAAAGCAGAAGCCCATGAATTACGACTTGCGTTAGAAGATGTGAGCGGAAAGGACCTGAATGGGTTTTTCAATCAATGGTTTTTTGGAAATGGACATCCCAAAATCACGGTATTAACAGAAAATTCTAGTTCACAAGTCACTGTCAATTTGAGACAAACCCAAACACCTCTCTTTGAATTCCCTATACAAATTGACGTATATGAAAACGGAAAAGCTACCAGACATCGGGTTTGGGCAAAAAAACAAGCTGTAAATACATTTCGTTTTAGTGTAAAATCAAAACCAGAATTGGTTGTGGTAAACGCAGATAATGATTTATTGGCAGAAATCACCCACGATCTTTCGGTAGAAGAAAACGCCAAATTATATCAATACGCAACAGATGAATATACGCATCAAATTCAAGCCTTAGAAGCACTTTCAACCCATCAATTAGCCCATCCGTTGGCTTTGAAAATCATGACAGATGCTTTGAGCAACCCCAATGCGTCTATACGCAAACAAGCAATACAGATGATAGACATTACATCAGAAAAAGTTCAAGCGGCAGCTTTACAAAAAATTGAAAATTTGGCACAAAACGACCCTCAAACACGTGTTCAAGCGGCCGCAATGGAAGCCTTGTCTCAATTAAAAAATAATAAATACCTGCCTATTTTTGAAAAAGCTTTGAACTCAGAATCCTTTTCAGTTCAAGGTAACGCCCTGAATGCTTTGATGTCCATAGATTCTTCCAAAGCCCTATCAAAAGCAAATCAAGTAGAAAAAGAAGTCTTGGCCTACGCCACTGATCTAGTCGTTACACTCATTCCACAATGGAAAGCGGCCAACGACACTTCTTATTTTGAAATAATGACCGAATTAGCAGCATTTTACGCTTTTATGCCTTTTCAAAAACCAGAATATGCCAAACCCGCAGAAGACGCATTTGTCTGGATAATGCAATCAGACAGTTTTGCTGCTACAACCCAAATCATGCAACTGCATCAACAAGTTTACAAACAGCTTAAGGATACACAACCCATGGCATTACCGTTTCTTACGAACATGACCAAAAGAGCTCTGACATTGAAATCGGAGGCGGCTCGTGCCAATCCATCTCCTTCTATGGAAAAGCAGGTTAATTTGATTTCTAAAACCATAGAAAAAATGAAATAGAAATTGAATTGAAAAAATCCAGGAGAATTGAATTTATAATTATTTTTCAATCTTATTTAAAAATTAGATATACATAGGAATTTTCTGCTAGAAATTCTAAAAAGCTTAACTTCGCCAAATGCCAGAGCGTAAAAAAGTACTACTGCTTACCTATTATTGGCCACCCGCTGGAGGTGCTGGTGTACAGCGTTGGTTACAAACCAGCACATATCTGGTAAAACATTTTGATGTAACGGTTTATCACCCTCAAAATGCTGATTATCCCATTATTGATGAAAGTTTATTAGAGAAAATTCCAACAGAAATTAAACAAATTTCACAACCTATTCGTGAACCCTATGCAATGGCTTCGCGATTCAATTCAAAAAATGCTGATTATCAAAAAGGTCAAATAGAAGAAAAAGAAAAACGCTCACTTCTTTCAAAATTATCTTTGTGGATTAGGGCTAATTGGTTTATTCCAGATGCGCGCGCCTGGTGGATAATGCCTTCTTTCAAATTTTTGAATCAATTTATGAAAGAACATCCACAAGATGTTATCATAACCACGGGTCCACCCCATTCTGTTCACATTATCGGATTAAGGCTCAAATTACGCCATCCCCATCTCAAATGGCTGGCAGATTTTCGTGATCCCTGGACAAGTATTGATTATTTTGATAAATTGCCTATGCGCTCATCGGCAATTCAAAAGCATGCAAAACTCGAAAAAGAAGTACTCAAATATGCAGATGCCATTACTACTGTTTCACCGTCGTGGGCACAAGAATTGACGATAACTGCACGCAAACCGGTAAAAACGATTTACAACGGATTCGACCGACAGGATTTTAAAAAAGAAATTCATGCAGACGACCAATTCGTCATTACCTATATAGGTTCTTTAAACGACGATCGAAACCCCTCTGAATTATGGAAAGTTTTGGAAGAAGTTTGTAAGAAAAATGAATTTAGAAATCAGTTTATTCTGCGATTAATCGGAAATATTTCACCGCATGTAAAAAACGAAATTTCACAATATCCTCATCTTTCCAGCAAAACAGAATTTTTGCCGTTTATACCTCATCAAGAAGCAATTGTAATGTTGCAGCGATCCCAGATTTTGCTATTACTCATCAACGAAACTCCTAATGAAAAAGGAATAATTCCAAGCAAATTTTTTGAATATCTTGCTGCCAATCGACGCATATTGTGCCTTGGAAATCCAGATTCAGACATTGCGCAAATAATGCAATCAACAAATGCCGGAACTGTGATAGAAAGACATAACGCAGACGCTATAGCCGAAACTATTAAAATCTGGTTCAAAGAGTTTGAAAACGATATACTCAATCAATCTGTTCATCGAAATACGTCCAAATTTTCACGAAAAAACGCCGCTTTTGAATTTATTGATTTGATTGAAAATTTTTAATTAATTTTATTCCAAATTATAACCAATGAAATTTATATTCACCCTTTTTATTTTGATTTACTTCACTTCTTGCTATGTGTACAAACCCCTTGAGTTGAAAGAAGATGAACCTTTACCAGCATTAAATGAACAATTGATAAAGGATAAATATTACGAAATAACTTCTGGTGGAAAAAAATACAAAATAAAAGCGGTTCAATGGGATGGTGATTCTTTGGTGGCACATGTGAATATGAAAGAAAAAAACCTGATTAAATTTCATAAAAATGACATAAGCCAAGTAGAGCATCGCAGTTTTTCCAGAGGAAGATCAGATGCCTTAACGGTAGGCGTTTATGCAGGAATTGCCGCATTGATTTTATTACTTTTTCAATAATAATTTAATATTCTGAATGTAATTTCATCTAAATTCATCTCTTATGGCAGAAAAAAAAACTGCATTACAAAAAGATTTTTTCCTCTATCAAGCGCAAACAACCGCCTTTGCATCAGCATTTGAAGTTTCACATGCTGCTGGAAACTATATTTACGATAAAAACGGAAAAGCTTTCCTAGATTTCGCATCGGGAGTTTCTGCCAACACCTTGGGACACAGCCATCCACGAATTTTAAAAGCGATACACGAACAGGTGGATAAGCATCTACATGTAATGGTGTATGGCGAATATGCTCTGGAAAAACCTGTGGCACTTTGCAAGAAATTGGCTACGCTACTACCAGAGCCCTTAGAAACTACCTATTTGGTAAATTCGGGTGCAGAAGCGATTGATGCATCCATCAAATTAGCCAAACGAGTAACAGGAAGAGGCGAAATTATTTCAGCTAAAATGGCCTATCATGGGAATACGCATGGCGCACTTTCGGTTTCTGGAAATGAAGATTTCAAACGTGCATTCAGGCCACTACTTCCTGATATTCAATTTATTGAATTCAATAATTTCGATGATATTGATAAAATAACTTCACAAACTGCAGGAGTATTATTAGAAACCATACAAGGTGCAGCCGGATTTATTCAACCTATGCATGGATGGTTGAAAGCGGTAAAAGACAAATGTGAAAAGGTGGGTGCCTTGTTGATTTTAGATGAAATTCAACCAGGATTTGGACGCACAGGAAAATTATTTGCCTTTGAGCATTATGATGTAGTTCCGGATATTTTGGTCATGGGCAAAGGCATGGCAGGTGGAATGCCAATAGGCGCATTCACAGCACGTTACGAACACATGAAGCAACTTCAATCCAACCCAAAACTAGGGCATATTACCACTTTTGGTGGAAATCCTGTGGTTGCAGCAGCAGCTTTGGCTGTTTTGGAAGAACTTTCAGAATCTCATTTGATTGCACAAACTTTGTTAAAAGAAAAATTGTTCAGAGAATTGCTCGTTCATCCCGGCATCAAATCCCTACCGGGTAAAGGATTGATGCTGGCACCAGAACTAAGCTCTCCCGAAATCACGCTAGAACTAGCCAAAAAGTGTATGGAAAAAGGACTAATCGTCTTTTGGTTATTATACGAAGTTCAATTTTTGAGAATTACCCCTCCACTCACTATTACAGAGGACGAAATAAAAAAAGGCTGTGAAATTATTCTGGAAAGTCTTGAAGAAATGAGCTAAGCTTCTTTCAAAAAACGATTTATAGCCATCTCTGCGCAGCTTCTGCCATAAGCTATTTGCCTTTCGGCAGCAAAAAAATCAAAAATATCACAAGATTTACGAGAAAGCTGAATAAAAAGATCAGGAGGATATTTGGCTATCGACTGTCTAGCATTGGATTCTATTAATAAACTGATGGTTTGGTTCATCACATTAAAATAGGTGGTTTTGTTTAATTTCGGTCGCTCAAATTCATAAGGAAGAAAGGCGTTAACATCCACAGCAATCAGCAAATCTTTTTTGTGTCTTTTGGCGTATTTAATTGGAATATTATCCATGATTCCGCCATCGACCAAAACTTCATTTTCGAGTTCGATAGGAGCAAAAATCGAAGGATTCGACATCGATGCACGAATGGCTTGATATGCGTCACCATGATCAAGACAAAGCGTTTGGTTGGCAAAAAGTCGTGTTGCAATCACATTTACAGGGATTTGCAAATTTTCTAAATCGCCCAATGGAAAAAGTTGATTCAATTTGCTAAAAATACGATCACCTTTGATTATACCTCTGCGTGATAGCGTAAAATCCAGTAATTTAACTACTTGGAATCGGTTCAACTGCAAGATCCAGGCTTTGAAATCTGCAAGATGTCCTTGTGCATACAAGCAGCCTACCAATGCACCCATTGAACTCCCAGAAATGGAATGAATCTTGAAATCATACTCTTCAAGCACTTCCAACACACCAATATGTCCAAGACCTCGTGCACCACCGCCAGACAATACCAGCGAAACCGATTTTCGGTCTTTTTTGGAAGATTTGAAAAAATGAAACATAAATGGGGTCTAATTCAACTCATTAATTTGCATCAAATACATATCCAAATTTAGTGAAATACGATTGATTTTGGTCAGTGTAATTTTCCCGAAATTACTATATTTAAAATTAATTTAACAATTTGCTGATTTTTAGTTAATTGAATATATGATTATTTTATTCAAATTTGCGTTGAGTCAAAAATCATGAATTATTTTATAGTAGGCGATATACATGGCTGCTATTACACAATGCGGCAATTGATTGACAATCACTGGGATATGTCAAAAGAAAAACTCGTTATTTTGGGAGATATGGTCAATAAGGGTAAACATACCTTTGCCGTATTAGAATACCTATTAAATCTACAGGAAAAGTTTGCCGAAAAGGTATTGATACTCAAAGGTAATAACGAATTTTTATTTGAAAGATATTATCGTGATCCCAAAAGCATTACACTTTCTGTCAAGCAAAAATTTGAAAATTACAACCTCGATTATCTTCAGGTGCTCGACTGGATGGAAGATTTACCTCACTTTTATGAAAATGGAAAAGTATTTTTCAGTCATGCAGGAATCGGTATAGACTCCTATCCTCCCGTTTCTCAAAAGGAAATTAATATATTATTTAATAATCAGGAGCTCAAGAATATTGATAAAATGCAGTTTATCGGTCATTCTGTAGTAGATGAACCTACCTATGATTCACGTGCAAATGCCTGGTTTCTAGATACGGGCGCAGGTTACGGAAAAAAACTTACTGCGGCCAGAACAGATTCTGATGGGAATGTAATTAATATGATTCAATTGGATGTATCTCACAAAGACATTTGTAAATTCAACTGATTTAATAAAAAATAAATTTTCTAACTAATTTTTTGTACATTTGCATTCAGTGAAATTATTCCAATTCATACTACAAGTACTTTTGTCCCTTCTGATGATATTATCACCAGTGTTGGGATTTAGCTTTGAGTTGAATCATGAAAAATTAGTACAATCTACTTGCTGTCATCAAACCGAGACTCCTACCCCTCATGATGCTTGTCATGAATTGTCGGTAGAAATTAAAAATTGTCATGCAGATGTAGAAAACAGTTCACAACCTTCTTGTAAAGACAAATGCAAGGATAATTGTTCAAACCACGCATGTCATGTATTGGTACAAACGATTCAATCACCTGATTTCTGTACTTCTTGTATAGTAAAAATTTCATCCATTGAATCTACTCAACCTGTTTATCACCAGGATTTGAGCCTTCAAAATTTTATTTTCCTCTTCTGGAATCCCCCAAAATTCGTTGCTTAAATAAATACTGAATCAGTCATTCAATCATGGCTGTCTTAATTTTTTTAATCTTACAACGAATTTTAATTATCAATGAAAAATATTATTTGGATTTTCTTCTGTCTCATCACATTAGGTGTTTATGGACAAGAAAATCAATTCAAAACAGAAAGCATACTGGTACGGGGAAACTGTAACACATGCAAAATCACCATAGAAAATGCCGTTGCAACTGAGCCGAGCGCAACGGGCAACTGGAATATACAAACCAAAGAACTCATCGTTAAATTTGATCCCAAAAAGACAAATTTCAACAAAATTATGCGTAAAGTGGCGGAAGCAGGTCATGACAATCAACGCTATACCGCAGAGGATAAAGATTATCGCAGCTTGTCAACTTGCTGTCTCTATGACCGAGTTACCCCTTGGGAAAGAATTACCGAAAGTACAGGCACACATTTAACGGAAAATGAAAACACCCATAACCATGCACACGACCATGCACAACACGTTGAAAATGAAATAAATACACAGACAGAAGCGTCTGAAATAAAAGACGAACCCGTAGTTGTTGCCGTAGAAGAAGAGGAAACGGAATCCGCAGAAGATGAGGAAAACTACTTTGATGACACTATTACACTCACGGCTACACAAATGCGTGGTAACAAAGCAGCAACGGCTTTGGATGGAAAAAGCATTGCACTTACCTATAATATAGATGCAGGTGAATTATTGAAAGCAGCTTGCTGTAATCTTTCTGAAAGTTTCGAAACCAATGCCACCGTAGATGTGAATTATGCCAATGCGGTAACTGGAACCAAACAAATAAAAATGCTTGGTTTGGACCAAAAATACACTTTAATTACAAAGGAATTACTTCCAGATATTCGTGGATTGGCCACTGCCTATGGTATGAATTTTATACCTGGAAGATGGATTTCTGGAATTCAACTTACCAAAGGGGGAAGCACGGTAACCAATGGTTATGAATCCATCTCTGGGCAAATCAATACAGAGCTTTTCAAAACGCATTCCAAAGGAAAAACAGCCCTCAATCTGTTCGGAGACCTCAACTCAAGATTTGAAGGGAATGTTGTGCATACCGATACCATCAACCGAATTTGGTCTCAAAGTGTGTTGCTACATGGAAACGCAACGGTAAACCGTATCGACACCAATGACGACAATTTTATGGATCAACCCATTGGCCGACAAATAAATGCTACCTATTTACTCAATGCCAACGACTTGGACAACTCTGGTTATGCTACACATTTTGGGTTGAGTTTTGTTGATGACAGACGCCTTTCTGGGGATATGGATTTTCATGCAGACACAGACAAATTGACCAATAACCGCTATGGTGCAGGTATAGATATTTCGCGTTTTCAAGCATGGAACAAGACGGGATATATTTACAAAGAAAAACCCTGGCAATCGATTGGGTGGATGAATCAATATACGTATCACGAGCAAAAATCCTATTTTGGGCTCACTCCCTACAACGGAATTCAAAATACATTTTATTCTAATTTGATCTGGGAAAGTATTTTAGGAGATTTAAGGCATAAGTACAAAGCGGGTGCATCTTTCATGTATGATAGATTTGATGAGGATTATCGTTCAGATTCATACAAGCGCAATGAAACCGTTCCAGGAGCTTTTGTCGAATATTCGTATATAGGAGAAAAACTCACTGCCGTAATTGGCTCGAGAGTAGATTTTCATAATTTGGCAGGAACACAATTTACGCCAAGAGCCAATATCAAGTATGACATTACGCCTTCAACCACTCTACGTGCTTCTGCAGGTCGTGGATTCAGAACAGCGAATGTTTTTGCAGAATCTCAATCTTATTTAGCCAGTAATAGAGATGTGGTAATTATGGGTTCTAATGGAAATATTTATGGCCTGGATCCCGAAATTGCCTGGAATTACGGTGTAAGTTTGCATCAAGAATTCAGAGTATTTGACCGTAAATCCAGTATAATTGCAGATTTTTTCAGGACAGATTTCGAAAATCAAATCATTCCAGATTTAGAGAATCCACAGGAAATCAGATTTTACAATATGGATGGTGGATCCTATGCCAATGCATTTCAAATTCAGTGGGATTTTCAGCCGATTCGTAGAGTAGATGCCAGATTGGCCTACAAAAATTATACAACCCAAGGGAATTATTTGTCTGGGAAAAAGGAATTACCTTTTACGCCACAACACAGAGCATTTTTGAATTTATCCTATAGTACATTCAAAAAAGCTAATGGCAGCCAATGGAGCTTTGACTCTACCCTACAATGGGTAGGCGAGCAACGCATTCCAGATACATCGTCTAATCCGGCAGAATTTCAATTGCCTGACTATTCTGATGCCTATTTTGTGTTGAATGGGCAAATTGCACGCAGTTTGAATTCAAAACTGAGAGTATATTTGGGTGCCGAAAATATACTGAGTTACACGCAGGAAAATCCAATCTTGGATGTTAGAAATCCTTTTGGAAACTACTTTGATGGAGGGATGGTTTGGGCGCCGATCATGCCAATTAATTTTTACTTTGGATTGGATATCGATTTATAATAAATTGATTTTCATATTTTTAAAAAGCTCGAAAATGCATTTCGGGCTTTTTGATTTCAATATATTCAGACCTTTTTTTGAAATAGAAGTGGAATTTTGCAAAAATTCATTTAAAATTAAGACTTTTTTATATTTGATTATAATTAGTATTAAAAATCTTATTAAAATGAATTATTCAGCTTAAATCAAACCAAATCTAAATTGATTCAAAATTTAAAACTCACCAAATTTTAATTCCGAAATCGATCTTGGGCAGCTTTGATTTTGGGAGGAATCGCGACCCCGATTGTAATGGAAATCCTTTTTACCAAAAATACGTACAAAAATGGCCATAGCAGATATGTAAGAATGGAATATCTGCTATGGTCTTTTTTTGTGCATTTTTGGTAGAAAGATTGTAATGAAAAGCGGGAAAAGTCGCCCTAAAAAAAAATTAAATACTTCTAGTAACCTGATATTGAGAGCACTAAACTTCTTGAGTCCAATGTTCAAATTCCTGTAAAATTTCTTTGGTACGCCGTAAAAACAGGCTGGCGTAGGAGCCGTTGATGACGCGATGGTCATAGGATATAGAAAGCATCATTTTTTTGCGAACTGCAACTTGCTCTATACCATCAACTTGCACGACTCCAGGTGCAGAATTGATTTCGCCCAGCGCAACTATGGCCACTTGTGGTTTGCTGATAATGGGCGTGCCTGCCAAGGAGCCAAACATCCCGGTATTGCTCACGCTAAATGTGGTGTGCTGTACATCGTCGCTGGATAATTTACCTGTTTTGGCTTTTTGTGCCATATCATTCACCGCTGTAACCCATTGATTAAATGTCATTTGCTGAGCTGATTTGACATTGGGTACAATCAAATCTCCGTTGGCCAGCGCTGCTGCAAATCCAAGGTTGATGTCAGTTTTTTCGATGATTTCATCTACATTCATCCAGGCATTGAGCAGGGGAAATTCTTTGAGCGCGCTTATGATAGCAAATTGAAAATAGTGCGTATAGGTGATTTTGGTGTTGAATTTTTGAAAAAAGCTATCTTTTTGGGCTTCGCGATGTGCCACAATTTCGGTTACGTCTGCCTCGGCAAAGGTGGTTACATGCGGAATTTCGTTGAAAGACTGCTGCAAATGAGCTGCAAGTAGTTTTTGCATTCGGGTGAGCGAACTCACTTTATCGTCTTTGTCTATTTTTAGGTTTAATTTTTCTGGTGTGAATTGGGCTGTTGATACAACTTTGTCTTTGTTGAGATACTTTAAAATATCTTTTTTACTGATTCTACCGCTTTCTCCAGTACCTTGAATATTTTCTAAATCTGAAAGTTCCAATCCAGCATCTGTAGCGATTTTGCGAACAACTGGAGAAAGAAATTTCTTACTTCCTTTGTAGGAATTAATTTTCACAGATTCTTGTGTTTGCGTTTCTTTCTGTACCGATTGTTGTTGTTGTAATTGCGTTTTAGAAACTTGATTTTCATCTACTTCTATGATACAAATTGGTTTTCCAACTTCTACTTCGCCTTTTTCGGGAATTAGAATTTCGGTTAAAATACCTTCGAATTCACTGGGCAATTCACTTTCTACTTTGTCGGTTCCAATAAGTACAAAAAGCTCGTCTCGCTCTATTTTATCACCGGGTTTTTTGAACCATTCGATAATTGTGGCTTCTGAAACACTTTCTCCCATTTTGGGTAAAAGTATTGGAATTTGGACTGTTTTAGACATAATTTATTAAAAAAAAGCAGAAATTTAGGCCAATTTCTGCTTTGCAACTTTTATTATTTAACCAAATGCATTGATGCCGGTAATATCCATTCCGGTAATTAATAGATGAACATCGTGGGTACCTTCGTAGGTAATTACGGATTCTAGGTTTGCGGCGTGTCGCATCATAGGATAATCGCCTACAATTCCCATTCCTCCTAGTATTTGTCGGCTTTCGCGGGCGATATCGATAGCCATTTTCACATTATTTCTTTTGGCCATAGAAATTTGTTGTGGGCTGGCTTTATCCTCATTTTTGAGGGTTCCCAATCTCCAGCATAGTAATTGTGCTTTGGTAATTTCGGTGAGGAATTCGGCTAATTTTTTCTGTTGTAATTGAAATGCACCAATGGGTTTCCCAAATTGGGTTCTTTCTAGCGAATATTTCACAGCAGTTTCGTAACAATCTATAGCTGCGCCAATTACGCCCCATGAGATTCCATATCTTGCAGAATTGAGGCAGGATAATGGTCCTTTGAGTCCTTTTATATTGGGGAAAATATTTTCTTTGGGAACTTTTACATTTTCAAATACCAGCTCACCCGTTTTAGAGGCTCGTAACGACCATTTGTTATGCGTTTCTGGTGCAGAAAAACCTTCCATTCCACGTTCCACAACCATTCCGCGCACATCGCCAGCTTCGTCTTTGGCCCAAACTACGGCTATATCTGCAATCGGTGAATTGGTGATCCACATTTTGGCACCGTTGAGAACAACATGATCGCCTTTATCTACAAATTTGGTTTCCATTCCTGCAGGATTGGAACCATGATTCGGTTCTGTGAGCCCGAAACAACCGATAAGTTCGCCGCTTGCAAGCTTGGGAAGCCATTTCATTTTTTGCTCTTCAGAGGCGTATTGATGAATGGGAAACATGACAAGAGAAGATTGTACAGAAGCAGAGGAACGCACGGCAGAATCGCCAGCTTCTAATTCCTGCATAATGAGCCCATAAGAAATTTGGTCTAGCCCTGCCCCACCATATTTTTCTGGAATATATGGCCCTAATGCGCCTATAGCACCTAATTTTTGCATCAACCCAGGAATGTCTGTATGCTCATGCGCATGCTGATCTATAACGGGTTTGATTTCTTGATTCACAAAATCGCGAACGGATTGTCTGACCAATTTGTGCTCCTCTGTCAATAAATCGTCAATTTGAAAATAATCTGTATTGATATGCATCATAAAAGTTTTTAATTTCTACCTCAAAACAGGCAGATATTGTTGTTTTTGAATTTGCGTTCAAATTTAACATTATCAAACCATGTCCACAACATGAAAATGCTAAAAAATAAATTAAAATCGTATTTAAGTCAAATTAATCATACAATTAAAATTATAGCCAACTATTTTAGGATTCAAATGAAAATGTATTTAATTCAAATCATTAATATCTAAATCTTTAATATCATCTTTCAAATCATCTTCTTCGAAAAAATCAATATCTGGCTCGGTAAAGTCTTTTGAACTGAGTTTTTCATAAGTCATTAACAAGGATGGTAATAAAATTAAATTGCTGAACATCGCTATAATCAAGGTAAAAGTTACCAAGCCTCCCAATGCAACAATGCCTATAAAGCCTGAAAAAAGAAATACCGAAAATCCAGCAAATAATACCACTGAGGTATAGAACATACTATTTCCAACTTCGTCCATTGCCAATTCGACAGATTTACGAATATTTCCTTTGAAAAAGATTAAATCTTGACGGTATTTGGCCAAAAAATGTATAGTATCATCTACAGCAATACCAAAGGCTATGCTGAACACCAGAATGGTTGAAGGCTTGATAGGAATATTCATATATCCCATAAGACCTGCCGTTGCAATAAGTGGTAATATATTGGGAATCAAAGCGATAAAAATCATTTGCGGCGCTCTGAACATTATCGCCATCAATATGGCAATGAGTAAAATGGCCAAACTTAAAGAAATGATTAAATTTTTGGTGAGAAAATCGGTACCTTTCATAAAAACATAGGCAACTCCCGTCACATAGGTATCAAACTGTTCCTGAGGAAAAACTTGGACGAGTTTGGATTGAATTTTTTCTATGACATCACTCAGTTTATCACTATCCAAATTTTGCAGCATGGTCGTCATTCTGGCCTTGCTACCTGTATTATCTACATAATTTCCTATCAAATTATTATCTCCTTGTGTATTCCGTACTTCGTTGAGAATGAATGCTCTTTCTTGGCTGGTGGGTAAATTATAAAAAGCCGAATCATTGTTATAATATGCCTGTTTGGCAAATTTCACGAGTTCCGTAACGGATAAGGTTTTGGAAGAAACATCCAAAGAATCTATAAAATGATTGATTTCATCCATTTTGTTGAGTACGTTGATAGAGGTTACGGCATTGGCTCTTTTGGTATCAATGGAAATTTCGAGCGGTAAAATTCCACCGAATTCATTATCAAAAAATGAAATATCATTATAGAAACGTGCTTTTTTGGACATATCATCCAGCATATTTCCACTGGTTTTTATTTGTATAATGCCTATCAACGCTACCACAACTACTCCGGCAACACATTGATAAACTTTGGGTCTGTGATTGATAACAAGATTTTCCATCCATCCCAAAATACGGTTGGTCCAGTTGAACTTGTGGTGTTGCAAATGCCTGTCCTTTGGTTCAGGAAAAAAGCTATAAGCCGTTGGGATGATTAAAATTGAAAAAATAAAAATTCCAATAATATTGATGGAAGCCACGAGTCCAAATTCTCTCAAAGTAGAACTATTGGTAAAGATAAAAGTCAAAAATCCAAAAGCGGTCGTGAGATTGGTGAGCATGGAGGGATTTCCCACGTGAATTATCATTCGTTGCAAAGCTTTGATCTTGTTGCGGTGTTTATTGAATTCTGATTGGTATTTGTTGAGTAAATAAACACAATTAGGAATTCCAATTACGATAAGCAAAGGCGGAACCAAAGCGGTGAGTAAAGTAATTTCATATCCCAAAATAGCCATTGTGGCAAAACAAGTAATTACCGCACTGCTCACTATAGAAACGGCGACAGCTGTGGCTCTGAATGATCTGAAGAAAAGATAAAAAATAAGACAGGTGGCAAAAAGAGATGCAAAAATAAAAATGGCAGTTTCTGATTTCACCATTTCGGTATTCATGGTTCTAATGACGGGCATACCCGATAAATACAGCCGAATTCCCGTTTCTTTTTCAAATGTATCGACCATTTTATTGATGCGTAACACATCACTGATTCGCTGTTTTGAATCCACAATTTCGGGGTCCATATACACAATCACTTGGGTAGCTTTATTGTCTTTATTATACATTAAAGACTCATAAAACGGGAAGCTCATGATTTTTTGCCTTACTAGATTCCAATTCGTTTTTTCAGTTTCTGAAGTAATTTTTTCGGGTTTAAAACCACCTTTCACCGAATCTTTGGTGAGCTTAACTGCATCTGACATAGAAAAAATGCCCGTAATACCCGGAATATCAAGTATTTCCTGCGTCATTGCATTAAATCTTTGGTAATTTTCCGATACTGCCATGGCATCATCCTTATATCCTATGGTAATGATATTGGCCTCATTGCCAAAAGTTTTCTGAAAATCCCTGAAATTCTGCATCACAGGATCGTCATAAGGCATCAATTGTGCATTGCTGGTCGTAAATTTCACACCCAAAACTAGAATACAAGTTACCATACATGCCATAAAAGCAATAAGGCCAATCATTATTCTAACCCGGTTTCTTAAAATCAATGTCGCAATCTTTCTCCACATAATTTAAAAATTTGTAAAATTAAACAGCACTTTTACTGCAATATTACGGTCAAATTCTTCTAATTGATAAGCTCCCATTCTATAATAAATTCCTATTCCAAAAAACCTGAGAAATATGTTATCTATCTCGATTCCAGCTTCTTGATATGGTTGATTCATCGTTTTGAAATTTAAACCCGAATGAAGTTCAGGATGCGAAAAATCACCTAAGCCGATTTTATATACAGCCGTGAGCGGAATCCTAAAATCCTTGCTTGCTCGTATGCTCCAAAACTTTTGCTTCAAACTCAAAAAAGCATATTGATCCGAAATAAATTCACCTGGAATCATAGTTTCAAAAATTTGCGTTCCGCCAAAACGAACTCGTTGCCAAAAACCAGATTTATCACGGGATTTACCACCACCATCAAAATAATTCCATAATGGAACCTCACCAAAAACTTTTCCGGCACGCAAATTCAAATAGGTAGGTTCAGAAAAAATACTCCAGGAAAAATTAGCCGAAAAATCCAATCTCGTAAATTCCTGATTACCACCAAATCCACTCAATCCTTGATCTATAAGTAATTTATAAATGGGTAAATCTCTCTTGATCCTAAATTTTCCTAATGGCGAACTCACAGACTCCTCCTTGGGCGCATAACGAAACGCCAATTGAAGACCCGTCAATTCATAAGTCGCACCCATTTCATCTTGTCCAAAATGATATTCAAAAAGTGGTGTTTGTGGTGTTTGATATGCACTTAAACGAAAAGTCGTTTTCTTCAATAAATCTTGCTCATATCCTATCGTAATTCTTTGCTCATCAACAAAATAAGGATTCGAAGCTTGCTCTGCCAACCAAGTATAGGCTTCACCAAAGGTGTAAATCGGATTTCTAAATCGCCCCATCGGAGAAATATCATCCGAATAATCTACAAAAACTTTCCCCATTTGAGTCGAATTCAAAAGATATTCGGCTCCAATTCCATATTTAAATTTCTTGTCCATTGTGCCATAATACAACCTCGAGTTAATACTCAACCTGGGATGAAATTGTTGACTCGTTCGTAAAGCAACACCAAACCTGAAATCTTCGTAGGCATTTCCACTGTATAATTCTTTCAAATCCCAATCTATGTGGCCCAAATTCAACCATCCTTCTTGTGAAATAACTCTGAACAATTTTACATATCTATCTATTTTACTGGCTTCACCAATACTATCAATCTTGATATAAGTAGTTAATTCTCTGACTTGTAACTCTTCATTTCTGAATTCCTGAATTCGATTCTCAAAATCGGTAAATGCCTTGCGCGGAACCTCTGTATCCAAGCCTTTTAGAATTTTGGGGTCTATGTTTACTGGCGTTTGAAAATCTGAAAACGACGTATTGACAATCGTTCGAGATCTCGTTTTTTTATTCACTTTGATCTGAGTTTTCACCCCATCTGCTCCAATACTATCACGATAATAAGCCGTATTTACATTATCTCCTTCTAGTTTAAATATTTGATAATCAGGCACCCAAACTCCATGCATTGGTTTATAAACCACTTCGATATAGGTATCAGATCCTGATGATGTTACATTTTCTGCATAAAAACGAGACAAAGCAAAACTTGAAGCATCAATCCAAGCGGTTCCACGTAAAACTCGTTTTTCTTCTTTCTTTGAATTAAAATTCAATTCAATCCATTTTCGATTATCCCTTTCCAACGTGTCAGTAACAATGAAATTATATGACTTCATTCCTTGACGCGAAAAAGGATTTGGAAATTTTCTAAAGAAAAAATCAAATTCTTTTTGATTAAATTCCACCGAAATAGGCTGCATAGCAACAAACTCGTACATGGGTGTGCGAATACCAGACACTTTGGCAGCTTCGACAATATTTTTCTCGCCACTTTTACGGTCAAAATAATGCGATATCGCCCTTTCACTCAAAAACAACATGCTGTTCTGCAACAATTTTTTGGATCTGTTTTGAGCTGAATCTGACTTGGTTTTTGGGTTGGAAATATAGGCTATTGAATCTGCCTCGGCATCCGCCCAAAATTTAGTATAACTTTTAATGGAATAATTAGCCAAAGACTTCGGACTATTAATTGATTGATTATCAATAACTTTTTTTACTAAATTCAAGGCGTTTTTGTCATTGGCCATAATTTCGAGCCTGCGCAAACTCACCAATTCCTGCTCTAGATAAATGATATTATCCAAAACCGGCAAACTGAAATATTGTGGCGGATAACCCGGATGGTCAATGTAAATCTCTCTTATCCCTTCAAAAACAGAGACATAGCCATTTTTATCACTTATTCCCAGAGAATTATCATCCGCATCTTTCAAATCAACTTCAGATAATGGAATTTCGGTCGTTTTATCAAAAATACGCAAAATCTGCTGACCGTAACCCATTACCGACAGCAGAGAAAATAAAATAACCCAAACCCACCTCACACAGAAAATATTTTATAAAAAAAGTTGTCCCATATATAGGAATGGGACAACCAAATTATTAACCCAAAAAATCAAACTTTCATTATTTCCACTTCTTTCGAAGAAAAATGCTCATCTGCTATTTTCACAAATTTATCTGTCAGCGCCTGAATATCATTTTCTAAATTGGCTTTTAAATCTTCAGATACTTCCGAATTTTTAATCGTATTATTCGCATCTTTTCGCCAATTACGAATACTCACTTTGGCATTTTCAACCTCATTTTTAGCCTGTTTCACCAATTCTTTACGTCTTTCTTCCGTCAATGGTGGCACATTTATGATTACAACATTTCCGTTGTTAGAAGGATTAAACCCAAGATTTGCCTGCAAAATCGCCTTTTCAATCGGCTGAATCATGCTACTTTCCCACGGCTGAATATTCAGCGTCATGGCATCTGGTGCACTCACATTCGCAACCTGCGACAATGGCGTAGGATTCCCATAATAATCAACCATCACACTCGCTACCATTCCAGCATTTGCACGACCAGCACGTATATTACCAAATGCTTTTTGCAAATGCGCAATGCTGTCCTCCATTCCCGTTTCTGTTTCCTTAACTATTGTTTCTATCATTTTTTTAATTTTATTAATTACTTACCAGCGTTCCTACATCCTCACCCATCACCACTTTCATCAAATTTCCAGGCGTATTCATATCAAACACGATAATTGGCAATTTATTTTCTTCACTCAAAGTAAAAGCGGTCATATCCATCACTTTCAATCCTTTATTATACACATCTTTGAACGTAATATTCTTGAATTTTTCTGCCGTTTTGTCCTTTTCTGGATCTGCCGTATATATTCCATCCACACGAGTACCTTTCAGAATCACATCAGCCTCAATCTCTATAGCCCTCAAAACCGCAGCCGAATCCGTGGTAAAATAAGGATTCCCCAAACCACCACTGAAAATTACTACTCGTTTTTTCTCCAAATGCCGAATCGCACGACGTCGAATATAGGGCTCTGCAATCTGCTCCATCTCAATCGCAGTTTGCAATCGAGGCTCCAAACCTACATCCTCAATCCCCTGTTGTATAGCCATGCCGTTAATCACCGTGGCCAACATGCCCATATAATCACCCTGAACCCTATCCATTCCATTGGCCGCCGCAGACAATCCACGAAAAATATTACCACCCCCAATCACAATTGCCACCTCACATCCCTTGTCCACAATCTCCTTGATTTGCAGAGAATAAGACGCAACCTGCTTGGGGTCAATACCATAAGACCGATCGCCCATCAGAGCCTCGCCACTTAATTTCAATAATATTCGTTGATATTTCATTTTTGGAATGTTTGCCCACAAATATAAATATTTGAATCCGAATTCTAAACCAGAAACATCATAAATACTTCAAAAGAATATAAAATAACCCCATTGCATCAAAATTGGCACATGATTTGTACATAAGAAATCGAAGTAAAGTCTTTTCATAAAAATTGAGTTTTAAGCCATCGTTTATCGGTGGCTTTTTTTTTATTTGGGCGGCTTCAACGGCTTTACGCTATATCACAGGTGCTGTATGCTTAGAAAATGAGGCGTCAGGTTGGTTTCATTTCATTTTCACCACCCTGCCGCCACATTTTCTACACGCATACAGCACCCGTGATGCCGCTACAATCCGTGCCGCAAGACCATCCCAAGTCTCTACAAGTCATGTTTAATCTCCAAAACATCTGCTCATTATTTAACCCAAATTATGCAATTTCAAATTTTTAAGCCCATAAAATCATAGAATAAAGTAAAATGAAATTCATTCCAAAAAATCATAAAAAAACCTGAAACTTCTTCAATTTCAGGTCTTTTAATTCCAACTTTATCATTCAGCGGTAAGATTTACCAAATCTTTATCCTTTTATCTTTAGGTTTATACATCAAATCACCCTTTTTTATTTGAAACGCCTCATGAAAAGCATTTACATTGATGAGCGGTCCATTGGCACGATAATATCCTGGAGAATGTGGATCTGTTTTCACCTGATTCTTCAAAAATTCATCTCGTGCCTTGGTGCGCCATATCGTAGCCCAAGACATAAAAAATCGCTGCTCTGGCGTGAATCCGTCTATAAGCCCTTCTTGTGGATAATCTTTCAAATAACTTTTCAAACCCGAAAACGCTACTTCTACTCCGCCTAAATCTCCTATATTTTCACCCAAAGTATATTTTCCATTGACAAAAATACCCGGCAACGGCTCATAAGCATCATATTGCGAAGCCAGTTTTTCTCCCAATGCCTCAAAGGCCTGTCGATCTTCTGGCATCCACCAATTTCTCAAATTTCCATCTCCATCATACTGTGAACCGCTGTCATCAAAACCATGCGAAATTTCATGACCTATAACAGCACCAATTCCACCAAAATTTACGGCCGCATCTGCCTTAAAATCATAAAATGGAGGTTGCAAAATAGCCGCAGGAAACACAATTTCATTAAATGAAGAATTAAAATAAGCATTCACCGTTTGCGGTGGCATGCCCCACTCTGTCTTATCCACAGGTTTACCCACCTTATTCAGCATTTCATGAACTCGCCATGAACGATAAGATTGCATATTTTCAAAAAGTTTTCCACCGTCTGCAGATACAATTTTCAATGCCGAATAATCTTTCCATTTATCCGGATAAGCTATTTTTACATTAAATTTATTCAACTTTTCGAGTGCCTTTTCTTTAGTTCCCGCCGTCATCCAATTCAAATTTCGAATATGCGCTCCCATAGCTTCTACTACATAATCCACCATTTCTGCAGCTTTTTCTTTGGCCTGAGGCGGAAATTGATCCTCTACATAATATTTGCCTAAAGCTTCACCCAATGTCGAATTAATTCTTGACAAAGCACGCTTATCTGCAGAACGCATTTGCTTGACGCCACGCAAATCACGCTCAAAAAAATCAAAATGTAATTGTTCCAAACCTGTGCTCAAATTGCTGGAATTGTTCATCAATAAATGTACTTTCATATAATCACGAATCACAGGAATATTCGAGTTAGTCAGAAATTGACCCAAATTTTCAATATAGGAAATTTCAGACAAAATTACTGAGTCAGTTTTCACACCCAACCGAGCCAAATGCTGAGCCAGATGTACACCTGGTGCAATTTTTTCTAAATCTGCCACCGAACGTGGATTGAATCGCAACTGCGAGTTTCGAATATTTTCTACCGTAAGCATCTCAGAAGCCATCTGCTTTTCAAACTGCACTATGCCAGTGGCACTTGATGTATTCTCACCTGCAAATGCTAATAATTTCTCAAGAAAATTCTGATACATTCGAAGTTTATTCTGTGAATCTTCATCAGATTTCTGATAATAATCCCGTCCCATTCCCAAAGATGGCCCCCCGAAATAAACCGCATTGTTGCGACTGTCTTTCATATGAGCCCTTACAAAAATATTATAAAACGGATTAAATCCTTCTTTACTAGATTGATCTAAATAACTTTGTAGATCTCCAACCGTCTTGATCTGATTAATTTTCTGAAATTCAGGTTGAAGCGGTTGTATTCCAGCTGCATTTCTTCCAGATTCATCCATAATCGACGAATAAAGAAAAGAAATTTTCTCACCTTCACTTCCTGGAGCATGATTCATTGCATTCGTACGATGCAATACTTTCAAACTTACAGAATCTGTTAATTCACGTAATTCGTCAAAACTCCCCCAACGAGATCGGTCTGCTGGAATTTCGGCAGATTTCATCCAATTACCATTGACAAATTGATAAAAATCATCCTGCGGACGAACATTTCGATCGATGTAGTTCATATTTATTCCTGTGCCTTCAATGTTGATTTCATTGGGAGCTTTAACAAGCGTTTTACATCCTGCAAACAATGTCAAAGCAGAAATACCTAAGATTACTTTCTTCATACGATTTCTAATTTAATCAAAACGGAAAGTTAAGAATTTAATCAGAATTCAAAGAATCTGAAGTCAAAAAGATGATTGAATTATTTATTTAAAGGTTTTCTGCTCTTTAAAACCTAATCCATTCTATGTGTTATTGACGTGGATTTTTAACCGTGATATGACCTTTTTTCACAACGCCATTACCCAAATTCAATATATACCAGTAATCTGTTGAAGGCAATGGACGACCTAAATAGAACCCATCCCAAATGCAGTTTTCTGCTCCTTTTCCATCATACAATAACTTATTGAATCTATTGTAAATCTGCAATGTGGCATTCGGATAATTTTCAATTCCTTCTATCTTCCAAACATCATTCAATCCATCTCCATTCGGCGTAATTACATTCGGAATAAATAAACTGATTTCTTCTACATCACAATCCGTAACCTCAATCGTAACATCCAAACTTTGAGCACACTGCCCAGAATTCGGTATAAACGTATAAATGCGAATGCCTACAAATCCTGTGTTAACAATGCCAGGCACCCATCGACCTACAATTCCATTGTCTGAAGTTGATGGCAAACTCACCAAATCGTCAATACAAACCACCGTATCAAAACTAAATTCAGGCACGCGCTCAACAATTCGAACTATTATAGAAGTGGAAACTCCACAAGCCGAATCTGGCGTAAAGCTGTAGGTTCCAGGTCCTTGATAAGAAGCCGGTGACCAAGTTCCCGCAACACCGTTGGTTGGCATCGGCAATGTGAAAATCTCATCAACACATAACTCATAAATATTTTGAGTGAAAATAGCTCTTACCTCTGCCGTTTCGCTAACGCTAATCGTAGTGTCAACACCACAAGCCGAATCTGGCGTAAAGGTATAAGTTCCTGCGCCTTCATACGTCGCTGGCGACCATGTTCCAGTTACGCCATTCGTTGGTGTTGGCAATATAAAGTCATCACCTGCACAAATTTCAAATGTTGTAAAAGCAAATTCCGCCTGAACTTCAGCTGCTTCGGTAATTGTAATTTCCGTCGGAATTCCACAAGCCGAATCTGGTGTAAAGGTATAAGTTCCTGCGCCTTCGTAAGTCGCTGGCGACCAAGTTCCGCTTACACCGTTCGTTGGTGTTGGCAAAATAAAGTCATCACCCTGACAAATTTCAAATGTTGAGGAAGCAAATTCCGCTTGAACTTCAGCTGCTTCTGTAACGGTAATCGTAGTTTCAACACCACAAGCCGAATCTGGTGTGAACGTATAAGTTCCTGCGCCTTCGTAAGTTGCTGGTGACCAAGTTCCAGTTACGCCGTTCGTTGGTGTTGGCAATATAAAGTCTTCACCTGCACAAATTTCAAAAGTGGTTGAAGCAAATTCCGCCTGAACTTCAGCTGCTTCGGTAACGGTAATCGTAGTTTCAACACCACAAGCCGAATCTGGCGTGAAAGTATAAGTTCCCGCACCTTCGTAAGTTGCTGGCGACCAAGTTCCAGTTACACCGTTGGTTGGTGTTGGAAGGCTAAATGTTTCTCCTGCACAAATTTCAAATGTTGTAGAAGCAAATTCCGCCTGAACTTCAGCATTTTCTGTAATTGTAATTTCCGTTGGAATTCCACAAGCTGAATCTGGCGTAAAGGTATAAGTTCCTGCGCCTTCATACGTCGCTGGTGACCAAGTTCCAGTTACGCCGTTGGTTGGTGTTGGAAGGCTAAATGTTTCTCCTGCACAAATTTCAAATGTTGTAGAAGCAAATTCCGCCTGAACTTCAGCTGCTTCGGTAACGGTAATTTCCGTTGGTATTCCACAAGCCGAATCTGGTGTAAAGGTATAAGTTCCTGCGCCTTCGTAAGTCGCTGGTGACCAAGTTCCAGTTACACCGTTGGTTGGTGTTGGAAGGCTAAATGTTTCTCCTGCACAAATTTCAAATGTTGTAGAAGCAAATTCCGCCTGAACTTCAGCTGCTTCGGTAACAGTAATTTCCGTTGGAATTCCACAAGCCGAATCTGGCGTGAAAGTATAAGTTCCTGCGCCTTCGTAAGTTGCTGGCGACCAAGTTCCAGTTACGCCATTGGTTGGTGTTGGCAATATAAAGTCTTCTCCTGCACAAATTTCAAATGTTGTAGAAGCAAATTCCGCCTGAACTTCAGCTGCTTCGGTTACGGTTATTTCCGTTGGAATTCCACAAGCCGAATCTGGTGTAAAGGTATAAGTTCCTGCGCCTTCGTAAGTCGCTGGCGACCAAGTTCCAGTTACGCCGTTGGTTGGTGTTGGCAATATAAAGTCTTCACCTGCACAAATTTCAAAAGTGGTTGAAGCAAATTCCGCCTGAACTTCAGCTGCTTCCGTAACGGTAATCGTAGTTTCAACACCACAAGCTGAATCTGGCGTGAAGGTATAAGTTCCTGCGCCTTCATACGTCGCTGGCGACCAAGTTCCGCTTACGCCATTCGTTGGTGTTGGCAAAATAAAGTCTTCTCCTGCACAAATTTCAAAAGTGGTTGAAGCAAATTCCGCCTGAACTTCAGCTGCTTCCGTAACGGTAATCGTAGTTTCAACACCACAAGCTGAATCTGGCGTGAAGGTATAAGTTCCTGCGCCTTCATACGTCGCTGGTGACCAAGTTCCAGTTACGCCATTCGTTGGTGTTGGCAAAATAAAGTCTTCTCCTGTACAAATTTCAAAAGTGGTTGAAGCAAATTCCGCCTGAACTTCAGCTGCTTCCGTAACAGTAATTTCCGTTGGAATTCCACAAGCCGAATCTGGTGTAAAGGTATAAGTTCCTGCGCCTTCGTAAGTCGCTGGCGACCAAGTTCCAGTTACGCCATTCGTTGGTGTTGGCAATATAAAGTCTTCTCCTGCACAAATTTCAAATGTTGTGGAAGCAAATTCCGCTTGAACTTCAGCATTTTCTGTAATTGTAATTTCCGTTGGTATTCCACAAGCTGAATCTGGTGTGAAGGTATAAGTTCCTGCGCCTTCGTAAGTCGCTGGTGACCAAGTTCCGCTTACGCCGTTGGTTGGTGTTGGTAAAATAAAGTCTTCACCTGCACAAATTTCAAAAGTGGTTGAAGCAAATTCCGCCTGAACTTCAGCTGCTTCGGTAACGGTAATCGTAGTTTCAACACCACAAGCCGAATCTGGTGTGAAAGTATAAGTTCCTGCGCCTTCGTAAGTCGCTGGCGACCAAGTTCCAGTTACGCCGTTGGTTGGTGTTGGCAATATAAAGTCTTCACCTGTACAAATTTCAAAAGTGGTTGAAGCAAATTCCGCCTGAACTTCAGCTGCTTCGGTTACGGTTATTTCCGTTGGAATTCCACAAGCCGAATCTGGTGTGAACGTATAAGTTCCTGCACCTTCGTAAGTCGCTGGCGACCAAGTTCCAGTTACGCCGTTGGTTGGTGTTGGCAATATAAAGTCTTCTCCTGCACAAATTTCAAATGTTGTAGAAGCAAATTCCGCCTGAACTTCAGCTGCTTCGGTTACGGTTATTTCCGTTGGAATTCCACAAGCCGAATCTGGTGTAAAGGTATAAGTTCCTGCGCCTTCGTAAGTTGCTGGTGACCAAGTTCCAGTTACGCCGTTCGTTGGTGTTGGCAATATAAAGTCTTCACCTGCACAAATTTCAAAAGTGGTTGAAGCAAATTCCGCTTGAACTTCAGCTGCTTCGGTAATTGTAATTTCCGTTGGAATTCCACAAGCCGAATCTGGTGTAAAGGTATAAGTTCCTGCGCCTTCGTAAGTTGCTGGTGACCAAGTTCCAGTTACGCCGTTCGTTGGTGTTGGCAATATAAAGTCTTCACCTGCACAAATTTCAAAAGTGGTTGAAGCAAATTCCGCTTGAACTTCAGCTGCTTCGGTAATTGTAATTTCCGTTGGAATTCCACAAGCCGAATCTGGCGTGAACGTATAAGTTCCCGCACCCTCGTAAGTCGCTGGTGACCAAGTTCCAGTTACGCCGTTGGTTGGTGTTGGAAGGCTAAATGTTTCTCCTGCACAAATTTCAAATGTTGTAGAAGCAAATTCCGCCTGAACTTCAGCATTTTCTGTAATTGTAATTTCCGTTGGAATTCCACAAGCTGAATCTGGCGTGAACGTATAAGTTCTCGCACCCTCGTAAGTCGCTGGTGACCAAGTTCCAGTTACGCCGTTGGTTGGTGTTGGAAGGCTAAATGTTTCTCCTGCACAAATTTCAAATGTTGTAGAAGCAAATTCCGCCTGAACTTCAGCTGCTTCGGTTACGGTTATTTCCGTTGGTATACCACAAGCCGAATCTGGTGTGAACGTATAAGTTCCTGCGCCTTCGTAAGTTGCTGGTGACCAAGTTCCAGTTACGCCGTTCGTTGGTGTTGGCAATATAAAGTCTTCACCTGCACAAATTTCAAAAGTGGTTGAAGCAAATTCCGCTTGAACTTCAGCTGCTTCGGTAATTGTAATTTCCGTTGGAATTCCACAAGCCGAATCTGGTGTGAATGTATAAGTTCCTGCGCCTTCATACGTCGCTGGCGACCAAGTTCCAGTTACGCCATTCGTTGGTGTTGGCAATGTAAAGTCTTCTCCTGCACAAATTTCAAATGTTGTAGAAGCAAATTCCGCCTGAACTTCAGCTGCTTCGGTTACGGTAATTTCCGTTGGTATTCCACAAGCCGAATCTGGTGTAAAGGTATAAGTTCCTGCGCCTTCGTAAGTCGCTGGTGACCAAGTTCCAGTTACACCGTTGGTTGGTGTTGGAAGGCTAAATGTTTCTCCTGCACAAATTTCAAATGTTGTAGAAGCAAATTCCGCCTGAACTTCAGCTGCTTCGGTTACGGTTATTTCCGTTGGAATTCCACAAGCCGAATCTGGTGTAAAGGTATAAGTTCCTGCGCCTTCGTAAGTCGCTGGCGACCAAGTTCCAGTTACGCCGTTGGTTGGTGTTGGCAATATAAAGTCATCACCTGCACAAATTTCAAATGTTGTGGAAGCAAATTCCGCCTGAACTTCAGCATTTTCTGTAATTGTAATTTCCGTTGGAATTCCACAAGCTGAATCTGGTGTAAAGGTATAAGTTCCCGCGCCTTCGTAAGTCGCTGGTGACCAAGTTCCAGTTACGCCATTCGTTGGTGTTGGTAATTCAAACGCATCGCCTTCGCATATTTCAAAAGTAGTGGATGCAAATTCCGCCTGAACTTCAGCTGCTTCCGTAACGGTAATCGTAGTTTCAACACCACAATCTGAATCTGGTGTGAAAGTATAAGTTCCTGCGCCTTCATACGTCGCTGGTGACCAAGTTCCAGTTACGCCATTCGTTGGTGTTGGCAATATAAAGTCTTCTCCTGCACAAATTTCAAATGTTGTGGAAGCAAATTCCGCCTGAACTTCAGCTGCTTCGGTTACGGTTATTTCCGTTGGAATTCCACAAGCCGAATCTGGTGTGAACGTATAAGTTCCTGCACCTTCGTAAGTCGCTGGCGACCAAGTTCCAGTTACGCCGTTGGTTGGTGTTGGCAATATAAAGTCTTCACCTGCACAAATTTCAAATGTTGTGGAAGCAAATTCCGCCTGAACTTCAGCTGCTTCCGTAACGGTAATCGTAGTTTCAACACCACAATCTGAATCTGGTGTGAAAGTATAAGTTCCTGCGCCTTCGTAAGTCGCTGGCGACCAAGTTCCAGTTACGCCGT
>JAUNUH010000018.1 GCA_030538275.1 Flavobacteriaceae bacterium | reverse complement strand
TCTTTTTAAACAAAGCCTCATACAGCAATGTATGAGGCTTTTTTGGTTTAAAGATGAAAGAATAAAATATTTAAGACTTTTTTATCATCGCTAATTTCTTGTTTTAGTGCTTTAATTTCCCAATTATCTCAGAATCTCATATTACATGAATGATGGGTTTGACTAGTTTTTGTCATAGATCTTAAAGAAAAGCGTCCTCAATTTATTTGAATCAAATTCCTAATTATGTGAATTTTTGGTTCAGAAATTAAGATTAAGGTATAAATTTTGTTAACATATTCATCAAATATAAATTATGAAAAAAGTATTATTAAGTTTAGCATTATTATCTGTAATTGTTTCTTGTAAAAAAGAAAATCAAACGGTTGTGATTGAAGATGCTACAGGCACTGATACAGTGTTATTAAACGAAAACGAAATTAATATTCCTGAAAGTTTAACCTTGAATTTTTCGGCCAAGAGTGATTCAAATGTTTCTGGAACAGCTCAAATTTCTGAAGATGCAAATGGGGTTACTATGGTGGTAAATGTGGCTGGACTCACAGAAGGATTGCACGCTATTCATATTCATGAATTTGGTGATTGTTCTGCAGCTGATGGTGCTTCTGCAGGTGGACATTGGAACCCAACAGGGCATGATCACGGGGAATTTGGAAAAGATGCATTTCATTTAGGTGATATTGGTAATTTGGAAGCAGGCGCAGATGGAAATGCGCAAATGACATTTACAACCGATAAATGGTGTCTGGGGTGTGAGGATGAGACCAAAAATATAATGGGAAAATCTATTATTATTCATGAAACGGTAGATGATTTTACCACCCAGCCTACAGGAAATGCAGGGGGTAGAATTGCATGTGTAGTGATTGAATAATCGATAATTAAAAGTAATTTTGTAAGCAGCCGTTTTGGGCTGCTTTTTTTTATGCGTGATTTTGTAGAAATACTTGTTTCTGTCGTTTTAATTGTGATTTTTACCCAGATTTCAATTGATTTAGAAATGGCCGAAATTCAAATTCCTGTGACGGGACAATCCTTTGCAGTCCTTTTAATAGCTTATATTTTCGGGTTGAAAAAGGGAATGTTGGCAGTTGCGCTGTATTTGTTGCTGGGCATTTTGGGTTTGCAAGTTTTCGCAGAAGGTAAAAGCGGTTTAGATGTGATTTTGGGAAATTCAGGGGGATTTTTAATAGGTTTTCTATTTGCCTCTGCCGTTGTAGGTTATTGGGCAGAAAATCGAACCAATTCATTCCAAAATACGTTATTATCTATGTTTATCGGAACAGTGATTATCTTGATGATAGGTGTATTTTGGCTGAGTTACAAAATCGGATTCAGCAAAGCCGTAGAATATGGGTTCGTTCCATTTTTGCCAGGCGCTGTAATTAAAATTTTTTTGGGCGCGATTGCTGCCTACTTTTTCGTGAAATTAAGGCATAAAAAAACTGCCTCCAAAGAGACAGTTTAATCCTTCTTTCAACATGAAGTATTAATCTTCATTTTCATTGCGTGGTTTGCGTTCTGGTTTTGGCAACAAAGCTTTTCTTGAAAGTCTCATTTTACCAGTTTTGGCATCATTTTCAAGATATTTCACCTGAATTGTATCTCCAACGTTAACAACATCTTCAACATTGTTTACTCGATTCCATTCAAGTTCAGAAATATGAACCAAGCCTTCTGTTCCAGGATTGAGTTCTACAAATGCACCAAAAGGTTTGATAGAAACTACTTTTCCAGTATAGGTTTCTCCTATTTCTGGAACAAAACAAATATCCTTTATGCGTTGCAAAGCTTCGTCCATACCGTTTTGATCGGTGCCAGAAATTTCTACAATTCCAAAATCACCATCTTCTTCTATAGCAATAGTGGTTTGTGTATCGGCCTGAATTCCCTGAATTATTTTTCCGCCTGGTCCTATCACAGCACCAATAAATTTGGCTGGTATGCGAATAGTAACAATCTTTGGCGCATTAGGTTTCAGTTGGTCATTCGGAACAGAAATGGTCTTCAACATCTCGTTTAGAATATGTAGTCGTCCATCTTTTGCTTGCATTAATGCCTGTTCTAATATGTCATAAGATAAACCTGTGATTTTGATATCCATTTGGCAAGCGGTAATTCCATCCTTGGTTCCGGTCACTTTGAAGTCCATATCACCTAAATGATCCTCATCTCCTAAAATATCCGATAAAACAGTCCATTTTCCACTTTTCTGATCGGTAATCAATCCCATTGCAATACCAGAAACGGGTTTTTTGATTTGAATTCCTGCGTCCATCAATGCCAAAGTACCCGCACAAACAGTCGCCATAGAAGATGAGCCATTCGATTCTAGAATATCCGAAACAATACGCACGGTATAGGGATTATCAGTTGGAATCATTTTTTTCAAAGCACGTTCTGCCAAATTTCCATGCCCAATTTCTCGGCGAGAAGTTCCTCTAATAGGTCGAGCCTCTCCCGTTGAAAACGGCGGAAAGTTATAATGCAGATAGAATTTTCTATCATATTCTGCAATTATACTATCTACTCTATCCACATCTAGAGATGATCCCAAGGTAATAGAAGTAAGAGATTGAGTTTCACCTCTAGTAAAAATAGCCGAACCATGCGTGCCGGGCAAATAATCAACCTCGCTCCAAATCGGGCGAATATCTTGTGGACTTCTACCATCTAGCCGCAGACCTTTGTCCAAAATCATATTTCGAACCGCATCTTTTTTGGCATTGCTGAAATAAACCAGTGCCAAAGGCATGATTTCTTCAATTTCCTCTTCGTTATATTGAGTAAAAAACTCCTCTAGAATGGCGCTATATTTTAATAAACGTTGTTCTTTTCCGTCAGGAATTTGAGAAACCTCATACAAGCGTTCATAAAGTTCATCATTGATTTTCGTTTCTAATTCACGATTATGCTTTTCGTGCTCATACGTACGTTTTGGCAAATGTTTACCCACCAATTCCGCAAGCTCATTCTGTGCCTGTACCTGAACTTTAATGGCTTCGTGCGCAAATTTAATGGCCTCTAGCATTTCCTGTTCACTGCATTCATCCATTTCACCTTCTACCATCACAACCGAATCCATAGAAGCACCCACCATAATATCCATATCGGCACGCTTCAAGTCGTTCCAGCTTGGATTTACAACTAGATTTCCGTCGATTCTTGCCACGCGCACTTCCGATATAGGACCTTCAAAAGGAATATCGGTCAAGGCAATAGCTGCAGATGCTGCCAATCCCGCTAGAGAATCGGGCATAGAAACCCCATCATATGAATAAACGGCAATCATTACCTGCACTTCTGCATGAAAATCATTGGGAAAAAGTGGCCTCAAAACACGGTCCACCAAACGCATGGTCAAAATCTCCTCATCAGAAGGTCGCCCTTCTCTTTTGAAGAAGCCTCCAGGGATTTTACCCGCAGCAGTAAATTTTTCACGGTAATCTACCGTTAGGGGCAAAAAATCTACCCCATCATTAGCATCTTTTGCTGCTACAACAGTTGCCAACAGCATGGTGCCACCCATCTTCACTACAACCGATCCGTTGGCTTGTTTGGCCAATTTGCCCGTTTCGATTGTAATGGAACGTCCGTCATCTAGACGGATTTCTTTTGAAAATACTTGATAATTCATATATAAAAAATGTGTCTTAAAATAAAAAAAGCAAGCCCTTGCGACTTGCCTTTAACTTTTGATTCAGATTACTTACGGATACCCAATTTAGCGATTATCGCTCGGTATCTTTCAATATCTGTTTTAATCAGATAATCGAGAAAATCCTTTCTTTTACCCACCAATTTCACCAATGCACGTTCCGTATTAAAATCTTTACGATTTTTCTTCAAATGTGCAGACAAATGATTGATTCTGTAAGTAAACAATGCGATTTGGCTCTCTGGAGAACCTGTATCATCGGCATTTTGGCCGTTATCGCTAAAAATTTCTCTCTTTTTTTCTGGTGATAAATACATGCAAATATTGTTTTAATGATTATTATGTACGAGCCTGCAAATGTAGGGATAATATATTGTTTCACAATACAAACAAAGATTTATTTTCAAATAATTTGGGCGGCAATTTCGGCTATCCGCTATATCCCACGGCCTGTATGCTTAGAAAAACACGGCGTCTGTCGGGTTCGCTCGATCGCTCCACCCGCCACACACCGCGTTTTCTTGACGCATACAGACCGCGTGATGCCGCTCCTATCCGAGCCGCGGAAGAAAGAAAGAAGAAAGACTTAAGACTTAAGACTTAA
>JAUNUH010000008.1 GCA_030538275.1 Flavobacteriaceae bacterium | reverse complement strand
GTTTCAATCCTAATTTTTCTGGATAATGCTCTGGAAGCTAAATAACTATCATCTCTCAAATCATTACACGGAGTTTCAATCCTAATTTTTCTGGATAATGCTCTGGAAGAAAATATTATGAAGCTGCCGGAAGTGTGACGATGACGTTTCAATCCTAATTTTTCTGGATAATGCTCTGGAAGAACAACACATCGTCAAGTCACCGTAGGCCAAGATCTGGTTTCAATCCTAATTTTTCTGGATAATGCTCTGGAAGGTCGGTTGTCAAATTAATGACTTCGTCCACCGGTGCGGGTTTCAATCCTAATTTTTCTGGATATTGCTCTGGAAGTTTGTCGTCTATCCACAGTTGTCCTACAAATCGGTAGTGTTTCAATCCTAATTTTTCTGGATAATGCTCTGGAAGAAAAGGGTCATTGTCAAGAGTGCAAAGAAAGGAATGTTTCAATCCTAATTTTTCTGGATAATGCTCTGGAAGAAACAATCAGTAGGGGATTCTCCTCTTGAAATTATGTTTCAATCCTAATTTTTCTGGATAATGCTCTGGAAGTTTTCGCTGATGTATTTGACATCTGATTTTCCTAAGTTTCAATCCTAATTTTTCTGGATAATGCTCTGGAAGTTTTTTGCGGGACTTGATGCAGGACGAAATAGCCGAATGTTTCAATCCTAATTTTTCTGGATAATGCTCTGGAAGATTCTCAACGTGGAAACCTCTCCACCTGTTCATTTTTGGTTTCAATCCTAATTTTTCTGGATAATGCTCTGGAAGTGCTCTTGTAGGCATAACAGGCGCAGCTGGCACTATGTTTCAATCCTAATTTTTCTGGATAATGCTCTGGAAGCCGGATATTGCTGCAGCCAGTCGGGTTTTTGGATTAGTTTCAATCCTAATTTTTCTGGATAATGCTCTGGAAGAAAATCTTACCGTCTTGCTCACGTCGAATTTTTTGAGTTTCAATCCTAATTTTTCTGGATAATGCTCTGGAAGATTGATCACCCGACATGCCGAGTATATCGGTATTTCCGTTTCAATCCTAATTTTTCTGGATAATGCTCTGGAAGAATCCAATCTTTTCAATTCCATTTGATTGATTTCGAGTTTCAATCCTAATTTTTCTGGATAATGCTCTGGAAGCGTCTGTGCTGATAGCTGTGTAGTATTCACGCCCGCGTTTCAATCCTAATTTTTCTGGATAATGCTCTGGAAGCACGCTGGAAGTAGAGGAGATAGAAGGACCCTGGGCGTTTCAATCCTAATTTTTCTGGATAATGCTCTGGAAGAAAAAGAAAAATTATGTCGCTTGAAGAACGATTTAGTTTCAATCCTAATTTTTCTGGATAATGCTCTGGAAGGTTTAAATTTTTATTGTTAAGTTAATTTGCCATTTCGTTTCAATCCTAATTTTTCTGGATAATGCTCTGGAAGCATGGAAAAAGAAAATATATCCTATCCCGATGCGATGTTTCAATCCTAATTTTTCTGGATAATGCTCTGGAAGCGACCAAAAAGCCGAGCAAAAATCTCATTTGGTAAAGTTTCAATCCTAATTTTTCTGGATAATGCTCTGGAAGTTTTTAGTATGTATCCCTGTTCTTTTTGCTATCCTGTTTCAATCCTAATTTTTCTGGATAATGCTCTGGAAGCTTTTTTCGAGCGTTTCTAGCTTGAATCCAAATTCATCGTTTCAATCCTAATTTTTCTGGATAATGCTCTGGAAGCCAAAAACGCAAATACGCAATATAATATTATAGAAAATGTTTCAATCCTAATTTTTCTGGATAATGCTCTGGAAGTTTGCCAATTAGCAGACGGCACAGAAGAATGGTGCGGTTTCAATCCTAATTTTTCTGGATAATGCTCTGGAAGACATTATATCTTCATTCTAACTCATTGAAAATCAAGTTTCAATCCTAATTTTTCTGGATAATGCTCTGGAAGAGGTACCTGGATTCCGGTGGGTGCTGTACCCAAAAGTTTCAATCCTAATTTTTCTGGATAATGCTCTGGAAGAGTTTAAGAAATTTGCAGAGGGGTTGTAAAAAAAACGTTTCAATCCTAATTTTTCTGGATAATGCTCTGGAAGAATTGCAATTTTTGATTTGACTAACTTAAAAGAAATGTTTCAATCCTAATTTTTCTGGATAATGCTCTGGAAGCGTGTTGGATCCATTATATCCATTGTTGAAGTCCAGTTTCAATCCTAATTTTTCTGGATAATGCTCTGGAAGTGCGTCCAGAGCGCATGATGAAAATGCGCTCACCATGTTTCAATCCTAATTTTTCTGGATAATGCTCTGGAAGTCAAGCAGGGAGTTATTTCTATTACCTTAGTCGGTCAGTTTCAATCCTAATTTTTCTGGATAATGCTCTGGAAGAAGCAAAGCAGAACCAGCCGCATTTACCAAAAAACCGTTTCAATCCTAATTTTTCTGGATAATGCTCTGGAAGTTTTTCAAAATTAACTGCGTATTCCGCTATTACAGCCGCGTTTCAATCCTAATTTTTCTGGATAATGCTCTGGAAGTTCCAGAATGTTTTGTGTGTCGATTTTCATTTTATTGTTTCAATCCTAATTTTTCTGGATAATGCTCTGGAAGCTTACCCGATCTGCAGGAGTTGTACAACCCGAGCCGGGTTTCAATCCTAATTTTTCTGGATAATGCTCTGGAAGCCTTTGGTTTTCAGTACACAGCACTTGAATCAAGGGAGTTTCAATCCTAATTTTTCTGGATAATGCTCTGGAAGCAAGCTGCATACCATTACGCCGCCTGAATCGAAGCAGTTTCAATCCTAATTTTTCTGGATAATGCTCTGGAAGATTTGCAGTTTGTGAATTTCCCGTTCACCAGTCCCCCGTTTCAATCCTAATTTTTCTGGATAATGCTCTGGAAGTTTCAGCGCCTGCTTTGGATATTCCACCATGCCCTCGTTTCAATCCTAATTTTTCTGGATAATGCTCTGGAAGCTTTAAAACGAACACATAAATATTGTACTTTTGTTGTTTCAATCCTAATTTTTCTGGATAATGCTCTGGAAGAATCACAATTGGCACTGGGATGCCAATCGCTTTTTGGGTTTCAATCCTAATTTTTCTGGATAATGCTCTGGAAGAATGTCAAGATTTTATGGAGCAAAATTCGGGCAAGGGTTTCAATCCTAATTTTTCTGGATAATGCTCTGGAAGAGGAATTAAGAAATGTAGCAACCCAATGGAATCGTGGTTTCAATCCTAATTTTTCTGGATAATGCTCTGGAAGATTCTTGATTTTGAATTTTTCTATTCATTTTAATAGGTTTCAATCCTAATTTTTCTGGATAATGCTCTGGAAGTTTTGTGAGCGTTGAAATGCGGCAATCAATGTACCCATGTTTCAATCCTAATTTTTCTGGATAATGCTCTGGAAGCAATTACCAAATTTATTTTGATATTTTAACATCAATGTTTCAATCCTAATTTTTCTGGATAATGCTCTGGAAGCGGGAGAACAGTTTTATAGATTTTTTGAACGGTTGTAGTTTCAATCCTAATTTTTCTGGATAATGCTCTGGAAGTCACTCGATTAAGATTCTGGGCGAAAAAGCGGGCAGTTTCAATCCTAATTTTTCTGGATAATGCTCTGGAAGAGGATTAGAAGGAAATTATTGGGAATTTCACGAAAAGTTTCAATCCTAATTTTTCTGGATAATGCTCTGGAAGTAAAATTACCTGGTCAGCAATTAACGTTGTTTGATGTTTCAATCCTAATTTTTCTGGATAATGCTCTGGAAGAAAACAAAACTTAAATATGGAAACAAAAGCTGAAATGTTTCAATCCTAATTTTTCTGGATAATGCTCTGGAAGCAACCTCAGGTGTTTTTTCGGGGATTGGCAAGTTTTGTTTCAATCCTAATTTTTCTGGATAATGCTCTGGAAGGGGTAAAGGCTCTGAAAAATCTACCAAAGCCGAAAAAAGTTTCAATCCTAATTTTTCTGGATAATGCTCTGGAAGTCTTGATGCTCCCGTCAGCGTTTACGATGTCGTCAAGTTTCAATCCTAATTTTTCTGGATAATGCTCTGGAAGCATTATTGAACACATGGGATTGATGCTGGAACCGGCAGGTTTCAATCCTAATTTTTCTGGATAATGCTCTGGAAGACGGCAGGGCTTATAAAACCTCCCGCGCAGGAGAAGTTTCAATCCTAATTTTTCTGGATAATGCTCTGGAAGGTTGCTTCCTTTATGGCATCTGGCAATTTATCTTTAGTTTCAATCCTAATTTTTCTGGATAATGCTCTGGAAGATAATCCCCTGAACTGGTATCGTAGTAGCCATAAGTTTCAATCCTAATTTTTCTGGATAATGCTCTGGAAGATAATCCCCTGAACTGGTATCGTAGTAGCCATAAGTTTCAATCCTAATTTTTCTGGATAATGCTCTGGAAGGATTACGACAACCGGCATCATGCCGTTTTCTCTTTCGGTTTCAATCCTAATTTTTCTGGATAATGCTCTGGAAGAGTCATTTCTATACTATCTGGAATTTTATCACAATAGTTTCAATCCTAATTTTTCTGGATAATGCTCTGGAAGTCTTTTTCTGATTTTCGATAATACCGATACCTATGAGTTTCAATCCTAATTTTTCTGGATAATGCTCTGGAAGCTGGTATGCGTATAGTTGCAATTTTCCCTCAGCAGTTTCAATCCTAATTTTTCTGGATAATGCTCTGGAAGTTTTATTTAATTGGTGGTTTAGGTTTGTTTTTCATGGGTTTCAATCCTAATTTTTCTGGATAATGCTCTGGAAGTTTGTTACCGCTCGTATATCTACCACATCCATTGTACGTTTCAATCCTAATTTTTCTGGATAATGCTCTGGAAGAGGAGTTAAAACGGGAATTGCAGATGATTCGAAGGGAAAGTTTCAATCCTAATTTTTCTGGATAATGCTCTGGAAGAAATACTATCATTCTATCTTCCCAAACCAGATATTTGTTTCAATCCTAATTTTTCTGGATAATGCTCTGGAAGTCAGTCTTATGTAACTAATAGAACTTTGATTATTTAGTTTCAATCCTAATTTTTCTGGATAATGCTCTGGAAGCCGCCGCGCAATGGGTATTTTGGTGGTGGTTTCACGTTTCAATCCTAATTTTTCTGGATAATGCTCTGGAAGTTCAATGCCGTTAACAATAATGCAGCAGCGATCTGGGAGTTTCAATCCTAATTTTTCTGGATAATGCTCTGGAAGATCGCCGAGGGCCACATAGGCTTTGTCAATTTCAGCAGGTTTCAATCCTAATTTTTCTGGATAATGCTCTGGAAGATGGGTGCTTCATCGAGATTCATAGGGCTAATTTACGGTTTCAATCCTAATTTTTCTGGATAATGCTCTGGAAGAAGAAAACCAAAGAGGTAGCGAATTTTATTACGGAATGTTTCAATCCTAATTTTTCTGGATAATGCTCTGGAAGCTTTACAATCCCTTCCAATCATAACACCATCCCCCAGTTTCAATCCTAATTTTTCTGGATAATGCTCTGGAAGAGGCTTGAAAGGAAATAATGACGGCATGGCGGTAATGAGTTTCAATCCTAATTTTTCTGGATAATGCTCTGGAAGGGATGACGTATTGCGTTTTGTCTTGAATACTGCTGAGTTTCAATCCTAATTTTTCTGGATAATGCTCTGGAAGCATATTTATTTTGTCCTAACGCAAAACATGAAATCAAGTTTCAATCCTAATTTTTCTGGATAATGCTCTGGAAGCTTTTTCTGATTTTCGATAATACCGATACCTACGAGTTTCAATCCTAATTTTTCTGGATAATGCTCTGGAAGTGCTATTTTTTTGCTCATTTTTTTTATTTTTTTGTCGTTTCAATCCTAATTTTTCTGGATAATGCTCTGGAAGTGTATTTAATTGGTGGTTTAGGTTTGTTTTTTATAGGTTTCAATCCTAATTTTTCTGGATAATGCTCTGGAAGATTTATTTTTTCTTATTATTAATTATAAAAAACAACCCGTTTCAATCCTAATTTTTCTGGATAATGCTCTGGAAGCTTGGTCGTTTCCGAACCCGCATACAAGTGGTTGGTGTTTCAATCCTAATTTTTCTGGATAATGCTCTGGAAGAATTACGGGAAGGCGAAAAATTTTCGTGAAAGGTTGTGTTTCAATCCTAATTTTTCTGGATAATGCTCTGGAAGGGGAATAAAAGGCGTTGGGTTAATGGTTTTTATATTTCGTTTCAATCCTAATTTTTCTGGATAATGCTCTGGAAGATTCAAGGTGGCACGGCATTCGTTTTCGACAATTGCACGTTTCAATCCTAATTTTTCTGGATAATGCTCTGGAAGCATCTGTGGAGGGCTGGGGTGATGCGTGGGAAACCATGGGTTTCAATCCTAATTTTTCTGGATAATGCTCTGGAAGAAGACGACCTGGAACGATACAAAGCCATTCAGAATTAGTTTCAATCCTAATTTTTCTGGATAATGCTCTGGAAGAATATATACGCAAGTTATACTTGCACCAAAACCATGTTTCAATCCTAATTTTTCTGGATAATGCTCTGGAAGAGAAAACCAAAGAGGTAGCGAATTTTATTACAGAATGTTTCAATCCTAATTTTTCTGGATAATGCTCTGGAAGCAATTACGGAAATGTTGTTTTGTTGCCTTTGGGTTTTCAGTTTCAATCCTAATTTTTCTGGATAATGCTCTGGAAGGTCGTCTGTGGTTTGGGCCAGCTTCATAGCCAGTTTCAATCCTAATTTTTCTGGATAATGCTCTGGAAGATCCTATGCGCTTGTACGAGGAAAACGAAACCGCACTGTTTCAATCCTAATTTTTCTGGATAATGCTCTGGAAGATTCTGTACGTCGGCAGCCAAAAATCCTGTACAGAATTTATGTTTCAATCCTAATTTTTCTGGATAATGCTCTGGAAGAAGATTCCCGTCAATCCATGTCCACGATGTACGATGGTTTCAATCCTAATTTTTCTGGATAATGCTCTGGAAGAGGTTTATTTTTTCTTCGTAATAATCCGGTATTGGAGTTTCAATCCTAATTTTTCTGGATAATGCTCTGGAAGAGGACGTTTGGGTACACGTGGCGTTGATAATATTTCGTTTCAATCCTAATTTTTATGGATAATGCTCTGGAAGGAAGAATACACTGTCTGCCCGGAATGGATGGCTTGGTTTCAATCCTAATTTTTCTGGATAATGCTCTGGAAGACCGCCAAAAAAGTATGGCTACCCATAGGTGAAGAGTTTCAATCCTAATTTTTCTGGATAATGCTCTGGAAGTCTGCATAACGTGTTTGTTTCATTGTTAATAACTATTAGTTTCAATCCTAATTTTTCTGGATAATGCTCTGGAAGTGACTTCTAATGTAGGTGAGGACTTTGTGCATGATAGGTTTCAATCCTAATTTTTCTGGATAATGCTCTGGAAGAAGTCCCGCAAAAAAGATACTGGTTCTGCCAGCACCAGTTTCAATCCTAATTTTTCTGGATAATGCTCTGGAAGCCATTTTTAGAGCTTTTTAAAATCAGAAAAATTGTTTGTTTCAATCCTAATTTTTCTGGATAATGCTCTGGAAGCGCCAAACTTGATAATGATAATTTATTTTTCATTGTGTTTCAATCCTAATTTTTCTGGATAATGCTCTGGAAGCGGATTGCGTTTCATTTCGGTGAAAGCAAATCGAAAGTTTCAATCCTAATTTTTCTGGATAATGCTCTGGAAGGTATCAGTTGTACGAGGAAAAAAAATGTTTTAAAATGTTTCAATCCTAATTTTTCTGGATAATGCTCTGGAAGCAATTTGTGAAATTTGGGCATGAAATGTTATTTCGTGGGTTTCAATCCTAATTTTTCTGGATAATGCTCTGGAAGATAATATCTTCCACAGTCATAATGCTATATTCTAATTGTTTCAATCCTAATTTTTCTGGATAATGCTCTGGAAGGGGATAGAATCTAATCGAACGGCAGAAAATTACAAGTTTCAATCCTAATTTTTCTGGATAATGCTCTGGAAGTAGTAAGGCTCTTCATGACGCTGCTTTATCAACTGGTTTCAATCCTAATTTTTCTGGATAATGCTCTGGAAGCATTCGGGAATGCTTTTCGTAGTTCGGTCAACCAAGTTTCAATCCTAATTTTTCTGGATAATGCTCTGGAAGAGCCGTGGTTCTTCCCAATCTTCTTGGTCGTGTGAGTTTCAATCCTAATTTTTCTGGATAATGCTCTGGAAGCACGGCACCCATGGCTCCTACCAATGCCGCCAGCGGTTTCAATCCTAATTTTTCTGGATAATGCTCTGGAAGCAATTGAAAAACGAAAATGTTGGTATTACATATGAAAGGTTTCAATCCTAATTTTTCTGGATAATGCTCTGGAAGTGACTGGTAATAGCATTTTTGAACGCCAACAGTGAATGTTTCAATCCTAATTTTTCTGGATAATGCTCTGGAAGAAGAATGAAATAAGATGAATAATACTTTTGAACGTGGTTTCAATCCTAATTTTTCTGGATAATGCTCTGGAAGGAAATCAAACCTATGCTCTCCAGATCTATTCACAGTAGTTTCAATCCTAATTTTTCTGGATAATGCTCTGGAAGTGCGTTTTTCGAGCTGTATTCGCTGCGTAATGTGATGTTTCAATCCTAATTTTTCTGGATAATGCTCTGGAAGCATCACTCACCACGCCATTGGTTACTATTTTTCCTGGTTTCAATCCTAATTTTTCTGGATAATGCTCTGGAAGCGAGATTGCTCGAACTACCTGATACCTCTATGTTGTTTCAATCCTAATTTTTCTGGATAATGCTCTGGAAGTGGATTGAACATTCCCAGCATAATCAATCCATTTTCAGTTTCAATCCTAATTTTTCTGGATAATGCTCTGGAAGTCATTTAATAGGTCATTTCGATTCTGAATGGATTGAGTTTCAATCCTAATTTTTCTGGATAATGCTCTGGAAGGCGGCTTTTTGACGTAAGATATCCAAGAAATTCAAGTTTCAATCCTAATTTTTCTGGATAATGCTCTGGAAGCAACGATACGAACAAAAAATGGATTTGAAATGCCCGTTTCAATCCTAATTTTTCTGGATAATGCTCTGGAAGTATAGATTCTTCTATTTTGTGCACCCGTGCGGCAGAGTTTCAATCCTAATTTTTCTGGATAATGCTCTGGAAGATGAAATTATGAAACTCAGCATTATCGTTAATGGCGAGTTTCAATCCTAATTTTTCTGGATAATGCTCTGGAAGGAAGAATACACTGTCTGCCCGGAATGGATGGCTTGGTTTCAATCCTAATTTTTCTGGATAATGCTCTGGAAGCTTTCGGTGAGTTTACGAGTTTCTTTCTCTAAATCAGTTTCAATCCTAATTTTTCTGGATAATGCTCTGGAAGTTTTTCCCGAATACTCATTCTACTATTGAAAATATAAGTTTCAATCCTAATTTTTCTGGATAATGCTCTGGAAGTTTTTCCCGAATACTCATTCTACTATTGAAAATATAAGTTTCAATCCTAATTTTTCTGGATAATGCTCTGGAAGTCCCAGAATTTCGCCGGAGATTCCACGTGATACTTGTTTCAATCCTAATTTTTCTGGATAATGCTCTGGAAGACCCATTTTGGCCTGTAAAATACAGCTATAAGTTTGTAGTTTCAATCCTAATTTTTCTGGATAATGCTCTGGAAGAAAAAGCCGCAGCACTGGGTGTAGAGATGCAGAATAGTTTCAATCCTAATTTTTCTGGATAATGCTCTGGAAGTCGGTTGTCAAATTAATGACTTCGTTCACCGGTGCGGGTTTCAATCCTAATTTTTCTGGATAATGCTCTGGAAGATTATGTTGGGTAACGCCGAAGATGATTTAACGATGTTTCAATCCTAATTTTTCTGGATAATGCTCTGGAAGCAGGACGTTTGGGTACACGTGGCGTTGATAATATTTCGTTTCAATCCTAATTTTTCTGGATAATGCTCTGGAAGAGGTTTATTTTTTCTTCGTAATAATCCGGTATTGGAGTTTCAATCCTAATTTTTCTGGATAATGCTCTGGAAGCCCTCAAAATGTTCAAACACACCGGTTTCAGTTTTGGTTTCAATCCTAATTTTTCTGGATAATGCTCTGGAAGATTAGCAAACTCACTTTCACTAATACCCAAATTCTGTTTCAATCCTAATTTTTCTGGATAATGCTCTGGAAGAGGAACAAGCTATCCGACCATCACTACCAATTTCAGTTTCAATCCTAATTTTTCTGGATAATGCTCTGGAAGCCTTGGCCACCGGACATGACAGGAGTAACATTGTCCGGTTTCAATCCTAATTTTTCTGGATAATGCTCTGGAAGGCTGTTCTCTGAGAATGGAATGGTTTCATTTACCTCTAGTTTCAATCCTAATTTTTCTGGATAATGCTCTGGAAGGAAACAATCAGTTGGGGATTCTCCTCTTGAAATTATGTTTCAATCCTAATTTTTCTGGATAATGCTCTGGAAGAAGGCTTGGTATTTCGCCGCAATCCCTTAATTCCCGTCGTTTCAATCCTAATTTTTCTGGATAATGCTCTGGAAGATTCGGCTGATGTTCTTGAGTGCTGGAATAGCAGGAGTTTCAATCCTAATTTTTCTGGATAATGCTCTGGAAGCCTGAATTTTCCCGCAATTTGGAACCATCTAAGTCGTTTCAATCCTAATTTTTCTGGATAATGCTCTGGAAGGGCCCTGAGGCCATTGATTATAATCCCTAATCAGATGTTTCAATCCTAATTTTTCTGGATAATGCTCTGGAAGTGGGTAGGCCAAACCTGCCAAATAGTAGAAGAACAAGTTTCAATCCTAATTTTTCTGGATAATGCTCTGGAAGCCTTTCCATTCGCTCATCCCAGGGATATTTTTGCCGTGTTTCAATCCTAATTTTTCTGGATAATGCTCTGGAAGAATATGATAAGCAGCACTGCACATAAGCCCATTGGGTTTCAATCCTAATTTTTCTGGATAATGCTCTGGAAGTCCACTTTATTGAATTTTTCAAGAAACCGTTGCGGAGTTTCAATCCTAATTTTTCTGGATAATGCTCTGGAAGATAATATTAATATTCAACAAAGAGGACAATAGCCAAGTTTCAATCCTAATTTTTCTGGATAATGCTCTGGAAGTGAACATCTTCCTTGCCTCAGCATGCAGCTTCACAAGTTTCAATCCTAATTTTTCTGGATAATGCTCTGGAAGCCCGTTTGAATGAAATGGAAGACTTTCACCAGAAGGGTTTCAATCCTAATTTTTCTGGATAATGCTCTGGAAGTGATCTTATCCGGACTAAGTAACGGGCCGGCAATATGTTTCAATCCTAATTTTTCTGGATAATGCTCTGGAAGAGAAAGCCAAAGAACAGCCGGATAAATACACCTTTATGTTTCAATCCTAATTTTTCTGGATAATGCTCTGGAAGTTTTACCCGGCTGAGCCGCCTGAGAATCGCGTATAAAGTTTCAATCCTAATTTTTCTGGATAATGCTCTGGAAGGCTCCACACCCAATGCAGAAGGTTTTATTGAATACAAGTTTCAATCCTAATTTTTCTGGATAATGCTCTGGAAGAATATTATATTTGAATGGTTCAAAAAATGGGAAAATGAGTTTCAATCCTAATTTTTCTGGATAATGCTCTGGAAGTTTTTGTTTTTTCATTCTACTTGAAATCAGATAAGGGTTTCAATCCTAATTTTTCTGGATAATGCTCTGGAAGAAACTTTTAACTGCCTTCACAAACCAATCACAGAAGTTTCAATCCTAATTTTTCTGGATAATGCTCTGGAAGCCTGATGCGTTTTATTCTGTAAATCAATTTTATTTTTGTTTCAATCCTAATTTTTCTGGATAATGCTCTGGAAGCCTGATGCGTTTTATTCTGTAAATCAATTTTATTTTTGTTTCAATCCTAATTTTTCTGGATAATGCTCTGGAAGCATTCTTGATTTTGAATTTTTCTATTCATTTTAATAGGTTTCAATCCTAATTTTTCTGGATAATGCTCTGGAAGTCGATTTTACTTTCCAGTAAGCAAAAATAAAGAGTTACAGTATGTATCACAATTCCTATCTTTCTAATTTTCAAAATGTCAAAGAACTTCTTTTCTGCATTAAAATATATATTTCCGCATTCGTAATCGACATAACTACAGGCAATTATGTACTTTTTTTCGTATGTTAAAAATAAATTCATATACGGAAAGTCTATTTAATGCAAATATTTCTATATGTGCAATTTAAGCATCTTTTTTTATATTTCGTAGATTTAGGAAATTTGTTTTTATTAATGATTTTTTCCATTTCAATCATGCTATTTTTTATTTCTGTTTTCGCGGTTTCGGGAACTTCAACTTCAATTAGTTTATGCTTACTTCGCGTATATACTAAAAACCCACGATTTACATTCTTTTGAAAATTTTGTTCAATCAAAACAGCATAACAGTACAATTGCTGGCGGTAGGTATCATAAATTTTATCATTCCAGTAAGCGAATTTATAATCCAAAGGAGCCATTGTTCCATCGTTAAGTAATAAAACTTCATCTATTTTTCCTCGGATATTTTCGTTAGAAAGATATTGATCAGTATATTTTTCTACTACTCCAATTTTTTTTCGAAGATAATTTTTGTTTTGCTCTAATTTTAGGTCATGAATATCTCTTCCTTTGTTTACTTTATAATACTTTTCTTCAAATTGAGGAATACGTAGAACATATTCGAAAAAAGTATATCTGGGACAATACAAATATTCAATTATTTGTGACGGGAAGAAATGCATTAGAAAAATAATGATTTTATTTCATCGGTTATTAACTTTTCATCAAATGCCTGACCTAACATTTTGCATCCATGTAATTGAGTCTTATTCATTTGGAAAATATAGACCTTGTCTATTTCCTCATTTATAAGTTCATTGATTTCCAGTGAAAGACTATCTTTCTGATCATCATTTAATGTTCCAAGAAAACAGGAATATTGCACTCTGTATAAGCCCGCTTGTTTGCAAATCTTCGAAACCTTAGTTCTTGCTTTATTATTTTGTATATCGTATAAAACCCAGATTATCATGATAATAAAGAGTTTGCGAATGAATGCGCTTCGAGTTGCATTGCATTCATTCTGGATTGGTGCCGGTTTTTATATTTTATTTTTTGACTGTCCAAATATTCAAGAAAATCGCCCACAAAAAAAGCTTTACCTTCTGTATTCAAGCTTACTCCGCCCGTAAATTCGTCAAAATATGATTTGTTAATGCGTTTACCACTGAATAACCGAAAGACATATCTTTCTGCGTAAATACGATACGGCTCAATGAAATCAAAGACAAGACTAAGCGTATTATAATCATCCCTGTGCATAAAACCTACATAAGGATCCAGTCCCGCAAGCATTAGAGCGCGCTCTGTTCTGCTATACAAAATACCGTATGCATAATTCAACATTGCATTGAATTCGTCTTGTGCCGGTCGAAAACTTCTTCCGTTAAAGGTGAATTCTTCTGGGATACAGGTTGATAATGCTTCAAAGTAATGGCGTCCGGCAGAGCCCTCCCAACCGCGAAACGAATCTGCAATTTGGGCAATAGTTTCCGCTTCGGAGTTGTTTATTTTTAATCTTAATTCCAGTATTGCATCACATTTTTCAGATAAATAATCATGAAGTTTTGTGCGATGCTTTTTTAAGTCATTGAGGAAATCCGCTTGATTTTCTAATTTTTGACAAAGCCAGGATTTTATCCAGAAAAGTCCTACATCATTTAGAGATGCTTCTAATTGCCTTTTCCTGATTTTTGTAGTGCTTCCTAACTTACTGTGCCAGAATCTGCCCATTGGGTGTCCATTGTTTTCAACAACTACAATATCAATGTTATTTTTCAGCGCAAGAGAAATCGCATCGGTACTGATTGCAGATCCTTTACTCATAATGAATGAGGTGATTTTATGTGCAGCAATATGATTTACTTTTGGAGGAATTCCTTTTTCTTGTTTGACTTTTATCTCAAACATTTCATCCTTCACGTGTACATAGGTGCCGTATGTGTTGATAAATATCTGCATGGATTAGACTCTTTTTATGGTACCAAATCCTCTTGATACGGATTTTCCAATCCCAATTAAGTCCGGCAGCAATATATTGGTACTGAATGTACCCGCAAAGGCCAGCATTTGATTGTTCTTGAACTGAGTTGATTTTTCAGACAAATGGGTCATGCACATAATCCTTTGATTGATTTCTAATTCAACCTCCATAGTTCGTAGAAATCCCAGGATATGACCCGTGAGAATTGAATTCAACATTTTTCTTTGTTCTTTTTCATTTTCCAGTTGGAGATATTTAGGATAATTTTCCTGGTTTAAAGGCATCCACAAGGTTTGGAATTCATATTCAATTAAATTATCAGTGTACCCAATTTCATCGATTCGGGATTCAATATTTTTTGAATTTATAGGATAAGTTGTGCCATCAATGTCTAATTCTTGTATTTTAAGAAATAATTCGGGCAAAAGTTTTGCTCCGTCTTTTACGCCAATCAAAATCGGAATTGAATTTATGACTTTGTATTGTACGTCAGGATACTTGTATCTTAAAGTTCCGTCTGCGAAATGATTATGTAGAAGCGGTGAGTATTCTTTGAATAATTCGCCGAAGAATCCTCTTAATTTATGTGCATCACGAGTTTTTAACTGGATTTGAGGGAATTTTATGGTCGTAATCTGGAGTTGGTGCATAATGTCATCGTTTTTGAATTTAGAATACAAATGATTTGTTTTCTGATTGATAGTTCCTTATAAAACCGGTTTTCAAGTTATATCGGTAATCAACTTCACTCATCGGTAGAACCAAAATATGATCATCCCATTCATTTATTTGTTTTAAATCATCACATAAATATTTTGGAACTGAAATTATATATTGGTGAAACCTCAGTTTATAATTTTTGTCAAATTCTTCTTTAGAAATAATGTTTTGAATTTTCTCTGCATACTTCTGTCTGAGCATCTCTGCCTCATCATTTAACTCAATGAAAACACTTTTGTATTTATCTGAAGATTCAATAATTCTAAAATCGCCAATGGGAAATTTGTTTTTGACAGCCGAGATATAGCGAAGGCTTTTCATCGATTCAAAATAACATTTACTCTGATCAAAAGCCTCCCTGTCGGAGATATCATCAAAGTATTTAGTAATAAGTTCCAAGTATTCCTGTTCACTAAATTCTGATTTTCTTGATAATGCCTTTTTTGCTTGCGTATAAGCAATGGGACCATAAACAATACTTGTTATTTTTCTGTCAAAATCAATAATATAAAGTGGTGCACCACTTTTTTCATGGTTGTTATTTCTATTAATTCTTCCGGCTACCTGGATAATTGAATCGATCGGACCGATATCTCTAAATCCCATGTCAAAATCTAAGTCAACTCCCGCCTCCACAACTTGTGTCGCTATGAGGATAGGTGACTTGTCCATTTTTTGTTTGATCTCATCAATTATTCCTAATCTATTTGCAGGAACAATATTGGTTGATAAATAGAACAACGGATTTTTGAAATCATTTTCTTTTAAAAATGAATCAATAGCATTGTAAACCTCTATAGATCGTTGAATATTATTACATACGATTAGACATGACTTTTGATTGCTCCATTTTTCAGCAAAAACTTCTTGAACAAATTGCTCTGTTTTATTTTCATTGTTAAGTATTTCTAAAAGCGGAACTATTTTCGTCCTGTTAAATACTGCAAAAACCTCTTCAAAATCTGTGAGTAACTCTAATGCTTCTGCATTTTCATTTTCATAACTAAGAATATGCTTGTTGGCAAGTTCCAGTATTTTTGGTCTGGTAGCAGTCATGAGAATCACTCTTGATTTCATAAACTTTGTCAGATAGAATAGTGCACTACCAATTAAAGGTAATTTTTCTAAGGCAAGTGTCTGCACCTCATCTAAGATGATAATAGCATGGGCATAATGATTGAATTTCTTCAAAAGTTTATTTCTGTTTCCTAATAAAGTCTCAAAAAATTGCACAAAAGAGGTAATCACAATATCTGCCTGCCAAGTATCCAATAACATCAATTTTTGATTGTAATTAGTCTCGTCATCTTCCCGTTCATCACCAAAAATATCTGCGAACTGATAATGTCCTAAGATTTTTATTTCATCAGAAAGAGTCTTTTTATATTCGGATAGAGCCTGTTCAATGATGTTGATAAATGGCAGACCGTAGATAATTCTTGCTTCAATTCCGGTTTCGGTTTTAATTTTGGATTTTAATTTTAGTGAGAAATCCAATGCTGTCATTGTCTTTCCAATTCCTGTGGGAGCGGTAAGTGTGAATAAAAATTGTTCTAAAATATTTTCATCTTCAATGTGTGAAACAACTTGATTTCTGCAGAAGTTTCTTAATTGATTATTTGATAAATTCTTCAGATCTAATGTTTTATCAATGTCTGGCTTTCCAAATCTATTATCAACAGAATCTTTGTTAATTGGAACCAAACTATATACTTCAGTATCAGATGCGTCCATTTTGTCTCCTTCAATCAATAACGAGAATAAAAAATTGATTAAATAATAATCTTCAATTGTGGAATCATCACGTAAATAATCTTCTAAATCCAAGCACAAATCATCTAACTCGCCAAAAACCCATGATCCCTCTAGGTTTTTGAGTTGATTTATAGACTCAATTTCTTTGAGTTTATTTTCAAGAGATTTGGATTGACTTAATAATATATCTTTTGTTTCCAAATTGTCTATTCGGCCAATGAGTTGATCAACATCGCTAAGATTTGAATGATGATGGAAAATGATATACAATGAAATTAACGCATCCTTGATATTTTCAGTTTTTAACTGATTATATGAAAGAATCCCCCCGATTTGAGCGTGTCTTTTAAGCCTTAAATCAATAGGATCTTGGTTTAATAAGTAATTTTGAAAAAATACAGTATGCTTCCCAAAATCATGAAAATCAACTATATGAAATAATAGTTCAATAATTTCATTCGATGCTTTTGTGAATCCCAGGTTTTCATGAATGAGGAGCTGAATCCTATTTTTGATTCCTTGATTATGCGCAGTTAATTCTTTAGAACCAAATCGAATTCCTTTTTCATCTAATTTGCTATGTGAATAATATTTCATTAATCCATAAAAACAATGTTAATGCTTTCCTTATCGTTTAGTATTACCTTATAAAATGGGCTATTTAATTTTAAACGAAGTGATATGTCAGTTGTTGAAAAAAGTAACTTACTCATTTTACTGACCTCGCGATTGTAATTTGCTACAAAATCGGCTGGGAGCATATCTTCTTCAACAAAGTTATATTGTTGCAAATCAGCATCTTCAAACTCAAACTTTTCAATTTTTTCTACAGGCACTGCAGAGGAAATAGATACAAATTCCGTAGATGAAACTTCCTGGATCGCCTCAGTGCCAATTAACTGTTTCTTAAAAATTGTTGCATTAAAATTGGCAACTCCTAAAGAAACATTATAGTGGGAGTCTTTTGCCAAAAATTCTGTTTTAAATTTATTGAATATGTCTTTTCCGGAATCTGTAGGAGTTACAAAAATTTGGTATTCTACGTCACCTTTTGTCAAATTCCAAGGAGTGACTATTTCGAAGGGTGTTTGAATTCTTCCTTCTTTTCCTCTAAAATCGTTTGACCAGTTTTTGCTCATGTCTCCGGTTGATTTCAAACTGATAAAATTCAATCGGTGAAAACTTTTTTTGAGTGGTGTTAATACGCGAATGCCGAATCTTAGATTTTCTGATGAAAAATCTTCATAGTATGAATCTCTGCTTAAACCCATTGCAGCAGCGACAATACCCATCAAAGTAGTCCTTGGAGGGATACTGAAACTAAAAGCAGTGTTATTTGCAAAATATTTCCTGAAATGAGCGGATTTTCCTTTTAATTTAAAACTTATAATCTCCATCTTTTTGAAGTTTATAATGTTTAAATAGAAAAATCTAAATCTGCAGACGTTTTTAAAATGACTCTGTCAATAATTTGACTTCCATTTTTATCTTGTTCAATTAATCTTTGCAAGTCAGATAAATCCACCTTTAAATCCCTGAATCTTCTAACCTGCTTTTTCGTTTTTCCGTCAACGGGTTCAACAGTAACAAAGTTTCTTAAATCTCCAAACTGTCCATTCGAAATCCCTTCTTTATAAATAATCTCAAGATATAATTTTGGATATTGATTCAGTTTGGATCTCGTTGGACTCGCAGGTATACTTTCCCATAATGCATTTCGGAAGACTTCAACATCTTCATCAGATAATTGAGTGGATTTGGCTGCCGGTGCATTGATTGTGCCGTTAAAGCCGATGAGACTGTAATGAACCCGATAGTCTTTTCCGAAAGTACTGCTGTCATCATTCATGATAGTAACAATTGAATTTGAATCCATCAATTCTACTTCATTAAATGAATATCCCCAGTTCATTTGTATCGGACCAGTATATGCTTTTGTAAATCCACCAACTGCAAAAGCGCTCCCGAACATGCGTATGTCCAAGAATTTTTCTTTAATAAGGTAAGACAGTAACTCATAATTTATCTCTTTATTAGCAAAGTTTTTCGCAGTTATTTTACTCCAAACTTCATTAAAGTCCTTTGCTCCCTTTATTATTTCATGATATTTATTTAAAGCCTCGTTGTCAACAAAGATGTTTTTCAATTCATTCTCGTTTGCAAACGTTCGACTAACGACTGCTTTCAACTTGTTGTCCACACTCACTTTAGAGTTTCCTTCCATATCTACAAAGATTATCTCATCTTCGTTTTTGCTTTTCAGATAATCTCTGATAAATCGCTTCACACGAGTGTCTGTAACCAAATTGGTTTTGGTATCGTAATCCATTCTGGGTTTGTTCTCTTGGTCGGGATCTCCGTTTGGATTACATTGGATGGCTTCATAAATAAAAAGGAAGTCCGAGGAGTTTGTAATTGGGTTCATAGAAATTAAGTTTTATTCGTTATTATTATCTGATTTTTCGTTCTTTTTTGCCATGAAGGAGTATCCACTCAATAGAAAAAATACAGCTTCTTTTGGATTCATTTCCCATGCGTTGAAATTAAATAAGGAAACAAATTTCTGATCAATGAAAATCACACTTTTCATTTCATTGTACTGCTTTGCTTTCTCAATTAAACCAAGACGAAGCCGTTCTATATCATCTCTGTCCATGCCATCAAAATTAACTTTTTGAATCACAGTTCTGTTTTTTTCTCTTTGCATATATTCAACTTTATTCAGCATTCTTCCTAAGTAGAACATTGCTTTTTGATTATCATTTAATCCCATTTCTTTGAAAAAGTGTAATTCCTCTTTTTCATAGTTATTTTCTGCAGTTTTAATTGTGGTATGCTCATCCATATCAATAAGATTTAATTGTTGTAAAAATTTAATAAAAGCAAGATATTTATATACCGAATCACGGACTGCGAAGTATAAAAATTCTTTGTCATAACTCCGAATGTTTGTATAGGATTTATAGCGCTGATAATAGTGGCAAAGAATTAATTCAGTGAAATAATCATAGAGATTGGCTTTTCTTACAACCCTTCCTTCCAAAATTGATTTAAATAACTCTAAAGGACGATTCTTTTTTTCCTTATCTTTCCTTTGTGGGATTATACCGTAAATTGAGTTAAAGTTAAAACCTCTAAGTTCTTTATATTCCGTCATTACCATCTGCCAATCGACAAAAGAAAATTCTCTGAATTTCTGGTCAATTTCAAAAAATGTTTCAATCAAATTATGAAGATGGAATGAACTGACATCCTTTATTTCTCCTGTAGTTTTGAAGAAATTACCATCAGATTCAAATGACAAATAACTTATCCAGTATAATTCCTTATTTCTCCTTTCAATTCTTCTCGAGAAATTTTCAAATGAATTTAAGTTGAAAAGCAAGTCGGAATTAAAATCTATATCCTTTAAAGTTTTGTCATAATTTATTTCTGAATTAAATCCGAAATGAGGAATGATGACATGTTTGACCCCAGCAATTGTTACAGTGTAACCATTATTAAGGAGATAGTCCGAGCCTAAATCTAATTTCGCTTGATTGTTCTGACTTATCTGATAATTATTCTTGAATTTTTTATCATCGAAATTATTTGCATAGTTTTTAGTTTCAGTGACAAACATTTTATTAATGCTGTATCGTGTATTCAGTGATAAACCGTCTACATTTTCTTCTGCAGTACCGCTCACATAACATACTTGTGATTGAGATGGTCTTGAAATTTTAATAGGAGTGCTTAAATAAGATTTTTCAAGAAAACTTCTATATTCTAAAATATCAGAAAAGTACGTTGGATTTCCCTGGTTTAAACTTTGGAATTTAATCAGCACATTAACTATAACAATATTGTCATTTTTTCCTAATCCTATTTCACTATTGATTTTTTTAAAAGTGATATACTTTTCTCCATTTGATTTTTCATCGGTGAAGAGTTCAACGAATTCAGATTTTAATGAGAAAATTCTGTTTAGTATTTCCTTAAATTCTGAGGTTAACAATGTTGAATCCAGTTTATTAATTGCCTCTTTCAATTCACCTTGATCAGTATTGGTATTTTCTTTACCAAAAAATGTTTTATAAATCTGAATAAATTTCCCTGGCTCCACAGCCGAATATGCTGCCTTATTATTTCCTCCTTTAATATTTAAGCAAAATAATTTTTCTACATCACTTTCGGAGTAACTGCGCAGATTATCAGGATCAATTATTATTTTTTTATTATCCAAATCTAGCAGGATACTAAATGTGTAATTCCTAATGGGATTACCATCTTTATCTTCATATTCAATTTTCGGAAAATTCAAAAAACGGTACCATTCGCTTCGTCCTTTGGATTGCCATTCACCTAATTTTAAAAGAGTTGTTGGTATCATTTTTAAAATTTATAATTCAAAGATAATAAAATAATTTAGATATCGTTTTATTTGTAATTGTTTATTCAAAAAAAATTGATTTGAAACTTTGTAATTGTATATTAAATCTTCCATTAAAAATAGGATTGAAAATTCAAACCCATTCTCATGTAAAAAATAATTCGTTTTACTATTACAGATACCACCCTTCCACCAACATCTGTATTTATCTGAAATTCAAACCGCTTAACTTTCAAATAATATTTCTTAAATATACTAATTACATCTTAAATTTTAACATTTCGAAAAGGAATATTTGAACTTTTCAAAAAATCATTTCAACTCATAAACCTACCAATACTTCATACATACTTAATGCATACTCCATACTTTCCTTATGCTCACCAAACCTCTTCCCACATCCAAAAAACCCCTCAGGGATTCAAGTAGGGTTCGGGAAGGCTTGCGGTACACTTCGAGTTTAGTCCATCATAAACAATTGCTTTTTACACCTTTCAGCAAGGTTCTTTAAACCAAAATCCAATGGTTACCCTACGCTATCTTGCACAAAAAACCGGCTGTATTTCCTACAACCGGCTTTCTTTTCATTTTACTGATATATTCCAAACTTTAATACATCTCCAACAACACCACCGAAAAATCGGTATCCAATTGTATTTTTCCGTTTTTTACCTGTGTTTTTACGCCAGAGTAGGCATCACGCAATCGCGTGCCATCAGCAAAAATATCATTCACAATTACTTCTTTTTCACCTGTTTCCAAATCTAGCCCAATCACTATTTTATCTATAAATCCTTGTCCCTCATATGTACGCGCAAACCAATAAGGCTCTGCCGAAAGCATTTTATGAGCTCCCATTCCCACCGCCAAATGACGCTTTCTGAATTTTCCTAAAAGCTGATAATGCTCGTGCAATGACTTGATTTCTACATCATTATGCAAATCTTCCCAATTCATAAAAGAGCGTAAATGCGCATCACCTTCTGCCCCCTTTACCTGCAACGGCCGCGCAGATTCATCTCCATAATAGATTTGCGAAATTCCTGGCGATAACAAAAGCTTAATCCCAGAATCCCAGGTCATTTCACGGTTTTTATCGAACGGAGAACCATCGTCGTGTGAGCTTAGATAATTCATCACCGTATTTCCTTTCATTTCATCACGCAAAATATGATCATAGGAAGAAAATAAAGCCTCATAATCCTGATGCGCATCTGCTTTAAAATCAAAATTAATCAAGGCTGGAAACCCATTTTCAAAATAATTCACCTTTTTATCCGGAAAATGATAATCTAATTTCTGACCAATTCCATAGCCATATACCTCTCCAACCAAAAAAAACGCTTTATCTCCCATAAATTTATCTGGATTTGCCGCATTGTAATCATCAAATGCCAACTGACATATCTTGGCAAAATCATCCCAAACATCCTCTGTTGTATGCTTCACCGTGTCAACACGATATCCATCTATACCAAATTTGGAAATATAATCTGCCAACCATTTCATGATATAATATTTGGGCGCACGCGGATATCCCGTTCTGGCAAACCAAGTATTCAGCGACGACAATTCCTTTTCCAACCTACCTTCGCTACGCCATTTCTCCAACAGCATTTCAGGCAACTCTACATTCGCATGGCTTTCTGTAAGCACATCAGGCAGATTTTTCACCAAGGTACAATCAATCGTAGTAGTATAATTTTCGTAAGAACATGTAGGTTCCGTACGCACCCAATCCGCAGGAAAAACCCCATCCCGTTGCGTCACCGGCCCAGTATGGTTCACCACAGCATCCAGCACAATTCGGATGCCACGCGCATGCGCCTTTTGCACCAATTCGTGCAAATCAGCCTCTGTGCCCCAATTCGGGTCTATTGCCGTCCAATCCTTGGTCCAATAACCATGAAACGGATACGTCTTGCCCGTTCCCTCATCTGTATAGCCATGTATTTGCTCCACCAAAGGCGTCATCCAAATCGCAGTAATTCCCAAATCCGAAAAATAACCCGCATCCAATTTTTCTATTACGCCTCGTAAATCTCCACCTTCAAATCCACGCAGAACCGCTGCATTTGCCGTTCGTCCCAATACAACATCATTGGTTTTATCACCATTATAAAACCGATCCGTCAACAAAAAATATACATTGGCATTCCCCCATTCAAACGGAATTTGAATCTTTCTACTATCCGCAACATGCTCACCTACACCCTGTTGCACCGTTTTACAACTTACTGCCACCAAAACACAGGCGCACAACCAAAAAAACTTTTTCATCCCATCCAATTAAAGTGTTAAAATTAAACAATTATCATGAATCCATCGAAACCACAGACATGATTCTTTGTAGAATCAACATTATTTTTTGGGCGATTCATGCGGCATCAAAGCCTGTAACATCCTACCAAATCCCAAAACCCATCCCGCTTTGATGCCACATGACCGGGCTATACATTACAATCTTGTATTGCAATTTATTATAGGCTACAATACACTCTTGGCAATACAACACTCTTTCTTCTCTTTTCAAGATTCACCCACAACAGCAATACAAGGATTTCCATTTCTATCCCTATCGCGTACCGGCTTGGATTTCTCGCAAAATTTACATGACTTTCATCACTTTTACACGAAATTGTGATATTTGTTACACAATTTCAAATAATAATTCGCAACTTTGCACCAGAAAATTTTTTCATAAGTAAAGTTTTCATAATAGTTGAGTTTTTATGGTTAACTGGCAGCCCCTCCCAAGGGGCTGTCAATTTTTTTTAGTATCGCTCTTTAGATACAATTTATTTCCATAATAAATAAAAAAAGCCGCCCCTCATGGAACGGCTTTGCAAAACGCTAGAAGAATTTAAATTAAAAAGACAATCTTAAGTTTTTATTAATAATTCTTCATAACCTTCACACTTTCAACTTGTCCACCTTTGGTTAAATTAATAAAATAAATTCCAGGTTTCCAATCAGCAGAAATAATGTTGATCAAATCTCGTGTAGAAACATCTGATTGGGAATACATCGTACGACCATTGACATCTGTTACCGTTACCGAATTCAATTGAATCACTTCTTTGGCTTGGGCAAATTTAATCTGCAACATATCCCTGAAGGGAGATAATGCAGCAAAATCAATGGTAAACGGCGGAATATCAGACATTGGACGAATTCCTTGTAAATCATTCATTCCTGTACCCAGACAAACCGTATGTGATATAGATCGCCCAAAGTTGGCCCATTGACTCAGTTTCAATGTACTTCCTTCGTATATATTATAATATCCGTTTCCGTAACTACAACAAAAACCATCCCCATACGAATCACTGAATGTTACTGTATAACATCCTGGCTCTAAACAACCTGTAACAGAATATTCATAATTTTTATTTGTCAAATTATTACCTTGGCCTATAATGGCATTATTGGCATTGCGTACCACCCAAGAGGTTTCTCCTGGATAATTATCTGTTTTGAATTTCATGACAAAGTCAATACAACTCGGCTCTGGCGCTGGCGGCGTAGTTCCGGTACATATTTGCTTGGTTTCCGAGGCTTGGAAATTACCACCATTGGCAACTTGCTGCCCGTTTACAGTCACTGTATAGGAGCCGTTTCCATAATTACAGCACATCCCATCACCATAAGAATCCTTGATCTCGAAAGTATAACATCCGGCATCCAGACATAAATTGCTGGTATAGGTCGTATTAGCTGTAGTATATCCACTTCCACTGGCTACGACAGTTCCTGCACTGTTTTTCAAGGTCCATGAGGTTTCGCGCGGATATCTATCTGTGGTTACTTTTATCACGACCTCATTTTTATTACAAGATGGATTTGGATCTGGATCACCACCACCACTACAATTGGTGAGACAAGATCCATTAGCAACACGGTTACGAATTACGTTACCAGGTTGGGTACCAAATCCATTGGCCAAATTAATGCCTACATTGGTTTGATGGCAGTAACTCATAATAGTTCCACCGCTAGACGGATTTCCTGGGCGTGAACAATTACCCTCTACAAAGCCGGCACAGCCGTCAATTGCTGTATTATTTCCGTTCCAAACACAAGCATGCGTATGTCGCGAACCAAAAGTATGACCGTACTCATGCGTTACAACCTGCACTGTCCAGCTAAAAGTGGGTACCGTACTATAAGATGACTGAATCCCAGAATAGGACATACTTGCCTTGCGGTTGGTGGCACAAATGCCTGCAAATCCTGCAGCAATACCGCCACCACCTGCATAGCCTATCAATTGACCTAAATCACCGTTCCAGCTGGTTCTGTAATTCTGAAACTGCGTTAACAATTGACTTGTATCTGTAGAGGTGTAGGGTGAAGTCGAAGTCCAGATTACCAACGGCATCAGTGTAGTATTGATGTTTTCGTTGGCATACAAAGTCATCACTTGATTCATAAATCCGGTTACAAAATTGGTAGTTCCCGTGCCTTTGTTTCTATATATATCGTTATTAACTTCGATATAGAAACGAACACACTGCGGTCCTGTACGATCATAATGATCGCTATAGTTGATTTCTGCTTCTGTATAAGGCTCAAAATCATCCGGAACTTCACAATTAAAGTTTTGATGCTTGGCGATTTGATGATCTAGATAAATCACGTGGCTTTTACTACCATCTATACGACCTATCACCAAGTTTGAACCATATAAGCCTGCAGCAAGCCCCATGACTTCATCATCAAAAACAGATACAGCTACAACCGTCTCTGGTTTACCTTTGATAATTCCGCGATAATGCGCGCCCGGGTTCATTGCAAGCTTTCTTTGACCAGGCTCTGCAATGTAATGATCATTACTCTCGAAGATGTCTGTACGCACCAATTGAAGGACAATTCGCTCATTACGCGCAATAGGAACTTCCATTTCCATAAAATACGTTTGAGGATCTTGCGCTTTTTGTAACTCGCTCAAAACCAAATTCGCTTCAACAAATTCAGATAATACAGCTCCAACTTGTTTGGATGGAAGCTTACTCTCAGAAAACATCGAGATTTTAACAGGTTGATACTTCTCTGATGCCAATTTCACCAAATCAATTGGTCTTACAGATTCTTGTGCCAGCATTGGCGCAATCAACAAGAACGCCAACACTTTGAATAAAATGTTTCTCATGAATAAAATTTTTATAGTGGTAACAATGTTAGTGTCTTTTTAATTAATTTACAAATTTTATTCAATAATTTTATGTTATATTTAATTAAATTCACCTGAATTCTCGATGTATAAAATTAAATGTAATTTTGACACTAATGTAATTTTGTTAAACTTTTTAACGGTTTTTTAAACTTTGGAGACCAAATTTTTCAGTTCAAACCCAATTTTTTCGTGAGATGAATCAAATTTTGGCTAAAAACAGTAAAATTTCTTGAGATTTTCATGAAAAACTTCATCAGCAATTATCGATTATTCTTTATCATAAAATTTCCGCTAAAAAAGAGGTCATTCAGTCGGTATCGTAGGTTACATTTCATTCTAATAATTTATTGGAATTTTATCCCTTTGAAATTACACTCAATCAACTGCATATTAATTCTTTTAATCTCTCTGTTTGTACAATTTCAAAACGTTTTTAAATTTTTGGAATGCAAGATTTTTTACTGAAAAATACATGGAAAATAGTAGGAATAATACTTGGCGGAGTGGCGGGCTATCTTTATTTCTTACAGATTGGATGCATTTCTGGAACTTGCGCCATTACTTCAAACCCCTGGTCCTCTACAAGTTATGGCGCCATCATGGGTTATTTATTATTCAGTATGATTCAAGGTCAAAAAAACCAAATTCGCCTATTCTATAAAGACATTCCCAAATAATATATCGAATTAATATAGATTTCATCAAAAATATACATGGTGAGCAGGTAATTATTAAATTTTTCTCATCTTTTTTATTAAATCATAACTATTTGACATTGATGTAGTTATAAACAAAATATACTTAAATCCCTCCAAAAATTTATTAATTTTTTCTAAACAATTTGTTAATGTCAAAATTAATTCACAATTTTATATTTCAAATGTTTTTAAACTTTTATTATTATGGTTCAAAATTTACTTCATCTGCAAAAAATAATGTTTGCAGTAATTATTTTCACATTTTCATTTGGGTCGCTATGCGCTCAAGTGATAAGTCCAAACAAAATTGATCATTCCCAGAACGCTCAATTTCTAAGACAAAATACGACTGCTCTCACCTTTAACTCAATTGGAGCCGGATTGGAACTACTGGATACAGAATATTGTATTCCAGCATTGGATTGTACAGATAATGATATGATAACTTCTGTAACTTTTGGAGACATAAGCACCACATCTGGCTGCAGCCCAAATGGATACGCTGATAACACAAGTATGTCGACCACGGTTGAAACGGGAAATTCCTATACAATTGCAGTAGGTGTTGGAGATGGCTGGATGAATGAATCGGTTTCGGTTTGGATTGATTTCAACAACAATTTCATCTTTGAAACTTCTGAATTCACTTATATTGGTACAGGCAGTAACAATATTGTAAGTGGCAGTATATCAATCCCTTCTTCGGTAGAACCAGGAGAATACAGAATGCGTGTTCGCGTAGCGGCTGTAGGTGCATCAACAGCTACAGGAGACAAAGCCTGTGATGTAGAAGTTGATTATTATGGAGAAACAGAAGATTATACAGTAATTGTAATACTGGGTGATGGTGAAGGAGAAGAAGAAGAGGAAGAAGAAGAGGAAGGTTGTCTTACAGGAGATTTATATCCATCTTCTACCTACACACCTGCATGTATAGGTATTGACGAGACTATAACCACCGTAACATGGGCAGGAGAATACAGCAACGTATCTGTTACTGCAGAAATGGAATATACATTTTCAAGTAGTATCGCTAGTGACTTCATAACCATTTCAAATGAATCTGGTACTACTGTTTTTGCAGCCGGCACCACTCCATTGACTTGGACTGCACCTGCAACAGGAGTGATAAGATATTATATTCATGCCAATTCAAATTGCGCATCAGAAATGGCCAGTCGCACAAGAAGGATAAGATGTGGTGAAATACAACCTGCACCCGAAAATGACGATTGCGAAAATGCAATACCGCTCACTTGTGGTGAAACCGCTACAGGAAACACTATTACAGCTACAAACTCTGGTGGATATGACGGGCCAGATGTATTTTATTCATTCACAGGACAAGGTTCACCAGAATATATTACCGTTTCATTGTGCGAATCTGGATATGATACTGTAGTGAGAGTTTTCTCTGATTGTAGCCTTTCAAATGAAATTGCCATGAACGATGACGCCTGTGGTGTACAATCCGAAGTTTCTTTCATGTCTGACGGTGTTTCTACCTATTACATCATGATTGAAGGCTGGAATGTGAGCTCAGGAGTTTACTCGGTAACATTAACTTGTGAAGTGCCGCCAACTCCGCCAGAAAGCTGCGAAGACTTTGCGGTTGCATCCAATAATTTGGAGAATGGTTTATTCTTCGGTGGAGATACTCAACAACGAATTGCCACAGATATTCCTGTAGGAGACACAAACTTAACAGTTTATGGAATGGAGCCTGTTGTTATAAATCCTGCGACTTATTTCAATTTCAATGTTTTTGCAGACAATAGTGGATTGCCTGGAGATCTCATCGAAACCCGTACAGGAAATATTATTTCTAGCTTTGTTACTGGACAAAACTTCAATTTTGACTTTATAAAATATACAATTGAATTTGATTCACCATTAGAATTAAGCGCAAATACCACCTACTGGATTGAAATTGAAACCGACGCAATAGCTTGGGAATCAACCACACGTGTTACGTCTATCATGGGAAATATGGATGTTTTTTCCAATGTAAATTCAAGTTTTGAATGGCAAAGTGCTGATGCGCAATTTGTTTTCAACTTTATTTGTAGCACTATGAGTGTAAACGATTTACAACAAGCAAGCTTCAGCTATTATCCCAATCCTGTAAAGGATGTTTTATACATCAAATCTGATCACAATATCAAACAAGTTGAGATGTATAATACTGCAGGCCAACAAGTCTTGAGCAAGATTTCTACCGTAAACAACAGTATTCGAGTAGATACTTTGCCGGCTGGCGTTTATATTTTCAGAGTTTTATTGGATAATGGTAAAACAGAAACTATGAAGGTAATTAAGAAATAATTTGATACAAATTAATGATGAAGCCGTCTCAAAATGGGTTGAGACGGCTTTTTTTTGTTGAAATTTAGAAGTTTGTTTGGGCTTGCATTTAGCCCGGATCGTAACGGCATCACGACCTGTGTATGCGAAAAGAAATCTCAATGTACAAGATTGTAATGGAATGGAAATCCTTGTACATTGTTGATTTCTAAGCATACACAGGTTGGGATATAGTGTAGAGCCGGAAATAGCTCCTAAAAAAATGACATTAGGCTCCGATACTGAATGATTTCCGTGAAATAAGTTGTGCAAAAGGAATTACGCCAAAATCTGTTAAGACTTGATTCCCCATGCAATGAGGAAAAAGCCCAGCCCTGTGATGATGGGCGGTAACATGATTTTGGGACCGGCAGTGAAGCCTAAAATCGTGATGATGATGCCCAAAATAACCAGACCGACCGCAACTATGTTTTGTTTGTTTTTTTGCATGATGATATTTTGGCTTTAAATATGTATTTAACTGAAAATCAGCGTTTCATCTGTTCTATAATCCAAATGCCCCGTATTTGTGCGTCTGCATATCCGGTGGCTCGGTCGCTGGAATAGAGTTGCGTGATTTTGTTATAGGTTTCGTCTTTAATATCTTGGCCAGGAACGCCGTGACATTGCAGACACATGGGATTTGTAATGATGGGAATATATGCCAAATTGCGGTCGTAATGCAGCTGCGCCACCGGGATAGGCGTTTGTGCATTTGCCAGTTGTTCGCGCACAAAATCGATATAATCTTTTTCTTTTTCTTCGGCCAAATTGACTCTGTTGCGTGGCTTATCCGTTACCCGACGTATTTGGATATTATGCGTTTTGGAAAGGCTATCTGTAAGAGGAATTGCATTTACTGCACAGTAATCCAGTGCGTTGAGCGGCCCACCCTGTTCTAATTTGGTCTTGAGTTGCTCGCCGAGTGCTTGTTGTGCCTGCGTTGCAATATCTTGAGCTTTGGCCAAATAATCGGCTTTTTCTTGATCAATTTGTTCTAATGAGTTTGTGTTTTGTGATGACGAAGTCTTGCCCGTATCGCTACATGAGAATATAAAAAGGCCAAGGCAGAATAGAATAAAATTTTTCATAGAAACGGAAATTAAAAGTAAAATTAATGAATGTTTTTTAATTGAAAGTGATGCAAGTATCCTCATTTTTTATTAAAAATATCTGTAATTTGCAAAAAATTATAGCTAATGGCGATGCGAATTCCTAATAAAGCAAAAAATGTATTTCGTTTTACAGAAGATTATGATGTGAAAGAAAAAATCATTTTACGGGATCATCTTGCCTTGCAACGTACCAAACTAGCCAATGAGCGTACCTTGATGAGTTATGTCCGCTCTTCTTTGTACTTGATAATCGCTGGCATTGCGTTTTTGGAAATGAAGGATTTTGAACAAATGTCCTATATTGGTGAATTGTGCCTGCTGGTGAGCGCATTGATATTATTGATTGGAATTTACCGTTTTTGGCAATTGAAAAAACATCTCAAAGAGATTTATAAATTACCCAAATTTGGTGATGAAGATGCAGATATTTGATGCTGCGCAAAGGCTTGATATATTGTAAGCTATTATTTCTACCTTATACTTTGGTGTTCAATTCTTTAATCACACTTTCTTGTTCAGCGCCAACAAAGGCTCTATAAATTCGCGGTCGTTACAAAGTCTTGGTACTTTGTTTTGCCCACCGAGTTTACCCCTTTCTTTCATCCAGTCGTAGAAAAGATTTTTTCGGGCAAAATGAATTATCGGCTCTTTCAGCGTCATATTATTATATCGTTTTGCCTCGTAGTCGGAGTTCACTTTTTGCAGATGCAAGTCAAAAATTCGTTTGAATTCGTCTTTATTTTGGGGTTCTTTTTCAAATTCAATCATCCATTCGTGTGCGCCTTTTTCTGTTCCCTGCATAAACACGGGCGCTCCTGTGAATTCTTGAATTATGGCTCCTGTAGCTTCGGAGGCTTCCTTCAAAGCCGCTTCGGCATTTTCTATAATAATTTCTTCGCCAAATGCATTGATATAATGTTTGGTTCGACCAGAAACCACTACTCTAAAAGGGTTGAGAGAAACAAAGCGCACGGTATCGCCCACCAGATATCGCCACAGCCCGCCGGTAGTGCTTAGGACGACTGCGTAGTTTTTTCCTAATTTCACTTCTTGTATTGGAACGGCTTTGCGACGACTGAGTGCATTACCTTCCATCGGGATAAATTCAAAGAAAATTCCGGTATCTAGAAGTAATAATAAATCTTTTTTATCGGTTTGATCTTGTAGGGCAAAGAAACCTTCGGATGCATTATAAATTTCATAAAAATTAAGAGGTTTACCCGAAATTTGGTTATAATTTTCGTGATAGGGAGTAAAACTGATTCCGCCATGAAAAAACACTTCCAAATCGGGCCAAATTTCATGCAAATTGGATTTTCCGGTTTTTTGCAGGCAATAATTCAGCAAAACAAGCATCCAAGATGGAACACCCGTGAGCGAACTTACATTTTCTTTGAGTGCCGCAGAAGCTATTGCGTCCAGCTTTACCTCCCAATCGCTCATCAAAGAGATTTCACGATTTGGTGTATTCATAAAGTCGGTCCAAAAGGGTAGATTTTCTATCATAATAGCCGATAAGTCACCAAATTTGGTTTCAAATTCCTGATAAACATCGGCACTACCACCTATTCTGAGATTTTTTCTTTTGAAAATTCGTGTATCTGGATGTTTTTCCAAATAATTAGCCAACATCATTTTCCCGCCTGTATAGTGATTTCCCTCCAATGACTCTTTGGTAATGGGAATGAATTTACTATTGGCATTGGTGGTTCCAGAAGATTTGGCAAACCATGAAATTTTACCCGGCCAGAAAATGTTGGCCTCTCCACGACGCGCACGCTCGATTTCGGGTTGAAACTCTTCGTAAGTAACAATAGGAACTCGATTACGAAAATTCTCATAACTCGTAATTTCATCAAAGCCAAAACGCTTTCCATATTCTGTCGTAGAAGCAGTCTTGAGATTCGAAATGAGGGTTTGACCCTGCAAAGAAACAGGATTTACCCTGATGTTTTCTAATCGCTGTGCATATGATCCCGTAACAAAGGATGCTATTTTATTAACTAAACCCAAAGGATTAAATTTGTATTTCAAACAAAACTACAATATTTTGAATTATAGTAAAAAGCTTATGACTGCAATTGCATTGATTTCACCAAGATTTGGCAATTTCTCACTTTATGTAACTTTGTGCCATCAGAAATTCTTTGTGAAAACAGAAGCAACATTTACCCTTTAATGCTAATCTACTTCTTGAAAAATATTAGAAAAAATACGTATTTCATTCAATTATTAAACTTTAAAATATGACAATCCAGGGAAAATTGCAGAAAATGCATACAGAATACAACAATCCCATACGATATTACCTGAATCTAGACAACAGATTTATTGACATCAATCAACTGATTGGCAAACGATTAAAGTTTGATCACCTCAGAAATCAATGCATGAGCTGCGGTCTGGACAAGCCCATTTTTCGAATGGGATTCTGCCATACCTGTTTCTACACCGTGCCACAAGCCAGCCCATCTATCATCAATCCAGAGCTTTCACAAGCGCATTTGGGCAAAGCCGACCGCGACCTGGAATGGGAAATTACCTTCCAAATGCAACCCCACATCGTTTACCTGGCTCTCTCTGGCGGATTGAAAGTAGGTGTAACTAGAAAAACTCAAATCCCATATCGCTGGATAGACCAAGGCGCATCATTTGCAGTAGTTTTTGCAGAAACCCAAAACCGATACGAAGCCGGTATGATAGAAGTTTTGCTGAAAGAAAATTTACCCGATAAAACCAACTGGCAACGCATGCTCACCAACCAAAATCCTGATATTGATTTATTGGTCATAAAGCATGAATCTAGATTGAACCTCAACCAAAATCAATCTGCCATGTACACTAACAAGGATGAAATATGGGAATTTCACTATCCCATCCATTCCTATCCCGTCAAAATCAAATCCATTTCTTTGGCAAAACAAACCTCATTTGAAGGAAAATTGCAAGGAATTCGTGGTCAGTATCTCTATTTTGAAAACGGATTGGTATTCAATATTCGCAATCATGAAGGCTATGTGGTCAACCTCACAATATCTTGAAAATAAGTGTATTATATTTTTTTTAGAAATGTCTTTTTTGGGCGACTTAACGGCTTTTCGCTATATCGTGACCTTGGTATGCTTAGAAAATAATGCTATACAGGGATTTCCATTCCATTACAATCCTGTATAGCACATTTTCTTGACGCATACCAACGCCCCGATGCCGCTACAATCCGTGTCGCAGGCAGCCTATTCTGCCTCAGCCTTCCTAATCATACTCAACTGGCCATGCAAAATTTCAATAATTTTCAAAATCAAAATGAATTAAATCAATTTTTTCGATAATGGTGTTTGAGAATTTATCGGATTTAGCTTAAAATTATAAAAGCTCTAACCTAAAGAGCAACAAAAATTATTTCATTTTTGCCCAAGTATCACGTAAAGTAACGGTTCGGTTAAAAATTAAATTCCCCTCAACTGAATCCTCGTCCACCACAAAATATCCTAATCGTTGAAACTGAAATTTATCCCCAGGCTTGGCCTCTGCCAGTGAAGGCTCTGCATATCCAGAAATGATTTGCAGCGAGTTGGGATTGATGAGTTCCATAAAATCTTTTTCTTTGTCACCATCTGGATTCTCTTCTGTAAACAGGCGATCATACAAATTCACCTTAATCGGAATATTTTTTTCTGCTGACACCCAGTGCAATGTGCCTTTTACCCGTCGCATGGACGCTTCTGTGTCGCTTCCACTTTTAGATTCAGCGTCGTATGTGGCATAAATTGTAGTAATATTTCCGTTTTCATCTTTTTCTACACGTTCTGCTTTTACAATATATGCACCCTTCAACCGAACTTCTTGGCCCAGCGACAATCGAAAGAACTTTTTGGGCGCATTTTCCATAAAATCTTCACGCTCAATGTATAATTCACGTGTAAAAGGTACTTGGCGTTCGCCTGCGGATTCATCTTCTGGATTATTCTCTATAATTAGATTTTCTGATTTACCTTCAGGATAATTTTCAATAATTAATTTTACCGGATCCAAAACAGCAAAAACCCTAGGTGCTATAGCGTTGAGGTGATCCCGCACGGCATATTCCAATAATGCGATATCAATCAAGTTTTCGCGTTTGGCCACCCCCGCTTTTTCCCAAAAATTCTTGATGGACTCTGGCGTATATCCACGTCTGCGCAATCCAGAAATAGTAGGCATTCTGGGATCGTCCCAACCATCTACCACATTTTGGTCAACCAGTTTTTTAAGTTTTCTTTTACTGGTAATCATATAACTTACGTTTCCGCGCGCAAATTCGCGTTGTTTTGGCGTAAAATCTTCGTCTGTACTTACTTGTTCTATATACCAATTATATAAGGGTCTATGATTTTCAAATTCTAAAGAGCAAAGAGAATGAGAAATTCCTTCAATAAAATCACTTTCGCCATGTGCCCAATCGTACATAGGGTATATTTTCCAGTCATTTCCTGTTCTATGATGTGCCCGGTTGAGTATGCGGTACATCACCGGGTCGCGCATATTCATATTGGGCGATGTCATATCAATTTTGGCGCGTAATACATGTTTACCTTCTTCTACTTCACCGTTTTTCATTTTTTCGAACAGCTGCAGATTCTCCTCTACAGACCTCTCTCTATATGGGCTGTTTATGCCATCTTCAAAAGGTGATTTGCGTTGCTCTACAATCATTTCAGAGGTTTGATCGTCCACATAGGCCTTTCCTTGTTTTATCATTTCCACGGCCCAATCATACAACTGTTGAAAATAATCGGATGCATAGCATTCCTTATCCCATTTGAAGCCGAGCCATTCTACATCACGACGTATAGAGTCAACAAATTCTTGCTCTTCTGCCTCTGGATTGGTATCGTCAAATCGTAGATTTACCGGGGCGTTGTATCGTTGTCCTAATTCAAAGTTGATGCAAATAGCTTTTGCGTGCCCTATGTGAAGATATCCATTAGGCTCTGGCGGGAATCTAAAGCGCAATTTATGGGTAGGCATGCCTTTTTCTAAGTCGGTATTGATAATTTGTTCAATAAAATGTTTGGGCTCGGGTAAATTCATATGTAAACTTCAAATTTAAGTTGACAAAGATACGGAATAGATTATTTTTTGATTCTTGTAAATTTGAAATAGTTTATTATCTGCATCACAATCAGGTGAAATGAATTGGCTGCATCAGATTCAATTCATGCACTTTGAAAAGTTTATATAAGCCAAGTCTCCATAGAAAGGGATTGAAAATAAACCCTAATCTATTTTGAATGTTTCTAAATTAACATATTTTAAGAAATTGTGATGTATGTCATTGGCATAAACCATGTATCAATTTGTATTTTTGTTGCTGTTTATGGGTATCGTATATCTCATGATGTTGGCAAGTGTATCTTTAGCATTGGTATTTCTGGTGTTGTTTATCATTGGTGCCAAAAAAGGTCAATTTGACGAAGATGAAACGCCTGCGATACGCATGTTAAAAGATGATAAAATAAAAAAATCATAAGGTAAATGGAGACTTTTCGCTATGATAATAAGATTGTTAAGTATTTTATATACGCGACAATTTTTTGGGGTGTAACCGCATTTTTTTTAGGACTCACGGTCGCTACTTTGCTTTTCTATCCGCAATTGCCCGAGGCACTTTTTGGAACGGATGATGGCAGTGTAGGATCACTTGGTGGTTCTATTCAGGGATTAATTAATTCCCAGGGAACCCTTGGCTTTGGCCGTTGGCGTATGCTGCACACTTCTGCTGCGGTGTTTGCTTTTGTTGGAAACGGAATTTTTGCCGGTTCTTACTATTCCCTGCAACGATTGCTCAAAACCCGAATGGGTAGTGATTTACTTTCCTGGATTAACTTCTGGGGATGGCAATTGGTACTGGTTTTAGTTGTAATTACCTTCATACTTGGATTCAACACTTCAAAAGAATATGCCGAACACGAATGGCCGCTTGATATTGCAATTGCGGTTGTTTGGATAGTTTATGGGTTAAACATGTTTATTACCATTGCCAAAAGACGAGTACGACATATGTATGTTGCGATTTGGTTTTATATAGCCACTTGGGTCGGAATTACGATGCTACACGTATTCAACAACCTAGAGTTGCCTGTAAACTTCAATCCATTGGCGCCTAAGAGTTATTCTATCTATGCGGGTGTACAAGATGCTTTGATGCAATGGTGGTATGGTCATAATGCAGTTGCTTTTTTCCTTACAACACCTGTTTTAGGTTTAATGTATTACTATTTGCCTAAAGCTGCCAATCGACCTGTATTTTCATACAAACTATCCATTATTCACTTTTGGTCTTTAATATTTGTTTATATCTGGGCTGGTCCGCATCACTTAATTTATACGGCACTTCCAGGTTGGGCACAAGCTGTTGGAACCGGTTTTTCGGTAATGCTTATTGCTCCCTCTTGGGGTGGAATGCTCAACGGATTGTTGACACTGCGCGGAGCATGGGATAAAGTACGTGAGGATCCAATTCTGAAATTCTTTGTGGTTGCAGTAACTTGTTATGGTATGGCCACTTTTGAAGGGCCTATGTTGGCAACCAAAACATTGAATAAGATTGGACACTTTACCGATTGGGTAATAGCACACGTACACGTGGGTGCATTGGGCTGGAATGGATTTATTATTTTTGGTATGGTTTATTGGTTGATTCCCAGATTATTCAATACACAATTACATTCCAGAAGCATGGCAAATGCCCACTTTTGGCTAGGTACATTAGGAATTATTTTTTACGCCATTCCTATGTATATGGCAGGATGGACACAAGGCTTAATGTGGAAGCAATTCAATCCATCTGGAACATTGGTTTATTCCAACTTCTTACAAACTGTAACCGAGATTTTCCCTTATTATGTAATGCGTGCCATTGGTGGAACATTATTCCTAACTGGTGCTATTTTATGGGTAATTAATATCTGGAAAACAGTGGCCAAAGGTACTTTTGTAGCCAACGAAGAGGCAGAAGCACCTGCATTAGACAATAAACAGAAATCAAGAGAAAGTGGAGAAGCTGTTCACCCATGGCTGGAAAGAACTCCAGTAATATTTACAATATTATCATTTGTTGCGCTTGCCATAGGTGGATTGGTGGAAATTGTGCCAACATTGGTAGTTAAATCAAATATTCCTACAATTGCCAGCGTTAAGCCCTATACTCCTCTCGAGATGGAAGGTCGTGACTTATATATTAGAGAGGGATGTAACTCTTGCCACTCGCAGATGATTAGACCTTTCCGTGATGAAGTAAAACGATACGGAGAATATTCCAAGCCAGGAGAATTTGTATATGATCATCCATTCCTTTGGGGGTCTAAACGTACAGGGCCAGATTTGCACAGAATCGGTGGAAAAAGAACAGATTCATGGCATTATAAACATATGTGGAATCCAAGACAAACATCAGAAGGTTCTATCATGCCGCGTTATCCATGGTTGATTGCTAATACACAAAGTAGAGAATTAACTACAGATAAGTTAAAAGCACTCAAAATTCTTGGCGTTCCGTATGGCGATGATGAGTTGACAAGAGAAGCAGCCTTTGCCTCTATGGATGCACAAGCGCTGGAAATAGAAAACAGAATTTTCTCTGAAGCCTCTGACTTGAAAGAATTATTTGATAAGGAAAAAGCTGAAAAAGGAGAAAGCTTTGTAGCTCTGCGTGACCGTGAAATTACTGCACTTATTGCCTATCTACAAAGACTTGGAACAGACATTAGTAAAGAAGAATCACAGACTGCTAGTAATTAATTGTAAATGTTAAAATACTTTAAAGAATATTTATCTGATTATCAGATGGCAGAATGGGTGCAAACCTTGATTCTGATTATGTCAATACTCTTTTTTGTAGGATTAGTTTATTCGATTTTAAGAAAACCCAAAGATTATTATAAAGATACATCTGAACTCCCATTAGAGGATGAAGATCCACTTTTTAAATAATAAAAAAGTAAATTATGAAACATCGTACGCCAGGTTCCCTATTTATACCCCTTACACTGCTTATAATTCTTGCAGCGTTTATGATGGTAATTCCGGTGAATTTCATGCCACAGAATGGTTTGGCAGGTATTATACCCAATGCATTTTATCAATTAGCAAATGTACTCTCCCATTGGATTGTATGGGTAGTGTTGATTCTTGCATTACTTATGCTATTGGTGGTAAACAACCTCAATAAAGTAATTGAACGCAAGAAATTTGCTGCACTTTCTCCAGAAGATCAAGCCAAATATTTAGAAGAATCTAAAACCGGGTATCTAAGGAGATTATTACGCAGTTCACGCGAAAAACAATCTGACGAAGAAGAACAGGAAATCATTCTAGATCACGGATTCGACGGAATCAAAGAATTGGATAATGCATTACCGCAGTGGTGGTTGGCTATGTTTTATTTAGGAGTAATATATTGTATCATTTATATTGTAGCCTATTTTACAACAGATTTTGCCCACCAATACGATGAATACGAAGTAGAAACAGCACGATTGGAACAGGGTTTTGCTGATTGGGTAAAGGCCAATGACATCAAAGTAGATCAAGCAGACATGGCCAAAGCAGATAAGGAACACGGTCGCGAAATATATAATAACGTATGCGCCACCTGCCATATGGCAAACGGTGGTGGAGCAGCAGGTCCCAACCTTACCGATGATTATTGGGTAAACAAACTAGATGATGATTTGTATAAAAATATTTATTCTGTAGTCTATGACGGGTCGCCCAACAATCCTGCTATGCAAGCTTTTGGTCAAACCAAACAATTAACAGGACTCGATATACAAGATGTTGCTGCATATATATATGAAATGAATCAAAATCAACCCGATGTGAAAGAAGCAGAAGGAGGTCTGGCTCCACAAGGAGATTTGATTCAAGCTTGGAAACAACAATAATGAATAATTAAATATAACATAGAATGGAAAAGTGTAACTTAGGTTGCACTTTTCTGCTTATTAACAGAAGACCTCAAATTACTTTTAAAGCCAAAAATCATGAATGATAATGCCAAGACAGACAAAGAATTAGAAAATGATTTGCAAAGTTTCAGAAATACGATTGGCACCGCAGAAAAATCTGGAAAACGTAAATGGGTCTTTGCCAAAAAACCCGAGGGTAAATTTTACAATTATAGAACCTATGTAAGCTGGATTTTGCTGGCTTTCCTCATCTTCATACCCTTTATAAAAATCAATGGAAACCCGCTATTTAAATTTGATATAATTAAAAGAGAATTCTACCTTTTTAGTTATCCTTTTTTTACTTCAGATTTCAAAATTTTTGCCATCGCAATGATAGCGAGTATTGTGTTTATCATCCTATTTACGGTAGTATATGGACGTATTTTCTGCGGATGGATTTGTCCGCAAACTATATTTCTAGAAATGGTATTTCGTAAAATAGAATACGCCATAGATGGTGATAGAAACAAACAAATGAAATTAGCCAATCAACCATGGAACGAAGAGAAAATCAGAAAAAGAGTTCTCAAATGGGCCATTTATGCCGTAATTTCATTCATTATTGCCAATATCATGTTCGCATGGATTATTGGAGTTGACGAATTGAAAAAATTAATCGTTGAAGGGCCATTTGCGCACATGAGCACTTTTATAGGTTTGTTGATTTTTACAGGTTTATTCTATTTTGTTTTTACTTGGTTTCGTGAACAGGCTTGTGTTTTGGTTTGTCCATATGGACGATTGCAAGGGGTTCTCATCGATAAAAAGACGATTATTGTAGCCTATGATTATAAACGGGGTGAAAGAGAACAAGGCAGGGCAAGATACAAAAGAGGACAAGATAGAGAAGCCGAAGGCGTGGGAGATTGCATCGATTGTAATAATTGTGTTGTGGTATGCCCTACGGGAATAGACATTCGAAATGGAACACAGCTAGAATGCGTAAACTGTACAGCTTGCATAGATGCTTGTGATGAAGTAATGACTAAAATCAACTTACCCACTGGCCTTATACGATACGCATCAGAGGAAAACATTGCTGAAAAGAAAAAGTTCAAATTCACGCCGAGGATGATGGCATATACGGCAATATTATTTATCCTAATGGGAGTTTTAACATCATTTTTGTTTATTCGCTCTGATGTGAATTCCAAATTCCTGCGCGAACCTGGAACAGATTATCGCGTAGTTAATAATGCCATTATTACCAATGAATTTCAATTTACGCTGCAAAATAAAACCAAAAATACAGAGCAAATGCACTTTAACTTAAAATCTCACCCCAACGGAACCATAGAAGTTAAAAATTTACCCATTCCGCTCATTATTCAACCTGGTCAGCATATAGAAGGGAAAGCAATAATTTCTATCCCGAAAAAAGACCTCTCTTCTTATAAAGAAAGAATCGAAATCGAGGTCCTAAATCAAGACAATAAAGTTGTAGATACGTATCAAACCAGTTTTGCAGCACCATTTAATTAAATTATGAATAAGTTTAAATTTAATTGGGGACACGGAGTCATTCTCGTATTAGCTTCGTTCATGTTGTTTATTTTAACCTTGATATTTCTAGCGGATGAAACGGGAGATTTGGTAAGCGACGATTATTACGAAGATGCGCTCGTGTACCAAGAGCTCGATATCAATGCACGCAACAGGGCAAGTGCGCTTGCAGAAAAACCAGAAATTCATACACAAGCCAATGGATTTCGTATTCAATTTCCCACCAGTATCAAGCCAGACAGTGGGCAGATATATATGATGCGTGGTGCGTTTAAATCAGATGACATCCATCTGCCATTAGAATTAAATTCACGAAATGAAATATTGATTCCAGCAGCACGAATGAAATCTGGTGAATACGACCTGAATTTAGGCTGGTACGTTCAAGGCAATCCATATTTAATCAAACAAACCCTTACATGGAATATGCCTTAATCATAGCCGCACTAGGTTTGGGACTAGGCACTAGCCTGCATTGCCTTGGGATGTGTGGCCCAATCGCCTTTTCTCTAGGTTTAGGCTCAGAGGATAAATTTAATTTTACTTTAAAAAACTTAACTTATCAATTCGGCAGAGTATCTACCTATGCTTTTTTAGGTACTATCCTGGGCATAGTGGGACAAGGAATTTCGTTTGCGGGATTTCAAAAATACCTCAGCATTATAGTCGGGATTGTGATGATTATGATGGTTTTTATGCCAAAAAATTTGAGTACAGGAAACCCGAACAAATATATTGGTCGTCTTTTGATTAAATTAAAGTCAACTTTGGGCGCGTTTATTCGCAGAAAAAATTATTCTTCCCTATATATCACAGGGATTCTCAATGGATTTTTACCTTGTGGCATGGTATATATCGCCCTTGCAGCAGCTTTGGGCGTGGGTAGCATCTATGGTAGTGCCATATTCATGGCGCTATTTGGCTTGGGCACTATTCCACTTATGTTTATGGCAGTATTTTTCGGGTCGGTAATAAGTGTTCAAATTCGCAATCAAATCTTGAAATTCATTCCGGTGATTACGATAATCATTGGTTTATTGTTCATACTGCGTGGCTTGGAACTGGGAATTCCATATTTGTCACCGCCTGCCGAAGTGTTGAATATTGACGCTCCAGCATGTTGTCATTAAAAAGTAATATTGACAACCTGATTTATTCAATAAATTCTATTTTATTCTTCCCTTCAATGAATTATATTTGTGCAAAATTAAAAATTATAGCATGTCAGTACTTGTAAACAAAGACTCCAAAATTATTGTTCAAGGTTTTACCGGAAACGAAGGAACTTTCCATGCCGAACAAATGATTGAATACGGAACCAACGTAGTAGGCGGTGTAACCCCTGGTAAAGGTGGAAGCGAACATTTGGGTCGCCCTGTTTTTAACACCGTAAAAGAAGCAGTAGATAAAGCAGGTGCAGATGTGAGTATTATTTTTGTTCCGCCGGCTTTTGCTGCAGACGCCATTATGGAAGCTGCCGATGCAGGAATCAAAGTTATTATTACTATTACAGAAGGTATTCCCGTGTCTGATATGGTAAAAGTTCAGGAATATGTTGACGATAGAAACTGTATTTTAATCGGTCCCAACTGTCCTGGAGTTATTACACCAGAAGAAGCCAAAGTAGGAATTATGCCTGGTTTTATTTTCAAAAAAGGTCGTGTAGGAATCGTTTCCAAATCTGGAACTTTAACTTATGAAGCTGCAGATCAAGTAGTAAAAGCAGGTTATGGAATTTCAACTGCCATTGGAATTGGCGGTGACCCTATTATTGGTACTACAACCAAAGAAGCGGTAGAAATGTTAATGAACGACGACGAAACCGATTGTATTGTAATGATTGGTGAAATCGGTGGTCAATTGGAAGCTGATGCTGCCCGTTGGATCAAAGATAACGGAAATAAAAAGCCGGTTGTAGGATTTATTGCGGGACAAACTGCGCCCAAAGGTCGTACCATGGGACACGCTGGTGCTATCGTAGGAGGAAAAGACGATACAGCTCAAGCAAAAATGGAAATTATGGCAGATTGTGGTATTCATGTTGTGAAATCACCTGCAGATATTGGTAAAAAAGTGGCCGAAGTTTTGGTTTAAATCGAAATATAAACATGAAAAATTTATTATTAATTATTACTGTCTTCTTGGCGGTTCAATCATTTGGCCAAATATCATATGGTGCCAAGGTGGGCGTCAACATGTCCAAGATTAAAGACGTTCACGGTGATTCGAATCAAGGATTTGGGTTCATGGCAGGAGGCTTTGTTTCCATTCCTTTACAAGATTACAGTCAAGAGTTTTTTATTCAGCCCGAATTATTATTCTCACAATTAGGAGAAAAAGACGGTTCTGAAAGTGTTAAATTGAATTATATTCAGATTCCTGTTTTGTTCAAAGCCTATTTCTCTGAACAAGATACCGAATTTTTTGGTGAAATTGGACCCCAACTGGGATTTATGCTGGGACAAAATCTTCCCAAGAACTATCGCTATAATCACGAATTCAATACATTTGATTATGGTGTAACCGCTGGTGTAGGATTTTCCTATTTGCGCACTTGGGAAATCAATATGCGATTCTATTATGGTTTTGCAGATGTCTTGGACAAGGATGTGCGTGATGCGCGAAATTTCAACTCCTATTTCAGTGGGGGATTGGCTTATCGTTTTTAATTTAACTCCCATTAATAATATTCAATACACTTTCCTACTTTTGCAGGGAAGTGTTTTTCTTTTATGAAATATCTTTTTGAAAAGGTCGATAATTCCAAGCTGATTGTATTCCGAATATTTTTCGGATTATTAATGATGTTCGAATGCTGGGGTGCAATAGCTACGGGATGGGTTAGTGAGACCTTTGTACAACCCGCTTTTACATTCAATTTCATAGGCTTTGACTGGACGCAATCATTACTGGGAACACCTATGTATGCGGTGTATGCCATAATGGGATTGATGGGTTTATTTATCATGTTAGGCGCATTTTACCGAAAAGCCATTGTTGTATTTTTCATTCTCTGGACGCTCACCTATTTCATGCAAAAATCACATTATAACAATCATTACTACTTGATTGTAATTGTAAGTTTTTTAATGATTTGGATGCCCGCAAACAATTATCTATCCACCGATGCCGCCATAAACAGCAGAATTAAATCAGACTCGGTTTCTCGATGGAATTATCTGGTTTTTCAAATATTGATTACTTGTGTCTATGTATTTGCGGCTATTGCCAAACTTTCTCCAGGTTGGATGGACAATCATTTTCTACCCCTCAAGCTCAAATCTAGTGCCGCCTGGTTTGTCGATAAATTCGGTCCAAACCTATTTGCAGAATACCTTCAAACGCCAGAGTTGGCTCAATTTTTAGCTTATGCAGGTATTTTATTCGATTTTCTAATCGTTCCCTTACTTCTTTTTAAACCTACCAGAAAATTAGCTTTCTTCGCTGCATTGGTTTTTCATATTTTTAATTCTATTACCTTACATATCGGAATATTTCCATACTTCGCATTGGCATTATGTATATTTTTCTTTGATAATCAATCTATTAAAAAAATATTCTTGCCTTTCAAAACCAGAAGTGTCATGGACGAACGCGTGAGCAATACTGCATTTACCAAAAAAATGGTAACCTGGTTTATTATTGTTTTTACAGCACTCAATCTCTATTTACCGCTTAGACATCACTTGATAGAGGATGATGTTCTATGGACAGAAGAAGGTCACCGCATGGCTTGGCGCATGATGTTGAGGAGTAAATCTGGAACGGGAACTTTTGCAACTCATTTACCCGACGGCAAAGTTGTTTACGAATCGCTACATAATCACCTTTCTTATCATCAAATAGGAGATTTATCCACCAAGCCAGATATGATTTGGCAATTTGCCCAAAAGTTGAAAAATGATTACAAAAAACTTGGAATTGATTCGATTCAAGTGTTTTATATTAATAATAAAGTAAAAATAAACGACGGCTATTTTCACCCCTTTATCGATCCAGAGGTAGATTTAGCTAATACCAAATGGAGTTATTTTGGACATCAAAAATGGATTTTGCCATCACCAGATGATTATTATGCACCACCACCGCAAGAAAAAAATAAAAAGTAATTTCAAGTTTAATTTGAAATTACTTTAATAAATAAATTTAAAAAATGAATCAGAAGCTTGAGCTTCAATTTAGGATAGAGTAGAAAAATTACCTCTTATTTTGGCAGCAATCTCTTCCATTTTTTCAGGACTAAATTGCTTTTTAGGACGGGTAAAATTAATATCCTCCATAGAATTCAAAGGTACTAAATGTACATGAACATGTGGGACTTCTAGTCCTATCACGGCCTCTCCCACTCTTACACATTCTACACTTTTTCCAATAGCTTGTGCTACATCATATACAAAATCCATAAGTCGGCCATAAGATGATTTGTCCAAATCCCATATCAAATCAATTTCTTTTTTAGGAATCACAAGACTGTGACCTTCAACCAATGGAAAGGCGTCCAAAATGGCAATAAACTCTTCGTTTTCTGCAATTTTATACGAAGGAATTTCACCTTGTATGATTCGAGAGAAAATACTTGCCATTATTCTTCAAATGAAAAATCAATAATTTCAAACTGGAGTTGGTTTCCATTCGGCAGAGTAATTTCAGCAATTTCTCCTGGTTTTTTTCCTAAAAGCCCTTTTGCAATAGGTGTATTAACCGAAATCTTTCCCGTTTTCAAATCAGATTCACTTTCAGGAACAAGCTTATACGTCATTTCCTGTTTATTTGCTAGATTTTTAATTTTTACAATAGATAAAATAGAAATCTTGGAGGCATCTAATTGAGATGCATCAATAATTCTTGCATTAGCTACCTGGTCTTGCAATTTAGAAATTCTAGACTCCAAAAGTCCCTGCGCCTCCTTGGCTGCGTCATATTCGGCATTTTCAGACAAATCACCTTTATCTCTTGCATCGGCAATCTGTTGGGTAATGCGTGGGCGTTCTACACTTTCCAATTGTTTTAATTCTGCACGCAATTTTGCCAGTCCCTCTTTCGTTACATACTGTATATTTGCCATAATCTGATGATTAATAATAAAAGAATAATCCCGCACATAATGTGGGGACTATCATCGATGCAAATATACAAATTATTTTAAGATGAAACATTTATTTAGGCTTAATTTTTTCAAATTCTTGCTAATTGGTAGCATTTTTTTAAGCATTTGCATTTCATGTAATGATGACGATACCACCGTAAATTGTATTCCAAATGTAAGCATTGCTGCACAATACAACTTGAGTTTACCTTCATTTTCCAACTTGAATTATCCTAATGGATATGTAGTTTTAGCTCCCGATGGAACCAACGGCAACCAAGGTATTATAATCGTAAATACAGGTAATGGTTTCCTTGTTTTTGACCGTAACGCACCTCATCGTTGTCCAGGAAATAACACAACACTACAAGTGCAAGATGAAATGAAAATCGTATGCCCGGCAGATGGCGCAGAATGGGCTTTGAGAAACGGACAGCCGCTTAATAATATTACAAATGGAAGAACACCCCGAAGATTTTATGCTACTTTGAATGCCCATATTCTTACCATAACTTATTGATTTCAATTTATTCTAAATATTGAAAAATCATGATTAAAAAATGCGGTTCAGAACAAATCTGAACCGCATTTATATATTTATTAAACACTCGTTTTATGGTAACGTAATGCCTGAATAATTATTCACATTGACTTGTCGCAAATTCGACCCGAATTTATGGTTAATCGCATCGATAAAATAATTAGCAACCAAAGCATAACCTCTACCGTTCAGGTGAACGCCATCCAAAGAAAAAGCTCCACCCGTTATGAATCCAGCATTGTAACCAACACCATTGTAGGTAATCCCTGATTGTAAATTGCCCATATTGCGGTTCATATCTACCAAGGCCAAACCATAATTTCCAGCCAATTGAGCAATAATACCATTAAACTGATTCACAGCGGTTGTAATTTGATTTATTTCATCCTGACTCAGTACAAATTCATCATGCGGATACGTTAAACCCACTACAGAAAGCTGCCCAGCTTGTTCCTGTGACAAGCCCATTTGCATCAAAGTGGCTAGTCTGTTCGTATCCAAGGATCCGATTCTAGAACTCATGGTTAATGGAATAAGGTCACCTTCTTTAGACTGCCTTACCTGCCCATAAGTCATTCCCATTAATTGCGCCTGTGCTGCCGGCACACCAACCTGTGTAAGCACGGCAGAAATCTGTGCAGAAAGATCGGGCAAACTGTCATCAACAAAAACAATTCCTGAGGCTCCCCCTGCATCAAAATTAATTTTTCTTTCAGGTACATTCAAAGCATCAAATACCTGATTCAAAGATCCAAAAAACTGGTTCAACATTGGGATTTGAGCTGCATAAGCCGCATTATCTGCAGTAAGTGGCTTCACTGGAACTGTAGTAAAATATGGAATCGAAGTAACGTTGGGTAAATTAGCCACCGCTCCTTTTGCGCCGGCATTCACTGCCAATGCCTCTATAATTTGTTGCATTACAGATGCATATACCTGTGGATCTGTAATATCGTTTCCACCATAGGTTGCAGGATTCAGATTTCCAGCCTGATTGGTTCCTACTCCTCCACTTGTAGCAAAAGAAAGTACGTCATTATTTCCAATCCAGAGGGTGAAAAATGTAGGTTGCTGTGCCATAACATCCGCCATGATAGAAGTTTGGGCAGATGTAGCCATTCGTGCAAAATAGGGATTGGCCAAGCCTTGAGCAATCCCAGCAGGATTTCCATATCCTTGCGCTACCAAATGAAATGATTTGGCACCCGGAACGCCCATATTATTAAATGGTCCCTGAACAAAACTCGACTGAAATGCCGATTGTGCTGGTGTGGGAACCGGCGCAGGACTTCCGTTTATAATTTGTAGCGTTAATCTACCCGGAACTCCCAAATCAGCAAAACCACCTATATCATCTAGCATCAAAGGTTGAGTAAAAGCACCCCCTCCTGCAGCAGACATTTGCGCTGCCAATATCGCTGGAAAAGAGTTTTGCTGAGCACTTTGATACAACGCATTATCTGCATATCCCGAAGTGAGTGAATTACCGATAGCTACATATTTACTGAAGTTGGCATCGCCACTTGTTATGACTGTGTTCTCAACCGGATTTTCAAAATCATCATTACATCCAAATGCAATAAGTAATGCGGTAAAGAATATTGATTTATATAGTATTTTCATTTTCAATTAATTATTTATTGTAAGTTATAGGAAACGCCTGCGCCAAAGATAAATCCGTTTAATCGCAAATCTCCGCCGAAACCTGATTCCACATTTTTGAATGTACGTTCTTCACCCATAGTGTATTGACCCATTAAATCAAGATTGAAACCGCCGAAATGCGTTCCTAAACCTAATGTAAACGAGTGATAATCAGTGGTTGGTGTTTGTGGATTGAAATATTCTGCAGGTGATGGTGTGCTATCATATTTATACCCTAAACGCAGATCGAACATATCCGTTGCGGCATATTCTGCACCAAAACTATAGTTATAGGTATGATCATACTTTTGGGTAGAAACGCTGTTGTATGGCGTGTTTCCGCCGGTAAAAGCGATATCTAGTTCACGATATTCTTCCCAACCAACCGAGCCAACTTCACCCAAAAGCATTAATTTTGGTGTTGCTTGCCAGCTCAAGCCAAATATCGCCTCATAAGGCAACGGCAGGGCAGCATCAAATTGTGTTGCAGCAAATGGCATAGATGAACTTACCAACCCGGGTACATTTTGCCACATTACATCACCTCCTTCAACTTCCATTTCAACTTTAGAACGGTAGGCAATACCCACAGTTACGGTCTCGTGCGGCTTGATATAAGCACCAATATTAAAGCCTGTTCCTTTACCATCCTTACTGTTCAATTCCAGACTTGCATCCGAATTTCCAACGGCTACTTCACGCTGAATATTTACCGAACCGCTTGCTAAAATATAGCCAACACCCACACCAAACCAATCATTAAATCGGTAAGAAACAGTTGGTTGAAGGAAATAAGATTTCAATTCAATACGATTAATTACATATTTTCCAGCCCATTCATTTCCCCAGTCCACGGTGCTACCGAATGGCGTTGTAAAACTCACTCCCAACGCTAATTTTTCGGTTGGTTTGTAGCTGACAGCGGCATAAATTGGTGTACCCAACGGATTGTCGGTTTCAGCCGTTTCGCCGGTTAATCGATTTTGATATTTTCCAGTGAGTGAAACCCCGAATCCACCAGCCGCAATACTGAATTTACTGTCCACAAAGGCAAGCGCCGCCGGATTGTAAAATGCTACACTGGCATCATGGGACAAAACCGCACCTTGCGCTCCCAAAGCTGCCTGACGCACTCCTTGTAGCGAAACTCGGTATCCACCGGCATATATCGCAGAAGGGAAAACAAGTAACGCCATCAGCAAAATTAAATTTCTTTTCATATTCCTCATTAAATGTTAAAATTATTAAAACAAATATAATATTTTTTATTAAAGTTATGCATTCATAGGAATAAAATCAATAACTTTAACAATCAGCCAACTAATATAAGTAAAATAATGCGTTGGAGCTATAAAATATTCTTTAAAGATTCGCTGATGATGAAACTTTCGCTCCAACATGCCTGAAAGTTGAAACCGCCTGTTACCGCATCAATATTTAATATTTCACCTGCAAAATAAACACCCGGAATCAAGCGACTTTCCATCGTTTTGAAGTTAATTTCTTTTAAATCCACGCCGCCCGCAGTTACAAATTCATCCTTGAAAGTACTCTTGCCATGAATGGAATAAATTCCACGTGTCAACTCATCTGCAATTTTGCGTAAATCCTTGTCGTTGAGATTGTTCCAAGACTTTTCTACTTTAATATTTAGATAATTTAAAATGGAAATCCAAAATCGTTTTGTGAGATTAAACGGAGCAAAACGGCTGCATTTTTGTGCCGGATTTTCCTGCTTAATTTCAAGCAATTGCTCATAAGCTTCTTGTGTGGTGTAATTGATAAAATTTATTTCAATTTCGAAACGATAATTCAAATCAAAAAGCTGGCGTGCGCCCCATGCTGATAACACCAAAACCGCCGGTCCACTAAATCCCCAATGTGTCAACAATAAATCTCCTGTATTTTCTAAGCTAGAATTTCGAATTTTGATTTCGGCATTGGAAAAAGAGGTTCCCTGCAAGCCTTCAATTCGCACCTCTTTACAATTAAAAGTAAATAATGATGGAACCGGCGAAATAATGCTATGTCCCAGTTTTTCAATCATTTGCCAGGCTTGTTTGCTGGCGCCGGGCGCAAAAACTACTTTGTCAAATTCATAAACCGCTTTGGTGGTTTTAATTTCAAAACCGTCAGCGATGGGATTCATTTCCTTCACAGCTTCATTCAGCGAAATTTGGTGATTGTTTTTTTGATTTTCACGAATGAGGCATTCCACAATATCCATCGAATTATCAGACGCAGGAAACACCCGCATATCCTCTTGAATTTTCAACGGAATTCCCCGATCTTCAAACCATGCCATGGTGTCGCCCGGCTGAAATCGACCAAAAACACTACGCAATTCTTTGTTTCCTCGGGGATAATAATCGACCAGCAGCGCAGGGTCAAAACAGGCATGCGTCACATTACACCTGCCTCCGCCCGAAATTTTCACCTTCTGAAGTGGCGTGGCTGCTTTTTCAAAAATATGAACAAAAAAAGGTGGTGCCAACTGCGCTCCCAAAAAGAAGCCCGCGGCACCACCCCCGATAATTGCTATCTTCAAATTATTTTTTGTGCAATGTAAGAAATTACAAATTAAAACTCAAACCAATACTTCCCCTTGATCCAACTTCTACATAGGCTCCAATATTATTGCTCCAGAAATATCTGAATCCAAGATGGCCATCAAATCCCATTTTATCCCCCAACAATCCTACATCAATTCCAGGATATAAATCCATGCTTGAAGGCATGTTCAATAAACTACCCAAATGAGCATTTAATCTTCCAAAAATAAAGAAATCCGCATCGTTTTTGCGGTCCTTGTCATTATCAAAATAGAATTCCCCACCTACGCCTACAGAAAAGTATCTGGCAATTCCATAATCAAAAGTTCCGTTAATTCCAGTTCCATGACCATAAGGAGACAAACCGATTTGTAATTTTTTATCTCCCGCACCTTCAAAAGCTTGTGCGTTCAAAAATGAAGCTCCGAAAAGCAACAAAATAAATACTGTTAATACACTAAATTTTTTCATGTTATATAATTTTAATTTTTTTCAAGAAACGGCATTCAAAATTCTTACCATAACGGCTTATTCAAAAAAAATTTAACAAAACTCTCAATTATCATTCAAGGTATCAGCAATCAAATCCAGATTCATGCTGCGCGCAGATGCATCAAAAATCCGGCGATAGGTACTTTCATTATTATACAATTGTTGATGCGTTCCGTGTTCGATTACGCGCCCCTGTTCCATGGCGTAAATTACGTCTGAATCAATGATTTGGGACAAACTATGCGAAATCACCAACACCGTTCGGTTTTCTTTGATGGCGTCCAAACTGTTCTTGATTTGTTCGGTGGCAATGGCGTCTAGACTGGCTGTGGGTTCATCCAAAATAATGATGGGCGGATTTTTGAGAAACAGCCGCGCAATAGCAATTCGCTGTTGTTGCCCGCCGCTCAGTTGATTGGCGTTGTGGTCATATTTTTCGGGCAAGGTCATGATTTGATCGTGTAGATAGGCTTTTTTAGCAGCATCCATCACCTCTTCGTTGCTGGCGTCCATATTTCCATAGCGAATATTTTCCATCACACTTCCGTTGAAAATGTGATTTTTTTGTAAAACCAATCCAATATGGCTGCGTAGCGATTGATTTTCATACGAATTCAACGGAATGCCGTCCAACGTGATTTCACCACTATCCGGGGCAAAAAATTTACAAATCAAATTCACCACCGTACTTTTGCCGGCGCCGCTCAGCCCCACCAAAGCCGTGGTTTTTCCCGCCTCAATTTTCATATTGATATCATACAGCGCCTTGGTGCCGTTGGGGTAGGTAAAATCCACATTTTTCAGCTCAAAATCTCCCCGAATTTCAGATTTAACCAAGCTGCCGCTTTCCTCAATTTCATCATCCGAATTCAGCACATCAAAATAGCCTTCCGCATAGATCAGCGCATCATTCATTTGATCATAAATTCGGTGCAATTGCCTTATGGGCGCCGAAACATTGTTGAAAAGCATGATGTGCAACATGATGGCGCCAATCGAAATCGTTTGATCCAGCACCAAATAAACCGTTAATAAAATAATCAACACCACACCAATTTGTTCCAAAAAACTCTTAATCGCATCATACAAAAAGTTGGTTTTTCGTGTGTACAACTGGTTGTTCATCAGGTCCATTTGCAGGTCAAACTGCTTGGTTCCTTCATATTTTTCACGGTTAAAACTTTTAATCACCATTATGGATTGAATGATATTGATCAACCCATTCGATTTATTTTCGCGCTGCATACGAAAGGTGCGGCGCACACCCTGCAATTTATTGGCTTGTTTTTGGCTCACCCAAAAATAAATCGGCAAAATCAGCGTCGCTACCAGCCCCACATACACATTTTTCATATACATAATTACCAGCGCAATAATCGAGTTTGAAAAAAGCGGAAGAATATCGATAAAAAAGTTTTGAACCAGTCGCGTAAGGCTTTCAACGCCTCGGTCTATACGGGTTTGCAGCTTTCCGGTGTCATAATCTTCATTTTGAAAAAAGGCGGTGCGGTAGGTCAAAATTTTGTCGATGGCCGATTGTGCCAACACGCTGGAAACATTAATTCGAATTTTTTCTCCATAATATTTCTGTCCAAATTGAATAAAAATATTCACAATTTCTTTCCCAAAAAGGATAGAAGAAATGATAATCAGCACCTGAACGCCCTCGGCCAACGGGTTGGGCAATTCGGTCAATTTTTGCACTTCGTCCACTGTATATTCCAGGACCAGTGGGTTCACCTGGGCGGCAAGTGCACCAATAAACGTGAGCAAAAGTGTGCCGATTATCATCGTTCGGTAGGGCTTTACAAACGGCCGCAATTGCTTGAAAATATCAATCAAGCCCAGCGTTCGGCTAAAAGGTTTAATACTCATACAATGATTTTGGACATGAAAATTTACAAAAGGTTTAACAAAATGCTATCCAAAAGGGTGGATGTAATTAATTTTTGTTAAGTTTAAAATTCGAATTATAGAAGTTTATAGCTTCATAATATTATTTTGATCCAATGAATGAATTTCCAAAACAACCTGAATACTGATCGTTGCACCAGTCGTTCATACAATGATTGTTCCTCTTCAAGAATTTAATTCATACTTTTATAAATCAACGCTATAATTGATTAAAACGAAAGGCTTGATTCAAAATATCAAAAGTCGCGCTCCTTGCTATCCAGTATGATGGTCACGGGCCCGTCATTCAGCAGTTCTACCTTCATATCAGCACCAAATTGGCCGGTTTGTACTTTTTTGCCCAAAACGGCTTCAGATTCGGCGATAAATTTTTCATACAACGGAATGGCAATTTCGGGTTTTGCAGCCCGAATGTAGGATGGTCGGTTGCCTTTTTTGCAATTGGCATGTAGGGTAAACTGGCTTACAATCAGCATTTCACCATCAATTTCTTGAACCGATTTGTTCATTACGCCATTTTCATCATCAAAAATGCGCAATTGAATTATTTTTTTAATCATCCAGTCAAAATCCTCTTGATTTTCATCCGCTTCAAAACCGATTAAAACCAGCAAACCCTGACCGATTTCGCCAGAAATTTTACCGTCTATCGTTACTTTTGCGTGTTTTACACGTTGAATTACACTTCTCATTTTTGGTTTTAATCTTTAGAATAATCAGTCTCGCTTTGTTCAATTTCATCTAGAAAAGTCAAGTAACTTTCATAGCGGCTCACGGCGACTTCTTCATGCTCAACTGCCTTGCGCACAGCACATTTGGGCTCTATGGTGTGAATGCAGTTATAAAATTTGCATTCCTCTTTCAGGGCAAATATTTCTGGAAAATAATCCTGAATTTCGTCCTTGTCCATGTCCACCAGACCAAATTCTTTGATGCCCGGGGTGTCAATTACAAATCCGCCAAACGGCCATACATACATTTGGGCAAAGGTGGTGGTGTGCTGGCCTTTTTTGTTGAAATCAGACACGGTTTTGGTTTTCAAATCCAGCCCCGGTGAAAGTGCATTCACGAGTGTTGATTTTCCCACCCCGGAATGCCCGGAAACCAATGCCACTTTATCCTTTAATTTTAACTTTAATTCCGCTAGATTTTCGCCCTGCAGCGCCGAAACCGACAGCACTTCATACCCAGCACTTTCATACAGATTTTTTAATTCTACATAAGCTGATTTATCCTCTTGGTCCCATTCGTCGGATTTGTTAAAAACCAACATTACCGGGATTTCATACGCCTCACAGGTAACCAAAAATCGATCGATGAAACCCGTGGAAGTTCTTGGGTTTGAAATGGTTGCAATCAAAAAAGCCAGTTCGATATTGGAAGCTATGATGTGGGTTTTTTTAGATAAATTCACCGCACGACGGATGAGGTAATTTTGCCGCGGGTGAATGTCAGTGATTACGGCCAGTTGGTCTTTATCCAGCTCATATTCCACATGGTCGCCCACGGCCAGCGGGTTGGTGTGTTTGATTTCGTTCAACCTGAATTTTCCGCGAATTCTGGCATCCCATTCTTTCCCAAATTCATCACGAAGGGTGTACCAGCTGCCGGTAGATTTGGTAATTAATCCTTTCATAAAGAATTTTGATTTTGCTCCATAATTTTGTTTTGCACCTGAATAGATTCTTGGTGCACTGCATTCAAAAATCTTTCAATAAATTCTTGTGAAAGTCCATATTTATAGGCATTTTTCAACATCAAAGATTTAATTATAGCCCAACGATCAGGTTGAAAAAGAGCGACATTATGGGATTTTTTCAATGCCCCGATTTCTTCTGCAACCTTCATGCGGTTGGCCAGCATTTCGAGCATATTTCGGTCAATTTCATCAATTTGATGTCGAAGTGAACTTAGCAGCATTTGATATTCCTTGTCAATATCATCGGCGTCACGCAAAATCAAATTTTGAAGAATATTTTTTAATTGTTCTGGCGTTACTTGCTGTTCTGCGTCGCTCCAGGCTGCGTTTGGATTTGGATGTGTTTCGACCATCAAGCCATCAAAGCCAAAATTCATAGCTTCTTGTGCCACCTCATCTATCCAATTACGGTTTCCGGTGATATGTGAAGGGTCGCAAATCAAGGGAATTAATGGAAATTCTTTTTTAAAATCCAGTGGAATCTGCCATTGAGGTTCATTTCTGAATCTTATTTTTTTATAAATGGAAAATCCTCTGTGTATAGCGGCTAATTTTTTGATGCCTTGTCCTGCCATACGCTCGAATGCGCCCATCCATAAATCCAAATCGGGATTAACAGGATTTTTCACCATAACGATTTTGTCGGTGTCTTGCAAAGCCTCTGCAATTTCCTGTACTTGAAAGGGATTCACTGTAGTGCGTGCGCCTATCCACAGCAGATCAACATCATGTTCCAACGCCAGACGTGCATGTTCTGCAGTTGCCACTTCGGTAGCTGTTTTGAGCCCGAAATCATCCTTTACACGCTGCAGCCATTTCAATCCTTGCGCTCCAACTCCCTCAAATGAATTGGGTTTGGTACGTGGTTTCCAGATTCCTGCCCGAAAAAAATCCACCTTTATTTCAGCGATGCCTTCTGCTGTAATAAGCATTTGTTTTTCAGTCTCTGCGCTGCAAGGGCCTGCAATTATCAAAGGTTTTGAGAATTGGCCAAACCAAGATTCATCGGAATTGATCATGCTACAAAAATACGAGATTAATCATTTATCTTTGTAAAAGTCTAAAATTAATAACATGACCAAACCTGAAAAGGTGGATTTTGTGATTGAAACACTCGAAAAAATTTATCCCGAAGTAAAACCTGCACTGAATCACTGGGATCCCTATACACTTTTAGTTGCAGTTGCTTTATCTGCACAAACTACGGATAAAAAAGTAAACGAAATTACGCCGATTTTATTCGACATTGCTGATAATCCATTTAAAATGGCAGGTTTGCAACCCGAGGAAATCAAAGAATTGATAAGTGGAATTGGTTTGACGAATACCAAGTCCAAAAATTTACAGTTGATGGCGCAGCAACTTATAGACCGTCATCAGGGAATTGTTCCCAATAGTTTCATAGAGTTGGAAGCCCTGGCGGGTGTGGGACACAAAACGGCATCGGTGGTGATGGCACAAGCCTTTGATGTACCAGCTTTTCCGGTGGATACGCACATTCATCGATTGATGTGGCGCTGGAATTTGAGCAATGGGAAAAATGTTGAACAAACCGAAAAAGATGCTAAAAGATTGTTTCCCAAAGAATTGTGGAACAAGCTGCATCTACAGATTATCTATTATGGAAGAGAATATTCGCCGGCGCGAGGATTTAGAATTGAAAAAGATATCATCACTCGAACCATTGGGAGAAAGAGTTTTGTAAAAAATTTTATATAGTCTAAATTCATGCATCTCTATATCCACATTCCGTATTGTAAACAACAATGTAGTTATTGCAATTTTCATTTTTCGACGGTTTTTAAAACTAAAAGCCAAATGTTAGCTGCCATTTGTAAAGAAATGCAATTGAGACAACACCAAATCACAACACCTTTACAAACCATCTACTTGGGTGGCGGCACACCTTCTATATTGAATATCAACGAATTGGGGAGAATATTTAACCAAATAGAAAATTTATTCGAAATAGAAAATAAGGCTGAAATCACTATTGAGGCCAATCCTGATGATTTAAACGCTCAAAAACTAAAAGAACTCCTACCAACTCCCATCAATCGATTTTCAATTGGCGTGCAATCCTTTTTTGATGAAGATTTGGCTTTAATGAACCGCGCACATACGGTACAACAAGCCGAAAGCAGCGTAAAACGGGTTCAAGACGCTGGTTTTGAAAATATTACGATTGATTTAATTTATGGTTCGCCCACAACTACAGATCAAATGTGGAAAACTAATCTACAAAAAGCTATAGAATTAAACGTACCTCATATTTCATCTTATGCCCTCACCATCGAACCCAAAACGATGTTACATCATCAAATAAAAACGGGAAAACAAAAAAATATTGATGAATCCAATCAATTCAATCAATTTCATTTATTAAGTGAAACACTCGTTTTGCATGGATTTGAGCATTATGAAATTTCTAATTTTGCGAAACCCGGATTTCAATCCAAACACAACAGTGCTTATTGGAAAGGGCATCCATATATTGGAATTGGCCCTTCTGCACACTCATTTTCCGATAAATCACGCAGTTGGAATATCGCCAACAATTCATTGTATATTGAAAAAATAAATCAGGGACAAACGCCTTCTGAAATTGAAACTCTGAGCGAAACAGAAATAGCTAATGAATTAACAATGATTGGATTACGAACCAATTACGGAATTGATATTACAAAAATAGAGCAGCTGATTTTTGGAAAAGAACTTGAAGATTGGCATCAAAATGCGAAAAAATTGATCCAGGAAGGAAAATTAATTTTACATGAAAATCAAATAAAATTGGCACCAGAATTTCGGTTTTTTGCTGATGGTATCGCATCCGAAATGTTTATTGTGTAGATTTGCAGCATGAGTGACTCAAGACCTATTGGCGTTTTTGATTCGGGTGTAGGTGGATTAACCGTTGCGCGCGAAATCAAAAATGTATTGCCCCACGAAAGTATCATATATTTTGGCGATTCCAAGCATTTACCTTATGGCAACAAATCTCCTGAAGTTATACAACAATATTCCCAAAACATTACTCAATTTTTAATCCAACAGAATTGCAAGGCGATTGTAATAGCTTGTAATACAGCTTCTTCTAACGCCCTGACTCAAATCAATCATTTGGCAGAGCTGCATCAAATTCCTGTGGTGGACGTAATAACGCCAGTTGCTCAAAAAGTAGCTTATGGATTTCATCAAAAAATGGGAATAATTGCCACTAAAGCCACAGTAGATTCTGGAATTTACAAAAAGAGAATTCGCAAATTCAATCGACATATCAAAGTACAAGAATTGGCAACACCTCTATTGGTGCCGGTGATAGAAGAGGGTTTTGCGCAAACAGAAATTTCAAAATCGGTTGTGAATATTTATTTATCCAACAAAAAATTAGAAGGAATAGACAGCATCATTTTGGGTTGTACGCATTATCCTCTAATACAAAAAGAAATTTCTGAATTTTTTAATGGAAAAGTTCAGGTGATCAATTCACCCTTTGTGGTAGCGCATGCCTTAAAAGATATATTGGTAAAAAAGAACATTTTGTCTGATTCTATACCAGAATATCATTTTTATGTTTCTGATATAACAAAAAACTTCCAAAAGCTCGCGCATAAATTTTTTGGAAAATCCATCAATTTAGAACTCAAACTTTTACATTAAAAATCACATTTTATTTGAGGTAATTTTAAATTTTCATTTGTCAAATTTTATTACATATTTAATCCTCCCAAATGAAAGCAAAATGCTGTGGAATTTACTTTTGATTTTGTACTTTTGAAAAAAATCAAAATTATGTACAGCGACAGTTTTCGAAATCATTTACAAGAAGAATTGAATCAAATAGATTCTGAGGGCTTATATAAACGCGAGCGAATAATCACGTCTTCGCAAAGTGCTGAAATTATGGCCAATGGAAAGACTTTGTTGAACTTTTGCGCCAATAATTATTTGGGCCTTTCAAACCATCCAGATGTGGTGAAGGCGTCGCAAGACATGATGGAATCCCATGGGTATGGCATGTCGTCGGTGCGCTTTATATGCGGAACACAAGACATTCACAAGGAATTGGAGGCGAAAATTGCAGCGTATTTGGGAACGGAAGATACCATTTTGTATGCGGCATGTTTTGATGCCAATGGTGGTGTTTTTGAGCCACTTTTTACGGCTGAAGATGCTATAATTTCAGACGAATTGAATCACGCATCCATTATTGACGGTGTAAGGCTTTGCAAAGCAGCGCGTTACCGATACAAAAATAATGATATGGCCGATTTAGAAGCACAATTGCAAAAGGCTTCTGAACAAAATCACAGGTTTAAAATCATTGTGACAGATGGCGTTTTTTCGATGGATGGAATTGTGGCTAACTTGCAGGGTGTGTGTGATTTGGCAGAAAAATATGATGCATTGGTAATGGTAGATGATTCGCATGCGACAGGATTTATCGGGCAAACGGGTCGTGGCACGCATGAGGCTGCGGGTGTGATGGATCGAGTGGACATCATTACTTCTACGCTGGGCAAGGCGTTGGGCGGTGCTTTGGGCGGATTTACGTCTGGTAAAAAAGAAATTATTGATATGTTGCGTCAGCGTTCTCGTCCTTATTTATTTTCGAATTCATTAGCGCCAGGAATTGTGGGTGCTGCTTTGAAGGTTTTGGATATGATTTCGGATGATACCACATTGCGTGATCGTGTGATGGAAAATGCCGAATATTTTCGTAAAGAAATGAAAGCCAAAGGATTTGACATTCCAGATGGTGATGCAGCGATTGTTCCAGTGATGTTATATGATGCGAAATTGTCGCAAGAAATGGCCGATAAATTGTTGGATGAAGGGATTTATGTGATTGGTTTCTTTTATCCGGTGGTTCCGAAAGAGAAGGCAAGAATTCGGGTTCAATTGTCGGCGGCGCATACCAAGGAGCAGTTGGATCAGGCGATTGCTGCTTTTGAAAAAGTGGGGAAAGAATTGGGTGTGATCTGAAAAAGAATTGCATAAAAATCGGGCAATAAATTTTTGATTCAACGAATACATTTTACGGGATTTTAACGAATTTTATTAATGTTAAAGTAACCTAAGTTTGATATTGTATTAACTATCAATACCACTCTAAAAACAGACTTTTGTAATTCATTAAAAAATTACATTAGGATGAAAAACTTATACTGTTTCAAACTTTTATTGCCTTTAATTCTGCTTTTTATAGGCCAAATCTTACAAGGTCAAACCTTGGTTCATTATTGGAATTTCAACGATAATTCGTCGTATGAATCCATTACTTCACCCAATATTTCATTGGTAACGGGGAGTTCGCTCAATTCTGTTGCCGGTGGAGAGAGTGTTATTAATTTTTCTGGCGGAACGGGTCAGAATTTTGACGTAGAAAACCTCAACGCTCGAAACGGTGATCCTGCAGGGACACACTTACGATTCAACAATCCCATTGGTGGGGCATTGGTTTTTGTGTTGCCAACTACTGGATATGAAAATGTAGTGGTAAAATTTGCCACGCGCCGATCTGGTTCGGGTGCAGGAACACAAAACTGGTATTATTCTATCGATGGCAATACTTTTACTTTATTCGGTCAAGTCATTCCCAATGATGGAAACCCAGAGTTGGCTACATTGGATTTCACTACAATTCCTACGGCATCAAATAATGCTAATTTCAAACTAAAAGTTGAGTTCGAACAAGGCAATGGTGGAACTGTTGGCAACAACCGATTCGATAACTTTACCTTGGACGCTACAGAAATTGGTGGTGTAGATATCACGCCTCCTACCGTAATCTACAACCCCGAAAATGGATCCAATAACATCTCAACTTCTGTTCACCCACAAATTCTTTTCAATGAAAATATTCGGTTAATCGATGATTCCGAAGTTACAGAAGCTAATGCTGCCAGTTTGGTAACGCTAAAAGAAAATGATGAAAACGGATTGGAAATTCCTTTTACTACAGATATTACTGCCAATTCTATTACAATAATACCTACGCAAGCCTTACAAGTAAATCAAACCTATTATTTTGCCGTTTTGGCCAATTTGGTTGAAGATTTCAATGACAATGTGGTTACCCATCCAGGATTTTCTACTTTTACTACAGAAAGTACATCGGTTACTTTGGATCAAACTTTTATTAGAGTAAATGAAGATGTTGGAAGTTTTGATTTTATCATTCATGTGAATTCACCCTCGGATTCATCCATAGATTTGGTGGTGAAGCCAGCTCCTTTCAGCACTGCAGATGCAAATGATTTTGCTTTTGAAACCCAAACGATTCAAATCACAGCCGATACACCAGAAATTCTCACTTTCAATATTCCTATTATTGATGATAATCTGGTTGAACAACATGCAGAATATTTTGTTATAAGCCTAGAAAATCCCATAAATTTAAGCATTAATGGAGATTCATTTACCAGCATTTATATTGTTGATAATGATAATATTGCACCTGTTCCTACTTCCCAAATTCAATTAGAATACATTGGAAGTTTCGACCCATCTGGTGATAATAATAGTACTACAGAAATCGTTGCTCATGACCCCATTTCGCAACGATTATTTACCACAAGTTCAATCACTAATGTACTGGATATCATTGACTTCAGCAATCCCACTTCTCTTAGTGTCATTCAATCAATTTCTATGGATTCTTATGGTGGATTAACCAGTGTTGCCGTTAAAAATCAAATCGTTGCAGTGGCTTCGCCCAATGCCAATCCACAAGAAAACGGTTCTGTGGTATTCTTTGATACCGACGGTAATTTCCTAAACCAAGTAAGCGTTGGAGCTTTGCCAGATATGATTATATTTACTCCGGATGGAACCAAAGTTCTTACTGCAAATGAAGGTGAGCCCAATTCAGATTATTCTATTGATCCTGAAGGATCTGTGAGCATTATCGACATTTCGGGCGGCATTGCAAATTTAACTCAATCCCATGTAAACACGCTATATTTTACTAATTTTAATGCACAGGAAGCATCTTTAATTCAAGCCGGAGTGAGAAAATTGAAGGCGTCAAGTTCTTTGTCACAGGATTTGGAGCCAGAATATATTGCAGTTTCTGGCGATAGCAGCAAAGCCTGGATTACTTTACAAGAAAATAATGCCATTGCAGAATTGGATTTAGTGAGTCAAAACATAAGTTCGATTTGGCCTTTAGGCAAAAAGGATATGAGTTTGCCAGGAAATGGGTTTGATGCATCGGATAGAAATGGAGAAATTGTTATCGCCAACTGGCCTGTAAAGTCATACTATATCCCAGATGCGGTAGCCTCGTATAGCGTAAACGGTGTCAACTATATCGTTACTGCCAACGAAGGAGACGAAAAAGAATTCGATACATTGAATGAGCGCACGACGGTTGGAGCCAATTCTTATGTTTTGAATCCAGAAATATTTCCGAATGCAGAAATGTTGAAAGATCAAAATAATCTGGGTAGATTCAGAGTTACAAACCTCAACGGCAACTTCGACCAAAACCCTGATTTTGAGGAAATTAATAGCCTTGGCGCAAGATCTTTCTCTATTTTCAATGCCGACACGGGTCAATTGGTCTTTGATAGTGGTGATCAATTTGAGCGCTATACAGCAGAACATTGGGCAGCAGTATTTAATTCTGATCACGAAGAAAATGAACCAAAAGGCAGAAGCCGCTCAAAAGGTCCAGAGCCAGAGGGCGTTACAATTGCAGAAATTGAAGGCGAAACTTTTGCATTTATTTCATTGGAAAGAATCGGCGGTGTTATGGTATATAATATTACCAATCCGGCACAGGCAGAATTTGTAGATTACAAAAACACCCGAATGACAACTACATATGGTGGTGATAATGGTGCAGAAGGCATTCTTTACATTCCGGCAACAGACTCTACCGCAGACAAGGGCTATATTGTGGTTGCTAATGAAATAAGCGGAACGCTTACGATTTATGAAATCAATATAGAGAATTTATCTACAAGCGAAGTCCCTGTAAACCGTACATCTACTTTTTCTATTTTTCCGAATCCGGCAAAAGATATTGTTTACTTTAATCGTGCAGTAGATTATCAACTATTTGATTTTTCTGGTAAAAAATTGATTGAAGGCAATAATTCTACAGAAATTAAATTGAATAACCTCAAGTCGGGAATGTATTTCATTCGAACATCTGAAGGAATTTCTAAAAAATTATTGATTAAATAATCAATTGATATTACAATAAAAAATCGCTCTCTACGGGCGATTTTTTTTGTTTTATATTGAAGTCTATGATTTCGATAAAAACATAAAACAAAATATTTTGAAATTTATTCTCAATTAAATTAAGATTCGTTGTATATTTGCCGTCCGTTTTACCACAAGTGGCAGAACGGGTAAAAAGTGTCCTGATACAAATCGGGATGTCAGCAAGGACGTGAGTCCATTGAAATATAAAAAAGTACCAATATGCCCGAGTGGCGGAACTGGTAGACGCGCTGGATTCAAAATCCTGTGTTCGCGAGAACGTGCCGGTTCGATTCCGGCCTCGGGTACTAAAAAACCTCATAATCAATTGATTATGAGGTTTTTGTTTTTTAAAGAGTGGCTATATTGTGAGTTACCTAATGTTAAATTGATATTGCAGAAAAAAAGAGAAAGCAAGGATAGTATTGCTGCGATTGGGAAGGCGACTTACACACTTTGTGGGAAATTACTTTACATTTTTGTCCAAAAAAAGACTTCAGAGTTGTATTTATAACCTCTGAAGTCTGAAATCGTTTAGTCGAATAAATTTACAAAGTCTTCTGCCATTCCCAGGCCGTCTTCAATGCATATTCCAAGGGTGTTTCGGGTTTCCAGCCCAATTCGTTTTCTGCTTTGCTGTTATCGGCGTAGGCAGCCGTGATATCGCCCGCTCTCCGACCTACAATTTTAAAATTTAATTTTACATTATTCGCCGCTTCAAACGCATTTACAACTTCCAAAACCGTTGAACCTGTACCGGTTCCTAAATTGAAAATCTCATAATTCGATGTATTTTCACCCGAAATTAATCGTTTCAAACCTTTAACATGTGCCTGAGCCAAATCCACTACATAGATATAATCGCGAATCGCAGTACCATCACGCGTGGGATAATCGTCACCAAAAACCGACAAACATTCACGTATTCCGGCAGCGGTCTGCGTAACAAACGGAATTAAATTATTGGGAACTCCTTTGGGTAATTCGCCAATCAAAGCCGATTCATGCGCGCCAATAGGGTTGAAATAACGCAGTGCAATCACCTTTTTATCAAATGCCGCCGAAAAATCTTCCAAAATCTCCTCGCCCATTTGTTTGGTTTTTCCGTATGAACTTTCCGCTTTTTTGATGGGCGCTGATTCGTCAATCGGTAATTTGTCGGCCTGTCCGTAAACCGTACAAGATGAGCTGAATATAAAATTATCGACCTGGTTTTCCTTTGCAGCTTCCAACAAATTCAACAAACCCACAATATTGTTACGGTAATACATTAAGGGTTTTTCCATGCTTTCACCCACGGCTTTGGAGGCTGCGAAATGAATAATTCCATCAATTTTATTTTCTTGAAAAAATTGAGCGGTTTTTTGCTTATCTTTCAAATCAAATTGGTGAAAATCAGGCGCAATTCCTGTAATTTGGGAAATTCTGTCCAAAACAAATGCTTCTGAATTGGACAAATCATCAATGATTACTACATCAAATCCTTCTTTTTGCAGTTCAACGACGGTATGTGAGCCAATATAACCTAATCCGCCGGTAACCAATATGTTAGTCATGATAAAATTCTTTAATGCTTTCGGTTATATAATGTAATTGTTCGTCCGTGAGCTCGGTGTGCATTGGCAGCGAAATCACCTGATCGATTAATTCCATCGTCACCGGAAACTGTTCGTCGCGGTATTCACCATGGTCATAGGCTTTTTGTTTGTGTAAAGGCACCGGATAATAGATCATAGCCGGAATTCCTTTTTCACTCAAAAACTGCTGCAATTCGTTTCGTTTTTCGGCAACTTTCAAGGTGTATTGATGAAAAACATGTTTGGAATCTTCTCTTCTGAAAGGCGTTTGAATTTTTGGATGATTTTTGAAAGCGGTATCATAAAAATTCGCTGCGGTACGTCTTTTAGCATTATAATCATTCAAATGCGGAAGTTTAATGCGCAAAACCGCTGCCTGAAGGCTGTCTAATCGTGAATTCACGCCAACTTCGTCGTGATAATAGCGTTCGTACATTCCATGATTCACGATTCCACGCATGCGGTATGCCAAATCATCATCATTGGTAAAAATCGCACCGCCATCGCCATAGCATCCCAAATTTTTGGAAGGAAAAAACGACGTAGTTCCGATGTGGCCCATGGTTCCTGCTTTCCTTACTGTTCCATCTGCAAAAGTAAAATCAGAACCGATTGCTTGTGCCGTATCTTCTACAACATATAAATTATGCCTAACTGCAATGTCCATAATCGTGTCCATATTGGCACATTGTCCGAATAAATGTACCGGAATTATAGCTTTAGTTTTATCGGTTATCGCATTTTCAATGGCTTGTGTATCAATGGTAAAATCATCGGGATTTACATCCACCAAAACCGATTTAAGTTTTAATAAATCAATCACTTCTACGGTTGCAGCAAAAGTAAAATTAGCTGTAATCACCTCATCACCCGGCTGTAAATCCAGTGCCATGAGCGCGATCTGCAAAGCATCTGTACCATTGGCACAAGGAATAACGTGCTTAACATCCAGATAATCTTCTAATTCAGATTGAAAAGATTTCACTTCAGGTCCATTAATAAAAGCCGATGACTGAACGACTTCAATTAATTTTTTATCAATTTCAGATTGAATGTGTTGATATTGGTGAAACAAATCCACCATTTGAATTTTTTGCATACGTTGCTTTTTGTGGGGTAAATTTAGGTATAAAAGCATAAAATTCGGGTAGAATAATTTATGAAATTCCTATTTTTGTTCAATTTATGAATAAATTCATCCAATTATTCTTGCGCATCGCTTTGTCGGCGGGATTTTTATCCGCCGTAGCCGACCGTCTGGGACTTTATCCTGCCGAAATTTCGGTTTGGGGAAATATGAATGCCTTTTTACAATATACCCAAAGCATGATGCCTTGGGCGCCGGCTGCGGTAATACCATTTATGGGTTGGACGGCAACTATTCTGGAAATTATTTTTGGAATTTGCTTACTTTTAGGGTTGAAAACAAAATTATTTGCCCAATTAAGCGGCATTTTATTGTTGATTTTTGGTCTAACGATGCTCGTGGCGTTCGGATTTAAAACACCTTTAGATTATTCAGTTTTTGCCGCATCTGCAGCAGCTTTTGCCTTGAGCACCATGAAAGGAGAATTTTTTGAACTGGATCAGATTAAATAACCCATGCAATTCCTCTACAATTTCTTCATTCAACTTTATCAAATCGCATTTCGATTGGCGGCTTTTTTCAATCCAAAAGCGAAATTGGCGGTGGATGGAAGGAGAAATTGGGAGGAAAATTTAAAACAAAAAATTAATCCCGACGAAAAATGGATTTGGATGCATTGTAGCTCCCTGGGCGAATTTGAACAGGGGCGTCCGGTGTTTGAAGCTTTAAAACAAAAATATCCACAACATAAATTGGCTTTGTCCTTTTTTTCGCCTTCAGGCTATGAAATCAGAAAAAATTATGCCCTGGCCGATGTAGTTTTTTATCTGCCGTTTGATTCAGCCAAAAACGCTAAAAAATTAGCACAAATCCTTCAACCCGAAATTTGGATTTTGGTCAAATATGATTATTGGTACAATCATTTAAAATTTCAAAATGCCATTGGAACAAAAATCGTCGTGATTTCAGCTATTTTCAGGGAAAATCAAATTTATTTTAAACCTTGGGGGAATTGGTTGGCTTCCAAATTAAAACAATACATTACGCATTTTTTTGTTCAGGATGAAATTTCTCAAAATTTATTACAAAAAATTGATATTCATCAAGTTACTATTGCAGGTGATACCCGTTTTGACCGTGTAAAAAGTATTGCTGCCAAGACCGAAAAATTAGATTGGATTGAAAATTTTAAAGGAAATCATCCATTAATCGTAGTAGGAAGCTCTTGGAAAGATGATGAGGATTTATGGGTGAAATTTATCCATGAAAAATTGCCCGAAAACTGGAAAGTAGTTATCGTTCCGCATGAAATTAAACCTGAAAATATTCAACGACTTAAGAATGCGCTGCAAGATAAATGTTTGATTTTTTCGGAAAATAAAAGTCTATTGATGAATGACGGCATCTCGACTCCGCTCGATGAACGCACAACTCTGAACTCTGAACTCATAACTCATAACTCTCAAATCCTCATCATTGACGCTATCGGATTTCTTTCCCAAATTTACGCCTCGGCAGACATCGCCTATGTGGGCGGTGGATTCAACAAATCAGGTGTGCATAATACTTTGGAACCTGCCGTTTTTGGAATTCCTGTCATCATCGGTCCGAATTTTCAAAAATTCAATGAAGTAAAAATGTTAAAAAATGAAGGAATTATTTTTCCTATTACAAATGAAAATGAATTTTCTACTATAATTCATAATTTAATTCATAATAAATCCCAACGCGCTCAAATTAAAGAAAAATCAGCTATTATCTTTAATCAACAACTACCTTCAACCCAAATCATTCTGGATCGAATCCATGCTTGGTTAAACTAAATCATCCTATATTCTATTCTTTAAAATCCTATATCTATTCCTACATTTGAACTTTTAAATGTAAGCCATGACGCAAAATTCTCAAAACAGCCTTCACGAAATCGATATCAATCTCATCGAAATGACGCTGGATATCATGAAATATGTGATTAGCCGAATCACAGAAAAAAACCCAAAGTTGGGATATTTCAAATCAGAAGAAGACTTGGCTGCCATGGTAGGTAAAACCATAACAAAGGAGGGAATTGGTGGTGAAAAAGCGCTGAATATTTGGAAAGAAATTCTGGCACCGGCAAGCACAGCCATTGACCATCCTCGTCATTTGGCCTTTGTACCGGCAGCACCTTCACGTGCCGCCATCATGTTTGATTTGGTGGCTTCGGCTTCTTCAATTCATGGCGCCTATTGGATGGAAGGTGCCGGCGGAATTTTTGCCGAAAACCAAGCCATGCAATGGCTCGTATCACTTACGGGCATGCCCAATGGCGCTTTTGGTGTATTTACCAGTGGTGGCACTACTGCCAACCTTTCGGCCATCGTAACAGCACGTGAAAATTGGCGTAAACACAATCCGCAAAATCAAAATAAAAAAGGACTCGTTCTCACATCTATTGGTGCACATTCTTCTATAAAAGCCATGGCACAGGTGACAGATGCCGAAATCATGCTGATAGATACCGAAGAAAGTTTGACTGAGGCAGATTTGAGGAAAACACTATCTAAAATGCAGCCTGAAACCCGTAGTCGATTATTTGCCATTGTTGCCACCGGCGGAACTACCAATGCCGGGATTATAGACGATTTGGCAGGCATTGCGCAGGTATGTGCAGAGCAGAAAATTTGGTTTCATATCGATGCAGCTTATGGTGGAGGTGCCTTGGCCACGGATACTGCACGACATTTGTTCAACGGAATCGAAAGAGCAGACAGTGTGACCATTGACCCGCATAAATGGCTATTTTCACCCTACGATTGTGGTGCCGTGATTTACAAAAATCCAGAGTTGGCCAAACAGGCGCATACACAAGAAGGTTCGTATCTTGAAATTTTCAAGGACAAAGGTGCAGATGGATTCAACCCTTCTGATTATCAAATACAGCTCACGCGCCGTGTTCGTGGTCTGCCGCTGTGGTTTTCACTGGCCATGCACGGAACCGAAAAATATAAAAAAGCGGTGGAACGCGGTATCGAACTCGCACAAATTGCAGGTACCAAAATTTCGCGAAATGAAAAATTGGAATTGGTGCGCGAGCCTAGTCTGAGCTGCGTTTTGTTTCGTAGAAAAAATTGGGAACCAGAAGATTACCGTCAATGGACCTATAAAAATCATAAAGAAGGCTTTGCATTGGTCACACCTACCAAATGGCGTAAAAAAGATGGTTCTTTTGAAACATGTGCCCGATTTTGCTTTATCAATCCCGATACTACACCAGATGATATTGATGCTATTTTAGCAACTATGGAATAGGATTATAATGCTTTTTTAATCTTTCTACAATCTCATAAGCTGCGGGGCAAATGAGGGTATTTTTAATGGTTAAATGATTGATTTGATATAATTTACGTCGATCGGTATGCGGAAATTCGGCACAGGCTTTTGGTCGTACATCATAAATCATACAATAATTATCCATTCCCAAAAACGGACAAGGCAATGTGTTCAAAACCCAGTCATTTTCTTCGTCTTTATGCAGATATTTCGCAATAAATTGATGTGGTTTTAATTTTAATTTAGCCGAAATTCGGTCAATATCACGTTCCGTAAAAAGCGGTCCAGTGGTTTTGCAACAATTGGCACAATTCAGGCAATCAATTTCTTCAAACACTTCATTATGTGCTTGTTGCGCGACTACATCTAAATCTTTGGGTTTTTTCTTTTTCAAAAAATTCAAAAACTGCTTGTGCTGGGGTTGTGCAGCCTTGGCCAGGTGTTTATACTCTTCAATTTTCCTCATTTACAACATCCAATTCTAAAAGTGGCTCCCTCCGCATTTTTCTAAAAACTTGAGCCACAGCCAGTACGTCTTTTTCACAATAGGCTCTAATACGTTCCAGATTATTTTCTTTGTAATAAACCCTGGAAACCATACTACCATCAATATCGTCTTTGGGTGTTTCGATTCCAAAAAGATGCGCCAAAAGGCCCAAAGAAGTATAATTTTTATAGTCACCGAATTTCCATAATTCCATGGTGTCCAAATGTCGAATTTCCCACGGTTTTTTACCAAAAAGATTGAATAAATTGGGTAATTCAATTTGATTTATCAATAATCTTCTGGCGATAAAAGGAACATCAAACTCCTTGATATTATGCCCACACAAAAGGGATTGAGAAGAATAAAAATGATTATTCATTAAATCTGCAAAATCCTGTAACAGGGATTTCTCGTTGTGACTATAAAATGATTTAATTCGAATTTTATCGTTTTTAGTAATAAATCCGACTGAAATACATATAATTTTGCCAAATTCAGCCCAAATTCCCGCATTATTGATATAATGTATTCCCGGATCTTCGCCCAATTCCTTGCGACGGTTTTGTGTTTTCTGCGCCCACATTTCTTGAACTTCGGGTTCTAACTCTTCCCAAAATTCATACATAGGGACAGTTTCTATATCCAAAAATAATATTTTAGCCGCTTTAATTGAATTTAACATATTACGAATTTAATTAAAATAATTTAATTCAAGTTTAATTAATTATCCAAAGCCTATATTTATTTAATTTCCAGGTTTTTATCTAGCATTTTCACCACCTCATCGACCATATAATAGGCATCGGTTGCTGTTTTTTCTAACGGGCGTTTCCCAAGAATCCGCTCGTCTTTTTTATGCCCTAATCGCAGAATTACCAAATGATGTTCCGGAACAATGATCGTGCGTTGGCCCAAATGTCCTAAAAAAGCATAAAACGCTGGTGATTGAGAATAATCCATCCAAACGGAGTATCCATAAACAGGAATTTCAGTGGATTCAAAAGCGGCAGTATTAGGAAACGTCATTTTATCAATATGCACAGTATCAATAATTTGCCTACCCTTCCAGTTTCCTTTTTGTAAAAATAAACTTCCTATTTTGGCAAAATCTAGAGCGGTGGCATTCACGCAACAATAGGCTTTTTCGGTTTCTCCACTTCCGTCTAGCGACCACAAGGCATTATGCTCCATGCCTAGAGGTTTCCAAAGTTGTTCTGAAAGTAAATAAGACAAATTATGACCTGTAGCTTTTTCAATCACCATTCCTAGTAATTGTGTGTTGCCAGAGAGATATTCAAAATGCTTTCCAGGCTCGCTTATAAACTTTCTATTGAGCATTTGATCATTGATTTTGGTCCCGAAATAAGCTTTGGCAGTTGGATTTAAGGGTAAATAATAATTTTCTTTCCAATCAAAACCACTGGTCATAGCGGCCAAATCCCCTACGCTACATTTAGCACCAAAAGTATCATTTTTGAATTGTGGCAAAAAATCGGTTATCGGCTGTTCAAGGGATTGAATATCACCATTTTCTATAGCCTTGAACAGTAAGAAAGCAACGTAGGTTTTGGCCATAGAAAAACTATTTGAAACATCAACTGCCGTTCGCCCATTCCAATATTCTTCATAAAATAATTTTCCATCATGAATGATGATGAAAGCATCTGATTTATATTTTTCTAAATTGAAACGCAAAGAATCTGTCAACGGAATTTGATTATAATTTGAATGCAAATCCCAAGCCTGTGCCTGTCCCGAGAGAATGATGCGATTGTCAAAATCTGTATAATCATAAATTCCTGCAGTGGTTCTACCTTTCATATAAGTATTGGCAAAGCCTCTTATAATATACTGATTTCCTGTGATATACAATTGGGAAGTAATTACCAATGCCAGTATAAAAAGAAATATTAAAGTTTTGATAAAAGGTGATTTTATAGGTCTCATGGCATTGCTTTTGTTGCAATTTAAAAAAAATTAATTGTACTGATAGAATTAATTTGTAGATTTTAAATGGCACAAAAATTAGTACTATCTTTACGCATATTTAAATTTAAAAATAAATAATTATGGCATTTACATTACCAGATTTACCTTACGCATTCGATGCACTAGAGCCGCATATAGATGCAAAAACCATGGAAATTCATCATGGAAAACACCACCAAGGATATACCGACAACCTGAACAAAGCCATTGAAGGCACTGATTTAGAGGGTCTTGAAATAGAAGAAATTCTGAAAAAAGGATTTGAGAACAAGGCCGTTCGCAACAATGGTGGGGGTTTTTATAATCATTCATTATTCTGGAAAATTATGAGTCCAGATGGTGGTGGAAAGCCGTCTGGAGACTTGGCAGCTGCTATTGATGATGCTTTTGGATCATTTGATGCGTTCAAAGAAAAATTCTCTGAAGCGGCCAAGACGCAATTTGGCTCTGGATGGGCTTGGCTTTGTGTAAAGGACGGAAAACTAGAAGTTTGTTCTACTGCCAATCAAGACAATCCGATAATGCCGGGAATTGGTTGCGGCGGCACGCCTATTTTGGGTCTAGACGTTTGGGAACATGCTTATTATTTGAATTATCAAAACAAGCGTCCTGATTATGTTTCAGCATTTTGGAACCTAGTAAATTGGGATGAAGTGGCCAAGAATTTTTCTCATGCCAAATAAGAAGTGAAATTCTTGCCAAAGGCTTGAAAACTTGGGTTTTCAAGCCTTTTTTTATTGATTTAAATTAAAATTATTAATCATCTCATTATAGTCTAAGAAATTAGAATAAATTCGTAATAATATGATTATCAATATTCCCACACCACAGGGGAGACATCGGCTAATACCGAAGCTTTGCCCGTAGCGGGGGAGCTGTTTGCTGGTGATTTGGATAAAATTTAAACCCAAAAAATTGAAGAGAATTGTTGCGTCTTTTCAAATATTTTTGCTTGCAATTACGTTTGATAACTTGGTGCAAATGAATAATAATAATTAAAACCCGCATAATAAAATGATACTAATGAAACCCATAATTCTCTCGCTTTTTTTGGTGGTCTTTCTCAACGGTTGTGGTGGGGGTGGCAACGCAAACCAAAGCACTGGCGAAACCACTTTTTACCATGAAGAGATTGCGACCCAAAAGGCGCAACTAGATTCTCGGGATACCGACGGTTCTCAAGCTGTGATTACGGAGCAAATGCTTATCAAACGTGGAAATTTTTCCTTTCAAACGGGAGATGTAGATAAAAAGCATGCAGAAATTCTAGAATTGGTAACCAAATATCAAGCCTACGTTTCGAATGATAATTCGTACATTTCTCATGATCGCAAAACCTATAATACTGAGATACGGCTACCGAAACAGTTTTTTGACGCATTTGTAAATGACCTTTCGCAAGGGGTTTCACATTTTGATCACAAAGAAGTTGGTGTAGAGGATGTTACGGAAGAATATGTTGATATCAACGCCAGGCTCAAAACCAAAAAAGAATTAGAAGCGCGATATTTAGAATTACTTTCCAAGGCAAAAACCGTTTCTGAAATGTTGGAGATTGAAAAGCAAATAGGTGAATTACAGGCAGATATAGAATCCATCGAAGGCAGATTAAAATATATTACTCAACAAGTACAGTTTTCAACTTTGAACCTGAGTTATTATGAAAAAACCAGTGTTGGGAATAGATTTGGTCAACAATTTCTCAATGGATTCAAAAATGGATGGAACAATTTTATTTGGTTTTTTGTTGGTTTAGTGAATATCTGGCCATTTATCATTCTTTTTGGTTTATTTATTTATTTCTTTGCAAAATGGTTGCGTAGAAAACGACGAAACCAATCCTAAAAACGAATTACATAAACGAGAAAAACATTTAATCATGTTCAAAAAAGTTACCATACTGTTCCTTACATTCCTTTTAATCCAAAGTTGTGACAAAAAAGAAGATACGATTTCTGATGTAGCTTTACCTACGGAAAAGTCTGATTCTCTGTCGGTTAAAAAGACCGCAACCTATAGCACGGCTGTGCTTGACAACTGGATGGATTATTACAACAAAAATGTGGCTACCATAAGGGCAGAAAATTTTTCTACAGAAGAAAGTTTTAAGCTTGTTCGTACAGAATCGACAACGATTCCGATTTGGAATAAAAATTTCAATCCTGTTTACAAGGATTTTTTGATTTATAATGCAGATTCTACCATGTATGTAGATATTGACAGCTATAAGTGGGGGTTTGATGATAAAGGATTATTGGTAATTAATCCAGACCAGGAAATAGTTTTGGTAAATATTCCCGAGAAAAAGTCTGAAAGATTGCTGTTTTACGGCCCTTCCTATTGGGTAGAAGACGCTTATTTCAAAAACGATTCGATTGTAGTATTATTAGAAAATTCTACCGACCGTATTCCGGCCTATCAAGAAATAAATCTGAAATCAAACACTTCTAAGTATTTTCTTTATGACAAATCATTAGATTCAGAATCAGACTATTACAAAAACCGAATTAGTAGAATATATCCCAAAATGCCTTGATATGCATCAGCATCCCAAAGACAATTTTTTTGTAGATAGATGGAAAAGTCTGGGCTATGCCATCAGAGGATTTTTTCTCTTGATTAAAACAGAAAACGCTGTAAAAGTACATTTTAGCTTTGCCGTTTTGTTCGTAATTATAGGAGTTTTATGTAGAATTTCTTCGCTGGAGTGGGCTATTCAACTATTGTGCTTTGGTTTGATTCTTTCTGTCGAAAGTTTGAATACCGCCGTAGAAAAAACATGTGATTTCATTCATCCAGATTTCCATGACCGTATTGGATTTATCAAAGATATTTCGGCTGGTGCGGTGACTTTTGCGGTTGGCTTTGCTTATGCTGCTCTTGTTTTTATTTATCTTATCAAAATATAGTTTTCCTAAATTGAATTTTAAGAAAGAATTTCCAACTTTAACGTTTTGGCATGAAATTTTGTATTAATTTTAAATTAAATTTAAAAAATTATATTATGAAAAATCAAATTTTAAACAGAGGAAATTATTATTGGTCATTATTGATTATGTTTTTGGCTTCACCATTAGCATTTGCGCAAGAGGATGTTTTGCCAGATGTGGACATCAATGTTACCAAAGAAACAACAACAGAAGAGTGGTACACCAATCCTATGTACTTGATTATAGGCGCATTGGTGCTATTATTGCTCGTTGCAATCATTGCTAGAGGCGGTCGTAAATAATTACAGAATCAGCTTCATAAAAAAAGATTAATAGCCGTCTCCATATTCGAGGCGGCTAGTTTTTTAGATTCAATTGCATAAATAAAAAAATGATAAAGAAGCACAAAAAACAACTTATGCCTTCGGATTCATATTCCTATCTATTCAATCCGTTTTGTATCTTTACGCATTGGAAAAAGTTTTGAAAATGCTCGTAAATTTATGATTTATAGTCGATTATGATTTTCCATTGAATGAATAAAATTATTGAAATTCATGACAGTACCACTGGCAGAGCGAATGCGTCCCAAATCAATTGTAGAATACATCAATCAAAAGCATCTTTTAGCAGAAAACAAACCCATCAAAGCTATGCTGGATGCCGGTTTGTTGGCATCTATGATTTTCTGGGGGCCTCCGGGAACAGGCAAAACCACCTTGGCTCAACTCATTTCCGAGCATTCTGGGCGACAATTTTACACGCTATCTGCTATATCTAGCGGGGTAAAAGAAGTGCGCGAAGTGATTGAAAAGGCAATGAATTTAACCTTATTTTCAGAGGGTAAAAATCCGATTCTTTTCATCGATGAAATTCATCGTTTCAACAAATCTCAACAAGATTCTTTACTCGGCGCGGTAGAAAAAGGATATATCACACTGATTGGTGCCACTACCGAGAATCCGAGTTTTGAGATTGTTCCAGCTCTCTTATCTCGTTGCCAAGTCTATACGCTGAATCCACTTTCGCGCGAAGATTTGGAACAATTGATTCAAAACGCCATCGAAAAGGATAAATTTTTGAGTCAAAAACAAATTATTGTCAATGAAACTGAGGCTTTGATACGCTATTCTGGCGGGGATGCACGCAAGGTGTTGAATGGGTTGGAATTGGTGGTAAATAGTCTATCTGCACAAGAAAAAATCGTCATCGACAATGCAATTGTAAAAGAAAGAATACAACAAAATATTGCCTTGTACGACAAAAGCGGTGAGCAACATTACGACATCATTTCTGCTTTCATCAAATCTATACGGGGTAGCGATCCCAATGCTGCGGTGTACTGGTTGGCGCGCATGATAGAGGGTGGTGAAGATTTGAAATTCATAGCAAGGCGATTGCTTATTTTGGCGGCAGAAGATATAGGAAATGCAAATCCTACCGCCTTGATTTTGGCCAATAACAGTTTTCAAGCGGTCACTACGATTGGCTATCCAGAGGCTAGGATAATTTTGTCACAATGCGCTGTATATTTAGCCAATTCACCTAAAAGTAATTCAACCTATATGGCCATACGAGAGGCACAACAACTGGTGAAGCAAACTGGCGACTTGGCTGTACCCTTGCATTTGCGCAACGCACCTACCCAGCTCATGAAAGATATGGAATACGGCAAAAATTATCAATATGCGCACGAATTTGAAAAGAACTTTGTGGATATTGAGTTTCTCCCAAAAGAAATTTCAGGACAAAAGTTGTACGAACCTGGTAAAAACAATCATGAAGAAATCGACCGTAAATTTTTAAAAGAACGATGGAAAAATAAATATGACTATTAATTAAAAATACAAAAACATATCTAGCATCTGCTTCATCCCCCATCTTATAATTTAAATCATATTCCATTCTGCCAAATTCTTCGTAATTTTGTAAATCTTTATTAAAAAATGTTTTATCACAATCAACTCCATAATTTTCATGTGATTGGCATCAGTTACGAAAAAGCAGATGTTGAAACACGGGGTCGATTTGCTTTTTTTGATTCATATGCAGATGAATTCATAGAAAAGGCAAGGAGCAAGCAAATAGAAGATTTTTTCATACTATCTACTTGTAATCGTACCGAAATATATTTTTTTGGCGAAAGTGTTTCGGATATGCAAGAAATTTATTGTGAACAAGTACGAGGAGATTTAGATTTATTCAAAAAAATCACTTTTGTGAAAACCGCAAAAGTGGCTATACACCATCTCTTTCGTGTTTCTACCGGCATCGAAAGTCAAATATTAGGCGATTTTGAAGTATTATCTCAAATGAAAAAGGCCTTCAGACTTTTCAAGAAAAAAGGGACATCCAATGCCTGCATGGAACGCATTATGGACACTGCCATTCAAATCAGTAAACAAATCAAAAATGAAACTTCTTTGAGCGACGGAGCAACATCTGTTTCTTATGCTGCAGTGCAATACATTATTCAAAATGTTCCTGATTTCAACCATAAAAAAATTGTTTTGTTCGGTACGGGTAAAATCGGTCGTAATACCTGTGAAAATCTGGTAAAACATTCTGATAACAATCAAATTACGGTTGTAAACCGCACGGCTGAAAAGGCAGAAGATTTAAGTAATAAACTTCAATTAACCTCTCGTGCTATCGAAGATTTGCCAGAAATCCTACAAGAAACCGACATTTTGATTGTAGCTACCGGCGCACCACAACCTACCGTCACCACGCAAATGATGCCGAATCGTGAAATGCTCATCATCGATTTATCAATTCCAGAAAATGTGGCCGCAGATGTAGCCAATGAGAAAATTAAAGTGGTAAATGTAGATGAACTTTCTCGTGTAATAAGTCGTACACTCGAAAACCGAAAATCAGAAATTCCTAAAGTAGAAACCATTATTCGATTGAAAATGTGGGAGTTTGAAGATTGGATAGAAGCCCGAAAATTTGTACCCGCCATAGAAGCTTTCCGCTACCGCATGGAATTCTTGAAACAACATGAGAAAAAACAATTGATAAAAAAAGATATCCCATTAAACGGCAAAGACCCTTTGTCTGAACGGTTAATCCAGAAAATGACCAATCAATTTGCAGCTCATATCATGAATCATCCCGAGTCTGCCAACGATGTCATAGACTTGGTAAATAAAATTTTTCATTTAGATTTAGAAAATTGATACTGAAGATAGGAACACGCAGCAGCCCTTTGGCCATGTGGCAAGCGCTCGAAACACAAAAATTACTTGAATTACAAGGTTTCAAAACGGAAATAATAAGTATAGTTTCTGAGGGTGATTTGAAGCTAAAACAACCCATTTATGAAATCGGAATCACAGGTGTTTTTACAAAAGCTCTAGATATAGCTTTGATTAACAATGAAATAGACCTGGCTGTTCATAGCTTGAAAGATGTGCCAACACAACTGCCCCACGGCCTACACCTTACGGCATGTCTTCCTAGAGGAGATCACAAGGACATTCTGGTATTCAAAGATAAAAGCATCTTACAAAAGGAAAAAAGAATTATAGCAACGGGTAGTTTGCGTAGAAAAGCATTTTGGTTGAGTGAATTTCCCCAAGATGAGGTAGTTGATTTACGAGGAAATGTGCAACTCAGAATTCAAAAATTACTAGACAACGCTTGGGATGCAGCTATTTTTGCTGCTGCTGGCCTAGAGCGAAGTGAAATTATTTCTGAACTTCACGACAAAGGTTTGCAATACATGTATCTGGAAAACATGATTTCGGCACCATCACAAGGAATTGTAGGTGTGGTAACAAGAAAAGATCTGGATTTGAGTGTGATTTCCAATGAAAATGCCGCTAAAGCTGCTTCGATTGAAAGGTCTTTTCTGCGAAAACTGCAAGGCGGTTGTACTGCTCCAATCGGGGGATATGCAGAAATATCCCATGAGGGAAAAGTGCATTTTGAAGCTGCCGTTCTCAATTTAGACGGTTCTAAAAAAATTGAAATTACACACACGGGCTTTGTAGAGGATCCGATTGCTTATGGTATTGAAATGGCAGAAAAGTGCATTGCACAAGGTGCGGATCGATTGATTCTAGAAGTGAAAAAGAGTTTACAATAATTCAGTTTTCTTCCAATGTCTCAAGATAAAAAGCCGTTTATTTTGTTTACAAAATATTTTCAACCTCCCTATTTGGATTCAGAGGGAAAGGATTTTGATATTGAAAGTTACGATTTTATTCAAACACAAATTTTTGATTCCGAAAAAGTTAAGACACAGATTTATCCGGATTGCCAACATTTCATTCTTACCAGTGCCAGATCGGCAAAATTAATTTCTGAATTCCGATTAGAAGGAAGTTTTTATTGTGTTGGGAAAACATCAGAAGAAATCTTGCAAAACCGTGGAAATAACGTGATTTTTACTGCACCAACAGCGCAAGAATTACTAAATTTTATAGAAATAAATATTAAACTTCCAACCTATTTTACATTTTTCTGTTCCCAAATCAGAAGAGATACCATACCCGATGGATTGAAGCAACTTGGGCATCATTTACACGAAATAACTACTTATTCTACCCACTCCAAAAGCGTTGAAATCAATAAAAATTATGACGCAGTGGCATTTTTCAGCCCATCGGGAGTTAAATCATATGATGAACAATATGCCATTCCCGAAAAAGCCGTTATTTTTGCCATTGGTGAAACTACGGCACAAGCAGCTCGTAAAACCTTTGATAGAGATGTGATTTTTTCAAAAAACGCTGATCTTGAATCACTTATAAATTTAATTAAAATTCATTTCAATGCCAAAAAATGATTTATTGTTGAAAGCACTTCGTGGTGAAGAAGTTGATAGACCACCTGTGTGGATGATGCGCCAGGCAGGCAGATATCTGCCAGAGTTCATTGCTTTGCGCGATAAATACGATTTCTTTACCCGATGCCAAACCCCAGAAATTGCCTCTGAAATTACCTTACAACCTATACGTAGATTTCCATTGGATGCCGCAATTATCTTTTCAGATATATTGGTTGTACCCCAGGCTATGGGACTTCCCTTTGAAATGAAACCCAATGTTGGACCATGGTTAGAAAATCCTGTACGAAGCGCGGGTGATGTAGAAAAAATCCGAACGGGAAATTTGAACGAAGAGTTACAATATGTATTTGATGCTTTGGATCTCACCAAAAAAGGACTGAACGATGAAATTCCATTAATTGGCTTTGCGGGTTCTCCATGGACAATTTTTTGCTATGCAATTCAAGGCCAGGGTTCCAAAAACTTTGATCAAGCCAAGGCCTTTGCATTTACAAATACGGCTGCTGCACACGATTTATTACAAAAAATTACCGACGTCACTATTCATTATTTAAAAGAAAAAATAAACCATGGATCAGATGTGATTCAAATTTTTGATTCATGGGGTGGAATGCTTTCACCGAATGATTATTTGGAGTTTTCGTATCCGTACATCGAGCAGATTGTCAACGCATTATATGAGCAAGTTCCTGTAGTTGTATTTGCAAAAGGTTGCTGGTTTGCGCTAGAAGAAATGAGCCGTTCCAATGCATCTGCGCTAGGCGTAGATTGGACGATCCGACCACAAACCGCACGTGATTTGACGGGATTCAAGAAAACCTTACAGGGAAATTTTGATCCGTCGAGATTGCTTTCTCCACCAGAAAAAATTCAAGAAATGGTAAAAGAAATGATTGATGATTTTGGTACGTATAAATATATTGCCAATTTGGGTCATGGTATTTTGCCTAATGTTCCGGTAGAAAATGCAAAAGCTTTTATAGAAGCCGTTGTGAATTACAAAAAGTAAGCACATTGGATTATGCAAAGTCTCCAAATCGATAAGAAACGGAAAAAAATCATTTTTCAAGACCAGAACAAAAGTATGGTTTACCTGCTAAGATTTGTATTTATTCTCAATTTGACAAATGCTGTTATTTTCTTCTTATTATTTAATTATCAGGAAGATATGTTAAAATGGCTTTGGTTGATTTTTGCATTACTGAACATTATTTTATTATATTTATCACTTACAAAACTTTCGGTAAAATCTGAATTAGACTTTGAAGAAATAGATTTTGTTCAAAAACATCAGATATTGGGAATTTTATTCAAATTAAAAGACGGAAAACGACGTAAAGTATTTATTCAGCGAAATTCACAAGACGCTGAAAAATTGATAAAAATGTTTCCAGCTAGCTAAGCAGTTTGTATAAACTTAATTTTAGACTTTTCATACATTAGCAATTAAATTAAAAATGAGATGATATCAGCAGATGTTCTTGTTATCGGCTCGGGAATTTCGGGATTGTCCTATGCAATTAAAATCTCTGAACAATTGCCAGACGCCAAAATTGTAATCGTAACCAAGGCTGATGAAGACGAAAGTAATACCAAATATGCCCAAGGCGGATTGGCCGTAGTTACAGATTTTTCAACAGATAATTTTTTGAAACATATCGATGACACCATGCGTGCCGGTGATGGTGAAAACAATCCAAAGGTTGTCGAAATGGTCATAAAAGAAGGTCCCAACCGATTTAGAGAATTGGTTGAGTGGGGGACAAATTTTGACCGAAATACAGAAGGCGACCTAAAACTGGGGCGAGAAGGCGGACACACAGAAAACCGAATCGTTCATTACAAGGATATTACCGGATTCGAAATTGAGAGAGCATTATTACAAACTGCAGAAAAATCAAAAAACATACAAATACTTGATTATCATTATGTTATTGATTTGATTACGCAGCATCACGTTCCCGGTAAAACTTGGGATTCCGAGGCGCTGAATTGCTATGGTGCTTATGTTTTGGATCAAAAAAATGATGAAATTATCAAAATTACTTCCAAAATTACTTTGGTGGCGACAGGTGGTGCTGGGCATGTGTATAAAAACACGACCAATCCCTTAATTGCCACAGGTGACGGCATGGCCTTTGTGCATCGTGCGCGTGGCACATTGTCTAATATGCAATATATTCAATTCCATCCTACGGCATTTTATTCTAAACATGATGGTATGTTGTTTTTGATTTCTGAAGCCGTACGTGGTGATGGGGCAAAACTTCTTACCAAAGATGGCAAAACCTTTATGCATAAATACGATGAACGCGGTGAACTGGCGTCGCGCGATATTGTAGCAAGAGCCATCGACAATGAAATGAAAATTTCTGGAGATGAATATGTTTTATTGGATTGTCGCCACATGGACCAGACTAGATTTTTGGAACATTTTCCAAATATTTATAATTTTTGCAAGCAAGAAGGAATAGACCCTTTTGTAGAGCCAATTCCCGTAGTGCCTGCATGTCATTACTTCATGGGTGGCATAGATATAGATATCAACGGTCATACCAGTATAGCCAATCTATTCTCTGTAGGTGAATGTACCAATTCTGGATTGCACGGCGCCAACAGATTAGCTTCTAATTCTTTGCTAGAAGGATTGGTTTTCGGGCATAATGCTGCTATGAAAAGTGTAGAATTACTGCAAAAAGACGAATTCAATCATCAAGATATACAACACATTCCTGAATGGAATGAAGAGGGCGTGAAAGTAATAGAAGAAATGGTAATGATAACCTATCTTCGAAAACAACTACAAGAGGTAATGAGCGATATGGTGGGAATTGTTCGTAGCCATGCACGTCTGGAACTCGCTGCAAAAAAGCAACGCGAAATCTTTGAGGCGGTTACCGAATTATATAATTATTCCAAACTGTCTCCACAATTATTAGAATTACGAAATCTGGTTCATGTTTCTTATCGAATTATAAAGGATTCTATGAAAATGACTGAAAATAAAGGCGCATTTTATAATAAAGATCTTTAAACAAAGTAAAATCATAATGAAAAATCAAAACTTTCCAGAATACATTACTGAAGAAAAACTCAATCACTTTATTTCCGAATCCTTACAAGAAGATGTAGGGCCGGGTGATTATTCTACTTTGGCCATCATACCCGCAGAGGAACAAAACCGCGCTCAATTGCTGGTAAAAGAAGATGGTGTTCTAGCTGGCGTTCAATTAGCTGAATATATCTTTAATTATTTTGATCCAACCATCAAGTTTACAAAATTGATGCAGGATGGGGATTTGATGAAAATTGGCGATATAGCCTTTATCGTTGAAGGATCGGCTAGATCAATACTTACTTGTGAACGATTTGTATTGAATTGTATGCAACGCATGAGCGGAATAGCAAGTCTTACGCATCAAATGGTTTTGGAAATTAAACATACCAAGGCCAAATTACTCGATACCCGCAAGACCACACCAAATTTCAGAATGCTAGAAAAATGGGCGGTGCTAATTGGCGGTGGAAACAATCATAGATTTGGATTGTATGACATGATTATGTTAAAAGACAATCATGTAGATTTTGCAGGAGGAATCGCTCAAGCTGTAAATCAAACAAGAAAATTTCTACTCGACAATGATTTGGAGTTGAAAATTGAAGTAGAAACTCGAAATCTAGACGAGGTACGCCAAGCACTCGAGGTAAAACCTGACAGAATTATGATAGACAATTTCACGATAGAAGACTCGCGCAAAGCGGTAGAAATTATAGGAAATTCTTGTGAAATTGAGGCTTCTGGAGGCATAAATTTATCTACACTCAAAAGTGTAGCAGAAACAGGCGTCGATTTTATTTCCTCTGGAGCCATTACACATTCTGCCAAAAATATCGATTTAAGCTTGAAGGCAATTTAGCGCCTACTCCTATAATACTTATAAATAACTTAAATTTTAACGTTTAGGTAACAATTAATATATCAAATCATTGCAATTTTGCAGCGAAATCTAAAAAATAATTAAAATCAAATGGAATTGAATTATTCTAAAAGCTTATTATCAGCTTTATTCTTGGTTCTGTTTACAACTGCAGCCTTTGCTCAGTCTGTAATCACAGGAACTGTTGTTGATGGCGCAAATTTGCCCATTGCAGGTGCAGAAATTACAGTCGTAGGTACTGCCAATTCTACCAATACCGATACAGATGGTGCGTTTAGCATCGAAAGCCCTGCGGGAAGCGGTTTGTTGGAAATTACAGACCTATTGAACGGAACACAGCAAATATCTTATACCGTTGCTGATGGACAAACACTAGATTTGGGAAATATTACTCTATCTGGTGACGGCGTTTCATTGGCAAGCATGATCGTTATTGGTCGTGGTGTAATTGACTTGACAGAAGACCGAAATACGCCGATAGCTACAAGCGTAATTTCTGGTGCAGAGATCCAGGACAGAGCTGTGGGTAACGTAGAATTTCCTGAAGCGATGAAAAATACCCCCAACGTGTATGTAGCCAATCAAGCGGGTGGATTTGGTGATGGTCAAATGTTCCTACGTGGTTTTGACCAATCGAATACGGCCTTTTTATTGAACGGGCAACCTATTAACGGGATGGAAGACGGTAATATGTACTGGTCTAACTGGCAGGGAATGGCCGACATCGCCAACGGTATCCAAGTACAGAGAGGTCTAGGATCTTCTAAATTAGCTATATCTTCTGTAGGTGGTACTGTAAATATCGTAACCAAAGCTACTGAGAAAAAACAAGGTGGATTTGCACGTTTCATGACGGGTAACGACAGTTATTTCAAAGGTACTTTAGGATATAACACTGGTCTTATGGAGAGTGGCTGGGGTGTATCTATCATGGTAGATCACTGGCAAGGTTGGAGAAAATGGGCAGAAGGAACGAAAGGTCAAGGACAAAACTACTTTTTGTCTGTAGGTAAACAGGCTGGATTGCACAACTTCAACTTTATGGTATTTGGCGCGCCACAATGGCACGATCAGAATTTCTCTAAAAGAATGGATTTATACGAAAGAAGAGGAACAAAGTATAATAATAACTACGGCTTTTTGGATGGAGAAATGCTCTCTTGGAGAAGAAATTACTACCATAAGCCTGTAATGAACTTGAACTGGGATTGGGATATTTCTACCAATTCAAACTTATCAACCGTATTATATGCTTCTTTTGGACGTGGAGGTGGAACAGGAAACTATGGTTCTAGTTCAAGATCATCCAACATTTTGAACGATCAAGGATTAGCAGATTTCACTACTGTTTTCAACAATAACTCTATGATAGATGGTGGAATTGGACATTTTGGAAATGCAGGAGCCATACGCTCATCTGTAAATAATCACCAATGGTATGGTGCTGTAACCAATTTCGAGCATACGATGGATGCAATCACCCTAAACGTAGGAGCAGATGTAAGGTTCTATAAAGGAGATCACTTCCGTCAATTGAACAATTTACTAGGATTACAAGGTTGGAATGATGCTTCTGCAGGTTGGGGAGATCATATGTTAACCAATGGCCAATATATCGTTACAGAAACTTTTGAGGCTAATCCTTGGGCGTCTTTATTTAATTATGCTGACGAGGGTCAAAGAATTGCTTATGACAACTCGGAATGGATTAATTACCAAGGAGCATTTGGACAGATAGAATATGCGGTGGATGCTTTCTCTGCTTTCTTTCAAGGTGCGGTTTCTAACCAATCATATAAAAAAGAAGACAGATTCCTTACTGCAGGAACTCAATCAGACCAAATCAACAGAATTGGGTACAATGTAAAAGGTGGTGCGGCATATAATTTCTTAGACAATCACACATTATTTGTAAATGCAGGTTATTATTCACGTCAACCGTTCTTGGACAACATTTACGAGTATGGTACTATCGAGCAGCGAGTGCCAGAAGTTGAAAATGAAGAAATCACTGGATTAGAGGCTGGTTATAGAATTATGTTTGGAAAAACCACTGTGAATTTGAATGCTTATTGGACAAAATGGGCCAACCGATTCTTAGGTGCTAGCGGAAATTGGCAAGGTGAAGAAGTTGGATTCAGATTTTTGAATATTGCGCAATTGCATAAAGGTTTAGAAATGGATTTCAATTCAAAAGTTTCACACGATTGGAGATTAAGAGGTTATTTGTCATATAACGATTTCAAATATGATGGGGTAACGCCAATCAATATTATTGATTCACAAACAGCTCAAGTAAACGAAACGGTACAAGGAGATTTAACAGGTACATTTGTGGGTGAAGCTCCTATGGTAAATGCTGGATTTGGTGCTATTTGGGATGTTACCAAGAACTTCAGCTTGAATGCAGATATTAATGTATATGGCAAATTATATGGATTTGTTGATGTAGAAGATGTTGCACTAAACTCGCTTAACAATCTAGTACATGGAACCAATAATATTTATCAGGCAGAAAGGTTAAAAGATTATACCACTACAGATGCTGGATTTACATACAAATTCAATTTCCTAGATCAAGGCTTGAAATTGAGAGGTAACGTTTACAATCTGTTCAATACTTCTTATATTTCTAGAAAGGATAACTTTGGTTATTTCTTTGGAAATGGTAGAACTTGGAATGCTTCTATTACTTACGAATTTTAAAGAATTCAAAATAATTTTTACAAAACACGGGCAAAACTGTCCGTGTTTTTTTATGCTTTAAATTTAAATAAGTTATATTTGTTTCGATTAAAAATTAATTATGAATCAATTGTACAATTTTCTATACCAATTCCACAGTGGATGGGCTTATTTAGTACTTCTACTATCCATCATCATGCTGTTGGCTGCACTATATCATTTAGTGAGTAAAAAACCTCTACATCGCAACATTCGCAAGGTGTTTTTTTACACGGTATTGTCTTTCCATATTCAATTTTTGATAGGAATCATACTCTACATCTTGTCTCCAAAAATTTCTAGCTATTGGAAAGCCGGCACAGCCATGAGCGATTCTTCTCATAGACTACTGGCATTGGAGCATCCGTTAATGATGTTTACCGCCGTCATTTTAATGACAATTGCCAACGCAAAACTCAAGAAAAGTCAATTTGTAGGCGTTTCTCCCATTATTTTCATCGTATTGGCGTGCATTTGTTTTTATATGATTCCATGGTCACAATGGATGGCGGGATAATCCCTCCTTTTTTAACTATAATGTGTTAAATATCAGCACTCTTCCTTTTTTGGCATTCGTTTTGAATTTACGATAATCAATCTTTGAATAAGATGAAAAAATTAATCTACATATCAACAGCTCTTTTTGCGATAATTATTTTTGCATTTACCATGAACGAATATCATACCTCAACCACTAAAGTAGAGAAAAACTCTGGTGCAACTTCACTTACCTTTACGTCAAAATTAATTACACAAGATCTAGAAAAGGCTATAGGAGTATCATCAGAAAATTTTGATCAGTTCGACGCGGCTACAGAACGTTATTTACGCAAGAATTTCACGATTATAATCAATGGAAATACGGCAAATTTCAATTATGCCAAAGCACAAATTTCGCCCAAAGCTACAAGGCTCTATTTTGAAGTTCCCAATGTAGGCGTAATCAAAACCATAGAAATCAGAAACGCGTTGTTGGTGAATGAATTTGCAGATCAGCAAAATTTTATGACGTTTAATATTGATGGAAAACGTGACTCTTTTGTAACCAAAAAAGGAAGTGAAAGGGGTAAAATCACTTTATAAATTCTATCTTTTCTCACAGGTTCATACTCTTTGAGAAAAAATTAGAAAAAGCCGTTGAATGTTTTTATTCAACGGCTTTTTCATAGAACACATCACATTGTACAATCATTCTTTTTTGATACTTTTTGGCCCTGCCGGCTTCAAGGCTTTTGCGTCGGGTGCCATTTTCAGACCTGTAGCTTTTGCCTTTGTTTCTAGTTCGTTATTGGAATCTTTGCGAGTAGCAACCGATTCAGATTCAACGTTTTGTGATTTCTTTTCTGTTGAGCAAGTAGCTTGTGAATTTCCAGTTTTAGCTTTTTCAGCGCAGCAACTTTGTGCATTGACGTTTACCACAAAAAAGGAAACCAATACTAAGGTTAATACATATTTCATTTTTATTGTCTAATTAATTATTTGTTAAAAATAATAAATAAAACAATACAACAAACATTCAGATTCATAAAATAATACAGCTTGGATTATTTAAAATCTATAACCACAGGGCGAGTCTTTTCTTTAATTATCTTTGATTGATCAAGCGGATGCATAATTGCAATATTGAAAATATGCCATGAATCGCCTGATTTAATAAATTCACTTAATTCCTTCAAATTAATTTGACCTCCTTTGACGGATTTGGTCGGTAAACCTGGAATTTTGAGCATATATTCAGATACATTGTACACGCTTGTAAAGTTGTCATCCTTGGTTTTATTCTCTTTGAATACTTTGATGGTAAAAGTATCTTCATTGTCTGCATCGAGTTCTAAAATGCTTTTACCATTGATTACAGCAGTATATTCTTGTGCGTATTGCTTATTTTCTTGTGCTTTTGCCGTCATAAACAATACACTAAGAAGTATTAAAAAATAGGTTTTCATATCATTTTATTTTTAATTACAAACGCTCGATTCAGGTTTTTAGTATAAAAAAAGCTGCCTGTTTCCAGGCAGCTTATACTTGATTATTAATTAATTGTATTAATTAGTTTTATTACCAGTAGATTTGATTGTAACTTCTACACGTCTGTTACACTGTCTTCCCTCGTCTGTATCGTTGGTACACTTCGGAACTTCTTCTCCAAGACCTCTTGGAGTAAGAGCACCTGCTGCAACACCATTAGTTTCCAAAGATTTTACTACAGAAGCAGCTCTTTTCTGAGACAATGTCTTGTTGTAAGAAGCAGAACCTCTATCGTCTGTATGTCCATCGATATATAATGTCATATTCGGATAAATTTCTAGAGCTCTTTTGATTTGAGCAGCTTTTTCAGCGATTCTTGGTTGAGAAGTTTCACGAATTGTAGCTTTGTTATAATCGAATTCAACAACAAATCCTACGTTGATATTTTCTACCATAACGCTAGCCTCTGGACAACCGTCAGGAGCTACACCAGCTTCGTTCGGACATCTGTCTAGGTGATCTGGAATACCATCGCCATCAGTATCTGGCCAAGGGCAACCATTATTTTCACGAGGTCCAGCTTGGTTAGGACATTCGTCTATATTGTCTGTAAGACCATCACCATCGGTATCAGGCCAAGGACAACCTTGATTTTCTGCTGGTCCAGGCTCATTTGGACAACGATCTACGTTATCTCCCACTCCATCACCATCTGTATCAGGACAACCGTCAAATTCTGGTAATCCAGGTACATCTGGACATGCATCATCCAAGTCGCGAATTCCGTCTCCATCGCTATCAGGACAGCCATTGAATTCTTTCAATCCCCAAGTATCAGGACATTCGTCTTCATCATCTGGAATACCATCTTTATCTCTATCTTTCATTCCAAATTTAAATGTTACACCAGCGGTATGTTGGAAGAAATTCACATAATCGCTGTCAACACTTGGTGCACCGTTGAAGTCTGAAGCTAAGTTGATACCAAAATGATCTGTCAACCAGAAGTTGATACCTAAACCACCTTGAACCATGAAATAACCTTTTTCTCCTTCAAAATCACCATATACAAAGTCATGATCTGGATAGATTCCACCATCGTCAAAACCTGTGCGTTGTGCAACCATACGAGGATTGTCTGCACTGATACTTACACTGGAAAAATCATATTTGTTGTAAGAAGCACCTACTCTTACATATGGATCGAACCAATAAGAATTATCAGCCGTTCCTAATAAACGGTAACGTAAACCTAGTCCGGCATTGATGAATAGCTCATCTTTCAACCAAAAACGTTTGTTGTCAACTTCACCTACAGAAGCTGTGATATCTGCAGCGAATTTCCCGCCCAAATGACGAATAATAGATATTTTTGACAAAGGTGGAACGATTGTATAATCGTCATAGTCAAAAAATCCGTCAAACATTCCCCGCACAGATGTATAATCCACAGCGTGGGCACCTACCGAGATACCCCATGGGTTATTCCCGTCTTGTGCGTTGGCAGAAGCACTGAACAACAATGCAAAGGCCAGTGTAAGCACTAAATTAAACTTTTTCATACTCATATTCTTAAAATTTTTAAATTGAATTATTTTATAAAATTAACAAATTTTTATACAAATTTAGAAATTCTTTTGAATTCTTTGCAAATCACGCTTCAAATCTTTTTCTTTAATCGTATTTCGCTTGTCATATAGCTTTTTACCTTTTGCCAAAGCAATTCGCACTTTTGCCAAGCCTTTGTCGTTGATATACAACAAAGTAGGGACAATAGTATTACCTTGTTCCTGGGTATTTTTTTCTAGTTTATTTATCTCAGATTTATTTAAAAGTAATTTGCGATCTCGTCTTATTTTATGATTGTTAAAAGTACCCCAACCATATTCATCAATGTGCATATTTACTATAAAGACCTCTCCATTTTTTACTTCACAAAAACTTTCGGCTATACTGGCTTTTCCCATACGGATAGATTTAATTTCGGTGCCCTGCAATTTGATGCCAGCATCAAAGAATTCAAGTAGTTCATAGTTGAATTTCGCTTTCTTGTTTCGTATTTTGATATCCTTTTGTATCACAAAAAACAGTTAAAATCTCTATATTTGCGAAAAATTAATACAAAATTTATTCCAAATTTATGTTAACAGTATCAAATGTATCATTGCAATTCGGTAAAAGAGTGCTTTTTGATGAAGTAAATGTGAAATTTACCAAGGGCAATTGTTACGGAATCATCGGTGCCAACGGCGCTGGCAAATCTACTTTTTTGAAAATACTCGCCGGCGAGCAAGACCCAACTTCGGGACATGTTTCGTTGGAATCTGATAAAAGAATGTCTGTTCTAGAGCAAAATCATTTTAAATTTGATTCATATCCTGTTCTAGAAACTGTACTACGCGGAAACGAAAAGTTGTATAGTATCAAAACTCAAATGGATGAATTATATGCCAAACCTGATTTTTCTGAAGAAGATGGTGTAAAAGCAGGCGAACTGGGCGTAATTTTCGAAGAAATGGGCGGCTGGAATGCAGAAAGCGACGCCGCAACATTATTATCAAATCTAGGTATTGCCGATAGTGATCATTATAAATTGATGGGTGAACTCGACTCTAAAGCAAAGGTGAGGGTACTATTGGCACAAGCGCTCTTTGGGAACCCAGATGTTTTGATTCTAGATGAGCCTACCAACGATCTGGATGTAGAAACCATTTCTTGGCTAGAGGATTTCTTGGCAGATTATGAAAATACTGTGATTGTGGTGTCACACGACAGGCACTTTTTGGATGCGGTGTGTACGCATATCGCAGATTTGGATTTTGCCAAACTCAATCTATATTCTGGTAATTATTCTTTCTGGTACCAAGCCTCACAATTGGCTGCAAGACAAAGAGCCCAAGCCAATAAAAAAGCTGAAGAAAAGAAAAAAGAACTTCAAGAGTTTATTCAAAGATTCAGCTCCAATGTGGCAAAAGCCAGACAGGCAACTGCACGTAAAAAAATGATTGATAAACTAGACATGCAGGAAATTAAACCGTCGTCTCGTAGATATCCCGCCATTATTTTTGAGCAGGAAAGAGAAGCGGGTGACCAAATACTAGAAGTGAAAGATCTAGGAGCCAAATCAGACAATGAAATTCTATTTGCCGATGTGAATTTTACCCTCAAAAAAGGGGATAAAGTAGCTATCTTATCTCGAAATTCATTAGCAAAAACAGCTTTTTTTGAAATTATTTCTGGTAATAGTGATGTACAGCAAGGTGAATATAAATGGGGGGTTACAACAACACAAACTTATCTGCCATTGGATAACACCAATTTCTTCAATTCTGATTTGAACCTCGTGGATTGGTTGAGACAATATGTGGATACCGACGAAGAAAGATATGAAGAGTATATAAGAGGTTTTCTGGGTAGAATGTTATTTTCTGGTGATGAGGCGCTCAAATCCAGTAGCGTGCTTTCTGGAGGAGAAAAAATGAGATGTATGTTTTCTCGTATGATGCTGCTCAAAGGAAATGTTCTATTATTCGACGAGCCTACAAATCACCTCGATCTTGAATCCATTTCAGCACTCAATAATTCATTAGAAAATTTTAAAGGTACAATTCTCATGTCTTCTCATGATCATGAATTGATACAAACAGTATGTAATCGAATTATAGAATTAACTCCAAAGGGAGCTATTGACAGATATATGAATTATGATGAGTATTTGAAGGATCCAAAGGTAAAAGAACTTCGTCAAAATTATTACTCATAAGTATTTGATTGACATAATATTAGCCACATCGATAATCGGGGTGGCTATTTTTTTTTGCAATCAATTCGCATCCCATTCTGCATTTGAATCAATTCTGTTATTTAATAGAATTTAATGTATCAACCGTTATTTTTAATTGAATATTCTGACCACCCTGATTGGTTTGAATTTCGATAATTCCGTCTTTGGTAAATCCGGTTTTTCGATCGAGCAAATATTGTCCAGAAATTTTTGATGTTTCAGACTCGGATTGATTTACTTTTACCAAAACTTCTGTTGCCGAAATTCGATCTATTGTATAGATTAATTCGGCATTTTGCACCGATTGAACATCCTGTTTTGTTGTCCAAGAATCCCCTGTACCTACCTCATTTTCAGGCAAGGGAATAAAGAGTGCGTTTAAATCTATATTTGAACCAATGCTGTTACTTTGATCGATTTCTAATTTGGTAACTCGGGCTAAAGTATCCATTTCCATAGAAAATTTTTTGGCGAGAAAGGGTTCAATCTGATTTTTTATTTCTGCTGGAATATTGGAATTATCTCCTTGAGAATCATAATTAATTTTAGCTCCTAAAATAGTAGCATTCATCTGCATGCGTTGAAAATCTATATGAAATAAAGCAGCAGAATCTGTTGAAGAAACAACCCGCATGTTCAAATCTGCGATAATAGTGGTATTCATGGGCAGCATACCCATAGGTTTTAGTTCCACCTTCATTTGCATTGTGGATTTTTCGCCGACTTGTGGCTTCAAACGAAGCAAAACTTTTCCGTCTTCTGTATTTTGAATCGCAAAGTCTGCAGGTGAATCTTCAGATTTATTCCAAGGATTTTTACACGCGATGATAGCTGGTAAGAGTAAAAGTAAAAGATATTTCATGGTTTGTTTTCTATGATTTGGCGTAATTCTGGTACATCTTTCAAATTTTGTACCTGAGCTTGTATCCATTTGGCGCGTCTTGTAATATATGCGCTTGGAGGATTTACATTGTATTTTTTTGGACTGGGTAAGGCGGCTATAATATGTGCTGTTTGGCTTGGGTTCAATTCGTTTGCAGGTTTATCAAAATAATATTGCCCTGCAGCCTCTATACCAAAGGTTCCACGTCCCATTTCGGCAATATTCAAATAAATTTCTAGAATTCTTCTTTTGCTCAAAACGGTTTCCAGTACAAAAGTGCAATACGTCTCTAGGCCTTTTCGCAACCAACTTCTGCCCTGCCACAAAAAAATATTTTTGGCCGTTTGTTGAGAAATAGTACTTCCTCCTCGCAATTTTTCATCTTCTTTGTTTTTTTCAAATGCTTTTTGAATGCCCTCCAAATCAAATCCGTTGTGGGTTGCAAACTTTTGATCTTCTGCGCTTACAACCGCCCACAAGGCGTTATCGGGAATTTCATTTCCTGATATATAATCTCGCTGTAAGCCATAACCATCTATCAAGCTATTGATTTGTGTTATGGTAATCGGCGGATAAATGAAATTGAGCACAAATGCATAAATCCAGGGTAATGCTAGAAAAAAGAATACTATTTTGAATATATATCTCAAGATACCAAACATATTTTATCCATATAATTTGCGAATTTTTATAAACAATTAAAGAAAAATTTCATCAAATATTATTTCCGATATCTTTTCTGTAATATGCATAATCGAATGTAATTTTTTTCAAATTGTCATATGCCAATTCACGGGCAGATGCTAGCGTATCACCAATTCCCACCACACTCAAAACCCTTCCTCCAGAGCTTAGGAATTGATCATTTGCCTTTTGAACGCCAGCCAAAAAAACAGGCGTTTCTACACGCTCCAATCCATTGATTACAAAACCTTTGTCATAATTGAGAGGATAGCCTCCACTGGCCATAACTACGCAGCAAGCATGTTGATTTTTCCAGTGGAGTTGAATCGATTTCCCTTCTGTTGCATGTATTATAACTTGCAGTAAATTATTTTCCATTAAAGGCAAAATGGCCTGTGTTTCTGGATCGCCAAATCGGGTATTATATTCTAACAAATAGACACCATCTTGGGTTACCATTAAACCAAAAAAGATAATTCCGGCAAAATTTAACGACTCCTTTTGTAGACCGTCTTGGGTAGTTTTTAGAATTTTTTCTACAAACTCATTTCTATTTTCTGCTGTGAATTGTGGGTTGGGTGCGACAACTCCCATTCCGCCGGTATTGAGTCCTGTTTCTCCTTCTCCAATTTTTTTATGATCCTTGGCAGAAATAAAGGGTACGATTTCTTTTCCATTATAAATCGATAAAATCGAACATTCAAACCCAGAAAGAAATTGTTCTATCACAACTTGCTTACCCGCATCTCCAAACGCATTATCGTGCATCATTTCTCTCACGGCTTTTTGCGCTTCGAACAAATCATTTGCAATAACAACTCCTTTTCCTGCAGCCAATCCACTTGCTTTGATCACAACTGGAAAATGCTCATAGGAATCCAAAAAATCTCTGGCGTCCACATAATGCCTGAAGCTATTGTAATCTGCTGTTTTTACGCCATATTTACGCATAAATTCTTTGGCAAAAACTTTACTTCCTTCTAGTTGAGCTGCCATTTGATTTGGGCCAAAAATTTTGAGTCCCGCGTCACTAAATTTATCCACAATTCCGTCCACCAATTCGGCTTCTGGCCCAACGATGGTTAAATCGATTTCATGCTTTTGGGCAAAATCGATCAAATCAGAAATTTCCGTAAGTCCCAGATTTTCGCCTAGAGTTGCCGTTCCTGCATTTCCAATAGAAAAAAACAATTCCAAACCAGCATTATCTTGTTTTAATTTCCATCCGATAGCATGTTCACGACCGCCGGCACCAATAATCAGGATTTTCATAATATAATATTTATTGTAAAAATATAATGGCTAAAACGAAATTCAAAATTATACAGAAATCTTGTTTCATTTAAAAACTTCATTTTTTTTGTTTTGAAATTAAATCAGATAATTCCATGGGTGCCAAAATTTCAATTTCGCCCTTGTTAAAATTGATTTGAACTTGGGTAAATTTCCCTTGATAATACCAGAAAAAATCTGGTGAAATACGCTGTGGATGTTGCTGATAAGCTTTTTCAACAAATTCTATATGCGCTTGTATAAATAGCATAAATTCTAGCGGATTTTTACGCATAATACGGGATAAAATTACAAATCCTTTGTTGGGAATTGCTACAATTGTTCCTAATTCTCCTATGAATTCTGGCGCATTATTTTCCAAATCCAACACCATACTGGCACCTAAAGATTCGTTTTGAATAAAATTTACGGTGATATTATGGCCTCTGAAATCAAAATTTTCTGTGTGCTTGAATTTCTGTTTTTGATTAATATTTTGTTGGGCTATAGCAAAAAGTTCTTTTTCTGATCGATTCCAAATTTCAAATACATCGCGGGTAATTGTGGTAAATGATGTGTTCAAATCCATCATTAACACAGAAGTGGTTCCTTCCAAATTTTTCTGTGTAATCCAATTATTATCGCTATAATCAGTTACAAAATTTTCTTCATAAATCCTGATGCTCAAATAGGGTTTGATTAAATCAAAATTATTGATGTCTAATGTTTTATGAAATTCTAGACCGGCAAAATAACTTTCAAAATGCGTTTGAATAATTTTCTTCCAAGTAGTTTTGGGCAAGTCGATACATTTTTCTAAAACATGATCAATATAAAAAATGGTATTTTCTCCTTGATCCAGTGAAACCAAGCGAATTTCACCATTTTCTATAGATGAGACCTTGGCCAACTCATTCAATACGTCGATGGAATTATTTATAATATATCGATAATCCTTTTGTGAAATTTGATTTTTATATTCTGAGGGTATTGTATAATCAATGCTTTGTGACCATGCGTTGCATGAAAGAAATATTAAAATAATATATAAGATGAATTTCATTTTAGTAAATAATTCTGCAAGTTACGTTTTTATCCATTTCGCAATAGATTTTTCCCATCATTTCGTTGTGATGAGTCAAGCATACAATGCTTATATTTGTCTGCAATGAAAAAAGGAGTTTTATTAATCAATTTGGGCTCGCCCGATTCTACGAGCACCAAAGATGTTAGAAAATATCTTCACGAGTTTCTCACAGATCCCAAGGTGATAGATGTATGGTACGTACGAAATGTGATTTTACCTTTATTTATTTTGCCATCTAGACCCAAAAAGTCGGCAGAGGCTTATAAAAAAATTTGGTGGGATGAAGGCTCTCCATTGATAGTTCTCACAGAGAGATTGCAACAAAAAATGCAACAAAAAACCCAAATGCCCATAGAAATTGCTATGCGATATGCCAATCCATCTATTCAATCTGGGCTAGAAAATCTTGACAAACAAGGATGTACGCATATTTTTGCCATTCCATTGTATCCGCAATACGCCATGAGCACTACCGAAACGGTGGTAGATAAAACACTGGAAATGCAGAAAAAACATTTTCAGCATATTTCTATTGATTTCATGCCGCCATTTTATAATGATGAGGCTTATATTGAAATTTTATCCAATTCGATTCGGGAACATTTACCAGAAGAATTCGACAAAATCTTGTTTTCCTATCATGGAATTCCTGAAAGGCATATTTTCAAAACCGATAAAACAAATACTTGTGAAATTGGTAAATGCTGCTTCAGAGAAAATAATCCTTCACATGATACTTGTTACCGACATCAATGCTACAAAACCACAGAAATGGTTCGTAAAAATCTGGGAATCAGTAATAAAAAGGTAATGCAATCTTTTCAATCTAGATTGGGAAGTGATCCATGGCTTCAACCCTATACGGATGCCACGCTAGAAAATTTTCCGGGAAAAAAGGTAGAAAAACTAGTTGCCGTGGCACCCGCTTTTGTTTCTGATTGTCTGGAAACGCTAGAAGAAATTGCCATGGAAGGAAAAGAGGAATTTTTGGCCGCTGGCGGAAAAGAATTCACCTATATTCCTTGTTTGAATGAAAGAGATGATTTTGTAAACTTTTTGGTAGATAAATCTGTGGAATGGGAGCAGAAACGTCTTTAAATCATTTTTCAGCAAAATTCATTATTTAGAATAATTAATTGACTTTGCAGATAATAATGCAAAGGAAAAAACTCAATTATTTTTTAAATCATTGATTATAAGCAGTGTAAGATTTATTAGATTTAATTTAATTTAAACTATTTGTAATATCTTTGCCGCCTTATTTGAAAAATCTAAAACATGAAAAAAGTATTAAGCTTGTTAGGTCTTGCACTATTCACTATGAGTTTTGCACAATTGGGTGAGGTAAAAGATCAGTTGAAAAAAACCGAGGTGGATGCGGCAAACGATACATTACCTGATGGTTGGAGAAGAGGCGGAACCATTTCATTATTGTTCAATCAATCGGCATTTTCGAATTGGGTTGCTGGTGGTGTGAACAATATTGCTGGTAATGCCACTGTGATTTATGATGCTAATTTGAAGCGTGGTGATTGGACTTGGGATAATAGATTTGCGCTTGCTTACGGTCTTACCAAAAATCAGAATCAGGATTATAGAAAAACAGATGATCGTTTAGAAATTAATTCTTTGGTAGGAAAAAAAGCTTGGGGTAACTGGAGTTATTCATTTTTTGGGAACTTCAGAACGCAATTTACCGATGGTTTTCATTATGATGTAGATCCACAAACGCTATACAGAACCTCTGGATTGTTTAATCCTGCTTATCTCACTTTTGGGCCAGGTATGTTATGGAAAAAGAGCGATAATTTGAAATTTAATCTAGCTCCGCTCACTTCAAAAATCACCTTTATTGGAGATGATTTATGGAAACACGACCCAGATAATCCTTTGGCCAATGAGGCAGGTTTTGTAAACAACGATCAAGTAACGCTCTATGGCGTAGATCCAGGAAAAAGTTCTAGATACGAATTAGGTTTTTATGCCGCTGGATATTACAAAGTAAATATCATGGAAAATGTAACTATGGAAAATGTATTGGCGCTGTATTCCAACTACTTAGAAGACCCACAAAATGTTGATATCGATTATACCATGAATCTTGCTATGCAAATCAACAAATACTTATCTACTATTTTAACGGTACAAGCGGTATATGACGACAATGCATTTGAAGGATTGCAGATACGTGAAGTATTTGGCGTGGGCGTTACAGCCAATTTTTAAAATATGAGATTAATAGTGTAATAATTTGTGATAAATTATTGTTAAATAAACCGGGTTTTTTGCCCGGTTTATTTGTTAATGTACTTTTGCAATCACGCTATGGGTCGATTAATTGTTTTTTTTACACTTATTACTTTCAACTTTTCAATAGCTCAAATAAATGAAGTTGCCAAAGAGATAAAACGTATTCAATTTCAACTTCCAGACACTATAATGGGCTGGGAAAGAGATGGAAACTTGCGCCTGAACTTCAATCAGGCATTTTATGAAAACTGGCAATCGGGCGAATCCAATACGATAGAGTTGAACGCTCATATTTCTCATGATTTCAATTATCAAAAAAATAAAATTATTTGGGATAATAAATTATTATTTGATTATGGTCTTAGCAAAATCAATGGTTATGATATTCGAAAAACCCAAGATAAACTCGAAATAAACTCGGTTATTGGCGGAAAATCGGCAAATCGCTGGTCTTATTCTTTTTTTGTGAATCTGCAAACACCGGTAAGCAATACCTACAATTATGACAAAGATTTGAAAAGAGACAACAGAACTGCAGGTTTTTTAGCGCCATTGTATATGGCAGCAGGTCCAGGAATTATGTGGCGCAAGGATGCTAATTTACATCTAAATATTGCTCCTGTAACAGCCAAAAGTGTGTATATCAATGGCTGGGTAAACCGTTTCAACACCCAACTGGATAGATTTGAAAATAATAATGAACGAGAAATATATGGCGTGTTACCAGGAGAGCAATTTAGGCACAAATTGGGTTTTTACTCATCAGCGTACATGAAACTGGATTTGATGAAAAACGTAAAAATGGAAAATCGTTTATCTATTTATTCTAATTTTCTAGAAGAACCAGAAAATATAGATTTTGATTATACGATGAATTTAATATTGAAAATCAATGATTTACTATCTACCAGTATCGTTATTCAAACTCGATATGACGACAAGGAATACGAAGGCTTGCAATTGCGTGAAACGTTTGGTATTGGATTGAATTTTAAAATATAATTTAAATCAAAGATTTATTTCCCTCGACCACCAAAACCATTTCTCCTTTCAATTTGCGCTCTATTGAAATTTGATATAATTCTGAAAGATTTCCCCGAAGAGTTTCTTCAAACTTTTTTGTTAATTCTCGGGATAATGAGGCCATTCTGTTTTCGCCAAAATAGGCTATTAAATCTGCCAAAGTTCGCTGAATTTTATGTGGTGATTCATAAAATATCATAGTTCTGTGTTCGTTTTTGAGTTTTGATAATTGTGATTTTCTGCCTTTTTTTGCGGGTAAAAATCCGATAAAGGTAAATTCATGATTGGGAAGCGCAGACAAAACCAATGCTGGTACAAATGCGGTTGCTCCGGGCAAAACTTCTACAGATAAATTATTTTCTACACAAGCTCGTAAAAGTAGAAAGCCAGGATCTGAAATTCCTGGAGTCCCGGCATCGGTTATGATGGCCAAGGTTCTACCATTCCTCATTTCACTTAACAATTTTTCTGTATGCGCATGTTCGTTATGTGCATGATAAGCCTGCATAGATGTATCTATTTGATAATGAGATAACAAGTGGGCACTATTGCGCGTATCTTCTGCTAAAATGATGTCCACAGATTTCAAAACCTCAACAGCTCTGTAGGTCATATCGCCCAAATTTCCTATGGGTGTAGGAACCAGAAAAAGTTTTCCACTCATCAATCAAAGCGTTTCGTAACCAATTCTTCTAATCTTTCTATATATTCTTCTTTTCCTTCCCAATTCATTTCTCTTTTCAAATCTCGAATATAGGTTCGCGAATCGTTCAAAGATTCTATATGATTTAATGTATTTACAATCAAATCCATAGATTCATTATCACCATCAAACAACTGATTCAGAAACGCAATTCTATCGTTGAAATCCAATTGAATTTTGGGCAGATTACTCCTTTGGGGTAAAAATTCGGTGAAATCATCATTTCGATTTTGAGTTTCCCCATTTTCTGAATTGGAATTATCCCTATCCAGCGATTCCAAATTTTCATTTTCTACCCAATCCTGGTCCTCTTCTATGGTCTCTAAGGTCGATGCATCTTCAAATCTTACAAAATCATCAGAATCTTCGGTATTGTAACTCTGTTCAGTGGTTGCATCCAAAATATCTTTTTCATGACTTTCTGGCGTAAAAACTGTGTTCGAAGCTGTGTTTTCTATACTTTCTATATTTTCGGCATTTTCAATATCATAAGAATTATCAACATCCCGTAAAGGTGCCGGGCCATCAAAAATATCGAGACCGATATGCTTTCTTTCCAGAAATTTAAGATTAATTAATTTTTCATGTAATGATCTGAATTTGATTTCATGAGACAATAATCCTACAAAAGAATTTGATTTGGCTATATCTTCTGCCAAAATTTTGATTTCCTGAACCAATTCTTGTTTGAGTTGCTCTATATCCATTTTGTTATATTAAATTAAGCGTGGTTAAAGTTAAGTAATAAACGATGTAAAGGTTAAGAAATTTCACCAAGATTGGAGTAATTTTCAATTTTTTATTTAAACCATATTTAAGACTGAAATACATTGATTTACGAAATTGAAAATGTAAATTTTACACTTTGTATTCAAATTGAATTTTTTGTATTGGGGGAAATTTAGTAATTTCACAACTTATCTCATTTAAAAAAACCACTCCATGTCTATTCGCTGGCTGTTAAAACCTGTACCTGATGCAGGAGTCATTGACCGACTCCAATCAGATCTTAATTTGCCGAGTGCATTGACGCATATTTTGGCGCAACGTGGTGTTTCTGATTTTGATGATGCCAAAGCATTCTTCAGGCCCAATATGGCAAATTTACATGATCCATATCTCTTAAAAGACATGGATAAAGCCGTTTCCCGCATCAAACAGGCGATTCAGAATGAAGAAAATATCATGATTTACGGAGATTATGATGTTGATGGAACCACTTCGGTGGCATTGATGTATTTGTTTTTAAAATCAATATATCCCAACATCACTTATTACATACCCGACAGGTACTCAGAAGGTTATGGCATATCCGAATTGGGTATTGATTATGCAGCAGACAACGGCGTTAGTTTAATTATAGCCTTGGATTGTGGTGTAAAAGCGGTAGATAAAATCGATTACGCCAATTCCAAGCAAGTAGATTTTGTAATATGTGATCATCATTTACCCGGTCCTGTTTTACCCAAAGCCATAGCCGTATTAGACCCAAAACGTACAGATTGTTCCTATCCTTACAAGGGATTGAGCGGTTGCGGTGTAGGATTCAAACTTGTTCAAGCGCTGGCGGCAGAATTTGATATTTCGGACGAAGTGGTCTATTCCTATCTAGACTTGGTCGTGGTAAGTATAGCAGCAGATATTGTACCTATTACTGGAGAAAATAGGATATTGGCCCATTTTGGTTTGAAAGTGCTGAATAGCAATCCGCGACTGGGGTTGAGTATGTTGATACCTAAAGAATCTGCAGGAAATTTAAATATTTCTAAAATAGTTTTTTCTATAGCACCCAAAATCAATGCGGCTGGGCGCATAAAACATGCTTCTGATGCTGTAAAACTCTTGATTTCTGAAAATGAAATGACCGCACGCGGCTATGTGAGCGAAATAAATTCATTGAATACCGAAAGAAAAAATATTGACGCAGAAATTACAGATGCTGCCATTACGCAAATACGTGAAAATCAAGAAGAAGACCGTTTTTCTACAGTTGTTTACAATCCCGAATGGCATAAAGGGGTTATAGGAATTGTAGCATCTCGCTTAACGGAGGTCTATTATAGGCCTACGGTGGTTTTTACCAAGGGTGAAAATGGATTTTTGGTAGCATCAGCACGCTCTGTCAGAGAGTTTGATGTACACGAAGCCTTGAGCGAATGCTCTGATTTGCTCGACCGTTTTGGCGGCCATATGTATGCCGCAGGTCTCACCATGCACGAGGTGAATTTGCCTAATTTCAAAAGAAAATTTGAACAAATTGTAGCCAAAAATATTACTCAAACACAAAGAATTCCAACAATAGAAATCGATACCGAATTACGATTTTCTGAAATAAATGACAAATTTATTAGATTATTGAAGCAGTTTCAACCTTTTGGGCCAGAAAACATGGCACCGCAATTTTTAACCAAAAATGTACAGTTTGCTGGAAATGATCGCTTGATGGGTGTTGATAAACAACATTTGAAAATAGATGTTTTTCATCCCGATGAAAGAAGAATTTTTACTGCAGTAGGATTTGGAATGGGCAATTGGATCAAAAAAATTAAATCTACACCATTTGATATGGTTTATTCTATAGAAGAAAATATTTGGCAGGGAAAAGCACATTTGCAATTGTTGATTAAGGATATTAAGTTTTCTGATTAATTAAAACGAAATTGTACCTAAATTTACCAGTGCATCCCCTTTATTGACTACCGCCTGATTATTTAATCCTAAAATATATCCTGTTTTATCTGCAATCACATCTGATTTAAAATCGCCATAAGGACTGGTAACATAACCAATATTCTGACCTGTTTCTACAAAATCACCATATTCTCGCAAGGGAATCCACATACCAGAATCTGGTGATCTATACCAGCTTGTATCTTTGATTATATTACTGCTAAGGCAGGGTTGTGGCATTTCTGATGCCATATTGAAACTATGCAATAATCGATGAGCACAATTGATACCCTCGCTTATGGCAAATTTATCAAACCGCAGACTCTCCCCACCTTCATACACAATTAATTTTTTTCCCTTTTCGTAAGCCTCCATTCTGAAACTTCCAGGAATCATCCCCGAATGAATTAAAAATGGAGCATGTGTTCTTTTGGCTAAATCTAAAATTTCTGGGTCAGAAAAATCACCGCGTATCTGTGGATAATTGGTCCTTTGAGAGCCGCCCGTATGATAATCTATCCCAAAATCAATATACGGAACGATATGATGCATCACCGTATAGGCTACTTTGGAGGCCAGTGAACCGTTGGCACTACCAGGAAATGAACGATTTACGTCTTTTCCATCGGGTACATATCTAGAAAAATAGATAAAACCATAAACATTAATAATAGGCACGCAAACCACCATGCCGCGAGTCACCTTGAATAATTTGTTATCCAGAATATTGCGAACAATTTCTACACCATTGATTTCGTCACCATGCAAACCAGCAGAAAACAAAATACGTGGACCTGGCTCTTGTGCACGATATACAAACACAGGAATATCGATTACTGTACGCGTTGGCAAATGTGCTACATTCAGATATAGTACAGTTTCTTTTTCGGGTAAAATGGGTGTATCAAGTATTCTGATTTCTTCCATATATTATCCATTTGAGCGATTAATTTTAGTTTTGGACTGTGTACGTGCGCCATGTTCAACGTATTTTATAATTTCTGCAGCAATATTTACACCTGTAGCGGCCTCTATGCCCTCTAATCCTGGTGAGGAGTTAACCTCTAGAACCAGTGGTCCTCGCTTAGAGCGAATCATATCTACACCAGCAATCTGTAAGCCCAATGCACGACAAGTCTGTAGCGCCACCTGCTTTTCTTCCTTGGACAACTTGGCGCGAGTGGCAGTACCACCACGATGCAAGTTGGACCTAAAATCACCCTCCTTGCCTTCGCGCACCATAGCGCCCACAATTTTATTATTCACTACAAAAACACGCAAATCTTTGCCTCCAGCCTCTTCTATAAATTCTTGCACCATAATTTTGGCATGAAGACTATGCATAGCTTGTATTACAGACACAGCAGCCATTTTAGATTCCAGTAGCATCACACCCACGCCCTGCGTTCCTTCCAATACCTTGACCACTATGGGCGCACCACCTACAAAATCCAGAATTTCTTCTGCTTCCAGAGAAGAATTCATATTGGTATAAAAGGTTTTGGGAAAATCTATCGACTCTCGAGACAATAGTTGCATAGAACGCAACTTGTCGCGCGAGCGCAGCAATGCATTCGAATTGAGAGAGGTAAATACATTCATCATTTCAAATTGACGTATGACAGCAGAGCCATAATGTGTAATAGAAGCACCAATTCTAGGTATTATAGCATCCACACGCTCTAGCTTATGCTTTACCACATGCACATGTGGTTCACTCTTTTCCATGACCAAATTACACTTGAGCGGATCTACAACTATTACACGGTGATCTCGGTTTTTGGCCTCCTCGATTAATCGAGATGTAGAATAAATATATCCCGAACGGGACAATATGGCGATTTTCACTTGAATTCTGTTTAAAAAGTTAAAGATATTAATTCAATAGGTTAAAATGCACTTTCAAAAGGATTAATTTTATTCAATATTTTTTAGTATTCTAATTTAATTTGTATTTTTGACATCTAAATCATTGTTATGGATCAGTTTTTTGGATTTGTATTCTTTTTGATTATGGCTTTATCAGGCTTTTGGTGCCTTACCTTTTTGGTGGCTATTGTACCCTATTGGCTAGGCCCGGGTGTAGCCGAATTGAATGGTAAAATCAATGCAAATGTTGATCCTGAAGAAGTGAGATTTAAAAAATTATATGAGCAGGACGGCATTGAAGTTCTGTATCAAAAATAAATTTTTAAATACACTTATTTCAAGAGAATTCTCGTAACTTGTATCAAATTTTAAGTTATGAGAATTCTTCTTTTTTGTATTTTACTCATAGGATTTATTTCTTCATGTCATACACACTATCCCAAACCGAAAGAAGTACAAAAGATATCTTTCGAAGAAAATGAAGAGGGCGATTATGAAATTATAGTTTTTGATTCACAATACGAGACCTTTTTGTTGACTCACGCCATGCCTATATCATACTATTCAGAGAATTATTATAAAAATCAAAATATATTTTTGGTTACAGAATGGAATGCAAGACATAATCAACCCAATAGATTCAACCGAAATTTGTACGAAGTTTATATTGATTATCAACCCCATATAGCGTATGGGCTAGCATTTGAATATCGCTTGTATAATTTTTTCATGTTTATGGAATGGAAATACGACATTGATATAGACCAAAGGATTAACAGATATAGGTAGCGTGTATTTTAAATTTTAATTTTTGAAACTTGCCAGTTTAGTATTCCTTATCTTTGCCATGTGAAAAAAAATATTCCATTAGAAAAAGATGATTATTATCTAAGCGAAGAAGGATATAAGGTATTTACAGAAAAATATCATCTGAAACGTGGATACTGTTGCAAAAGTGGTTGCAGACATTGCCCGTATGGATATGACAAAACCACAGATTCTTTCAAAAAAGTAAATAAAAAATAAATTACAATTCTTAACGCATCTTTTCAATTATTTTTTCGTCTAAATTTTATGATGGAGAATTGAATTTTTATTCCTCATGGAATAGAATTTGATTAAATTTAAAAAAACCATTTAAATATGAAAAATTTATTACCTTTTTTGGGATTGTTTATGCTTTTTGCATTTACTTCTTGTAATACGGTTCGTGTAACATCTGATTATGACCGGAGTGCTAATTTTGATCAATATAAATCCTTTGCCTTTCATCAAAAAGGTCTAGCTGATTTGAAAATGAATGATTTAGACAAAAGACGTGTGGTTGAAGCTATTACACAAAGTCTGCAGTCTAAAGGTATGAGTACAGCTGCTTATGAAACTGCTGCAGATATAATTATTAATATTTCTGCCAATAATAAAACGCGTGTTAATATAGAGCCTTGGTACGACCCATGGTGGGGTTGGGGGCCTATGTGGGGCGGCTCACAGCGTGTAAATCAATACAAAGAAGGCACCTTGATTCTTGACTTTATAGACAGGCGGCAAAATACACTAGTGTGGCAAGGTGTTGGACAAGGATTGAACGTTTCTGATATAGAAAGAAAAGCCGAGAAAATCCCTGTTGCGGTACAAGAAATTCTTGCCAAATATCCTCCAAAAAAATAGGAAATAGGAAATAGATAAAAACCAAAAACCATCTGTAAAAAGATGGTTTTTTAGATTTTAATCAAATCTTCTTATCCATTGTTGTCGCTCATGCCATCCCACATGAGATATGCTTTGAGAAAATCATCAATCTCACCATCCATCACAGCGTCCACATCAGAGGTTTCCATTCCTGTGCGCACATCCTTTACAAGCTGGTAGGGATGCATTACATAATTTCTGATTTGGCTGCCCCATTCTATCGCTTTTTTATTGGATTCAATTTCGTTTCTGGCGGCCATACGTTTATCTAGCTCTATTTTATACAATTCAGATTTGAGCATCTGCATGGCCCGCTCACGGTTGGCCAATTGTGAGCGTTCTACTTGGCACACCACCACTATACCTGTTGGGGTGTGGGTGAGCTGCACCTTGGTTTCTACCTTATTCACATTTTGCCCTCCTGCTCCTCCCGAACGCGAAGTTTGTAATTCAACATCATTTGGATTTACCTCGATTTCTATAGAATCATCTACCAGGGGATAGACGTACACAGAAACAAAGCTTGTATGGCGTTTGGCGTTAGAATCAAAAGGAGAAATTCTAACCAGTCTGTGCACTCCATTTTCTCCCTTCAAATAGCCAAAAGCGTAATCACCATCAATCTCGAGCGTTACAGTTTTTACACCTGCCACATCTCCTTCTTGGTAATTGAGCTCCTTGACTTTATATCCATTTTTCTCTGCCCACATCAAATACATTCTCATCAGAATTCCGGCCCAGTCACAAGATTCTGTACCTCCAGCACCGGCAGTAATCTGCAGCACAGCGCCTAGTTCATCACCTTCTTCTGATAACATATTTCTAAACTCTATTTTCTCTAATAAAGTTATGGTTTTATCATATTGTTTTTCGATTTCAGCCTCTGAGCCCTCACCCATTTCACGATAAAATTCATACAAAACTTCCAAATCATTGGCAGCACTTTTCACGTTTTGATAATCATTTACCCAAGATTTTTTGGCGTTTAGCTGTTTCAAATGTGCTTGTGCGGCATTCGAGTCATTCCAAAATTCGGGAGAAGCTGCCTTTTCTTCGTCATTAGAAATTTCTATTTCTTTCTTTTCGATTTCAAGATATTCATGCAAATTTTCTACACGCAACAGTATATCCTTTAAAGTTTCACTTTGAATCATTTTGCAAAATTACGAATAATCCTTTTTCTAATAAGCAGCATACCTTATTAAGTACTCTTTTGGCATTAAATTAAGTCTATAAATTGTGCTACTACAATTGGCGCAACATTTGTTATCTTTGTGATTATGATTCTTGTAGCTCGAAAATTTTTCAGGAAAAACTTTGTGGCTATGGCTTTATTTCCTTTTATTCTTTTAAAAAATAAAGAATTAAAATTAGATAATGCCTTGATAAATCATGAGAGAATTCATCTCAAACAACAAGTAGAATTATTGATTTTTCCTTTTTATTTGTGGTATATTATCGAATATATTTATAGATTGTTTCAATTTAAAAACGCAGCACTTGCCTATCGTAATATTTCGTTTGAACGCGAAGCTTATGAAAATGATCAAAATCTTGATTATCTGAAACATAGAAAATGGTATGCTTTTCTAGATTATCTATAAAATGCGGTGCTTATTTTGTTATTATATATAAATACCTTTTTTTCGATGATAAATTTTTTGAATTTTTTTTAATTTTCTAAATTCTGAAAGGTGTAAATTTTTTCAGGCTAAAAGATTTGGCTTAGTTTCTGATTTAGTAGAAAAAAATATTTAAACATGAAAAATTTAATTTATTTAGCGGTTTTTGCCATGATAGGATTGGCATCCTGCTCAACAGTTTCTTCAATTTTACAAAATAATTTTCCGTTTACGAGTAATTTTGTTGTTACCAAGGATTCTCCTGCTCAAACCAATTTGTCTGCAATAGGTTCTGGTACCAGCATTAACCAGATTCTGGGTTCATCACAAAACGTGAAAGATATTCGTGTACAATCGGCCAATGTCACGGTAACAGATGGTACACAAGGAATGGGAGTTTTCCGTAATATTAAAATTTATATCACCAGCGGAAGCAACGAAATTTTGGTTGCGGAGCGTTCCAATATTTCAGATAACATTGGAAATCAACTTGTTCTGGATATCAACAATCGTGTTTTGGATAATATTATGAAATCTGGAAATTCTGTTCAGCAAAAAATAGTTTATGAGCTGAAATCTTCGCCCACGTCTGATTTGACAATAAAATCAAGCTTGAATTTTACCAGTGTTCCAGTAACCAACGAGTCAAAATAAATTTGATTATAAACGCAAAAAACGTCCTTGGTCGGGACGTTTTTTTTTTAAAACTAGTATTATGTATACCAAACCGCCGGCATACATAATCTAGGTTTTTGCAATTAAAAGCAAGTTTTATTTATCTTTTAACTCTTCTTTAATTTTGGCTTCGATTTCCTCCATCAAATCTGGATTGTCTTTTAAAACATCTTTTACCGCATCTCTGCCCTGGCCCAATCGTGATTCGTCGTAAGAATACCATGAACCCGATTTTTTGACAATTCCCAGGTCTGCTCCCAGATCCAGCACCTCACCTACCTTAGAAATTCCCTCACCAAACATGATGTCAAATTCAGCTTGACGAAAAGGAGGTGCAACTTTATTCTTCACCACTTTCACGCGTGCTCTGTTTCCGCTGGCTTCGTTATTATTATCTTTGATTTGAGTTGAACGTCTGATATCCAATCGAATAGAAGAATAAAATTTTAATGCATTTCCGCCGGTTGTCGTTTCAGGGTTTCCGAACATTACGCCGATTTTTTCTCTTAATTGATTGATAAAAATTACTGTACACTTGGTTTTGTTCACGGTTGCAGTGAGTTTGCGTAAGGCTTGTGACATCAATCTGGCTTGCAGCCCCATTTTAGAATCGCCCATTTCTCCTTCTATTTCTGCTTTGGGGGTTAAAGCTGCTACAGAGTCGATAATGAGGATGTCAATGGCCCCCGAACGTATCAAATTATCTGCTATTTCCAGTGCTTGCTCACCATTATCTGGTTGTGATATAATTAAATTTTCTACATCTATTCCCAGTTTTTGTGCATAATAACGATCAAATGCGTGCTCTGCATCTATGAAGGCAGCAATTCCGCCTTGTTTTTGTGCTTCTGCAATTGCGTGCAAAGCAAGCGTGGTTTTACCCGATGATTCTGGGCCATAAATTTCGATAATTCGGCCACGAGGATATCCACCAACTCCCAAGGCAATATCCAGCCCTAGAGAACCAGATGGTATCACTGGGATATCATCCTCTACAGCATTATCTCCCATGCGCATTACCGCACCCTTGCCGTATGCCTTGTCCATTTTGTCCAGCACCAACTGTAATGCTTTTTTCTTTGCGTCTTGATTATCTGCCATTTGTATGTGTTTTTTTTAATTTTCTAAAATTTGTAATGCGTGCTCTTTGGTCTTTACTTTTTTGATTACACGCTCCACGATTCCTTCTTCGTTAATGATAAAGGTAGTTCGATGAATGCCCTCATATTCCTTTCCCATAAATTTCTTTGGACCCCAAACGCCAAATGCTTTAATTATTTCTAGATTCTCATCAGCAATTAGCGGATAATTGAATTGATATTTTTCAGAAAAATTCTTTTGTCGTCGTATAGAATCAGCACTAATTCCGATAATTTCATAGCCTTTTTCTGCAAAATTTCTCCAATTATCATTCAAGTTACAAGCCTGTGCCGTGCAACCTGGTGTGGATGCTTTGGGATAAAAAAATAGGATGAGTTTTTTACCTTTATAATCCTCATAACCAATAGGATTTCCATTTTGATCAATTCCTTTGAAATTCGGAACTTTATCGCCTTCTTGCAACATATTCATCATTTTGTAAAGATAAAAAATTAATGAGTAATATGAAAAGATACTTTTTCTAAATCATTCCAAAATTCTGGATAAGATTTGTTTACAACTTTTTCCGAATCAATGCGGATGGGAAATTTAAGAGCCAATGGGGCAAAACTCATAGCCATACGGTGATCTTCGTAGGTATGTATGATGGGAATTTGATTAAAGTTTTCAAAAGATATAATTTCAATGGAATTATCAGAAATTTCTGAATTTACACCCATTTTCAACAATTCTTTCAGTAACGCAAAAAGTCTGTCTGTTTCTTTTATTTTCAAGGTTTGCAAACCTGTTAATTTTGCTTTTATCTTTAATCCTGCACAAGTTACAATGATGGTTTGAGCCAAATCTGGCGTTTGATTCAAATTAAGCTCAACAAAATCTGGAAATTTAAATTTTTTAATCTTTGAAATTTCTAATTTATTTTCATTCAGTTGAGTTTGAATCCCAAAATATTTAAAATACAAATCTTTCACTACCGCATCACCTTGGTAACTATTTGATTTATAAAATTTTAATTGAATATTACAATCGGTTGACAGGGCAGCTAGACTGTACCAATAAGATGCAGAGCTCCAGTCTGATTCTACTCTGATTTGAACAGGTAATATTTCTTTTTGTGAAAAAACTTGGATTGTCTTTCCCATTCGATGAGTTTGAATCCCAAGCGTATTTAATTGAGAAATTGTCATTTCCACATAAGGCATAGAGGTTAATTCACCCAAAATGTTCACTGTAAGTCCTTGAGCCAGAGATGGCGCTACCAACAATAAGGCAGTAATAAACTGGCTGCTAATTTCTCCTAGAATCTGTACTTCATTTTTGAGCTGGGATGTACCATGAATCATTAGTGGCGGAAAGCCCTCATTTTCGAGGTATTGTATATCGCATCCCAAATCAACTAAAGCAGAAACCAAATCTCTAACTGGCCGACTTTTCATTCGGTCAGAGCCAGTTAAAATCACGTTATAGCCATCTTGAACCGCAAAAAATGCGGTTAAAAAGCGCATCACAGTTCCTGCATGACCGACATTAATTATTCTGTTTTCTTGAGATTTGCCTGCCGTTAGTGCAGCTTGCATAATTTGGGTATCCTCTGCCGTGCTTAAATTGTGAATTTTTGAAATTTGAGGGAAGATTTGTTGTAAAATAAGCCATCGGTTACTTTCACTTTTAGACCCTGAAATCGTGATTTCACCATCAATTTCACTCGTTGGATGCGAAATTTGAATCATAATACATTAAATTATGATTTAAATTTTCTCAAAATATAGTTGTGTATAAACGGACGAACTATACATCGAAGAATTGGTGTTCACCAGTTTGTAGCCTTCGGCCATCACTTTATCAATTCTTTCCTGAATTGCAGAAGCGAACTTTTTTTCAATTCTGTCAATTTTGAAAGTCCATTCGGCATTGTAATAAATTACAACTTCAACTCGTATCTCTTTCATTTACTTCAATTTATGATTATTGTGATGTCTGTCGTGATCGCGTCGGGTTTTGGCGGTCATTCTTTTTTGAAAGGCTTTTTCCAGGTCGATTCCTGTTTGATTGGCCAAACAAACCGCAACAAAAATTACATCGGCCAGCTCTTCACCCAGATCTTTGTCTTTGTCTGATTCTTTTTCGCTTTGTTCTCCATATCTACGCGCAATGATTCTGGCTACTTCTCCCACTTCTTCTGTGAGTTGTGCCATATTCGTAAGCTCATTAAAGTAGCGTACACCATGGCTTTGAATCCAATTGTCCACTTGTTTTTGAATAATCTCTAGAGACATAATTTTTTAAATTATTGATGTAACAAATTGAAAGCGATCAATTTATTCAGATAAAAACTTGAATAATTTTATTTATTTTTATAAAGAACTGGATTCAGATTTTCATCATTGTACATTTTCATTTGCTTGTACACTTTCATCTTTTTCCTGCCGTATTCCAAATCAGACAATAGTTCTTCTATAGCTGTACTCAAATCATGTTTTTGCTCTTGTAACACTGCCAATTTTTTGCCTGCAGCATCTCTGTGTTCTTGGGTTGCATTGCTGCGTTCGGCTTCTTCTTTCATATGATAAACTTTGAGTGAAAGTATAGAAAATCGATCAATAGCCCATGCAGGAGTTTCGGTATTGATACTTGCGTTTTCTTGAACGTCAACATGGCTGAATTTATTCAAAAACCAGCTATCGATATATTCTACCATATCAGTACGATCTTGATTTGATTTATCAATTCTGCGTTTTATCTTCAATGCTTCTTCTGGTTGAATTTCTGGATCTCGAATAATGTCTTCCAAGTGCCATTGTACAGTATCTATCCAATTTTTGAGATATAATAAATGTTCTATTTTATCAGCGTCAAAAGGATTTTGAATATTTGCATCCACATCGTTCAAAAGGTGATAATCATCAATACTTTGGTTGAAGATTTTCCAGGCAGTTTCGGTAAAATTCATTTTTTAATTTTAAAAGTAGTAAATAAGCTTTCCATTTGGGTAATATAATCTCGCTTTTTGCTAACTCCTTGATTGAGCGGAGCAAAGAGTACGGCATCGGCTACATACATTGTTTTATTTTGTTTATCAAAGATAATTTTAGCAGTGAATGGCCCGCCCATTTGAGACAATGTCATCGACCACCATCCTTGGGCTTCATAAATTTCATTATATTGAGTTGATTGTACTTTTTCAAAGTCATAAAATTCGCTCAAGGCTGGATTTCTTTCAATTTGAATATAATCTGTCATTAATGTTTTGATAGAATCCTTTCCTTGGTTGGTCTTTAGATATAATTCTTGTGGTGGTTTACTGCCCTTGGTGTACAATCTTGTTATAGAATCCAATACAAACCAGGCGTCCTCTCTTGTAATTTCATTTTTTGCAAAAGGAACTTTGAAAACCATGATATTGAGAATATCCTGGGAGCGATCTGTTACGATTCCGCCATCTGCCTCGTGTCGATTATGAATTACATTGAAATTGTCTTTTCTGAACCACACGAAATCATTATTAGTTTCTACAACCGAAAAATCACGTGGTACCAGCAGTTCCACGCCCAAATTATCGAGTTGGGTAGTTTCTTGTCTTGCCTTGGATTTATTACCCGAAAGTACAAACTCGCGATCGGCCCATCGATAAAAATTGATTAAGCTATCTTGATTTTGTTTTAGAATTTCTGAAATTTCTGCTATAGAATTTCCAGAAACCTTCACGTAAGCCTGTGGTTTTGCAAATTTATTTTTTTCAAAAACGATTTCATTATTGCCTGATACTACATCCAAAATCAAGCGGGTATTTTTGAATCGTTTGAGCAAATCTGAATCAAATTGCCGGATCCCAAACATCACCTCTGGGGGATAGTATAAGCCAGGAAAAATCCGCCCAAAAACGGTACTGTCCTGTAAAACAGGTAACAGATTATCATAAATTTCTTGGTCTGCAAATACCGAAACCAGGTTTACTGGACCGGTAGCATCCTCGTAGTATTCGGATTTGACAGAACCATTACAAGATAAAATACTGATAATGAGACTCGAAAATATAATAAAGATAAAATTTCTATACATGAAAATAGCTTTATACTTTCGACTCAAAAAATATACCTAAAAGCGATTAATTTTTAGGTTTAATTTCTTCATGCTCGTCTTTATCCTCTTTGGTGGCATCTTTAAATTCTTTAATCCCTGAACCAAGGCCTCGCATGAGTTCGGGAATTTTTTTACCACCAAAAAGTAATAAAACAAGGACTACAATGACAGCGATTTGCCATGCGCTCATCATTAAAAATATGGATAAAGTCATCTGTTTATTTTTGTCAAAGTTACGGAAATATTACATACCTGAAAGCCATGTTTCAGGATTCTGTTTTGCAGTACCTTTCCACACTTGAAAGTCTAGAATTGTATTATTATCGCTATCTGTATAGATTCTACCTATGTCTTGACGCGCTGTGACATCTTGACCTTTGGATACAAATACAGAAGATAAATTGTTATAAACGGTGAAATAGGTACCATGAGAAATCATTACGGCTTTATTACCTCCTGCTATCTCCATTACAGCCTGTATTTTGCCTGCATAGACTGCTCGGGCAGAACTTCCTGCAGAGGTTGCAATCATTACGCCTGCGTGATTTTCTGTAATATTGGGTAGAAGTGCGTGTTTATGCCGGCCAAATCTGCCTACTACATCACCTTTGGCTACTGGCCAGGGTAATCGACCTTGACTTGCCGCAAAGCTAGCTCCTGCTGCATCTTCTGCAGATCTATCTACAAATGCTTTTTCGGATACTGGAGCTGGTTTTGCAGGCTCGGGCACAGGCTCGGGTGTGGGTGCTGGTCTTCCAGCGGCCTGAGCGGTTTCACGTGCTTTTCTATTGCGTTCTTCAATAGCTCTACGCTCTGCTTCTTCTTTGGCTTTGCGCTCGGCTTCTAACTTGGCTAATCTTTCGCGTTCTAGTCTAGCTGCCTCTTCTCGCGCTTTTCGCTCTGCCTCTGCTTTTTCGCGTGCAATTCTAATTTCTTCTTCGATAATTCGCTGAATTTCTGACTCCAACTTGCGATTTTCTGCTTGTTTTGCGGCAATTTCATTTCTTATTTCACCTTCTTTTTTACGATATTCAACCAAAATTGAGTTCTGCTCCTGTTTTTCTCTTTCCAGGTTTTCTCTAAGGATTTGTTGTTTGGCAAGAACGTTTTGCTTTTCTGCTATCGCATTTTCGCGAGAAGCAATGGTGCGTTCAATAGCTTTTTGTTTTTCTGCTATTTCATCTGCTTTTTCACCTTGATAACCCGAATAGCGTTCCAAATATTTAATTCGGCGAAAGGCCTCCGTAAAAGATTTTGATGAAAGTATAAATAATACTTTGTTTTGTAATCCTTTATTTTTGTAGGAATTCACGAGTACATCCTTATATTCTTTTTTAAGCTCACCCAATTCGCGTTGTAATTTGTTGATTTCTAGTTGAGATAAATAAATTTCATCTTCCAAAACCTTACGTTCTTTTACGGCAATCGAAACCAATTGCGATTGGGCGTCAATCTTTTTTTCAAGATTTTTAATATACAGCAATGATTTTTTTGAACCCGAGGTGTTCTCGCTCAGGGTTTTATTCAAGGAGGCGATTTGATTTGTAAGTGCGCGACTTTGCTTTCGCAAATCTTCCTTTTTATAAGGTTGTTGAGCGAGAATTAGGGTGCTTATTACAAAAAATATCAGTGCCAGACTCGTTTTCATATACATCGTATCATTAATCTAAAGCTCTCAAAGTATAACCATCGGGAATTCGGAAGGGTGGTGTCATTTGAGAGAAATCAAAATTATTGTATTCTAACTCAATGGTATCAGTTTCCTTTCCTTTTATCAAAATTGTAACTTTTCCCGGAAAATTATTTCCATTGAGTTGCTGCCAATTATCGTAATTTACTGAAATCGAAGTAGCGGAAGATTTATCTAAAATAGAAACCTGCAATAATCTATAATTGCTGTCTAAGTAGAAAGTGTGAATATATTTTCCTTCTTGGAAATTATTTTCGAGTTCTTTGTTCAATTTATATTCCAGCGCATATTGATTATCGGATGTTGTTTGTAAGCTGTAAGAAGACCAGGGTTCTATCAAAAACAATTGCCCCAGGAGGAGTTGTTGTAACCTATCATAATCAATAAAATTCATTTTTAATTTTTCGTTAAAAAAAGAAAAATCACTATCAATATAGGTTTTATCCAAGGTTTCGTATGCCTTTACTCCCTCGTGGTTAATGAGTGCGCGTGCTCCTGTAATGCCCAAAATTGAGGCATTTGCCCACATTAATTTATCTTTTTCAATATATAATCTTAAGGTTGGATTTACACTTTTTCCTCCAATATTGGTACTTAGTTTTGATCTGATTTGAACATAATCAAATTCCGGCAATTCTGCTTGATAAGCAGATGCAAAGGAATTTATACTTTGGTCTTCTACTTCTCCTGTTGCTGGAATACTTTTTTTCAAGCTTCCGCAAGATTGAAGAAATAACAAGATAAAACCGCTTAAAATTAAATATTTATTCATTTAGAATTAAAGTCCAAAATAGAAAAATCACCTAAACTGATATTTCTTGAAACGCCATAATACTCTGCTTTATTGCCTATCATAGAATTTGTAAGATTTCCATGATCTATGCTTGTATTTTCTTGTATGAGCGAATTATCGATATTCGAATTTCGAATTACAGTTCCGTTTCCGATAGATACATTGGGACCAATTTTGGAATTTTCGATAATTACATTTTCACCGATAAAACACGGTTCGATGATCAAAGAAGTAGTTACGCTAGATGATGCGGGAATTTCTTTTAATAATTCTTTTTCAAAGCCCAAAACTTTGGTGTTGGTCTCTACCGTAACTGTTTTGTTTCCGCAATCCATCCATTCATCTACTTTTCCAGTGGTAAATTTGATTCCTTGGGATTTGAGATTTTCCAATACATCGGTCAATTGATACTCTCCTTTGCGCATATTGGCTTCATCACTCAGTAAATCCTCGATTTCTGTTCTTAATTTATCTCCATCTTTTATGTAATAAATTCCGATAATGGCTAAATCTGAAATAAATTCTTGGGGTTTTTCGTGAAATTTATTAATTACTCCTTCGTTATCGAGTTCTACCACACCAAATGATGATGGGTCTTCAACAGATTTCACCCAAATTACACCATCTGATTCTGTATTAAGCTCAAAATCAGCCTTGAACAGTGTATCTGCAAATGCAATGATTACAGGCCCTGTTATAGAATCTTTGGCTTGATAAATGGCATGAGCTGTACCAAGTGGCTTATCTTGACGATAAATTGTGCCTTTGGCGCCGAGTTTTGTTGCAATTTCTACGAGTTTCTCTTCTACATCTTTCCCGAAATCCCCTGTAATGAATACGATTTCATCAATTTTTTCTTGAGAAAGACGTGTTATATCTTCTGCAAGACGGTGTACAATGGGTTTTCCTGCTATGGGAATTAATGGTTTGGGTACTGTAAGTGTGTGAGGTCTAAGGCGTGAGCCACGCCCTGCCATTGGTATAATAATTTTCATGATAATTAAATACTGTATTGATTTTTTATATTAAAAGTAATTGAATTTCGATTTAATTTATTATTTGCCTGTACTTCCAAATCCGCCACTGCCGCGCTCAGAATGAGAAAGTTCTTCGCTTAACTCCCATTCTACTTTTGTATAGGCTGCGACAACGAGTTGAGCTATACGGTCACCATTTTGAATAGTGAATTCTTCTTGGGATAAATTGGCCAGAATCACACCTACTTCTCCACGGTAATCGGCATCGATGGTGCCTGGTGAATTGAGACAAGTAATGCCGTATTTGAGCGCCAAACCACTTCTTGGCCTTACTTGAGCTTCAAATCCTTTGGGAATCTCTAGAAATAAACCCGTAGGAATCAAAGCGCGTTCCATGGGTCGTAAAACAATAGCATCAGAAATGTTGGCAAACAAATCCATTCCAGCTGCATCCTCTGTTTTATACTGTGGCAAAGGATGTGATGATGTATTAACTATTTTAATTTTCATTCAGGTTAAAACTTCTTTTTTCGATAAAGAATACAACAACTGCAAATATGAGCAATAATAAATTCCCAATCCAATAATTAGCATCAAATATAAGATAAGAAATTATGCTGAACACAACCGTTAACGTTAAGTAAAATATAATTTTATTGATTTTATAAGGTATAGGATAGAATTTTTGGCCTAAATAATAGGATAAAATAAACATCAAAAAGTAAGCAGCCAAGGTAGCCCAAGCCGATACCATAAATCCATACTTTGGCATTAACAATAAATTCAATAACAAGGTTACGATTGCACCGAACCATGATATATAAAGGCCAAAATGTGTACGATCGGTAACCTTGTACCACGTAGAAAGATTATAATAAATTCCAAAAAATAAATTGGCTATCACTATAATGGGAATTATATCCAATGCAACCCAATACGTTTCATCTCGAATAAATAAATCTTTGAGCCAATCAATATTTACAATTAATGCCAATGCCACAAAACTGCCAGCAATAACAAAATATTCTGTGATTTTGGCGTATTTTAACTTCGCATCTACAGAATCCATTTGTTTAAAGAAAAAAGGCTCTACTCCCATACGATAAGCTGTGACAAAAAGCGTCATGAGTACAGCAAGTTTATAGCAGCCACCGTATGCGCCAGCATCGAATTCAGAAATGACGAATCTTTGAATCATTTTGTCAAAGTTTTCATTCAAAACGAATGCAATTCCGGCAAACATCACGGGCCAGGCATATCTTAACATACGTTTAAATAACTGAAAATCAAATACAAACCTCATCTTCAATATGATGGGTAATATGAGTACAAACCCCAATACACTTCCTATCACATTGCTGAAAATGGGATAAGAAACCTTTTCTGTAAGCCCCATTTCGGTAGAAATATTTTTGGGAATCCACATGAAAAAAGCCAGAATCAAAAAGGTTTGAAAAATGGATTGAGTAACTCGAACAAAAGAATATTTAATGGGTTTATTATTGAATCGAAGCCACGCAAATGGTATGACAAGTAAGGTATCAAAAAACGCTATCCAAGCAAACCAACGAATAAATTCTGGATTTTGGGAGAAATTCAAGCTGTCTGCAATGGATTGATTGTTTGATAAAACAGCAATCAAAAAAACGGTCGCAGTGCCTAATAAAAACCAAAAAGAAGTGTAAAAAGTTTTTTGACTATTTTCCTTTTCTGCAGAAAATCTGAAAAAAGAGGTTTCAAATCCGAAGGTGAGAACAATATTTACGAATGTAATAATTGCATATAAGTTGATAAACTGCGCAAATTGATCGGCTCCATCAAATTCCTCGATATAATATGGGTTCAATAAAAAATTAATAACACGTGGCATGATGGCACCAATGCCGTATATCACCGTTTCACTAAGCAGTCTTTTATACAAAATAAAAATTGTTGATTGCAAAATTCTGCTTTATTGGTGAATTTGCAAAAAAAAGAGCCATAAATCACATACGCTGGCAAATTACAAGCATTAACTGGAATAATTTTTTACATTTTTTAATACAATTTTGTATAAAATGTTTGATTCTTAGATTTATTTTTTAACTTTAAAACTTTTGAAATTTGTGAAAAGATGCTTGAAGAGAATAAAGTAATTTCTAGTGAATCTACTTCTTTTCCACGTGTAGGCGTGGTTGGAAGCGGTAGTTTCGGTACCGCTGTTGTAAAAATTCTTTGTGAGACACTTGATTGTGTAAATTGGTGGGTTCGAAGCCCTTACGTTAAAGGTTTTTTACAAAATGAAAAACGAAATCCTCATTATTTGAGTTCGGTGGAATTCAAAACAGAGAAATTACGTATTACAAATAATATCAATACGTTGATTAAAAAATCAGACATTATCATATTTGTTGTACCGTCGATTTATTTATTGGATTCTTTATCTGAACTTGAAGTTTCGTTAAAAGGTAAAATTGTAGTTACCGGAATTAAAGGTCTCATTCCCCAAGAATCCAAAATCATAGGCGAATATTTTCACGATACGCATGATATACCTTTTGAGGATATCGGGGTGATTGCAGGTCCATGTCATGCAGAAGAAATTGCCTTGGAAAGATTATCATATATTACAGTTGCTTTCAAGGAAAAAGAAAAATCAGAGTTGATTGCTAAATTGTTTGATTGCAAATTTGTTAATGTCACATTATCAGACGATATATTCGGTACAGAGCATGCGGCGGTTCTCAAAAACGTTTATGCGATTTCTGCAGGTATAGCGCATGGTCTAGGCTATGGAGATAATTTCATTGCCGTATTATTGAGTAATGCTATTCGTGAAATGGAGCGATATCTAGAAGTGATAAGCCCCATCGATAGAGATGTAAACGATTCTGTATATCTAGGTGATTTATTGGTTACGGGTTATTCCTACTTCAGTCGTAATCGAATGTTTGGTAATATGATTGGAAAGGGATATACCGTAAAATCTGCCTTGATGGAAATGAATATGGTTCCCGAGGGTTACTATGCCACCGAGGGTATTTATAAAATCGCAGAAGAAAATAATATCGATTTACCTATCCTCAAAACGGTTCATAAAGTGCTTTATAAGGACAAAAACCCTAAAAAGCACTTTACTAAACTTACACGAGATTTGAATTAAATTTTATCCAGAGCTTGCTCCAAATCCCAAATTATATCTTCGTAATGTTCTACACCCACAGACAAACGAACCAAGCTGTCTGTTACCCCAAACCGCTGTAAATCCTCCTCTGGCACGCCTGCATGCGTCATAGTTCTTGGATGTTGCGCAAGACTCTCTGTCGAGCCCAGGCTTACGGCCAATTTGATGAGTTTCATTTGATTCAGAACTGTAAAGGCTTCTTTCTCGCCTCCAATCACCTCAAATGCTACCATGGCGCCAGGTCCAGTGCATTGTTTTTGGAAAATTTTGAAATCTTTGCTGTTTTCGTCTAGATGTCCAGGATAGTAAACATGGTTTACTTTTGGATGATTTCTCAAGAAGTCTGCAACTTTCACAGCGTTTTCTTGCTGCTTTTCCATGCGTATTTTCAGGGTTTCTAGACTGCGCATCAACAACCAGCCTGTCCAGGGACCCGCCATATTTCCTAAAAAAGTTCTTAAAGTTTTCACCCTGATCATGAGCTCGTTAGAGCCCAACACAGCTCCCGCAATTATATCACTATGTCCACCAATATATTTTGTAGCAGAATATAAAACCAAATCAGCACCATGACGTAATGGATGCTGCCACAAAGGCCCCATATAAGTATTGTCAACAGCAAAAATCACTTGATTATCTTCATTGGAATATTTTTCTTTAATCGCTTGGCAAATTTCAAAATCAATTTGTGCGTTGGTAGGATTTGCCGGAGTTTCTACATAGACAAGCTTCAACTTATCGGCTTTTCCAGTTTTTTCTAAATTCGAAATTATATCTTCTTGCGACTGACCTGCATAGAATTCAATAATATCTACACCAAATTTGGGTAAAACTTCGTTGATAAAATGGTCGGTTCCGCCATAGACAGGTCTGCTGTATAGAAGCAAATCGCCAGGTTTCAAAAACTCCAGTAATACCGTCGTAATGGCAGACATCCCACTCTCAAATACCGCCGCTTGCTCTGCACCATCCCATAGGCATAATCTCTCTTCTAGAATTTGTAAATCTGGATTATTTAACCTTGAATAAATTAAACCTGGGACCTCGTTGGGCTGCGCCTCGCGCTTGCCATATGCCAGCTCAAAAAAGGCTTTTCCGTCTTCGGCACTATTGAAAACAAAGGTCGAAGTTTGAAAAATTGGACATTTTACAGCATTTTCAGACCATTGTGGGTTGTAGCCATAACTCATCATTAGACTTTCTGGATGAAAATTGTGCTCCATATTATTGATTTTGGGCTAAATTAATCAAAATTATTTTCAATTGATTCGATTCAAAATGTAAATTTTAAATAATTAAGAATTTGATTTCGATTTCCAAAATTCATATTCTCACTTGAATAAAAATTACTTAGAATAATTTAGATATTTGCCTAAATTTTCTGGCTATGTCCGTTTTTAAATTCAAACAATTTAATGTAAATCATGAGTTTTCTGCCGCCAAAGTTGGCACCGATGGCGTATTGACAGGGGCTTGGGCGCCTTTTCCAGAAAATTGCAAAAATGCTCTGGATATAGGCTCTGGAACCGGAATTATAGCTTTGATGCTAGCCCAAAGACATGATTCTGTAGAAATTACAGGCGTTGAAAAAGATTATGAATCCTGGAAAGAGTGCTGTCAAAATTTTAACAATTCACCTTGGCAACATAGACTACAGGCAGTAAACAGTTCTATTGAAAATTTCAATACTCAGATTAAATTTGATTTAATTGTTTCGAATCCGCCGTTTCACACAGAGTCAACACTTTCGCCAAATCTACGACGAGATATGGCAAGAAGTGCCTCTCATTTGAGCTTTTCCAAACTCGTGAAAAAGGTCGAAACCTTGCTTTCAAAACAAGGATTTTTCGTTATTATTTTTCCCTATTCGAGTAAAGAAGAAAATTTGAAAACGGCAATGGAGAACCAGCTTTTTCCACAACAAATTTTGAATATAAAAGGAACGCCGTCAACCAATTATAAAAGATGTCTTATAAGATTTGGCCGAAAACAAGTCGAAATGATCGAAGAGAATCTCGTAATAGAAAAAGAAAGACATCACTATACCGAGGAATTTCGACATCTCGTAAAAGACTTTTATTTAAAAATGTAAATTATTCCTCTTTTTTAGAGGCAAACTCCACTCTGATTTGCTCTAATTGATTAAAAAATAATTCTAAATCCGTATTTTCATCCAGCGGGTTTAAAACCTGCATTTCACCAAACTCTCCCTCAACCGAAATTTGGTAATCCATACCATCGTAAACCCTATGTGAATTTCCGTTTTTGAGTGTTTTGAATTGATTAGCATCAAAATTTTGAAGTAATTTTCTCCAAATTTCGACAGGTGTATCAACCACTTGCGTTATTTCTTTGGGTTGTTTCATGGACTTATAAGCATAAGTCATTTTTTCTGGCGTAATGTAAAGGTTTTCTTCTACACTCATCATTCCACCAAAATATTTGAGGTGGATAGTCTTCAAAGTATTTTTATCAATATTTGATTGTTGGTCCTGATTTCTTACATGTTCAACCTCTTTATTTTCAGATGATTGAGAAGAATTCTGATCACATGTTTGAATTTGTAAAAACAAAAATAGCGGAAGAAAATATTTAAAAAACATAATTCAATTTTTCTACTACTATAAGAATATCGTGCCAAATCAACAACCGCACTCACCGTACACCTCACCTACGAATACCTCGTTACCATATTTGGCCACCCTTATTTCACCTTTATATTGTATCGTTTCGTAAGCGGCAGAATCTTTTACACCTTCGATGTGGATTTCAAGTGAATCATTTTTAGCATGAATTGATAATTCATTTCCTTTTCTATGTATGGGTTGTTGTGTGAATTTAACCCAATCACTCTGTTTTCGTATAAAGCCTTCGGTATCTAACAACCTGCCTGCATATATAAATTGTTGATTTTTAAAAGCATTTTTCGTTAATGAAAAATAGCAGGAACAACCATCAATCTCCTGCGGAAATTCGTTAAAAGACATGAAAGAAAATTCGGGTAATTCTCTGGATTCATCCATTCTAATCACATCAACCTTGCTAATTTCTTCTTCTTCAGGCAGAATCGGGTTATCCCTTAATTCGCATGATGAAATTAACAGTGTGATTATCAATAGATACAGATGTTTCATAAACTGTATTTGACTATTGAAACGAAAAAAATTTAGATTTATTTCACAAATTATAAAATTTGTTAAATAAATCTAAATTTAATTAAACAGTATGGAATTTATTAATTAAATCTCACATACGTCTGGATATCTTTCATTGAATCCAACTACCTTATAATTCATTTGTTTAAATATGAAAGATCTATTAAGTTGGCTTAGGTCTGTACATCCCGCTGCGGCGAATAATTCTAAGAAATCCTTCACTGTTTCTCTATGGTAATTCGCAACTCGTTTATATTTGTCTTCTACAACCAATCCACGCACCAGAGTAGGTTTATCTGTTGCAATTCCAGTAGGACATGTATTTTTATCACATTCCAATGCTTGAATGCAGCCCAAAGCGAGCATCATTCCACGAGCGGTTTGTACCACATCTGCACCTAAACATAAAGCTTTGAAAATTGAAAAAGCATCGATTATTTTTCCTGAGGCTATAATTTTTATTTCGTCTTCTAATCTGAATTTCCTCAATGTATCCACAACAAAAACCAATGCGTTCTCGTATGGCATTCCCACGTGATCCGAGAACACTATAGGTGCTGCTCCTGTACCTCCTTCTGCTCCATCCACGGCGATAAAATCTGGTGTAATGCCTGTAGCCACCATTTGTTCGCAGATATCGATAAATTCATCTTTACTTCCGATACATAATTTGAATCCAACAGGTTTTCCTCCGGACAAATCTCGTAGTTGTTTGATAAACTCTAGCAATCCTTTGGGTGAATTAAACGCTCTGTGGCCACTAGGAGAATCCACTTGAACATGGGGTTGAATTCCGCGAATTTGCGCTACTTCTTCATTATTTTTAGAAGCAGGTAATATACCTCCGTGCCCTGGTTTTGCTCCTTGAGAGATTTTCAGTTCTATCATTTTCACTTCTGGAATTGCAGAAGTTACTTTATACTTTTCTGGGGAAAAATTACCGTCGTCTGCTCGACATCCAAAATATCCAGTACCAATTTGGTAAACCAAATCTGCTCCTTGAAGATGGTAGGGTGAAACACTTCCTTCACCTGTATTGTGGAAGAAGCCTCCCTCTTTGGCACCTTTATTCAATGCCAAGACAGCGTTTTTACTCAAAGAACCATAGCTCATGGCAGAAATATTGAATATACTAGCCTCGTAGGGTTGTAAACAATCTTTACCCCCAATTTTTACACGTGGCGGAACAGCCAACACTTGTGCAGGATAGATAGAATGCTTTGCCCATTCAATTTGTTCTCTTTGCAAATCGTGTTCTGTCCCAAAAGGGTGTTTTGTGCGTTCAAGTTTAGCACGTGAATATATATAGGCTCTTTGATTTCTGTTTAGTGGCTTTCCTTCCAAATCATTTTCGATGAAATATTGTCTAATTTCTGGGCCAATTCCCTCTAACAAATACCTTAAATGTCCGATAATTGGAAAGTTTCTTAAAATTGTATGCTTGGTTTGGGTTAAATCATAAATCCCTAAGCCGACCAGAGCCACTGCAATTGCAATTACCGAGTATATCGGAAAAAAGATAAATACATAGAGTACAAAAAACAAAATGATAACTGCCGTTATAAATCTTGTCACATTTTTCATATCGCTTCAATTTGCATGTAAATTTAACCAATGTTTAAAATATGAAACAAGTTTTGTTGAATGAAAATTCTTTTATTATTTTAGTTGTCCGTTTTTAACGCATAAAATGATAAATTTCTTTTCAGAAACCGACTTTGAATTACCATATCAGGATTTTTACCGAGATTGGTTAAATGCCTGTATGGATATTGAAAATCGTAAAATTGGAAACATCAATTTCATTTTCTGTGATGACGAATATTTGCTCGATATCAACAGGCAACATTTGAATCATGATTACTACACGGACATCATTACATTCGACTATTCAGACCAAACACAATTAAACGGAGATATTTTTATAAGCGTAGAACGTGTTGCAGACAATGCCTACGAGTACAACACAACATTTGACAATGAGTTGAGTCGGGTCATGGTGCATGGATTCCTACATATGTGCGGATACAAGGACGCAACGGAGGATGAGCAAATCCAAATGCGCAAAAAAGAGGATGGTTTTATTGAAATGCTTACCCATAATTCAGAAGGCGAAGAGTAGTAAATCTGGTCTTTTACCCAATTTTCACTGATTTTCATAACTTTGCATGCATTGTTCCACGTGGAACATATACACGTTTTTTATGTTTTTACAAGAATATGATATCATCGTAGTAGGTGGCGGCCATGCGGGTTGCGAAGCCGCAGCTGCAGCAGCCAATTTAGGCTCCAAAACCCTGCTCATCACAATGAATTTACAAGCCTTGGGCCAAATGTCTTGCAATCCTGCGATGGGCGGAATTGCTAAAGGCCAAATTGTACGCGAAATTGATGCGCTAGGCGGGTATTCTGCTATAGTAACAGATCATAGTATGATTCAGTTTAAAATGCTGAACAAATCGAAAGGACCTGCTATGTGGTCTCCTAGAGCACAATCAGACCGAATGAGATTTGCAGAAAAATGGAGACTAATGTTGGAGCAAACACCCAATCTGGACTTCTACCAAGACATGGTAAAAGGACTGATTATGGAAAATGGAAAAGTAGCTGGCGTACAAACGGCACTCGGCAATACCATAAAAGGTAAATGCGTAATTCTAACTAATGGTACTTTTTTGAATGGCTTGATTCATGTTGGCGAGAAACAATTTGGCGGAGGTCGAATGGGCGAAAAAGAAGCCACTGGCATTACCGAACAGTTAATTGACTTAGGATTTGATTCTGGTCGAATGAAAACGGGAACACCCCCCAGAGTAGATGGAAGATCGCTCGACTATTCTAAAATGATTGTCCAACCCGGTGATTCTAACCCAGAAAAATTTTCATATCTCAATACACCAAGGCTCAGCAAACAGCAAGATTGCTGGATGACTTATACCAACCCAACAGTACATGATTTGTTGAGAGAAGGATTTGACCGCTCACCCATGTTTAATGGAAATATTCAAAGTACAGGACCACGATATTGCCCCTCTATTGAAGACAAAATCAATCGTTTTTCTGAACGAGAGAGACATCAGATATTTGTAGAACCAGAAGGCTGGAATACCATAGAAATATATGTAAATGGCTTTTCGACCTCATTACCAGAGGAAATCCAAATCAAAGCCATGCGTGCAATTCCTGGATTTGAGAATGCAAAAATTTTCAGGCCAGGTTACGCTATTGAATATGATTACTTCCCTCCTACTCAATTAAAGCATACGCTTGAAACCAAACTTCTAGAAAATCTCTACTTTGCAGGTCAAATCAATGGGACAACCGGATACGAGGAAGCAGCATGTCAAGGCTTAATGGCCGGGATCAATGCACATTTAAAAATTAACGAAAAAGAGGCTTTTATCCTTCAACGAAATGAGGCTTATATAGGGGTATTAATTGATGATCTCATCACAAAAGGAACAGAAGAACCTTATCGTATGTTTACATCTCGTGCCGAATTCAGGATATTATTACGTCAAGACAATGCAGATGCTAGACTCACTCCATTGGCTTACAAACTGGGACTTGCTGACTTGGCTAGAATAAAAAGATTAGAAGAAAAACACCATCAAACCGAAAAATTAGTTCAATTTATTCAACAAGAATCAATTCAACCTTTGGATGTAAATTCCATCATTATTTCTAAAAACAAAAAGCCTATCGATCAAGGAATGAAATTAGAAATGATTGTGAAGCGCCCAGAAATTGAAATGAATGATTTGAAAAACATCAGTTCACTCCATACATTTCTAAAGGAAAACTATACAGATAAGGAAGCTTTTGAGCAAGCTGAAATCCAAATTAAATATGCCGGTTATATAGCTAAAGAACAAAATCAGGCAGAAAAACTCAATCGTCTAGAATACGTACGAATTCCTGAAGATTTTGACTTTATGCAAATACAAAATATTTCAGTTGAAGGTCGTCAAAAATTAATAAATATTCGACCTGCAACAATTGCTCAGGCATCCCGAATCAGCGGTGTGTCCCCTTCTGATATTAGTATACTGTTGGTACATTTAGGTCGTTAATTCAGTTTAAAATTAGTTTCACGTGGAACATCATAACTTAAAACTGAAGGATTTTTTGGTTTCGCAAGAAGAGTTCAGCTTAAAACCCCATTCAAAAATTGATGGACTTTTACAAACACACCCCATTCCCATTCAGAATTTGGATGCATATTATGCCAGTGATGATTACATTTCCCACTCCAAACAAGCCCAAAGCGCAATAGATAATATTTATTATCTAGTCCGTAATTATAATCTGAAACTAAAGTTTAAACTATTACAAAAGCATATTTCGGGTGAAAAAATATTAGATTTTGGATGTGGAACGGGTGATTTTGTAAAATATTTACATCAAAAGAATTTGGATTCTTATGGTTATGAACCCAATCCACAGGCCTATGAAATTGCCCAACAAAAAGTTCCAAATCAAATTTTCTCTACTTTGGAATTCTTGGAACAGCATCGATTTGATGTTATTACTTTATGGCATGTATTGGAACATATACCCGATTTGTTTCAAAAAATAGATTTAATTCAAAATTCACTTCAACCCAAGGGTAAATTATTTATAGCTGTTCCAAATTATGAGAGCTTTGATGCCCAATATTATGGTGAATATTGGGCTGCCTATGATGTTCCAAGGCATCTTTGGCATTTTAATCAGAAAGCTATGAAATTAGTATTTAATCAATTTGGCATGATTATAGAAAATACCTACCCAATGTATTTTGATGCATACTACGTGAGCTTGCTATCAGAAAAATACAGTGGAAGTTCTGCACGAATTTTAAAAGCTTTGACCATTGGATCAATTTCTAATCTCAAAGCCATTCAAAACGGCCAATTTTCTTCTTTAATTTACCAAATTCGAAGAGAAAATTAATTTTAAAACATTTTAAGGGGATTAAATTTTCAAAAGGTCGAAACACCCGAAGAAATTGAGAAATGCTCTTAAAACAAGAATATAGAAGTCAATTTTAAACATAACAACATGAAAAATTTAGGAATTTTAACATTAGTGCTTATGTTTTTTATCAGCAGCTGTTCCACTACACAAAAGGCGGCAAAGGATAAAGAAATAGCATTTAGAGGCACTTGGACACTTGATCAAGTTGTAAGCGATCAAGCCAACAAAGTAGTAATCACCAAACTTCTCGATCACGAATCAGTAGAATGTTTTGAAGGTGGAACTTGGCACTTGGTAGCCAATAATAACAGTGGTTATTATAAATTAGAAGGACCCAATTGTGCGCCCAATGAATTCGATATTAAATGGTATATGGAAAATGATGGTTCTGATACCTATTTCTGGTTCAAAAGGGTAACAGACGATGTAAAGGCTAAAAATGTTGTTTCTGGATATAAAATGAAAGTCATTTCTATCACAGATACCAATGCGCATATGATGCATGAAGTTCCATTTGAAGGTGGCAAACTTGCTTTACATTATTATTTTTCTAAACAATAACATTAACAATTAAAAACAGAAATCATGAGAAATTTAAACATAAACATCCTTTCATTCTTAATAATCATTGGACTATTATTAACAGGATGCGAAACCATTCAAAATACAAATAAATCCCAGAGAGGAGCTGTAATAGGCGCTGCTGCTGGTGCAGGAATTGGTGCCTTGATTGGTAAGAAAAATCGTGCATTGGGAGCTATTGTAGGTGGCGCAGTAGGTGGAACCGCCGGAGCTATCATTGGAAAAAAAATGGATGAACAAGCCAAAAAAATTGAAGAAGCTATGCCTGGTGCAGAAGTTGTGCGTCAAGACGAGGGAATTCAAGTAATTCTAGATGAAAATTCTGAAGTTCGATTCGAATATAATAAAGCTACACTCACCTCTGCAGCTCAAGCCAATTTGGACAATGTAGTGAGAATTTTCAAAGAATATCCCGATACCGACATCTTGATTGTTGGACATACAGATAGTGTAGGATCACAAGAATATAATCAGCCTCTATCTTTGCGCAGAGCACAAGCTGTTACTAATTATCTGGTATCTAAAGGCATACCTTCTTCTAGAATCTCTACAGAGGGCGCTGGAAAATTAGAGCCAAGATACTCTAACGAAACTGCTGAAGGTCGCGCTGGAAACAGACGTGTTGAATTTGCTATTACCGCCAACGAGAAAATGGTACAAGAAGCAGAGCAAGAAGCTGGAAACTAAGATATTACTAGCTTTCAAACAAAAAAACCTGTGATCGACACAGGTTTTTTTTATAAATTTACTATTGAAAATTACGCATTTTCTGCTTGTACGTGCTCTACGATTCCAGGCATCATTTCTTTCAACAAAGATTCTATTCCATTCTTTAGAGTAAGTGTTGACGAAGGGCAACCACTACAAGCACCTTGCATTAACATTGTCGCTGTTTTGGAACCTTCATCTAATTTTACCAAACTGATTTTTCCACCATCTTTGGCAACTGCGGGTTGAACATATTCGTCGAGAATACGTTGAATTTCCATCTCTTTTACCGTAAAACGGCGCAAATCATTCGATTGAGAATCGCTATTATCAGAATCTAAATTATCTTTTAAAAATACCTTTTTACCCGCTTGTAAATAGTTTAAAATAAACTCTCGTACTTCCAAAGCCGTAAATTGCCAATCTGTACGTAACTTTCGCGTAATCGACAGATAATTGTCGTCGATAAAAATTTCTTGAATAAAATCGAAATGAGTAAATAATTCTCGGGCCAAGGGTACATTATCGGCTTCATCTACACTTTTAACTTCTAGTGCACTATCGGTAATCAATTGATTAGAAACGAATTTCATCACCCTTGGGTTTGGCGTCATTTCAGCATATAATGAAAAGGGTTCGATCTTTTTTTCTTTTAAGACGATGGTTTGAGCTTCTAAATGTGAATTTATAATTTCTTTTAATTCCTGAGCTACATCCTCCCACTCTACCGCCGAAGACTTTTGGACAGCTACAAAATTTGCTGTAATGAAAACTCGTTGAACAAATGGGAATAAAAAGAGTTGTTGGGCTAATTGAGAACTACTCAAATCGTCCTCGCTGCTGAATTCTATACTGCCAGGGGTTATCAATTCATCACAAACAAACTTTAAAATGCTTTTTTGTTGAGTTTGTTCTATATAAACACGCATAATTTAAATTAAGATTACAAAATTACGTTAATTTGTAGGAACTTTCAGATAAATCAAAAATTAATATGGCTATAATAAAACCATTATTAGGAAACACCCCAAAGTTAGGTACGGATTGCTTTTTGGCAGAAACCTCTGTCATCATTGGAGATGTGATTATGGGTAATGAATGCAGTATTTGGTACAACGCCGTATTGCGCGGAGATGTAAACTCCATACGACTTGGAAACCGTGTTAATATTCAAGATAATGCTATGGTGCATTGCACCTACCTCAAATATCCCGTACAGCTTGGCAACAACGTATCTGTAGGTCACAATGCAGTGGTTCATGGCTGCACTATATATGACAATGTACTGATAGGAATGGGCGCCATTGTAATGGATAATTGCATTATAGAGTCTAATTCGTTAATAGCAGCTGGGGCCGTAGTAACGCAGGGAACGCACGTCAAATCCGGCGAATTATGGGCAGGTGTACCCGCCAAAAAGATAAAGGATGTTCCAGCAGAATTACGAGAAGAGGAAATTGAAAGAATTGCCCGAAATTATGTAAAATATAGTTCTTGGTATAAAGATGAGTTGTAAAAAATGAAGGTATTTAAATTTGGAGGAGCGTCTGTAAAAAACGCCGACGGTGTTCGGAATTTGGTTCGTGTGCTGGAACATACAGGTTATAAAGATATTTTTATCATCGTTTCTGCTATGGGAAAAACCACCAATGCACTGGAGCAAGTACTTACATTTTATTTCAATAATTCTAATTATTTGAATAAAATCGATGAAATCGAATCTATGCACTTACAAATTTGCACCGAACTTTTGCCTTATGATAATGAACTGAAAGAAATTATCAAAGCCTATTTTGATGAATTAAAAGATTTTTTACTCAAGAATAAATCTACGAATTACGATTTTGTATATGACCAAACCATTTGTGTAGGAGAATTGGTTTCTACACGCATTGTCCAAGCCTATTTGGCTTCACAAAAAATCAATTGCCATTGGATTGATGTCCGTGAGTTTATTAAAACAGATAGTACTTTTCGCGAAGCTATAGTAGATTGGGAACTTACTTGCGAAAATTTAAACCAGCTTGAAAAAAACCATGTTTACGTAACCCAAGGATTTATTGGATCAGATGAAAATTTCATCACGACCACATTAGGTCGAGAAGGCTCCGATTACAGTGGCGCAATTGTTTCTTACTGTTTGGAAGCAGAAAGTCTCACGATATGGAAGGATGTTCCAGGCGTACTCAATGCTGATCCTAGGTATTTTGTACAAACTACAAAACTGAATCAAATTTCCTATGAAGAAGCCATTGAACTCGCCTATTATGGTGCAAGTATCATTCACCCCAAAACCTTACAGCCCCTTCAACGAAAGCAAATCCCCCTCTTGGTTAAATCTTTTATAGAATTTCAAAACCCGGGCACACGCATCAGTTCCGGTCCATTTTTGGAGCCAGAAATAGCATGTTATATTGTAAAAAAGAATCAACATGTTCTGCATATATCTACCATCAACTTTTCTTTTATAGACGAAGCTGTAATTAGAGATGTTTTTCGTAAACTTGCTGAAAATCAATTAAAAGTAAACCTTATTCAAATATCGGCCATCAGTTTATCACTTTGTATAGAAGATAAATTTAATAAACTCGATTTGGTAATCCATGATTTGGAAGAAAATTTCAAAATCGAAACATCTTCACACTGTGATTTATATACCATACGACATCCTAATACTGATAGTGACAAAAATATTCCAGGACAAGGAAAAACATTAATTAGACAATCTGGCATTAACACGCTTCAAATCGTAAAAAGTAATTTGTAATGAGCTTAGTTTCACCCAAAGATTTATATGAAAATACAGGCCTCAAAAAATTAGGAATTCTAGGTAGGTCTTTTAGTTATGGAATTTACAACTTACTGGGATTAAATGATTTAAATGCATTATACATAAGAAATCAACAATATAATTCTCCTCTATTTGAAGCTAAAATATTGGCAGATTTGGGAATTGAATATGAGGTAAATGAAGACGATTTAAAAAGAATTCCAGCCCAAGGTCCTTTTATTCTAGTAGCAAATCATCCTCTGGGCGGACTAGATGGAATAATAATGCTCAAAATTTTGTCTGAAATAAGGCCAGATTTTAAAATAATTGCCAATTTTCTACTCCATCAAATAGACCCTTTAAAGCCCAGAATTTTTCCCGTAAACCCTTTTGAAACGCGGCAAGACATTCGAAACAGCGTCACGGGCATGAAAGATGCATTCCGGCATGTAAAAAGCGGTCATCCCCTCGGAATATTTCCTGCAGGAGAGGTGTCCCAACGCGATCAAGAAAAAAACATTCTCGACCGTGAATGGCAGGAGCCTGTCATAAAGTTGATCAAAAAAGCAGGCGTTCCTATTATTCCCATGTATTTCAAGGCAAAAAATAGTGAATGGTTTTATCGATTAGGAAAATTGCATCCAGATTTACAAACTTCTATGCTGGTGAGGGAAATGTTGAGGCCTAGAATCAAACCCATCAAAATAAGAATAGGAAAACCCATAAGTGTTTCAATCATCAATGAATTTGATGATATTCAGGATTTTGCAGAGTTCTTAAGAAGAAAAACTTATGTGCTAGATTCTACTTACAATCAACCCAAATCACTACAGCAATCCATTGTAAAGTCTATTCCAACCATTAAAATAGCTAAAGCCAAGAAAATCATTTCTGAAACATCACTTCATTTGATTCAAAAAGACATTCAATCGTTACAAAACACAGATAATCATCTGTTTACAAACAACAATTATGAATGTTTTTTTGCCTCTTATCCACAAATTCCGAATATTATGCGCGAAATTGGAAGATTGCGTGAAATAACTTTCAGAGATGTAGGTGAAGGAACTGATAAAGAAACAGATACAGACAAATATGACAAGCATTATAGCCATTTGATTTTATGGGATAATGAAAATCAAAAAATTGCAGGTGCTTATAGGATGGGAATGGGCAAACAAATTTACGAAAAACACGGAATATCTGGTTTTTACATAAACGAATTATTTATTTTTGAACCGGAAATTCAACCGTTTTTTTCTAGATGTATAGAAATGGGACGCGCATTTGTAGTCAAAGAATATCAACAAAAGCCTTGGCCCTTGTTTTTGTTATGGAGAGGAATTATGCATGTTGCGTTACGTCATCCAGAGCATAAATACATACTTGGTGGTGTAAGTATTAGTAATCAATTCAGTGAATTCAGCAAAGCGTTGATGATTGAATTTATGCGGTCGCATTACTACGATCCTTATGTTGCACAATTTATAAGGCCTAGAAAAGAGTTTAAACCTAAAATTAAAGATCAAGACAAAGAATTTATTTTTGATGAAGCCAAAGCTGATTTAAATAAATTTGATAAACTGATTGAAGAATTGGAACCCAATGCCCTACGCTTACCTGTTTTAATCAAAAAATACATCAAACAGAATGCAAAAGTTATTGGTTTTAATGTAGATCCAAAATTCAATGATGCGATAGATGGCTTGATGTATATTCGCATGAGCGATATCCCTGAATCTACCATCAAACCCGCTATGGAAGATTTGGAAAAGCAAATCAAAGAAGGAAAAATTTAAAATTCTTTCAATTCTTTGTACAATAGATGTACGGGCAAACCCATTACGGTAAAATAGGATCCGATGATTTGTGATACACCCATCAATCCAATCCATTCTTGAATTCCATAACTGCCCGCTTTGTCAAACGGTTGACATGTTTTAATATAATAATCTATTTCTTCTGCGTTGAGCTTTTCAAAAGTAACTTGTGTTTTATCCGAAAAAATAACTTGTTTATCCTTTGAAAACAAACCTACAGATGTAATAACTTCGTGCGTTTGGCCTGATAATTTTTGCAGCATTTCAAATGCGGTATTTGCATCCTTAGGCTTTTCAAGAACTTGATTATCAAGCCATACCAAGGTGTCGGCGGTAATCAAAATGCTTCGATGTGATTTATGTTGATAAGCGGCTGCTTTTTTAGCACATAAGTACTCTGTAACTTCTTGTTTTTCAAGAAATTCAGGATAGGATTCTTCTACTTGTAAGGATAGAACTTCAAAATCGAGATGCAGTCCATTCAATAATTCTTTCCTACGAGGAGATTGTGAACCAAGAATGATTTGGTGGTTTTTATATTTATTTTGTAGTAACATAAACTTAACGTTCTGGCCATAAATATGTTTTGTTCTGGCACGTTGTTTGTAAAATATAACCCGAATACAAGCACTAAATTGTATTTGTCCTCATGTGTTAGAATTTTCAACCTCATCGCGAGTCGGTGGGGTTGTTTCTATCTAAATTCAAGTATATTTTCTATTAAATATTACACTTACTTTTTCTACATTTCCCCCCATAGGTGGGTTTATTTTTGAGATTTTCACCTCAGCCCAAACTACCATTTTAATCTCCTCTCCTATTCGCTGCAATACTCTGTGCGCCACGCTTTCAAGTAGTTTTGAACGTTTTTCCATTTCGGAATGAATAATTTGATTCAAATGTACATAATCTACGGTATCTTGTAATTCATCATTGAAAGCAGAGGTTAATAAATCTGCATGAATTTCAAGATCCACCCTATATTCAGAACCTATTTTTGCTTCTTCGTCCATACAGCCATGGTAGGCATAGATTTGGATATTTTCTATTATAATTTTCTGAAGTGACATGTAATACGTTTTGGTAAATGTAAAAATTTTTTTAATGGTTATTGTATCTTGATCAACATTAAAAGGAAAGTTTATAAATAAATGCTTAATTTAGTTTTCTTTTAAAAAAAGCAAATTATGTCAAATATTGGATTGATTCTAGAAGAAAAAGCAGCAGATATAGGTAATTTTCTTGTGGGAAGATTACTACCTTTTCGTGAAAAAAGAACCGTTGGACCCTTTGTTTTTATAGATCACATGGGACCTGTAAAGCTCAGTGATCACACAAATTTTGATGTCCCTCCCCATCCTCATATCGGGTTATCTACTCTCACCTACCTTTTAGAGGGTTCTATACAGCACAAGGATAGTATAGGCAGCGATATAGAAATTAAACCTGGTGCAGTGAATTGGATGACTGCGGGTAAAGGGGTTGTGCACTCTGAACGCACCCCTATGTATCTGCGTACGTCTGAAAAAAGTCTTCATGGTTTTCAAATTTGGGTAGGATTACCAAAAGAAATGGAACAAACAGAGCCACAATTTCATCATATTGAATCTGATGAAATTCCAACTTGGGTTGAGGATGAAGTTCAATTCAAACTGATTGCGGGCGAAGCTTTTGGGCGCAAATCTGCTGTTCCGGTGTACAGCAAACTTTATTTTATTGAAATTAAAACCGAAAAGGCAAAAAAACTAAATATTGGTGCAGAATTATTTGGTGAAGTTGCCATGTATGTTCTTGATGGAACGGTAAAAATTGAAGGAAATGAATATGGAACCAAACAACTTTTGGTAGCAAAACAAGCGACTTTATGCGAATTTGAAATGAATGAAAATTCAACTGTTTATTTGTTTGGTGGAGAGCCATTTCCCGAGGAACGCTTTATTTTTTGGAATTTTGTAAGTTCTGATAAATCTATCATTGATCAAGCTAAAAAGGACTGGGAAAATCAGAATACAGAAGCATTTCCCAAAGTTCCTGGAGATGATAAAGAGTTTGTTCCGTTTCCGCGCAGAAGATTGTAATCTGATGGCTTTTTGAGCTCTGGGGGGTTATTTAGCCCTGATTGTAATGGAAATCCTTTGTTTGCCAACGCTAGATAGAATGCGGCATACCGTATATGGAATTTATGGAATATATGGTATGCCGGATTCTACAGCGTTGGCAGACAAAGATTGAAATGGAAAGCAGGTTCCCGGCTCCTTATTAAAATTATTTTCACCATTAAAAATTCTTGGTAACAATTCTGGTAACAAAATCAATCTTTTTTAAAAGAAAAAATCCTAACTCATTGATTATACAAGAATTAGGATTTTAAAAAGTGGTGCCTCCAGGAATCGAACCAGGGACACAAGGATTTTCAGTCCTTTGCTCTACCAACTGAGCTAAGGCACCGCTCAAATTTGGATTGCAAATATAATTCAATTGTTTTTATCTGCCAAATATTATTTTCTTTGGATTTTTTCTTTTAAAACATGAAAACGTAAAATAATAAAACTTAATAGCAGACCACAAACGCCTGAACATATTACAATCCATTGAAACAGATTGTCTTGTGCGAATAAATTTGTATTAAAATGTAATTTAACTGTTCCAATAACGATAGCTGCAATAAATAGCAACGCCAAAAAATACATGAATCCTTTCATGTGGCAAAATTAACGATTATTTTACAATCGTTCTATTAAAAAGTTTAAATTCGTCGTAAAGAGCTTGATAGAAATGGCTAACAATACGATACCAAATACTTTTTTGAGCGTATCCAGGATGGCTTTTGACAGCAGTTTCTCGAGTTTTTTTGCAAATTTGAGTACGATATAGACAATAATCATATTCAAAATAATGGCTACAATAATATTTTCTACACTATATTCTGCACGAATAGAAAGCACTGTTGTGAGTGAGCCTGCGCCAGCAACCAAGGGAAATGCAATAGGAACTATCGAAACAGATTTGGGTTCTTCTATTTTGTTGAGCTCTATTCCCATTATCATTTCCAGAGCAAGTAAAAATACCACCAATGCACCTGCCACGGCAAACGAATAGACGTCAATTCCCAACAAATTGAGCATTCTTTCTCCAATAAAGAGAAAGAGAATGAGCAACACACCGGCTACAATAGAGGCTTTTGCAGCCTGAATTTCGCCAGATTTTTGATGCAAACTTACAATTAAAGGAACGCTGCCTATAATATCTATAATAGCAAACAGCACGAGAAATGCCGATAAAATTTGTTCAAAATCAAAATTGAGCTGCCAAGAAGGAGAGGATGCTAAATTTCCCAACAAACTCACAAGAAATGCATATTTCATATATTTTCATAATTTCGAGGCAAAATTAAGAATAATGTAATTAATAAAGCTACACCAACCTCTATTTTAATAATTCCTTAATCAACTGCTGTAATGATTGGTACAAATCGGTGAGTTCCGTTTCCTCATTTGTATTAGCATATTTTTGAAGTTGGATGCGGTTGTACAATCTTTCCCAGCGATCGGCAAAGCCATCAGATTTTTTGACAGAGAGTATTTTTCTGGCTTCTATAACTTCGTAATGTCGTTGTTCCTTATTCACAAAAACAACGGCATTATTAAGCAATTTTTGGCTTCTATTCAAGAATTCATCCCGGTTATTTAGTTGAATCATGTTTTTCAACTCTGTAAGATCATGTCTAATAATAGGTTTATAATCAAATACTTGCGTTATATGGTTGGGGTCACGTCCTAATACTTTTTGGGATTTTTTGCGTTGGGAGAAGAACCAATAACTCAAAACTGCCAACGGTATAATAGCCAAAAGATACCACCATGGAGTTCCTTTCTCGTTTGATTCTGCCAATTTTTCTTTTACTGCTTCTTCTTTTTTGAAAATACTTGTTATTTCTTTGGGAATATCTGGAATTAAATCTATGGTTTTCTGAATGCTGTTTTTTGCAGTACTATCGGATTTTGCTTCGATTTCATTGGCGGTAATATCGGCTCTTGTATCGCCTAAAACCAATATTTTGGCCGATTTGGATTGGATGGTCTGGAAATTTTCTGTTTTTGGGTTAAAGAAAGAAAATTCAATTGAAGGAATTTCGAATTCACCTCCATATTGCGGAACCATGACGTATTTATTTACAATTTTTCCTTTTTCACCGCTAGATGTAGCTTGAAAGGCATTTCGTGTTTTGGGAGGGTATAGTTCTATTTCTTTTGGAACTTGAATTTTGGGTAAATTAATACTTGAAAAATTGCCTTCACCTGTTAATTCGATTTCAAAATCCAGCGATTCATTTACCCCAAGCGTTTTTTTATCGAGATTGGTGTTGAACTTGAAATCGCCCACAGCTCCTGTAAAGGTTCTAGGAGCATTATCGGGAAAATCAATAACCTTCAAGATTTTGGTATCTGTACTTACGGCAATAATTTTTTCTTCAAAAAAATCCAGTGGAACAGCTACTCTCAGCTTAAAGGGGGGGATTACTAAATCCCCTGTGGATTTGGGTGTTAATTGAAACTCAGCAATTTTTTCAGAAATAAAAACTTCACGATTGATTACGACTTGTTCAAAATCTCTTTCGGTATTTTTTGAAATTTGAACTACTTGAAAATCAGACATTCCGGGAACTTCTATTTCAGAACGTCTTCTCAATGCATCAAATGTTCGTGCAAATAATCTCACTTCTGCGTTCACAGTTTGATTGGGAAATACCCTATCCTTGGCCAATGAGATATCCATGAATACCATGGTTTCATCGCTGGATTGCTTTTTTGTATCTGCTTTTTGAATATTGAAATTGACAGGGTTTGTATAATATCTTTTTCCATTCACAGAGACGCTGGCTGGCTGTACAGTGATTCTACCGTGGTGTTGTGGCATGAGCACTACGGTTTCCATATAATGGCGCGTAATTTTACCATTTATTTCTCGAATACTTTCACTTGAATTCCTGCCCAACATCTGAAATCCAGAAAATCCGGGAAAGGTAATTTGCGATATATCGACATTATTTGTTGTTGTAAGAATAAAACTGAGTTGAATTCTTTCTCCTATTTTGGCGCTGGATTTATCTGGAACAGCCGTAAAGGATACCTGTGCAGATACCCAAGCACCTACAAATAACAACCAAAATATGAGTTTTTTCTTTTTCAACCTACCAATCTTTTTGCTTTCTGCCCAGCTTTGATTTAGATTTACCCATCATCAATCGGCGTTGCGTATTTTGTTCTTGTTGCTCGAGTGCTTTTAATATATTGTCGTATCTGTGTTGTTTTAATCTTGCTCCTTGATCGCGGTTGTGGTTGCTTTCTTCGCTTCCAGTAGCGTTTAATGGGTCTTGATCGCTGCTTCCACTCCCCTGCTCTCCTTCATTTCGTCCATCTTGTTGACCAGCATTCTGATTGTTTTGGCTGGGATCCTGTTTTTGGTCTTGGCCATCATTTGGGGTGTTTTGCTTATTTCCTTCGCCTTGTTGATTTTGTTCCTGCTCCTCCTCTATTCTTTTTTTCAGTTCTTGTAATTTTTTATTTCCTGGATACTCGTCAATACCTTTATTTATAAATTCAAGAGCAGTTTGGTGGTTATTTTGAAGATATTCGTATGCAGATGAATTGAAGTAATCATCGGCAGATTGAGCGTTTATAACGCTAAATAAATTAACGAATAAGAAAAAAACCAAGCCTCTCATTTCCATTGAATTGTATCTAGTATAACGATTTGATTAAGTTTTTCAATAAAACTTTGAAAATGAATTACGGTTGAGTCTTTATCTAGTGCTTGATTCATAATCTGGAGCGCATCTGTGAACATAGCCTTTTCCGAAAGACTGTCTGCAATGGCTTTTTGTTCTTTGGCATATACAGAGGGTTGAGGTAAATCGGTTTGATTCTGTTGTTTTTGTTGCTGATTATTAAGCAATTTCTTTGCCAATGCAAAATTGTAGCGTGTTTCGTCGTCTTTCGGGTTTTTTCTTAAGGCATTTTTATAAGCCTCTACAGCCTTATCAAATTGCTGCAAATGCATATAAGAATTTCCAAGGTTATGAAATGCTGCGGCTTTGTCTATATTGTCGATTGCCATTTCTGCAGCTTTTTGGTAGTGTAAAAGCGATTTTTTATAATCTTTGAGCTGGTAAAAGGTATTTCCTAAGTTATAATTTGCTTTGAGATGAGAGGGGGTTTGCGCCAATACTTTACTATATTCCACTCTTGCTTTATCGAATTCCTGATTCAGATAAAATTGATTTCCATTCACAATCGTTTGCTTCTCTTCTAGTGATTGTGCGTCAATCCATGACAATCCCAAATACAAAAAGAGCGTTATAAAAAGCCTGCGACGTATAAAAATTCTGCTCATCATTTTCGTGTCAAAAATAAAGAATTATTGTTTAATTTTCTTATTTTCAGGTGTTAAAGAATACATAAGAAAAAACAAAAGCGCAGGTAGTAAAAACCATTGAAATTGTTGTTTTTTGTTGTAGGTTGATATTTCTGTCTGTGATTTTTTTTCAAGTGCATCAATTCCGTCTTTCAAGCTGTTGATACCGTCTTCAATCCGTTCCAGTTGTATATATTTTCCATTGGTTCGGTCTGCAATACTACGCAGTGTTTGTCCATGAAAAGATGTTAAAACCGTACTTCCATTATCATCTGTTTTGTAACCATCGTCCCAGCCATCTGCGGTATCCATAGGAATGGGAACCGGAACATCCTTGCCTACACCTACAGCAAATACTTCAATTCGTTGTTTTCTGAGTAATTCTATGGCATCATCCAGGCCTTTTTCATGATCTTCACCATCAGAGATCAATATCACCGCTTTGCTTGTATCTGGTACATCACCCAAAACTTCGCTGCACCTACGCAAAGCAGCAGCAAAATTAGTTCCCTGATCCCAGAGTAAATGGGTATCTAAATTTTCAATAAATGAAACCAGAGCGGCATAATCTGCAGTAAGTGGTGAAACCGCATACGCATCGCCTGCAAACACGACAAGTCCTACTCTATCACCGCCCAACCGATTGAGATAATCTGATATAAAAAATTTCGACTTTTCGAGTCGGCTGGGAGCTATATCTTGAGCGTTCATACTGTTGGAAAGATCTAGTGCAAAGATAATATCAATACCTTCTCGTTTTAATTTTTGTTCTTCTTCTCCCCAAAGCGGTCCCATAAGTGTTAATACAATAAACAAAAGTGAAATCATCAAATAAATCACTTTTGCGTTGATCCAATTAGACATTTTGCTTCTAAAAACATCTTGTTGCAAATGCGTATCTGCAAAATTATACCTTGCTTTTTGTCTCCAATGATGTAAATTCCAAAAGAGATAAGCCAGCAAAGCAGCTAGTAATAAAACAAAAAAATAATAAGGTTTATCCCAAAAAATCATCAAGTTAATTGTCTGAAAATTAGTGTTTTACAAATTATTTCAATGCAAATAAATGCCAATGCCCAGAATATATATTTTCTGAAATATTCGGTATAATTATAATATTTGATTTCGCTGATTTCGGTTTTTTCCAATTGATTTATTTCATTATATATTTCTTCCAATTTCTGATTATCAGTTGCTCTAAAGTAGCGACCATTTGTAGTTTGCGCAATATGTTTCATTAGGTTTTCATCTAATTGAAAAGCACTTTGAGGATAATGCTCATAACCTCTTGGTAGTGGAATAATTCCTGTAGTTCCGATACCTATTGCATAAATTTTGATTTCACGGTCCTTAGCGATATCTGCAGCATTTTCTGGACTGATGTAAATTTTGTGATTGGTGTAATCTACAGGGCTTTCACCCCCGTCTGAAATCAGCAAAATGACCTTACTTTCTGCCTTACTATGCTGTAAATGATTCACCGCAGTTGCCACCCCAATTCCAATAGCTGTTCCAGCCTCTAATTCATCCATTTGCAAGTTGCGTACGGCATCAATTACCACCGCTCTATCAGTAGTAAGCGGAACTTTGGTAATGGCTTCTCCAGAATATTCGATAAGGCCGATACGGTCGGTACGCCTTTGGGTTACAAACTCTTCTGCTACCTCTTGTAATGCAGCAAGACGTGTAGGTTTGAGGTCTCTTGCCAGCATACTGAGCGACACATCAACTACCATCATGATATCTACACCTTTGTCTGATTGTACTCGAGTACTCACATCCACTTTACGCGGCCGTGCCAAAGCAATAATCAAAAGGCTGATAGCGATAAGTCGCAGGATAAAAAGAAATGTAGAAATATATTTGTACCAAGCTGTTGTTTTATCAAAAGCTTTGATACTAGGGATTTTCATAGGAACTGCAACAAGATTTCTGAATGCCAAATGCCAGATAATCAATGCTGGAATCACAAGTAGCAACAACAAAAACCATGGGTCTGAAAATTCAAAATTGGATATCATCTGTTGTCAATTTTTCTAATTTTCTCCTTTTCACTTTCAGCAAATCCGTCATCTGCCAGATTTTCTTCAAAAACGGGTCGTGTTCTATATATCAAGTCTTCTGTCCATTTGCGGTATTGATGATGTTTTTCTTCATCAGGAATATTTCGGGCAAATTTCACTAAATCAGTTTCTTTCAGAAAAATTTCTAATTCATCTCTTTCATTGTCGGTAATGAATTCTTTATTGTACATAAATTTCGGTAAATCAGAGCTCAAAAGCGCATTGGCAGGAAAATCAAACCTCCTTGTAAAATATCTTCTAAGAATTTGGCTCAAATCTGAATAGAATTCATAATATTTCTGTTGTTGAATAAACCCGGCTTCGTCAAGTTTTTTCAAGTTGGCAATAGCTTCTTCGTAAGGTGGAAGCAAGGGTGAACTTATGTATTTATTTTTCTTTTTTTCTTTGAAATAAAGCCAAATCAACAGCAAAACCAGCAATGCAAGCAACAATCCAAGCGCAAAATACCACACATATTTCTTATATTTTTCCCATAAGCTGATTTCCTCTGTCATAATAGGTTTTATAGGATACATTTGTGTGAGATCTTCCCCAACTTGTATATCTTGAATTTCTAATTGTAGAGCAGCCGATTGATATATTTTTCCGTTGATGGATACCGGTAAGGAATTGATAAGAAATCTTCCAGCTTCGAAGCCTGTAAGTGTAAAATTTCGAATAATTTTAAGTTCATTTCCCAAGAACAAGGTATCTGTTTTGACGGCTGTGATTTCTATATAATTGTTGAGTGAATCGCCAGGCAATGGCAGATCTACCAAATCATCAACATTCAGGTTGACAGTGATTTGCAAGGAAGCAGAATCACCTATGAGAATAACTTGCGGATCCAATTTAGTTTGAATTTGTGCATTAAGAATACTAAAATTCAGTAACAAAAATAGCATAAAACCCAATCCAATCATTCTTGTAAATGATTGAAATACAATCGCTTCTAATGCTACACTCCAAACTTCAAACTTCCTGTCCCGTATCTTTTGGGATGAACTCCTATGCCGCATGATGACTTTTAAAATAGTTCAACAATGCTTTGATATAATCACCATCGGTTTTAATTTCGATGGTAGCTGCACCTGATTTGGTAAATATATCTCTGAAACTTTCGCTGATTCGGCGATAATACAATTCATAATTCTTTCGAACTTCGTGAGAAGAAGTATTGATCATTCGCATTTCTCCTGTTTCGTTGTCCATCATATTTACCAAGCCAATATTGGGCAATATTTCTTCTTTTTCGTCATACACTCGAATTCCTGTAATTTCATGTTTACGTGCTGCAATACGTATGGATTTTTCGTAATTTGTATCAGAAAAATCAGACAAAATAAAGGTGATACTTCGTCTTTTTTGTGTTTGCAAAAGAAAATCCAAGGCCACAGAAAGGTCAGTTTTGTTGTGTTTTGGTTTAAATTCAATTAGTTCTCTAATGATTTTCAAAACTTGGAAACGGCCTTTGGAGGGCGGAATATATAATTCGACCTGGTCCGAGTAGAGTAGGAGTCCCACTTTGTCATTATTGGCCATGGCCGAGAAAGCCAATGTGGCACAAATCTCTGCAACTGTTTGTTTCTTAAGCTGTTTGCGCGTTCCAAAATTTTGCGATGCACTGATATCGACCATGAGCATCAGCGTCAATTCCCGTTCTTCTTCAAAAACTTTGACAAAAGGTTCATTGAATTGAGCGGTTTTGTTCCAATCGATATTGCGTACATCATCCCCGTATTGATAAGGCCTGACCTCAGAAAACATCATTCCTCGACCTTTGAAAGAACTTTGATATTCTCCCATAAAAAGATTGTTGGTAAGACTTTTGGTTTTGATTTCGATTTGTCTTACTTTTTTTATTAAATCCCTGACTTGCTGCTCATTTTCCGTTGAATTAATATTATTTTTTCTTAAATTTCTTTCAGCTTGTTTTTCATTTACATCTTCGGTATTTTGGCCAAAGATTGTTTTTCTTTTCATCAAAATCCAAATGATGGTGAGTGCAAATAGCATCACCAATATGAAAATTATATTTTGATTGTCCAGCAAATTATTTAATTTAAAAAAAAACTTATTATATATTGATAATCAAAACATTATGGAAGTGGAATTTTGTTCACAATTCTATCAATGATTTTGTCGGCATCTATGTTTTCGGCTTCGGCTTCGTAGGTGATGCCGATACGGTGGCGCAAAACATCTTTTACCATGGCGCGCACATCTTCTGGAATCACAAAAGCGCGTTTGCGCAAAAAGGCATGAACTCTTGCGGCTTTGGCCAAGTTGATACTACCTCTTGGTGATGTTCCAAACCGTATATATGGCTGCAAATCAGGTAATTGAAAATCTTGTGGATAACGCGTTGCAGCCGAAATATCGAGAATATATTGTTCGATTTTTTCGTCCATATAGATTTTCTTTACCACTTGGCGCAGGTGTAGAATTTCGTTGGTATGCATCACGGGATTGATTTGCGGAAACGATTGATTGATATTGTGGCGCATGATTTGGCGTTCGGCTTCGTAGTCGGGATAGGTAATCACGGTTTTGAGCATAAAACGATCGACCTGGGCTTCTGGTAGGGGATAGGTACCTTCTTGTTCTACTGGGTTTTGGGTAGCCATGACCAAAAAGGGTTCATCGAGATAAAATGTTTCGTCGCCGATGGTAACTTGGCGCTCTTGCATGGCTTCTAGCAGAGCTGATTGCACTTTGGCAGGGGCGCGGTTGATTTCGTCTGCGAGGACAAAATGGGCGAAAATCGGTCCTTTTTTGATGGTGAAATCATTTTCTTTAATATTGTAGATGAGGGTTCCCACCACATCTGCGGGCAAGAGATCGGGTGTGAATTGTATGCGCGAAAAATCGGCATGAACGGCATCTGAAAGCGTTTTGATGGCCAGGGTTTTGGCAAGCCCGGGAACGCCCTCGAGCAGGATATGACCGTTGCTAAGAAGGCCGATCAGCAAAGATTCGATCATTTTGTCCTGACCAATGATGACGCGTGACATTTCGTTTGAAAGCCGCTGCACCGATTGGCTTTCGTGATTGATGATATCGTTGAGTTCCTGCAGTTCTACAGAAGTAATGGACATAGATTATAGATTAAGCGTGTAAATTTCGTGAATTATATGGCTTAATGACAAATTATGTTCCAAGAAATGGGTTAAGGAGTGTTAATAAGGATGGAATGGGTGGAAAAAACTTGATTTTGTTTCAATTTTATCATTCTCGTTTATCTACACCTTGTGATTCAAATTTGCGTTGTTTTTTAAAATGTGCTTCCTGTTTTTCATCATACTCTTTTTGATTCAATATTTTAGCATTTTCCGTTGTTTGAAACTTGTAGTTTTTTTTCGGTTTTTTTAATGATGTGGCTTCATAATGATATGAATTTATAAAACTTCCAATTCCATTATTATCATTTACAAATACATCAATTTTTAATATCAAACCTGGAAGACCCCAATAATAAAACGGCCCATGTTGTACTTGTAAATCCACTGTGTACCAAGCTATTACGTTAGTATTAGGTTCTAAGCCTTTTGTAGTAGCTTTTTTTACTTTGTAGCCTAAAATTTCTTTTTCGTCTTCAAAATATGTATTCCAATGAAATGGAATTAACGAATCTTGAACAAAGATGTTATTTTCTTGAGGAATCAAAGCAAAATTTTCAACTAAATTTCGATATAAAATCAAACCCGAGTTGTTATGAAAAACAACTTCGTTGCCGTTTTGTCTAATTCTGTCATTTGTTGTCTGTGAATTATTCAATTTAGCATTATAGTTAAATTCTGACTGTTCATGATCAAAAAACAATACATATTCTTTTAATGAAGTGAAAACATCACGATTTCTTTCTTTTATTTCTTCATCAGTAAATTGAAAATATGAATTGAATTTTTCATTATCAATTTCAAAATAATTAATATAATTCACTTCATATACAATATTTTCTTGACTTAAAACATTTAAATGCCCTAAACTAAAAATTAAAAAAAATATAATTCGCCCAAACATAATTTTAGTTTATTACCTCTAGTCTTTTATCTCTAAATAGTTGTAACAAAGTAAAATAATCCCTATGATTAATTCTATTTGCCTCGATTTTATACGCATTCGCGAGCAACTTTGGATTGATGAATTTACACTCTTTAACTTCAATATTCAGATTTCTCAATGTGAATGTTCCTGGATCTTTTGGCGCAGGAGTCAAATCTAGAACAGGAAGGCAATTACAACTGCAAGCTCCTCCGTAACCCTCACAACCTGCCATTCTTCCAGCACCACAATTGGCCGTACAACCATTTCGTTCAGGATTTCCACAAAAACAACTAGACTGAGAATATCCAAAAGAACCCATAAGCAACATATCTAATACAAATAAAACATTTTTCATAACACATTTTTTATTGGTTTATGAAAACAAAAATTTAAAATCTAAAACCAAATTTTTTGTGTTAAAATCAAGTAAATTTATTAAAAATTATGGATAAATCAACTTTTAATTTTCATTTTATAATAAATTGATAAATTAAGCTTTTCAATTTATCAAATCAATTCCTTATTTTTACTTCAAAATAGTTTCAATGAAAAAATTTATCCCCTTTATAGCCTTATTTGCACTCACCTCTTGCGCCAAAGAATGGTCCACCGCCGACCAAAACCAATACCGAAACGATTGTATGCAAATGGCAGAAAACATTCCTAATATCGAAGAAATTTGTAATTGTGGCCTCCAAAAAGCTATGCAAAACTACAGCTCTATGCAACAAGCCCAAAAAGCCATTCAAAACATGTCCGACGAAGAAACCGAAGCTTTCTTTGCCGAATGCATGTGATAGACTTTCTGATTTCAAATTTGAAATTACTGTAAAACAAAGTGCCGCTCATCGCGGCACTCATCATTTAGTGGTAGAAACCTATAAAAACTAACCTCCTAAATTTATTTTTATTTAAATCCTTATTTTTAATAATAAAAAATTCTAAAAAAAATGAACTATAAAAACGATACCATCGAATAATTAACTTTTTTCCATGGCAGCAACTCCAGGCAACTTCACTCCTTCCAGACTCTCCAGCATAGCTCCGCCGCCCGTAGATACATAACTCACCTTATCCTCATACCCAAACTGTTTTACTGCAGCAACACTATCGCCACCGCCAACAAGTGAGAAAGCTCCTTTTTTGGTAACTTCATCTATAGCATCACCCATAGCTTTGGTACCTTTAGAAAAATTTTCAAACTCAAAAACACCTACAGGACCATTCCATAAAATCGTATTGGCGGTAGAAATCACTTGTTGAAATTTTTGAATCGAATCAGGTCCTATATCAAGCCCCTGCCATCCCTCGGGAATCTTGTCCACAGGAACAATCTGCGTTTTTGCACCATTGTTAAAGTCGTCTGCTGCAATTACATCTGTAGGCAAATAAACTTCAACATTCTGTCGCTTGGCCTCTTCCAAAATTTTCAATGCCAAATCCAGCTTATCCTCTTCACATATAGAATCACCCACCTCGCCGCCTTGTGCTTTGATAAAGGTATAAGTCATCCCTCCGCCAATAATCAACTTATCAATAGCAGGTAAAATATTATCAATAATGGTAATTTTTGACGAAACTTTGGCACCACCCAAAATAGCTAAAACCGGTTTTTCACCCGAATGTAAAACTTTGTCTATAGCAGCCAATTCCTTGTCCATCAAATAACCAAAAGCCTTGTGATCTTGGTCAAAAAATTGTGCAATCACAGCTGTAGAAGCATGCTCACGATGCGCTGTACCAAAGGCATCGTTGATATAATAATCACCCAAAGCAGCCAATTGCTCTGCAAAATCTTTACTGCCTTTCTCTTCTTCTTCTCTGAATCTCATATTCTCCAACATCAACACATTGCCAGGACTCAAAGCAGCAGCCTTGGCCTTGGCATCTTCTCCCACCACATCAGTAGCCACATCTACCACGATTCCCAAAACATCAGACACCGTTCCTGCAATATGCCGCAGCGATAGCTCATCACTCTTATTCCCTTTTGGGCGACCCAAATGAGTTAATAAAATTACAGAACCACCATCTTCCAAAACCTTCATAATAGTAGGTTTTGCAGCTTGAATTCGAGTTTTATCGGTTACACGCAAAGCATTATCCTGCGGAACATTGAAATCTACTCGTATCAAAACTTTTTTGCCCTTAAAATTAAATTGGTCTAATTTTTTCATAAATTTAATTTTGTAAAGCAACAAATATAAGCATACCACATTAGATTCAACATCAAATTTTGAATCAAGTTATTACCAACAAAATATTATAGATATATTTAATTTTTAAAAATTTAAAAAAAATAAATGCTGATGATAATGCTTTGTTGATTTGTGAATAAATAACCTTCATTTAATTTGGACAGAACTTTATCAACATTTAATTATTTCGTAATTTATTATGATTAAATAGATTACGGACTTATCAAGAAATCAACAGAGGGATGAAAATATGTTAATTATGCATAACTTAACAATGAATTTACACCGATAACTGGTGGATAAGTTGCCGTAAAAAATCCAAAAATAAATTTGGAAAGATTTGATTAAATTTGTCATTGAAATAATTTCTGAATAAATCAAGGAAAATCTCTTAGAAGTTTTAAACTTTAGATGATAGACTATTAACAATTTGTTTACATTAAGTACGAATTGACATTCAGGATTTTACAATAATTTAACATTTAAGCTTGTTGAAAACTATAAAAATATGAAAATAGCCATCGGAGCAGATCACGCCGGATTTGAATTAAAAGAGAAAATTAAAGGTTTATTAACAGAAAAAAAGATTGAGTTTGAAGACTTTGGAACCTTTTCAACAGACAGTGTTGATTACCCAGATTTTGCACATCCCACCGCCAAAGCGGTTCTCAAAGGAGATGCCGAACTAGGAATTTTACTCTGCGGAAGCGGAAATGGCGTAGCTATGACCGCCAATAAATACGCCGGAATTCGTGCCGCAATGGCCTGGACTCCCGAACTCGCAGAATTGGGACGTCAACACAACAATGCCAATATTTTGGTGCTTCCGGCTCGATTTATAAGCGATGAAGAAGGTTTGAAAATCACAGAAGCCTTTCTACAGGCAGACTTTGAAGGTGGAAGACACCAACGCCGGGTAGATAAAATTTCATGCTAAAAGTTTTTAGTGTTTTAATTTTTAAGTAAAAACATCCGTTTTGATAAAAATTATACGTATATAGATTATACTAAATTTTCTCAATTCATAAATTCAATATTATTTAGCGGTTTCGGTTAAGTGCAATTTTATTATCACTCGAAATCCAAATGATTTCGCACATTCAGAATTACCGGTTTTTAGGACCCAAGAATTTCTAAATTAATTGAAAGAAAATTCAAATTTGTAGTTTACAAAGACTAAATTTGAAACTGTTTTAACATTTAGCACAAGCTTTGCTAGACTTTCCTGTGCTTTATGCACGCAATAAAAATTTTCAAATGGCAAAAAACAAACAAAAGCATAAAAATTCTGATAAGGAAAACGGATATAGACAAACTGCGCATAAAATACTGCGTTATATGCTCAAATATCCCAATAAACAAATGAATTACAAGCAATTGGCTTCTGGATTACAATTCAGAAATCCAAGACAAAAAGAACATTTAATAAAAGTACTTTCCAAACTTGCCGCCAAACATCAACTCATAGAGGAATCTCCGGGTAAATTCAAACTCAATATAGAAAATAATACTGCAATAGGCGTTATTGATTTTACCACTTCTGGAGCCGCTTACGTTTCTGTGGATGGCATTGAACAAGATATTTATATTCCAAAAGGTCAATCCAAAAATGCCCTGCAAAACGATTTGGTGCAGCTCATTCTCCACGATAATAAAGGAAAAAGAGCCGAAGGTAGTATTTTAGAAGTAATTCAACGCAATCGAACTCGATATGTAGGCGTTTTAGAAATAGTTGGAAACGGCAAATACGGATTTGTAAATGTAGATCAAACCTCTTTGCATGTAGATATTTATATTCCCAAAGAAGAGTTGGGACAGGCGCAAAACGGACAAAAAGTGGTGGCCAAAGTTGTAGATTGGCCAGAAGGCGCAGATTCACCTTTTGGAACCATCGTAGAAATTCTGGGAACTCCTGGAGACCACGAAGTAGAAATTCACGCGATTCTTGCAGAATACGGATTGCCAGCAGCTTTTCCAGATGAGGTAGAGGAGGAGGCAGCGCAGATTAATACCCAAATAGATCCAGAAGAAATCAAGCGCAGAAGAGATATGCGCAATGTAACCACATTTACCATAGATCCGGCGGATGCCAAGGATTTTGATGACGCACTTTCGGTTCGTAAACTCGAAAATGGAAATTGGGAAATTGGGGTTCACATTGCCGATGTTTCGCATTATGTGCAACCCGGAACTTTACTGGATCAAGAAGCCTATAATCGGGCTACTTCGGTGTATTTGGTAGATAGAGTAGTTCCGATGTTACCCGAAATTTTGAGTAATCAAGCCTGTTCATTACGTCCAAATGAAGAAAAATACACCTTTTCTGCGGTATTTGAAATGGATGATAATGCACAAGTCTTGAACAGCTGGTTTGGCCGTACTGTAACGCTTTCTGACCGTAGATTTGCGTACGAAGAAGCGCAGGAAATCATTGAAGGAAAGGAAGGTGATTTGAAGGAAGAAATTCTTACACTGGACCGTTTGGCCAAAATTATGCGTAACCGCAGACTGCAAAAAGGGGCAATTGCGTTTGATAAAATCGAAGTGAAATTTCATTTGGATGAAAAAGGCGATCCGTTGGGCGTTTATTTCAAAGAAAGTAAGGACGCCAATAAATTAATTGAAGAATTTATGCTATTAGCCAACCGAAAAGTGTCTGAATTTGTGAGTTTGAAGAAAAATGGCGAAGAAACCGGACGCACATTTATCTACCGTATTCACGATGATCCGGATCCTGATAAATTATTGAGCCTCAAACAGTTTATCAAAACATTTGGCTATGATTTAAGCTTGGGAAATCGCCGTGAAACCACAAGTTCACTTAATAAATTATTGAAAGATGTGAAAGGAAAAGGCGAAGAAAATATGGTCGAAACTTTGGCGATGCGTTCCATGTCCAAAGCGATTTATTCTACCGAAAATATCGGCCATTATGGGTTGGCATTTGAATATTATACGCATTTTACCTCGCCCATTCGTCGTTATCCCGATGTGATGGCGCATCGCTTGTTACAACATTATCTGGATGGCGGAAAATCGCCCAATCCCGAGCCGTATGAAGAAGATTGTGAACACAGCTCACAACGCGAACGATTGGCTGCCGATGCCGAACGCGATAGTACCAAATACATGCAAGTCAAGTTTTTGGAAGAACAGGTAGGCGAGGAGTTTTATGGTGTGATTTCGGGGGTTACCGATTGGGGAATTTATGTAGAATTACCCGAATCTCGGGCAGAAGGTTTGGTGAAATTGCGTAATATTCGTGACGATCATTATGTTTTTGACCAAAAAAATTATGCGATTGTAGGGCAGCGCACCAAGAAAATTTATCAGCTTGGCGATAAGGTTCGCGTGAAACTTACAGGCGTTGATTTGGAGAAGAAACAGATTGATTTTGAATTGCTTGGGTGAATTTAGTTAATAGTTAAGAGTTAATGATTATCCGTAACCAATGTACTGTTCGCAAAATTCAAAATGAAACAATAATTAACCGATTAGTTATGTTAATTTAACATAATTAAGTAATTATTGCTTATCTTGGTAAAAAATTTAAATCATGAAGAAAATTCTATCCTTATCCGCAGTTTTCATGCTATTTACACTTTTTGCGCAAACTTCAAGCAAAGAGTTAGAAACTCAAATGGCTCAACTGAATCAAGAACTTACAAGCCTTAAATCGTCTGTAAATCAGTTCAAAGCAGATTTAGAAGAGGTGAAATCTTATAATAAATATTTGAAAGGCGTTTTGGATATTCAGAAACCGATTTTAGAAGTTGAAAAAGACGGTGTGAATTATAAAATTACGAAAGTAACCGGTAATAAACAGGAAAAAACCATAAGTATTGAAATGTTGTTTGAAGCTGTTCAAGAAAATACAAATTCTGAAACAGGTTCAACAGCAGCAAAAATAATTGATACTGAAGGAAATGAATATAAATTTGATTCTTTTAAATCTACTCCAACTAATAGAGATTTATTCAAAAACGTTCCGCTTAAAGTAGTCATGGTATTTAAAAATATTGAAAAAGAACCTAAGGTAATAAAGATGTTTAGTTTTGGAGCGAGTAATAAGCATGAAAGTAATAAAACTTGGTACAATACCCGATCCAAACAGGAATTCCGGGATTTAAATGTCACCTGGAATTAAATCTCATCCGCACATTTTTTAATTCTTTCGGATAGATCATATAAAGCAGTTTTTAACGTAATTTTTTCAGAATCAGAGAATTCCGTTTGTTTGTTGTTCTTGTTGATGCTATTCTATTTTTACGAAGGTTCAAATATACCTATTATACATATCATACGTATAGCGTATATTTGTAAAAATTTAAGTTATGCGAAAACAAGTTGACATAGATGATTTGACTTTGACCAAATTGAAAGTTATTTCAGTTTTTGAAAAAATAAGTGTTAAGGCATTGATGGAGAAGGCTATACGCTTGTATGTTGAAGAAAAACAAAAGAATAAAGCTGAAATGATGACGGATGAAGAAAAAGAAGATTTAGGCTTATGGCTTTTGATGCAGGAAAGCGATGGAACAACTGTAAGTGAGGAAGAAATTTTTAAGATTTTGAACTCTTGATATGAAGATTGGTTATGACGAGAAATTTAAAAAGGATATTTTAAAACTTAAGAATAAGGAACTATATGATAAAATAAAAACATTCATTTCGAAAGTAAAGAATGCAGAAAATCTCTTGGAGCTGACAAATATTAAGAAAATTAAAGCAAATGATAACGCTTATCGCTGGAAAACAGGTGATTATAGATTAGGTTTCATTTATGATGGCGAGGTGGTTATACTCATGAGATTTCTGCATCGCAAAGAAATTTATGAGCGGTTTCCGTAAAATTAAATATCGTCCGCACATTTACGAATTCATTCGGATAGATCATATAAAGCAGTTTTAACGTAATTTTCTCATAATCAGAGAATTCTGTTTGGTTTCCGTTTCCGTCGATTCCATTCATTTTTTGGTAAATCCAGCCGCGTGAACGACCAAAATAAGTTTTAGAAATATTCGCCCAGGTAATATCTGTTAATATATCCCAGGCAATGGATTTGATTTTGGTTTTTGTCGTATTCATGCTTTAGTTTTTAAGTCCATTTCGTCATCCAAATCTCTTTAAATTTGATTCAAATCATAAAAAAGGCATCTTAATTGTGCTATTTTTGTGAATTAATCTCGAATCATGCAGGATATTCAAAATATAAACGATATAAAACAAATGGTCGATTCGTTCTACGGAAGGGTGCAGAAAGACGATTTGATTGGTCCGATTTTTAATGAAAAACTCAATGGACGCTGGCCCGAACACCTGGAAAAAATGTATAAATTCTGGGAAACCGTTTTGCTGGACAATCACTCGTATTACGGCAGTCCGTTTGCGCCACACGCTCGATTACCAGTAGAAAAATTACATTTTGACCGTTGGGTAATGCTGTTCAACCAAAATATGGACGAACAATTCAAAGGCGATATCGCCGAAGAAGCCAAGTGGCGCGCCGCCAAAATGGCCCAAATGTTCAATTATAAAATCGATTACATTCGGGAAAATGAGACGTAAGACTTAAGAAGATAGAATTAAGACTTAAGATGAATGAAAGTAAAAAGTAAAAATTCAAAATATTAAAAAAATGACTGCATCACTTACCGACAACCTCACATTCAACCAAGATAAACCGCATGTTCAACTCTTGCTGGATACCGAGTTTACCAAAGAAATTCGCATTACGTTTCGCGAAGGACAAATCATGAAAGAGCACACCGCACCTTTCCCGATTGTGGTCGAACTCTTTGAAGGGGAAATTGATTTCGGGGTAAATAATGAAGTTTTAAATCTCAAAAAAGGAGATTTGCTTACGCTTTCAGCAAAGATTCCGCATGATTTGAAAGCCTTGAAAGACAGTATTGTACGACTCACGCTTTCTAAAGGTGATCAATTATCACGCGTAGAAAAAGTCACCGAATTGTAACACCATGCAGCACAAACCCATCAAACGTGCCATTGAAATGCAGGGCGTAAGTCGTGACCATCATCACGCCTTGCTTTTGTCCTGGAAAATCAATAAAGGAATCGAGAAAAATGTTGAACCTCAACGCATTATTGATTATGTACACTGGTTCAGAAATGAATATTTACTTCCACATTTTGAAATCGAAGAAAAATGGATGTTTCCGATTTTGGGAAATGAGAATGAAAAGGTGCAACGTGCATTGAATGAGCATGTTACGCTATTAAACGATTCGTTATCGGCAAGTAATTTTCATGAACTGGAAATTTTTGCCGAAAACCTGAAAAATCATATTCGTTTTGAAGAGCGTGATTTGTTTCAGGATATTCAACTGGCAGCGACAAAAGACGAACTGAAGCTTATTGAGCAGCATCATAATGAGGGTGATTTTTGTGAAAGAACACAAGATGAATTCTGGTTATAAAAATCGCTCTCAAAGGCTGATTATCACAGCTTTTTTGTGCTTTTTGGCGGTTGCGATCACGGGCGTATGGATGCGCGCTTTGCCGTGGATTACGTCTAAAATTCCCTTTGCCAACCTCTTGCATGCGCATTCGCATACGGCCATGCTGGGTTGGGCTTTTTTGATGATCGTCGCCGGAATCATTGCTCAATACCAACTGAATTCTACATTTCTACGCAGGAGTTTATTTGTCGTAATTTTTGCGATTGTCGGAATGTTTGCTGCGTTTATTTACCAAAGTTATGGCGCTATAAGTATTGGATTTTCAACACTATATGTGCTATCGGCCTATGTAATTTTAATCCATATAAACAAAAAAATTCCCGCAACAAATTCTGGAAATCCTCTGTTGAAACGCAGTATAATCTGGTTTTTTATTTCAACCTTGGGCATTTGGGCCATGGGGCCTGTGAGCAGTATGCTGGGCAAAACCCATTGGCTGTATGATATCTGTATTCAGATATTTCTGCATTTCCAAATCAATGGTTGGCTGTTTTATGCCGTTTTGGGTTTATTGCTGAAAAACGGTGAAATGAAGCCTAAATTCATTCAATTATTTGATATTTCGCTCATTTTAACAGCATTTTTACCGTTTTACTGGATAGAACAATTTTGGGTTTTTTATGGATTAAATGCCTTGGGTTCCATGCTGCAGTTCTTGGTTTTATTGGTAATCACCCACTCAATATATCGTTTACCCGTAGCAAATTCAATGGAAAGATTTGGGCAATATACGGTGATTCTGTTTATTTTGATAAAAGCAATCAGTCAATGTACGGCGGTTGTCCCCGAAATTGCTGCTTCTATTGTAAGTCAGCGATATTTAATTCTCACTTTTCTGCATGCGGTATTGATTGGAATTGTAAGCATAGGTTTGATTTGGAATATGTTACGTATTAAATTACTACAAATAAAACCCACCTTTCACATAGGATTTTTGTTGTTTTTTATAGGTTTTATGATTACCGAAATCCTACTTTTGATACAAGGTTTTGGCTATTATGCCAAAGCGAATTTAGTACTGCTTTTACTATTTTCTTGTGTGATGCTTTTGGGGATTTTAGGGATGTTGATAAGTTTGATTTTTATTTATTCAAGCAAAAAGTAAATCAATTAAAATTTGCTTAATACTTAATCAAATTCACAAGGATTTACAAAATTTCAGCAGTTTTGTCACTTGTTGTAAACACACATGCGCCGCTGCCATTACAGCCCGTTCTACGCCCGGTATGGAGTTCGCTTTGTTTGAAGCTTTATTGGGCGAAAGCTAAACATGGAACTATTAATATTATGTAAATAAGTATTTTCATTTTAAAGAATCTATAAGTTGGTAACCATTTTCAATAAACAACGGATGCATTCCCTTGTAATGCTCTTTACCATAAACCATTACGACCTTATCTTTTCCTTCTTTTATAATTTGATTCACAATATATTGATCTCTTATTTCTGTCATAGCATACTTCGAATTTTCTCTGGGAACATCAGGACTTTTTTTGCATTTAATATCTTCATTGTTAAACGAGGCATAGTCACAATCATTAAGTATGATTTCACCAAATTTTTCCTCATATTTATCAACCACTTCACGCATTGTCAGATCCATGTTTTTAGAATTTTCTTCTGTGGCACCTAAGGAAGTAAATTTGGGTTGCATAATTAATCTTTGCATTCTGCCTTTGGGATTTTTTATGATTTTATCAAATTGTGTTTTCAAACCTTTGGTATTTTCGATGCCGGTTATTTTATTGGCTTTCAGAATGGTAGTGGTGTCTGTAATATGTACATTGACGCCTTCATAATACAAGAAATAACCTTGTTGCGTTAAAGAATCAATTTTAAATTTTAAATCATTGAATTGCTCTTCTACAGCAACATGTATATTTGGGATTATAACGAGCGATTTATCATTTTTCTGATAATATGAATATTGCACTTTTTCATCAAAAGCACCCACATGACTGAGGGCTGTTTCAATTAAAAAAGATTTACAACCTGTAAAAAAAGAATAACCACTACGAAAAGAATTTTTGATTTCATCATTTGCTTGTTAGAAAGTTAATATATAAAATTAAATAAATTTAGCGATACTGTAATTAAGAAGTCAAAACGCTTTCTAGCCAGTTAAGAAAAATTCTAATAATAGTATTTCCACCTTCTTCACCGAATATATCAGTTAACCAACATTTTACCTGCCAACATTTGCATTTAGCGGTAAAATCAATTAACATACAATCTGCCTAATCGACACTATTTATGCTATAACTGTTTCCGGCAAAATAACGCTGATCACCAAAAACTTTAATAAAACCTACCTCATGATTTTTAGGTTCTAATTTTGTTGCCAAAATCAGAGCAGCGGCTAATGGTTTGACGTCATTCATTTTTCCTATAGCAAAGATTGCAAATCATTGATAGAGCGTCAAGTAAAAATTTTCTGTATTTAGTAAAAAACAGTTCTTGTTTAGTAATTTTTGTTTGTTTTTAGAAAATAATCATTATATTTCGGTAATGAGAGAAATTAAATCCACATTTATTAATTTGGTATAAAAAATAGTACGAAATTGAGAATGATCAAAGAATACTCACAAGAAGTTGTGGCAGAAGAAATAGGTGTTTCCCAAAAAACCTATTCCAATATGGAGAATGATAAAACAGAAATCTCAATAGAAACATTACAAAAAATTGCTGATTTGTATCAAATTTCTTTAATAGATTTACTTTCTTTCGAAAGTATTTCCATTAAAAATAATTCATCACATGAAAACAGTTCATTCCAAGGTGGTATTATTCATAATAATGGTAGCAAAGAATTGTTTGATGCCATCAAACAAGAAAATCAAGATTTGAGAGAAAGAATAGCTGAGTTAAAAGATTTAATCCAAGAAAAAAATTTACGAATTCAAAAATTAGAGGATAAGCTTAAATAAATTTTCATATCAATTTATATATTTTATCACAATTCACCATTCAAAATACCTAGCGCATATAGAATCAAATAATTTTGAGTGATATCACGAATTTTTAAATCATAATTTTCGCTATCTTTACATAAAGAAAATTACATGCGTTTTCCCCGTCCTCAAACTTTAAAACAAATTGCAGATTTAATTCAGGCAGAATACATAGGCAACGATGATTTTCCCGTATTGGGTATCAACGAAATCCATCGGGTCGAACCGGGCGACATCGTCTTTGTAGATCACGAAAAATATTATGACAAAGCCCTTCAAAGTGCCGCTACCGTGGTGCTTATCAACAAAAATGTGCCTTGTCCGGAAAATAAAGCATTACTCATCAGCGATGACCCTTTTCGGGATTTTGTGAAAATCGGTCAGCATTTTATGCCCATGAAACCCAGTCGTGATTTGATTGCAGCAGACGCCATCATAGGCGAAGGAACGCATATTTCACCCAATGTAAACATCGGTCATGATGTGATTATAGGTAAAAATTGTTTCATTCACCCCAATGTGGTCATAGGAGAGCGAACGATAATCGGTGACAAGGTCATCATACACGCCGGAACGGTCTTGGGCGGCGATGCTTTTTACTACAAAAAACGCGAAACAGGCTTTGACAAACTGGAATCTGTCGGAAATATTGTGATTGAAAATCATGTCGAAATCGGTGCCAATTGCACCATCGATCGTGGTGTAACAGCCTCTACTATTATCGGCGAAGGCACCAAAATGGACAATCAAATCCAAATCGGTCACGACACCATAATTGGCAAAAAGTGTTTGATCGCTTCACAAGTAGGAATCGCCGGCTGTTGCAATATTGGAGATGAAGTAACCTTGTGGGGACAAGTCGGAATTACCAGTGGTGTTACGATTGGAGATAAAGCGGTAATCAGCGCTAAATCTGGTGTTTCTAAGTCTTTAGAAGGTGGTAGGCTCTATATGGGAACTCCTGCAGAAGAAGGTAAATCGGCGTATAAAAAATATGTGCTGCTGAATCGCTTGCCAGAGTTGTTTAAGAAGACGTGAGACTTCAGACATATGACGTAAGACGCAAGAAAATTTAAGATTTAACAAACAACCAATTCCACAGAGATACACAAAGGAACTCAGAGTTTCACAAAGGCCGTAAATTCCTTTGTGCAACTTTGTGTAATTGCTCAACAAATCAACATATAAACGCTTTTAGCATTGAAATGCTAATCTGGAAATCGGACGTGCCTACGGCATTCTTTCGTTGAATGGAATTCATTAATTTTTAGGTTTAATTTCAAATAACACATTAACTATTAACAAATTATAAATCAACCAATCAACCAAACAACTAACAATTTATTCCTCTGGCATCACGACATCCAGCGTATCTCTTTCCCAATCATAGTGAAAAATGGAATTGGCTAAATAGGTCGAAACCACCCGAAAGAATGAAATTCCTTTGGGTGCGCCGTATTTGGTAAATAAAAATATATCCGTTGGCGTCATATAATGCTCTCGTTCAGGATAGGTAATTTCAACAGTTTCACTTTCCAGCATATCTTGGGAAATCGTAACCGGCATATAGGTATTGAATTGCAGATTGTATATTACACTACCGTCTTCTTTGGCAATAAACATATAATCACGCCCAAAGGGAATAGTATTGGCGGCAGAAGTTTCGGTCGTGAGATAGAATTTGTATAATTGAATTTCCTGACCACGAATTTTTTCCGTAAATGGAAAAAATATCGGATTCAAATATTCATTTCCCTTACCGTAATCCACACTATATTTGGATTGAATATTTGCCATTATTTTATGTTTTAAATCCAAATAAACCAATTCTTCCTCTTTGGCCGCGCGAGTAGAAACAGCCATAAGAGCAGAATCTTCCGTCGAGATATTAAATTTCATTTCAGCTACAATCGCTTTAGGATTTTCTTTATCAAAAACCAAAGAATATATCGTATCATTTTTGGGCATAACCAGGATTTCTCCGGCGCTTTTGGATAATTTTCTATTCGCTTCCACTGCGTTCATCGCCATGGTAAACGCCTTGTCGTACTTGTAGATGAGATGCGCCTCTGCCAGAATTGAATCATTAATTTGCTGAAAACTCCGATTATCTTGTGCCGAACTCAAAATAAACAGCAAACCACACAAAACCGAAAATACATATTTCATTTCAAATAGTTTATAGTTAAAAGCCGTTCAAAAATTAATCCAAATAAAGTTGATGAAAGAAGAAAGAGGAATTAAGGTATTTCAACCTAAAAAATCATTCAAAATCCAAAATTCAACATTCAACATCCAAAATCCAAAATCACCAACCGCCGCTCGCGCCGCCGCCGCCAAAGCCGCCGCCGCCGAATCCACCGAATCCACCGCCGCCAAATCCGCCTCCCGAGCCAAATCCACCGCCGAATCCACCACTTCCTCGACCTGTCCACGTACTGCGACCAAAATCAGTGAAAATTACATCCCCAAACGGACTTCTACGCGGTCGCCCGAATCCATCTCCATTATTGTCGCCACCACCACGATTGCGTAACAACCAAAGCAACAAAAACAATCCTAAAAGTAAAATCAAAAACAACCAAATTCCACTCAAAGAATCATTTTGATTATAACCACTACCATCTTCTACAAATTTGCCATCCAGCACACGAAAAATAGCATCCAAACCATGATCAAACCCTTCATAATATTGTGTCTGCCGAAAATAAGGAATGATAAAATGATCAATCACCTGTTTCGATTGCGCATCGGTCATATATTCTTCCAGGCCATAGCCGTTTTGAATCGCAATCTTGCGGTCGCCGCTACTCATCAGCATTACGAGTCCGTTATCTGCTTCGCCCTGACCAATTCCCCATTTGTGTCCCCATTGCGCAGCCAAATAATTGGGATCTTCGCTATAGAGTGAGTCTATAATGATTAAGGCGATTTGGGTAGAGGTTTTAGCCTCATAATCAATCAATTTACGGTTCAGCGCCTGTTGTTCGCCCGGCGAAAGCACCGGATGCCGCGAATAATTGAATACCAGGCTCTGGTCGCTGGCTGGCTTTTCGGGAATGGCATACTGCGCTGTTACAGCTTGTGGCCATAGCATAAACACCAATAATAATACTGCAAGCCCCTTGGCCAAAAATGTTGATTTAATCATAGGTAATTTCATCCGAAAGCTCGTTCAAATCTCTGTCATTCCACGGAAAATGAATTTTCAATTTTTCACCCACGTGTTGCACAGCTTCACATATTCCTGTAACCAGTTGATTTTCAGTAAAATGTTGAAGCATTAAATCACGTGTTTCTTCCCAAAAATCATCTCCTACTTTTTGATGAATGCCTTCATCACCATAGATTGCAAACGTCTTGGAACTCACCGAAATATGAATCAAAACGCCATTGCGTTGACGCGTATTATACATACGCAATTCGTTGAAAATAGCTTTTGTAACTTCCAGCGCATCCGTGTCTGATTTCAGACTAATATGGACACGGATTTCGCCAGAAGTCATGTTCTCTGCATCCCGAATCGCATGGATTATACGCTCCTCGTCTTGCAGCGAAAAATAGGTATATTTTTTTTCTGCCATTATTTGCCAAATTCAGCGCGAACATCAGGAGCCACATCAGCACCTTCCACGCTTTTGAATGGCGCTTTCACATCAAAATTGAAGATACTAGCTACCAAATTTGCCGGAACTCTTCTCACGGCGTTATTGTATTCCAATACGGCTTCGTTGTATCGGTTGCGCGATACATTGATACGGTTTTCAGTTCCTTCTATTTGAGCCGAAAGATCACGAAACTGTTGGGTTGCCGTCAATTGCGGATAATTTTCTTGCAAGAAATTCATTCTTCCCAAGAAAGCTTGATTCAATTCATTTTGTGCCTGTTGAAAACGGGCAATATTTTCTTCTGTCAAATTTTCAACATCCAGATTTATTGATGTGGCCTTTGAGCGCGCCTCAATCACGTCAGTCAATGTACCACGTTCAAAATCAGCAGCTTGTTCTACAGTTGCCACCAAATTCCCAATCAGGTCGTTACGACGCTGATAGTCCGTTTCTACGTTACCCCAGGCATTTTTTACTTTTTCGTCTTGTGTAATGAGTCCGTTATAGATTCCAGAACCCCACATGATGGCCATCACAGCCAATGCGAGTACAGCCAAAACGCCAATACCCAAACAACCTCCTTTTTTCATAGTTTTTTAAATTTTTATTTGTGCCAAATATATCAAAAAGGATGCAAAAATTAATTATTTGTTAAATTGAGCATAATTTTTCTCATCCTGAGTGTTTTGCGCTGCTTTCCTTTTGTCACCCTGAGTGTTTTGCGCTAGCAAAATGTATCCCTACCTCGTTGGCAGGCAGGGAAGAGTGGCAAAAGCGAAGTAAGGGTCTGTCACCCTGAGTGAATTTTCAGTTTTAAATAAAGCGAAGCGACTTTAAAATGAAAATTTGTATCGAAGGGTGACACGAGCGAAGGACGGCAAAAGAATGGGACAAGTGCTTCGCCTGTGTCATGCTTCGATACGATCTTTTAAATTTCATTTCGCTGTGCTCAATGAACTTTAAAAATCACTCAGCATGACAATACCTCTGTCACCCTGAGTGAATTTTCAGTTTTAAATAAAGCGAAGCGACTTTAAAATGAAAATTTGTATCGAAGGGTGGCAAAAGCGAAGAAGGCAAGAGCATTGGAAGATTGCTTCGCCTGCGTCATGCTTCGATACGATCTTTTAAATTTTATTTCGCTTTGCT
>JAUNUH010000007.1 GCA_030538275.1 Flavobacteriaceae bacterium | reverse complement strand
TTTTGAGAGAGAGAAGCCGTCTTTGTAAAAGGACGGTTTTTTATGCTTTCATTTCGACTTGAGAATTGCTTATTACTTTGCAATGTTGGTGGATTTGAAAAATTCCTCAATTTTCTTTTCGTCAATTTCTATCAAAATCTTCATTCCTTTTTCGCTGACCAGTGATCGCAGAAATAATTGAAGATGTAGAAATACCATATTCCGATGCAATTCAGGATTTTGTCGATAATCTGAGGTAAAGAAACCTGGGACAATCAATAATAAATACTGTGCTGCAAATAATTGAGAGGTGTTTTCTACATCGAAATCACCAAATAAATCTTCACTTATCCCTCGGTCTATAATATCTTTGATTAATCGATAAACCACATCGTTGAGCTGTAAAACATTCTCATGAAAGAGATCATTATAGTACTTTTCGAGTTCGTACAAATTGCATAATTGCTGATGAAAACCCACAATTTTATCAATACCGTAAATCATAATTGTGTAATTTTCTACCGCATTGTTGCTTGCAGCGTGCATTTTATCTGCCAATTCCAGAAGTAATTTGTCGCGTTGGTTGAGTACGCTTGCAATGATGGCTTTTTTACCAGGAAAAAGCTCATAGATGGTTTTTTTTGATATGCCTAATTCCTTGGCCAGATGGTCCACATTCAGTGAACGATAGCCATGTTTCATGAACAGAGGCGTTACTTTTTCGATAAAATCATATCTTTCCATTTATATTTTTTTTGGTTTGAGAGAGAACGGCGAAGATAAAAAATGAAATAATTATTTTCAGGAATTTTAATAATTAAAATTTATTTAATTATCTTTTCCATACTATCTACATTCCAAAAAAATCTTAAAAGCATGCTACAGCCTAGTTACAGGTGATTGATTTGATAGAAATAGGAAGTTGAAATTAGAAAAAATTGGAGTATAGAATCGTACAACATCTAACAGATTTTTCAGAGTAAATCGGGACGGCGTTTTTGGGTTTGTTGTATGGCTTGCTCGTGCCGCCATTGCTCTATTTTTTTGAAATTTCCGCTCAGCAATACTTCTGGAACTTTTAGTCCGTTCCATTCTGCGGGTCGTGTATAAACTGGGGGTGCCAACAATCCATCTTGAAAGGAATCTTCCAGCGCAGAGGTTTCGTCGTTGAGTACGCCGGGGATGAGTCGTATGATGGCATCCGAAACTACAGCTGCAGCTATTTCGCCACCGCTCAAGACATAATCGCCGATAGAAATTTCTAGGGTGATGTAGGTGTCCCGAATGCGCTGATCCACACCTTTGTAATGTCCACAGAGCATCAACAAATTCCCTTGGAGAGATAATTTGTTGGCCATTTTTTGATTAAAAACACTTCCGTCTGGGGTGAGATAAATGATTTGGTCGTAATGTCGTTCAGCCATTAATTCTTCAAAACACTTTTCAATAGGTTCGCACATCATCACCATACCGGCGCCGCCACCATATTGATAATCATCTACAGATTTGTAATTGTCTGTGGCCCAGTTTCGCAAATTATGCAAATGCACTTCAACCAATCCTTTGTCTTGTGCACGTTGCATGATCGAGGCTCCAAACGGACTGATCAGCAGGTCTGGAACCACGCTTACAATGTCAATTCTCATGATTTGATAATCAAATTTTAAACGAAATTATTCAAAAATCGCTGGGAATTTTCCTGGATTTGACTCATGCATCACCGCATACACTTTTTCTACAATATCGTCCAGAGAAGGTTTAGAAAAATAATCTCCATCGGTTGCATAAGCAGGTCTGTGGTCATTGGCTGTAATGGTCATGGGCTTGCTGTCTAGAAGGTGATATGCGTCCATATCTTCCAGTATTTTTTTGAGCATATAGGCAGAAGCGCCACCCGGAACATCCTCGTCTATAATAACTAATCGGGATGTTTTTTCCAGACTTTTCTTGATTTGTTGAGAAATATCAAATGGAATTAAAGATTGAATATCAATTACTTCTGCATCAATACCCAGGGTTTGGAGTTCTTTTGCAGCCTCATCAACAATTCGCCAAGTAGAGCCGTAGGTAACAAGGGTAATATCATTACCTTTTTTGGTAATTTCTACCTCTCCGATGGGGGTGATAAACTGTCCCGGATTTTCGGGAGATTTTTCTTTCAATCTGTACCCATTCAGGCTTTCGACCACGATAGCGGGTGTATCTGTTTGTAACAATGCATTATAGAAACCTGCGGCCTTGGTCAAATCTCTTGGAACCAATACAAACATACCTCTTACCAAGTTCAGGATTCCGCCCATAGGAGAGCCGGCATGCCAAATACCTTCTAATCTGTGACCACGTGTTCTCACGATTACGGGGGCTTTTTGTCTTCCGTTGGAACGATATAGAACGGTAGCCAAATCATCGCTTAATCCTTGCAGGCAATATAGCACATAATCCAGGTATTGAATTTCGGCAATAGGTCGTAATCCTCTCATAGCCAGTCCGATGCCTTGTCCTAGAATGGTGGCTTCACGTATTCCGGTGTCGCTGACCCTGCTCTCGCCAAAAGTCTCTTGTAAGCCTTCGAGGCCTTGGTTTACATCGCCAATATTTCCGCTGTCTTCACCAAAAACCAATACTTTGGGATTATTTTCGAAAATATGTTTGAAGTTGTCACGCAATACGACACGGCCGTCCACCATTTCGGAGTTTTCGTGAAATTCTGGTAAAACTTCTTTGGGCAATTCATTGAAATTATCCAGATATAAATGCGTAGAATAAATTTCTTTTTGTTGATTCAATGCATAATTCAGCCAATTCTTTAAGGCTTGGCGTTCTGGTGTATTTTCGTTTATGCTTAGCCGAATGGCTTTACGCACGGTATGGAACACATCGCGTTTGTAAACGCTTAATTTTGCGTTGAGAGCTTCAATTTCGGATTGAATTTTTTCTGAATTTGCAGACTTGGCTGCAAGATTGTTGAGTAGGGGAAGTGCGGCATCCTTCAGGTTTGATATTTGTTGGGTATAAACTTCCCAGGCACTTTTTTGACCGTCTTTGGCCTGTTTTTTAGCATTTTTATCGATTTCGTTTAATTCTTCGATTGTGCTCAGTTTTTTAACATCATGGCCTTCACTAACTTCAAAATCCAGAATCCACGCTTTGAATTTCTCTATATTGTCGTTGTCTTTTTCCCAATCCAGTCTTTGGACAGATTTGTATCTTTCGTGTGAGCCAGAGGTTGAATGTCCTTGTGGCTGTGTGCATTCGCGTACATGAACCACCACGGGAATATGTGATTCTCTTGCTAATTTTTCTGCACGTTGGTAAGATTCTACCAAGTGTGGATAATCGTGGGCATAGGTTGTGATGATTTCGTAACCACGTTCATTATCAGTGCGTTGAAAGCCTTTGAGCATTTCAGAAAGGTTTTTCTTGGTGCGTTGAAAGTTGGCTCCAACAGAAATGCCATATTCGTCGTCCCAAATAGAGACAATCATGGGGATTTGTAAAACGCCGGCTGCATTGATGGATTCCCAGAAATGTCCTTCGGAAGTAGAGGCGTCGCCTATGGTACCGAATGCGATTTCGTTTCCGTTGACAGAGAAATTTTGTTGTGTATCGGCTTCGGGGTGATTTCTGTAATACTTTGAAGCTTGTGCCAGACCTACCAGGCGTAGCATTTGGCCTGCCGTAGGAGAGATATCGGCGCTTGAATTTTTGATTTCTGTTAATTTTTTCCATGAGCCGTCTTCGTTGAGCAAATGGGTAGCAAAGTGTGCTGTCATTTGTCTGCCGGCAGATGATTTTTCTAGTTCGCCATCGGTTACGGCGTAGAGTTGTGCAAAAAAGCCTTCAACGCTGAGTTGGTTGATGGCCATCATAAATGTTTGGTCTCTATAATACCCCGAGCGGAAGTCGCCATTTTTGAAAACTTTGGCCATTGCAATCTGGGGTAATTCTTTTCCATCACCGAAGATTCCGAATTTGGCTTTACCTGTAAGCACTTCGCGACGTCCTAGAAGTGAAACTTCACGGCTGAGTCTTGCGAGGAAGTAATCTTGTAGAATTTCTGCTTTAAAAGTTTCGAAAGAGATATCCTGACTTAAAATATTTTCGGATTGCATAAGCTGATTTTTTGGAAAGTTACAAAAATACGAATTAAAAATGATTGATTAGGGCTAAAAGCAATTGGAATATGCATAAATCTCATGACTGGGTTTCTTTTATGCTTTGCTTGTGTCATGCTTTGATACGATTCTTTAAAATTCAAAGACTTTGTCTTTAAATTTTAAAAATCACTCAGCATGACAATTTGCATGATAATCAAAATGGTATTTTTTACGGGGTGGAATGAAAGTTTTGTGGGTGGGTTTTGCAACAGCGATAGTAATGGAAATCCTTTGTTGGCCAAGCTTACAATAAAATGTATAATACAGATGGCATAGGTGCAGAAAGGGATGTGCAAGGGATTCTACAGGTTGTGCCAACAAAGATTGGAATGAATAGCGCGGTCCCGTCCCGTCAAAATTGGTTTGGATTTTTGGGGTTTTGGGATGTGTTTTGGGATTTTGACGGGACGGGAGTTGCCCTAATTTATTTCGTCATCGGACTGGAATTCATAGATTTTGTTGTTTTCTTGTGTTTGGGCTTCATGAAGTGTTGTGTTGTGTGTTTTTTGGTACAATAGCCAGCCTATAAGTAGGACGAGTAGGGCAGAAGCGGCGATGACGAAGAAGTTGGGTTCGAATATGGTTTCTTGTAAATTTTGGGTATATATTGTCATGACATAGGCGATGGTGTTGTTGAGTGCGTGTAAGAATATGACGAGCCAGAGTGATTGTGTGCGCCAATAGATATAGCCGAAAACGGAGCCCAGGAGTCCGGCGCCGAAGAATTGCCATGGGTTCATGTGGGCGATTCCGAAGAGTAATGAGGTGAAAATGATGGCGAACCATGGGTTGATGCCGTGTTGCAGCATTCCGCGTAGGATGAGTCCACGGAAGATGAGTTCTTCTAGAATGGGTGCCAATATGCAGACCATGATGAATGCGGCGATTTTGTGTTCGAAAATGATGGCGAAACTTTTTTCGAAGAAATCATATAGTTCTTCTAGAATTGTGTTTCCGGTGGTGGGAACTAGCATGGCTAAATATTCTGCAATGGGTAATGCTACCAAGTAGAGAATGATTCCCAAGAGGATTGTTTTGGGCTTGGTATGGGTATGGAAAAACTTTTTGATATCGTTGAAATTCAGTCTTTTGAGTAGCATGATGATGAATGCTGCGGTGCCAAATCCGGCAAAAAACGAAAATGGCAGGAAAAAATCGGCCAGCCCAGGATATGCCATGCCTGGCAGGGAGAAAATTCCGCCTATAAATTGTCCTGAAATAACGGTAATTATAAAAAATAATAGGGCTTCTGGTACACTTATTTTATAATTATGGTAGTTGTTTTTCTGTTTATTCATGATGATATGATTTTCCTTGCAATATAGTAAAAGCACGATAAAGTTGTTCTATAAAAAATAGTCTTACCATTTGGTGGGTAAAAGTCATGCGTGAGAGTGAGATTTTGGCGTTGGCGCGTTGATGCATTTGGTCTGAGAAGCCGAATGGGCCGCCGATGACAAAGAGTAAATGTTTTTCTGCGGCTATGAATTTTTGGTTGAGGAATGCGGCGAATTCTACGGAGCTGTAGTTTTTTCCTTTTTCGTCGAGTAGAATAAGGTAGTCGCTGGGGTTTATTTTTTCTAAAAATGCTTTTTCTTCGGCTATTTTTTGTTGTTGTGTGTTGAGATTTTTTCTGTTTTTGATGTCGGGTAATTCGGTAATGTTGAAGTTGTAATGCGCTGGAAGTCGAATAGCGTATTTTTCTATAAGCTGTTGAATTTGTGATTCATCGGTTTGACCCATGCATAGCAGAGAAATTTGCATATATTTGTTTTTGGGAGTTAAATTTATGGGTTTTCAAGAGAAGTTAGAAAATTTACGTATTATCCGTAGGATAAAAGTATTTCTCAAGAGTGTAAAAATACCTACACTAGAAGGGTTGAACTTGTACACAATGCTCAGGATTTATCTTTCTGGATTGGTGCGCGGTGCTATTACGACTCGTGCTGCGGCTATTTCGTGGAGTTTGTTTTTGAGTTTGTTTCCATTTTTGTTATTTGTATATTCTTGGATTCCATTTTTGCCGAATTTTGATAAAATAGAACAAACGCTCTACACTTATTTGGTGGATAGGATTTTTCCGCAGAACGAGGCTGATCAAATTGAAAATTATGTATCTGTGATTGCGCGACGTAGTGGGAACAGTTGGTTCACGATTTTGTTGGCAATTGTTTTTGCTACTAATGGTGTTAATTCGCTTATGACAGGATTTGGTAATACTACGCGTAGAATTGCTGGTGTGAAGGAGCATAATATGTTGAAGCAGTATTTTATTGCATTTATTTTCACGGTTGCCGTAACGGGTTTTTTATTGACATTTTTGTGGTTTATAAATTATATGCTCAATCCTGGAACAGAGTTTTTGACAGCTTGGATAGAAAACACGACGATTACCAACTGGATTAAATTTGGGATGTTTACGGTGGCGGCTTTTATGTTTTTTTTGACGGCGGTTTCCTTTTTATATTTTTATGGGATTAAATTTGATGGGCGATTTCGCAAGATGATTCCCGGTGCGGTTTTGACAACATTTTTGTTTTTTGTGTTGGCAATAGGCTTTAGTTTTTACATCGAAAATTTCAATAATTATAATTTATTATATGGTTCTATCAGCACGTTGTTGATTGTTATGATATTTTTATATGCGGTAGTGGTAATTATTTTATTGGGATTTGAATTGAATATGACTTTATTGTATGCCAAGGATCGTAAAGAAGTTTTGTTGAAACTCTTGCAGGAAGAAGATTTGGAAGGTAGTGGTGAGGTATTGGAAGAAGAATTGTGAATTTAATCCTGTAAAATATGTCCGCATTGGTGGCAATGCTTGGCATCTGGCAAATGGTTTTCTTCTGCACAGTTTTGGCAAACTTCTGATTGCATGGGTTGATTGCGTCTATGTTTTGTAATTTCTGCCGAAACAATTCCTGTAGGTACAGCAATTATAGAATATCCTAGAATCATAATGGCTGATGCCAGAAACTGCCCCAAGGGCGTAATGGGTGAAATATCACCATAGCCCACCGTTGTCATGGTAACGATACACCAGTAGATGCTTACCGGTATATTTTTGAATCCAGATGATGGGTGGCCGCCTTCTATCAAGTACATCAGCGTACCTATAACACAAACGGTGAGTAATAGAAAAAAGAGAAAATAAGAAATTTTGGGCCAGCTATTTCTTATGGAATACGTGAGGGTGTTGCGCTCATCGAGAAATCTTACGAGTTTGAAGATTCTGAAAATTCGTAATAAACGCATTACACGCAGAATGAGGAAAAAGTGAGAGCCGGTGATAAAAAACTCTAAGTACGCTGGTAATGTGGCTAATAAATCAATTACGCCATAAAAACTGGTGACGTATTTTATGGGTCTTTTCACGGCGTATAATCTGGCGATATATTCTATGGTGAACAAAATAGTTACGACCCATTCGATATAATAAAATAGTCTATAATAAACAATATTGTAGGATTCTACACTTTCCAGAAAAAGTACAAGAATGCTGATGACGATAAGGATGAGCAGAGCTATGTCAAAAGTTTTGCCCCAGAATGTATTGGCTTCGAAGATAATATTATGTATTTTTCCTCGAAAACTCTTTTTATCAAATGGTGTTTCATTTCGGGCAGACATAGAACAAATGTAAACAAACAAAGAGTATTCATAAAATATTTTTCTGAAACCATCCAGTAATTTGGCTCGTAAAAAATTCAATTGTTGATAAATTAATGTAAAGATTGGCGTAATTTGTACTTTTGGTAAAACTTTTGCGTTAATGTTTTAGTTTTGATTCTGAAATAAATTCTAAATTATATATGTATGAAAAATGCACTTTTGTATGCCGGTTTAGCCGGATTTTTATTAACGAGTTGTGTAAGTAAAAAGAAATATGATGATTTACAAGCGCAATTTGACAGCGTTTATCAATCACAACAATCTTGTAATAATGAACTTACCAAATGTAATAGCGATGTGGCGTCGCTTCGTGCACAGCTAGAAGGTGTTCAGAATATGAGTACTGCAGACCGTGAGAGTGTAAGGACTTTGCAAAATGCGCTTGAACAATGTTTGAATGCTCAAAAGAGTGGTAATGTGAATATCACCAAATTAATCGAGCAAATCGATTCTTCTAATAAATATATCAAGCAATTGATAGCTTCTAAGAACAAGAGTGACTCTTTGAATATGGTACTTACCAATAATCTCACCCGTTCTTTGTCTAGAGAAGAAATGGCAGATATCGATGTTCAGGTTCAGAAAGGAGTTGTGTTTATTTCATTGTCAGATAATATGTTATACAAGTCTGGTAGCTATGAAATCTCTCCAGCTGCGAACGCAACTTTAGCCAAAATTGCAAAAATCATCAAAGATTACCCTTCCTATGATGTGATGGTAGAAGGAAATACAGATAATGTGCCGATTTCTAAAACCAATATTCGTAACAACTGGGACTTGAGTGCTTTGCGTGCGAGCTCTGTAGTACAAGCCTTACAAATGAATCATGGTGTTGATCCTAAGCGTATGACGGCAGGTGGACGTGGCGAATATAATACGGTTGCAACCAATGACAATGCCAATGGTCGTTCAAAAAACAGAAGAACAGAAATTATTATTCTTCCGAATCTTGAACAATTTATGGATTTAATTGGTCAAGCTCCCAAACAACAATAAGATTTGATTTCAAATCAAAAAGCCTGTTTTCTAATATGAAAACAGGCTTTTTTTTGTCTTATCGATTCTGAATTTTTCTGTGGATTGAAATCATCACACTGTCATAGAAAATATACGTGTTTCGGGAACACGTCGCAGCATGCGCAAATCAAGGCTCATGCAAATATTACGGATAAAAATTCTACCCGCTTCGGTAATGATGAGTCGGTTGTTGTCCCATTCTATCAAGCCATCTTTTACCATTTCGTCCAGTCTTTCTTTTGTGTTTTCGAGCTCAGAAAAAGGTGTTTCGTTTCCAAAATCCGTTTCCAAATTACACATAAGGTTGAGAATATGTCTGCGGATTCGTAAATCCTCTTCATTTAATATATGACCTTTAAAAACAGGAATTTCACCTGCGTTTACCAAGGATTCGTATTCTTTTACGGTTTTTACATTTTGTGCAAAACTATACCAACTATCAGATATTGCAGACATGCCAAGGCCAATCATCACTTGGGTTTTGGACGAAGAATACCCCATGAAATTTCTATGCATGGTTTTGTTTATGGCTGATTGATACAAGGTATCGGATTTTAGCGAAAAATGATCCATTCCGATTTCTACATAACCCATTTCTTCAAACATCGCCTTTCCGGTTTCGTATAATTCTCGTTTCTCCTCGGCGGTGGGCAAGTCGTTTTCGTCGAATCCGCGCTGGCCAACACCTTTTACCCAAGGTACGTGAGCGTAGCTGTAAAAAGCGATTCGGTCGGGGTTCAATTCTTTAGTTTTTTGAATGGTTTGTTTCATTCCTTCCAATTTTTGAAAAGGAAGGCCAAAAACCAAATCATGTGAAACGCTTTCGTATCCTATATCACGGGCGGTTTTTGTTACATATTCTACATTTTCGAATGGCTGAATACGATGTATGGATTTTTGAACTTTTGGGTCATAATCTTGTACGCCAAAACTTATTCTTCTGAAGCCTGCTTCGTATAATACCTGCATGTGTTCGCGCGTGGTATTATTGGGATGCCCTTCTACAGAAAATTCAGGATTTTCATCAATTTTGGCATATTTAAAAATATTTTCGATAAGGAATTTCAAATTTTCGGGCGAAAAAAAAGTCGGCGTTCCTCCACCTAAATGCAGCTCTTTGATAATAGGTTTTTCGCCTAAAATCTCCAAATATAATTGCCATTCTTTCAAAACGGTTTTTAAGTAGGGGGCTTCCACATCATGTCGTTTGGTAATGTGCTTATGACATGCGCAAAAGGTGCAAAGGCTTTCACAAAACGGCAAATGAATATACAAGGATATGCCTTCGAGTTGATGAGATTCATCAAAGGATTTTTTCAATGTTTCTTTCCACTTTTGCAAGTTGAATTCTGCTTCGTCCCAATAGGGAACCGTAGGATAACTGGTGTATCTAGGCCCTGGAATATTGTATTTATGTATGAGATGTTTATTCAATTCAATTTGTTTTTCTATCAAAAGATGATTTATAAAACGGCTTGTCTTATTTTGACGAGTTTTTGTAAAAGATTTTCCATTTGGTCGAGTGGCAGCATATTGGCGCCATCTGATTTGGCTAGAGCAGGTTCTGGATGCGTTTCTATAAACAATCCATCTGCGCCCACTGCCACCGCTGCGCTGGCTATGGTTTCTATAAGCTGGGGGTTGCCGCCGGTAACACCGCTGCTTTGGTTGGGCTGTTGTAGAGAATGTGTAACATCCATGATGACGGGCGCAAAGGCTTTCATAATCGGAATTCCACGAAAATCCACTACCAAGTCTTGATAACCAAATGTAGTTCCTCTTTCTATGATAGCAACTTGATGATTACCACTGTCCAATACTTTTTCTACAGGGAATTTCATGCTTTCTGGCGATAGAAATTGTCCTTTTTTGAGTGTAACGGCTTTGCCGGTTTTTGCTGCAGCTACAACCAAATCCGTTTGTCTCACCAAAAATGCGGGAATTTGCAAAACATCCACGTATGCCGCTGCCATTTGGGCTTCAGATGTTTCGTGAATATCGGTTGTAACAGGAATTTGAAATTTATCTGCTACTTTTTGCAAAATTTTTAAGGCTTTTTCATCACCAATTCCTGTGAAACTGTCTATACGTGAGCGATTGGCTTTTTTGTATGAACCTTTGAAAATAAAGGGAATTTCATATTTTTGAGTGAGTTGAACGAGTTTTTCTGCAATACGAATACTTAATTCCTCATTTTCGATGGCACAAGGGCCCGCAATCAGAAAAAAATTATTACTATTGGTATTTTGAATTTTGTCTAATGATAGAATCATGTTACAAAGTTAATCAAATCGTAAAGAATTAAAATGAAAACCGTAATTTTGAAGTTTACTACGTATGAACGTTTATGTTGATTTTATAGGATATGCTGCTTCTGCATTTATTGTGGGGAGTTTTTTGGTTCATAATAATATCAGGCTTTTGCGTATTATCAACGGAATTGGATGTGTTTTATTTGTTATTTATGGGTATTTTATCAATAGTTGGCCGGTGATTTTGCCCAATGTTTTTATATTTTTAGTTCAGGTGTATTATTTATTTATTTATAAAAAAACCATTGAGAAATAAGGTTATTGCATTGGTTTCTAATAATATAGCCAACGATCAGCGATTGATCAAGGTGGGGAATACACTTCAAAGACATGGTTATGAATTTTTATTGATTGGCACTGCACATCGTGGTTTGCCTCAATTAGACCATATATCTTTTCCTACGCAAAGATTGCCGATTCGGTTTCAAAAAAACTTTCTTTTCTATGCCGAATTACAATTCAGGCATTTGCTGCATCTTGTACAGAAAAATAAAAAAGACGCCATTATTTTAGCCAATGACTTGGATACCTTGCTGCCAGCCAAAATAATTTCGAATTTATATAAAATACCACTGGTTGTGGATTTTCATGAAATTTTTTCTGAAATGCCTACTTTAATAGAAGGTACTATTCAAAAAAATACTTGGAAATGGCTTGAAAAACAATTACTTCCCAGTTTGAAGCATACATACACCATTAGTGAGTCGTATGCAGATTTCTTTAGAAATAATTATAAAATTCAGCCAGAAGTAATCATGAATGTGCCCTTACTTGGTTCTGTAAAATCCTCATCTTCAGCTCATAATTATTCAGAAAAAATTATTTTGTATCAAGGAGCCATGAATTATTCTCGTGGAATTGATAAGATGATTCTAGCTATGAAGCATTTGGAAAATACCGTTTTGTGGCTAATTGGCAATGGGCCTTGTTTGGCAGAATTTCAGGCATTATCCCAAGCTGAAAATTTACAAAAAAAGGTGATTTTTTTGGGGTTAAAATCTCCAGAAGAATTAAAAAAAATCAGTCCATTGGCAGATTTGGGTTTGAGCCTAGAAGAAGATAAGGGCTTGAGCTACAGATTTGCATTGCCAAACAAAATTTTTGATTACCTTCATGCAGAAATTCCTGTATTGGGAAGTTCAGATTTGATTGAGGTGAAAAAAATTATTGAAAATTACCAAGTTGGCGACGTGATAGTACATCATCATCCAGAGCATATCGCATTGAAAATAAGTAAATTACTTAAAAAAGATAAATCTGAATTTTCTGTAGGATTGCAAAAAGCCAAATTAGAATTCAATTGGGAGAAACAAGAAGAAAAATTGTTAAATATTTATCATAACGCTGCACATGAGTAAAACGATTCATATTGTAAGTTTCGATTATCCATATCCACCAAATTATGGCGGAATCATCGATGTTTATTATAAATTAAAAACGCTGAGACAAGCCGGAGTAAATATTATCCTGCATTATTTTGCAGATAAAAAACAAGATTCTGAAGTGATAAATACACTTTGCGAGCAAGTTTATTTTTATCCTAAAAAGCCTGTTATCAATTCGGGTGTTTTCTCTGATTTACCTCTAAGAATGGTTTTGCGCAGTAATAAATCTATTTTGAATAATCTATTAAAAGATGATTTTCCGGTGTTTTTTGAAGGTTTACATTCTAGCTTTATATCAACTTGTCCCGAGTTGCATGGTCGTAGAATGTTCTTGCGTTGTCATAATGCCGAAGCGGAATATGCAGCAAATATGGCCAATACCGAAACGAATTTTGTAAAACGAAAAACCTTTGAAATTGAAGCCAAGCGAACGGCTAAATTCGAAAAAAAATTACATCATTTTACGGGATTATTTGTTTTGACAGAAAAAGACAAAGCTTATTTTGAAAATACGAATGAAAATGTAAAATTATTGCCGATTTTTCACCAAGATAATGGCGTAGAAGAGCCAGATAATCTAGGGAATTACATTTTATTTCATGGAAATTTAAGTGTAAATGAAAATATCCAAACCGCAAAATGGATTGTAAATGAAATCGCGCCTCAATTTTGGGATTTTAATTTTATCATAGCTGGGAAAGACCCTGATGCATCATTTGTACGTGAATGCGATCAGCAAAATGTAACTTGTATCGCAAATCCATCACAACAAAAAATGGATGATCTGATTCGTGACTCACAAATCATTTTACTCAAAACCGCTGTTCCGTCGGGAATTAAATTAAAATTGGTTGATTCCTTGGCAAAGGGAAGGCATATCATTTCAGATGAAAACACGGTTGTATCTTCTGGACTGGAAAAATTGGTGCACATAGCCAATCACAACGACGAAGTGATAAAAGAAATTCGCCTACATATGCACGAGGCCGTAGATCCCACTCAAATTTACGAGAGAAATGTAGTTTTTAATCAGCTTTTGAACAATGATAAAAATGCAAATTGGCTGATCAATGAAATTTTTGAAAAATAGAGTTCTTTTTTGAAATTCAATACAATTACGAATTGATAAACAAGGCTTGAGATTCTGCAATCACAACTTTTGCGTTTTCACATCTGAAAGTTTTGGATGGAAATTTGCGAATCAAGCTGTAATCGTGCGTTGCCATGAGTACGGCCATATTGTTTTCGGCAGAAAGGCGTCGGATAAGCGTCATAATTTCATGTGAAGTTTCAGGGTCTAGATTTCCAGTGGGCTCATCTGCAAGAATTAACTCGGGATGATTTAGCAATGCCCTGGCAATAGCAACCCTTTGTTGCTCACCTCCAGACAATTGGTGTGGCATTTTATGTTTTTTGGTTGCCATATTCACGCTATCCAGAACTTGGTCGATTCTGTGATCGATTTCACTTCTGGTTTTCCAGCCAGTAGCTTTCAAAACAAACTGCAAGTTCTTTTCGATGGTGCGGTCTGTGAGTAATTGAAAATCTTGAAAAACAATACCTAATTTGCGTCTCAGATGCGGAATTCTAGAGGTAGTAAGATTTACCAAATCGATGCCTGCTACGGTACCTTCACCAGATTGTAGCGGTAAATCACCGTACAAAATCTTGAGCAAACTACTCTTTCCCGAGCCGGTTTTTCCTATAAGATATGCAAATTCTCCAGCTTGCATTTCAAAATCCACTTCATTTAGTACTAGGAAATTACGTTGGTAAACATCTGCATTACGTAATTTGATAATCGCTTGCTCTGCCATTTTAATATTTTGTCAAATGTAAATAAAAAAAGCCCGAAAGTAAACTTTCAAGCCCGTTTTCAAATAAAATTGTGAAATTATTAACGCTTTGCGCGTGCTGTACTCACACTTAGTGATTTTCTACCTTTTCTGCGGCGCGCCGCTAATACACGACGACCATTTTTGGTAGCCATTCTTTCTCTGAATCCGTGCTTATTTCTCTTTTTTCTGTTGCTGGGTTGAAATGTTCTCTTCATCGCTATTCACTTTTACCAAAATCTTTTCTGAATTCGGGTTGCAAATATAAAACAAGTTTTTAATATGCAAAAATTATTTTAAGAAAGATTTTTAACAAGTAATAAAGACAAGAAAAATGACAGAAAGCCAAAATAGGTAAAATGATAAGATTTATATAAAAAATTGTTGAAAACTCATCTGTCTATTTTGGATTAAAACGTTTGAAAAGTTGTATTTTAGCAAATTAGTAAAATTAGAATATGGCAGAAGGAGAAAGATTAATTCCGATTAATATAGAGGATGAAATGAAATCCGCATATATCGACTATTCCATGTCGGTAATTGTTTCTAGAGCATTGCCCGATGTAAGAGATGGGCTCAAGCCGGTGCATCGAAGAGTGCTTTTTGGAATGAATGAATTAGGCGTATTTTCGAATCGCGCACATAAAAAGTCTGCAAGAATCGTAGGAGAGGTTTTGGGTAAATATCACCCACATGGTGACTTGTCGGTGTATGATACCATGGTGCGTATGGCACAGCCTTGGTCATTGAGATATATGATGGTGGATGGTCAGGGTAATTTTGGCTCAGTAGATGGGGATTCGCCCGCAGCTATGCGATATACCGAGGCTAGAATGCAGAAAATTTCTGAAGAAATGCTGCAGGACATCGACAAAGAAACCATAGATTTTCAATTAAACTTTGACGATACGCTAGAAGAGCCTACCGTACTACCCACCCGAATTCCGAATCTATTGGTAAACGGAGCATCTGGTATTGCTGTGGGAATGGCAACGAATATGGCACCTCACAATTTATCGGAAGTGGTAGATGGAATCGTAGCCTATATAGACGATAATGAAATTTCGATAGAGGGCCTCATGGAGCATATCAAGGCACCCGATTTTCCAACGGGTGGTTTGATTTATGGATACAGCGGCGTTAAAGAAGCTTTTGAAACGGGTCGTGGACGTGTAATAATGCGTGCCAAAACCCGAATGGAAGAAGTACAAGGAAGGGATTGTATCATCGTAGACGAAATTCCATATTTGGTGAATAAAGCCAATATGATTTCCTATACAGCCGAATTGGTAAAAGAAGGAAAAATTGAAGGTATTTCCGAAATTAGAGACGAATCAGACCGAAAAGGGATGAGAATCGTTTATGTTTTGAAAATGGATGCCATTCCGAATGTTGTGCTGAACCTGTTGTTTAAATACACCCAACTTCAAACTTCTTTTTCTGTAAATAATATAGCATTGGTCAATGGCCGACCAGAGCAGCTGAATCTCAAAGACTTGATTCGTCATTTCGTAAATCATCGACATGAAGTTGTTTACAGACGTACCGAATATGAGGTAAGAAAAGCACGAGAAAGAGCGCACATACTTGAAGGTTTCATGAAGGTAATTGCTACCGAAGATAGCCTGGATCGCGCTATCGAAATCATTCGGCGCTCAGAAAATCCGGCCGAAGCCAAGGAAAAACTCATGGATGCTTTCATGCTTACAGAAGTCCAGGCTCAAGCGATTCTTGATTTACGTTTGGCTCGACTCACAGGTATGGAGCTCGACAAAATTAGAGAAGAATATGATGCTATTATGGCCGAAATCAAACGATTGGAAGATATTTTGGCCAGTCCAGACCTGCGTTACCAGATTATCAAGGAAGAGCTTTATGAAATAAAAGAAAAATATGGTGATGAACGTCGCTCCGAAATCAATTATGCCGGCGGTGAAATGAGCATAGAAGATATTATTCCAGATGATAATATGGTAGTTACCATTTCTCATTTGGGATACATCAAACGAACTTCTTTGGCAGAGTATCGAGCGCAATCACGTGGAGGTGTAGGACATAGAGGTGCAGCTTCTCGCGATGGTGATTTTATGGAATATTTGGTCGTTGCATCCAATCATCAATACATGTTGTTCTTTACCGAAAAAGGAAGATGCTACTGGTTGCGTGTATTTGAAATTCCTGAAGGAACCAAAACGGCAAAAGGTAGAGCTATTCAGAATTTGATTAATCTGGAACCAGATGATAAAGTTCGGGCATATATTAGAACTCATGATTTAATGGATGTTGATTATGTGAATAATAATTATGTCATAATGGTTACCAAGCGCGGTCAAATCAAGAAAACCGTATTGGAATCTTATTCTCGACCTCGAATCAATGGTATCAACGCCATTACCATACGAGAAGGTGATGAATTACTCGAAGCCAAACTCACCAATGGCGATAGCCACATTATGATTGCGGCAAAACAAGGAAAAGCCATACGTTTTCACGAAGAGCTTGTACGCCCCATGGGCCGAACCGCCAGTGGTGTAAGAGGTATCAATATTTCTGCAAAGGACGAAGTGGTTGGAATGGTTGTTGTATCTGACCTACAAAATGAAACCATTTTGGTTGTATCAGAAAAAGGCTATGGTAAAAGATCAGATGTTGAAGATTACCGTGAGACCAACCGAGGTGGAAAAGGAGTTAAAACATTGAATGTTACAGAAAAAACAGGAAATTTAATCGCCATCAAAAACGTACAAGAAGATAATGATTTAATGATTATTAATAAATCTGGAGTGACGATTCGTACTTCTGTTTCTGAGCTGCGAGTGATGGGACGTGCAACGCAAGGCGTGCGTTTAATCAACCTGAAAAATGGTGATGAAATTGCCGCAGTGGCAAAGGTTGAAATCGAAGAAGATCTAGAAGAAGAAACAGATGCGTTAAATAATGAAAACCAGGTTCTTGATGACGATGCTGAAAATGATACCGAACCTAAATTTAACAACGAAGAATAATAATGAGAAAATTAATTTTTAGTATTTCTGCCCTTGGGTTAGTAACTGGATTACTAGCGCAAAAGGCCGAAATAGAGGCAGTGAAAACTGCTTTCAACTCGAATAATAATGCTTTGGTCTTGTCTAAAACACAAGAAGCCGAAGCGAAAATCGGACAAGATAGAACGATAGAAATTAATCAAATTACCGAAATGTACTATAAGGCCGCTCAGGCCGCAGAAAAAACAGGTGATTTGGTTTTGGCAGCTAAATATTACGCCAAATTAGGCCAATTGGAAAAATCACCAACCTACAAGGCTCGAAACAAAGATACCAAAGAATGGGAGTACTTTGTAAACGAAGCAGAAGCAACAAAAATAACCAGTGCAGGAAATTATACCTCTCCTAGAGAAGACAAAATTCCCTCTGATTATATGCAAACTGCAGGGACAGAAATAAACCAAAAAGCCAGTAAAGCCATGAAAGAAGCCGACCAGGCTTTTAATCAAAAAAATTATAACAAAGCTGGTCAGGAATTTTTGAAAGCCTATCACTTGTCCAAAGCACTGGGAAATGACAATCCGCTCATTCATTATTATGCAGCACTTTCCATGCTACAAACAGAGGACAAAAGCGAAGCTGCACAAATCATGCAATCATTGATTGACAAAGGCTTTACAGGCGTGAAAACCAATTACAAAGCCATTGATGCAAAAACGGGTGAAGAGGTTTATTTTGCCAGTAGAGAAGATATGAATTCTCAAGTGAAATTAAATTTGGTGAAAAATGCCAAAGAAGAAAAAACAGAGTCTATAGAAGAAGAACTGTACAGCAATACGACCTATGCATGGTATTCGCTCGAAAATTATGACCAAGCTTTGAAAGTGGGACAAGCAGGCCTCGCCAAATATCCCAAGAACGAAAACATGAATCAAATTATATCTGGAGTTTATTTCAAAACAGGAAATTCTGAACAGTTTATTAAGAATTTGAGAGAAAAAGTAAGCAATGGAACAGCTACAGATGTTGATTATTTCAATTTGGCTAAATCATTGGATGACAATAATGCAAGCGCAGATGAGGTAAAGAAATATTACCAAAAAGCCATAGAATTGAACAAAGATTTTGCCGAAGCTTACTTGAACTATGCACTTATTATCATAAAACCAGAAAAAGATTTGGTTGAAGAAATGAACCAAAATTTGGGAACTTCTGCCAAGGAAAGAAAAATTTATACAGACAATCAAAAAAAACGAGCCGTTTTGTACGCAGAAGCGCTCCCATATTTTGAAAAAGCCTATAAATTGACACCAGATAGTATAGAGCTCATTAGAATTCTACGAAATAGCTACGAGGTGGTTGGAAATGATGATAAGTACTTTGAATTCAAGGAATTGTATGAATCCAAAGTGATGAAAAAATAATTAGAATTTTTAAATTATTAAAGAATAAGCCGTCTGAATAGATGGCTTTTTTTGTATTTTAATTTTAATCTGAATCAAAACTTTTGATCAAACGCAGTTTATGCGAATATTGCTGCGAATCGGTATTAAATATTCCGGTAGAATCAATCGGATCAATACGAACTTTGCCATGCGCATGAATTATTTTCTGCTCCCCCAGAATGATTCCCACATGAATTATATTTCCTTCTTCATTATCAAAAAAAGCTAAATCACCAGCTACTGCCTCGTCGATAAAACTCAAAACTTCTCCATATTGCGCTTGCTGCCTTGCGTCTCTGGGTAAAAAAATATTTTTTAATTTGAAAACTTGTTGGACAAATCCGCTACAATCAATCCCAAAATTCGATTTTCCTCCCCATAAATAAGGCGTGTTTAAATACATCAAAGCAATTTGCGTTAAGCTCAAAGAATTATTTGTAGCATCGACATAATCGCCATCATATTGATAGATTTTGTCGGCAACTTGCAGTTTACCTGAAGAAAAATTCACCAAATGCGCTCCCAAAGTCAATACTATGGGTTGATGATTTTCCTGAATTAGGTTAAATAAATCTGCCGTATATAATTTATTATCTTCTTCATGATAAAATGCAGAAGAAATTTCCAAAATCATCTTGGGATCTATCCAGCCTTCATAGGCATCATATTTTAGCTTTATATTCCACCATTTCGGATGCGTTTCTAGAATTTCAATCTTTTCACCAAACAAAAGTTGGGTAACCATTTCAGACCTGTCATCTGCAGACAAACGCACCGGAGCAACACTTACCAGGCAAATACCGTATTTCATTTTTTCCGGATTAAACTGATTCCGTCACGCAAAGGTAATAAAACTACTTCTACACGCTCATCCTTGGCCACATGATTATTAAAATCACTAATCGCCTGTCCCAGTGAACTCTGCTGATTTCTATTTTCCAAAACCTCGCCTTTCCATAAAGTATTATCAGCCAGAATCATACCCCCTGTGGTCATTTTTGGAACTAATAAATCAAAATAAGTCATATATTTCTTTTTATTTGCATCCAAAAAAACCAAATCATAGGTTTCATCCGTTCGTTGTAAATAACTTATAGCATCTTCTACAACCGGGAAAATTTGATGATTGAATTTTGATTTTTGAAAATAATCAGAATAAAATTCAGCCATTTTTTCATCGATTTCCAGCGTAGTTAGTTTTCCATCCGCAGACAATCCTTCTGCCAAACAAAGACTTGCATAGCCCGTGAAAGTACCGATTTCTAAAATATGACGGGGTTGAAGTATTTTTGAAATCAAACTCAGAAATCGACCCTGAACATGACCGGACACCATGTGATGCGCCTCAAAATTTTCGATGGTTTTTAATCGTAATTCCTTTAATAATGCAGGCTCTTTTTCGCAAACCGATTCTAGATAAGAATCCAGTTTTTCATCCTGAAAGTCTCTGTTTCCCATAAACTCAAATATAACTATTTTATTTAAATTCAAAAATTCTTCTGAAATCCAAAAGAATTTTTTTGAAAATAAACAGTTGAATTTCCAATAATTACAAATTTCGGAGATTATTTATAAATAAAATTGTAAATTTAATGGCTTTAAAATTTAAATTTTTATGATTAATAAAAAAGTAAATTCTGTTCAAGAAGCTTTGAGCGGTATTCAGGACGGAATGACCATTATGCTCGGTGGATTTGGACTTTGTGGAATTCCAGAAAACAGCATTGCCGAATTGGTAGAAATGAATCTGAAAAACCTGACTTGCATTTCCAATAATGCCGGCGTAGATGATTTCGGCTTGGGAATGTTGCTGCAGAAAAGACAAATAAAAACTATGATTTCATCATACGTAGGCGAAAATGCAGAATTTGAAAGACAAATGTTGAGCGGTGAGCTAGAAGTAATTCTTACACCGCAAGGTACTTTGGCAGAAAAATGCCGAGCGGCGCAAGTGGGAATTCCCGCTTTTTATACGCCAGCAGGTTATGGTACAGAAGTGGCCGAGGGTAAAGAAACGCGCGAGTTCAATGGGAAAATGTATGTGATGGAAGAAGCATTTCAGGCAGATTTTTCTATTGTAAAAGCGTGGAAAGGTGACGAAGCGGGTAATTTAATTTTCAAAGCAACCGCAAGAAACTTTAATCCTGTGATGTGTGGCGCAGCGAAAATTACGGTGGCAGAGGTAGAAGAATTGGTTCCTGTAGGTGAATTAGACCCGAATAGTATTCACATTCCTGGTATTTTTGTACAGCGAATTTTTCAAGGAAATCATTTCGAAAAGCGAATAGAACAGAAAACCACACGAGAAGAATGATGTGATCTGAAGTTTCAAATTTTTTATAATTAAATTAGAAAAACTATGTCTTTAAATAAAAATCAAATAGCCCAAAGAATTGCTAAAGAAATAAACGATGGTATGTATGTGAATCTAGGAATTGGTATCCCAACATTGGTAGCCAACTTTGTACGCGATGATATTTCAGTAGAATTTCAAAGTGAAAATGGCGTGCTAGGAATGGGGCCTTTCCCCACAGAGGATCAAGTGGATGCCGACCTCATAAACGCTGGAAAACAAACAATTACAACCTTGCCAGGTGCAAGTTTTTTTGATTCTGCAACAAGTTTTGGGATGATTCGGGGAAAACACGTAGACCTCACTATACTTGGTGCTATGGAAGTGGCGGAAAACGGTGATATTGCCAACTGGAAAATTCCTGGAAAAATGGTAAAAGGAATGGGTGGCGCCATGGATTTGGTTTCTTCTGCAGAAAATATTATTGTAGCTATGATGCATACCAACCGTGATGGCGAAAGCAAAGTTCTCAAACGATGTACACTGCCGCTTACAGGTGTTAATTGTGTGAAAAAAATAGTGAGTAATCTTGCCGTTATGGATGTATTGCCAGAAGGTGGATTCAGATTATTGGAAAGAGCACCAGGCGTTTCAGTGGAGGAAATTCAAAAAGCCACAGAGGGAAAACTTATTGTAGAAGGAGAAATACCAGAAATGCAGTTTTAGATTCATTTTGTTTCAAGGGAGTTCAATTTCAGCAAGTTAAATGGTTTGATTTTTTATCCGCCCAACCATTTATCTCTGTCCAAACTACGGTATTGAATCGCTTCTGCTAAATGTTCTGTTTTGAGCTCTTGGGAATTTGCCAAATCAGCAATTGTACGCGCTACACGTAATATGCGGTCATAGGCGCGTGCCGAGAGATTGAGTTTATCCATGGCATTTTGGATTAATTTTTTGGAATTTTCGTCCAAAACGCAATAGGAATCCAATTCTTTGGGTCCCATTTGTGCATTGTAGTGAACATGGCTCAAGCTGCTGTAACGCTGGGTTTGAATGTCGCGTGCGGCTTCTACCCGATTGCGTATTTCGATGCTTTTTTCTCCATTTCGCTCTGCCGATAAATCTTCGAACGGAACAGGAGTTACCTCAATATGCAAATCAATTCTATCGAGTAATGGGCCAGAAATTTTGTTCATATATCGTTGCATTTCTGCCGGCGAGGAAGTATTTTGCGGATCATCGGGAAAAAAACCACTTGGACTTGGATTCATACTGGCAACCAGCATGAAGCTGGCTGGATAGGTAATGGTAAATTTTGCCCGAGAAATAGTAACTTCTCTATCTTCTAATGGCTGCCTCATTACTTCTAGAACACTACGTTGAAATTCGGGTAATTCATCCAAAAACAAGACCCCGTTATGCGCCAGGGAGATTTCACCTGGTTGCGGGTAACTTCCTCCACCCACCAATGCCACGTCAGAAATGGTATGATGTGGAGAAGTAAACGGCCTTACTGTCATCAACGACGAATTTTTGCCTAATTTTCCCGCAACTGAATGGATTTTGGTAGTTTCCAAGGCTTCTTGCAGACTCAAGGCAGGTAGAATAGAAGGAATTCTCTTGGCCAGCATGGTTTTTCCACTTCCGGGCGGGCCAATCAACATAATATTATGCCCACCAGCCGCGGCAATTTCCATAGCACGTTTTACATTTTCCTGACCTTTTACGTCTGCGAAATCAAAAGGAAATTCGGATAAATTGGCATAAAACTCTTTTCGGGTATCTACGATGGTTGGCTCAAGTGGAATTTTTTTGTTGAAAAAATCAACCACCTCCGAAATGTTTTCGACGCCATATACTTTCAGATCACTCACAATGGCAGCTTCTTTGGCGTTTTCTACGGGGAGAATAAAACCTTTGAAACCTTCTTTTCTCGCTTGAATGGCAATAGGCAAAACCCCTTTGATTGGGTTGAGCGTGCCGTCCAGCGACAATTCACCCATAATTATATATTGTGAAATATCTTCTGCCACAATTTGTTCCGACGCAGCAAGAATCCCCATAGCTATGGTAAGGTCATAAGCAGAACCTTCCTTACGTAAATCTGCCGGCGCCATATTGATAGTGATTTTCTTTTTTGGAATTCTGAAACCTATATTTTTCAATGTAGCACTGATACGGTGAGAACTTTCCTTGATTGCACTGTCTGGGAGTCCCACCAAATGATAGCTCACGCCTTTTTCGCCAACATCTACTTCTACAGTGATGGTAATGGCATTGATGCCGTGCAGGGTACTGCCATAGGTTTTTACTAGCATAAATGAGAATTAAAATTTAAAGATAGCGAAAAGTTTAAAATTCAGGCGGATATGTTTATAATTTGATTGAAATAAAATTCAAAAGGAAGGAATTTAATTTTATTAAACTAAAAAAAATCATGCTTATGAAAAGAGAAGAATTCTTTTCTGTCTTGTATTTGAATAAATTCATGTAAATTGCAGAATATTTATCAAATATGCACAAAAAGGAAGTAAGATTCGAATATTTGGAGTTTTCTGATATTTATGAATGCAGTGAGACGGTTCAGAAATTATTTAATAAAGCTGTAGAAGCAATGGAGAAGGCATACGCTCCTTATTCGGGGTTCATGGTAGGTGCAGCTTTGCAGTTGGATAACGGGCAAGTGATTACCGGTAACAATCAAGAAAATGCTGCTTATCCCTCTGGTTTATGTGCCGAACGCGTTGCTGTATTTGCGGCAAAATCGCTGTATCCAGATGCGCAGATTTTGCACCTGGTAATTGTAACTTCTGCACAGAATATTATGCGTCCCGTATCGCCCTGTGGAAGTTGCAGACAGGTTTTGGCAGAATATGAGCAATTGCAGCAAAAGCCATTTAAGATTTATTTGCAATCTGCCAACGGAGGATTAATTTGCGTTGAGGCAGCAACCGATTTATTACCTTTTAATTTTGATTCAGAACTGTTGAATACTTAATGTCGGTATTTTTGTACTTTTAACACTAATCTCGTAATTTTGCTATCGATTGATTCCACATGGAATTTTAATAATTGAATATGAAACAAATCACCCAAGAAACTTACCTGAAATGGTTTGAGGACATGTCATTCTGGCGCAGGTTCGAAGATACATGTCGATCCCAATATTTAAAACAAAAAATCAGAGGTTTTTTACATCTTTATAATGGTCAAGAAGCGATTGCGGCTGGCCTGGCACATGCTATGGATATGGACCGTGATAATATGATTACCGCATATCGTTGTCATATTTTGCCAATGGCGATGGGCGTAGATCCCAAGCGTATTATGGCAGAATTTTTTGGTAAAAAAGACGGAACTTCTCATGGTATGGGAGGCTCTATGCACGTTTTTTCCAAAGAACATCGCTTCTATGGTGGTCATGGAATTGTCGGAGGACAAATTCCACTGGGTGCCGGAATTGCATTTGCAGATAAATACCATAATCGACAGGCGGTAACGCTCACCTTGATGGGTGATGGCGCTGTGCGTCAAGGTGCACTTCACGAAACCTTTAATATGGCGATGAACTGGAAGTTGCCTGTAGTTTTTATCTGTGAAAACAATCAATACGCTATGGGAACATCAGTGAAACGTACTGCAAATCACGAAGATATTTATAAACTGGGATTGGGCTACGAAATGCCGTCTGCGCCTGTAGATGGTATGAACCCTGTAAAAGTGGCCGAAGCCGCTTTTGAGGCAATAGAAAGAGCCAGAAGAGGAGATGGGCCAACATTTTTGGAAATCAAAACTTATAGATTCAGAGGGCATTCTATGTCTGACGCAGAGCCTTATAGAAGCAAGGACGAAGTCAATTTGTACAAAGAAGATGATCCTATTGGAATGGTCGAAAGAAAAATTATCGAAAATGAATGGGCAACACGTGAACAATTAGACCAAATCATGCAAGATGTTATCGAACGTGTAAATGAATGTGTTGATTTTGCCGAAAAATCTGAATTTCCAGATGCAGAAATGGTCTATAAAACGGTATTTGATCAGCAGGATTTTCCATTTGTGGATAAATATGAAAATCAATAAGTTCGGGATTATTAAAATTTAAGGTTTGAATTTTGCAGACCCATTTTTCTAAATTTAAATTAAAAAAACAATATGGCTGAGGTAATAAATATGCCGCGATTAAGCGACACAATGGAAGAGGGCAAAATAGAAGTTTGGCACAAAAAAGTAGGTGATAAAATAGCTTATGGGGATATTCTAGCTGAAATCGAGACCGATAAGGCTGTACAAGAATTTGAAGCGGATATAGATGGAATTCTGCTTTGGATTTTGAATGAAGGTGAATCTACTCCAGTAGAGTCGCCCATGGCAATTATTGGGGAAGAAGGAGAGGATATTTCTGGACTATTGCCGGGTGGAAGTGAGGAAAATAAATCTTCTGAAAAATCAGCAAATCAAAAGGAAGGTGAAACTCCAGAGGTTTCTGAAATCCCTGAAGATAAAGACGATATGGATGATGTTGAGGAAGGAGCAGCAGATGCTGATTCTAGCTCAAAATCTGACGGCACAACTGAAATTCCGGAAAATGTGCAAATTATAAACATGCCGAGGTTGAGCGATACTATGGTGGATGGAAAAGTTGAGGTATGGCACAAAAATATTGGTGATAAAGTGGCTTATGGCGATATTTTGGCCGAAATAGAGACGGATAAAGCGATTCAGGAATTTGAGGCCGATATCGAAGGTGTTTTATTGTATCGTATAGAAGAAGCCGAGGCGGTTCCGGTTGATAGTCTGATGGCTATTATAGGTCCAGAAGGAACAGATGTTTCTGCCATTGTGGCTTCTGGAGGTAAATTAGAGTCAAAACAAGCTCCTACAACTGAGAATAAGGAAGTAAAGCAAGAGAAAGAAACACAGAAAAAAGAGGAAAAAACAGTAGAAGTTTCCAAAGACCAACGTATTTTTATTTCACCGCTGGCTAAAAAGTTGGCAGGAGAAAAGGGAATTGATTTTACACAAATTAAAGGTTCGGGTGAAAATGGCAGAATCGTAAAAAAGGATGTCGAAAATTACAAAACTGCAGAAAAGACGCAAGAAAAACCTGTTGCTGCCAAAACAACTCCTACGACTTTAGTTTCTGGTGAATCAGAAAAAGTAGCTAATTCAAAAATGAGGCAAACGATTGCCAAACGTTTGTCACAAAGTAAATTTACAGCTCCGCATTATTATCTCAATATCGAAGTAGATATGGAGAATATTATGGCGGCACGCAAACAAATTAATGAAATTGCGGAAGTGAAAATTTCGTTTAATGATATTATTGTGAAGGCGGTAGCCATGGCTCTGCGTAAGCATCCACAAGTAAATTCTTCCTGGACAGACACTGAAACGATATGGCATGGAGATATTAATATTGGAGTTGCGGTGGCGGTTCCAGACGGATTGGTGGTACCAGTAGTACGACATGCCGACCAAAAATCACTCAGCGATATTTCTACAGAAGTTAAAGATATGGCAGGCAGATCACGCGACAAGAAAATCAAAGCCGATGAACTAGAAGGAAGTACCTTTACAGTTTCTAATTTAGGTGCGTATGGTATCGAATCATTTACATCAATCATCAATCAACCCAATTCTTGTATATTATCAGTGGGAGCTATAGTAGAAAAACCCGTTGTGAAAAACGGCCAAATCCTTATAGGTAATCGTATGAAACTCTCTATGGCATGCGATCACAGAACGGTGGACGGCGCAACCGGAAGCTTATATTTGCAGACATTAAAGCAATATTTGGAGACGCCAATGAGCATGTTTTTATAATGAATTAAAAAGATAGAATTGATTTGCGATGCCATAATTTTGGCATCGCAAATTTATTTTTTACTTTGCATATCAATATTTTTCAAAGAAAATTTATGATTTCCTATTTCCAAAAAATGGACAAAGAAAAGCTGATTCGACAGTTTAAATGGGCATGTATAGCAGAGTTTATTACTTGTATTCTTTTATACCTCATTGCAATGCCACTCAAATACCAGTTTGATATTCTGTGGCCTATGTTTCCGATAGGCTCATTGCATGGCGCTGCTTTTATTTGGTATTCTGGTTTGTTGTATTTTGTGAGAAAACCCCTTAATTGGGATGATGAAGATTTGGTGATTGCTATTTTAGCTGCATTTTTTCCCTTTGCTACTTGGTATGTAGAAAAATATATGATGAATCAAAGAGCAGATTCTACGACAGACAAAGCATCTTAAAATTATCAAGATTTTATATTTTTAGGCTTGTAAATGACTTATATTCAAATATTTATAACATTCGTGCCTAAATCATTCAAAGCATTAATAAAGCTTATTTTGCTGAATTGGGTCAAATCTTCGAGAGAAATTTCTGTTTCTTTGATTTGTCCCGTAGAAAGAAGTCGTTGACGTGTTGTCCCATTTAGAAGATAGGTATTTGGTGTAAACCATTGATTATCATAAAGAAATGCGAGGTTGGAGTAGGATGAATCCAAAATTTTGCCATTTTTTGTGAAAATAACTTCATCTGCCTGAGTGGAGTTGAGTACATTGGTAATATCCGTTCGGTTTTCAAATTTATGGGCATATTCAAAATTACATTCAACCCATTCAATGGTTTCGATTTTTTTTGGATAATATGCTAGAATTTCCCAATCCAAATTTGAATCATCATAAACTATTCTTAATTTTTGCTGCCCCCCGTCAGTAAGTTGAAATTGAGTTATAAGTAATTCTAAATCAGGTTTTTGCTTTTCGGGAAAAAATTTGTCAAAAGTTTTATTAATACGCATTTGATGCCAGAAAAGATGCTTAGGAATAGCATTTACAACTTGGATAGATTCAATAAACCGGCACATAAATTTTTTGAATTAATTCTTGATATTCATTTTCAGCTTGGCTCATGGCGGTAATTCCACCACCGCTTTTATAAACTAAACCCGTAGATGTTTTTTCAATAAAACGAATTAAAACACAAGTATCCAGGGTCTTACCATCAAAAACTCCAGCAATTCCAGTGTAAAATCCTCTGGAGTAATTTTCAACTTCTTGAATGATTTGTAATGTTTTGAGTTTTGGTGCTCCAGATATGGACCCGGCTGGAAGCATTTCATTTAATAAATTTCCTAGAAAACTTGGCCAATTTTTGGGTAAAATTCCCGTAATTTCAGAGCTCATTTGCCAAATTTCACCTTGTAAACTGCTGATTTTTTCTAAATACATGAGTTTTTTTACCTGAACATGTTTAGCTCTCATACTCAAATCGTTACGTAATAAATCGACTATCGTATGATGCTCTGCCTTTTCTTTGAAATTATTTTTTAATATTTCTTCAGCATTGGGAATATTAGCATCAATTGTGCCTTTCATTGGGTATGTATTGATTTGATTTTCATTTATTTGTATAAACGTTTCTGGGGAAAAACATATCCAATTATTTTGATATTTAATCTTATATTTTGCTTTGGATTGAATAAAAAGGGTGAATAAATCAGAGTTTACATCTATTGGAGTTTGAAAAGTGAGATTTACCAAATAGGAATCTCCACGTTGCAGATGATGCATCACTTTATGAAATGAAAGTTGATATTTTTCAAAAGAAACAGGTCGTGAAATTAATTTAATTGATTGTAAATCAGCTTTTTGTTGGTGATTATTAAAATGCGGAAATTCAATCAAAATATCATTTTCATAGAGTGATTCGAGCGGAAATATTTCTGTTTGTGATTTGTCGAAAGAAATAAAAAAGGCACAAGCGCGACCTGTATTTCCAAAATGATTTAATGTTTCAATCCAATTCATTTAGTCCAAAATTACCGCTGTAGCCTGTTGCAATAATTTCGAAACAGGACATTTGGTGGCTATAAGATGCAGTCTTTCAATTTGTTCTGGAGTTAAATCCGGATTTCCAAAACTAATATTTTTGTGAATTTGCGTTAGTTTATTTTCATTTTCAGAAGTATAAATTTCTACATTTATTTCACCGGTGTCCCAATTTTTACGCTCGGCATACATTCTCACAGTGATAGCGATACAACCTCCTAGAGCAGCATTCACGGTTTCCGTGGGCGTTGGTCCTTGATTGGTCCCGCCCAAATCCTCGGGTTCATCAAGAATCCATTCAAAATCACGAGATTGAGCTGTTCCTTTATAACCAGATGCTGGTAAATGAAAGCTGGCTTTGTTTTTAATCATTTTTTTAAGTTTAAAGTTTTAAAAATACAAAATTTAAATAAGAATGTGTTCAAAGATTATTCTACTTGGTTTTCTGATTGAATTTTAAATTATATATTCGTGAAAATTCGTGTTCATGATTTTATATAATGAAACTATACTTGTGGGTCAAGTGGTTGAAATTCAGCTTATTGACTGGCTTAGAAAAAAGTATATTCAAGAAGTTCTTGATACGGGATGCTTTTCTAGTGCGCGTCTATGTCGTCTCACCTCTCACAACGAACCCGATTCTACCAATTATACCATTCAGTATATGGCAGAGAGTCAGGAGCATTTGAAGGAATATAAAAGTAAATATGCCGCAAGAATTTATAGCGAATGTTACAAATTATTTGGTGAGAAAATATTAATTTTCAGAACTGAATTGGAAGTTGTCGAGAATTTTTACGCAAATCAAAGTTAAAAATCACCATAAGCATTTTCTATTTTGTCGTTGGAACGATTACATTGGTATCATGAGAAAGAAGAAAAAATCAATATCCAAACGCATGCATTGGGCATATTGCTGAGCGGGATAGGATTATTCTTATTAATCTTAAAAAGTATTGATTATCAATTTGATGAAGCTTTGTCATTAGTAATTTATGGAATTTCACAAATTCTTATTTTTTCTTCTTCTACCTACTATCACAGTTGTACAATTCCGCAGAAAAGATATGTCGCCAATATCGTAGATCATGCTATGATATACGTCTCTATTGCAGGTACTTATACGCCTTTTTGCGTGATTTCTCTTCAAAAAAATGGGGGTGGAAGTTTGTTAATTTTAGTTTGGATTTTTGCCATTATCGGAATACTATTGAAGTTGAAGTTTACTGGAAAATATAATTTACTTTCGACGATCATATATGTGATAATGGGTTGGTTGGTAGTGTTTTATGGCAAGTCATTTTTGGAAAATATACCATTAAACGGAATTATTTTGCTAGTTGCAGGCGGTATTGTCTATACATTAGGCGCGATTTTTTATTTAATTCAAAAATTTCCGTATAATCATGCTGTATTTCATGTTTTTATATTAATTGCAAGCATTCTTCATTTTTTGGCGATTTATTTATATACCTGAATTTATGATTCATCATTTCTTTTGACCACAAGAAACCAATTATCGCCCAAATCCAAATATCCCATGTCATAAACAAAATGATAATCTTTTCCTTTTTTGGTAGTATAGACATGTGTAAAGTATTGGAATGTAAATCCTTGCTTCAGTAAAAAATCTTTTTGCACTTTTTTCATTTCTTCATTTTCGGGCAATAAGGCTGATAGTATATTTCTATTTTGTCGTAAACGCCGATTGATATTTCGCATGACTTTATTTGCATCAGAGTTCTTTTCGTTATTGAAACTATTTCGACAACTGCTGTCGCAGAATTTTTTATCAATACGTCCTTTTACAACTTCCCCGCAATACAAACATGTGTTTTTCATAGTAAGAGAATTTGAAATAAATCAACAATGTACAAATTTTTTCAAATAATTCGTATAAATTCAAAAATGAAATTTTTGATATTTTATAATATTTAGAAAAATCAAATGAAATTTTCACACTTTGAAAATCCTACAAGATTAAAAGAATTTTAATATCTAGTATTATCCGTGAAAGTACAATTGAATTTTGTTACATTTGTTTCAAACCAAATGGCAGATGAAAAAATTAATTATTGTGCGCCATGCCAAATCGAGCTGGGATTTGCCAATAGATGATCACGACCGGGCATTGATGGAAAAAGGAATTCTACGCGCACGAAATCATGCAAAGATTTTGAAAAATCAACTTGATTTTGAACCTGAATTTTGGATTTCGAGCTCTGCGGTAAGAGCATTGAGTACGGCTGTGATTTTTGCAGAAGAAATGAATAGAATTCAAGAATTAAAAATTGATAATAATCTTTATACTTTTTCTGCATCTTCTTTGATTTCAGAGATTTTACATTTTCCTGATTCACATGAATCTGCCATACTTTTTGGGCACAACGATGCTTGTCTGGAAACAATTAGACAGCTTTCCAATGATTCTATTCCTTATTTCAAAACAGCAGAAATTGCTTTGATAGAATTTGAGCAGAATTCCTGGAAATCTATTTCAAATGGTCGTTTAAGGTTCAGAATTTCACAAGGAAACCTCATTGTATGACACAAAATCAAAAATACATTAATCGCGAAATCACCTGGCTCAAATTCAATGCAAGGGTTTTGCAAGAGGCGCGCGATGAAAATGTTCCTTTGTTGGAACGGCTTCGATTTTTAGGAATTTATTCCAACAATTTAGACGAATTTTATAAAGTGCGTTATGCAACCGTTCTACGCGCACTAGAATTAGATTCAAAAATTTATAGTAATATCATAGAGGGACAGTCGTTACAAGCGCTTTTGGCTGATATTCAAGACTTTGTAGCCATGCAACAAGAGACTTACGATAATACTTTTGAAGAAATAATACAAAAGCTGGAGCAAGAACAAATTTATTTTATAGATCAAAATAAATTGAATGAAAATCAGGCAATTCACATCAGGAATTTATATAAAAATAAATTCAGTCACACCATAGCTGTGTATTTGTGGCAAGAAAATAGTGAAAGAGTTCCAGTATTTAGAGAAGATGCGGGTTATTTGGTTGTAAAAATGATTCAAAAAGTGCCCAATTCTCAGATGGAGTTGAAGCAGTTTGCCTTTATCGAAGTACCTACACATCTATTTTCTCGATTTGTGATTTTACCATCAGAAGGTGATAAGCAGTACTTTATGATGCTCGAGGATTTGATACGATTTAATTTGGACGAAATTTTTGATATTTTTGAATATGACGCTATCGAAGCACATTCAGTAAAAGTCTCCAAAGATGCCGAACTGGATTTGGATCATGATGTTCAAAAAAGTATATTGGATAGAATTTCGCGAAGTGTAGAAGGTCGTAGAAGCGGAGAACCCGTTCGTTTGGTTTATGATAAGGAAATGTCTGCCGATACATTGGAATACATTAAAAATGTAATGCATATCGACAAGTATGACAGTATTTCACCCGGCGGTACGTATCATAATAAAAAGGATTTTATAGGCTTTCCAGATTTGAATCGCGATGATTTAAACTTCAAAAAAATCAAGCCATTGGTACCGCCTGCATTGCAAAATGTGAAATCCTATATCAAAGCTATTGAACAAAAGGATTATATGTTGTATGCGCCCTACGAAGAATATTCTGTCTTTTTGAAATTCTTGCGCGAATGTGCCATAGACCCGAAAGTGAAATCTATCAAAATGACCGTTTACCGTTTGGCGAATCAATCACAAATTATTTCTGCACTGGTCAACGCCGCACGCAACGGAAAGCAAGTAACGGCCGTATTGGAGCTGAGAGCCAGATTTGACGAGGCCAACAATATCAATTGGTCTAGAATTTTGCAAGACGAAGGAGTACAGGTAATTTTTGGAGTAGGAGATTTGAAAGTACATTCCAAAATTGGATTGGTAACCTATGAAGAAAAAGAAGCCGAACGCAAAATTGCTTTCATATCTACAGGTAATTTTCATGAGAAAACGGCACGGATTTATACCGATTACACCTTGCTAACAGCTCATAAAGAAATAGCTCAAGAAGTAGATGATGTTTTTGAATTTTTTGAAAAAAATTATAAAGTAAAAAATTACCAACATTTAATTTTATCTCCATTTGAAACTCGGAATAAATTGAATGAATTTATCGAGCAAGAAATTGAAAACAAAAAGAAAGGTCTAGAAGCACAGATTAATATTAAAATCAATAGTTTATCGGATAAGGAGTTAATTGATAAACTTTACGAAGCTGGAAACGCTGGAGTAGAAGTGCGGCTTGTTGTTCGAGGGATTTGTTGCTTGATTCCGGGTAAATTTGGTTTAAGCGAAAATATAAAGGCCATAAGCGTAATCGATAAATTTTTGGAACATTCACGAATTTATTGGTTCAAAAATGCAGGAAATGACAGGGTTTATATTTCCTCTGCCGACCTAATGACTAGAAATATTGATCACAGGGTAGAGGTGAGTTGCCCTATTTATCAAGCCGATTTGAAGAAGGAAGTAATGGATACATTTGAGCTTAGCTTTAATGATAATGTAAAAGGCCGAGTGCAAAATGCTACCTATGACGAAATCTATCAAGAAAATGAATTGGCGCAAAACCGCTCCCAGATTTCGATTTATGAATATTATCAAAAAAAACACAATGAAAATAACCAAATTAGCGGCCATTGATGTAGGCTCTAATGCCATGAGATTATTGGTAAATACCATTTATGATGATGGCCAAAACGTAACTTTCAACAAAACAAGTCTAGTACGCGCACCTATTCGTTTGGGAGAAGATGCATTTTCAGATAATAAAATTTCAGAAGAAAATCTGCAAAGAATGCAAAAAGCGATGAAGGCTTTTCGTCTATTAATGGATGTACATGGTGTGCAAGATTACCGTGCTTATGCCACATCTGCCATGCGCGAATTGAAAAATTCTAAAGCTATATTAAAAAAAATACAGAAAAATACAGATGTTAACCTCGAAATTATCGATGGCGAAAAAGAAGGGAATATTATTTTTGAAACAGAATTAAAAGAATACGTCAACGACGAAAAAACGTATTTATATGTTGATGTGGGCGGTGGATCAACCGAGTGTACACTTCTGGCACATGGTAAGGTGCTGGTGACCCAATCTTTTAAGGTAGGTACAGTTCGTTGGCTAGAAGGAATTGTAGGAGAAGATTATATGAATCAAGAGGTTAAGCCCTGGATATATGAAAACTGTAGGGGATTGGACGAAATAGAATTAATAGGTTCTGGTGGAAATATCAATCATATTTTTAAACAATCACAAGCCAAACCTGGCAAACCCTTGTCCTATGTTTATCTCAACAAACAAAGAAATATTCTGAAATCATTGAGTTTTGAAGACCGATTACGTATTTACAATATGAAACAAGACCGTGCAGACGTTGTGGTACCTGCCTTGGAAATATATTGTGGCATTATGAAATTTGCACAATCCAGACGAATCCATGTTCCAAAAATTGGTTTGGCAGACGGCATGATTCAATGGATGTATCACCACAATCAATATTGATTGAGCCAATAATCACCCCATCTCAATTCCATCAGAATTTATTGAAAATGAGATAATTATATCTTTTTTACGTAATCTGTAATGATCACGATGGTTTGCCCATCCACTTTTCCTTCAATGAATTTTTCGTTTTCGTGGTCTAGAGAAATTCTACGCACTGCCGTTCCCTGTTTGGCGACCATGCTGCTGCCTTTTACTTTCAAATCTTTGATCAGCACCACAGAATCGCCTGCTTGTAACACAACTCCGTTACAATCCTTGTGCACAACAGCACTGGCTTCAATTGTGTTGCCAGCTTGGGCATAAGCCAAATCTTCGTCGTCCATGTACATCATATTCAACAAATCCATCGGCCAGGCCTCAGATTTGAGTTCGTTTAACTTTCTCCAGGCTATCACTTTCACCGGGCGATGTTCACTCCAAATACTGTCGTTAAGACATCTCCAATGATTCGGGTCATTCTTTTCTGGATCCATCAATTGTTCCTCACACGTTTCACATACCAGAATATGGTGTTGCAGAGGATCATCAGTTTCGGGTTGAATGGAATATACTTTTAAATTTTGTACAGACGAGCACAATTCACAAATTTCTCCACTTCTTTGCTCTAATTGCTGTTGTAAATTCATAATTTTACCTTTAGCACAAAAATAGCAAAATTAACTCGATGGAAAGCTTTTCCTGATTTAGGTCATAGGGAATTCAGCATTAATAATATTCCTCTTTATAAATTTTAGCCATTAAAAGAAAAAGACTTACCAACAACGGACCGAATACCAAGCCTAAAAAGCCAAATAATGGAATGCCGATTACGACGCCAAAAAGCGTAATTAAAGGATGAATTTCGGCCAATGATTTTTGTAAAACAATTCTGAAAACATTATCGGTAGATCCTACAATGGCCACTCCATAAATCGCAAGGCCAATAGCTTCAAAGTTCTGGCCCTGAGAAAACATAATCAAAATTACCGGTAGCATACCAATGGCTGTCCCAACAAATGGAATCATAGACCCAACAGCAGTTACAGCAAACCAAAACCAAGCATTCGGCGCGCCAAAAATCCAAAATCCCAACAATGCCACAACTCCCTGCATCAAGGCTACCAAAGGAATGGCAATGGCATTGGATTTAATCATTTCTGTAACTTCTACACTCAACCTCTCAAAATTCTTGTTGCTAAAGGGAAGATAAATACGCAAACTCTCTTTTAATGTATCAAAATTTATAAGCATATAATACAGCGTAAAATACATTAAACCAATGATGATGGTAAAATCCAAAGTATTGGTTGCAGCACCCTGTACCAAGCTTGTAATCATTCCTTCGAGATTGCTCCCTTGAAATTTGGTTGAAATATCAAAACCAATATAATTTTCAAATCGAGCAATAGAAGATTCGAGCATGTAGGTGTATTTGTCAGAATTATGCATGACATCACGCACACGATTGGTGAGTAACAAAATGATGGCACCAATAGGTAATAAAACGATAAATACCGTAACTATGAGCAAAAAAGTAGCTGCCGCCCATCTTTTCCAACGCATAGACACCAATTTGCGCATCCAACCTACCGTGAGAATATACATAATAATCGCTCCAAAAACGCCAGAAATGTAGGGTCGTAATGGTGTGAAAATTAAAATAGCGAGTAAAATTATTGTTGCCAGTGTAAACAACTGACGCAATAGCAAGGGTTTTATAATTTGACGTTCGGGCAAGGCAATGGTTTTTGGTAAAATTAAATGAAAAATATTATTTAAATCCTAGTTTTGGGAATTAATCGTTCAGAATTAACATAAAAAACGCCCTCGATGGGGCGTATTTAAAAATGTTTTAATAAAAAGCAGATTAATCTTGCGGATTTTCTGGGTTTTGTAATAGTGTTTTATAAATTATTCCGCCCACAATTCCACCTAGAAGAGGTGCAACCCAGAATAGCCATAATTGCATTAAAGCTTCACCACCCACAAATATGGCTTGAGAAGTTGATCTAGCCGGATTTACCGATGTGTTGGTAATCGGAATTGAAATTAAATGTATCAAAGTAAGTCCTAAACCGATGGCAATACCTGCAAATTTGCCATTAGCCCATTTGTCTGTAGCTCCCAAAATAATAATCAGGAAAAACATAGTCAATAAAAATTCAGTCAAAAATGCTTGAATCAGGCTATAACTTTTGCCAAAATACACAGCAGAATCATAAAAATTGGTAGCAAAAGCACCAGGTCCAGATCCACCGGTGCCGCCATTGATTACAAAAATCGCAGCAGCAGCCAAAATAGCCCCAGCCAATTGTGCTGCAATATATCCAGGCATCTCCTTGGCGTCAAATCTACCGCCTGCCATCAATCCAAAGCTTACAGCAGGATTAAAATGCCCACCCGAAATATGACCTACGGCATAGGCCATCGTCAAAACCGTAAGTCCAAAGGCCAAAGCTACACCCAGTAACAAAATTCCCAATTGACCACCGTCTGTAGATGCTGCAATTTGAGACGCAAAAACAGCACTTCCACAACCACCAAAGACCAACCAAAAGGTTCCGAAAAACTCTGCAAATAATTTTCTCATGTTTTTTAAGTTTTTATTTAAAACAAATATAAGTTTGTTTTTTGAAAATTTTAACGCTTTGTGTTAAATTATTGTGAATCCAGGATTCTGTCATTCTATTGTTGATAGGTTGTTAAGTAATAATTCCGTTTATTTCAGAAAAAAATTGATTAAATCACCACCTTTAACCATAATTTCGATTTTAAATGAAAAAAATATTTGTCCTGGATACCTCCGTTATTATTTTTGATCATAATTCAATTGTAAGTTTTGACGAACATGATATCGTGATTCCTATTACCGTACTGGAAGAGCTGGATACCTTCAAAAAAGGAAATGATACCAAGAATTTCGAAGCTCGTGAATTTATTCGATTTCTTGATAAAAACTCAAGCGATGATTTAATTACGGATTGGATGCCACTGCCAGGCGATGGCCGTGGAGATTTCAAAATCGTGCTCAGCACCAATGGTGTGAAACATGATGCTACCAAAATTTATGATAGCCAAAGTAATGATAACAAGATACTTAACGCTGCGCAAAAAGTAAAAGAAGAAAATCCAGAACGCCAAGTAATATTGGTTACCAAGGATGTGAACCTTAGGCTCAAAGCCAAAGCATTGGGATTGCGGGCAGAAGATTATGAGACAGGAAAAGTTGCCAATATAGATAATTTGCAATCTGGAATTCTTCACCTCAATGATTTCAATCAAGAAATTATTGACCGGCTGTACAGTGATCACCATATTGCACTAGAAGACATCGTTCAGCAAATGCCGGTTTCTCCCAATCAGTATTATATTTTACAAGGAGATAAATCTTCTGCATTGGCCTATTACAACCCGTTTTTGCAACAATTGGAACGGGTAAATAAATATACTTGTTTCAATATTAAACCTCGTAATGCAGAGCAGGCATTTGCCATGCACGCCATTATGCAACCCGATATCAAGTTGGTAGCTCTGCATGGTGTTGCCGGAACAGGAAAAACGTTGATTGCCCTTGCTGCCGCTTTGGAGCAGCGTCGCCAGTTCAAACAGGTGTATCTGGCCAGGCCTATTGTGCCACTCAGCAACAAGGATATCGGATATTTGCCGGGTGATATTAAGTCCAAAATCGACCCATATATGCAACCGCTTTGGGATAATTTGAAATTTATTCAAAATCAATTTGAAGAATCGGATAAAGAATACAAACAAATTACCCAAATGCTCGACCAGGAAAAGTTGGTGGTTACGCCTTTAGCATATATTCGCGGACGTAGTTTGTCGGATGTGATTTTTATTGTGGACGAAGCGCAAAATCTTACGCCGCACGAAATCAAAACCATCATTACCCGAGCTGGAGTGAACTCAAAATTTGTTTTTACAGGTGATGTCAAGCAAATCGACACCCCATATCTAGATGAGCTCTCCAATGGTTTGTCATATCTCGTGGATCGCGTACAAGGTAAAAATCTTTTTGCCCATATTCAATTAATTAAAGGCGAGCGCAGCGAATTGGCAAATTTGGCAAATGAGTTATTATAGGTGTTCTTGGTAGGAAAATTTACAGTTCATCCATCAAAATCAACAATTGGGTGATATAAAATTTTAAATGCACTAGAACCCATAGATATTTGTTTCATAAAATTAAAAGTCATGAACAAACATCTTAAACATTTTTTGATTGCCTCTGGATTGGCACTTTTTGTGTTGGTTTTCTCATGGTTTAAACAAAATGCAGAGCCAGATGTTATTTTTTTGGACATTCAATTGGGTGATGGAATCAGTTTTGAAATTTTTGAAGAAATTCAACCCAAAAGTTTCATTATTTTCACCACAGCTTATGACCAGTATGCCTTGCGCGCTTTCAAACTCAACAGCATTGATTATTTGTTGAAACCCATTCAGGAAATGGAGTTACAAAGGGCCATCGAAAAATTTAAATCTACAAAATTACAATCGATTGTGTTTACACCTCTGCAAATTCGCGAATTGTTGGAGGCTAATTTTGAAAATAAATTTAGAGAAAGATTTTTGGTGAAAATCGGTCAAAAATTTAAGCGTATTGAAACGGATAAAATTGCACTTTTTTATTCTGAAAATAAAGGAACTTACATTCAAACAGAATTCAGAAATTACCTGATAGACCATTCAATAGAAGAAATAGAAGAGCAAGTAAATCCCGAACGCTTTTTCCGAATCAGCCGTCAAGCTTTGGTACATTTGCCATTTATTAATGAAATTATTTCACATTCGGGCAGTAGATTGCTTTTGACCTTGGAGGGAAGCGATAAAAAGTGGCTTGTGAGCAGAGAAAAAGTACAGGATTTCAAAAATTGGCTGGCCCAATAAATTAAATTCCGATTTCTACCTGAAAACGAATATACCAATCATCTTCCTGGCTTCCATCAAAGAATTTATAATCATTTTTGCTTAATTCTGCTTGAATTTTGAAGGTATGTTCCCAGATATATTTTGTAACTCCTAAACTCATTTGATTGTGTCTAGGAGAAAGCATAAATGACTCGTCATTAGGCAATTGATGTGAAAATCGACCTATTATTTCATAATTATTTCTGAAGAGATAACTCAACTGCGCATCATAACCTTTTCCTTCGTAGATATAGCTTTTTTCTTCTGGATTTTCTGGATTTATTGTGATGTGGTTATTTGTGTTTTTAGCCATATATGCCAGCATTAGAGCCCAGCCGTCATATTTGGCTATAGCATCTGCAAAAAAGCTATGAATATCACGAGCTTCATACAATCTTTCTCCGCGTTGTCCATTGTTTCTCAATGCGTTATTGTTGAATTGGTAACCAGTAGACAACATGAGCTTGGGTTGGGTTTCTCTGGCTATATCTCCTTCGAAAAAGGCTCCACCTTTAGAAAAAGCGCCCATCGGAAACAACTCTAATCTACCGGTATATGCCAATCCGTTGTCAAAATCGCGTAGCCAATTACGCCCTTCACCAGTAGAAATTGCCGTTTTAATATTAAAATCAAATCCCGATTTTTTTTGTGCTAAATAATAAATTTGAATTCCAAAATCCCTGTCTATATTGAATTTTGAATTGTTGATACTCCTGTCTGTAAGTTGTAAAGCGCCAGACGAGTTGATGCGCTGCCTGTTTCCGGGTAATTTAGTTTGACCAAAACCCAACTGCCAGTGTTTATCTGGAACATAAAAAAACATGGCGTCTCGTATGATGTTCAAATCACTGTCATCTTTGATTTCGCCCACATCTTCTGGCGAAAATGAAAGTTGAATGGCATATTGAAACCTGGGATCACCTACAAATCCGTCAAATCGCAAACGTAGCCTTCTTACCATCGCCTCTACATCAGATTCATTTTCATATTGATTAAATGAAATGCGGTTTTGCATTCGGAATCGAATATTCATTTGGTACAAACTGTCTGGAGAGGTAATTCCAATTCCTTTACCGTAGGAATAATAGGGCATTGCGGCTAATCTATCTTCAAATTCATCAATTTGAATACTGTCATTTTCCTGCGCAAATACACCTATTGCCAACAAGCTGATGTATAAAAATAGCTTAAATTTCTTCATGGAAAAATGAATATTTATTTAGAAAAATTTTGCATTTCAATCAATTTCGAATAAATCCCTTGATGCTGTAATAATTCTATATGTTTTCCTGTTTCTTTGATTTCTCCTTGGTCCATAACTACGATTTTATCGGCATTTTGAATGGTTGACAATCTGTGTGCAATCACCAAAGAAGTACGCGTAGCCATCATTTGCTCCAGAGCTTCTTGTACTAGTCTTTCAGAGCGAGTATCCAATGCAGATGTAGCCTCATCCAAAATCATGATGGGCGGATTTTTGAGTATAGCGCGTGCTATAGAAATGCGTTGTTTTTGACCTCCAGATAATTTGCTGCCGCTTTCACCTATCATTTCATCATATTGTAAAGGCATTTTGACAATAAATTCAACTGCATTGGCAATAGAAGAGGCATTTTGAATCTCTTCCAAATTTGCGTTTTCCTTCCCCAATGCAATATTGTTCAAAATGGAATCATTAAACAATATAGATTCCTGTGTTACTGTACCGAGCAATGCTCGATATTCTTTCAATTTTAAATTTTGAATAGGAATTCCGTCAATTAGAATTTCACCTCTAGTAACATCATAGAAACGTGAAAGTAAATTAGCCACAGTTGTTTTACCACTGCCCGATTGCCCTACCAGCGCTACAGTTTCACCTTTTTGAATGTCAAGGTTAAAGTTTTTGAGAACCGTTGGCCCATTCGGATAAGCAAAATCTACATTTTTGAATTCAATTTTATCTTTGAATTCACCTATAGATAGAGGATTTTCAATTTCGTTTACAACCACTTCGGCATCTAGAATTTCCAGAACTCGCTCGGCAGAGGCGTTCCCACGGGCTATGTCGGAGTAGGCACGAGATAGAGCCTTGGCTGGATCCAGCAATTGAAAAAATAATCCTAAAAAAACAAAAAATTCATCGGCAGCCATATCTCCTTGAATGATAAGTTTGCCACCAAACCAAACCAGCAGAATCAAAGTAAGCGAGCCTAATAATTCACTCATTGGAGAGGCTAATTCATATTTACGCTCCAAACGATTGGTTACAGAACGCCAATGTGTACTGGTATCATAAAATCTATTTGAAAGAACTTTTTCTGCATTGAATATTTTAATGATTTTAGCAGCTCCAAGCGTTTCTTCAACCCCAGAAATCAGTCTTCCCAGTATGGTTTGAGCTTCTTTTGTATCATTTTTTAAACTTTTACTTATGGTTGAAATGACAAAACCCATTATCGGTAAAATCACAAAAGCCGCAAGCGTTAATTGCCAATTGATATAAATCAACATCACAAGAGTAGCAATGATCATAAACGGCGATCTGAAAAGCTCGATTACTGGCAATAGTGTAAATCGCTGAACATTGTCCACATCACTGGAAATGCGTGTCATAACGTCACCTTTTCGCTTTTCTGTGAAGTAGGAGACAGGCAAATCCAATATTTTATTGTACAAAGTGTTGCGCAAATCACGTGAGGTACCAGAGCGTAACCCAATCATGAAATACATAGCCAGATATCTGAAAAGATTTCTGAAAAAAAACAAAAGTACAGTGATGCCACAAAGCCAAGCCAATACGGTTAATTGCCCATAATCTATGATTTTCTCATACATCCATTGAGTAACCTGATATTGAACATGATCAAAAGAAAAAAAACTCTCTCCTTGTTGTACTTTATCCTCGAGTTCCTGTGGTTTTACATTTTCAAAAAGAATTTTGAGAATAGGTAAAATCGATGTTACAGAAACAATGGCCATCAGCGAATAGAGTATGTTGAAAACAATACTCAGAACAAAATAAGATTTGTAAGGCTGTGCAAATTGTAATATGCGCCTGAATGGACTCATAGAAAAAATAATCCTGCAAAGGTAAACAAATTGTAAAATTCGAAAAAGCAGATATTTTCAATATATTTGGCCAAGAAATCAATGAATGATGCTACAACAAAAACTCGACTCCCATATTCGAATTATTGAGGATTTTCCGCAAAAAGGAATTTCTTTCAAAGATTTCAGCGGAATTTTTCAGAATCCTGGCTTGTCTCGTGAAATCATTTCTGAATTTGCGTCACATTTCGACGGCAAAGTAGATTTGGTATGCGGCATAGAAAGCAGGGGATTTATCTTTGGATTTCCATTAGCTCTGGAGCTTAATGTGCCTTTTGTTATGGTGAGAAAAAAAGGGAAATTACCACCACCGGTAGTTTCGGCTACGTATCAACTAGAATATGGTGAGGCAACCTTGGAAATTGTAGAAGGGCAGATTCCCAAAGACGCTCGGGTATTGATTCATGATGATGTGTTGGCTACAGGTGGCACGGCTGCGGCTTGTAGTCAATTGGTGAAAGCCGTTGGTGCAAAACCTTTGTATTATTCTTTTTTGATTGAATTAGAATTTTTGAATGGCCGCAGCAATATTTCAAATACATCAGAGATTTTTTCGCTCATTTCTTATTCATCTTAAGGATTTAGTTCAAATTTATTTTCAGCTATTTTAAAAAGTTGTATTATTTAAAAGGTATTTATAAATTGCCCTGATTAGTAAAAGCCAAACTTGCTATGATTTTACATGTTACAAACGAGACCGATAGATTGCGTGCAGTAGTGCTGGGGCAGGGCAAAGGAATGGGAGCAGAGCCCAAATTATATGACACTTTTGATTCCAAATCAAGAGAAAGTGTAAAACGTGGAATATATCCCGAAGAAGTAGATGTTGTACAAGAAATGCAAGCCTTTGAAAACGTGCTCAAAAAGTATGACGTGCAGGTTTTCAGACCATGGATGATTCCAGATTTGAACCAGGTCTTTGCACGCGACGTTGGGTTTGTAATTGATGATAAATTTATTATTGCCAACTTGATCGAAGATAGGCGCGAAGAACAAGAAGCATACGAAAGAATTATTGATTCTCTTTCACAAAACAGCATTATTAGAACTCCAGAAGAGGTGCATGTAGAGGGCGGTGACGTGATTTTATGGAATGATTTTATGTTTGTGGGTTGTTACAAACAGCCAGATTATTCTAATTTCAAGACGGCACGAACCAATGCCAGAGCAATTGAATTTTTAAAAGATCATTTTCCCAATAAATGGGTAATCGATATGGAACTGGTAAAAGATGATCACGATCCATTCAAGGGAATCCTACATTTGGATTGCACTTTTCAGCCGGTTGGAAAAGACAAGGCAATTATTTATAAAAATGGCTTTTTGAACGAAAGACATTATCAAGTTCTTTTGGATTTATTTGGGCGTAAAAATGTTTTTGAAGTTACGCGTGAAGAAATGTATTGGATGAATCCGAATGTTTTTTCTATTTCACCCGATGTGGTCGTTTCTGAACAGAATTTTACGAGATTAAACCAGCATATGCGCGATGAATGGGGCCTAACAGTAGAAGAAGTTCCTTATCGTGAAGTATCCAAAATGGGAGGATTGTTGCGTTGTTCTACGATGCCGTTGATTCGGGAAAATTAATCAATTCTTCTTTTTAAACGTCCACAAAAACCAGAATTCTGCCACTTGATCTCCTTTTTCGTCATATCCTCTGGAAAATAATTTGAGCGTTTGTCCTTCACCGGTTTCCACCGCTTTTTGAATTATTTCATCAATTTTTGCCCCGTCATCACATACAAAGGTAATTTTGCCTACCGCTTTTTTGGTAAACTTTCCGTTTTGTTCCAGTACCAACATAGAAATTTTTTCTTGTGATTTCTGAATTTTAGACATACACATAAAACCGGTAGTGAATTCTGCTGCCATGCCCTGCACCGCCCAAAACATACTATTGAACGGGTTTTGTGACCATCTGCTTAGCTTCACGGTTATTTCACATGTGTTTTGTGCAAAAGATTTTAAACGCAATCCTGCTACCCAGGCAATGGGGATTTTAAAAAATAAAAGCTTTCTGAACTGCTGTGCATTCATAGTAAATTTTATTTCAAATATAGTATAAATCATGCGTTGAGCTATTTTTAATAGATATAAATAATTATCTTTGCCTAGATTTAATAAAATTCAATGGTTTTTGCGATTTCCTTTTTTGTAGCACACTGGTATTTGTCACTTTTCTCACAAACTTTTTTTCATCATAGATATGCAGCCCATGGTATGTTTACCATGTCGCGCTTTTGGGAAAAATTTTGGCATATATTTTCATTTGTAACTCAAGGTTCAAGCTATCTTAGCCCGTATGCTTACGGGGTTATGCATCGATTGCATCACGCATATGCAGATACAGAAAAAGATCCACATTCACCCAAATATGACAAGAATTTATTCACCATGATGTGGCGAACTCGTGGAATTTATATGGCCATAGACGATGGTAAAGCCACTGTAGAAGACAAATTTGTAAAAGGAGTTCCCAAATGGAGAGCCTTTGACCGTTTTGCCGAAGCCAAAATCGTGCGTACCCTTTGGGTAGTACTGTATGTGGCTTTGTATTATTTCTTTGCAGATAAATGGTGGTTATATATTTTAATTCCTATTCATGCCATAATGGGGCCGTTCCACGGGGTAATCATCAATTGGTTTGCACATAAATATGGTTACCGTAATTTTGAAGTAAAAGACACTTCTATGAATTTAATGCCGGTAGATGTTTTTATGCTGGGTGAAGGCTTTCACAACAATCACCACAAATTTGGCGGAAGACCCAATTTTGGACATCGTTGGTGGGAAATCGATCCTGTTTATCCTTTTATCTGGTTATTTGACAAAGTGGGGATGATTAAACTTAAAAGAAAACATCCCGAAGATTTTATGGGTTAATTTGATAATAATTTGCCATAGCCATTTTGCCTTTTTCGGTAGTCATTCCATTCAGAATTAGTTTGATGGTATTATCTTTTTGCTGTTTCAACACTTTGGGACTCAAGTTGGTATATTTGCTCAATCGATTTGTGAGGTACGACAGTGCATAATATCTGCCTATAAAATCGGCATCAAACTCCTGGCTGTAGAGTCCTTCTTCTATACCACGAATATAATTGTTGCTAATTACATTTTTGATTACAGAATAAATCTGGTCTATTTGAAATTCAAATAATTCCATGTAATATTTTTGCAGGGCTTGGAAGTTTTCGCGATCTTGTTCTATATCTACAATATTATAAAATTCGGTAAGAATTTTGAAAAATGCAATAATCGCATTGTCACTTTCCGCTTCTGCTTTTTTGGATGAATCAGTAATTTTCTCGATTCGATGCAGAATGCTTTGTCGAATAATGTCTTTCTTGTTCTCGAATTCAATGTACAAGGTTTTTTTCGAAATTTTCAATTCACGGGCTATATCATCTACCCGAATTTTCCAATAACCATGTTGATTGAATAAGCTAATTATTCGTTCTAAATGTTTTTCTTTTTTGTTCATAATGAGTTGAGTATTTATAATTAATTAAATAAAATTGCTTAAGAATTCATAGAATTAAGACTAAAAAGTCAAAATTGATTTTACATGCATAAAAGTAAGTATTTTTTATCAAAAGCTATAATAATTTGAACTAAAATTTGTTTTGCGTATCTTGCGCTGCTCAAATTTGATAGGAAATAATTATGTCTGAAGATGTATTGAAAAAGGTGATTTCTCATGCCAAAGAATATGGATTTATTTTTCAATCCAGCGAAATTTACGATGGCTTGTCCGCTACCTATGACTATGGTCAAAACGGAATTGCGCTCAAAAATAATATCAAAGAATATTGGTGGAAATCTATGGTGCAGTTGCATGAAAATATTGTGGGAATAGATGCCGCTATTTTTATGCATCCAACTACATGGAAGGCATCGGGTCATGTGGATGCGTTTAATGATCCACTTATCGACAACAAAGACAGTAAAAAACGCTATCGCGCTGATGTTCTGGTGGAGGATTATTGTGCCAAAATCGAAACAAAAATTGACAAAGAAGTTGAAAAAGCAGCTAAAAGGTTTGGAGATTCATTTGATAAAGAAATGTTCCTCAAAACCAATCCTCGTGTTCTAGAATACCAAAAAGAAATAGAAACGGCATTGTCTAGACTTGCTAAATCTCTCACAGACAATGATTTAGAGGACGTAAAGAAATTGATTGAAGAGTTGGGAATTGCAGATCCTATATCTGGTTCACGCAATTGGACAGATGTGCGCCAGTTTAATTTGATGTTTGGAACCAAGCTGGGATCTACAGCAGATACTGCAACAGATCTATACTTGAGGCCAGAAACTGCGCAGGGAATTTTTGTGAATTTTTTGAACGTACAACGTACGGGTAGAATGAAAATTCCTTTTGGGATTGCACAAATTGGGAAAGCGTTCAGAAACGAAATTGTAGCAAGACAATTTATTTTTAGAATGCGTGAATTCGAGCAAATGGAATTACAGTTTTTTGTTGCTCCGAATACCGAAATGGAGTTTTATGAAAAATGGAAACAAACTAGATTGCAATGGCATCTGAATTTGGGTATGGGCGAAGAAAATTACCGTTTTCATGACCACGAAAAATTAGCGCATTATGCCAATGCTGCTGCCGATATTGAATTTAATTTCCCATTCGGATTCAAAGAATTGGAAGGAATACATTCTAGGACAGATTTTGATTTGAAGCAACATCAGGAATTTTCGGGTAAAAAGTTGCAGTATTTTGATTCAGAAAGAAATGAAAGTTATATTCCGTATGTAGTAGAAACTTCCATTGGTCTAGATAGAATGTTTTTGGCTCTGTTATCCAAAGGTTTGAAAGAAGAGCAATTACCCGATGGTACCGAACGCACGGTGTTGAAAATTACCCCGGCTCTTGCTCCTGTAAAAGCAGCCATTCTACCTTTGATAAAAAAAGATGGCTTGCCAGAAATTGCAGAAAAAATCTTTGATGATCTCAAATTGGATTTTCTTGTAGAATATGATGAAAAGGATTCCATTGGTAAGCGTTATCGACGACACGATGCCATAGGAACCCCGTTTTGTATCACCATCGACCACGATACATTAGCAGACGATTCGGTGACCATTCGAGAAAGAGATTCTATGGAGCAGAAAAGAGTGAAAATTACAGAAATTCACAGCATTATGAGTAAAGAAGTGAGCATGACTTCTTTGTTGAAAAATCTTTTGTAATACCAAAAGAAATATAAATAATATTCGTTTTGGAGCTTATTCCGTCAATTCCCATCCATTTTCTTTGGAATATCGGGCTTTGAATTTTTTGGTAATAAATTCAGAATTAGGGTGTTTGTCTTTACCAAATGAATAAAAAGGAGTTTTCTCTTTAAGCAATACAACATTAAAAACGGCAGAATTCTTTGATTTTCTTTCAAAATTAATATTTTGCTTTGGTTCCAATCGGTAATCGAGTGTTTTTACTTCTGTTTTTTTATTCGCTTGTTTCACGACAAATGGAGTTGATTTGGTTGTCAATACTGGCGTTATTACCATTACGCTATCTTTGGAAAACCATTTTTTACGAGATTTTGAATCAACAATTTCAATATAGTTTTCACTTTCAAGATTTCTTATTTCAGTGATGAGGTCTGCATCTTTTTCACTTCTCAACCGCATTTGGGAAGTGCTGAAATCGCCTGTTTCATATAATGGATTTTTTGAAATATATTCTTCCACCAGTTTAGAAGCATCACGCGAGCTTAGTTGGTCCGAATCTTTACAAGAAATCAAAGAGAATCCTGTTATCAAGATGAGTATAAAATATTTCATAAATTTATAATTCCACTATTTCCTACAACGTTTTTTTCGGAGAAATATTGGGATTATTCTTCCACAGTGCGAATAATCCACCCAAGCAAATCAAAATAAAAATAAGATTAGAGCCCAATGTCAACATTTTGCCTGTTTCTATAATTTGAGGTTTAAATTCAAAAACAATTTGATGATTACCTGCTGGAATTTTTAATCCTCTCAAAACATAATTGGTTTGGAAAATTTCTGCAGGTTGACCATCGATATAGGCATTCCACCCGTCTTTGTAATAAATTTCTGAAAAAACCGCAAAGCCTTCACCCGAATTTTGACTTTTGTACTCCAATCTGTTGGGCGCATAAGAAACCAATTCAATATTTGATAAAGAATCTTTATGGAATTGCGTTTTGAATCCATCTTTCTGCAATACAACAGCTTCATTTTGCAGATTTACCTTTCCTATACTTACAATGGCCTCGTTGGCATCTGCTACCGAAACCATATCTTTCACAAACCACGCATTACCCATGGCAGTAGGATTGGGTATCAATTCTTCTCCTCTTTGGCCGTTTACAATATAATATTTGGTGTTGAGCATGGCTAGAATCTGCTGCTCTTTGCGTGCAATGCCCAAACTTTTTTGTAAAACCGTATCTTGTGCAAGATATATATCAATTATATTTTGATAATTCTGAAGCTTAGCTCCATGATATCCTCCAATACTTGGTAAGAAGTAGGATGTAGATGCATCATTGAACGGGTTACCGGCAAAATCAAAAACACGATAGTAGCTTGGATCTTCTTTTTTGAGGTCAGACAACAATTTATTCTTTTGTACGCGATATGCAATAGGCATTAATATAGGATTGGCCTGTGCCTCTGTGTGCAATCTTTCACCAAGTTCTGTAGGGAAGGGATTATCAACATATTGTTTTGAAATATAATTTTCATCATTAAAATATCTTTTTCCAACACCCCATAAGTCGATTATCGTAAGCAATGCCAAGCCAAAAATCACGATTTCTTTTTGTTTAATTTTATTAAAAATAAATGCGAATAAAAGTCCAAGCGCCAGGATAACAAACATCAAACTGCGTAAACTATCTTTTTGAAATAATTCCCAGCGGTCTTTTATCAATCCTTCCCGTAAATAGGGTGGAAGTTGCTGGTCAAAATCATTACTGAATCCAAATAGACTCTTACCAAACATCCAAAAAATCAATAACAATACTACTGTTCCGCCACCGGCATATATCAAGACTTTCTTTTTGTATTCTACATTCAGGCTAGAATCTGTAAAAAATGCATAAACCGCCCAAACGGCAAGTAATGGCATGGTAAATTCTGCGATGACCAAAATCGATGATACCGCCCTGAATTTATCATACATAGGAAAATAATCAATAAAAATATCTGTCAACCACATCATATTTTTGCCCCAAGCCAGAAAAATACTTAAAATAGTTGCTAAAACTAGCCACCATTTCATTTTACCTTTGACAAGGAACATACCCAGAATAAACAGCAATATTACCACTGCGCCTTGATATGCTGGCCCACCTGTAAAGGGTTGTTGCCCCCAATACGTAGGCAGGTAATCTACAATTCCCGCAAAATACTCATACTCTTCTGGGCTCTGAGCGCGAGAAAGAGAAGCTTGTGTATGCTGCTTATATTCAGGCGGTGAAACACTGGAACCCCCCATAAAATTGGGAATAAAAAGATTCAGGGTTTCGAGTTTACCATAACTCCAATGTGTGATGTAATCTTTGTTGAGGCCTGTTTGATTCTGATTTTGAAATAAACTAATATCATTGTTGCCTCTTGTAGACGATTGCCCATATTGGTAGGTGGCCAATGCGCTGGATGCGTTCATTCCCAAGCCCAAAATCACGGCGAATAGTGCAACTGCAGATGAAATTACAAAAGATTTGGTTTGTTTGGTTTTTACACTTTCAATCGCCTGTAAAACAACATAAATCACAAGCGCCAATCCTAAATAATAGGTCATTTGAGGATGGTTGGCCACGAGTTGCAATGCCATAAAAAGTGCTGTAAGTATAAAGCCTAGAATGTATTTTTTGCGGTAAATGAGAATCACACCCGCTGTGAGAGGAGCAAAGTAGGCAATTGCGTGTACCTTGGAATTATGTCCTGCTTCATATAATTGAAAAAAGTAGGAACACATAGCAAACAAGCAAGCACCTAAAAATGCATATTTCCAATTTCGGAAAAGTACAAGACCAAGCATGAAAAAGCCCGAAAACATCAAAAACATATAATCTGCCGGCCTTGGTAGAAATCTTAAAGTTTCATCGAGTTTTTTTATCCAATGACCGCTGTATTTTGCACCTGTTTGATAGGTAGGCATTCCCCCGAACATGGCATTGGACCAATAGGTTTCCTCGCCTGTTTGTTGTCGGTAATCATACATTTCTTGTGCACTACCTTTGTAATTGATGATGTCTGGTTGTGATACAGCTTTTTGTCCAGAGATGACTGGCGAATTATAAAGTAGAGCAATTGCGGCAAAAACCATCAAAGCTGCCAAAATAAACAGTGAACTTCGGGTAAATGTATTCATTTGGTAAAAATATAAAACTTTGTGATAGCATTCGTTTTTAAGCTATCAAACGAATGTAAAGTTTTGTAAAACTGGTTTTAAATAAAAATCTAATCTTTGAAATCCGTTTTTTTGATTTCTTCGTATTCAACAGTTTCTGCATCAGAAACATCAACTGTGGATTTTTCTATTTCACCTTTTTTGAAAATTCTTACACCAGGTTGCCTTTGATTTCTTGGGTTACTCAGCATAAAAATTTTTCTGATCCAATTGAAAATGAAATAGGCGATAATCGCGATTAGAATAATTTCAATTAATTGTCCCACCTCAGTTTATTTTTGTATTTGATTTTACTTTGGAAGAGTAATTTGCCTTTTGACCTTGAAATTCTTGTGTCATACGCATAGTTTCGTCCTTGTCCATCACCGCATTCTGTATCCAGCCACTGTTTACATTTATATTCACTGTGCCGTTCACTTTTCCATCCAGACTTTGGTGTAATTTCATTCCGCTTCCATCGGGCATATTTTTAGTTTCAGAACCTGTGCTTGTACCCGATAATTTGATGGTAGCAATATTGTTTTCAATACTTTCAAAAGTATAAGTCATTTTTGAATTTGCACTTCCAGCAGACTCGGTACGGTTCCAGGTGTCTCCCAATTTCACATCTTTTTTGGGATAATACGCCATCGATTCTTCAAACATATGTTGCATAGCCTCGTCGTTGATGGCCATATTAATAATTTCATCCAAGGCTTTTATTTCTTCGGGTGACAAATTATCTTTTAATTTATTTTTCACCTTTTCTCGAACATTCCATAGATTATTTATTGATTTTACTTTTCCTCGTGTAGAAACTTCCATTTGGAATGTGTTTCCTACCACAGCTTTGTTGAAATCGTATCGCAATTTCAAAAATTCATTTGTTGGTGCTGTAGGGCTGTTGGTGTCAAAAGAAAAGCTTTCTTTTCCATCAGAATATTTCTCTGCAAATTGTTTGTAAGTTACATCCAAAACAAAAGTACTGTCTTTTACTTCTTTTACCATATATTCCAAGGTAGTTGTGGATTCCTGCGTCATTGTTGCGCTTTGCTTACCATCAGATTCTGTACTGGTAGATTTTGTGAATATTTTGAATGGGTAGGTAGATCCTTTTTTCAGGTTCAAACCAAATTTGTAACTACCGTCATTGGCTGCTTTTATTCCATCCAAGTTTTCTTTTTCTTTGATGATTTCTGCTTCTTCTCTTGGCGGAGCTTCGTAAATCACCGTATCTCCTTCTGCATTGATTACCAGTTCTTTGCCTTCGTTATTGGTGCCCACAATTGCGGGTTTTTCATCTTTTTTACAAGCCATAATGCTCAACACCAAAGCTGAAGCTAATATAATTTTATTCATTTTTTCGTTCATACTATCAGATTAGTTGCAAGATAACAAAGTGTGTTACAAAATCGCTACTTATATTTCTAAAAATGCTTTTTAATACATTTTATTTTCAAAGTTATCTTAGTTAATTATTTCAATTTTTTGCTTGCAGTGGTTTTTCGACAGCTTGCAAAAATGTATCGCCGACTTTTATCAGCTGCAAATCTTCGCTCTCATTTCCATTTCTATCAATGGCCTTTATGGCAACAAGTTCTAGCAAATGTTCTTTGTTGTTTTGAATTAAAGATTTGGGAATGAGTTTGTTTGTTGTTTCAAAATCATGTAGGGTCGATTTCCATTCTGTGCCATATTTTAGATAAATTACCCATTGCCGGACACCTGTCATATCACTGTTTTGCCAATCTATATGCCAATAATCGCCTGCATTATCCAATTGAAGATGTGGCGTTTTCATCAAATTAGCCTTCAGCCATGGTGTTGCCGGAATTAGCGCCTCTTCTTTATACATTTCAGTAAGCATCTCCAACATCTGCGTATTTTTGGTAATTCCGTTTACGCTATAATGTATAACGCCAGTACTTTGCGGAATAATTCTTCTTGTTGCTTGAATTTGTTGAGAAATTTCATCCGTTCGGTTGCTTACATTTTTCACTCCAATTGTGTTCAAACCTGGCCATAAATGCCGTTTCATGGTATTTTCATTTTCCCACCATTGCAATAATGTATTGAAATCCTGTGCACCACCAATTTTCCAATAAAGTTGAGGTGAGAAATAATCAAGCCAGCCTTCATTCAACCATAGCTTGGCATCTGCATATAATTCATCATACTGTGACAAGCCTGTTGTACCAGCAGGAAATCCAGGTTTCCAAATACCAAAAGGTGAAATTCCGAATTTAACGTGGGGCTTTTCTCTTTTTATCTCTTGATGTATCCGATGTACAAATTTATTAATATTGTCTCGACGCCAATCGGCACGGGACAATTGTCCGCCTTGTTTCAAATAATCATTCCATGTTTTATGATCTGGAAAATCTCTACCACCGTGATATTCTCTGTATGGATAAAAATAATCGTCCATATGAAGCGCATCCAAATCATATCGAATCAAAATATCTTGTATTACCTTCGACACCCAATCTTGAACTTCTGTAGCCGATGGATCCAACCAATACATTCCGTTTCTCAATTGATAACTGTGCTGTGACATTTTGTGCGCTATGCTGTTGGATGTGATTTTCCCACCTGTGGTATGGTGAGCTCGAAAAGGATTTATCCAAACATGAAGCTCCATTCCGCGTTTATGCGCTTCTGTAATCCAAAATTCCAAAGGGTCATAATAAGGCTCTGGTGCTTGGCCCAGCTTGCCGGTAAGATAATAAGACCATGGTTCTAAACTACTGTTATATAAAGCGTCAGAAGCAGTTCTAGCTTGAAAAATAACTGCATTGAATTTGGCATTCTGTAATGCGTCCAATATTTGTATGGCTTCTTCTTGTTGTTCATACGAACTAAGATCGTTGCGTGAAGGCCAGTTCAAATTAGCCACTGTTGCAATCCATGCCGCTCGAAATTCTCTTTTGATTTCAGGTAAAGAAATTTTTGCTGGAACCATTGGTATGGGTTCAGTTTTTTCCTCAGCTTGTACGACTACAGAAACCGGCTTGGGCGGAATAGGAGTAGTGCTCTTGGGTTTTGTTGAAGAACAAGAAATAAAAATAAATCCAATGAAAATTGAAATCAGTAAGCGAAAAAAATTCATCCGACAAAAGTAAGACGATTTCAAAATTCTAAATAGTATTTAACAATAATTTGGGGATTTTGTAGGTCATATTTGCCTTTTTATTACAACACAAATCTCGATGTCAGGATTTTGATTATGAATTGATGATTTTTTTACTTTTTTAATTGATCCAACTCAAGAAATTTCTTACTAATTCTTTCAATACCCAAACGAAACTTTATCTTTGCACCGAAAATTTTATGAAACTTCAAAGAATACATATCGCAGGAAATCAATGGGAAAGTCCGTCAACAGTGGGGAGTTTACGCTTTGACGTGATACTTTCTCACGAGGCAATTTGTATTTTTTTTAGATATTTTATGGAATAAATTACTGAAATCAGAACAAAAAAATACAAAAACGCCTCAAGAAATTGGGGCGTTTTTGTGTTTTATAAGAGAAAATTATTTAGAATGATAAAAAATAAGCAAAATTTTAAAAAATATTTACCAAAAAAATTGACACTTAAGTAAAATATTAAATGAAAATTAATCTGGTGAGAGACAGTCATTTAGATAATTTGAGCATCTGCGAACCATTGCGGACAGGGATTTCTTATTTTAAAAATTACACATAATCATTTGATTATCAGTTAATTAAATTAAAATTTTATTTGTTAGATTGAAAAATTCGTTTTTACTTTGCCACCGAAATTGATACCGAAAAAAGTTTGCCATCGCATGCTGATTCGATAATAACAAATAATAAAATTCAAAAAATGCAAAATACACGACATATATCAAGCAAAACGGAATGGATGCAAGATCCGCAGTGTTTAGAGGCAAATTTTTATGGACGTAAAAACTTTCAGAGGTGGCTGTACCTGGCATTCAGTTGATGAAACTGAGATGGAAAAAAACTGCAGCACCTCCCCAAAAGAGGTGCTTTTTTTTGCTCTTAATATTTCAAAAACAGATTTACAAGTTCAGTCTTGTTCATTATAGGATTTTGTAGTTCAATGGGTAGAACTCCGGCCTGTTAAGCCGAATGTTGAAGGTTCAAGTCCTTCCGAAATTACCAAAGGTTTTCCGACTGTCTCTCGGAAATCCAAAACCTTCATAGATGTAAAATCCATGAAGGTCTAAAACCGGAAAGATGGTGTAATTGGTACGCACGCAACACTGAAAATGTTGAGGTAAAAGTTCAATTCTTTTTCTTTCCACAACAATTTATTAAACAATTAAAAAATGACGTAGAACAACTTAAACGTACAAAAAATGAAAACACAACAGGAAATTTGGCAGAATATGAGTGGAAAATTCTTCACCGATCCGATTGAATTATTGGTGAGAGAAGCCATCATCCGCGAACAGAATTTGGGGCATACTTTGAAGGTCTGCATTGGTTCGGATTCTCATGTTTACGGCAACGAAATTCATTATGCAACGGCGGTTGTGTTCGTACGAAAAGGAAAAGGTGCGTTTACATTTATCCGAAAACAGAAGGAATTTCAGAACATCAGCATCAAAGAAAGGATGTTGAACGAGGTGAACAGATCCGTGGAAATCGCCTACAGAATTTTTGAAATCTTGGACGAATTCAATGTAGAAATGGAAGTTCACGCCGACATCAACACCGATGCAGAATTCAAATCCAATATCGCTTTACGCGATGCAATGGGCTACATTTTGGGAATGGGTTATGTTTTTAAGGCAAAACCTTATGCGTTTGCGAGTTCCAACTGTGCGGATTTGATGGTGTGAGAAATTCCGAATTCTAAATTCAAGATTTCGGATTCAAAACATAAAATTTAACAATATAAAATTAAAAAAATGAATCTTAAGAAATACAACTCAATAGAAAACTCTTATCAGGAAAAGGTTCTGGACAGAATCAGATTTCTTGGACTGAACAAAGAAAAATTTATTGTTCAGGAGAAAGTTCACGGTGCAAACTTTTCTTTCCAAACCAACGGAAATGAAATAAAAATTGCGAAAAGAACTGATTTTATCCTTCCGGACGAAGTTTTTTTCAACGGTCAGCAGATTTTAGAAAAATACAGGAGCAATGTCTTTCAATTATTTGAGGATTTAAAGAATTTAATTCCTTCGGTAGCAAAAATTGCGGTTTTCGGAGAAATATTTGGTGGTGCCTACAAACATCCCGATGTAAAGAGGATTAATGATGCCATCAAAGTTCAAAAAGGCATTGATTATGCGCCTTTCAATGAATTTTATGCATTCGATATTATGATTGATGATACTGAATTCCTAGATGTGGAAACTGCAAACCAATACTTTGAAAAACATGGATTTTTCTATGCTAGAACTTTGTTTGAGGGAGATTTAGAAGAAGCTCTGAAATTCCCAAAAGAATTTAATTCCAAAATTCCGGAATGGTTGAATCTTCCTGAAATTGAAGACAATGAATGTGAAGGTGTCATTATAAAGCCCTTGAAACCCGCTTTCTTCGGGAACGGTGCCAGAATTATTCTGAAAAACAAAAATGAAAAGTGGAGCGAAAAGGTAAAGGTGGAACGGAAAGAAATTGAGGCAACTCCTCTTTCAGAATCTGCAGAAAAAGTTCTGACTGAAATCCTATCCTTCATCAATCTCAACAGGTTGAATAATTTGATGAGTAAAATTGGTCGGTTTGAACCCAAATTAATCGGAAAAATAAACGGATTGTTAGTTCAGGATGCTTTGGAAGACTTCAAAAACGAATTTTCCGCTGATTATGAATCGCTCGAAAAAGAGGAACAAAAGAAAGTGAACAAGCGGGTCAACAGTTTTTCGCTGAACCTGATAAAGAATGAATTTTTAATTAAAAAATAACTACAAAATGGAACATTTAGCCAACTTCAATATCGCAGGATTTACTTACTATGACGGTGCTTTGGTTTTTGAAAAACTGAAAATCGGTCAGAAACTCAAACTGCAGCTTGAAGAAAATAACAGATACGATGCACGCGCAGTTGCGATCTATTTTAAGGATCACAAAATCGGATTTATTCCCCGAACCGAAAACAGAATTTTCTACAAAATGCTGAAAGTAGGTCTAGAAAAAAATATCCGGATCCTGGTTCAAACCAGAGATGCCACTGCACATCCCGAACATCAGATTCGTGTTGTTGCACATTTGATTGGAAAGTAATTCAAGAATTTCAAATCCGGAATTCGAAATCCGAAATTTGGAATCTTGAATTAATAATGATATCAGACAAGTCTTGTTGAGTGCTTCTGCATGGCACCATTGCAGAAAATTTTGCCGAAAAATGCATTATATATTTCTGTTCAGCTTGATTTGAAGGTTTTAGAAATTGACCATATAATTTCTGCCACGCTATCGGTCACAGGTTCGAATCCTGTTTGTTCAGCAACAATTTGAACGATAACTCAGTTGGTTAGAGTAATAGCAAAGAGTGCGGGTTCGAATCCCGCTACCAAATTCTGTTTGGTATGGAGCAATTGGTAGCTCACTATGTTCATAACATAGAGAAGAACGGTCTTGAAAACCGTAGGAGAAGGTTTTTGATATTCCTTCTAAAAATAAATATCTGTTGGAAAAACGCGGGCTTTTATCGGCTGTTCAATCAGAATTTTCGAAAAAGCCAGTAAAGAAGTTGATTTTTTAAGTATTTAAGATTTTGGCGAGATTGAGAATTTTGAAATAATAAAGACGAAAGGAATTAATTTGAACGTAGGAATGTACCATTGGTTCATTTCGAAAGGAAAGAGTTCAATGTATAAAAATTCAGAAACATCACTTTCAAAGAAATCGAAAATGTTCAAAAACATTTTCTTTCCGCCGTATTCGAAAGATGAAACCCGCTTTTTCCTTTTAATATTAACCTTAAAAATTAAATAAAATGATTAAAAATTTACAGATTAAAGCATATCAAGTCGCATTGGTTTTCAAAAACCGGAACTTGATTGAGATTTTGAAAGAAGGTAATAACTGGATTTTTGGTAACAAATCCGTAAAGATTTTCGAAATGAAAGAACAGTTCAAACCCGATGAAGACCTCAACATTTTGTTGAAAAACGAGGTTTTGGCTTCTATGTTAGAAATCGTGGACGTGAAAGATGGTGAATTGGTTTTAATCTATGAAAACGGCATCTTTAAAGAAGTTTTCGGAGTTGGGCAATACGCTTTCTGGAAAGGAATTATCGACAGAACTTTTCAAAAAATCGACTTGAAGAAAGTGAAAATCACCGAAAATATTTCCACCAACATTTTGGAAGATATGCGTTTGCGAAACTTCGTTCGGAAGTTCATTGTTGCGAATCAGAACAAAGGTTTACTGTTTGTGAACGGAAAATTCATCAGCGTTTTGGAAGCCGGAACCTACTACTTCTGGAACAACGAAATTTCTGTGGAAATGAAGTCCATCGACGTGAGAATGCAGCAAATGGAAATTGCCGGACAGGAATTACTGACCAAAGACAAAGCGAATTTGCGGATTAATTTCTACGTGCGATACCAAATTTCCGACGTTTTGAAAGCCGTAACCGAAAACAAAGACTACGACAAACAGTTGTATATCTTGATGCAGTTGGCGTTGCGGGAATTTGTGGGTTGCTTAACTTTGGATGAATTGTTGATTAAAAAAGACAATGTAGGAGCCGAAATCTTAGCCAATTTCGGAAACCGCGCCGAAGATCTAGGTTTGAAAGTTGCCGATGCCGGAATTCGGGACGTAATTTTAACCGGTGAAATGAAGGAAATCATGAACCAGGTTTTGATTGCCGAGAAAAAAGCACAGGCCAACTCCATCATGCGACGGGAAGAAACCGCTTCCACCAGAAGTATGTTGAACACCGCAAAATTGATGGAAGAAAACACCACTTTGTGGAAGTTGAAGGAAATGGAATACATGGAGAAAATTGCTGACAAAATCGGCGACATCACCGTTTCCGGAAACAGCAACATCGTTTCCCAATTAAAGGAAATTTTTGCGAAATAATGATTCCCCGGGCGTAGGTTCGGGGATTTTTTAGCATCATAGGTAGAAGATATTTAGGAGCCGGGAACTCGCTGCCCGCTTCAATATTGTTCCCCTGCAGCTACTCATCTAGTGGCTTCTGGCACACTCTTGGTACGGCCCAGTACCAGAGAGCCACAGATTCGTAGAGCTGCCCAGCGCACAAGGATTTTCGATTGCATCGGGGCTGGGCCAGTCCTACGACTGCGCTCAGGACAGGCGGGTAAGGCCTTGCATTTCTGCCAAAGTTGAAAACTTTGGCAGAATTGATAGATTTTTTAACTAGTTGTGTATTCCAAAATTTGTAAATAGATTTGCTCTCAACAAAATATTGATATGAAAAATTTACTTTTTGCTTTTTGCATGACATCTTTTGCTCTTGTCTATGCAAAGACTAATGAGGTAGTTTTAGTTGAAAGATCCGAGGATGTTGCCATCACAACTTCTTGTTGTACAAGAACAGTAACCAATGAAGACGGTTTATCTGCGTCTAGTACTGTATGTTTGACTTATAGAAAAGATTCATGCATTGAGGCATTAAAAAGAGCAAACGCTAGGTTACTTGAGCTAGAAGCAGAATCTCAACAATATGATTTGGATTAATCAACTTTTCTTCAGACAGGCTGTTTTTTTAATCTTTTTGTTATTCCTCGGATTTCTATCAGCGCAAGATATTACTCTAAACTACAAAACACAATTCAATCAGAGCGCCACAGGTGTCTATCATCAATTGCAGATGGCAGACAATTGGAGTGAGTGGAAATTTATAGGACAAGAAAAGGCTGTAATTGATGATGAAGAAGATAACGCAGTAATCTTAAGAACAAGCGGTAAAAAGAGAAATTTTTACAAAAAAGCAACCTCTGTTTACTATCAAGAAAACTTATTTGGGCGATTGATAGATGTGTATGATCAACCCTTTTTTGACTGGCAACTGCAAGCAAAACAAGACACCATCAACGGTTTTGCATGTCAGTGGGCCACTACCCATTTCAGAGGGCGAGATTATGAGGCTTGTTTTAGTTGGGAGATTCCGGTATCAGAAGGCCCATGGAAATTTCAAGGTTTACCAGGTCTCATAGTGCAAGTAAAATCTTTGGATCATTATGTGCAATATACTTTGGTGCAAATAGAACCAAATGCAAATCAAGATTGGGTAGAAAGCGCTGCAAAGTATGCAGACCAAAATTTCAGAGAATTTGGTGAGTTTGAAGAGCTCTTCATACGTGTTTGGGATAGAAGAATCAGCCAACTAAGAGCCGAAAATATAGACAATCAAGGATCTGAACATTTGCGTATAGAGACCATAGAAGTCATATATCCAGCATTGTCCACCGGATTGGGAGTAGAACTGTAATTACATTCATTGTCTACCTACTTTTTCTTTGTTATATCATTTTTGGGTCTGTTGGCTCATGTAGCGAAAGCCCAAACTATTTCTGGAACCATAAAAGGTCTAGATACAGGAGAAACGCTGTCAGCAGCCATCGTTACTATCAAAGATTTAGAAAACAATACATTACTATACACCCTATCAAATGAAGGTGGTAAATATAGTATAGAATTGCAATCACTGCCAGATGCATCTTACCAATTGACTGTTTCTAAATATGGGTATATAGAGGCAACCCTGGTCCTGCAAATACCGTTGACAAGCAGGGAAATCGACTTTGAGCTAGAAACAAAGATTCTACAATTAGACGACGCCATTTTTCAAGCGCGACGTATACCCATCAAGCAGCTTGGCGATACCATCAGTTTCAGACCAGAGGCATTTGCAGACGGTACAGAAAGGGTGATAGAGGATATTCTAAAAAAACTACCGGGATTTGATGTAGATCCCAATGGTACCATCAAATTCAAAGGGAGAGAAATCAGCAAATTACTGCTAGAAGGAGATGATTTATTTAACCACAATTATGCACTGGGTTCCAAAAACATTTCTTCCAACATCATAGACGAAGTGCAGGCAGTGGAAAATTACAGTTTCAATCCACTGCTAAAAGGCGTAGCAGATACAGACGAAGTGGCCATAAACATCAAATTGAAAAAAGGCGTTTCAGACCTCTCTGGACAAGCAGATTTGGGAGTAGGTATTGCCAACCGTCTTGACGTCAATGCAAATGTGCTTCTGATATCCGCTATTCATAAAAATTTTAGTAATTTTTCTTTCAATAATGTAGGCGTAAATAGATCACCGTGGGACTATTTTTTCATTTCAAACTCCAAAGAGCAACGAGAAATCCAAGGCTTTTTGTCTCCAAAATTGATAAGTGAAACATCTTTTTCTGGTGAAATTGAAAACCAAAAAGCCAAAATCAACCAAACCTATCAGGCCAATGTAAACGAGCTATACAAATTGAGCAAAAATATCAATGCAAGAGTCAATTTTTTCTATTTCAAAGACCAATTGGACATGGAAAATCATAGCTCTACGCATTATTCTTTTGATACTGGCACAAGCTTGGATATTTCTGCAGATCAGTATATCAAGAAAAATCCTATATTGTTTTTTCTAGACTCAAAAATTACTTGGGATATAGGCTCGAATAGCAGGCTAGAGATGGATACCAAATGGATGGATGAAAAAATACATACCTCCAATCATCTGCTCCAAAATTACCAAGATCGATTGGTAAGTAATCTTAATTCTCGAAGACATTTTCTTTACAATGATTTGCAATATACCCACAAACTCAACGCTTCTCAGGTACTACGAGCCAATTTATTGCTCTCACAAAACTCTAGCCCACAAGATTTTGTACTCACACCAGGCATCAACATCCACACAGGTGATTTTACAACCCAACATCAAAATCATCAGTATGCAAATACGCAACGCAATTATACCTTTTTTCTAACCGAATTACTTGGCAATCACCAAAAAGATAACAAATATAGACTAGCGATTCAAACCTATTTCCGGTCAGATCACTTGTCTTCTCTTTTGCAATCAAATTATGTAGAAGACATTACCAACCACCTCAATTTGCACGTTTGGCAGTCTTCACTACAAGCAGATTACATGTGGAAAGCACAAAAATTTAGTATAAAACCGCAAATAAATCTGCAAGCCTTGAAAACAAATTTGATGCAACAAGCCAAAGAAACATTAGACCGCCAGTTGTATCTCAATTCTGATTTGAAATTGCTCTACAAAATCAGTGATATCAAGCATATACAAGCAGAAATCAGTCATAAACAGCAACAGCAGCAACCCAACAATCTTTTTATCAATCCTATTTTGACCTCATTTAGGTCTCTGCATTTCAATGATCCTTCTCTCGCACTCCAGAAAACTCTGCTGGCACGTGTGGGCTTCAATCACAATGATCTTTTCAATCAATTTTTATTCAATGTACATCTGGATTGGCAGCAAAGGCAAAACACCATCATTTACCAAAATCATATCACACAAAGTTTGTCCAATCTCAGAGCTTGGGTACTACCCAGAAGTTTAAATCAATTCTCTGCCACGGCACATGTAGAAAAATTTGTAGATATACTGAAATCTTCCATCAAAGCCAACACTACCATTTCTAGGATAAAATACTTCAATATGGTCAATGATTCTGATCTGAGAGAAAACATGGGGAATAATCTATTGACGGAATTCACTTGGCGAACTGGTTTTGCTATGCCTATCAATTTTCAAAACAAGGTGCAGCTCAACTATTTTCAAAATAGCTCTGTGCATGCGCCAGCTTTTTCCAATACTTCTTTGCAAAATCAGTTTTCTGTAAATTTTAGATACAAGAGAGCTTGGTTTGCTTTAATAGGTTATCAGTATTTCAACCCTGATTTGGATATGCCCAATGCAATAGGCTTCTTGGATGCTCAAATATCATATCGTCCGCTAAATAAGTCTTGGTCTATAGTCTTAGAAGCCAGTAATTTGACCAATCACAAAGATTTTAAGCAAATATTTGTTTCAGATTTTTACCGTTCAGAAATGCGCCAAAGTCTCAACCCCGGATTTGTAATGCTCAGGTATAGCTTTCGCTTCTGATGCTCAAGGGTTTTTGGCGATGCTGCTGCAAATGGGTATTGAAAAGTTCATTTGGCTTAAGCTTGTGATTATAAATTTTTGCGCTCTGCCATTGCCGGACGCCGCGGAGTGGGCAGAAATATGAGGGGCACGCCCAAATAATTACGAATTACGAATGAGGACGTAGCTGTGCGGAGTGGAAGCATCAGGTTAAAAGATTCGTATAGCTGCCCGACTTACAAGGATTTCCGCTCGCATCGGGGTAAACCAGTCCGCGAAGCCAGAATTTTGTTGAACACCGCCAAATTGATGGAAGAATACAACACTTTGTGGAAGTTGAAGGAAATGGAATACATGGAAAAAATTGCTGACAAAATCGGTGACATCACCGTTTCCGGAAACAGCAGCATCGTTTCCCAATTGAAGGAAATTTTTGCGAAATAGACAATCCCCGGGCGTAGGTTCGGGGATTTTTTTAAGTTTTGTGAATCCTTTTTAATTCAAATTGTTTTCATTTCAAAGAAAATGGAACACAAGTAAATATGGCTTGATCTAGAGCGTTATTCTATTCAATCATCCCAAAATGATATTTCGTATTCTTGAATCATTATCGTGGTCGAATGAGATGTTTTGGTATCTGTGATGGTTAATGGTTTTTGAAGATTGTTATGATATTCATATTCGACGAAATTGGCGTTTTTACCATCCGAAATTGAAGTAAACGACTTTATTCTATCATTATCATCATACGTAAATTTGTAATGGTATCTATTGTTATCTACATAGCTTTCAATAGGTTGGTTATTCGCATTGAGTAAAATATCGATGGGAGAACCTATCTTTTTCTTTACGGCAAATACCTGTCCGTTATCATGGGTAAGCAAACAAAAATGGTAAGTGCAGTATTTATTTTTTTCAAAATACCTGCTTTGAATCGTCCTGTTTCGGTCAAAATCTCCAACCACATTAAATTCTAATGCGTAACGATAATTACTATTAAAAGCAAAATGTTGTTCGTAAATTTTTAAGTCGCGAAACTCTGTACCATAAGCTGTGCGATAGTCGTTGACTTCAATCGTTTCAACATAACTCAAAAGGTCATTATCATAATTTTGGATTTGAAGTTTGTTACCAAAACCTAAAAATCTGATGTCTGTCAATTGATTTTTTTCGTTGTAAGCATATTTTTCTTCTCGTGCTATTTCATTTCTGTCGTTTCGTTCTTCAATTCTCAAAATATTCGCATTTTTATCAAAGAAAAATTTTTTTGCTCCTAGGAAGGATTTTATGGTATCACTTTTTTGATAATTAATAATTGTTAAAGAAAAAATCTTTCTGTCGGTTGGAGAAAACGACAAACTTTCTAATAATTGTAATTCTTTGGGTGCATTGCTAAATCTTGACAAATCATAGTTTGCATCATCGTTTAACAGCTTGATGATAGCCTGAGCAGGTTCCTGAATATTTTGTTTGAAAATGGGTTTAAATTCGGGGAAAACATCCAATAATTCGTTACGTTCCATTCCGGTTACTAATACTCTGAAAGCTTTGTTTTCAAAAATTCCTGATGATTTGGATTGGGCAGGGAATTCTATCATTAACCCCGAAAAATAGGGATACACCATTGCTTCGGAATAATCCACTCGATTAGAAAAATCCGGAAGATTTTCCTCACCAGATTGTGTCGCTCTTATTCTTTCTACATGATTGACTTCCAATTTTTTAGTTTGCAAAAGATAAAGCGCCGTCAGTCTGGACAGCGTAAGTTTTCTTAATCTTTCTTGTTGATTTAAATTGGGAATTTTGTTTAATTCTGTTACTTTATTTTGTTGAAAATCAGCTAGATAATAATATTTAACGTTTACATTATCAAAATTATATTGAATGTAATAAACACCACGATTATTCACAACACTTACCAGTTTTATTTCAATTCCCTTCAATCCAGGATGGAAATTGGATTCTTCGTGATATGGATTTTCAAGTCTTTTTAACGCATCCAATTGTTTTAAATAATTTACAGCCTTGGTATGCAGTTGAAAAAATGAAACTTCATTTTCAATCTGTTGTGAAGCAACTTTTTCTAATTGATTTTCTATGTTTTGCCAATTTTTGTTCTCTTCTTTGTTCTTGTCTTGATATATTTCAAATTTAGAAGGGGCATATTCTTTATCTGATTTAGCTTCAACAATATAAGTCGCATACTCGTATTCTTTGTTTTGAAAAATGTCCATAATTTGTGCATTTCCAAACATGGGAGAAAAATATACAATAAGCAGAAAATACAAGAAATTTTTCATATTATTTTTCCACATAAAATTCTATCATTAATTGATTTTCAATTACTTCTGTTTTTACCCGGTAAAAACCATTTTGTTCGAATGATTTTTGAAGGCTTTTCATGTTTACCGTTTTTCCATTGCCAAAAGCAAATTGGTCTTCATTTATTAAATTTCCATCCATTAAAATTCTTCCTGCAACAAAATTTGCTCCGGCAAGTATTTTGTCACAAGTGGCTTCAATTTTTACATTTTCAACCATAAAATTGATGTTGGCCGAACTAATTTCCAATCCATAAAATTGCTTGATTTCATTTGCTATAAGCGGAACACCAGAATGAGCCAATCTATGGGTTGGATTAATCTCTAAATTGGCCGTTTCAATCTGAATTTCCATAAAATCGTTGATGATTCCAAGTGGATAACAGTCGTTTTTTTCTTTTGAGAAATGTATAGATTCTATTCCATTTGTGTTAAAATTCAAATATTCGGTGTCAAAATAGGCTGTGAAAACACTTTTATCTTTGGCATCTACCAGCGGATTATTTTCCAATCCTACTGAAATTCTTTTGGGGCTTAATTGAGCGTACATCACTTCTTTACTTTCAAAATTGTAACTCACATTCGCATCTAAATTACCAATATATCCTTCTGTTTTACAAGGATTCAAGTTGATATTTAAATGGTTTTTTGTCGGATAATGAAAAGAAAAATCATGAAATAACAATAGTTTAAAATGGGTAGAACCGCTTCTCCTGTCGTTATTGGTAATAAGATTGACGTAGAAAATTTTGTCGTAATTCCAATCATTTATGGGTACAATATTCTTTGGAATATAAGGTTTAATCGACTTGTATTCAGCGAAATAGGATAATAAATTGGCGAATCCTATTTTACCACCTGGCAAAGAAGTATCATAACATCTACAATTGTTTTTATCATTTTCATTTTCAGCAATATCTTCAATAGAAATTTCACCTTCTTTGAAATATGAGATTTCTTCTTTTCCGTTTTCTTTATAATTTATCCATTTTCCGTGGCGTTCTCCCTCTTTAAAATTACCTATAGTAAGTAAAGTTCCGTTTTCGCTGAATTTTTGATAAATTCCGTGTGGTTTATCATGATTTAATTGGTGCGAAGTCTGAATCTGTCCGTTTTCAAAATAGGTTTTTACAAATCCTAAGCCTGTTGTCAAATTGTATTGACGGTCGGATTTTAATTTATTTTTATCAAAAAACTGTCGCCAAATGATGATGGAATCTTGACTTGGAGCCAACAAACGATACGCCAAGGTGTCGCCCTTTACCGAAAAGTGAATATAACTACTCGATGTATGGAAATTTCTGTTTTTCAAAATTCCTCCAGGATAATATTCTTCAGAAAAAGTCCGATTTCCTAGACTATCGTTTTTTGTAATATTACTTATCTTTCCGTCATTATCATATTGGTAACTTTCTTTTAATTGGTGGTTGGCGTAGTATTTTTGACGTAAATCAAGTGTTCCGTCTATTTTTTTTCTAACTAATTCTCCAACGGGAAATCCTGATTTAAATTCGCCATAAAAAAGCGTGTCATTCAGCATCGGATTGTGCAAAATCCATTGACCATACGCTAAATTTTCTCTAAATTCCAAGTCAAAAAAAGGAAAACCATTTGCATATTTCCATTGGTATTTTCCATCGGGAAAATCATCGGATGCCAAATTCTCATCTTTCCATTTGGGATTGAACTTTTGAGCAATTTTTTGAGCAGTTTCAATCACGGATTTGTCTTCAACTTGCTTTCCAGTGGCGTCCATTACTTGAATTACTTCTCCCGTTGAGGCGAAATTTGCAGTGAGCGCAGGAAAATTTGTCATAGAAAATTGGACTCTTCGCACGTTTTGGTTGCTGAATAAATCAAAACCCAAAGATGACCCGACCCAATTGAGCCATTGTATAGAATTTAATTGCTGCGTATCGGAAAAAGTTAAATTGAAAATTTTATTGACACTTAATTCTCTCCGTTTGCCGTTTTCAAAATGGTGTTCGATGAGCGTTTTTCCGGTGTCATCTGCAAAAAACTTTCGTGTAATTTTTCCAGTTTCATCATAAACCGTATTCCAACCTACATTTTCAGAATTTCCAGTTCCAACCCAAATAATTTTATTGAAATCCTCTTTGAGCTGTCCGTTTTCATAAAATGTTTGGTAAGAACCACGCAATTTTCCGTTTTCAAAATTCATTATTTTTTCCAACTGTCCATTGGGATAATAGGACTTTGTTGCTCCGTTTTGCACGCCGCCTTTCCATTCAACAGTTGTTCTAATATTGTTTTTTTCCCAATAAGTTTCTGTGCCAATTTGCTGTGAAACAAGCTTTCCGTCCTTTTCTACAATTTCGTGAAAAGCTTCGTAAGTTTTGTTTCCGTCTTTGTCAAACCGCTCTACCATTCCGTTCAAGAGATTATCGGTAACAAAAGAACGCTCAGATAATTCACCGGTTTGGTAATAAAAATTCTCTTGAAAGCCGTTCTTTTTAAAATTTTTCCAATTTTCTATACGTTGTTTTTTACCATTTTCTTGATAAACTTCAATGGTACCATCATACACGTTTTTCAGAATAGAATCTCCCACTGCAATCTCACGATAATAAATTCCTTTTCTGTCTAAATTACCATTTGGACGATAATAAACAAAAGCTCCGTGCTCCAAACCGTCTTTAAAAACCACTTCCGATTTCAATGTATTATTTTTATCTTGGTGATATTCTTTATTTAAACCCTCTTTTTTTCCATTTTTGAAAGTAAAATCTGCCATAAGATTTCCATTGGAATGATAGTATTTTGCCTTGCCATGAAGTACAGAAAGTTTCTTAGGTTCCTTTGGCAAACTTTTCATGTCTTGGTTTATAACTCCTTTTGCTTTGAAAGGTTCCAAATAATTGGGATTGTCGATGATAATATAATTTTCATCTAGAATCAAAATTCCTTCAGTAGTAAAAGATTGTTTATTACCAATAATCAGATTTTCTTCAAAATTACCTTTTTCTCTTAGTTTGCCGTTGTTGTGGTACAATTCGTATTTACCGTTTTTTGAGCCATTATTATAATGCATTAATTCTGCCAAATGGCCATTGGAATCAAATCTTTTGTAAACACCGTGCAAACGAGAAGTTTCTTCTTTTGGAAATGCCTTAAAATGTTCAATTAGGTATAGGCTTTTGTTTCCTTGTGAATAATATTCGACTTTTCCGTTGAGCAATCCATTTTTGAAATTTGAAATTTGCTTTAGCTCGCCATTGTTGTAATACAAAGTTTGTTTACCGTGTTTTTTACCATTTTTTAAATTCGCAATTTCTAAAGTATCCTTAGAAGAATTTCTCACAATTAACTGATTTTTCGAGAAAATACTGTCTATACCGGTAGAATAATTGTAATAATTACCAGGCTGTGCCATTGAATGGATCGATAACAAAAGTAAAATCAGAGAAGCTGAAAAACTGAGAATTGGTTTAAAAGGTACTGGCTTTCCAATTCCGTCGAAAGGATTTCTTGCAATATCTTTCAATAAATCATTAATTCTTTTCAATTTTTTCTTGTCGGTTTTCTGCCAATACAAATAATCATCCCAAGATTCGTCAGCGAAAAAATATTTCATATCAATTTTCGATTAGGTTCTTTTCAAAGGAATTTTCGTTTTTCAGTTTTTCAAACGCAGAATCCAATCTCATCTCATTTGTACGAGAAGACAATTCGTGATTTGTCGCAACCAATGAATTGTACTCAGTTAAAGACATTATAACAATCGCTGAATCTTTTCCACGGTTGATAATTAATGTTTCAAAGTTTTTGGTAACTCTATCAAGGTAAGACTTAAGGTCTTTTCTGAAATCTGAAACGCTTGCTACTAACATATTTATGTATTTTAATTTGTACAAAAATCATTTCGTGCAAGTTTCAACAGCGTTTTGGCGTTATTCTGACTTTCTTTTACAATATCAACTTGTAATCAAATAGTTACGATTTTGAGTTCTTCTTTTTAGTCAGCTCAAATTTAGTGATTTGTTTTTTAATTTGAATATAAAAAGTGCATTAAACTGCTCTTTTTGAATTATTCTTCAATATTATTATTCATTTTTAGGATAAAGTGCATTAAAGTACACTATTTGAATTTTTCAAAAGAATGTATTTCCATAAAAAATATGGTTTACTTGATTAAAAATATTCACTAATTCATCTCAATCAAACTGCCTCTTTCAGTATCTTTTGTAACGGAAAGTGATACAGGAATTTTTTCTTTTAGTTCTTCAACGTGAGAAATAATGCCGACAATACGGTTTTCTTTTTGAAGATTCATTAATGTTTCAAAAACAATATTCACGGATTCTTGATCCTGCGTTCCGAAACCCTCGTCGATAAAGAAGAAATTTCTGTCTGCTTTTGCATGACTCTGCACACTTTCGGCTAACGCCAAAGCAAGTGACAGTGAAACCTGGAAAGACTGTCCTCCTGAAAGGGTTTTCACGCTTCTCGATCGGCCGTCATTTAAGTAATCTACAATTTCGAAATCATTGTTTTCATTTACACGCAAACTGAGCTGATTTCGGGTCATTTTATGAAAACGTTCGTTCGCATTGTCGCAAAGATTTCCCAAATAGATGGAAGAAACATATTCTACAAATCCTGCTCCCTTAAATAGATTGAGCATTTTCGATAAATTTTCTGCCCGCGTTTCCAAGGCTTTTTTCTTTTCCAGGTGTACTTTCATTTTTTCGAGTTCGCCTTTCTGTCGGTTTAATTCGGATTCTTTTTGAATCACAGCAGTTTTTTTATCCTCTACATTTTGATTTGCCATTCCAAATTTTGCCTCAGTATCAGAAAAATCTTCTTCTTTGAATGACAAACCTTTTAATTTGATTTCCAAACTTTCGATGGAGGATTTCAAAACACTGTAAGCAAGGTTGAAATTCTGAATTTTCTCATTTATGGAAAAAACATTCAGATTTTTTGTTAAAATCGCTACAATAAAGTCTTCATTCTCAATCTGATTTTCAGAAATCAATTGATTGATGCTCTTCTGAACGGAATCAATTTCTCCTTCTGATTTCTCCAGATCCGCTTTTAAAGATTCTTTCTTTGCGTTGGAAGCCGAAATTTTGGGTTGAATATCGTTTTTTGAAGTTACCAATTCATTCCAATCCTTATCCAGTTGGTCGTTTTCGGATTTTAGCAAGTTTAAACTTTCTTGTAATAGTTCGTTTTGAATTAATTCAAAATCATCAAAATTCAGCAATTTGATTTCCTGTCGATTTTGAACAATTTGTCCATTTTTTCGTGCAAGTTCTACATCAATATTCTGGATTTCATTTTTAATTGCGTTCAGTTTTATGTCAATCTCTTTTATCTCATCTTCATTCTTTCTAATTATTTCCCGACGGTCAGTAATTTCCTTTTGATTTTTGTTCGACAAGTCTCTTGCAGTAAAAAATGATGCTTTGTCTGTTGCGTCAAACCCTTTCCAGATGAAGGTTTTGTTGTGATTTACAAGATCTGTGTTAATGCTGTTATATTTTTCATTGGCAATTTTCAGTTGCTCCTGAAAAAACTTTCTTTCACGAAAAATTTGTACAGTTTTCTTTTCTAATGCAGCGAGTTTTTCCTCATCATTTTTTAAATTATTAAATTCTGAATCCAAAGACTTTGATTCTTCGGTCAAATCTTCGATTTCGATTATTTTCGGATGTTCTTCGGAACCGCAAAGCGGACAGGCTTCTCCATTGTGTAGATGTTCCGCATACTTCGAAAGTTGTTTCCGCAAATCAAGATTGGATTTTTTAAGCTCCAATGTTGTTCTTCGGGTTTGCAGTTTTTCTTTCTCGCCATCAAAATTGATTTCCTCAACGAAAGGTTCTATGCCAAGCAATTCAAGTTCGCGGTTTTGCCTATTTATTTCCTTAGTGTGAGATTCTTTTGCCTCTTTTTCCTTTTGGAGATTACCTTGAAATTTTTCTTTATCTGAATACCAATCGCTGACTTTTTGCAAGAGTTCGGGATCGAGAATTTTCTTATTTAAGACATCGATTTCATCTGACAGAGTTTTGACTGCTCTTTCTAGTTCTCCCTTTTTCACCGAAAGAGATGGCTTTTTCTTCAATATTTCTTCCTTTTTGGAATTCAGTGATTTTTCCTCTTCCTGTAAATTTTTAATAGCGATGATTTGCTGTATATCAGATTCTTCTTTTCGTTTTGCAGGCAGATTTTCAAAGCGGTCTTTTAATTCGTCGGATTTTTTATTTATTGAATCAAGTTTGGCTTTCAAATTCTGGAATTTTTCAACCTCAACTTTATGCTTTTCGGTTAGGTCTTTCAAATCCTTGCCAATCCTTTTTCTATCCACAAATTTTTGAAAAAATAACTGATAAATTCTTTCATATTCCTGGACTTCTTTCGCCAAATAATCTATTTCTTTTTTCTGATCTTGTTTGGAATTAAACTCCTCTTTTTTCTTTTCTAAATCTTCAAAATCGGTTTTCAGTGTTTTTAACTTGTTAAATTGTTCGGCAATTGGCTTTAGAATATCTTCAAGTGTTTTCAAACTTTTTTGTTCTTCAACTAAATCATATTCTAAGATTTTTATATTTTCCTGATCAATTCCTTCAAAACTCGCAAGTGTTCCCGCCAAAACATCCAGTTCAGATTTATTTTTATTGTAAAGTTTGCTTGTTTTATCATATAGATCAAATTTTCCCAATTCAGGATAAATTTCCTTCATCATCCGTGTTCGGTCGGTTGCACCCAACTCAATAAATTCCTTGAACTGTCCTTGCGGAATTATGATGGTTCGTTTGAAATTGGTATAACTTAAATTGATGATTTTCGCTGCATCCGTATGATCCAAAGGAATAAAATTCCCATTGATATTTTCATAAAAAGTGGATGTCTGCGGTTTTACATCTTCAAACTTATTACGGTTTCTTCTAAAATCTCTGATGATCCTGAAAGTTCTGTTTTCAAAATTGACGAAATCGAATTCAATGGACGATTTTGAGGATTTCAAGTTCATCATATTGTAAGATCGTTTGTCCCTATTGTTCATCCGTTCCGTTTCGCCGAAAAGCGCAAAAGTAATCGCCTCCAAAATTGAAGATTTACCCGAACCAACTGCACCGAAAACACCAAAAAGTCCTGCATCTGTCAGTTGAGTGAAATCAATGGTCTGTCTTTCCTGGTAGGAATAAAGTCCTTCTATCGTTAGTTTTAATGGAATCATATATTAACTTTTTAGGATTTCGTCGAATAAAGTGATGATCTCCTCGTTGGGTTCCTGTCCTGCATTTTTTGCTTTGAAATAATCAAAAAAAAGTTCCTGAATATCAGCGGTCACATCAATTGATTTTGTAGAGGAAGTTTCGCTTGTAGCTTGAGATTTTATTTTCGGAATAAGATAAACTATGCCGTTATGCGCCTGAAAAATTCTTTTGTTATCTTCAGCTTTTAAATAGGTATCGCTTTCTATCGTAACTTCTACCAAGGTTTCGGGATTTGCAATCAGCCAGGTTTCTGCTTCGTCTATGGATGTAAAAGTTTTGCGGAAAAGTTGTTTTCCTTTTTTAAGATTAATATTTCTATAACTCACTTTTTCATCGGGAAACGCTTCAATAATCGTGACGGATTTCTGTTGACCACTTTCGCTAAAACTGTATGCCACGGGAGATGAAGAATAAATTACTGGACAATGCTCCGTTCCGATATTGATATGACCGTGAAGATGACCCAATGCAACATACTGAATCTGAGGAGGAACAGCGTCCGAGTAAATCATGTCTGCATTACCAATTTTGATGGGTTTTTCTCCATCAGGCTCATCCAGAGGTACTGTACCGCGTTTGTTCATATAGAGATGTGTCATCAGCAGATTTACACCTTTTTGATCACAATATTTGTCTGCAAGACTTTTCCAACTATTTTTGAGCGATAAATTCAGTTCATCCTCTTTGTTTTCTCCAAAAAATTCCTTCAGCCGAACTTCGTTTGCAAATGCTGTGTGAAGTAATCTTACAGGATAATGGTAGTCATTTAGTTCTAATTCGATAAAACCCTGATCTGTTTTCGAAATTTTGAAATCTTCTAAAATCAGAGGAGATACAATGGCTTTTGGCTGTCCGATTAAGATGATTCCACATTCTCTTGCCAATGGATCCGGTGCATCAATCATCGCCGGAGAATCGTGATTTCCTGCAATCGCAATCACAGGTCGCTTTCCGTTTAGTGAAAGACGTTTCAATGTCTTATAAAATAAATCTACCGCTTCAGTAGGAGGATGAAAAGTATCAAAAAGATCACCGGCAATCAGTACCAAATCAACATTCTCCGATTCGGCAATTTCAACAATCTCATTCATCAGTTCAATTTGTTCGTCCATTCTGGAGAACCTGTCCAGTTTTTTTCCTAAATGCCAATCGGCGGTATGAAGAATTTTCATTTTTTTATTGTTGTTTACTTAAGTAATTTAAAAATGATTTATTAATAGATTTAGCGTAATATCAACTTGTAAAGTGCATCTTACTTGTAAACTCAAATCGATTTCTCCACAATTTTCACCCTATTTCCATCCAGTTCAGCAACTTCTTGTTCTACTGCAAATTTTATCGCATAATCCATTAAGTTCTCAATCTGCATTCCCATTTTGGAATAACCAAATGTACGGGTGAGATAACGCATCAAATCATTTTTTTCAATACTTAAATTATTATTTAATACTTCCTTTAATGCCACCAAAATTTCCTCCGGTGCAATATCTTCAATTGAGCGTTTTTCGACATCATTATTTCGGTAAAATGCACAGGTAAAATCAGCATCTTCAGTCCAATAGAAATCCTGATGGTGGCTGCTTTTTTTCACATGGGTTTCTGTAATGATTTCCTGCAAATGGCGGTCTAATTTTGCACCAACTCTGCTTGTATTCCAAATATTTAATAACCTTCTGTAAAGCAGATTTTTACTTATCGGAGATTCATTCTGTACAATTTGGATGATTTGGGAGCGAATGAGGTTTCGGTTTGTAAAATCATAAATAGTTTCACTGTTTGCGTTAGGAACAAAATCCAAAACGGTGGCAATATAATCTTGTTTTTGGCCTTCAATAACGGTTTCAACTACACTGGATTCACTTTGAATTTCACTTTCCTCAATTTCATAATGCACAATATCGTCTACTTCCGAATGATTTTCCTGATAGTTATTTTCAAGAATCGAAGTGACTTTCTCATTGATTTCGTTCAATATTTTCTCATCATTTTCAAACCAATCCATCGTCCATATTCTATGAATTTTCCAGCCCAATGCTGACAAAACAGAAGGCATCACCATTTCCCGGTCATTCGTGGTTTTTGCTTCCTGATAATAATGCCCGTCAAGCAAAATCCCGAGAATATACTGTGCCGGATTTTTAGGATTTACAATACCGATATCGACCTTGAAATCTGATGTGCCAATATTTGTTTTGGCATTTAATCCCATCGTATTGAGTTTTGATGCAATACTTTCGGCTAATGAAATTTTATTTGAACCAGCCTGACTTTCTGCATTAATCGGTAAATAGCCTTTTTCTGCAAAGTTCAGGAAGGCTTTTAATCCTGCAACTCCTTCGGCAGAAGTCCTTGACAAATCAATTTGTTCTGATTTTAAGGTTGAAAAAACATGCATTTCGTAGCGTGAACGCGTGACTGCAACATTCAGCCTGCGCCAACCTCCATTTCTGTTGAGCGGCCCGAAATTCATACTTATTTTTCCATGTTCATCGGGACCATATCCAATCGAGAACAGAATAAAATCCCGTTCATCACCCTGCACATTTTCCAGGTTTTTTACAAAAAGCGGCTCTTCGGATTCAGTTGCCCATCTTTCCAGTTCCGTGTTTTTTGAGTAAATCTCCTGCAACTTTTCTTCAATCAAATTCTGCTGAGTTTGGCTGAATGTTACAATTCCGATACTTCTTTTCCTCTTTTCAGCATCTGTAAAATGAGATTCTACAAATTTTACAATCGCATCTGCTTCGTAACGGTTGGTTCTGCTTTTGCCTTTATCGTAAAATCCGCTAATGGCATGATATTTCACCTGTTTATCCAAATCGTCGTGCGACGGAAAAGTGAGTAACTTATTCTCGTAATAATTTGAATTACTGAAAGCAATCAGACTTTCGTGCTTGCTTCGGTAATGTCTCAACAGATATTTTGAAGGAATTGAAAGTGAAAGACAGTCGTCGAGAATACTCTCCAAATCCTCAATGTCCATATTTTCTTCATCAATTTTTATGGTGCTGAAGAACGAAGTTGGTGGCATTTGCTTCGGATCTCCTACAATAATTGCCTGTTTTGCTCTGGCTAATGAACTTACTGCTTCGAAAGTTGGTAATTGCGATGCTTCATCAAAAATGAGCAAATCGAAAAGTTCGTGATTCATATCAAAATACTGTGCAACCGAAATCGGACTCATCAGCATACACGGCGCAAGTCTTGGTAAAAGAGTTGGAATTTGGTCAAAAAGTTTCCTGATACTCGTACCTCTGCCTCTGTTTTTGATATTTCGCTGCAGAATTCCTATTTCGGAACTTTGCATCGCCTCAATTGTTGGATTTGGAAGTCGAGATGATAGATTGGCTTTTAGTTCATTCAATGAAAGTTCACGATAATTTGCGGCAATTTTTTTATACTGCTCAATTTTTGAGTTGAAAAGTGATACATTAAACAAATTCAAAGATTCATGACTGGAAATCACTTGTCGCGCAACCGAACGGTTGACGGTATAATGGAAGTAATCCACACAGTTTTCTTTGGTGAATTTATTCTGAAGATAGGCATCTGTAAACCATTTTAGATCGAGTTGATTACCAGTTTCTACCAACTGCACATATAAAATCCAGTCTTTTAAATTGGGTAGATGCAAATTGATTTCGTTGAGTTGTTTCTGAACTCCCTCCATCCAGTTTTCGCTTTCCAAATAAGTAATTTTCGAAACCGCAGATAACTTGTTTTCGGCATTTTCATAATCGCCGACGGCTTTTCTGAATGAACGATAAACTTCGGTGTTCTTATTTTTTAAGTCAGATAAATTATTAATCTGATTCTCAGAAAGCAATTTAATCCAGTCGTGAATCAAGTTAACACCCCAATAATTGCAGTGTTTTATGATACTTTCTGCCTGATTATTTATTTTTCGAATTTGGTTAACATCTGTATCTTCGTCTTTATACAGATTTTTCAGTGATGATTTCACAATGGAAAATCTTTCCTGCTGAACCAACCGTAGATGATCTGAATATTGATGATAGTTGCCAAAAAGGCTCAATACCTCCCGATCGTCCTTTACCGGATTTTTTCGGTAAAGAGATAAAGTTTTCTTGAGTTTGTTTTTCTGAAGCCATTTTGGAAGAAACCAGGTTTGTTCTGCCTTTTTCCACTGTATTTCCCATTCAAAAATATTTTGATCCAATACATTTCGCTGAAAATCATTCAGGATTGTTTTTAGCGAATTCTGATATTCTTCAAAAACTTTTATCCACTCCTCAAATACCTCAGAATTTTCTTTTTTTGAAAGAAACTGCAGCAATTCCAACGGAATATTTTCAACCTGAGTAATTTCATCAACAATTGCTGCAAAATGTGTCCAACTTTCTTTTTCTGAAACTGAGCCAGGGAAAAAACTTTCCGAAACCGCCCCACTTGTTTCATTTCTTAATTGGGAAAGAACCTTATCTAAATTTGCAGATTCTGCAGTAATTTTTTCTGTAAGATCATAAGAAAAATCTTTTATTCCCAGATTTCGAAGCGGATTTTCGTTAGGGTGAATTAAAATATTGATGATGGAATGAAACTGATGCAGCCAGTCTTTCCACTGTACCCATTTTTCTTCATCAACCGTTCTTAATACCTCTTCAGGGACAGCATCTTTGGAAAGATTTTTATCTTCTAAAAGTTCTATATATACAATGCTGTCATACAATGACCAACCAATTTTCTGCTTATGATGCAAAATCGAGACATAACCGTTCAGGTCTTTTTTCGCCACATCCAACCGCAAAGACTCTCTGGAAAATTGGCTGTTTGACAGAGTTCTTTGCGCTTGTAGAGAGCGTTCCAGTTGCGCCAGAATATCAGATTTTTTGGCTTTGTTGGAATGTAGTTCCAGCGTGAAATTTCCAAGTCCAATTTGCTCTAATCGCCGGTGAACCACATCCAGTGCGGCTTTTTTGGCAGCAACAAACAACACGCGTTTTCCACGGTGCAATGCATCCGCAATAATATTGGTAATCGTTTGCGATTTTCCGGTTCCGGGAGGACCGTGCAGGATAAATGTATTTCCTTTTTGCGCGGACAGAACGGCTTCCATTTGTGAAACATCGGTTGGAATTGGCAAAGTGATGGAATCTGACGGAATCTCATCATATACTTGATCTTCATTTTCCAAATTGGGTGTAAAGGCAAGTTTTCCTTCAACCAAACTTTTCACCATCTCACTTTTCAGCAGTTGCTCCTGATTGGATACAATATCTTTCCAAAGAATGAGTTTGCTGAAAGAAAAATTCCCCAAAATTACCTGCTCTTCAACATCCCAACCTTCCATCTGCATAATCGCTCGCCGCAGGATTCCCATTACTTTGGCTACATCCACACCTTTTTCATCATAAGGCAGGTTTTCCAGCGATTGAAGATTAAGTTCATATTCCTGTCTCAGAAACTCTAACAAAGTAATATTAATCATCGTTTCCTCTTCCCGGCTTCTGAGCGTAAAATTACTGTTGACCGACCTTCTGCTGATTTCAACAGGCATCAAAAGAATCGGTGCATATCTGGGTTGCGTTGGTGTTTTTCTGTCAAACCATTTGAGCAAACCTACAGCAAGGTACAATGTACTGGATCCGTTTTCTTCAATGGCCTGTTTTGCGTTTTTATGGATATAGGATAAGATATTATCTAAGTCCTGCTTGTGATAATGTGTTAATAGCCGGTAGTATTTCAACTCCTCATTCGCCAACTGATATAACGGTGATGAATGATGCAGTGGCTGAGTAAAAAGATTGTATTTTCTTAATATTTCCGCGTTAGGATTTGGTTGAATGCTAAAGGTTTTTCCTTCCCACAATATATCCTCCAAGTCATTAATGTTGATGTCCACCAATTGAAGCATGTTTCTTGTGATGCGCAGGTTGAGCAAATTATTTCGTAGAGACAAATCTAGAAGTTTTCTTTCCCAAATTTTTTGCTTAGAAGTTACTGCAACACCATTTTGTAATTCATCCGAATAAATTATCCCAAGATCAAAATTGGTCTGCATCCGCTCTTCTTCCATTTCTTCGATTTTCTTTTCATCAAGTTCCGTTTTGCTTGATTCGTGATTGAGCGGCAACGGCCGAATTCTAAAAGTTCTGGCTCTTTTTATATCGATGGACACGAGGAAATCCTCCTTTTCAACCAACTGCGATTCACCTAAATTTAGTGCATCGCCAAATGCAATATCAGATCCTTTACAGATACTCGTTGCTTCCCATGCGGCAATCTCCCGAATACCTTTTGAAAGTCTTTTTGTAATTGCAGTTTTATCATCGTTAATGGTCTCTGAAAACCGGTCGTCGTTCAGCCAACACCCGACAAATGCATGTCCACGAACGATAATTAAAACAGGATTTAGATCAACGGCTTCCAGACAAGCAGCAAACAGCAAACTCAGATCAATACAGTTTCCAAATTTTTCATTTTGTAGGGTATTGAGCAGTCTTAATCTTTGACCTGTAACTTCATAACCAGGAGGGAGTGAACTGTAAACAATCTGCTCGCTTTGAATCGCAGAATAAATTGCAGAAATAATCTGCAGAACTCGTTCCGGGTCGTTACTCTGATAGCCCTCAAAAGCAGTCGGCAGATTTTCTTTCTCAAGAATATCGATTGCCTTCCGCTTAATTTTATAAACATAGGGATGATTCGGAGTAATATATGATGCTATAAGTTCCGGCAAAATTTCAAATCCACCAAAATATTCGATGGGATGAACGTCGATATTCCAATGATCAGCATAAATAATTTCCTCGTTTTGGATCACCTCAATTTTCAGAACCGCCGTCTCTGTTTCAGAAATTGAATTAAAGAAATCCCTGTTCACAACCAATTGTTCCATTGGAATTTTTAATTCTGAATGTGCAGGAATTTCTCCAACTTTATAACAAAATCTCTGAATTATAGGCAAATCGGAAGTCAGTATAAGCTCTAAATTCTCCTTTGGTTCGTCGGATTCATTTAGTAAATAAATAGACCGAATCGGCTTAATTTGATTGAGATATAAAGAAATGTTGAGAAAAGGAAAAACTTCTTTTCTGATGCTGATTTGAGTCATAGTTTTTGTTAAAAGAAAATTTCTTGAATTTAAGATATTTTTTTGAATTGGGAAAAGTTTGGATATAATGTTTTTTTTGAAAGCTCACCAAAAAAGAATGATGCTGAATATTTTTTCAAAACTTTCAAAAAAATAAAAATCACTGTAAACATTACATTTACAATTGTAAATCGTCAGCAAAAAGTAGACACAATATACTAAAAACTTAAGGAGTGTTTTCAAAAAAAAGAATTAGATTTAATTATGTAAACACCTAAGAAAAAACAACAGAAAAATTCGTTAAGGATATTCGTAAAAACACACTTATTTCCTTCATTCAGAGATTTATGAAATATGCGAACTTGCACGCTGCATCGACACCAAAGATTTTGAGCAGGGCAAATTTCAAATCAGAATGTATAACTCGTATTTTCGGAGACTAAATCGGAGATTAAAAGTATGACGCAGATCAGAAAGAAAGACTATTGTAATCCATATTTTTTAGAATTTTACTTTTCAATATCAAACAGAATTCTGCTTCATTCGGTCATATTTTGTCCGTTTACTTCTTTAAATTTGAATAAAAATAAAATCAATGGCAAAAAATGAATAAATGCTCCGATTGAAATATATTGAAGATTTGTTACACGGATTGATTCACGCCATTATTCACAAAGGAATATTTTGATCCTAATGAAGATTTCAAGCATTCTTTCGGAATTATTGCACCCAATGGGAAGAAACCACAAGAAATTATTCTAAAATTTGATTGCATGAAGTGAAACTACGTGAAAGAACTTCCACTGCATCAGTCGCAAAAAATTGTTACCGAAACGCAAACCGAAATTGTATTTGAATTGTACCTGATTCCTACCTCTGATTTTGAAAGTGAAATACTTTCCTACAACGAACGCGTGGAAGTAATTTATCCAAAAAAATTTCAAGTTAAAACTGAAATCTAAATTAGAAAAAAACGAATTCTAAGCATTAGATATTCAATATCTTATAACGAATTCTATAGCTGAAATTCAACACTAAAAAAGGACTTCCTGAATCTCTTGATTTTTGTCAAAAACGGATTTGGCATACGGACAAAGCGGCATTACTTTTTTGCCGTTTTCTTTGGCATAAGCTGCTCCGGCCAACACCAATTGTTTTGCCAATCCTTTTCCGCCAAATTTCGGATCCACCTCGGTATGATCGATGATGAATTTATCGTCGCCTGCCCAAGTATAGGTCATTTCGCCGGCTTTTTCGCCTTCGTGATATATTTCAAAAACACCGTTTTTTTCGTTGTTATTATGTTTAATATCAGTCATTTCTTTTGATTTTTCGTTATTGATTTTATACGATAATGCACCCGATGGACATTGGTCAATCTGCAATATCAATTCCTCAACAGATGCGTTTTCAGCCTTAATCCATGGTCGAGCTTTGGGGTTGTAAACTTGCGGCAACGTCTTGACGCAAATTCCTGAATGTATGCATTTTTTGGGCTGCCAAATCACAGTTAATTCACCGCTTGGGTGAGGATATTCGTGTGTTTCCATATCAATTTTTTTAATTCGTTTTTGGATTATGTCGCAAGAAATATTCCTTTTTTTTAGTCGTTCAAAATCGAAGTTGTACCGGAATTTTTTTAATTTAATAAAACATAAAATTATGACAAAATCAGCTCAATTTCCGCTTGATAAAAGGTGTAAAAGCTAACTTACAATTGATCGAACCCCATAAAGCGCTCATTCACAACGCGTTTCCATTCTGGATTTTTTTTGATAAAGCCAAAAACATACGGACAATAAGGAAGAACAGTTTGGTTGTTTTCTTCAATGTACATCAGCGTTTTTTCTACCAAAGCCTGCGCAGCACCGGTTCCCTGAAGTTCCTTCGGAGCCTCGGTATGCACCAATGCAATTTTGTCACCATATACGCCATAATTAATGAACGCCGTGTGTCCGTTATACGCAAGTTCGAAACGACGTTTTTCTTCGTTGTTGACTAATGGAATAATTTCAAATTCTGGTTTCATAATTTTTTATATAAACAATACGAATTTACGAAAATATGTAGAAAAACAATGAATGAACCTAATTCAACAAGTTCTACACAAATCCGCCATAATAAGAATTAGTTATTTTGTAGAAGCGTTTTCCAAAATCACCGCATATCCTTGCCCAACACCGATACACATGGTGCAAAGTGCATATTTCTTACCGGTCTTCTGAAGTTCCAAAGCAGCAGAATACGTAATTCTCGTTCCGCTCATTCCAAGCGGATGTCCTAATGCAATCGCACCACCGTTGATATTTACTCGTGGATCATCATTAGCAATTCCCAATTCTTTCAAACAAGCGATGGATTGCGCAGCAAATGCTTCGTTTAGTTCGATAATGTCGATATCTTCAAGCGTTAAATTCGCTCTTTTCATGGCTAATTTTGTGGCTTCTACTGGTCCGATTCCCATAATTCTCGGTTCGGTTCCGGTAACAGCAGAAGTAACGATTCTTGCTAAAGGTTTCAGGTTGTATTCTTTCACGGCTTCGTCGGAAGCGATGATTACAGCGGCAGCACCGTCATTCAGTCCGGATGCGTTTCCTGCAGTTACCGTTCCGTTTTCTTTCACAAAAGCAGCCCGCAATTTTCCCAAAACTTCCATTGTAGAATTCGGTTTGATGAATTCATCCTGATTCACCACAATCGGTTCACCTTTTCTTTGTGGAATCACAATATCAGAAATTTCTTCAGCCAGTCTTCCTCTTTCCTGTGCTTTTTTGGCTTTCATTTGAGAATTGAGGGCAAATTCGTCCTGTTCTTCTCTTGAAATTTTATAGATTTCGGCAAGGTTTTCAGCAGTTTTTCCCATCGCTTCGGTGCCATACATTTTTTCCATTTCGGGATTAATGAAACGCCATCCAAAACTTGAATCATACATTTTCTGAGTTGTGTCAAAACCGTTTTCCGCTTTCGAAATGGCGTAAGGACCACGCGTCATTCCTTCAACACCACCAGCGATAAACAAGTCACCTTCATTGGATTTAATCGCTCTTGATGCCTGTGCAATGGCACTCATTCCCGAAGCACACAGTCTATTCACGGTTTCTCCAGGTACAGTTACCGGAAGTCCGGCAAGCAAAAGTGACATTCTCGCAACATTTCGGTTGTCTTCACCGGCTTGGTTTGCGCAGCCGATAATCACGTCATCAATTTTATCCAATGGTAAATCCGGATTTTTTTCAATCAGACTTTTAATGACGGAAGCCAGTAAATCATCGGTTCTTACCGGTGCCAGTTGCCCTTTGAAATTGCCGATTGCAGACCTCGTGCCGTCTATGATATATGCATTTTTGCCCATAATTTTATTTTATTTTTTAGTGTAAAAAGATACGGTTTTTATATTTTAATTTATTGCTGGTTTGAATTTCTAATTTATTGATTTATTTTAGTTCTTTTGTCTTGAAACAAAAGAATCAAAAATTCAAGACTTGGATTTATTTGCTAAAAATTGTGAAAACTTCCTAAAATTTCTAAACTCGGGCGGAAACAAAATTTGGTTGTTGAACATATTGATTGCCGCCACTCAAACAGAAGAAATTTTTTAACGGAACTTTTCCAAATTTTCTTAACGCAAATAACTCCTATGTCATTTTTCGTTTCACTTTTTCTCAATTCTAATATTACTTCAAATCTTTCAGTTTGTATTCAACTTTCAGAAATTTTTTATGCAGGAATCGGATTAAGTATCCGCTGCTGACTACCACCATCAACCCGATCAGACAGCCGACCAAAACGGAAACAAATCTTTCGACAGAGGCTAAATAATCGGTGCTTCCTTTTTCGATGAGGATAATAATGATCGCAACAACGGCGGTTCGCGCCACGCTCAACAGATTGAAAACTTTGCAGAGAATTGCGGCTAAAATGATTCCCACCACAATTTTGAAATAGATCGGAATGGGAAGAAAAACCACCACAAATCCTGAAAGTGCACCAACCAGATTGGCTTTTACACGTTCTGTCGTCAGTCGTGGTGCATCTTTTCCTTCCGGTGAAATGACCAGCATGATGGATAGTAAAGCCCAGAACAAATCAAACTCAGGAATGGCCTGCATCAGTGCATAACCAATGCTAAAACCAATCACACACCGAAAGATGTAAATCACAATCGGGGAGAAGATGAATGTTCTGAAATCGGTTATTGCTTTCATTTTTTTTAACACATTAGTCACATAAGGTTTTAAATTCTATTTTTTCTGAGTTTTTAATCACTTAAAATTTTTCTAATGTGACTCATGTGTTTATCCTATTTATTTTTTAACACATTAGTCACATAAGGTATTAATTTCTATTTTTTCTGAGTTTTTAATCACTTAAAATTTTTCTAATGTGACTCATGTGTTTATCCTATTTATTTTTTAACACATTAGTCACATAAGGTATTAATTTCTATTTTTTCTGAGTTTTTAATCACTTAAAATTTTTCTAGTGTGGCTCATGTGTTTATCCTATTTATTTTTTAACACATTAGTCACATAAGGCTTTAGTTTCTATTTTTCCTGAAAATTTAGTTCACTTAAGTTTTTTCATCTTTGATGAAAACTGCTGTGACCTTAGTGTTTTCAAACAGAATAATTTTTCTAATGTGACTAATGTGTTGAAATCTATTTTTCAATTTTTTCAACAAAATGCGCCGAAGTTTTCGCTCTCACTTCTTCCAAGGTTGCTCCCGGAAGCAGTTCTGTGAGTGTCAGTTTTCCGTCGATAAATCTGAAAACTGCCAAATCGGTAATCAGCATATCAACCGCTCCTTTTGTGGTTAATGGTAAATCGCAGGTCGGAACGATTTTCGGTGAGCCGTCTCTTTCGGTGTGCATCATCGTGATAATCAGTTTTTTAGCACCTGAAGCCAAATCCATTGCACCTCCAACTCCGAGAAGTGGTTCTCCCGGAACTGCCCAATTTGCGAGATTGGCATTTTCATCCACCTGAAGTCCGCCCATTACTGCTGTATCGATATGTCCGCCGCGAATCATCGCAAACGAATCCACACTGTCAAAATACGAAGTTCCCGGAAGTGCCGTTACCGGAATTTTCCCTGCATTTACCGGATATTCTAATGCACCGCCACCATCTTCAGGAACGGGACCTACGCCTAACATTCCGTTTTCGGTGTGAAGAATAATGCCGTGTTCAGGAGTGATTAAATCGGCAACCAAAGTCGGAATTCCGATGCCTAAATTCACCACTTCACCTTTTTGAAGTTCTGCCAAAGCACGTTTTGCCATATTCATACGCTTCTCGGAAACAACTTTCGATTTGCTAACCGAACCTGAACTTCCCAATTCCTCAATCGTGGTATGTTCGTGAACCAAATAATCTACGAAACATCCTTGTGTATGGATGTTTTCAGGTTCTATTTCACCAACTTCCACAATATGTTCTGCTTCAGCAATGACCAAATCAGCGGCGGTTGCGAATGCTTTGTTAAAGTTTTGCTCGGTCATTCTGTATTGCAGATTTCCTGCAGTATCGGCTTTCCACGCACGAACAAAAGCCACATTTCCACGGATTCCCGGAACAAAAACCATCTCTTTTCCGTTGATGATTTTGGTTTCTTTTCCTGCTGCGATATCGGTTCCTGCTGCAGTTACGGTATAAAATCCACCGATTCCTGCACCTCCTGCACGAACGGCTTCTGCCAAAGTTCCTTGTGGAATCAGTTCGTAATCCACAACGCCGTCCTGCGCTGCTTTTACGGCTTCAGGATTGGAGGTAAAGAAGGAACCAATCATTTTTTTGATTTGCCCGTTTCTTAAAAGTCTTCCGCCGCCAAGTCCGGCTTCACCTACATTATTTCCGATGAAAGTTAAGTTTTTGGTTTCGGTTTCTGCCAATGCGTGCATCAGGTGAACGGGATTTCCGGTCATCCCGAAACCTCCCTGTAGAAGTGTATCGCCGTCTTTTACCATTGCTGCGGCTTCTTTGGCTGTGATAATTGGAACTGTTTTCATTACTTAATTTTTATTGTTTTACCACTATGACACAAGGATAGTCACAAAGTTCACAACTTTAGAATATTAGGACACAAGTTTAACTTTTTAGTGTCCATTGTGAAATTCTTTGTGTCTTTGTGGTTGTATTCTATCTATTTAAAAACTGAATCAATGCCTGATTGAATTCAGTTGGTTTTTCAAATGCTGAGAGATGACGTGCATCTATGCTTACTAATTCTGAGTTTTTGATTTCGTTCTGCATCCATTGTCCGTCTTCAACTGTTGTTACGGGATCTTGACTTCCTGCGATGATCAGAACTGGTTTGTCAATGTTTTTTAATTCATTTCGGAAGTCTGCATCACGCACCATCGCACAGTTTGCAGCGTATCCTTCAGGTGAATTTTTCTTGAAATTTTTGATGATTTCTTCAACCTGTTCTTTTTCGTTCTCAATGAAATCATCGGTGAACCATTTTTCGGGAGTTCCTGCGGCAACAGGTTCGAGGCCTTCTTTTTTAACTAAATTAATTCGGTCATTCCAACCATCATCATTTCCGATTTTTGCGGCGGTATTACATAAAACAACTTTTTTTACTCTTTCGCCACCGTTGATAGCGAGCCATTGTCCAATCAGTCCCCCCATTGAAAGCCCACAGAAATGGAATGATTCAATTCCTAAATTTTTGGTAAGTTCCAAAACATCATTTCCTAAAAGTTCAGCGGAATATTCTCCTTCGGTAACTTCAGTTTCGCCGTGACCGCGGGTGTCGCTTAACAGGATGTTGAAATACTGACTGAGTGCTTCAATCTGCTTATTCCACATCGTGAAATTGGTTCCCAATGAATTGGAGAAAACCAAGGTTTCAGGTTTTTGGTTATCAATAAACTGATAATGAATTTGGATGTTGTTGGCTTGGATTTTCATTGTTGCTGGTTGCTAGTTGCTGGTTACTGGTTGCTAGTTGCTTGTTTGACACATGAGTCACATTAGTTTTTTAGTCTTTTTTCTTTGCTCTTTTCTCTTTTTTCTAAAACCACACCCCGCATTGCTACAGAGTGTGGTTTATTAATGATTTGTGCTTAGTAAGACATTACGCGGGTTCTGTGATTTTCCCCGTTGTCGCTTGCTTTTTCGTCTTTCACTACGGTGAAGTTGAATTCAGAATGTGCATAAGGTTCGTTTCCGAATCCGTTTGCTGCGGCTTCTTCAGCAGTGTGTCTTGTGATTTTCGGCATTAATTCGTCTTTGGTTGCGAATGCGAAATCGTCGTATGCTAGTGGATCATCTTCGATATTGATTTGTGTGGTCAGTTTTCTGTAACCAGGCGCTGTAACGAAGAAATGGATGTGTGCAGGTCTGCTTCCGTGTCTTCCCAACCAAGTCATCATATTGTTCGTCGCACTTCCCGGAGGACAAGAATATCCCGGAGGAATAACGGTTTTGAATTTATATTTTCCGTCTGCACCAATTCTGATGGCTCTTCTGAAATTATATTCGCTCTGTCCTTTATCAAAATAAGAATAAAGTCCTTTGTCGTTGCAGTGCCAAACCTCGAGCAATGCGCCTTCTACCGGATTTCCGTCCACATCTTTCACAGTTCCTTCCATATAGTATCTTTCCTGATGTTTGTTTTCTTCCGGATTGTTTTCCAACTCGGCGTATGAAGTCGTTTCAGGTGCTCCTGCTACGTAAAGCGGTCCTTCGATGGTTCTTGGTGTTACATTGTTCAGTCCGGCCTGTTCGTCTTCGTGATCCATCATTACATCCATGAACTTCTCGATTCCCAAACCTGCGAAAAGCAGTCCCCATTCATTATTCTGTCCCACTTCTTTCAGGTAATCTGCGGCGTGCCACATTTCTTCTGAAGTGATGTCCAAATCTACCATTGCGTAGAAAAGGTCTTTCAACAGACGGTTTACAACTTCTTTTACTCTTTCGTTTCCTTCTCCTTGTTTTTCTTTGGAGGTAATCATTGCTAATACCTCGTCAATTTGTGGTCTTGTTAACATAAATTTTTGTTTTATTGATTAATATTTTGTTGCTAGTTGCTGGTTGCTGGTTGCTAGTTACTTGTTAATTTATTTGTCCTTCCGTCTTACAGCATTGTTTCCCTAATTGCGTTCGGGTGTTTGCAAACGCTGGTTACTTTGATGTTCATATAAGGAAAAAGTGGGAGAGAACTGATGATTTGGTGCAGTTCGTCCGGACTTTCTGCTTCGATGACACTGATGTTGGAATATTTTCCGGCAACGCGCCACAGGTATTTCCATTTCCCGGATTTCTGCCACTTCTGTGAAGTTTCTTTTTCTCGGGTGATATAATCCTGAAGTTTTTCTTCGCTCCAGGTTTCGGGGATTTTTACATCCATTTCTATTACGTATACCATTTTATTTCTTGTTTCTAGTTTCTGGTTGCTTGTTTCTGGTTTCTGGTTACTAGTTGCTAGTTGCTAGTTTCTTGTTCTACCTATTTTCGTTTGTAAAACTTAAATTTATCTTCATCGATTTCGAGGCCGAGTCCCGGTTTTGTTGGGAGTTCCAATTTGCAGTCGCGGAAGGTCATCGGATTGGTGACAATATCATCGGTGAGTAAAAGCGGTCCGAAAAGTTCAGTTCCCCAACTCAAATTATTGAAGGTGCTGAAAGCGTGTGCCGATGCCACACTTCCGATTGTTCCTTCGAGCATCGTTCCTCCGTAAAGTCCGATATCGCTTGCTTCGGCTATGGCTGCAACTTTTTTGGCATTGTAAAGTCCGCCTGTTTTCATTATTTTTACTGCGAATACACTTCCTCCACGGATTTTTGCTAATTTCATCGCATCTTCTGGAGTTGCAACGGCTTCATCTGCCATCACCGGAACGTGAAAATATTCTGTAAGTCGAGCCAAACCATCAAAATTGGTTTTAATGATGGGCTGTTCGATTAAATCGATGCCGTTGTCCTGAAGGACTTTAATCCACGTTTTTGCGGTATATTCATCCCATGCTTGATTGATATCTACGGTTATTCTGATGTCTTCGCCCAACGCTTTTTTGATGGCAACCACGTGTGCAACATCTTTTTTCGGTTCGTTGCTTCCGATTTTCAGTTTGAAGGTGTCGTGTCTTTTTATAGAAATCAGATGTTTGGCTTCTTCGATGTCTTTATCCGTATTTCCGCTCGCTAAAGTCCAAAGAACACCTAATTTATTATTAATGGAACCGCCTAAAAGTTCGGAAACGGTTACGCCAAGCCGTTTTCCCTGTGCATCGAGCAGAGCAGTTTCGATTCCTGCTTTTGCAAAAGTGTTTCCTTTTACGTTTTTCTCTATTTTATGCATCAAGGCATTCACATTGCAGGATTCCTGACCGATAAGCAGCGGTGCGATATATTGATCAATGGTCAGTTTCATTCCTTCCGGAGATTCCGGTCCGTAGGTCATTCCGCCAATCGTGGTGCTTTCTCCCCAACCTGTGATGCCGTCTTCGGAGGTAATTCTGGTAATCACCATCGTTTGATTCATCATCGTTGCCATCGACAGTTTATGCGGACGAATCGTTGGCAAATCGAGAATTGAAACTTCTACCGAGATGATTTTAGGATTTTTTTTCATCAATTCTTTTTGAATAAATAATTCATTAATTAGGTATTAATAAATCAGTTAGACAAAACTATAGATGATATAAATCAGAAAATAGGACTTTTTTGAAAAAAACTGGGATTTTTTGATATTCGCATTCCTCGCAGCGTGAAGCGCCCGTAAAAACCTATAAAACTGGCGCAATAAAAGTTTTTTTGAAGCTCGGTTTTGCTGTTTTTTACACAAAAAGCACATGAGGGCAAGTTGCATATCATGCGTTTTCATAAGTGCACATCAATTTTCATCAAAGATGAAAAACTAAAGTGAACTATTATTTTCACGCAGAGAGACTCAACTGATGTGCTTTATGTGTTGAAACTATTTTGTAAAATCCGAATTGTAACTAGCCCTGACTGTAACGGAAATCCTTTTGCTTTTCTTCCATATAAGGAAAAGCAAAAGATTGCAGTGAAAGGCAGGTTCCCGGCTCCTAAAAAATTAATTAACCGACAGTCTGTATTCTTTTGGAGTGAGTCCGGTTTTTTGTTTGAAAAGCCGCGCGAAATAACTCGGATCGTCGATATCGAACTGGTAGGAAACCTCTGAAATGGAGAATTCCGGGTTTTTGAGGGTGCTTTTGATGTTGAGAATCAGGAAATCGAGGATGACTTCTTTTGGGGATTTTCCGGACATTGTTTTGCAGAGTTGATTGAGGTGCTGAACGGTGATTCCGAGTTCGGAAGCGTAATCTTCGACGCGTTTTTTGATGCTTTGGTTTTCCTGAACGAGGGTTTTGAATTTTCTGAAGGTGTTTCTGTCGTTAATATTCAGCGTGTGGATGACGGTTTGACTAGAATAATTTAGACGGTAAAGTCTTAGCAACAACATCCCGACGAGATACTGCAGTGCGAGATCGCGGCCGGGAAGTTGGTTTTTATATTCGAAAATGCATTTGTGAATGGTGGTGTAAGCGTCTTCCACCAGTTTATTGTCCTGCTCAATTTCTGTAATGCTGATGGAATCGAGTTCGTAGATGATTTCTACATCGAATTTCAACATCTGATCGACCGTGTTGGAAGCCAAAGAAATGAGCCAACCGCTGGAACCCGGCTCGAATTCGAAGCCGTGAACGACCGATTGCGGAATGGTGATGATGGAAGGTTTTTTGATCTCAAAATGCTCGTTGTTGGCGATGAGTTGCAGTTTGCCACGCTCCAAGACGAAAATCTGAAAGAGATTTCTGTGTGCGTGCGGACGAACAGAATATCCCGATTTGCTGAAAACACCATCAAGCGGAATGACATTGATGACATCGCGCACCAACTGGATGTTCTGCTGCTCGTAAACGCCGTTGTAGTAGATTTTCTGTGCCACAGGACTAAATTACGAAAAATTAATTCATAATAAAACCGAAGGACGATTTGGCTTTTTGATAATAATTTTTTTTAAATGTAAGTATTTAAACCCATAATTCCACTTTGGCTTGGGTTCCGCCTTTGTTTTGTTTTGAAATTTTAAAGTTTCCTCCCATGGCTTTCAGGCGTTGGGCAATGCTGTATAAACCTTGATTTTCTTGTTTAATTTTCTCGTCATAACCTATGCCGTCGTCTGTGATTTCTATGCATAAATTATTTTGAAATTCATTAAAAACGATCTCGGCATTTTGTGCTTGTGAATGTTTGACGATGTTATTAACCAATTCTTGAATAATCCTGAAAAGCATTAATTGCAATTGTTTTGGATGTTCATTTGCCTTGCTATTATAATCTGTAACGGAAATATAAACCAAATTGGTTTCATTGATTTCATTGACAAAATGTTGTGTTGCCTGAATCAGTCCTTCTTTTTCCAAAACTATAGGAAGAAGTTTGTGCGCTATATGACGAATATCTGCATGTGAGTTGTCTAATATTTGCACCACTTTTTCTAATTGTCTATGTCTTTTTTCTTGTGGAAGATGTGGTATTGATTCCAAGCTCATTTTTGCAGCACCAATCAAAGAGGCTACACCATCATGGAGTTCATGGGAAATTCTACTTCGTTCTCGTTCTTCACCCAAAATAAAAGAATTGAGAATGGCATTTTCTTTTTCCTGTTGTATTTGTTGGATTTTTTGCTGTTGTTTTCTTTTATTATAGAAAATGGATCCTCCCAAACCTAAGATTAGAATTGTTCCGCCCAAAATTGCCATCATCAAGTTTGTTTGTTGTTTTTGGATTTTTAATTCGTTTTCGGCAATTTGTTTTTCTTTCTTTTCAAATTCATAATTGGCATTAATTTCATTGATTTTCTGTGTGTTTTCTACAGAATAAATAGAATCTCTCAAAAATTCGTAGGTATAATAGAGTTCTGCAGATCTATCTTTATTGCCAAGCTTGTAGAATATCTTTGCAGCTATACTAGAAGCCTTGCTCAGCGTGTTATTATCGTGAATTTCCTCAGCAAGATTGATAGCTTTTTCAATATAATTTACTGCCTTTTCTGTTTTATCGACCTGGAATAAAGTCGCTGCATATATGTAATAAGCCTTGGCTTGGTGAGATTTTTCATTAAGCTCATCGGCATATTGCACAGATTTTTCTGCATATTGTTCTGCCTTGAACGAATCTTTTTCAATCATGGACAAAGTAATATAGGCTTGTGTCTTTGCCACCAAATCATGGGAAAGTTTGGATAATTCTATGGCTTTTTCAGACCATTCAATTGTTTTGGCAGTATCTTGTTTCTGATAGTAAGCCAAACCTAAATTACTTGCTACCGTAGCTATAAACTTCTGGTCATTGTTTTTTTCTAATAATGTAAAGGATTTCTGTAAATATTCTAATTGTTTAGCATTATTATTAATATTACTAAACAAAGTAGCCACATTGGAATACACATAGCCTAAATGCAACTGATTTCCATGGTTTTCTAGTAGGGCAGCATTTTTAAGGTAGTAATTGATGGCAGTTTCAAGTTCACCTTTATAATAATAACTGTTGCCTAAAATATTGTAAGCTTCACTATCAACGCTCTGTTTCTTGTCGGGGTTGGGGTTTTGAATTGCCAATTGAGCAGATACGATTACTGAGTCGAGTTCCATGCGGTGCCAAAAGTAAAAGGCTTTCTTGAAAAATAAATAATCTAAAAATGGAACGTCTTCTTGCTTTCCTTTTTCAATAATTTTATAGGTCAATTCTAGACAATCCTTTTCGCTGTCTTGGGTACAGTCGTCGAGTTCTTTCAGAAGCTTTTCAAATTCAGGTGTTAATTTGATGTTGTAATTTGGGTTTTGCGCGTTGGAAAGCATACCTACCAGAAAAAAAGCAAATAATAATAATTTTCTCATATTTCAGGTTACTATTTTTAAGCATTTACAAGTCCTAGCATAATGGCTTTTTTTACCATTCCAGCCATGTTTTTCACTTCAAGTTTTAGCATAATGTTACTACGGTGTGCTTCTACCGTTTTCTCAGATAGAAAAAGTCGATCGGCAATTTCTTTGGTTGTTTTTTCATATACAATCAATTGCAGGATTTCCTTTTCCCGTGCGCTTAATTGAGTTTTATTTCTTGTTACCTTCATTTCAAAGAATGCATTTTGCGTTTTTGAGCTAAAGTATTGTTCGCCTTTGGTTACCGCTATTAATGCTTTTTCAATTTCTTCACGGTTGTCAATTTTTAATAAATATCCATCAAAACCAGCATTTATGGTTGATTTTATGGTTGTAGCGTCTGAATGACTGGTCAGTGCAATGATTTTCATTTCGGGTGCTGTGTGTTTTATTTCATTTATAATTTCTCTTCCGTCGTGGTTGCCGAAATGTATGTCTAATAATAGAATATCAAATTGTTCTGAGTTCAGATATTTATTTAATTCTATATAATTCAAAGCACTTTTGGAACTTTCTACAAAGTCAAAAGTAGATAATAATACTTCTAATCCTTCCAAAACCAAAAAGTGATCGTCTGCGAGTAATACTTTTATCATTATTTAACTTTAAAATCAAGTAGATTCTAAAATTAATCATATTTTTTGATAAAATCCGATTCTCCTTTTTAATCTTTACACATTGTATTTTCCAAAAAAAGTAATTGATGGATTTTGATGTTAGTTTTGCTTGATGATTCTGCATCACCTATTTTCTTTCTATTGAAGGTAAACTTTCTATAATTATTCCGTAATCATTTTCCTTTTAAATTGGCTCTGCAGCTATATAGTCATGAATTTCTTGTTTCAAATTTATTTACATTTTAATATGCTTACGAACCAGACAACAAAATTTAAACAAACAGTCTTTAAAAAAAAATCAAAGACTGTTTGTGATTAACCTGCATAGATTACTGAAGCGTTGTTACTTTTAATTTATAAGGAGTCAACCAGGTATCTAATAAAGAATAGCCGTCGCTAAGTTTTACAGCCGTCATATTTGCAGACCAGTATCCATAAGCTTCTATATAATAAATCCCTGGGTCTAAAACCGACTGAGATGATATTTTGTACAATGAACCTACTTCAGCTGTTTGGGCATTTCCATTAATCGGGCTAATGTTTGATGGCAAATGAGTTTGATTATGATTGTAGATTTTGAGTTCTACAAAATTATCAGATGGACTTTCTTCTAATTCAACTTGAATTTTTGCAGGTTCTGTTAAAATAACTTTATAAAAATCTTTAAACTTTTCTTGCGTACTTATACTTCCTTCATTGTTTCGATTTGCCATGGCTTCAATACTCTGATTCTTTGGGATGAATTTAGCTTGATCGAATGTGTCGTTTGCCTCATAGCAATCCATAATGCCGTGATACTCCCAACTAAGGGTGTAAGTTTCAGGGAAATTTTCTCCGTTAATGAAGGGTTTTACAAACACGTCATAACTCAGGCCTGGTTGAGCTGATATAGCTACTTTAACTACAGTCTCATCTGATGGTCCGGCGCCGTTAATAATGGGAATCTCTGTACCTGGACTTCTAATATCTATCCAAGGCAAGGAACCAGAACTTGATAAAGTCACAATGAAATACCCACCGGCACGATCGCTCATGGCGGGTAGGAATCCTGGATAAAAATCTACTTCATTAGGCTCTGACCAAGTATCAGAGATTACAATAGCACCCGATTCTGGATCGTATGGCGTGCACTCGTTTAGTTCTGGCGCTGTGAATGTTCGCACCCATTTTTGATGATTCCCTAAGCCTCCATAACCTATAGAAATACGCAAAGTATCGTCTGTGCCCAATTCCATCATGGCATCATAATATGCCCCATCAGAATTCAAATCATTGTATTCAAATTTATTTTGGGCAATGGCTATAATGTCTTTCCATTTAATGGTATTCATTGGAAAGGCCGAATTAGCGGGATTTGTAACAATTGCTTTATTTCCCGCAACAGTTAATTCCATTCCGTCTGCATTGGGGTTGTTGCTATTGGCCCTGTACCATTTGCCTTGTAAATTATCTAAATTAAAGGTTTCTTGGGCGTCATCACTATCACAGGAGAATAGTAATAATCCCGTAATCACAACCGTAGCAATTCTTTTGGTTTGTTTCAAAATTTTCATCATAATTCATAATTTTAATGGGTGAATAATTTTATAGCAAAACTAGATTAGGAATCGACGGAATGTTTCAGTGTAAATGTGGTTTTTTCTTCTAAGGGTTTTCCCTGTGTAGTTTTTTCAAGTTAAATTTTTTAGGGATGAAAATTTTCTTATAGGAGAAAGATAGAATAAGAATGAAATAAAATAAAAATCGCTGTAAACACTACATTTACAGCGATTTGATAATAATTTTTGTCTGATGTTAATCGATCTTATTTCACTTCTTCGAAATCAACATCCTCTACATTATCTCCACCTTGATTGGCATCTCCTGTTGCTTCATTGGCTGCTTGTGCATTTCCGTCAGCAGTTGTGCTTTCATTCATGGCAGAATACAATTCTTGAGAAGCATCATTCCAGGCTTGGTTGATTTTTTCCATGGCAGAGTCCACAGCTGTAATATCTTGAGCTTCATGAGCAGATTTTAATTCGCCCAAAGCATCTTCAATAGGTTGCTTTTTTTCTACACTGATTTTCTCACCAAATTCCTTCAATTGTTTTTCCGTTTGAAAAATCATACTGTCGGCCGCGTTTAGTTTATCAATTCTCTCTTTAGCTTCTGCATCTTTTGCGGCATTTTCTTCTGCTTCGCGGCGCATTCTTTTAATTTCCTCATCAGACAATCCAGACGAAGCCTCGATTTTAATCGATTGTTCTTTACCTGTTCCTTTATCTTTTGCAGAAACGTTCATGATTCCGTTGGCATCGATATCAAAAGTTACTTCAATTTGAGGCATACCTCTAGGCGCTGGCGGAATGTCAACCAAATCAAATCTACCGATTTCTTTGTTATCATTGAACATAGAGCGCTCACCTTGTCCTACACGTATCGTTACTGCAGGTTGATTGTCTGATGCGGTAGAAAAAGTTTCAGATTTTTTGGTCGGAATAGTGGTATTTGCATCAATCAATTTGGTGAAAACACCACCAAGCGTTTCAATACCCAGTGAAAGCGGAGTAACGTCTAGTAGCAATACATCTTTCACATCTCCCGTCAATACACCTCCTTGAATGGCTGCTCCAATGGCAACAACTTCGTCTGGGTTTACTCCTTTAGATGGTTTTTTACCAAAGAATTTTTCAACCTCTTCTTGAATTTTTGGAATACGTGTAGATCCACCCACCAAAATTACTTCATTTATATCCGAAGCAGAAAGACCTGCGTCGCTCAATGCTTTTCTACATGGCTCCATAGAACGCTTCACCAAATCCTCTGTCATTTGATCAAATTTGGCTCGTGTCAAAGTTTTTACCATATGTTTAGGACCAGAAGCAGTAGCGGTAATATAAGGTAAATTAATCTCGGTCTGAGAAGAAGACGATAGCTCAATTTTCGCTTTTTCTGCAGCTTCTTTCAAGCGCTGCAATGCAATAGGATCCTTACGCAAATCAACACCCTCTTCACCATTGAACTCATCTGCCAACCAGTCTATGATTTTATTGTCAAAATCATCACCGCCCAAATGCGTATCACCGTTGGTAGAAAGCACTTCAAACACACCATCACCTAGCTCAAGAATAGAAATGTCAAAAGTTCCTCCACCCAAATCATACACTGCGATTTTATGATCACCATGCTGTTTATCCAGACCATAAGCCAATGCCGCAGCTGTAGGCTCGTTTATAATTCTTTCTACCTTCAAACCTGCAATTTCACCAGCTTCTTTGGTAGCTTGACGTTGAGAGTCGTTGAAATAGGCCGGAACCGTAATCACTGCTCGATCAATAGTAGTTCCTAAATAATCTTCTGCTGTTTTTTTCATTTTCTGCAAAATCATTGCAGAAATTTCCTGTGGCGTATAGTCTCTGTCATCAATTTTTACACGCACCGTATCAGCAGCACCTTTTACAATTTTGTAGGGAACACGATCTGCCTCTTTCACCGCTTGTGAATAGGTGTCACCCATAAATCTTTTAATAGAAAAAATGGTTTTTTCTGGATTGGTTACAGCCTGTCGTTTTGCAGGATCACCTACTTTTCTTTCGCCGTTTTCTACAAAAGCAACTACAGAAGGGGTCGTTCTCTTGCCCTCAGCATTAGGAATCACTGTTGGGTCATTCCCTTCCATCACAGCAACACAAGAGTTGGTCGTACCTAAGTCAATACCAATTATTTTGCTCATATTTTGATTTTTTATGTTTTAATTATTTTGCCTCTTCAAAGTCAAAGTTTATACCATTCATCCAAAATCAGCTTTTGTCATATAAATTCTGCCATTTTGGCAATTCTCACACCAATTCACTTCAACAAATTATAGAAATAGCATTTTTTTTGGGCGACTTATCCCGCTATACACTATATCTCAACACCTGTATGCTTAGAAAATGTCGGTGTACATGATTTCCATTCCATTCCAATCCTGTACACCGCATTTTCTTTGCGCATACAGGTGTCGAGATGCCGTTTCTATCGGGGTCGCGATCGCACTGACAAGTATTAATTTTATTTCAAAATCCTACCACCAAAAAAATTTAAGCTTAATAAAAAACTGTAATTTTCTACTCCGTATTCAATTCAAATTCAGACTTAATTGAGCCAAAACTAAATTTCGAACCATTCAGAATAAAAATAAATAATACATCATCTAATTCTACACATATCTGGCTCAACATGTATTAATACATCTTGAATTTCTGGAAAACGTAAAAGTAGATGATCCTTTACCGAATGTGCAATATCATGACCTTCTTGTACAGTGATTTTTCCCGAAACAATCAAATGCAAATCAACGATATATTGCATACCATGTTTTCTTACAAAACATTTTTCTGTATTCACAACACCTTCTACCTTTTTAGCTTCGGCCACAATTTCTTCAATAAAATCATCATACACATGTTCATCCATTATTTCACCCAATGCAGGCCTGAAGATCAAATAAGCATTAAACATAATAAAACCGCTGGCCACAATGGCAGCCCAATCATCGGCAGATTCCCATCCTTCTCCCATGATTACAGCAATCAAAATCCCGATAAATGCCGCCAAAGATGTAATGGCGTCAGATCTATGATGCCAGGCATCGGCTTCCAAGGCTGTACTATGCGTTTCTTTGCCAGATTTGGATACCCGACGATAAAAATATTCCTTTATAATTATGATTCCACCCAAAATATACAAGGTAAACGTCTTGGGAGCAGAATGCGGTGTTTTGATATTTTGTATAGCTTGATGACCTATAATCAATGCAGCAACAAAAAGTAAAAGCACAACGCCAAATGTGATTAATGGCTCTGCTTTGCCATGACCATAAGGATGATTTTCATCTGCCGGACGATTGGCATATCTTATGCCCAGCCAGACCATCAACGAAGAAAAAACATCAGTTACAGATTCAATTCCGTCGGCTATTAAGGCAAAAGAATTTCCCAGAATTCCAGCTATTATTTTGATGACAGCAAGACCCACATTACCAAAAATGCTGAAGGTGATGGTTTTTAAGGCTTTGCTTGCTGCATTCATAAAATATAATAATATGTATAATTAAAAAAACGAGTTTCAGCAAATTTAAGACCCAAATTTAGACTATTTTTTAGAAAAAACATGGAATTAAAATATATGCATGAGTAGGAAATTCCATCTGAATCAAGTATTTTATTTACTTTTGCAGCCCAATAGTCTTTTTTTATGTCTAAAAATCTTGTTATAGTAGAATCGCCGGCCAAAGCAAAAACCATTCAAAAATATTTAGGAAATGATTTCAAAGTAGAATCAAGTTTTGGCCATATAGTCGATTTACCCAAGAAAAATATGGGGATTGATATCGAGGATAATTTCAAACCTAAATATGAGGTTTCAGCAGATAAAAAAGAAGTTGTAAAAAAATTAAAAGATTTGTCTTCTAAAGCCGAAACCGTATGGCTGGCATCTGATGAGGATAGAGAAGGGGAGGCCATCGCCTGGCATTTATTCAATACGCTAAATCTGAAAAAAGAAAATACCAGAAGAATTGTTTTCAATGAAATTACCCAAAAGGCCATACTCAATGCCGTGAAAAATCCACGTGATATAGACCAGGACTTGGTGAATGCACAACAGGCAAGACGTATTCTAGACCGTTTAGTGGGCTTTGAAATGTCTCCAATCCTTTGGAAAAAAGTAAAGCCTGGACTTTCTGCAGGAAGAGTGCAATCTGTAGCAGTAAGATTATTGGTTGAAAGAGAAAAAGAAATTCTAGAATTCATTCCCGAAAATAGCTTCAGATTCGTTGCCGTTTTCAAAACGCAAGAAAAAAAATCTTTTGAAGCAGTATTATCACACGAATTCAAAAATCTGGAAGAAGCTATCAATCATCTTTCTCTCATGGCAACGGCAGAATTCAAAGTTGCCAATGTTGAAACAAAACCCGGAAAAAGAAGTCCAGCAGCACCATTTACTACATCTACGCTACAACAAGAGGCATCACGCAAATTAGGCTTTCCTGTGGCACGTACCATGCGTGTTGCCCAACAACTATACGAACAAGGACTCATAACCTATATGAGAACAGATAGCGTATTCCTATCAAATGAGGCTCTAGCCGCAGCGAATAACGTAATTAAAGAAAATTATGGTGAAAAATATGCCAAAACCAGGCAATTCACTACAAAATCTAAAGGTGCACAAGAGGCGCACGAAGCTATTCGACCTACAAATCTGAGTTTGCAGGAATTTAATGGAGATTATAGCATGAAAAGATTGTATGATCTCATTTGGAAAAGAACCCTGGCAAGTCAAATGGCAGAAGCACAATTGGAAAGAACAACCATAACCGTTGAAAATAACAAAGACAATGTCCATTTGTATAAAGCAAAAGGCGAAGTCATATTGTTTGATGGCTTTTTGAAAGTTTATCAAGAGGGTAATGATGACGAAGAAAACCTTGAAAAAGATTTATCCCTCTTACCAAAAGTTCAAGCCAATGACGCATTGGAGGCAGAAAACATTAAAGGAACAGAAAAATTTACGCGACATGCCCCTCGATATACAGAGGCAGCACTGGTGCAAAAATTAGAAGAATTAGGAATTGGAAGACCTTCTACCTATGCACCTACAATTTCTACCATACAGCGTAGAGAGTACGTAGAAATTATTAATTTGCCAGGTGAACAACGAGAAATTCGTGTTCTAGAGTTGAAAAACGGCCAAGTAGAGCAGCGTAAAGAAGTAGAAACCTTTGGAGCTGATAAGAAAAAATTGAGACCTACAGATGTAGGAATCGTGGTAAATGATTTCCTCGTAGATTATTTCAAAAACATAATGGATTATCAGTTCACCGCCAATGTAGAAGAGGATTTTGACGAAATAGCAGAAGGTAAAAAAGATTGGTATAAAGTATTGGAGAATTTTTATTTTCCTTTTAGAAAAAATGTAGAAGAAGTAGAAGAACATGCAGAACGTGCTACGGGAGAAAGAATATTGGGAGTAGATCCCAAATCAGGTAAAAATGTATATGCTCGAATTGGACGCTACGGACCTATGATTCAAATTGGTGAAGCCGATGATGAAGAAAAGCCAAGATTTGCAGGACTCAATCCCAACCAAAATATTCTTACCATCGAATTTGAAGAGGCAATGAAACTGTTTGAGCTACCCAAGGTTCTTGGTGAATTTGAAGAGAAAGAAATAGCTGTAAGTGTGGGAAGATATGGTCCGTATGTACGATTCGGAGACAGTTTTATCTCTCTGGCAAAAGGAGAAGATCCGCATGAGGTTACCATGGAAAGAGCTGTTGAGCTGATTCAAGAACGCCAAAAAGCAGATGCACCTATCGCAATATATGAGGATGCGCCCGTTACCAAAGGCAAAGGTCGTTTTGGGCCTTTTATCAAATGGAATGACGTCTTTATAAACGTTGGGAAAAAATATGATTTTGACCATTTGACTCAAGCCGATGTCAAAGAACTTATCGAAGACAAGAAAAGAAAAGAAAAAGAAAAGGTCGTAAAGGTTTTTGACAAAGAAGGAATCCGCGTCGAAAAGGCAAGATGGGGAAGGTTTAATGTAATTCAAGGCAAAATAAAAGTAGAGATTTCCAAGGATTCTGATGTGTCAAAAATGACAGCAGCCGAAGCGCAGAAAATCATTGAAACCAAGGCGAAAAAGCCTGCAACTTCAACTAAAAAGAAATCAACGGCAAAAACCAATCAGCCCAAAAAGACAGCTAAAAAATAATGGACTTTTCAGAGTTTTTGGTTCCGGTATCCATCGATTTAAGAATGGAAAATTACTCACGCTTTCAAATTGGCGGGAAAATAAGATTCGAGGCAGACGAAGAAATTGATGAGGATTCTATTGTATTGATAGCAACCAACGAATTGCAGCAATTTAACCATTTGGAAGAAGAAGATTTTGATCTGGATCCTGTAAGAAGGCATTTATATCATCTATCTCATAGCAATTGGTATAAGAAAATTTATGATTTAGGAACCATTTACCGAGGTGCCACTTTCGAGGATTCTTGTTTTGCCTTACATCAAATAATCAGAAAAATTCACTCTAAAGGGGCTACATTATTGTTATGTGGCGGAACGCAAGCTTTGCATTATATTCTGTATAAGGCCATTCAAAAAGATTTGTTGAGAGTAGGGAGCATTGACATCAAAATAGATATTGACGCAGCTTTTGAAGGATTGAACGCAGAAAATCATATTACAAAAATGATTTTGGACGAAGATCAGCGTCTATTAGAATTTAAAAGTATAGGAAGTCAATTGCCCTATGTAGCCAAGGAAGAATATGATATATTGGAGCAATTGAATTTTGAGGACTTGCGATTAGGTAAATTTCAAGAAGACTTCAAGAAAGCCGAGCCTCTGATTCGTGATTTGCAATTGTTGTCTGTAGATATGAACGTAATGCAGTATTCCTCATTCAAATCCTCTGTAATTTGTACCAGCAATGGATTAAATGAACGAGAGATTTGTAAACTTATGAACTACGCTGGCATGAGCTCGGATTTGAAAGTAATGCATATTTCTAATTTTGTAAATGCAAGTTTAGAGGACAATAATTTGCTTGCAGAAATGTTATGGTATTTTATAGATGCTCGAAATAATTTGAAATTGGATACCGAGGTAGATACCTATAGAGTACAATCTGGAGATGAGGAAATAGTTTTTATTCATTCCAAATTATCTGATCGATGGTGGATTGAAGCGCATATAGATGGCCGAATTTCGCGTATTCCTTGCAATGAATCCGACTATACAGATGCGATGAATGGCGAAATTCCTGAAAAATGGTTGAATTTTTATAAAAAATTTTATTAGAAGTTATACTAAAGTCTTCTAGGTTACGTTATTTGAACAGACCAAAATATATTTTGGTGATTAATTAAAAAGTAATAGTTTTACAAACTCGAAAAATTTAGAGTGATAATGAGAAAAATATTGGTTGTATTTCTAATTTCTTCTATGCTTTTTTCTTGCGGTGGAAGTGGAAAAAAGAGAGGAAATGACAGAGGAATGATTGTTCCGGCCAAACAGGCAAAAAGTTTTTCGCCTACCAGACCAATTGGTATGGTTCCGGTTCCTTCGGGTTCTTTTGTAATGGGTAATACCGATTATGACTTTGCCCAACAGCAGAATGCTACGCCCAAAACAGTTTCTGTAACTGGGTTTTATATAGACGATACAGAAATCACCAATGCAGAATACAATATCTTTGTAGAGTATGTTAGGGATTCTATCGTTCGTCAAAGATTAGCAGAACGCGCTTATGAAATGGGTTATGACGGAACTTCAGCTCCTGGACAAGATGGAATAGCGCAGTTTGCATTCAAAAATATGAGTGTAAACGGACAAGAATCTGCTTATCAGCAATATATTAATGAAATGGCTGATGGTAGAAGCGGTTATGATGCAGAAAGACAACTCAACTGGGATGTAGATATAATTTGGGATAAATACGAATATCCCGATCGCGATTATGTAGAAGTAATGGAGGATATGTACTATGCTCCAGAAGACAGATTCAATGGAGAAAGATTATTGGATGTAAGAAAATTAAACTTTGTTTTTTCTGAAGTTGATAAAAATAGAGCCGCGCGTGCGCATTTTGACGAGAATGCAAAGAGAAGTGATTTCGTAAAAGTGGACACCGTAAATATCTATCCAGATACTACAGTTTGGGTGCGCGATTTCAACTATGCCTACAATGACCCATTGCATAACGATTACTTTTGGAATAAAGCCTATCTTGATTATCCAGTAGTTGGAGTTTCTTGGGATCAAGCAAGAGGATTTGCAGCATTCAGAACCAATAAACACAAAAATTATAACTTATCTCTTAAAGCCAAAAATCGTGAAGATATAATTGTATATCGCTTACCCACCGAGGTTGAATGGGAATATGCAGCGCGTGGAGGTAAAGAAAATGCACCTTACCCTTGGGGTGGGCCTTACTTGGCAGATAGTAGAGGATGTTATTTAGCCAATTTCAAACCTAGAAGAGGAGACTATATCGAAGATTGCTGTGCAAAAAACAAGGAACCTGGCTTTATGTACACGGCTCCTGTGAAAACTTTCTTCCCGAACGATTTCGGATTATATGATATGTCTGGAAACGTTGCAGAATGGACACAATCACCTTATAATAATGCCGCAGGCGAGTTTACAGGAACCTTAAATCCCTATTTGGGTGCTGGAGATGATATCGCTGTGAAAACGGTAAAAGGCGGTTCATGGAAAGACGTTGGCTTCATGTTAATGGTAGGTTCCAGAGATTGGGAACACAAAGATTCTGCTAGAAGCTATATCGGATTCAGAACCGTACAAACGATTCCAGAAGGTGCAGATGTTCGATATAAGCGAACAAGACAATAATTAGAAATTAGTCAACGACAAATACTTACTACAAATAATTAAAAAAACAATAATCAAAAATCATTAATTAATTTTTTATTCAACTATGGCAGCAAAAGCAAAAAGAAAGGATGTAATACTTAACATGGTTTACTCATTAGGAGCAGCTATTGTAATTCTTGGTGCACTTTTCAAAATTAATCACTGGGCAATTGGACCACTTGATGGATCTACAGTACTAGCAATCGGACTTATCACAGAAGCGATTATCTTCGTAATCTTCGCATTTGATCCGCCTGCAGGTGATTATGACTGGGAAAGAGCATATCCAGAATTAGCAGACAGTTCTTCTGCAGTGAAAGTAACCAAAAAGAATGCAATTTCGGTACAAGAAGCCGAATCTTCACTTTCTACAAAACTCGATAAAATGTTGGCAGATGCCAAACTCGATGCATCTTTGATGACTAGACTCCGTGACGGAATCGACAACTTTTCACATGCAGTAAAAGACATCAATACAGCAGTTGATGCCTCTACCGCAACACGTGCATATGGTGATCAAATGGCCTTGGCCGCCAATCACATGGAATCTTTGAATGCATTGTATCAAGTACAATTAGAAAACGGAAGAAAGCAAGTAGATTTAAACAAGAAATTCATTGACGAGATGCAGAAATCCGCATCTGGTTCAGAGCAGTTTATGTCTGAAATGAATAAATTGACATCAAACGTAAACAATTTGAACAAGGTTTATGGTGGAATGTTGTCAGCAATGAGAAACCCTCAAAGCTAATTCTTCATATCCGAATCTGACTTTTATTAAAATGAATATTAATTCTACAAATTATTAAGAAATGGCCAAGGGAAAATTATCACCACGGCAGAAGATGATTAACCTCATGTACCTTATCTTTATCGCAATGATGGCGATGCAGGTTGACCGTGAGGTACTTAGATCATTTGAAGACGTAAATAAATCTTTTGAACAGTCGATGAAACTGACAGAAGAAAACAACTCGACTTTTTATTCGAATATGCAAATGAAGGCAAAAGATGATCCATCTTATGCACCAACTTACGATAAAGCTAATACACTGAAATCTGATGTGGACAATTTTGTGAACTATGTTCAAGGATTGAAAAATCAATTAACAGTAGAAATGCCCACTACCGAAGGAGCAGAAACCAATTACAATGCTTTACAAAATACCGAATCTATCGTAACCCTATTTTTTAAAGATAATGGTGTGAAAGAAACAGGTAATGCCGAAGCTGAAAATTTTGTAAAACAAATCAATGATTTGAAATCAAAGTTTATTGCTGCAGGTGTGAGCGAGGCACGTGTAAATCAAGTTTTTAACACCACCGATATGGCTAAAAAACAAAGCAAAAACTGGGTTTCTGATAAATTCTATGAACAACCTATGATTGCTGCGTTAACCAATCTTACAAAAGTACAGGCAGATGCCAGAACAGAAGAAGGTAATGCTATTCGTCAAATGTTGGCCAGCCGTCTTGAAGAACAATTGGAATTTACCCAATCTAATGTATTGGTGAATGTTCCAGGCGTTATCAAAGCTGGGAAACAAGAAAATGCTTTTGTAGCAATTGGAGCTTATAATGACGAAGCTACAGGTACGCTAAACATCAATGGTAGAGAATATCCGTTGGTTGCCGGTAAAGCTGAAATTCCTTTGAATACCTCTCCAGGAAATTATAACTTTTCGGGTAAAGCTACCTATACTTACGGTAAAAACGCACCTGTTTCAATTGAATTCAACCATCCGTACAGTGTTGTATCTGAAACGCTGGAGAAAGCTCCTGCAGGTGGATCAATTTCTGCGGATAAGATGAATGTGGTATATCGTGGGGTTACAAATCCTATTACCGCAACTATCAATGGAGCAGATGGGCCTATCAATATGTCAGCATCATCAGGTTCATTAAGCGGTTCTAATGGAAAATATAATTATGTGGTTTCTGGCGGAAATTCCGTAACATTTACAGCATCTGCGAAAACTTCTTCTGGTGCAACCGTTACCGAAAAGAAAGAATTCAGAATTAAACCCGTTCCACCACCACAAGGTCAAATACGTGGAAAAAATGCTTTAACTACATCAAAGAGCTCAGTATCTAGATTACAAGTAGAAGCAGCTATTCCAGACTTCGAATTTCCTGTAACCTTTAACGTAACTGGATTTAAAGTGAAAGTTCCAGGACAGAAAACCGTTGCTGTAAGTGGTAACAGCCTTAGCGGGGCTGGTCGTGTATTGGATCAAGTAAAACCAGGTGACGCTATTAATATTTTTGACATCGAAGCAACCGCAAGTGGATTGGACGGAACGCGTATTCCAAACATTTCACCCGTAGTTATTGACGTTCAGTAATAAATTACTTCATTGATAATACAATGAAATACTGATTTCAACGTTATTTCAAACAAGAAAAAGAATTTAAACAGACAATGAATTATAAATTTTTAACTTTAATATTGGTTTTGGCAGGTTTTGTTTCCCTAGAAGCGCAATCTATTCTGAACGCAAAATCTCCTCAAGAATTGAGAAAAATGCGTGAAGAAAACCTAAAGGTAAACGCTAAAGGTGATACAGTAAAAAGCGAAGCCAAACCATTGGAATACGGTTATATCAACGAAGATGATGTACTGTGGTCCAAGGTTACTTGGGAAGTAATTGATTTGAATGAAAGAATCAATCAACCCTATTATAACTCATCAGACGGATTGGTGTACCAAACGCTTTCTTTGTTTGACGCGTTGAAAAAAGGTATTGAAAGTGGGGAAATCACCGAAGTCTATGATGACGAATATTTTCAATATAAAATTACTAAAGATGAAGCCATCAATGCTTTGTCACGTACAGATACAACAGATTGGTATTGGGAACAAGCCGATGCTGGTGAAGATATGAGCCAAGTGGCAGATCAAGGTATCGATGCTTATGCCATAGAATCTGATAAAATCAAAATGGTAAAGGTAAAAGGATTATGGTATATCGACCGACGTATGTCTGAAATGAGATATCGTATCATTGGTTTATCTATGATGGGGCCAGATGCACAAACCATAGGTCGTGGGTTTGAAGGAGCAGATGATTATGTAGATTTGTTCTGGGTATTTTATCCAGATGCCAGAAAAGTATTACACAAATACACGGTCTATAATCCGCAGAATTCGGCTTCTAAAATCACCTACGATGATATGCTGAATGCACGTAGATTCAACGCCATTTTGTACAAATCTAGTGATGTAATGGGTAATACTAGTATTGAAGACTATTTGCCAAGAGATGCCAAGGCGCAATTGGAAGAGTCTCATAGAATCAAAGGTAATATCCTAGAAAGAGAAAATGATATGTGGAATTATTAATTCCTGAATATAATTTGAAAATCCCGACATTTTGGTCGGGATTTTTTTATGTTTTAAATTTATCGACTTATGCAAAAAGTGGATTATATAATTGTTGGTTATGGAGTGGCAGCTGTATGTTTTGCCGGTCTGTGCCTATCTCGTCAGAAAAGCTTTGTAATATTTGATGATGGTGAAAAAGCTGCATCACATATTGCCGCAGGAATGTTTAATCCAATTATTCTCTATCGATTTACGTCTGTTTTTAAAGGTTGGGAACAAATGAAAAGTTTGCAAACGGCCTTTTCACGATTAGAAAATCTAGTTCAAACGAAAGTGATATATAAAATTCCCGTATATCGCATCTTGGCAGATGCCGAAGAAGCAAAAATATGGGAAAAAAAAGCTGTTCAAGACGCAATTTTAAATGAGTTTCTGAATCCGGTAGTTATTGAAAATAACTTCAAGAATATAAAGGCTGATTATGGTTTTGGTGAAGTTTATAATACGGGAAGAATTGATTTTAGCCAACTTTTGTTCCAATTTTCACAAAAATTCCAAAGTTTTTTTAGAAATGAAAAATTTATATTTAGTGAATTGGATTTAAAAAATAATTCATATCAAAATATTAAATTTAATCATTTGATTTTTGCAGAAGGTATTAAGGTAGAAAATAATCCATATTTTAATTTTATTCCTATTATCAAAAACAAGGGTGAAACCTTGATTATAGAATCTGATGCAGAATTACCAGAAATTGCGTTTAAATCCAAGAGTTTTTTAATGCCATTGGGGAATAAAAAGTATTATGTGGGTTCCACTTATGATAAAAAGTTTAATTCGCCTGAAATTACAACAGAAAACCGAATTTCTCTGGAAAATAATTTACAGTCTTTTTTTAAAGGAAATTATAAAGTAGTTTCTCATCAAGCCGGATTGCGACCCACAACAGGTGATCGGCGAGGAATAATAGGTCAGCATCCAAAATTTGATGCGCTACATGTATTGAATGGACTAGGAACACACGGAGCAATGAATGCTGCCTATCTGGCAGAAATGCTCTTTAATAAAATTGAAGATAATCAGAGCATTTTACCAGAATTTGATGTGAAAAGATGGTATGCAAGTTATTTTAAACGAAACAAAAAATGAAGACTCAAATTTCTATAGAAAGACGAAAACAACAGTTTGCCTGGGCTTTTTATGATTGGGCTAATTCTGTTTATTCATTGGTGATTACGACGGCTATTTTTCCTATTTATTTCAGTTCGATTCTTTCTAATTATCAAGAAGTTAGTGTTTTTGGAATAAATTTTTCAGACAAAGGAATTTTATATTCCTATTCTATAACCGCATCTTTTGTAATTGTCGTTTTAATTTCCCCTATATTATCTGCTGTTGCAGACCAAATCGGAAATAAAAAGCTTTTCCTTAAGATATTTTCTTGGTTGGGTGCACTGGGTTGCTCATCACTTTTCTTTTTCACAAACTACGAAAGTCTTTGGATCGGAATTTCTGGTAGTATTTTGGCCAGTATTGGATATTGGGGGAGTTTGGTATTTTATAATGCATATCTTCCAGAAATTGCGTCTAAGGATCAACAAGACCGATTGAGCGCAGTAGGATTTATTTATGGATACTTAGGATCTGCCATTTTATTGATTATTTGCTTGGTATTGATTATGTTGGTGGATGAATCTTTCACGCGATATTCTTTTTTGTTGGTGGCATTGTGGTGGATAGGATTTGCACAATTTACATTTGCAAGACTTCCCAAAAGTTATACGCGACCTGCGCAAGTGAACCGAAATCGTTTACTTTTCTTCAGCCATGTCGAGTTGATTAAAGTAGGAGCAGAGTTGGCGAGATATCGAGAATTGAAATTTTATTTATTTTCATTTTTTTTATTAAGTGTTGGCATCCAAACCATTAATTATATGGCGACAATTTTTGGAAAAGATGAGTTGGGTTTGAACGAAACCAAGTTGATAATCACCATTTTACTTATTCAATTTGTCGCGGTAGTTGGCTCTTGGTTATTTTCTAGATTATCGAAAAAATTAGGAAATTTGAATGCTTTGAAAATTGGACTTGTGATATGGGCATTGATTTGTATGTCCGCATTTCTCATGCATAGAACGGATAAGTATATTGAATATGAATTTTATGCATTGGGAGCTACTGTAGGATTGGTTTTGGGTGGTGTCCAGGCTTTAACGCGCTCTACCTATTCCAAATTATTACCAGTGACTAACGATAATACTATTTATTTTTCATTTTATGATATCGTAGAAAAGGTAGCATTAATTCTGGGTAGTTTTATCTTTGCTCAGGTGCTTTATTTAACGGGAAGTATGCAATATTCTGCACTTACGCTTTCGATATTTTTTATAAGTTCAATTCTTTTGTTGAGCTATGTAAAACTTAAACTTCCTTCACAAACAGAAATCAAATAAATTGAGCGTCTGCCAATATCTGTACATATTTGTCGATATATAGCTGCTTTTCTTTGGATTTATATTGTTGAATATATCTAGGATGTTCCAGGGCTATAATTTTCCCAAAAAGTTTTTCAGATTGATTCAATTTTTGCAAATAAGCAGCATTTTTTTTACCTAAACTGTAAACAATTTCTGTATGCAATCCAAATGAAATATGTTGCTTTAAACTGGCTATCATATAGGGTTTCAGCTTTTCAAATAAAATATTATTGTCATAATAATTGGCATTCACCCATTTGCCATTTTTGTATTGTACTATGGCAAGTGGAAATGGCGAATTGATATAAAAGTCATTATAAAAACGAAAAGGACCGCCATAGGCTGCGATAAAATCATAAACAAATACCGACGAAACTTCGTGTGAATATGCACTAAGCATTTGGATTCCGCATACTTTTTCTAATCGTTTGGTATCGGTAAAGGGAACACCCGTTATACCTGCTCCATGCCTGCTGGGATTAATTCCGATTAAAAATTTACGTTTTTTATTATCTGCATAAAACCGATTATAAAACTGTTTCATGACCTGAATAGTTTCTGGATTGTCTGTAAAAGGATTTAGAACCTTGTATTGAAAAGGTAAATCAAGATTGAATTTTAAGCTTTTATTAAAATTAATGACTTTTTCACCAAATGAATTATTTTTCATAATTTACAATTAAACGTCATATAAATCCGGATCATAATACAGAACTTTTCCGTCTATGATGCGTGCTGCAGAGGTGTATGGATGTTCTTCTGGAGTTGCAACACCCATGATATGCAGTACTTTCCAGCCTTTTACTTTGAGCAAATCAGAAATTATTGCACGATGACAACGCCACCAAACAGCTTCTGAACACATATAGGCAGTTGTTTTTTTCAAAGCTAATTTTTCCAAATATTCTAAAGAATTTTTAAAAATTTCAGTATCTGTATAATCGGCATAAGCTCTGAACGAGCTGTTGCGCCAAAGTGTATTTTTAGAGTTTTTATTCAATTTCCTTCTGCCACCCAGATTTTCTAGATGTTCGTATTGAATACCTATTTTTTGAAGTTCAGCTGCCAAGTTTTTTGCATTAAAATGAGGAAAATTTTTAGATAAAGGGAAACGACGAACATCGGCTAGGAATTCAATTTTATTTTGTTGTAATAAGGCTAAAAACGCTTCAAATCTTCTGCTAGAATGGCCAATGCTGTAAATGGTATTGCTGGATTTCACTTTTTCAAATTGATTTTTCCTAGAATGTTGCAAATATTTTGAAATATGTGTGCATATATTATGCCTATATATCAATAAACAACAAAGACTGCCATTGAAGACAGTCTTTGTTGTATAATATGGGTTTGGAAATTACATCATACCACCCATTCCGCCCATTCCAGGCATTCCGGCTGGCATTCCGCCTTCGTTTTCGTTTGGAACATCAAAAACAACAGCCTCGGTGGTAACTAGCATTCCGGCAACAGAAGCGGCATTTTCAAGCGCTACACGTGTTACTTTGGTTGGGTCGATAATTCCGGCTTCCAACATGTTTACATATTCTTCTGTTTTGGCATTATATCCAAAATCTCCTTTTTCATCTCTGATTTTGGCTACAACTACAGAGCCTTCGCCACCGGCATTCGCCACAATTTGACGCATTGGCTCTTCAATCGCTTTTTTCACGATATTAATACCTGTTTTTTCATCTGCATTTTCTACAGATAGGTTGGAAAGAGATTCTACAGCTCTCACCAAAGCAACTCCACCACCAGCAACAATTCCTTCTTCTACAGCAGCTCTTGTAGCGTGTAATGCATCATCTACACGGTCTTTTTTCTCTTTCATTTCTACCTCAGATGCTGCACCAACGTATAATACCGCAACTCCGCCTGCTAATTTTGCAAGACGTTCCTGTAATTTTTCACGATCATAATCAGAGGTCGTAGATTCAATTTGGGATTTAATCTGGTTCACACGTGCATTGATTTGAGATTCTGTACCCGCACCGTTTACGATAGTGGTATTATCCTTGTCTATAGTTACTTTTTCTGCAGTTCCCAACATATCGATGGTTGCAGCCTCTAGAGTATATCCGCGCTCTTCAGAAATTACCGTACCTCCGGTAAGAATAGCAATATCCTCTAACATGGCTTTTCTTCTATCACCAAAACCAGGAGCTTTGACAGCTACAATACGCAAAGAACCTCTTAATTTATTTACAACCAAAGTGGCAAGCGCCTCACCTTCAACCTCTTCAGAAATAATTAATAAAGATTTACCTTGTTGAGCTACTGGCTCAAGAATAGGTAATAAATCTTTCATTCCAGAAATTTTCTTGTCATATAACAGAATTAAAGGATTTTCTAATTCTGCCGTCATTTTGTCTGAATTTGTCACAAAATAAGGAGATTGATATCCGCGATCAAATTGCATTCCTTCAACCACATCTACATAGGTGTCTGTACCTTTGGCTTCTTCTACAGTAATTACGCCTTCTTTCCCAACTTTTGTAAACGCATCAGAAATTAGTTGACCAATTGTATCGTCGTTATTGGCAGAAATAGAAGCTACTTGTTTTATCATTTCTGTACTATCACCTACCTCGGTGGAGTTGGCTTTGAGGTAAGAAACAACTGCTCCAACAGCCTTATCAATTCCTCTTTTCAAATCCATTGGATTTGCGCCTGCAGCAACGTTTTTCAATCCTTCGCGTACAATTGCTTGTGCCAAAACAGTAGCAGTCGTGGTACCGTCACCAGCCAAATCATTGGTTTTGGACGCCACTTCTTTTACCATTTGTGCACCCATATTTTCGATTGGGTCTTCCAGCTCGATTTCTTTTGCTACAGAAACACCGTCTTTGGTAACGGTGGGAGCACCAAAAGATTTACCCAAAACAACATTTCTTCCTTTTGGTCCTAGAGTAACTTTTACAGCGTCTGCCAAGCGGTCAACACCTCTTTTAAGAGCATCTCTGGAATCTACATTAAATTTTATATCCTTTGCCATAGTTTATTTTTATTTTGTAAATTGATCATTGATCAATTTTGTTTAAAATTTTAATTTTTTTACGTTTAAAATATGATATTTATACAATTGCGAAAATATCCGATTCACGCATAATCAGATAATCTTTTCCGTTGAGTTTTAGTTCTGTACCTGCATATTTGCCATACAAAACTCGATCTCCTGTTTTTAATGTTACAGGTTCATCTTTCTTACCAGGTCCTACTGCAACTACAGTTCCTTCTTGGGGCTTTTCTTTTGCCGTATCAGGAATAATAATGCCGGATGCAGTTTTGGTTTCTGCAGGTGAAGGTTCCACCACAACGCGATCAGCCAATGGCCTAATGTTCAAATCACTCATAATATTAAATTTATTATTTTATTAAATGTTTGCTCTCCATTAGTCATAATTCATGCCAACGGATTTTCTCAAACGGAAGTGCACTGCAGTAATACATTGTATTTCAGAATTATATAATTGACTTAAAATTAAAGTTAATTTAAAAACTGCCATTTTCAAGAATAAAAAATGCCAGATTGTCAGTGCAATCCGGCATTTAATTTCTTTTTGTCAGAATTTTATTTTACGATGAGTTTTTTACTTGTCATCTTAGTTCCTGATTGAACTTGTAAAACATATACGCCTTTGGCCACATGAGATAAGTTAAGCTCATGACGGAACATTCCAGTTGCGTTTTGATCACTAAATGTATGTAGCAATTTTCCGCTTACATCATAAACCGACAATTGTACACCTTTCCCAGCGAGTTCAGTCGTTATGTTGAATAAACCGTTTGATGGATTTGGGTAAACATCGATTTGTGATTTTTGCTGTACCACATCTGCAGTTCCCATTGGAGTGAGAGTTGTACTACAAAAAGTCATAGAAGCCGCATTGATTGTACCTGTATCCATACGACTACCATCTCTAGCGCCAATCAACCAATTTCCTTGTGAATTAAATCCGCGGAAAGCTGAAAGTGGATTATTAGGAAGTATGGTTCCAGAAACAGGAGAAGTAGAGCAATTCACTGCAGATCCACTATCACTGAAGGTAGCGTTGATGTTGTCTGTAGAGCCACACTGTCTGTTCCAAAGCAGGATCATTTGAGCTGGTGAAGGTGATTGTAGAACCACTTGTAAATCTCCGATATAGGTGTGAGAAATATCTACATCCACTGTAATTTCATCTACAGCACCGATGTTCGGTACGGGAATACTTGCAATTGCATACGCACCATAACCATTTGCGGTACCATCTGGAATGGCTAAAGGCAAATTACTTGCAGAGAAATCACGACATTCTATGGTTACATTATAATCAATATAGAATTTTTTGCTCACCGCATAGAATATATTATTAACCGCTCTAATCATTATTCTAGCATCTTGAGAAGTAGAATTGGCAGGAATACTTACGATTTGCTCACCATCATTGGGCGTATTGGCAGCCAAAACCGTAAATGTGGCACCACCATCTGTAGAAAATAGAATATCTACGTGAGAGGTATTTACTGGCGATTGATTTGTCTGGGCTACGTTCCAGGTAACCGTATAATCACTGCCAGACGCTGCCGATGAATTGTTATCTGGTGCTGTAATATAGAAAACGCCACCAGTAGCTGTAACGCCTACACGCATTTGGTCTGTTTTGGTTTGGCCACCATTGGGATTATTATCTCTTACCGTCAAAGCAAAATTGGTATTTCTCGAAACATTTGAAACCGATTCAAACGGATATGAAAGCGAACCTTCTAGAACCTTTTCATAGGAAGGAAAATATCTCACCGGATTGGTTGAAGGTGGTAAACTTCTAAATAATGGACCCGTTGTTGAATTTGGATTTACTATGGTGAAATCATTACTAGAGAATGAAGCAGAATTGATTTGTTCCCAAGTAAATGTGATATCGTCTTCATCTGGGTCTGATCCCGAGCCAGTAAGTACAAAGGCAGTCCCTATTGGAATGGTATAATCTGGACCAGCATCTGCAACAGGAGGGTTGTTGGCTAATGAAGTCGTTGTTGGACAAGTTTTGTTTTTAATATTATTTGTAATTTGAATTACACTACCATAATGAAAATAATCATCACTATGCATTTGAACATTGGTATTGGGATATGTAATTCCTGCATAACCCATAATCGTAGAACCACTACCAGGCTCGTAATTAACCCCACTTCCTTCAAAACGAATAAAAGTGTGATTTGCGCCTAATTGATGTCCAAACTCATGAATCACATAATCAATATCAAAACTGTCACCTTCTGGAATTCCGTTTGAAGGCGAGGTATATCCGCTACCTTTTTGACCATTAACGCAAACGCAACCAATGCAACCTGCATTTCCACCACCACCAGTTCTACCGAACAAATGTCCTATGTCGTAATTGGCTTCACCAATTACATTGGTTAATGTATTTTGAAGTTGATTATTCCATAATTGCATATTAGAAGCAGGAGCATAAGGGTCTGTATTGGCGTTAGTATAAATTACATCCGCATTGTTTTCTATGATTGTAAGTCTCAAAGCAACATCTCTTTCAAAAACAGGATTAACGCGCGACATGGTAGCATTCATAGCCCCCAAAGCACCTTCTACGGTACCACCAAAAAAGTTTGTATATTCTCCAGTACAAGACAATGCAAGTCTGAAGTCTCTCATGGTTTGATCATCAGCTGCAAGAAGTTCTTGATTACCAAATCTATCGGTTAGATCATTTTCCATATGCTCCTCTGGCGTGCTACACGCCCAATCTGGAGATTTTTCTGATTTTGTAAATACTTTGTAAATTCTATTATCAACAGAAATGCTTTCAATAAAAAGACTAGGTGCATTGTGTGCCAATCTCATGGTTTGGATACCTCTTGGTGAAACACTCAAAGAGATAGTAACTCCTGGATTTTCAGCACTTACGCCGCGATAGGCACGGATTTGAGGGTAAGCCGCTTGTAGAGCAGGAGCAAAGTTGGAAGCCTCTGCCATGTAGAATCTCTCCATTTTTCCGTTCAAATCTGGAAATTCCATTGAAAGAGTAGAATTGATTACATAATTTTCTCTTTGTGGTGCATTAGCCAGAAATTGTGTCATAGCGGCAACATCTACGGTATAAATCTTTTCACCTGGTTGCACTTTTTTGTTGTGTTTTAATTCTATTTGATTTTCTTTGGTCTCAGTAAAGAAATTTTGAGCAAAAACTCCTGAACTCAAGAAAACAGCCAGAATTAGTAAACTTGTTTTCATAAAAATTATTTAATTAGATTTTAATTTCAAATTGTTTCGAATTTGTAAAAGTAAGGAATTAATCGTGAAACTCCTTCATCAATTAATTTAAAATAAGTGAATTTAACGAAATTTAAACATTCAAAAATGGGTATAAAACAAAAAAACCGGAAATATTCCCGGTTTTTTGAGTTGTATCAAAGATTTTTATTCTACTGGACTTGTTGCAGGTTCAGTGGCTGGAGCAGGTACAGTAGTTGTTCCATCTGCTGGCGCGGGTGTCATTTCACCCGTAGTAGGCAACTGTTGTAGAGGTATGTCTGGTAATGCACTGGTGCTACCTCTTGGAATCATAACATTGGATAAAATCACCATTCCAGCTATAATGGCAGCAAGGGTCCAAGTGGTCTTGTCTAGAAAATCGTTTGTGCGTTGTACACCAAACATTTGACTTCCACCTCCTCCAAAAGTAGAAGATAATCCTCCACCTTTTGGATTTTGGGATAAAATTACCATTACTAGCATGACACAAATCGCCATGATTACAATCATTAATAATATAAAAGTGCCGCTTATCATATCTAATTATGCTTTAATTCTTTAATTTCTCGAATTCGGTCTGCAAAGTAACCACTTTTTTCCGGATATTTCAAACGTAAAATTGAAAAGGCTTTAATTGCTTTATCATATTTTTTTTGTTCTACATAGATTTTTGCCAAGGTTTCTGTCATTAAATGCGACATGTTTTCCTCCAAATCGCCTGCAATATTCGTTTGTGGCTTGTAATCGCGAGAAGGTGTGATTTTTGGATTTTTATCTAAAAATTCTTCTATAACTCTGAATTTTTCGTTTATCACTTCTTCACTCGATTCGGAAGTGTCTTTCGGGCTTTGTTGTTTTGTATTAATTTTCAACCATTCACTGAAAGAATGATATTCAGAAGTCTGATGTTCAATGAAATGCTTGATTTGGTCCTCATAATAATCTTCTTTTTGGGTAGATTTAGAAATCTCATCCAACTCAATATTGGGTGTGTTTTCTTCATTATCTACAGTTGAATCAATGGTTTGTAGCGATGAGTTGACGTTGATTTCTACATCATTTTCAGCATTTTCTGGTTGCAAATCATCTGGACTGATTTCTTTTTCATGCTCCCACTCATTTGGGATAGATTGAGATTGATCGGGTTGTAGATTTGTGTGGATGAAATGGTAGAGTATGCTACGATTTGTACAATAAACAGAGGTTTTGGGTAAAGATTCTAGAAAGATTTGCTGGTCTCCAGTGGCCAAAGCTTTTAATTTCAAAAGATGAAGGGGTTGAAAATAGGGGTATTTTTCTAATTCATCTTCCAATAAAAAAATATCTGAAGTTTTTACAGAAAAAGGTTGTTTTAAAATATGTGCTAGTCTTTCATTCATATTCAAAAAAAATTACCAATCGGCAATGACAGCAGTGAAAATCTGATCTATTAATCTCGTATTAATATCTGGCACCAAAGCAGCCTCTACTTGTTGTAAAGTTTGGTTGGCTGGGAAATCCTCGAAATCTGTAAAGGTTCTGGAAAAACTTTTATCTTCTTCTATATTATTGGTATAAATTACTTTTACTTTGATGGTGAGCCTGTTTTGCGCAGCTTGTTCACCACTTGTTATCGACACGGGTGAGACATAATAATCTTGAATTTCTCCTTCTAGAATTATGTCAGCATCGTCTTGATTGGTAAGAGACATACTGGTTCTTTGATCAAAACGTAATTGTAAATCATTGGTGAATTCTTGACTATAATTGGGGTTTTGATAGGAAGAGTAGTTGGGAAATCGATCTACTTTGATGCTTTGGTATCTATCATCCAATGAGCCTCCTGTAAAATTATAGACGCCACAAGATGTTAAACTAATTAAGAATATGAATGTTAATAAAAACTTAAAGTTCATATTGTTTAATTTTTCGATAAAGAGTTCTTTCAGAAATTCCTAAATCTTTGGCGGCATCTTTTCGTTTTCCTTGATGTTTTTCGAGGGCTTTTTCTATGAGTTCCATTTCGTTGTCTTGCAAAGAAAGAGATTCATTGTCATTAATATCCTCATAGTCATAATCCTCAATATCTGTATAGGGCTCTGTGGTCTTGATTTCTTCTGGCTCATATTTCAATAGAGAATCCGTTTGTGGCAAATGCTCTGTACTGAAAATACGGTTTACAAGTTCTGCATTTTCTGCAACAACTTGTGAACTGCCTTTGGAAATAAGCTCCATAGTAAGCAATCTAAGATCGTTTAAATCTTTTTTCATGTCAAAAAGAAATTTATACAAAATTTCTCTTTCATTACTGAAATCGTTTCCAGAAAATCCAGTTCCAGTCGGATGAACGGGAATAATGCTGTGAGTCGGTAAGAATTTTTGAATTTCTATGGCATTCAACTCTCTGTCGGTTTCTACGACAGAAATTTCTTCGGTAAAGTTTCGTAATTGACGAATATTTCCTGGCCAGGCATAATTTTCTACAATGCGTTCTGCTTCTGGCGTTAGACGCACAATCGGTCGATTATATTTTTCTGCAAAATCGTTAGCGAATTTTCTGAAAAGTAGGCTGATATCACTTTTTCGGTTTCGCAATGGCGGCAGAGAAATTTCTACTGTATTTAATCTATAATACAAATCTTCACGAAATTTTCGTTTAGATACGGCATCTAGTACATTTACATTAGTAGCTGCAATTATACGTACATCGGTTTTTTGAACTTCGGATGAGCCAACTTTCATAAATTCACCACTTTCTAGAACTCGCAGCAAACGTACCTGCGTGTGCATCGGAAGTTCACCAACCTCGTCTAGGAAAATAGTTCCGCCATCTGCCACCTCAAAATAGCCTTTTCGTGTGCCTGTTGCACCTGTGAAAGAGCCTTTTTCGTGCCCAAAAAGTTCAGAATCTATGGTTCCTTCTGGAATTGCTCCACAATTTACGGCTATATAGTTATTATGTTTTCTCTTGCTTAGCGCATGTATAATTTTTGGAATAAATTCTTTTCCCACACCGCTTTCACCTGTTACCAAAACCGAAATATCGGTAGGGGCTACCTGCATTGCACGTTCAATAGCCCGGTTGAGGCCGGAATCGTTGCCAATGATACCGAATCGTTGCTTGATACCTTGTAAAGTTTCCGCCATAAATACTGACTCTCAATAATTTTTATTCGTAATAGTTAATGGTTGCTTCGGTCGTCATATCAACATCAATCTCTCCTTGAAATTGTTGTTGTATTTCTGCTAGCATTCCCTCAATTTCTTCTGGCGTTAATCCCATTCCTTGTAGCATTTCTTGATAATCAGCTAAATATGAGTCTATAGACCCGCTTAAATTTATTTTTTGGCTTAATCGTGATGTCATCGTTATGGGATAGCCATCAGCATCATAGGTGTACGAATTTGTTTGCAAAACCTGTGAGCCCGAATTTGCGCTAAGCAAATTGTTTTTACCCTCTATCAACATAATACGAAACATCGATTCCAAATTGCTTACATCAATAGCTGCACCAGCCGCTTGAGGTTGAAAACCACTGGAAATCAATCGAACAATTTCCGCATTGGTTTGATCCAGATTATTGGTGTAAACCTGATGAAATGGATTAATGTTGGTATCGTAGGTATAGGTATATGCTGTAGAAACAGCAGAACTGATTTCTAAAGCTGTGATATTGCCGTTGGCACGTGTGAAATTAATATCGAATTCAGTTCCAGAATCTACTGAAGTAGCTGTTGCAGAGGTGATTAAGCCGTCAGTTAAATTAAAAATCCAATTCATAGGAATGAAATCTTGTGAAGTGGAAGATGTACTCACATTAATCTGATCGGCCGTAGAAGTAATGCTGCCATTGCCTTGCGCTATGCCATCAGAAGTATAGGTAAAAGCACTCAGTTGATTTTCATTGTAATTAAAGGCATATTTGGTTCTTGACGCAACACCTGAAGCCATATCTATCGTAGAGATTTCCGTAATCTTTACCCCATTAATGATTTCATTCAATCTTTGGGATAGAGCATCATTTCCTTCACTTTCTATTCCAGAAATAGATGTGCTCATTAACATTTCAGATTCATTACTATATGAATCCGATGCATAGCTGCGGTTGAGAGTATTTGTGAGGTTCATGTTCTGTGATTCCATTCCAAAATCAAAAGAAGTAACTCCGTTGGAATTTGATGAAAAGTTTTTTATTTTCTTGGTTCCGTCCGGATTTGTTATTACAATTCCTCCTGGAGTTCCATCATCGTTATATTCTGAACAAGAAAGTATGAAAACTACGCTCAGACTCAGTAAAAGTAATTTTTTCATTTTTATTGATGTAAAATTAATAATAGGTGTAATGAACAACTCCTGGTTCTTCTCCCTCTATATTGAGTACAGCCGAAACTGGAAAATCTGCTTCATTATACGTATAAACGTAATTTATAGTTCCTTCTATATATGCACTACCCGAACCACTAGCCGTTAATTGCGTGATATTATTGGAACTTCTATACATTGCATATGTATCTAGAGGCAACGCAATAAAATCTGATTCAAACCCATAGGCATCCATCATCACCATGATATTAAAGTAATCTATGCTTTGTAGAAACAATGGATTTATCTTGTTGTCATAGGTAAAATTCATTTGTTGCAAAACAGTTGTATTTTCCTTAAAAGTGCTGGAGCTCAATAAATTATTGGCAACATTTAGGGACAAGGAATATTGTTTGTTATTGCTTGCATCGGTAAAAGAATAGCCTGTGATATATCCTGCATTGTCCTTGGTAAAGGTTACAGTATTATCTAATACGCCATCGAGAGTTCTAACGCCAGTTATGGTTGTTCCAGTGTGTGTGAAAACCATTTTAGTTTCTGGCGTTGTTCCGGTATTTATTTCAATCAATTGATTTTGATCATTATAAATAAGATTGTCCTGTGCCGAAAAATTTCCAGGTGTAAGTGTAGAAATCAAATTGTTTTGATATGAAACCACGCCGTTAGAGGTTACAGTTTCACCTAGCAAACTCATAGAGAGATTCACATTGGTTATCTTTCCTTGCGGATTGAATAAGTATTGATAAGAATAAATAGGTGTTACATAATCAAATTGTTTCAGAATAATTTCATGCGTTGGAGTATCTCCATCACCTCCTACAGAGCCTACATTTTCACCATCCACATATAATTCTGATTCTACACAGCCTATGAAGAAAAGGAAAAGAGGAAATAAAACAAGTAATTTTTTCATAAAAAACAGGATTTAGTCGTTAAAAGTAACGTAATAATTTGAAATTTAGTTTAAAAAAGAATTAATTTAACGTCTTATTATATTTTTTCTCCTATCAAAGTAGCAGAAGTACAGGCATTTACTTTGACCTGTACAAAATCGCCCGGTTTTTCTGTTCCAGTTTTAGGGAAAACAACTACGGCATTTTGCGTGTTTCGACCCATCCATTCTTTATCTGATTTTTTGGAGTTTCCTTCAATCAATACTTCATGGATTTTGCCCAAATATGCATTCATTCTCGTTTCTGAATGTTTTTGTTGTAATTCGATAATTTCACGTAATCTGCGTTTTTTTACATCATCGAGAACATCATCTGCCATTTTCTTTTCAGCTGGGGTTCCAGGTCTTTCTGAATAAGCAAACATATACCCGAAATCATATTTTACATATTCCATCAAAGATAAAGTTTCTTGATGTTCGGCTTCTGTTTCTCCACAAAATCCGGCAATCATATCATGTGACAATGCGCATTCGGGCATGATTTCACGAATATCATCAATTAATTGCAAATACTCCTCGCGCGTGTGTTGTCGGTTCATTCGATTCAAAACTGATGTGCTTCCAGATTGAACAGGAAGATGAATGTATTTACAAATATTTTTGTGTTTGGCCATAGTGTGTAACACTTCACGACTCATATCCTGCGGATTTGATGTAGAAAAGCGAATTCTCATTTTTGGAACCGCATTGGCAACCATTTCCAATAATTGGGCAAAATGAATAGCAGTTGCTTTTTGCATTTCTGTTGCCTTTTTAAAATCTTTTTTTAATCCGCCACCATACCATAAATAGCTGTCCACATTTTGGCCTAAAAGTGTGATTTCACGATATCCGTTGTTATACAATTCAATCGATTCTTGAACGATAGAATGCGGATCTCTACTTCTTTCTCGGCCGCGCGTAAACGGAACTACGCAAAACGTACACATATTATCACAGCCTCTTGTGATGGATACAAAGGCTGTAACGCCATTTCCACCCAAACGAACAGGGTTCAGGTCGGCATAGGTTTCGTCCTTGGATAAAATTACATTTACAGCAGAACGACCATCATCTGTTTCTTTGAGCAAATTGGGTAAATCGCGATAGGCATCGGGACCTACAACTAAATCTACCAAATGTTCTTCTTCCAAAAATTTATCCTTCAATCTTTCTGCCATACAGCCCAAAACTCCGATGGTGAGCGATGGTTTGATTTTTTTGAGTTGATTAAAGTGCTTTAATCTGTTACGAACAGTTTGCTCTGCTTTTTCGCGAATCGCGCAAGTATTAAGTAGAATTAAATCTGCCTGATCCAAACTTTGAGTGGTAGAATATCCAATCTCTGTAAGAATAGATGCAACAATCTCAGAATCAGAAAAATTCATTTGACAGCCATAACTTTCCAGAAATAACTTTTTTCCATTTTTGTCACCGCTTTCAATGTTTATTGCTTCGCCCTGACGGGATTCGTCTATTATTTTATCCTCAATTTCCATGGTAACTCTCTTCCTTGTAATTTGCAAAGATATAAAAAAGCGACAAGTTGGCAGTTTATTTCTTTTTTAGATTTCTGTAATTTGATTGAGATTTTTTTCATTAAAAATGAATAAAAAAGCCGCTATGCTAAGCGGCCTTTGATAGACAAATAATTATTAAAAAGTCAATTCCCAGAACACGGAACTACTTTCATTTTCATCGGTCACAGCTTCGCCCTTCACTACATTGCCAGCCGAATCTTTCACTATTAAATTTAATTTCCAATAGCCGGTCATAGTGAGGGATAATTTTCCTTTATACAATCTTTCTTGTGCATACCAACTGAGATCTTGATTGTTGGGTGAACCGTGATTTCCCATGCCGGGCATTCTTGGATCTAATTGTATTTGGAAATTTTCAACCTGAACAAAATTCATCATATCCTGCATTTTATATAATACAGCTGTGATGTCATTCACGGCAATAGCAGGAGATTTTGGCGCTATATATGCTAAAACATATCTGCTATTATCAGTTCCCATAAAGCTAGAAACTGTTTTTACATTTTCAGCTGGCATAACCACATGAATTTGATCGGTAATAGAGAATTCTGAATTGTTCAAGCTATAAATCATGTTTATTTCCCAATATTCATCGGCATTTGATGGCATTTGAAAAATAGCAAAACCTTTTTTCAAACCATGGTGTTGAGTGGTTTCTGGCAGTTTTACAGGACAGCTGTGCATCCTGTCTGTCATGTGCATTACAGGTTTGAAATCTGTAATTATCCATTGATTGGAATAATTTCCATTACTTTCTTTTAGCCTAAAATACAGGTCGTTATAACCCACGGTGAATTTGGTTAAATCACCATATATTTCTATCGTATGGCCATTTGCGGTTATTTCTTTCAGCAGATTCAAATTTTGAACAGGATTAATTTCCTGTGGTTGATCGTCATCAGAATCACAAGAAATGAATCCTATGAAAAATCCGAGAAGTAGGAGATTTAAAAAAATGTTTTTCATATTAAATATTTGTTTTTAAATAAGTTATAAAATAAAAGATAAGTGAAAAAAGAAGTTTCTACCCGGTCTTGGGATATTATTCCAATCCGAAAAAGTAGAATAATGAGCATCAAAAAGGTTTTGAATTCCGGTTCTTATATAAATTTTCTTTGAGTCGATTTTGAATTCTTTACCCGCAGAAATATGAAATAAGTGATATGCAGCTGTGGCGTCTTCCCCATAAGAAGCACTATAATTTTTTTGTTTTGCAGCAAAATCCCATTCAGCCATTGCCATCCAAGAAGAATGCTGCCAATGAAGACCCGATTGAATGTTTATAGGACTTATCAAAGGCAAATTTTCGCCAGAATCGCTTGTGCCTTTATAATAGCCAATTCGTCCATTCCAAGAAAGATTTGGGTTGAACTGAAAAGAGGAAATTAACTTAATATTCCAAATTTGCGCAAAATCCAATGCTTGGTAAATTTTTACGCCACTCGCATCAAGGGTCATATTAGAAAGATTCGGGCTGATTTCACCAATAATATAATCTTGAATATGAAAGAAATTTCCCTCTATGGAAATTTTATGGGTATCACTCATCCACCCCATTGAAAGCGTAGTTTCCAAGGATTTTTCATTGGACAAATCGGGATTTCCTATATAATCATATTTATCAAAACTATTGAACAGGTAAAATCCGTAAGCTTCACTTACGCTTGGAGCACGCTCGGCATATCCTACAGTAAAATGCATTTCAAACGGATGGAAATGTTTATAAATTCCACTTCCAAAACTTTTGAGAAATCGAGTTCGATTTTTTTCCATTTCTGGATAAAAAATTTGAAGACTGCTCAATCCAGATGCATTTTCAATACGGTTTTGATTTACACCTATTCTTCCTTGAACATGCGCGTCCCAGCTGCCAATTTTGAATTGATTTTCGGCAAAAATTCCATTATACAAGGTGTGAACATCTGGCCATGTGAACATAAACATCGGACTTTCCGTTGGATTTTGGGGATACATGGTCATTTCTGCAATAGATCTGTTCCAGTGGCCGCTAATATTGATTTTGAGCTGGTTATTTTCTTTTTGATGTTCAATTTTGGAATAATATCCTGCCGTAGTGCTCCAGCCAGGCATATCCATGTGTATAGCAACATCTGGTCGGGTAGTGTCATCCATGACATGTTCTATTTGATTTGCATAAATTTTGGTTTGCCAATTTTTCCAATTATTACCCAAATCACTATGTTCATAGGCCACGGAGCCAATGATAGCCCTGGCCAAAGAAACATCCATTGTGAGTGCAGGATATCCTACATCATTAGCTTGATCAAAAATAAAAGAAGTGTGAATACTTTGTAAAGAATCAATTCTAAAACCAGTGTTTAAGGATGCGTTGAGCTTTTGAAAAGATGAAAATAACACTTCTTTCTTGTTTCCGGCAAAGAAATTATCTGCTTTGCGAAAGCTGATATCCGAATCGATGTAGAAATTTTTCTGATTATAATTGGCATCAGCAACCAGAATATACATATTGTTATTGGTTTCATAACCTGTTTGCCCCATCAATGTCAGACCACGTTTTACAAATTTATTCGATTCCGTTTTGAGATTGAGTGCCCCGCCAATTCCATGTCCAAATTCATTTCCTTGCTGTCCGCTAAATATTTCTGCTTGTGCCAAATTCGAAACGTCAACATAGGAGGTAACAGGATCCATTTTGTCGGTACATGCACCAAAAATTTGCATTCCGTCTATGGTAATATTTATTCTTTCGGTGGACATGCTGTTGATGGAAGGCTCCCAAGCATAAGCTCCCCGTTTGATTAAATGCAAACTAGAAGAATTTTCTAAATATTCATCAATATTTGCCAAAGGTTTTTTTTCTTTGAGATGTGGTGTACCTGCACGAGAAAAAACAATAGTTTCTTGTAAGGTAATGGGTTGAATGGTATCCAGTTCAAAATTTTCTTGTGCTGAAATACTTGTAAATAATAAAGATAACAGCCAAATACCTATATTTTGAACAGAAATTTTGGTAAATTTCATGTAATAAGTTTTAATTAATTTTAAATTTTTCTTCAGTTATAATCAATGACTAATAACTAATAGAAATTCATAAGTGAAAACAAGAACCTTTTATATCGGATTCTGTTTAATTTTACTTATCACATGAATTGGGGTGGTCGAAGAAGATCCAGTATTGGATTGAATTGGTAATGAGAAGTAGGAGAAGAAAAGCTTGATCTTTCTTTTGTTAATTGGAAAGCCGTTTGCCCGTGAAATTTATTATTTTGTTGAAATAAATTCCATTTGGCATCCAACGAAGTGTTGGCTTTTTTTTGGTCTTGCGTTTGGTTATGATCCATTTGTTCAGCCATCTTGTTTCCAAGTTGACACTTGCCATTACATTTCATCAAGGGCTTATCGGTATTTACGCAGAGTACATTACTTATATAATCGAAATTCACTGCATATTCTAATACCGGAAAAATCGGTTGAATAAGAAAAATAAAAGCAAGTATGAGCCAAAAACTTTTCACACAACAAATTTAGATAAATATGTCTTAAATCAAAATTGTTTTACGAATAAAGTTAAATTGATTTTTATCATTATTTAGGGTAAAAAAAAAGACCGGCCATTGCAGCCGGTCTTGTTTTTGGATTTATTTGAATTGATTATTTTCTAATGAATTTTCTCAATACAACTTTACCTTCCATATCTGTAAGTTTAATAATGTAGGTTCCGGTAGATAGATTTCTCACGTCAACTACATTTTGATTCACTTTTACCTGAATCATTCTTCCAGATGCATCAAATACCTGAACATCTTTAATATCCATTCCTGAAATATTCAATACGTCCTTGGTTGGATTCGGGTACATTGACACTTTTGCTACCGCGTTGATGTCGTCCACTGCCATATCGTTTGAATAAGCAGAGATTTGGAAGCTACCTGTTGTACCACCGTTTGACCAAGCTCTGATATAGTAAACAGTTCCCGGTACCAGTCCGTCGGCAGAAATAATGGCGTAGCTGCCAGAATTACATAACATCTGTGTAAGCGTGCCAGCGCAAGAACCGCTATACGCTGCCAATCCAGTAGAAATCACATCAGAATCATTGGATTGAGTTTCAACTACAAGACTTCCGTTTGCTGGTACAGTAACTGTAAACCAAACATCGCCACCTTGGTAATCTCCACAACTTGGATCTGCTAAGTCACTCGAAGTTGCATGTTGATTAGTTGCAGTCATAGCATTATCTTCGAATGCAGCACCAACTACTAATTCAATAGCACCTTCGCAGTCATCATTGACTGGGCCTTCACAGTTTCTAATAAATGACTCGCTCGAATTACAAGCATCATCACCCGTTGCAATTTCAAAAATTACTTCTGTACCTGTGTTATAAGGGCCATATTCATAGCTTCCTGCCTCACTTACAGTAAACTCGTTGCTTTCACTGTCTGTTAAAACCAAAGATTCTGAAGAGCCTAAGTCAGTGAAAATAAAGTTTACCATATAGGTTCCATCTGCACAATTCACGGTAGTGGAGGTGGTATATTCTGGTGCTATACAATCTTCTACAACTCCTTCGCAAGTTATACTGATGTTGATTTCGCCCGTATTACTGCTTCCATCACTCCAGTGTGCTACATAAATATAATAGGTAACACCAGCTGCTGTATCCATTGTATATGATTCTGCTTGAGTTGAACTATCGCGGCATACAATATTCACAAATTCACCACAAGAACCAGAATTGATAGACATTTCATGGTCGAATGAAGCAGTAGAGTTAATCGTAACCGATGAACCTGTACCTTCAAAAGTAAACCATGCGCCATTATTACCTATTAAGCACGATGTTACATTTTGATTGATGAAATTGGCTGTGTTAACAGTTATCGGAGCAGCATTACATGTCAAATCAATTGCACTTTCACAAAACTCAGCAGGTAGTGGTGTTCTTCCAACACATTCGCAATCTGCTGTCACAATATCATTTACAGTTTCTGGATTGCCATCATCACATGCGCTTCCAATATTAGTTTCCAATTCAGGACAATCATAATCTACTACTGCGTCGCCAATCAATATTGAATAATCTTCGAATTCACCATATGTAAATCCGGTAGCACAAGGGCTCACATCTGCAGTTGTGCTTAACCAATGAGCTACGATTCGCATTTTATACGCTCCTTCTGTAACATCAGCAGGTACTGCAAAACTTCCTGCATGGTTGTTCTCATAGCCGCTCGAAGTGAAAACTACTTCTTCAACCACATCAAATGCGTTATCTTGATTCCAGTCCACCCAAATTCTGAATCCATAGGTTCCTCCAACAAAGTCGGCAGAAAAACTAATGCTTTCGCCTGCTGTTGCACTAACGCCCAGGTGAGAGAAGTTACCATATCCATCTGAAGAAAATCCAGATGAAAGATTCGAAATGTTAGTTTCTCCGTTTCCAGTGGCTGTGAAATTATTAATATATCTACTACTAGTTGTTGCCATAGGAATACATCCTGCATCATCAATCGTAAAGCCAACCTCGTTTGAAATTGCGGATTCACCCGATGAAATACAAGAGATAACAAGTCGATACAACACTGTAGCCCCTTGTGCGCCGCTCACTGATGTTGTATAATTTGCATAGGCAGTAGTTGCTGCACCTAGGTTGTTCCAGGTTTCACCATCATCATTACTGCTTTGCCATTGATAAGTCATTCCTAATGCCGTATTTTCATTATCTGCAGTTAAGGTAATAGAAGTACCACTAGAACCAGCGTCAGAAGAAATACTCAATTCTGGTGCAATAACTGTATCACAAGCAACTTGACAGGTTACGCTCAGACTTACATTGCCTCGGTTTGTGCTATATCCGGAAACATATACATAATAGGTAGTTCCCGGTGTTGAAGCAAAACTAATTAGTGATCTAGTTCCTTCGCCACCGTCGTCATTTCCTGTAACACAAGTCATTTCGCCACATTCCCCAGTATATAACCACATTTTGGTGTCAAAGGAAGATCCTGAAAGATCTAATGTCCAGTAAGTTCCATCTCCGATGAAGGTGTACCAGATGCCGCCATTCGTGGTGCCTGGTGCCGAAGTAACGCAATAGTCCAAATCTGGTTCACCAGTGGCGTATTGTGTTGATCCTGTATAAGTTTCGCCACATGCAATGGTTTGAGCGTCTGCACAATTGTTATTTGCTGGGCCAGTAATTGTTAACACACCATTTACATTGGTTACGCCATCCCACGCACCACCGTTGTAGCCGCCATAATAGTTTAAACCACCAGTTCGTTGGAAACGAGTTGCATAATATATTGTACCTAAAGGTATGGCTTGACCGCCCAAATTGAGCATATATTCATCATTATTTCCTACTTGAACATTAAATACAGCTGGAAACCAGTTGGTCCAAGTTGCTGGATCTGTATTTTCTGTATTGTAACCCACCCAAGCTTGAATTCCTTCAGCCTGACCTTCAGCTTCTGTAAGACCTTCTACATAAACTTGACCATAAACCATAAATTCGTCTCCTGCAGAAATATTACCACTGGCAGGATGCTGTAGATTCGCCCAATCAATGCTTGGTAGATCAAGTCCACAATTCACTGTAAATTCCCAAGTATGCACATCGGCTGTTTGCTGACAAGAAACTGAACCATCTGATGTGAATCTCATGTGCAATGAACCCGAAGCTGCAGAAAATGTGGTGCCTGTCAAATCAAATCTACTTCCGCCTGGATTGGCGTTATACGAATCCCATAACAAGGTACCGCTCGCATCTGAACCATCATAAATACGAATAATATCAAAATTGTCTTCAACAGATCCAGCAGAGAAACTGATTGTAACAGGTTCATTTGAAGGTGAGTTGAACGTCCATCCCAATAGATCGTTGCTAAAATAACAGTATGACATTTCTAGTGGAGTTCCACATTCCAAATCATAATTGGAAGATGGAGGAGTTCCTATACATAAATCATAAGAAACATACGCAACTGATGATCCCCAGGTATGAACTCGTATGAGATACGTATTTCCAGGTATTAAACCAGTAATATTCAGTGTATCGGGGTCGCTGTCATCTACCAAAGTAAGAGCTTCACAACCATTGCTGGCATCATACACACCAAAAGCCATGTCTGTTGTGTATGATCCGCCACCTAGGTAGGTAATATTGGATAATGAAATTCGGTGATCTGAATTGGTTGCTATAAATGTGTACCATACATCATTATTCGGAGTTCCCGATACGTCATCTGCCTGCGGTGAAGCAGTTGCACCCATATTGTGGCCAGAAACGATTTCTGTACAGCTAAAGTCAGCATTTACCGGAACTTCAATTGCATCTTCACATTCGTCATTAGAAGGAGATTGAGGTGCTGATTGGATACAAATATCAAAAGAGGAAGTTTGTCCAGCAGTTGATGTCCAAGAATAAACCTGAATATAATAAGTCTCTCCAGGAGTTAATCCGTTTACACTAGAATTTTCCGGATCACTACAAACCAAGTTTACCAATTGGCCGCAAGTTCCTGAATAAACGGCATGGTACAAATCAGAAGTACTTCCTGTAATGTTTGTTAATGAAATCATATGCATTTGCTCAACTGCCACAAAAGAAAACCAAACATCATCATCTGCAGTTCCAAAGCAAGGATTGAATCCAGAATCGGATGCATTTTCAATTGTGCCACGTACAACTTCTAAACATTGCATAGATTCATTCACAGGTACGTTGAGTGCTCCACTGCATTCATCATTACATAAATAATAGAAATTTTGCGTTCTAGAACAATTCGGGTCATTAGCTTCAAAATTGAAATTAATTGTAGTTCCAGAAGCATAAGGACCAAAAGTATAAGTACCTGTTGAAGTAATGGTTTGCGAACCACCAACATTGTCAGTTACTACATAGGACTCCAAGCTTCCCATATCAGTAAAGTTTACCTCTACTTCAAATTCATCTGCATCACATTCTCCTACGCCTAGAAGATTAAATTGGGCTGGAACACAAGAGTTTTCTGTAATTTCAAGCGTATAAGCCGTTGATTGAGGCGAAGCCCAGGTAGAAATTAAGATATAATACGTTTGTCCACCAGTTACTAGTAAATCATTAATGACACGTACAGTTGAACCTGAATTAGCAACACCTGTTACACAAACAACTCCGATATCGTTGCAATCTTCATAAACAAAAATACCAGACCAGCCATCATTAGGATCCATCGAAATATTAATGGATGTATCTTCTGTAGGGGTATAGGCATATACCACATCATCACCGTTCAGATAATATTGGCTTGTGCTGCCACAGTTTGTACCCTGTCCTCCATCATAATCATCGCCATAGTTGGCTGTGTTATCTTGTGTAGTGTAGGGCAATGAAGTGATATTAATCGGATGCGCACAATCCGTTCCTGGGAGTATGGAACCTGGATCTAAGGTTGTAAATGTCACAGGCCCTACCCATACACTATATCCCGGTGCACAATTTCCTCTAACATATAAATCGTATGTGGTTTCAGGAGTTAATTGGGTTAGAGTATAAGTTGTAGTTGTGATGCCTGATGCGTTTGGAACTGCACCAGGAGTAAATCCAGTTGGCCCCCAAATCAAGTCATAAGATGCGTTTTCTGAATTAGCTTGCCAAGATGCCAATCCCGATAAATCTGTTACAGCTGCTATAGATAAGTTGCTGGGTGAAGCACAAGGAATTGCTTCAGACAAAATTTCTAAAACGTATGGCCCTTCTGGTTGATCGGTTACCGCATTATAATTTCCGATATTTACATAGTACGTCAACCCAGCTTGGCCTATAAAAGAGTAGGAAGGTCCATTCAATTCTACATCATGGAATGCAACACACTGCAATTCTCCACATGCTCCTGAATATATTGAAAAGGCAGATTCCCAGCCCGTTGAAGTCAAATTGATGGTAAAATAGGCACTTTCGCCCTCAAATGTGTACCAAACTCCGTCGTTCATAGCGTTATTACCGCAGCTTATTGGACCTGTTTGTGTAGCACCAATAGCATTTCCAGTTTCGTTGAAAGGAAAAGAGGTTACTTGCGTTGCCCCAGAACAATCATCATTTATAGGAGGGCAGTGATGCGTATGTACAATAGTACTAGAACATGCCTCATTGTCAGAAGAGGAAAGCTGTAATGTAACAGTCGAACCAGATGTATAGGGTCCCATTAATTGAGTCCCTATGGTAGAAACTGTTTGCGTATTTTCAAAATTATCTGTTACAATTACACTTTCTCCAGAGCCTAATGAGGTGAAATCCAGCATAATAGAGAATTGTTGATTTCCGCAATCAGGCACTATGGAAGATGTTGCTTGTGGCTCATCACAAACTTCGCCTACGTATAAATCATCGATATAAAATTCATGATTGAAATCACCAGTATATTTGAAAGCAAAATAAACATTCTGGCCTTCATAACTGGCTAAATCAATAGAAACTTTTACCCAAGTGCCTTCGGCAAATCCAGCACCCATTTCTTGCAATTCAACAAAATCCGCATTATTTGTAATGGGATTACCAGAATTCGTTGAGATCCATATTCCAGAATAGGAATAAAATTGATTTGAATACAACTGTTGAATATAAACAGTAAAAACGTCTCCTTCTTGAACAGTATATTGTGGTGAAACCAAATAAGAAGTGGATACCCCAGGTATATTCAAATCATTATGATAATAACTATAGGTGCCACTGTGCGCATGCGTACTTGTCTGTTCAAATCCAGGGTCAAATGTCTCTGTAGCATATTGGACCCATCCGTTGGAATAAATATCGGATTCGAAGTCCTCTTGCAATTGTGAGAATGCTAAACCACTGAAAAACAGCGTTAACATCCAGAAATAAAAGTATTTCATATTTAAAAATTTAATTAACTTAAGATTATCCTAACAAATCTATGAGAAATATTTAAGATTGCAAATTTATTTATGAGAAATATCATAAAAATAATTTATGTAAATTGATTAAAAATAAGTTTTAATTCCTAAATGTATCTTGCCCGATGAAATGTTAAATCCTTGATTTTCTATATGTGGAATAGCAAAATTGATTTGAAAAATACCAAAACCTGCATAAAATTGAGTTCCGATACCGTAGGCAATCAATGTTTCGTTTTGATTATGTGTTGAATTGCGCACAATTGCCGCATCTGCAAACGCTTCGAAAAGAATTTGGCTTGCCGGGATATATCGATAGGCCAGGCTAAACACATGAAACGACGGGGTAATGATGGAGTTTTGATTGTATCCACGGAGGTTGTGAAAGCCTCCAGTCATGAACATATCATTCAATAAATATTCGGTATCTTGAATCAAACTTTTTCCCTGAACAGATAAATAGGTATAATGATTCTTCGTAATTCTTTGCTGTCTGCTGACAAGATAGTTGATTTCGGTTTGGCGGGAGGGCGCAGAATCAGATTCCTTTTGTTTTAATTTCCAAAGACTTGATTTGAAATCTATAAGCGATTTGTTTTCTTGAAATTCAAAAATTCGATTATCCTGAAAGAAATACGAAACCCCAAATCCTATTTTAGAAAAATCTGATTGATTGGATTGTGTAGAGCGGATATAATTGGAATGAGCCAAATTGAAATTTCCACCAAAATAATGAAAAGGACTTAATTGATATACCAATTGATTTCTAAATTCAAGCCGAACATAGCTCGAATCCTGTTTATGAATATTCAGTTGAGAACCAACGCCAAATCTCGAATTAAAAATGTAGGGAATATGCGTCATAAAATTCAAATTCTGCGATTTGTTTAATCCACTTTCCCATTGTAATTTAATTTGTTCAAACCCATTAAAGGCATTTAATAGCTGTATATGAATATTTCCTTGTATGCTAAATTTGCCCTCAGAATCCGTCTCAAACCCAGCCAAACCATCAAAATAACTTTGTTTCCTTTTTTTTAAATACAAATATATTATGGTAGAATCTTTTGTGAATGACACCCTAGGCACTTCATATTGATTTATAAAATGATATTCATTAATTTGCTTTTCCAAATGAGAAATAGCTTGAGGTGTAAATAGCTTATTACGTCTTAGAGCCTCTCTTTTCAAGAATTTTGGAACTTGCTCGTATCCAATTATCTTTATATCATCTATATATCTTTCCTTTTCAGATTCTAAATCAATAGAAGCAATCGCATAGTGGTCAATATAAGCATTGGGTAAAATGCGAATTCCCGCAAATGGCTTCCCCGAATTTTCTAAACTATCTTTTATAGTTTGAATATAGTCATCCAGATGTAGCGTGTAGAATAATTGATGCGTCTCGTCAAATTGGATAAATCTGTTTTTGAGAGAAACATTATTCAAATAAATTTTTTTAAATTGATTTCCTTTATCAAAAAAATACTGACAGGGATTTTCAATTTTATTCTGAATTTTTAATGTGTAATAACCAGAAGCTGTGATCGAATCGAGAATTTGTTTATAGTTTTCACCATAATATATAGAATCATACGACTTATTAAACGCATTGAATTGATACAGGCTACAATTCTGTGCTGCAGAAAATTGCACCATTAAAAAAAATAAAAAAAAATAAGCCGATTTAATTCTGAAAACCATCTCTCCAGTAAACGAAAGTAAATAAAATAAATTATAAAAGTTGTAATTCGTTCAAAATTAATATACAATCGTTTGCATAATATCAAAAAATTATTACCTTTGCACCCCTAAAAATAGGCAGAAGTCTAATTTTAGCATTAAAAATGAACATTATTTAATATGCCAACAATACAGCAATTAGTAAGAAAAGGTAGAACAACACTCACTAAGAAGAGTAAATCGGCTGCTTTGGAAAGTTGTCCTCAGCGTCGTGGCGTTTGTACGCGTGTTTATACGACTACCCCTAAAAAACCAAACTCGGCCATGAGAAAAGTAGCCCGTGTAAGGTTAACAAACGGTAAGGAAGTAAACGCATACATCGGCGGCGAAGGGCACAATTTGCAAGAGCACTCGATAGTATTGGTGAGAGGAGGAAGGGTAAAAGATTTACCCGGTGTGCGTTATCACATCGTACGCGGAGCATTAGATACCGCGGGAGTTAACGGTCGTTTGCAAAGAAGAAGTAAATACGGAGCTAAACGTCCAAAACAGAAATAATTTAAACCCTGAATTGAAATGAGAAAAACAAAAGCTAAAAAGCGTATATTATTACCAGATCCCAAATTCAATGATCAGTTGGTAACCAGATTTGTGAATAATCTAATGCTTGACGGTAAAAAATCTGTTGCATTTAAGGTTTTTTATGACGCTATGGAAATCGTAGAGCGCAGAAAAGAAGATGCAGAAAAAGATGCTCTAGAAGTTTGGAAAGATGCTCTAACCAATGTAATGCCGCATGTAGAGGTGCGCTCAAGACGAGTAGGAGGTGCCACCTTCCAGATTCCAATGCAAATCAGACCCGATCGCAAAATCTCCATGGCTATGAAGTGGATGATTAAATACGCACGTGCACGTAACGAAAAATCAATGGCGCAAAAGCTGGCTGGAGAAATTCTAGCAGCTTCCAAAGAAGAAGGCTCTGCCGTGAAAAAAAGAATGGATACGCATAAAATGGCCGAAGCAAATAAAGCCTTTTCACACTTTAGATTTTAAAAAAACCGATGGGTACAAAAGATTTAAAATACACACGTAATATAGGAATTGCCGCTCACATCGATGCAGGTAAAACCACAACAACCGAAAGAATTCTGTTCTATACAGGAAAAACCCATAAACTGGGAGAAACCCACGAAGGTTCTGCTACCATGGACTGGATGGAACAAGAAGCAGAAAGAGGTATCACCATTACCTCTGCAGCAACAACTTGTAGCTGGACTTTCCCAAAAGAAAATGGAAAACCTACCAGCGACGCCAAAAATTTCCACTTTAATATTATAGACACTCCAGGTCACGTTGACTTCACCGTAGAGGTGAATCGCTCTTTGCGTGTTTTGGACGGACTTGTATTTCTATTTAGTGCAGTTGATGGTGTAGAGCCACAATCTGAAACGAATTGGAGACTTGCAGACAATTACAAAGTTCCACGTCTTGGTTTTGTAAACAAAATGGACCGTAACGGAGCTGATTTCCTTGGAGTTTGCAGACAAGTAAGAGAAATGCTGGGATCAAATGCAGTGCCTATCGTAATCAATATCGGTGATGAAGAAGACTTCAGAGGAATCGTTGACCTTGTAACCAACAAAGCAATGGTGTGGCATGATGAAACTCAGGGGGCAACTTTTGACGAAATCGAAATTCCAGAAGATTTAAAAGAACAAGTACGTGAATTGCGTGGACAATTGATTGAGGCCGTAGCAGAATATGATGAGGGAATTATGGAAAAATTCTTCGAAGATGAAAATTCTATCACCGAAGAAGAAATCCACGCAGCTTTAAGAGCAGCTACCCTAGATATGGCAATTATTCCTATGACTTGTGGTTCTTCTTTTAAAAATAAAGGTGTACAATTTATGTTGGATGCCGTATGTCGATACCTACCTTCACCACTAGATATAGATGCAGTAGAAGGTACTAATCCAGATTCTGGTGAGGTAGAAACAAGAATGCCCAAAGTTGAAGGAGAGCCATTTGCAGCGCTTGCTTTCAAGATTGCAACAGACCCGTACGTAGGACGCTTAGCTTTCTTCCGTGCATATTCAGGAAGATTAGATGCTGGTTCTTATGTGTTAAACAACAGATCTGGAAATAAAGAAAGAATTTCGCGTATTTATCAAATGCACTCTAATAAACAAGAGCCAATCGAGTTCATCGAGGCTGGTGATATTGGAGCAGCAGTAGGATTTAAAGATATTAAAACCGGAGATACACTTTCAGACGAAAAACACCCTATAATTCTGGAATCTATGGATTTTCCAGATCCAGTAATCGGAATTGCTGTTGAGCCAAAGTCTAAGGCAGATATGGACAAATTAGGTATGGCACTGTCTAAACTAGCAGAAGAAGATCCAACTTTCCAGGTAAAAACCGATGAAGCATCTGGCCAAACTATTATTTCTGGTATGGGTGAGCTTCACCTGGATATCATTGTTGATCGTTTGAGAAGAGAATTCAAAGTAGAGGTAAACCAAGGTCAGCCTCAGGTAGAATACAAAGAAGCTATTACTGGATCTACAGATCATAGAGAAGTCTATAAAAAACAATCAGGTGGTCGCGGTAAATTTGCTGATATTGTATTCACGCTAGAGCCAGCAGACGAAGGCCAGGTAGGATTGCAATTTGTAAATGAAATCAAAGGAGGGAATATTCCAAAAGAATTTATTCCATCAGTAGAAAAAGGATTCAAAGAAGCTATGAAAAATGGTCCTTTGGCTGGATACGAAGTTGAATCAATGAAAGTTACGCTCAAAGATGGTTCATTCCACCCTGTGGATTCAGACCAACTTTCGTTCGAACTTGCCGCTAAACTTGGTTTCAGAGAAGCAGCCAAAAAAGCCAAACCAGCTATTATGGAACCTATTATGAAACTTGAGGTATTGACGCCAGAAGAAAATATGGGTGATATCGTAGGTGATTTGAACAGAAGAAGAGGTGTTCCATCAGGAATGGGTGACAGAAATAATGCTAAAGTTATAAAAGCTACCGTGCCTTTATCAGAAATGTTTGGATATGTAACGTCATTGAGAACACTTTCATCTGGTCGTGCTACATCTACAATGGAATTTGAAAAGTATGATACAGCTCCACAAAACGTAGCTGAAGAAGTAATAGCAAAATCAAAAGGAAGCGAAGGTTAATAAGTTGAGTTATGAGTCAGAAAATTAGAATTAAGTTAAAATCATACGATTACAATCTGGTTGATAAATCAGCCGAAAAAATCGTGAAAACCGTAAAATCTACCGGTGCTGTAGTTAATGGTCCAATTCCATTACCTACCAACAAAAGAATTTTTACAGTGCTTCGTTCACCCCACGTGAACAAAAAAGCACGTGAGCAGTTCAAGTTGAATTCGCACAAAAGACTTTTGGATATCTACAGTTCATCTTCTAAAACAGTTGATGCATTGATGAAACTAGAATTACCTAGCGGTGTTGAAGTAGAAATTAAGGTTTAAGTAAAAACAATAAAGAATCTATAGCATGTAGCGTTTGGTGTTACTAAACGCTGCATTGTTTTCTAAAAAAATAAAATATATTCATGTCAGGAATTATTGGGAAAAAGATTGCAATGACCAGTTTGTTTGATGAAAACGGAAGAAATATTCCGTGTACAATCATAGAGGCAGGTCCTTGCGTCGTAACGCAGGTCAGAACCCAGGAAAAAGACGGTTATGAGTCCGTACAATTGGGTTTCGATGACAAGAAGGAATCGAATGTCGGGAAAGCCATGCAAGGGCATTTCAAAAAAGCCGGCACTACACCAAAGCATAAATTGGTGGAATTTTATGGTGATTTTGTAAACAATATGTCTCTAGGACAAGAAGTTACAGTAAGTCTCTTCAATGAAGGAGAGTATGTAGATGTTACGGGAACTTCCAAAGGTAAAGGTTTCCAAGGTGTTGTAAAGCGTCACGGATTTGGTGGTGTAGGACAAGCATCTCATGGTCAGCACAACAGGTTACGTGCACCCGGATCAATTGGTGCAGGTTCAGATCCTTCGAGAGTATTCAAAGGAATGAAAATGGCAGGACAAATGGGAAATGCCAAAGTAACTGTTCAGAATTTGCAAGTATTAAAAGTGGATGAAGAAAAGAATCTTTTAATTGTAAAAGGTGCTATTCCAGGTCCTAAAAATTCATACGTAATTATAAGAAGATGGAATTAATAATATTAGATAGAACGGGAAAAGAAACCGGAAAGAAAATAACTCTTGACGATAGCATCTTCGGCATAGAACCTAGTGAGCATACTGTTTACCTTGAGGTTAAACAATATTTAGCAAATCAAAGACAAGGAACTCATAAAGCCAAGGAGAGAAACGAAATCGCCGGAAGTTCTAAAAAGATTAAAAAACAAAAAGGAACGGGTACAGCTCGTGCAGGAAATATCAAAAATCCACTTTTTACAGGCGGAGGTAGAGTTTTCGGTCCAAGACCCAGAAACTACGGTTTCAAATTGAATAAAACTCAAAAAAGAGTTGCTAAAAAATCTGCATTGAGCCAAAAGCTAAAAGATAATGCTTTGAGTGTGATGGAAGATTTCAACCTAGAAACACCAAGAACAAAGGAATTTATACAAATTTTGAATAACTTGAATTTGTTGAATAAAAAATCTCTTTTTGTATTGGGGGATACAAATAAAAATGTATATTTGTCCTCCCGAAATTTACAAGGTGTAAAAGTTGTAAATTTTTCAGAATTAACAAGTTACGATATCATGAATGCGTCGAATCTTGTCTTGTTTGAGAGTTCGGTGGAGAAAATTCAGGAAAATCTAAGAAAGTAAAGGACTATGAGTATCATTTTAAGACCTGTAATTACAGAAAAAGCAACCAACGATTCAGAGAAAAATAATCGTTACGCTTTCTTTGTACATCCAAAAGCGAATAAGATTCAAATCAAAGACGCTATTAAAGAAACTTACGGTGTAGATGTACTAGAGGTAAGAACCCTGATCTCTGCTCCGAAGATTAAATCTCGTTATACAAAAAAAGGTTTTCAAACAGGCAAAACAAATAAGCTCAAGAAAGCCATTGTACAACTAGAAGAAGGACAAGAAATTGATTTGTACGGTAATATTTAAGAAGTAGAAGCATGTCAGTAAGAAAATTAAAACCAATAACACCGGGACAGCGATTTAGAATCGTTAATAATTTTGAAGAAATAACGACCAATAAACCCGAAAAGTCTCTTACCAGAGGATTATCAAAATCTGGGGGTCGTAATCAGACCGGTAAAATGACAATGCGTTTCATAGGTGGAGGGCATAAAAGAAAATACCGTATCATCGATTTCAAACGCAACAAAGCCGGTAAAGCAGAGGTTTTGTCTATAGAATATGATCCAAATCGTACTTCCTTTATCGCATTGGTACAGTATGAAGATGGAGAGAAAAGATATATCATTGCTACCAATGGGTTGAAAGTGGGTCAAACCATTTTTAATGGAGAAACAGCTTCACCTGATGCTGGTAATGCAATGAAATTGAAGTTTATGCCATTAGGAACAGTTGTTTCTTGTATAGAATTGCGCCCCGGACAAGGAGCTATTATTGCAAGAAGCGCTGGGTCGTATGGACAGCTTGTGGCTAGAGAAGGCAGGTACGCTACTATAAAATTACCTTCGGGTGAAATCAGAATGATCTTGGTAGAATGTTCAGCAACTATTGGAGCTGTTTCAAATTCTGATCATCAAATTGAAGTGAGCGGTAAAGCTGGTAGATCTAGATGGAAAGGAAGAAGGCCTAGAACTCGTTCTATGGTTATGAATCCTGTAGATCATCCAATGGGTGGAGGTGAAGGTCGTGCAACTGGTGGAATCCCGAGAAACAAAAACGGGGTGCCTGCAAAAGGTTACAAGACAAGAAATAAGAAGAAAGCCTCTAGTATGTATATTTTAGAAAGAAGAAAGAAATAATTTATGGCACGTTCATTAAAAAAAGGACCATATATCTCTTACAAACTGGATGCGAAAGTTCAGGAAAATGTAAGTAATAATAAGAAAACTGTGATCAAAACTTGGTCAAGAGCATCTATGATTTCTCCAGATTTTGTAGGTCAAACCATAGCCGTTCATAACGGTAAGCAATTTGTTCCGGTTTATATTACAGAAAACATGGTGGGTCACAAATTAGGCGAATTCTCTCCGACTCGTACATTTAGAGGACACGCCGGAGCGAAAAATAAAGGTAAAAAATAATATAAGCTATGGGAAGTAGAAAAAGAAATTCTGCAGAGACAATGCAAGAAATAAAGCAAAATATTGCATTCGCAAAATTGAATAATTGCCCAACATCTCCACGTAAAATGAGATTGGTAGCAGATATTATTAGAGGTGAAAATGTGAACAAAGCTTTATTTATCTTAAGATATTCTAAAAAAGAAGCTAGCGAGAAATTAGAGAAATTATTATTGTCTGCCATTGCAAATTGGCAAAACAAGAATGAAGATTTGGACGTAGAAGATGCAAATCTTTTTGTAAAAGAAATTTACGTTGATAGCGCAAGACAGTTAAAAAGACTTAGACCGGCACCACAAGGCCGTGCGCACAGAATCAGAAAACGTTCAAATCACGTAACCATTGTAATAGACAGTAAAACCGAAGAGAATCAATAATTATGGGTCAAAAGACAAATCCAATAGGTAATAGACTAGGAATCATACGCGGATGGGATTCAAACTGGTATGGTGGGAGAGACTATGGTGATAAAATCGCAGAAGATGCACAAGTGAGAAAATACTTGGGCGCTAGATTACAAAAAGCAAGTGTCTCTAATATTTATATCGAAAGAACCTTAAAGTTAATTACGGTAACCATTACAACCGCCCGTCCAGGTATAATTATTGGTAAAGGTGGAGCCGAAGTAGATAAGTTGAAAGAAGAGTTGAAGAAACTCACCGGGAAAGATGTTCAAATTAATATTTTTGAAATCAAAAGACCCGAGTTGGATGCTAATCTTGTAGCAGAAAGTATTGCAAGACAAATAGAAAACAGAATTTCGTACCGTCGAGCCATCAAAATGGCCATAGCATCTGCTATGAGAATGAATGCAGAAGGAATTAAAGTTCAAATTTCTGGAAGGTTGAACGGCGCTGAAATGGCTAGATCTGAAACCTATAAAGAAGGACGTATTCCATTATCAACCTTTAGAGCAGATATCGACTACGCACTAGGAGAGGCTCATACAACATACGGAAGACTTGGAGTCAAAGTATGGATAATGAAGGGAGAAGTGTACGGTAAGCGTGAATTATCACCATTAATCGGTTTGCAAAAGAAACAAAAAACCAGTGGAGGTAAAAGAACAGAACGTCGTCGTGATCGCAAAAGATCATAATTTTAAAAACTGAATTGAATCATGTTACAACCAAGAAGAACCAAATATAGAAAAGCACATAAGAATGTAAAGAGAGGAATCTCTAAAAGAGGAAACCAACTCGCATTCGGGCAATTTGGAATCAAAGCTCTTGAAGACAGCTGGATTACCGCACGACAATTAGAAGCCGCTCGTATTGCTGCAACACGTTACTTGAAACGTGAAGGTAGCATCTGGATCAAAATATTTCCAGACAAACCCATAACCAAAAAACCTGCAGAGGTACGTATGGGTAAAGGAAAAGGTGCTCCAGAGTATTTTGTTGCACCCGTTTTACCAGGTCGTATTTTGTTCGAAGTAGGAGGTGTTCCAGAGGAATTGGCCAAAGAAGCATTAAGATTAGCCGCACAAAAACTACCCGTGAAAACCAAGTTTGTAGTGGCAAGAGATTATCAACAAGATTAATGCATATTTAAAAAGTAAGAATGAAAGCATCAGAAATTAAAGAATTAACCTTAGAAGATATTCAAGCTAAACTAAAGGAAGAAAAAGAAGCTTATGATAAATTAAGAATCAATCATAAGATGGCTCAAATAGAAAATCCTGTTCAATTGAGATATATGCGCAAGAACATTGCTAGATTGAATACGGAATTGACACGGAAACTGGCCGAAAATAAATAATACAACAATGGAGAGAAATCTTAGAAAAGAACGATTAGGTTTGGTAAAAAGCAACAAGATGGACAAAACCATTGTTGTTGAAGAAACTTATCGAATTAAACACCCAATGTACGGTAAATTCGTTGTGAAAACGAAAAAATATACCGCACACGACGAAAATAATGAATGCAACCAAGGCGATACCGTAAGAATTATGGAAACACGCCCGTTGAGTAAGACCAAAAAATGGAGGGTCGTAGAAATTGTAGAACGAGCTAAGTAATAGAAACATGGTACAACAGGAATCAAGACTCAAAGTAGCAGACAATACAGGCGCCAGAGAAGCATTGGTGATTCGAGTATTAGGCGGAACCGGAAAAAGATACGCATCTCTTGGAGATAAAGTGGTGGTGTCCATCAAAGAAGCAACACCAGCCGGAAATGCCAAAAAAGGACAAGTTTCAAAAGCGGTAATCGTAAGAACCAAAAAAGAAATTCGCCGTAAAGATGGTTCATATATACGTTTTGACGATAATGCATGCGTATTATTAGATAATAATGGCGAAATGAAAGGAACTAGGGTTTTCGGGCCCGTAGCGCGAGAATTACGTGATTTCCAACACATGAAAATTATTTCTTTAGCTCCCGAAGTACTTTAAAATATACTAGAAACCATGGCGAAATTGAAAATAAAAAAAGGAGATCAGGTAATTGTACTGGCAGGTAAAGAAAAAGGAAAAACAGGCGAAGTGGTTCGCGTGTTCCCCGCAAAAGAACGTGTACTGGTGCAGCATCTCAACATGATCAAAAAACATACAAAACCATCTGCAAACAATCCACAAGGAGGAATTACAGAAGTAGAAGCCCCTATACATGTTTCGAATGTATCACTAATCGATCCCGAAACAGGAAAGCCTACACGCGTCGGCTACAAAACCGAAGGTGATAAGAAAGTGAGATTTGCAATTAAATCAGGTAAAAATATTTAAAATGAGTACAGAAAAATATATACCACGTCCTAAAAAATTGTATAAAGAAAAAATCGTTCCTGCACTCAAAGAGGAATTCGGTTACTCTTCAGTAATGCAGGTTCCTGTACTTGAAAAAATCGTGATTAGTCAAGGCCTGGGGGATGCAGTTGCAGATAAAAAAGTTATCGACTACGCTTTAGAAGAATTAGGAATGATTACTGGACAAAAAGCCGTTTCAACCATTTCCAAAAAAGACGTGGCCAACTTTAAACTCAGAAAAGGAATGCCAATCGGTGTGAAAATTACCCTGAGAGACGAAAAAATGTACGAATTTCTAGACCGATTGGTGAGCGCAGCGCTTCCACGTGTACGCGATTTCAACGGTATTGGAGCCAACGGCTTCGACGGTAGAGGGAATTATAACCTAGGAATTACAGAGCAAATCATTTTCCCTGAAATTGATATTGATAAGGTAAAGAAAATACAAGGAATGGATATCACCTTTGTTACTTCTGCCAAAACCGATAAAGAAGCAAAATCATTATTAGAAAAATTTGGATTACCATTTAAAAAGAATAATTAATTATGGCTAAAGAAAGCATGAAAGCGCGCGAGCGCAAAAGAGAAAGAATGGTAGAAAAATATGCCGAAAAACGCAAAGCTTTGAAAGAAGCCGGCGATTATGAAGCATTGCAAAAATTACCAAAAAATGCATCTCCTGTAAGATTGCACAACCGTTGCAAAATCACCGGAAGACCCAAAGGATATATGCGCCAATTTGGTTTGTCAAGAGTTACATTCAGAGAAATGGCCAACAAAGGCTTGATCCCAGGAGTTACCAAAGCTAGCTGGTAATTTTGAAAGAATTTAGATACTTTTAAAGTAAAGGTATCGCTTACAAGAAATCCGAATTCTGTTTCAGAAATCGGATTTTTTTATTTTCATCTATATATTTTGCTGAATTCATGTTAACTGGACTGGATTTTTTTATACTGTTAATTATTTAAATGAATTTTTGTTAAATTAAATTTTTTAACTTTTAAACTAAATCTTTTTTATAAATTGAGGTAAATAGATTTTAATTATGAAAAACGCCTTATTAGTTTAAATATCAATTTTTCTATGCGCCTTACATGCACAACAAAATGATTATAGTTTTTCAACTTATACAAACGTATATACCTCACTGGAGAATGCTACTTCAATAACGAATAATGAGGTTTGGTACAGCATTGAAAGACAAATTCCTATTGGGTTTGATTTTTTAAACTTTAATATTTCACAGGATGATATTTATAGGCATGAAGAAAAATCAACTCCGGTAATCTTGAATTTTGACATGGATTATGTGGGCATCCACCCTTGGCTTTTTCCTTTGGAGCGCATGTTTCAGATAGAGCATTAAATGCCGATTTGGGAAACCTTGGGCAGGGTGGTGGCTTGTCACCTATTTCTTATGTATTAGAGGGTGAGATAGGAACACGAATCTTTAAGATGCAATATAGTAATATTGGATTTCGTGAAGACATAGAAGCTAATAATATATCTACGGATTTTGCCAATTTTCAACTCTGGCTATATGAAAGTACTAATATTATTGAAGTTCATTTTGGTGAGAGTTTAATTACTGATAATTCATTAGACTTTCAAGGAAATCCGGGCCCATTTGTTGCATTAATTCCCGAATTTCAAATTTAGAGGGTGATGGAGGACCTGTTTCGAATTTCTTTTCTTTATCAGGCTCTCAAAATAATCCCAATTTAGAATTTGATTTAAATATAAACTATATTACAGGTATGCCGGAAAATGGAAGAGTTTTTCGTTTTACACCACAAAACTTAAGTATTAGCGAAACGCCATTAAATGGAGAGATTATAGAAATTCTTAACAATCCGGTGAAAAATGAATTAAGGTATAAGTCAAAAGAACAAGTTAAGAGCGTTAGGATTTTTAATATTTCCGGAAAATACGTTAAATCCATTATTGATCCTACAAATTCTCTTAAAATGGAAGACATAAAATCAGGTCTATATTTAATCGTTTTCGAATTGGATTCAGATTTAAAAATAACCAAAAGAATTTTAGTTGATTAAATATGAAAACAATAAAATTACTACTATTGCTTCCATGTTTATTTGGCATCCTTGGTTGCGATAACCCAGTGATAGAAATCCCTACCGGTGACCGTACGTTTTCATGCTATGTCAATGGTGATTTATTCTTGCCAAGAGGAAATTCAGGCGGAGTTATGCCGGTGGGTGATGGTATCTCTATTTTGCTCGGGGATGATTTTTATAATTTTTTAGCGAAAGATTACAGGAATTATACCATTTATTTTAAAATAAATAATCCACAGCTGGGTTCATTTAATTTAGAAGAAAGTGACGGACTTTTGCCAGGTAGTGATAACAGAGATATTACCCATGCGATTGTTAGAAAAAATGGCGTAATTTATATTTCTAAACCCGGATCTGGCACTATTACCCTAGATGAATATTCAGAAGAAAACAGAAAAGGAAGCTTTGAATTCATCGTTTACCGACAAGATAATCCTACCAAAAAGCTTATCATCACCGAGGGCAAATTTGATGATTAAAATTGGGTGTTTATTTTTAATTTTATGTATAATTTAGATTTAACTAAAAGTTTACTTCAACAATTTCAAACATAATTTGTAAATAATATTTGCTGTTTCAAATAATATTCCTACATTTGCAGCCCTTAATGAATAAGTCAATCAAGTCGTATTGCATTAAGTTGTAGTTAGTTTAAGTTTAAAAGTAGCAGTCGTAATCAACTGCTATACTGTAAAATAAACAATATATTATGCATTCAGATCCAATTTCCGATTTTCTAACACGTATTAGAAATGCAATGATGGCAGGCCACAAATTAGTAGAGATTCCTGCATCTAACCTAAAAAAAGACATAACCAAAATTCTATTTGAACAAGGTTATATCCTCAATTATAAATTTGAGGACGATAAAGGTTATCAAGGTACAATCAAAATAGCCTTGAAATATGATAAAAAGACCAAAACTCCAGCAATTCGTAAAATTGAAAGAGCTTCAAAACCTGGATTAAGAAAATATGCTGGCGCAGATAAGCTGCCACGCGTTCTTAATGGATTGGGCGTGGCTATAATTTCAACCTCACATGGTGTAATGACGGATAAGCAGGCCAGACAGGAAAATGTAGGCGGCGAAGTTTTGTGTTACGTATATTAATTTAAGAAAAGTAGAAAGTAATGTCACGAATAGGATTAGCCACAATTACAATTCCTGCTGGTATCAATGTTGATGTAAAAGATAATATTGTTACCGTAAAAGGAAGTAAAGCAGAGCTTAAGCAAGAAATCAAAGAGGGCTTTGATGTGAAAATTGAAGGTAGTGAAATTAATATCACCCGTCCCTCAGACCATAAAAACGACCGTGCTTTGCATGGTTTATACCGATCATTAATTAATAATATGATTGTAGGCCTAGACAAAGGGTTTACCAAAGAATTAGAATTAGTAGGTGTAGGTTATCGTGCATCCAATCAAGGTCAAAAACTTGATTTATCATTGGGTTTTTCACATAATATAGTATTGGAATTGCCAGCAGAGGTACAATTAGAAACAGTAAGTGAAAAGGGTAAAAATCCTATCATCAAATTGACTTCGTATGATAAGCAATTGTTGGGTATGATAGCTGCAAAAATCAGAAGTTTCCGTAAGCCAGAGCCGTACAAAGGAAAAGGAGTGAAATTCGTAGGAGAACAATTAAGACGTAAAGCAGGTAAGTCTGCATAATAAAACAAAAAATTATGGCACTTAATAAAACTGAAAAAAGGTTAAAAGTAAAAAGACGGGTACGTAAGAATATAAATGGTACTGCAGAACGTCCTAGATTGTCTGTTTACAGATCAAATAAAGAGATTTATGCTCAATTGATAGACGATGTAAACAATGTAACACTTGCATCTGCTTCATCAAGAGAAAAGGAAATAGCTGGTGTTGCTGGTACCAAGACAGAAGTGTCTGCATTGGTAGGTAAAAAGTTGGCAGAGAAAGCCAAATCAGCCGGTGTAGAAACCGTTATTTTTGATAGAAACGGATTTATCTACCATGGAAGAATCAAGGCTTTGGCCGATGGAGCAAGAGAAGCAGGTTTAAAATTCTAAAAATCAGATATGTTAGGATTCAACAATATAGAAAGAGTAAAACCGGGAGGTTTGGAATTAATAGACAGATTGGTAGGCGTACAACGGGTTACCAAAGTAACAAAAGGTGGGCGCGCATTTGGATTTTCGGCCATCGTTGTTGTGGGTGATGAAAAAGGTGTTGTCGGCTACGGTCTAGGAAAATCGAAAGATGTTGCATCTGCAATTCAAAAAGCAGTTGAAGATGCCAAGAAAAATTTGGTAAGAATTCCTCTGGATGGGCATACCATTCCACACGAGCAGGAATCTCGCTTTGGCGGTGCACAAATATTTATGAGACCTGCCTCTGCGGGTACCGGACTCATAGCGGGTGGTGCTGTACGTGCTGTTTTGGAGTCAGTTGGAATTCAAGATATTTTGTCAAAATCCAAAGGATCATCAAATCCGCATAATGTTGTAAAAGCTACAATGAAAGGCCTTTTAAGTCTAAGAAGCGTAAACGAAATTTCGAGATTAAGAGGAATTCCTGTAAGTAGGGTTTTTAAAGGTTAAGAATAGAAATAATGGCAAAGATTAAAGTAACACAAGTGAGAAGTGCTATTAACCGCACAAAAACACAAAAAGCAACGCTTGAAGCACTGGGTTTCAGAAAATTGAACCAGACTGTAGAGCATGAAGAGAGTCCTGTCATCAAAGGAATGATCGACAAAGTACGCCATTTGGTAAAAGTTGAACAGGCATAATAGCTAAATATTCGAACAATGAATTTAAGTAATCTAAAACCTGCAAAAGGTTCAGTAAAAAATAGCTTCCGCAAAGGTAGAGGAGAAGGCTCAGGAAATGCCGGAACATCTGGACGTGGACACAAAGGTGCAAAATCACGCTCTGGATATTCAAGGAAAATTGGTTTTGAAGGAGGGCAAATGCCACTTCAGCGTCGTGTTCCTAAATTCGGATTCACCAATATGAACAGAGTTGAATACAATGGTATCAATCTGGATGTAATTCAACAATTGATTGATGAAAAAAACATTACAGGTGATATTACCAAAGATACATTCGTTCAACACGGTTTGGCTTCAAAAAAAGATTTAATTAAAATTTTGGGTCGTGGTGAACTTACTGCAAGCGTTACAGTAATTGCAGATAAATTTACCAAAACAGCTCAAGATGCTATCGAAAAGGCAGGCGGTAAAGCCCAAATAATTCAATAATATTTTTCCGGATGAAAGACTTTTTTCAGACCTTAAAAAATATCTGGACGATAGAAGAATTGAGAAACAAAATTCTGTTCACCTTGGCTATGCTATTGGTGTACAGACTTGGTTCTTATATTCCGTTACCAGGTATAGACCTTAGTGAAATCGATTATAACGTGCTGAATGCACGTGGTAGCGATCAAGAAACAGGTATTTTGGGATTATTAAACGCATTTACTGGTGGGGGTTTTTCACGTGCATCTATTCTTGCACTTGGTATCATGCCTTATATTTCTGCTAGTATTGTGGTACAGCTCATGGGGCTTGCACTGCCATATCTGCAAAAGTTACAAAAAGAAGGCGAATCCGGAAACAAAAAACGAAATCAAATTACTAGGTGGCTTACTATCGCCATTTGTTTGGTACAAGCACCTGCGTATTTAACTTCCGTTACCAACTATTTCTTACCTTATACAGATCCGGCTATTTCTGCCGCTTATGTAATATCACCTACCAGCTTTTGGTTCTGGTTCCCATCAACCGTAATCTTGGTTACAGGAACAATGTTTGCTATGTGGCTGGGTGAGAAAATTACCGACAAAGGAATTGGAAATGGTATTTCTTTGTTGATTATGATTGGTATTATGGCCGATTTACCTAGAGCTTTCCTTTCTGAAGTAACTTCACAACCTGGTATTTTTGTCTTGTTAGAAGTAGTAGGATTCTTGCTATGTATCCTGGCTTGTGTGATTTTGGTACAAGCCGTGAGACAAGTACCCGTGCAATATGTAGGTAGAGCACAAGGAGGCAGAAGTAATTATATGAAAACATTTACCAATACGGTAAGACAATACATCCCACTCAAAGTAAACGCTGCTGGAGTAATGCCAATTATCTTTGCACAAGCCATCATGTTTTTACCAGGTGTATTGGCCAATTTAATTTATGAGGAAGGAAAAGTACCTGGATTTTTTCAGAGTTTGAGCGATCCATTTACGTTCTGGTATAGTTTGGTATTTGCAATTTTGTGTATTTTATTCACATTCTTCTATACAGCTGTTACAATTCCCGTGAACCAAATGGCAGAAGATTTAAGGAAAAATGGAGGAATTATTCCTCGTGTAAAACCTGGAAAAGACACAGCAGATTTCTTGGACGATATTTTATCAAAAATCACTCTTCCTGGCGCTATCTTCCTTGCTTTTCTTGCTATTTTACCCGCAATCGTATATCAATTCGGAGTAGGAACTGCATTTTCATACTTCTTTGGGGGTACGTCTTTGTTGATTTTGGTGGGAGTAACATTGGATACGATGCAACAAATTAATACCTATTTGTTGAATCACCACTATGATGGAATGATGCAAACGGATAGAGTAAGCAAAAAAATGGCATAATTTCCGTACCTTTGCAAACTTATGGCTAAACAGAAACATATAGAACAAGACGGAACGATTATAGAAGCATTATCCAATGCTATGTTTCGTGTAGAATTAGAAAACAACCATGTGGTTACAGCTCACATCTCTGGTAAAATGCGAATGCACTATATCAAATTATTACCGGGTGATAAAGTGAAGTTGGAAATGTCGCCTTATGATTTGAGCAAGGCACGAATTACATATCGATATTAAAAAAGAATAGAAGGTTTTGAAGAAATTCAAAATCGGAGCATATAAAATAAAACATAATGAAAGTAAGAGCATCTATTAAGAAACGAAGCGCAGAATGCATCATCGTTCGTAGAAAAGGTCGCTTGTATGTGATCAACAAAAAGAACCCTAAATTTAAACAAAGACAAGGTTAATTCAGAATTATTATGGCACGTATAGCAGGAATCGATTTACCAAAAAACAAAAGAGGTGTAATAGGATTAACGTACATCTATGGTATTGGAAAAAGCACAGCTCAGAAAATTCTGGAAACAGCCGGTGTAGATGAAAACAAAAAAGTAAACGACTGGAACGACGACGATATCAATGGTATCCGAAAAGCAATTTCAGACGAATACAAAGTAGAGGGTGAACTACGTTCAGAAGTTCAGTTGAATATTAAACGTCTTATGGATATCGGGAGTCAAAGAGGAATTCGTCACCGTCTAGGTTTACCACTTAGAGGTCAACGCACCAAAAACAACTCTCGTACCCGTAAAGGAAAAAGAAAAACTGTTGCAAATAAGAAAAAAGCAACTAAATAATCTTAATTAGTCATGGCAAAAAAACAACAAAAAGGAAGTGCTAAGGCAAAAGCCAAAAAGCGTAACGTAAAGGTAGAAGCCAACGGCGAAGCACACATTCAAGCGTCTTTCAATAATGTTATCATATCTCTTACAAATAAACAAGGCGAAGTAATTTCATGGTCATCTGCAGGCAAAATGGGCTTCAGAGGATCTAAAAAAAATACACCCTATGCAGCACAAGTAGCAGCCGAAGATTGCGCACAAGTAGCATTTGAAGCAGGCCTTAGAAGAGTAAAGGTATATGTAAAAGGACCAGGCACCGGTAGAGAATCTGCTATTCGCTCGATCCATAACGCAGGTATTGAAGTAAGTGAAATCGTAGATGTAACACCGCTTCCGCACAACGGATGCCGACCTCCGAAAAGAAGAAGAGTTTAAGAAATTAATTTTTTACCAAAAGGAACATGATTATCGAAGGATAAGCCTTAATTCATAATCCCTTTTAAAAACATATAAAAATGGCAAGATATACAGGACCAAAAACTAAAATAGCGCGAAAATTCGGAAAAGCAATTTTCGGCGATGACAAATCTTTCGAAAGAAAGAAATATCCTCCAGGACAACACGGACCCAACCGTAGAAGAGGAAAAAAATCTGAGTACGCAACTCAGCTAATGGAAAAACAAAAAGCAAAATATACCTATGGTATCTTAGAACGCCAGTTTGCAAATATGTATTACGCAGCAACACGTTCAAAAGGAATTACCGGTGAAGTGCTACTACAGCTATGTGAAAGAAGACTTGATAATGTGGTGTATAGATTGGGAATAGCTCCCACCAGAGCCGCTGCCAGACAATTAGTATCTCATAAGCATATTACTGTAAACAACGAAGTGGTTAATATCCCTTCCTATTCCCTCAAAGAAGGTGATGTAATTGGTGTACGTGAAAAGTCTAAATCTCTAAACGTGATCGAAGAAGCTCTTCAATATAGAACAAATTATGAGTGGATGACTTGGAACGAAGCTACCAAAACAGGAACATTTAATGCAATTCCTGAAAGAATTCAAATTCCAGAAGATATCAAGGAACAATTGATCGTGGAGCTATACTCTAAATAATAACTCTAAACAAACCCCAGATTTTATGGCTATTTTAAATTTTATAAAACCGGATAAGGTTATACTGATAGATTCAGATAATTTCAAAGGTGAGTTCGAGTTCCGCCCGTTAGAACCAGGATATGGACTAACAGTTGGTAACGCACTTAGAAGAGTTTTGCTTTCTTCTCTAGAAGGTTTTGCCTTCACTTCGGTAAAAATAGAAGGAGTTGATCATGAATTTTCTACCATACCAGGAATAGTAGAAGACGTTACAGAAATTATCCTGAATCTTAAAAAAGTAAGATTCAAAAGACAAATTGATGATTCTGAAAACGAAACAGTTCATGCTTCAATCGCAAAGCAAAACACATTAACCGCAGGAGATTTAAGCAAATTCATTTCAGGCTTTCAAATTCTTAATCCAGATTTGGTAATCGCCAATATGGACAAATCTGTAAAACTTGAATTGACGCTTACCATCGGAAAAGGTAGAGGATACGTGCCTGCAGAAGAAAACAAAACAGGAACTGAAGCTATTGGTACTATTGCAATCGACTCTATTTTTACGCCAATTAGAAACGTAAAATACAGCATCGAAAACTACCGAGTAGAGCAAAAAACTGACTATGAAAAGCTAATTCTAGAACTCGAAACAGACGGTTCTATCCACCCACAACAAGCTTTGACAGATGCAGCCAAAATTCTAATCCACCATTTTATGCTTTTCTCTAACGAAAGAATTACATTGGAGGCAGAAGAAGTAGCCCAAAGCGAAACATACGATGAAGAAGCTTTGCACATGAGACAATTACTCAAAACCAAATTAATTGATTTGGACCTTTCTGTAAGAGCTCTCAATTGCCTGAAAGCAGCAGAAGTTGAAACTTTGGGAGAATTGGTTTCTTATACCAAAGGTGATTTGATGAAATTCAGAAACTTTGGTAAGAAATCACTTACAGAACTCGAAGAATTGGTTGGAAATAAAGGACTTACATTCGGAATGGATATTTCTAAATATAAATTAGACGCAGAATAAGAAATCATGAGACACGGAAAAACATTCAATCATTTAGGAAGAAAAACAGGACACCGCCGCGCAATGTTGTCTAACATGGCTTCTTCGCTAATTATGCACAAAAGAATTAATACCACGCTGGCAAAAGCTAAAGCGTTGAGAGTATATGTAGAACCCCTGCTTACAAAAGGAAAAAACGATACCACAGCATCTAGACGAAACGTTTTTACCTATCTACAAGATAAATATGCAGTGACCGAACTCTTCAGAGAAGTTGGACCAAAAATTGCCGACAGACCAGGAGGTTATACCCGAATCATCAAAACCGGATTCAGAAAAGGAGACGGTGCCGAAACGGCAATGATCGAATTGGTTGACTATAATGAATTGTACAACCCCAATGATGCAGGTAAGAAAACAAGACGTAGCAGAAGAGGTGGAAAATCTAATGTAGAAAACAAACCTAAAGCTGCTGCGCCAGTAAAAGACGAAGAAGAATAAAATTATTCTAATTTGGTGAAAATAAAAAGCGATTGATACAACTCAGTCGCTTTTTTTATAGTTTGAAATTCAAATTATCAACCAGAAATTCGAAAATTTCATGTTGAAGCACCTTTCTAGTAACGATAAATAATTGGTTCATTCCAACCCACAATATGAAGAGGTGTTTCACTCTGACCCTGAATTTGATATGGAATTAAATCAAACGAAACGCTCTTTTCAAAAACAGCCAGACATGATTGGTTATTATTCAATTCTATTTTCAAGATTCGCTCATAAGGCTGTACTGTATAAAAACTATTGGTTGAGAATAATTTCATGTTCCAATTGGTAGGATCGCATCCACTCGAACTCACACTGATACGTAAACAATTATCCGAAATTTCCAAATCTGTAATATGATAATTTGTGGTTTCGATTAATTGGAAAAATTCGTCTGAAACAATTTCAGATACATCTTCACAAATATTATTTTTTTGTGTATCCAAATCATCCGAAGAACACGAGATGAGAAACATACCAAGCATTATTAGGGAAAGAAATCGTTTCATATACACCTATTTTTAAATGACGTCAAATCTTGAAAAAAGTTGCGCTCAAGTTTATTCTTTTCGGTCTTTTCTAAGTCGGTAAATCGAGGTTTCTCCAAATAATCCGGGGTATTTCATCAAAATTTCTTTACGAATATTGTCATTTAATAAATACCCCCCCCATTATTTGTAGAATTCATAAATTTTTGACGGTTGAATATATCTGGGTAATCAATAACATCGGTTAATATAGATTTATTTTCATAGATTATGGAATTAAATTCGGATTGATTCAATTTTTCATGAATAATAAAATTTTCTGTGGATTTGCCGGTTTCGTAAAAATACTTGGAACGTGTAACCAAATTTTTCAAAATTACTTTTTCTTCAGAATTTTGAATCAAGTAATCGACGAATTGACGGTCGTCATAAAATTGATATCGATGATTAGGATAAATTCCGAAAGAAAAATTCCAAACAAACAATATCAAAACTATTTTAAACAGAAATGAATTAGAAAAACTCAAATACGCCGAAATTATTATAATTAATAAAAATGGAATCATCACCATAAATTCAACATTTCCTTTGGCAAAAACGGCAAAACCAAATTGTAGAATTAATATCAATATATGCGTATAAAGAAAAGACGAATTTGTTGGGTTTTTATGAAAATTTAATTTCCTTTCTTTTGAAATAGAAATTGAAATAATAAGTAAAAAGATAACCGCCAAGGGAATTACATAAAATAAATTTGATTTGATAAGAATCCAAACAATGGGATGAACCTGTACAAAACTACGTACCAAACTGATGGGTGTCATGATAAGTCCACGCAAATTGAAAGCCGTATCTGCCGAACCCTGATAAAAATCGTGTAATACGAAATGCAGAATATTTTCAAGATTCAAATTTTGTTGTAAAACTATGGAAATGACTAAAAAGTACGTAATGGGTACAATTAAGCCAGTTAGGAAAAAAATACTGAAACTTTTTATGAAGTTGGAGAAATAAATAGCGCCAATAAGTAATCCTAACCACCAGAAAAAATGAATTTGATGAAATAAGCAAGCCGTGGCAGCAAATATGCCAGTCCAGCAAAGAAAAAAGAATTTTTTAGTTTGAATAAATTTTAAGAAATAAAAACTTCCAGTTATGGAGAAAAAAATCGGTTCAATATAAACTTCATTTTCTGTTCCGAAGCGCCATGTGCCGTAACTAAACAGAACGATTAAAGTAAGTAGAAAAACAGACTTTTTGTCTGAAATGAAATTGGAAATTATTTCAAACAAAACTAAACAAGACCCTAATACAAATAAACTATTGATAAATTTACCCAAATTCAAGGCATCTATTTCAAATCCAATAAAATTTAATGTCTCCAGAATATAATAATTCAATGGATTATGCAACAAATGATGCGGATGATATAAATCCACAGCATATTTTACCTGGCCAGCATACGAATACGCATCTATAACGCTGTTTTGTGTTGGGAATAAAAGATATAAAATTATAATAAAAACTACAAGGAAAATGTAATTAATTGAACGATTCAATTTGTCATATTTAGTTACAAACCAAATATACAACATATGATTTAAAATCAATTTTCCTTGGTAATAAATCAATCTTAGTGTAATTTTTACATTATATATCATATTCATTAAAAATCAGTCTATAAAAAATTTCCATTTCCTCCTTTTTTACGTAAATTTGAATGCAATTTTTATAATTTAATTTACAATGAGTATTATTTCAGCAATTCATGCACGTCAAATCCTTGATTCAAGAGGTAATCCTACCGTAGAAGTAGATGTTTGGACCGATTCCGGAATGCTTGGCCGCGCCGCCGTTCCCTCAGGAGCTTCTACCGGCGAACACGAAGCCGTAGAACTTCGCGACAAAGAAGATGAATTCATGGGCAAAGGCGTACTGAAGGCTGTGGATAATGTCAACGAAATCATCGCTCCCGAACTTTTGGGCGTATCGGTTTTTGAACAAAACTGGATCGACATGGCCATGATCGAGCTTGATGGTACAGAAAATAAATCAAAATTAGGGGCAAATGCCATTCTGGGCGTTTCACTTGCTGTAGCCAAAGCCGCCGCTGCAGAATTAGGCATGCCGCTTTACCGCTATGTAGGCGGCGTAAACGCCAATATTTTGCCGGTTCCGATGATGAATATCGTTAATGGCGGTTCACATTCAGATGCGCCTATTGCGTTTCAAGAATTTATGATTATGCCCGTAACTGCCGTAAGTTTCTCAGACGCATTACGTAAAGGCGTAGAGATTTTTCATCATTTAAAGAAAATTCTTCACGATCGCGGACTTTCTACCGCCGTGGGCGACGAGGGTGGCTATGCACCGGCTTTTGAAGGAACAGAAGATGCACTCGATACCATCAAAAAAGCTGTAGAAAATGCAGGATACAGTTTTGGAGATGAAATCAAAATCGCATTAGATTGTGCAGCTTCAGAATTCTATGTAAACGGAAAATATGATTATGCCAAATTTGAAGGCGAAACGGGAAAAATCCGCACTTCTGAAGAGCAAGTTGCGTATTTAGCTGAATTGTGCGAAAAATATCCCATCATTTCCATTGAAGACGGAATGGACGAAAACGACTGGGACGGCTGGAAAAAATTAACCGAAAAAATCGGAGATAAAGTTCAATTAGTGGGCGACGATTTATTTGTTACCAATGTAGAAAGACTCAGCCGCGGAATCGACGAAAACATCGGAAATTCAATTCTGATTAAAGTAAACCAAATCGGAACCCTTTCAGAAACGATTGATGCAGTTACAATGGCCAAAAATGCGGGTTACACGGCCGTAATGTCTCACAGATCTGGCGAAACCGAAGATGCTACTATCGCCGATTTGGCGGTAGCGCTCAATACCGGGCAAATCAAAACCGGTTCTGCATCACGTTCAGACCGTATGGCAAAATACAACCAGTTACTAAGAATTGAAGAAATGCTGGGCGAAACGGCCATATTTCCAGGTGAAGCCGCGTTCAATGTATTGGTTTAATTTACCTATGAATCTATAATTATTTTTGATAAAAATTATTTTTTAAAAAAGCTTATAAACACTATCTTTAAACCAAATTTATAATAAATAAAATGGGAAATACCGTTACAATAACATACAATGGACAACAATATGAATACCCGATTGTGGAAGGAACGATGGGAGACATTGCGGTTGATATTTCTAAATTAAGAGGCGAAACTGGATTGATTACACTTGATGCAGGTTATAAAAATACGGGGTCTTGTGTGAGTAATATTACTTTTCTAGACGGAGAAGAGGGTAAACTACTATATCGAGGATATCCAATCGAACAATTGGCAGAAAAATCTACTTTTGTAGAAGTAATGTACCTGTTGTTGGAAGGAGAACTGCCTAATCAACAACAACTTGCCGACTGGAAAAGTACTTTGAACGAATATAATTTTGTAAATGAAAGGGTAGAAAAAATCCTTAACGGATTTCCTAGTGAAGCTCACCCAATGGGCGTATTAGCTTCCCTTACCAGTGCGCTCACAGCTTTCAACCCCAAAAGTGTTGACCCATCAAAGCATACCGATATGTACCACGCAGCAGCCCGACTTATCGCTAAATTCGATATTTTGTGCGCATGGACTTATCGCAAATCAAATAATCTAGAAATTGTAAAACCAGATACAAGTCTAGATTATGTAACTAATTTTTACCAAATGATGTTCAAAAAAGATGATAATTTTGAAATCAATCCGGTAATTGTTAATGCAATTGATAAATTATTGATTCTACACGCCGATCACGAGCAAAATTGTTCTGCCTCTGCGGTAAGACTAGTGGGCTCATCACATGCTGGTTTATTCGCTTCGATTTCTGCAGGTATTTCTGCACTTTGGGGACCACTACATGGTGGTGCAAACCAAGCCGTAATCGAAATGCTGGAAATGATCAAAAAAGATGGTGGTGGATTGCAAAAATGGGTTGATAAAGCCAAGGACAAAGAAGATAACTTCAGGCTAATGGGCTTCGGGCATAGAGTTTACAAAAATATGGACCCAAGAGCAAAAATCATTAAAAAGGCTGCCGATGATGTACTCGATCAATTAGGAATTGACGACGAAGTACTGGATTTGGCTAGAGGTCTGGAAGAAGTGGCGTTGCGTGACGAATATTTTGTAGAAAGAAAATTGTATCCTAATGTTGATTTTTATTCAGGAATTATTTATCGTGCATTGGGAATTCCTGCCGAAATGTTTACAGTAATGTTTGCATTGGGTCGCCTGCCTGGGTGGATTTCTCAATGGAAAGAAATGAGACAGAACGGAGAACCTATTGGCAGACCTAGACAGGTTTATCAAGGCGCAACAACCAGAGATTACGTGGATATTTCCAATAGATAATCATAAATTTAAGTTACTTAAAGCCCGTTTTTTCGGGCTTTTTTCATTTCAATAGGAGATTAAGCTCTTGTAAAAATCAGGCTATAAATTATACTACATTTGTGCTATGTTCAAGACCCAACTTAGATTACATTTTATCGTTTTGCTATGGGGCTTTACAGGAATAATGGGTAAACTCATTACATTGGAAGCCTTGCCCTTGGTTTTTTGGCGCACCTTAGTTGCAATTGCATCTATTTTTATAGTACTCAAAGTTTTACGAATTTCTCTCAAAGTAACTAAAAAACAACTTTTCACTTATTTTGCTGTTGGTTCTATCATCGGACTACACTGGATTTTGTTTTTTTCGGCCATCAAGGTGTCCAATGTTTCAGTAGCCCTCAGTACACTTTCTACAGGTGCACTTTTTGCGGCATTCATAGAACCCGTATTTTACAAACGAAAAATTAATCCTTCAGAAATCATTTTGGCCTTAATTGTGATTTCTTGTTTGTGGTTGATTTTCAGAGCTAGTCCAGAGTATTTGCTAGGTATTATTTTAGGAATTCTTTGTGCTTTTCTTTCTGCCTTGATGACGGTTTTGAATGGCGTACTGCAAAAAGATTCGCAGAACAAGCCTCGTGTACTCATGTTTTATGAATTGGTAGGAGCTTTTATTTTAGTTCTAATTTTATTACCTTTTTTTGGAACTTTTCCACAAAATATTGATGTTCAACCCTTGGATTGGTTGTGGTTGTTTATACTCGGGTCTGCACTTACCGCTTTTCCTATGATAGAATCTGTGGCACTTATGAAGCATATTAGCCCATATTCTTTGGTTTTAGCGGTAAATTTAGAACCAATTTATAGCATCATTCTCGCATATTTCATCTTTGGAGAATCCGAAAAAATGTCTCCATTGTTTTATTTCGCAGCTACAGCAATGATTTTAGTAGTGGTTTTGAATCAAATTTTAAAGGTGAGACAAAAAAGAAAGTCATTAGAGCTCAAATCCTAATATCAGTTTAATAAGAAATAAAAAGGATTTATCTTTTTAAAAATTAAATCTATAATCTGACAAATTGAAAATTTATCCCAAATCAGATTAATTTTTCAAATTTATTTTTTCGCAAAATTTTCAATTCCAGCATCCATCCATTCAAGATATTTCTCAATATTCAATTCTGTGCCCATAGGCTCATTCATGTGTTTTAGATTTTCATCTACAATGATATATAAGGGTTGTGAATTTGATTTGAAATATTTGATTTGATAGGCTGACCATTTATCACCAATGGTTCTCAAATTCCTTCCTTTTTCTTCAGAGTAAACTTGTTCTTCTTGGGGTAACTTTACCATACGATCCACATATAACGAGGCTAGAACAACTTCGTTTCTTAATTTTTCTTGAACACGCGGATCTGCCCAAACATTATCCTCGACTTTACGACAATTAGCACACGCGTCTCCTGTAAAATCAATCATAACGGGCTTATTAACTTTTTTAGAATACGCAAACGCATCTTCTATATCATAAAATGCTGGAATTTGATGCGGTCCATAATGAGCATTCTCAGGCAATTCTGCAGTGGAATTAGCACTCAAAGCATTCCCGAAAAAACCCGTAGGAGATTCAGAATAATTCTTGGGAGGTGTCAATCCGCTAAATATTTTCAATGGAGCACCCCATAATCCAGGTAACATATAAAATACGCCAACAAATGTGAGAATGGCAAAAATAAGTCGTGGCCAACCAATTTGCTTGGTGTCAGAATCATGAGAAACCTTGAATATATTTAATAAATACAGACCCATCACAAAGAAAATAGCAATCCAAATCGAAAGAAATATTTCACGCTCCAGCCAATGCAACTGCCAAACCAAATCTGCGTTGGATAAGAATTTTAATGCAAATGCCAATTCAACAAATCCTAATGAAACTTTTACCGTATTCAACCAGCCACCAGAACTAGGTAAAGAATTCAACCACCCAGGAAATATGGCAAATAACGTAAAAGGTAGTGCAAGAGCCAATGCAAATCCAAACATTCCAATGGCAGGTCCCAGCAATGCACCAGAACTTGCAGATTCTACCAACAATGTACCGATAATGGGACCTGTACATGAGAAGGAAACCAAAACTAGCGTTAAAGCCATAAAGAAAATCCCAATCATACCGCCTTTATCTGCGCCTTGATCTGCCTTGTTCACCCATGATGATGGTAGTGTAATTTCAAAAGCACCAAAAAAGGAAATGGCAAAAATGATGAAAAGTATAAAAAACGCTATGTTCACCCATGGATTGGTTGCAAGCGCGTTCAAGGCAGATGGGCCAAATATTGCTGTGATCACCAAGCCCAATAATACATAAATCACAATTATAGAAACCCCATAAATAATGGCTTTGGTAATGCCTTTTCCACGAGATTTAGACTGTTTGGTAAACATGCTCACCGTCAATGGAATCATGGGGAATATACATGGCATTAATAGTGCGGCAAATCCACCCAACATTCCAAATATAAAAATCTCCCAAAAATTTCCTTTACGTTTTTCGCCCGGATTTCGAACATCTACTTCCTTTGTAGAATCATTCGTATCGGATGTAATGCTTGATGTATCCGATACAGTAGAATCAATTCCCAAAACAGGATTTGGTAAATTAATTCCTGAACTTGAATCTACAACTTCTGGTGTTGAAGACTCTGAATCCACTAAATTTTGAGATGCCTCGGGAGCCGCAACCAGCCCTTGACTTTCATTACTACTTACTGTAGGCAGTTTGGGATTAAGCGCAAATTCAAAAGTTTTATAATCAGGAGGAAGACATCCCTCATCGTTACAAACTTGATACATGACTTCAACCGAAACGCGAGTGGCTTTAGATGCTGTAACTTTTTGAACAAATGTTACCTTGTCTGCAAAATACTTTTCCCGGGCGTTGATTAATTCACTATAAACATTTAGAAGTTTTCCTCTTTCTTCAATACCACCGGTAAATTTTACATCTTTATTTTCGGTCCAAGTAAACTCAGTGGGCATACCAACCCCACCAGAATCCTCTCCTTGAGTGGTAGAATATACATGCCAGCTATCTTCCATAGTGGCAGTCATTTGCAATTCAAAACTGTTGTCTCCAGTTTGTTTTACGGCAGAATTCCATTTTATTGGATCCAGAATTTGGGCAAAGGCCGTTAAATTTAATATAAGTAGTAAAAAAACTAATACAGTTTTTCTATTTGTAACCATTTTGTTGTTTCTTCGTTCGCTATTAATCTTCCATCAAATCGTTTCCCGACAACCCACAGAATCCGGTCTGCGGCATCACACAGTAATACTGTTTTCTCCTTTTCTGGTTTGGAAAGTTTCAAATCTTTAAAATACTTACTTATTTTTTTTGATTTTCCGTCCATTCCAAGGGGATAAAAAATGTCTCCGTCTTGTCGAAGGCGTAAAGATAACGGAAATTTAATTTTATTGAAATCAAAATATACAGAATTATCATCTGGACGAGAAAATAACACCGTAAATTTCAAATTATTCTGAATCGGATTTGTCTCAATATCTTTCAATTGTTGAATGGAAATTTTTTCCACCATTTTATTTATCAAAATAATTTCTTCTCGATTCTTAATAAATCTATGAGTGGCAGACTGAATTTCAGCACTTTCAACGCTTTCTAATAATTTCTCTATCTCCAGTGGATGTTCAAATCCATATTCGCTAAATAGATGATATAAAACACTTCTGTTTTCAATGTTTTTTAAATTTTGAAGTTTTATAGAAATTTGATCATTTGATGAAATAAAAATTTCTTTTTTTAAATTAGAAATATACAAATTTATGATTTCATCACTTTCAGAAAGCAATTTCATAGTTTTGGCTATCTGATTATCGAAATTCTCATCCAAATTACGCCAAACAGGTAGCAAGTGATGCCGAATTCTATTTCTTAAGTAAGCGTCCGTCATATTGGTCGCATCTTCGCGCCATGTTATTTTACATAATTGAGCATATCGCAGAATTTCCTGTTTGCGAATATGTTTCATAGGTCGTTTTATATTCGGCCAGTCTTTTATCCCTTTCAAACCCTGCAAGCCACTTCCACGCAATAAATTAATAAAAAATGTTTCAATATTATCGTCCATATGATGTGCAGTAATCAAGATATTATAAGAAATATTTTGCTTTAATTCTTCAAAAAATTCATATCGAAGCTTGCGTGCTGCCAATTGCACAGAAGCATTGTTTTCTTGTTGATATTGCTCAATATTCACCGATTTTGTGAAACAAGGAACTTGATTTTTATGACATAACTTGCGCACAAACTCTTCATCAGCAACCGATGCTGTACCGCGTAAACCATAATTTACATGCGCCACAGAAAAATCTAACCCCAATCGCAACATAATATCAAATAATACCGTGCTGTCCAAGCCTCCGCTCATGGCCAATAAATATTTCTGACCTAGCCCATAAGATTTAAAACAAATTCCAAGTTCTTCCCATAGATGCATATACAGAATATTTTTAACTTTGCTCCTTGCAAAATTAATCAACCCATTTCCAAATGAAAAAGATAATTCAGATTTTATTCATACTATTCGCTATCAATGCAAACGCTCAATCAGCACCCGCATATTATAATCCCGTGGATTTAACACTTAGAAATGAAGCGCTCAAAAATGAACTTGCAGCCCATATCAATAATACGCATCATACCGCAGTAGATTATTCTCTTGTCTGGGAAATCTTGCAGCAAACAGATTTGGTACCAGATGATAACCAGAATGTTTATCTCATTTATGGATGGGATAATACCAACCAAGAAGACGATGATGACTTGTGGCGCAACAAATACGCAACTTGCGGAAACGGAAATCCCTGTACAGACGAAACCTGGAACCGTGAACATGTTTTTCCAAAAGCTCTCGATCAATCCAATTCAAATGATAGCGGACCTACCGCAGATCCACACATGCTACGCGCATCAGACGTAGAAATGAACGGATTGCGCGCAAATCGTGAATTTGCCGCCGGCAGCGGAACTCCGTCATATATCACAAATAACGGAGACTTCTTTCCTGGAGATCGTTGGAAGGGTGATGTTGCACGTATTATTATGTATATGTATGTACATTACGGTGAACAGTGGAATCCCAATTTTGTAGGACAAGGAAATAATTCATTCCATGCCGATATGCCAGATATTTTCCTCCAATGGAATGCAGAAGACCCAGTTTCACAGTACGAAATTAATCGTAATAATATTATTGAAACTTACCAAGGAAACAGAAATCCTTTCATAGATAATCCCTATCTAGCAACACTTATCTGGAATGGTCCATCTGCAGAAAACACATGGCCAGATACACTTTCAACCAACGAAGTTACTAGCGGCCAAATCCAAATCTATCCCAACCCAACTCAAGACCTAATCCATATTGCTGGAGCTTCAAATAATGCTCAAATCAAAATTTTCAATGTGGCTGGGCAAGAAATTCAGGTACATGACAAGCGAAAAATCCAACTACCACAAAAAGGTATTTATATAATAAATATATCAGAACACGGAAAAAACTATCAGTTTAAAGTCATAAAAAAATAAACCCGCATCTACAAAGACGGTAAATTAATGTAAATAACAATAGGCTTCTAACCGGTT